>JACKBU010000009.1 GCA_020634395.1 Ardenticatenaceae bacterium | reverse complement strand
GAATTCCCCTTGGCAATCCATTAAAATGAGGTCGTATAACAACATTTGTGATGGCTCACGAAGTTGAATATGTGTTTCGCCAGTGGTGCAGCGAAACCGGCCAAACTGACAATTCAAATCCGTGGGCGGTGACAACCACCAGGAGAAAATCTAATGAATATCACCTGTTCTTACTGCCGTCACTCGTTTACGTTGAGCCGGGAATACGTGGCTCAGGCTGTGGCCGATGCAGCCGAGGCACGGCAAAAATATCATGCTGTTGAGTGCCCCAGCTGCCGTAAAATGAATAAAGTTTCGATTAGCCAGATGAAGCGGTTTGTGCCCAAGCCGACGCCGGCTGAGTCGAACGACTAGAATTGCGTGGGAAATGTAAAAAAAGCCGGACCTCGTGCGCACGAGGTCCGGCTTTTTTGTTTTAGGAAGCGTTGGCAACGAAGTTGATGGTTAGTTCTACTTCGTCTTCTACGTTGGCAACATTGGGGACTTGCGGGATGTTCAGGTTGTAGTCGGTGCGGGAGACCACGGCCGTTGCCGTGCCGGTGATCTGCGAATCGGAAACGGCCGTGGCCGTTACAGCAAACGTCACCGGCTGGGTGACGTCGCGAATGGTCAAATCTCCGTCGATGGTGAAAGAGACTTCTTCGCCGACGGCGGCGCTGGCCGGCAGGCCGTTAACGGCCGTCGGCGTAAAGGTGATAAATTCATAGGTGCCCGTTTCCAGAATTTCGTTTTGGATGGCACGATTGCGGAAATTGTTGTCTGTAGCCAGGGTGCGCGCATTGATTTGCAGCACACCAACCTGGGCCGTGCTTAGATCGTTCAGATCGATGGCAACTTCGCCAGCGACCTGATTGGTGGTGCCCACCACTGTGTTGCGCAGCCCGCGCAAATCCTCATCCAAAGTAAAGTTCACCTCGGAATCGTCCGGGCTGATGGTAAACAGCCGGGGACCGCTTGTCTGCGCCTCTGGCTGCGCGCCAGGATAGGCGCTGGGGGGATCAGTCGGCTCCGGCAGAACCGTTTCACCAGCCGGATATGCCGCATCGGATGAAGCGGTGGGCGGAGCGGTTTCGGCTCCACCAGCCGGATAAGCGGTCTCAACCGGAGGGGCATCGGCCGTTGGCGATTCGACCGGGGCGACGGTCGTTGGTTCCAGGGGAATAGCTTCCAGGGTGGCGCTGGGCTGGGCTGGTTCTTGCAGCACACCGCAGGCAGAAATGAACACGGCCGTTAAAGCCAGGATCAACAAGTAGGCAATCGGTTTCTTCATAGTTCCTCCAAAGAATTGGTTTAAGACGGCCGTATAGGGAACGGCCGTTTGTCAAATACAACCCTTCTTGTATACGGGAAAAATGTCGATTTGGATCTTTTTCTGAGAATTTGTTCAGGCTTATTAAGTAAACCGCAAAAGGATTTGGGAATTAGACCCGAAGGGTTTTGCATCAGTTTAGCCGGGTATCCTAGGTTTCAAACCCTTCAGGTCTTCCGAAAACTTTCTACTGATTACTTAAGAAGGCGGCCTGCCCGGCACTCTGGCTTTTAGCTGCGGCGCGTCACGGATTCACGCACGATCAGTTCCGGCTGGAAAACGCGCGGCTGCGACTTTTTGCCGTCGAGAAGATCCAGCATGGTGCTGGCCGCAACCTGTCCAATTTCGACGGCAGGCTGGCGCACGGTGGTGAGGGGAGGAACCATGTAGGGAGCAAACTGTTCATCGTCGAAACCGACGAGAGAAACGTCTTGCGGCACGCGGATATTGCGCCGAAAAAGGGCCAGGCGCGCGCCAAAAGCCATCTGATCGTTGGCGGCGAAAATGGCGCTAAACGGCCGTCCACGCGCCAACAACATCTCCACAGCCAGAACACCCGACTGCTGCTGCAAACTACCCTCAACTACCAGGCGAGGATCAACCTGCCAACCAGCATCTAGAATGGCCTGTTGGTAGCCCAAGTACCGTTGATAGACATCATCGATGGCGATCTGATTGATCGTGGGGGCGGTGATGTGGACGATGTCACGATGACCCATCTCAATCAGGTACTTTGTGGCCTGATACCCACCCATGAAATTGTCGACATAAATGCAGCTTTCCGGGAGAGCAGGCGTACTGCGCGCGACGATAATCAGGGGCGTATCGGCAGCTACAGATTGCAGGTCTTCTTCAGAAAGCTGGCCGCCAATGATGATCAGGCCATCTACTCGTCGATCTAACAGGGAATGGAGGGCATGGAGTTCGACGGTGGGCTGCCAACGGCCGTCGGCAAACATCGGCCAATAATCGCTCTTATCCAGCCCCAGTAATATTCCCTGCAAAATCCCATCGTAAAAAGGACTGCCAAAATTTTGCGTCAGTACACCAATGGTCATCGACTGCCCGCTGGCCAGGCTTTGGGCAAAAATGTTAGGGCGGTACTGTAGATCCTCTACCGCTTGCATCACCGCTTCTCGTTTTGAATCAGCCACCTCGGCTGAACCGCGCAAAACGCGTGAAACCGTGCTCGGAGAGACACGAGCCCGTTCCGCAATGTCGGTAATCGTCACTTTCTTGTGCATATCTGTCGCCATAAATCTTATCCCTACGGTTTCGTAACCGTGTCCACATCTTATTGTATCCTGAAATCCTTTTCAGATGCTACTAAACAGCAGACGAGAAATTCGGCCCGGTCGGTCTTGATACACAACGGACATAGTCCAATTTTGGGCAATTTGCCCAAGTGTCCACAAGCAAACGAAAAAAACAGGTTGACAAAATGAGAAGCCGATGATAAGATAATGAAAACGCTTTCAAGAAATGCTAGGTAAAAGCGCTTTTTCGTGAAAGCGTTTTCTTACGAGGAGAGGAAAGAGAGTGAAATGAACGGGAGGGTAACCTTAAAACAAGTCAGTGAAATAGCGCAGGTATCACCCTCAACCGTTTCGCGCGTCATTAACCAGTATCCCAACGTGAGCGACGATGTGCGTGAACGAGTGCTGCAGGCCGTGCGGGAAACGGGGTATCAGCCAAACCCGGCTGCCCGGTCTCTGGCCCGCGGAAAGTCACAGGTCCTGGGTCTTATTATTCCAAAGTCGGCTGCTTCGGTATGCGCCGACCCTTTTTTTTCATATGTTATCCAGGGAGTGGCTGCCGCCTGTATGCGTTACGATTATGTTTTGTCCCTCGTGCTTTTCCATACCATTGAAGATGAATCACGCACCGTTTCCCATATTCTAAGCCAGCAGTTATTGGATGGGGTGATCATTACGGCCACACAGCGCGATAACCAGTCTGTATACCAGCTTCTAGAGTCAGGCATTCCTTTCGTATTGCTGGGCCAACACGACAACGATCAGGTCAGTTATGTGGATTCTGACAACCAGTCGGGCGCTTATACGGCCGTTACCTATCTGCTTGGTTTGGGCTACAGGCGAATTGCTACGATCACCGGGCCGCTGAACAACCTGGCGGCCGTACAACGCCAGCAGGGCTATCTGCAGGCCCTGCGAGATCGGGACCAACTGCCCGAAGACGCTTTAATTGCTGTCGGCGACTTCACCGAGATCAGCGGCTACACGGCCATGCAGCGCCTGCTGCCACAACAGCCAGAAGCCGTCTTTGTGGCCTCCGATACGATGGCACAGGGCGCCATACGCGCTGTTGCAGAAGCCGGCCTGCGGGTGCCAAAAGACATTGCGCTGATCGGTTATGACGATTTGCCGCCTGCGGCGCAGACTATTCCCCCCCTTACGACTATCAGACAACCCATCAAACGGGCCGGTTATACGGCCGTTGAAACCTTATTGGACATTTTGGCTCACGGAGCCGAACCGCCGCGCCGCATCATTTTGCCCACCGAACTGGTGATCCGGCATTCTTGTGATGGGGTACGGCCGTTAAACAGGGAGGTGATGGCCTAAAGAGGAAAAGAAAAAAAGACGCCGACAAGATGAGTGAAAACGCTTGCAATGCAAGATTTGGAGAAAACTGCACAAGAGTAAGGAGAATGAAATGAACAAGTCCCGTTATTTTTGGCTTATTAGTTTGTTGGTCATTTTGGCCATGGCGCTGTTCGCCTGCGGCGGCGGAACCACGGAAACTGCTGAAGAGCCGGCAGCCCCGGCCGTTCAGGAAGAAGCCGCGCCTGCAGAAGAAGCTGCACCTCAAGAGGAAGCTGCGGCGCCAGCTGAAGAAGTAGCTGTCCCCACCGAAGAAGCTATGCCGGTGGAAGAACCCGCCGATACGGCTGCCTCCACCGATGGCCCCGTCGAAATTCGTTGGTTCATCGGCCTGGGCGCTGGCGGTAACCCTGAAGAAATCGAAAAAGAGAACGCTTTTGCCGAAAAATTTAACGCCGCCTATGGCGATCAATACAAGCTGGTTTTGGACATCGTCCAAAATGAAACAGCCTACGACGTCTTGAAGACGCAAATCGCTTCCGGCGACGTGCCCGACATCGTGGGTCCCGTTGGCGTGCGCGGTATGTACAGCTTTGAAGGCGCCTGGCTCGACATGGCCCCCTACATCGAAGCCGCCAACATGGATCTCACCGACTTCAATCCGGCGTTGGTTGAATTCTATCAATTCGAAGGCCAGGGCCAGGTAGGCTTGCCCTTTGCCGTGTATCCGTCGGCCCTCTGGTACAACAAAGACCTGTTCGACGAAGCTGGCCTGGAATACCCGCCGCACGAATGGGGCGCCCCCTACGCCGATGGCAGCGAATGGAATTTCGACAAACTGCGCGAGCTGGCCATGATCTTGACCGTTGACGCCAATGGCAACGACGCCACCATGGATGGCTTCGATCCCGACAACACTGTGCAGTTCGGTTATCATCCCATGTGGACAGACATTCGTGGTCAATGGACCTTCTTCGGCCCGGGCAGCTTCGCCGACGCCGATGGCAACGCGGTCATGCCCGAGGTTTGGCGCGAAGCAGCACATTGGGCTTATGACGCCATGTGGACGGACCATTTCTGGCCCAATGACAACTACGTGAACAGCGACCTGCTCGCCCAGGGTAACACCTTCGGCTCCGGCAACGTTGCCATGAACCCGAACCACACCTGGTACACCTGCTGCTTCGAAGGCGTTAACTGGGATGTGGCCGCCATTCCTTCCTACAATGGCAACACTACCGCTAAACTGCATGCCGATACCTTTGGCATCATGAAGGGGACCAAGAATCCGGAAGCGGCCTTTGCGGTCTACTCCCTGTTCATGGACGAATTTGCCCCTGATCTGGTAGAAATCTACGGTGCTTTCCCCGGCCGTACCAGCTTGCAAGAATCGGCTTTGGCAAAAATGGCTGAGAATTACCCCGACGCTGACTTGCAGGTTTTTGTGGATGCGTTGAACTACCCGGACAACCCCAACCACGAATCCGGTATGCCTAACTTCCTGAAGGCCAGCGATGTCTATGGCACGTTTGGCGCCTTGTATCAGAGCACACCAGATCTCGACCTCGATGCCGAAATTGATAAGCTGATTGATGAACTTCAGACCGTCTTTGACGAAGTGAATTAGTGCGTTTGTAGATGGTGGGGGGAACGGCTACGGCCGTTCCCCCCACCATCTCAAATCTGGTCATCGCACAGAGGGCGGTCTGTGCAACTTTCCAACAATCAGGACCTGATCTGACATCTTTTCCCCCTTGGGTCCTTATCTTTTTCACGAAGGAGGAAACAAATGGCAACACCAGACCTGGTTCAGCCTGCTCAGGAGCTAGCAAACACCAAATCGAAGCGTATGTCTAGCCGGGAACGCGAGCAGCTGCGATGGGGCCTCTTCTTTATTTCGCCCTGGCTTATCGGTTTTCTGGTATTCACGCTAATTCCAGTCGTGGCGACCCTTATTCTGGCATTCACCGATTACAACCCGGTGCAGCCAGATATGGTGCAGCTCATTGGCTTGAAGAATTTTTCCACCATGCTCACCGATGCCAAAGTGTGGAAGTCTCTGGGCGTTACTGTTAAGTACGCCCTGTTGGCCATTCCCGTCACCTTTGGTTTTGGCCTGATGTTAGCATCCCTGGTTAATTCAAAAAGCCTGAAGCTGAGTGAGGGTTTCCGCACACTGTTTTACATGCCGGCCATGATTCCGATTGTGGCGGCTGGCGTCATCTGGGCTGGCGTAGCCAACACCCAGACGGGTTGGATTAACCTGGGATTGGGTGCAGTTGGTCTGCCCACGCCAGACTGGCTCAACTCCACGACCTGGATTTACCCCTTATTGGTACTGATTGGCTTGTGGGGCACGGGTAACTTGATGCTGACCTTGATGGCCGGTATGCAGGGCGTGCCCAGTGAAATTTATGAGGCGGCCGTTATTGATGGGGCGAATGGCTGGCAGCGTTTTGTCAATATCACCATTCCCATGATCTCGCCGGTCATCTTTTACAATCTCACGCTGATGCTGATTGGCGCGTTCAAATACTTCGATCTGGCCTACGTTCTGAAAAACGGGACGGGCGGCCCCCAAGATGCCACTCTGTTCTACGCGCTGAACTTCTACAAAAATTCGTTTGAGTACAACCTGATGGGATACGGCTCGGCGCTGGCCTGGGTCTTATTCCTGATTGTGTTGGGCCTGACGGCCGTTCTTTTTGCCACATCCGGTCGCTGGGTTTATTACGCCGGTGGTGATGGGAATTAATGATCATGACAACTCAAGCAATACCCAAGCGCTCTTACCATCAACGTGAACTCTTAAACAAAGTATTGGTTACCAGCATCGCGCTTTTCCTTTTGCTGATCTTCCTGGCGCCGTTAGGCTATATGTTCACCACAGCCATCAAAAGCGATGCGCAAATGAGCGACCCGCAGGCGCCGGTGATCTGGCCGCACTCCAAAGCCACCTTCGAATACAACGGCGAGTCGTACGAACTGTTTAACGTGCCGATTGATGGGAATGTACAGGAATTGGCGATGGTCAAGAAAACACGCACCCAAAGCGAATTTCTCGATCCTGACAATCCGGAGGCCGGGACGATTCTCTGGGAAGGAAACTGGCGTACGCTGGACCCGGTGTACGTACGCGACCCGCAGTGGCAGAATTTCAAGAAGGCCTGGGATGATCTCAACTTCCCTCGATTGTTCTTGAATACACTGATTATTGCCGGGTTTGGCACGTTGGGCGCGGTTGGTTCATCGGTGTTTGTGGCTTACGGCTTCGCTCGCTTCAACTTCAGGGGCAAGAACGTTTTGTTCATGATCCTCATTGCCACCATCATTCTGCCGGTGCAGGCGACACTGATCCCCACCTTCATTTTCTTCTCGCGCATCGGCTGGACCAACACGCTTTTGCCGCTGATTGTGCCGCATTATTTTGCCAACGCGTACAACGTGTTTTTAATGCGGCAGTACTTCATGCAAATTCCGCGGGCCATGGACGAAGCGGCGATGATTGATGGGGCGGGGCGGCTGCGCACATTCTGGTCAGTAATCTTGCCGCAGTCGATACCGGCGCTCACGGCCGTTTCCCTTTTCCATTTCTTCTTCGCCTGGAACGACTTCTTCTCCCCACTGGTCTACCTGGCCTCCAAGCCGGAATTGTGGCCGCTGTCCGTCGGTTTGCAGCGTTTTAATGCGCTGTACGGCCGTCAGCCAAACCTCATCCAGGCTGGTGCGCTCATCACCCTGGTGCTGCCAGTGCTGATCTTCTTCTTTGCCCAACGCATCTTTATGCAGGGCATCGTCTTTACGGGAGTTGACAAATAGCATCTGCCGGTCATTGCGCCAGTTGACTGGCGCAATGCCGGTCTCCCTCTGCAAGTTTCCATAAAAATAGCATTGCCTGTCGGGCCGGGCATCCGGCAGGCAATGCCTGTGCATTTTACATAAGTCTTGGGCGCAGATCCGTGCGCGAAACGAGGAGAAACAATAGGATGAAAACACACAAGAGCGTAACGCTCGTAGCGGTTTTGTTAATAAGCCTTTTCTTGACTTATGCCTTCGTGACCAATCTGGCTTCTGCCCGAACGTTGATTGGATCGGAGGTAGAAGCGCCACAGGCTGCAACGGCCGTGTTCCCCACCATCGCCGATTTTGAAGGCGGTGTACCTACCGGTTGGTTTGTGTACAATGGTGGGGGGGCTGACTTTCCAATCACGGCCGTTCCCACTATCAGCGATACAGATAGCCTCGCCTTACCCGGTCAGGTTGGCGATAACAACGTTTTGTCGGTTACAGCCAATGCCCCCATAGGCTGGGCCGGTTTTGGCGCGGCTCTCAGCCCGGCGCAGGATTGGAGCAACTACGACGCCGTGAGCTTCTGGTTCTACGGCGAGAATTCCGGCACAACGCATGAATTCGAAATCCAAACCGTGCCCGGCGACGACCGCCGCGCTACCTTCATCGACAGCTTTGTCGGCTGGCGGCAAATTATTCTGCCCTTCAGCACTTTTGGCGTTGGCGGCGCGTACAATGTTTCTCAGGTAGACAACTGGGTATTTGTTCTCGATGGCACAGTTGGCTCATTCAAAATGGATGATTTACAACTTGTGAATCTGCAATCTTTTGCCGATTTTGAAGGCGGTGTGCCTACAGGTTGGTTTGTATACAATGGTGGGGGGGCTGATTTTCCAATCACGGCCGTTCCCACTATCAGCGAGACAGATAGCCTCGCCTTGCCCGGTCAGGTTGGCGCCAACAACGTTTTGTCAGTCACAGCCAATGCCCCAATAGGCTGGGCCGGTTTTGGCGCGGCTTTCAGCCCGGCGCAGGACTGGAGCGGTATGCAAGGCGTCAGCTTCTGGTTCTACGGCGAAAACTCTGGCACAACCCACGAATTTGAAATCCAAACTGTGATCAACGACGACCGCCGCGCCACCTTTGTCGACGATTTTGTTGGTTGGCGGCACATTGTTCTGCCCTTTGCCACCTTTGGCACAACCCCCTACGACGTATCGCAGGTGGACAACTGGGTGTTTGTGTTGGATGGCACGGTCGGCTCCTTCAAAATGGACAATGTCGGCGTCTATGGCGACGTGGGCAACATTACCCTAAAAACGCAGTTCGCCAAAAGCGCTTATGCCGTGGTCGAAGGCCAGCCGGTCACGCTGACCGTCTCCCTGAATGTCACCAGCACCGACACGATCATGGTCGACTACGCCACGGTGGATGGCACGGCCAACAGCAGCCACTACGTCCCCGTCAGCGGCACGCTGACCTTCCCGGCCGGTGACCTGACACAGACGTTGACGGTGAATACCATCGACAACACCATTCTGGATGGCTCACGAGACTTTTCGGTGCAGCTTTCCAATCCGATCAGCGCCGAGCTGGGGGCGTTGGCCACGGCCGTTGTCACCATTCAGGACAACGAAACGCCCAACCCCAACAAGATGGTCGTCATCGACGACTTTGAGAGCGGTCTGCCCGCCGGCCAGGACGGCAACGGCCTGGACATCGGCTTTGTCACCTGGGGCGACACCTGGAACGGCACGACGGTGGCCATCACCACCACCAGCACCGGCGCGGCAGCCATCGACCCCGTGCCCGGTAAAGATGCGGCCAACCAGGTCATGGACCTGACGGCCAACGTGGTTGGCTGGGGCGGCTTTACCCACGCGTTTGCCAATACGGCCGTTGACACCTGGGTCAGCCAGGACTGGAGCAGCTACGTCGGCGTTGGCTTCTGGTACTACGGCACGGGCAGCGGCACGGTGGTCTTTATGGACATCGCCGAAAACCGTAACCCCGGCTCCACCACCGACGATGCCGAGCGTTGGAGCTACGAATGGACCGACACCACTTCCGGTTGGCAGTTCATCCAGATCTTGTTTAGCGACTTGACCCGCAAAGACATCGGCAACGGCGCGCCGAATGACGGCTGGACCGGGACCGAAGTGTATGGCTGGTCGCTGGGCACCACGGGTACTGGCGGCAGCGCCGAAACCCGCTACGTCGACGACTTTGGCCTGTTGGAGCGCGTCACCGTCATCGACGATTTTGAGAGCGGTTTACCTTCGGGAACCGACGCCAATGGGCTGCCGGTAGGCTTTGCCATCTGGGGCGACACCTGGAACGGCACGACGGTCGCCATCACCACCACCAGCACCAGCGCAGCGGCCATCGACCCGATTCCCGGCACCGATCCGGCCAATCAGGTGCTCGATTTAACCTCGAACGTCATTGGGTGGGGTGGTTTTACCCACGCCTTTGAAAATGGCGCGCTGGACACCTGGGTCAGCCAGGATTGGAGCAGTTACAACGGCGTTTGCTTCTGGTATTACGGCACGGGCAGCGGCACGATCGTCTTCCTGGACATCGTGGAAAATCGCAACCCCGGTTCGACCACCGACGACGGCGAGCGTTGGAGCTATGAGTGGGCCGACAACGTGGCCGGCTGGCAGTTCGTGCAAGTGCCGTTCAGTGATCTGAATCGGAAGGACATTGGCAACGGCGCGCCGAATGATGGCTGGACGGGCGCGGAAGTCCATGGCTGGGCGCTGGGTACCACCGGCACCGGCGGCACGGAAACACGCTACATCGATGACCTGAGCATCTACGGCAACAATGGCAATGTACGGCCGTTAGAACTCGCCTTTGCCGCCCAGCAGTTCGACGTGTTGGAAGGGCAAACGGCCGTGCTCACCGTCAGCCTCACCACCAGCACCACCGAACCGGTCAGCATCAACTACCGCACCGCCGAAGGTTACGCCATCCCCGACCGTGATTACGTCCCGGTCAGCGGCACGCTCACCATCCCCGCCGGCGAAACCGATGGCCTCATCAACATCCAGACGCTGCCCAACAGCAAATTCAGCGGCGACAAAAACCTGATGGTGTTGCTCTCCGACCCGGTAAACGTGACGTTGGGCTTCAACCGCCGCGCCGTCCTCAACATCATCGACGACGAGATGGCCGATCCGGCCCTCATCCACGACTTTGAAGGGTTCCACTCCTTCCTGGACGCGGTTGGCGACGTCACCCTGAGCATCAACGAACTGGCAGCCGGTGACACCAACGCCCGGCCCGGCCAGGACGCCTTCGAACAGGTCCTGGCGGTGGATTACGACACCACCGGCGGCCCGGCCCAGTTCACGCAAACCTTCGTGCAAGGGCAGGATTGGAGCGCCTACGACAGCCTCAGCTTCTGGTACTACGGCAGCAACAGCGGCGACACCATCACCGTCAACTTGCTGGATAACCAGATTACCACCACGGCCGACGTGGCCCCCGGTGACTGGACGATGGTCTGGAACGACGAGTTCAACGGCGCGGCCGGTACGCCGCCCAATCCCAACAACTGGAAGTATGAGATTGGCGACGGCACGCTGAACGGCATTCCTGGCTGGGGCAATAGTGAGTTTCAATTCTATTCCAATAGCTCCGACAATGCGGCGCTGGACGGCGTTGGCAACCTGGCCCTGACCATGCAAAAGGTTAATACCGCTACGACGGATCTGGCCTGCTGGTATGGCCCCTGTGAATACACGTCTGCCCGGCTGATTGCGGCGGATCGGATGGAGTATGAATACGGCCGTATGGAAGCCCGCATTCAGGTGCCCACCGGCGGCAGCGGCCTCTGGCCGGCCTTTTGGATGCTCGGCACAAACATCGGCGATGTGGGCTGGCCGCAAAGCGGCGAAATCGATACCATGGAATACGTAAGCCGCATCCCCAACGAAGTCTTTGGCACCATCCATGGCCCCGGCTACTCTGGTGGCGCTTCCTTCGGCGGCACCCACGACTTCGGCGTGCCGGTCTCGCTGACCTACCACACCTTTGCCGTGGAATGGGGCCCGGATGAAATTCACTGGTTCGTGGATGACATCAACTATCACAATGCCACCCCGGCCGACGTTGCGCCGAACCAATGGGTTTTCAATCATCCCTTCTACATGATTTTGAACCTGGCTATTGGCGGCAACTTCGGCGGTAGCATTGACCCCAACATCGTCTTCCCACAGAAAATGCTGGTCGATTATGTGCGCGTGTATCAGGCAGAAAACACATCTGAACGGTTCGAGGCCTCCTTCACCGATAACTTCACTGGCTGGAAAAAGGTTTCGCTGCCGTTCAGCAGCTTTAACCGCAGCGCTGTGCAGCCGGTTGGTGCGCCTGATGACGGCCTCACACTGACCGAGGTTTGGGGCTACGGCCTGCAGCTGCCGGAAAACAGCACAGGTTCATTCATGATGGATTGGGTCTATCTGAACACCGATTATGTCTACTACTTCCCCATAATATTCAGAAACTAAACTGAGAATGAGACCCTGAGGGTTTTTGTTAACCCTCAGGGTCTCGTTCAACGAAGGAGGATTTGGGATGGAAACCAATATCGTAGCCGTTACCTTTACAGAAATGGACGGAGCAGAAAAACTGCTAAAGACCGTGCATGGTCTGGTGAAGGAAAACCTGGTTGAGCTGGATGATGCTGTTGTTGTCGTGAAGAATGAGGTCGGCAAGCTCAAAGTGAAAGAGACGACGGATCTGACTAAAGGCAAAGGGGCGGCCAAAGGAGGAACGCTTGGTTTTGTGGTCGGTCTGTTGCTGGGTGGTCCGATTGGCGGAGCCTTGTTAGGCGCGGCCGCCGGCGCCCTGTTAGCCCGAAAAGTAGATCTAGGCATCCCCAAAGACAAAATCGACATGGTGACGGCCGAACTGTCGCCTGGCAGCTCGTTGTTGTTTGTGCAGGGTCGATCGCACCAGGAAGGCATCTTCCGTTCGGCGCTGGCCCAGTCTGGCGGGAAGTTGTATGATTTGCAATTGACCGAACAGGCAGTTGTTGAGGTGGAAAACCTGTCAACGACGCGAGACTATTACTAGATCGGAGGAAGGGAAGCCGTGGGCCTGTTTACAGCGATTCGCCAATCTATCCGTGCACTGCTCGTAGGACTTATTTTGTCGAGTTTGTCCGCGTGCAGTGCGGTGGCAGCGCCTACGGCCGTTCCGCCTACTATGCCACCGCCTACGGCCACTCCCATCGGCTATCGCGAGGGTTGGACCCTCACCTGGCAGGATGAATTCGACGGCCCGGCCATTGACGAAGCCAAATGGACCCACGAAATTGGCGGCCACGGCTGGGGCAATGCCGAGGATGAGTTCTACACCGCCGAGCCGGATAATTCGTTTATCGAAAACGGCCGTCTCGTTATCCAGGCTCTAGAGCAGCGCAAACAGGGCAAACCCTACACTTCGGCGCGGTTGATTACGAAGGATAAGTTTGCCCAGGCATACGGCCGTTTCGAGGCCCGCATCCAGATTCCCCGCGGCCAGGGCATCTGGCCCGCTTTCTGGCTGCTGGGCGAGGATATTAGCACCGCCGGCTGGCCGGACAGCGGCGAGATTGACATCATGGAAAACATCGGGCGCGAACCGGGCATAGTGCATGGCACCGTGCACGGTCCCGGCTATTCCGGCGCCAACGGCGTAGGTGCCAGTTACAGTTTGCCCGATAACGCACCTTTTGCCGACGATTTCCACGTTTACGCTATCGAGTGGGAGCCGGAAGCCATTCGCTGGTATGTTGACGATGTGCTCTACAATACCATCACGCCCGACGACGTAGCCGGCGAGTGGGTCTATAACCATCCGTTTTTTATTTTGTTGAATCTGGCTGTGGGCGGCAACTGGCCCGGTTATCCCGACGAGACCACAGAGTTCCCGCAGCGTTTGACGGTCGATTATGTGCGCGTGTACGCACGGCCGTAAAATGAGCAGTGCACGCCAAGAGGCGAGTTAGCCCACCACTGCCCGCCAATTCTTTGGAGATTCATCCATGACACATCGTCACCACGACGTTTATCTGGAACAATTACCAGTGTGGGACAACGATGCGGTGCCCTCCGGTGAATTTGTCCAGCTTCTGGGCGAAACCTACTACCGCATCCACCACTACGATCAGATGCCGCCCTTTTTCATGAGCCTGGTAAGCGGCGCCGATCACTGGCTGTTTATTGCCAGCACCGGCGGGCTGACAGCCGGGCGCGTGAATGCGGATTCTGCCCTCTTTCCCTACGAAACGGAAGACAAAATCACAACCCACAGCGATGACACGGGCAGCAAAACGATTTTGCGGATCATGCGCCCCGTCTCGGCGGATCACGGCCGTTTCCTTCTCTGGGAACCTTTTTCCAGTCGTTACGCCGGTCTCTACCGATTGGAGCGCAATCTCTACAAAAACGTGCCCGGCAGCAGCCTCGTCTTTGAAGAAATCAACCACGATTTGGGTCTGACCTTCCGCTGCGCCTGGCGCACCGGCGACCGCTTCGGCTTTGTCCGCACCTGCTGGCTGCAAAACGATGGCGACGACGCCTGCCAGATTGACCTGCTGGACGGCTTGCAAAACCTGCTGCCCTATGGCGCCACCAACGCCATGCAGACCACCATGAGCAACCTGCTCCACGCCTACAAACGCAGCGAGTTAGAGCCCGCCACAGGGCTGGGCATGTTTGCTCTTAGCGCCACCCTCACCGACCGCGCTGAACCCAGCGAATCGCTGCAGGCCACCGTTGCCTGGCAGGTTGGACTCGACAGCTCTGCTTACCTGCTGAGCCCGGATCAGGTGGATGGTTTCCGGCACGGCCGTTCCCTCTCCACCGAAATCGACATTTGCGGCCAACCCGCCGCCTATCTGGTGAACGCCTCGCTCCACCTGCCGCCCGGCCAGACCCAACGCTGGCACATCGTGGCCGACCTTAACCAGGACAGCACGGCCGTTACCCGCCTCCTTCACCTGCTCCGCCAGGACTGCCAGACCATCGAACGGCAAATCGAGGCCGACGTGGAGCAGAATACGGCCGTGCTGCGCCGCTATGTCGCCGCCGCCGATGGCCTACAGACCACGGCCCAGCCCACGACCACTGCCCACCACTTTGCCAACGTCATGTTCAACATCATGCGCGGCGGCATCTTTGCCAACGGTTACCGTGTCGATCGGGTCGACTTCCTGGACTTTATCGAGACGCGGAATCGCCCTCTGCTGGCGGCCCAGGCGTCATGGTTTGCCGGCTTGCCTGCTCACCTGACCATCAAGCAATTGTGTGGCCGGGCCGCTGCTGCCGCTGACCCCGACCTGATCCGCCTCTGTTACGAGTACCTGCCGCTTACCTTTAGCCGTCGCCATGGTGACCCCAGCCGTCCCTGGAACCAGTTTTCCATCAACCTGAAACACCCGGACGGCTCGCCGCGGCTCGATTACCAGGGCAACTGGCGCGACATCTTCCAGAATTGGGAGCCGCTGGCGCTGTCTTTCCCCGACTACGTAGAGGGCATGATCGCCAAATTCCTCAACGCCACCACCGCCGATGGGTACAATCCTTACCGCGTTACCCGCGCCGGAATCGAGTGGGAGATTCCTGAACCGCACAATCCCTGGTCTAACATCGGCTACTGGAGCGATCACCAGATCATCTATTTGCAAAAGTTGTTGGAAATTGCGGCCCAAACGCAGCCGGGTGTTTTGGCCCGCTTGGGCCGCCGCCCCATTTTTGCCTACGCCAACGTGCCCTACCGCCTCAAACCCTATGCGGAAATGCTGGCCGACTGGTCCAACACCATCCAGTTTGACTGGGAGAGCGAAGAAGCAGTGGAAACGGCCGTATCCCAGCTGGGCACAGACGGCCGTCTCCTGCAAACTTCCGGCGGCGACATCGTCCACGCCACCCTGACGGAAAAACTGCTTGTCCTGCTGCTGGCCAAGCTTACCAACCTCGTGCCCGGCGGCGGCATCTGGATGAACACCCAGCGCCCGGAATGGAACGACGCCAACAACGCCCTGGTGGGCAAGGGGCTGTCCGTGGTGACGACGGCCTACCTGCGCCGCTTCATCGCCTTCTGGCAAACGCAGTTGGCCGAGGGCGAAACGTTTGTGGTGAACACGGCCGTCGCCGACCTCTTCACGGCCGTGCAAGCCAGCCTTGCCGCCCATCAGCCGGCTCTGGAAACAGGCTTCGACGGCCGTGCGCGCCGCACCATCATGGATGAACTGGGCGCTGCCGCTACAGCTTATCGCACCATCGTTTACCGCAATGGACTGCCCTCCACCCAGGCAGAACTGGATGGGCAGACTCTGGCCGATTTTCTGGCCCTGGCGCAGGGTTACGTGGATGATACCCTGCGCGCCAACCGCCGCCCGGATGACCTCTACCATGCCTATAACATTTTGCGCCTGGAGAACGGTACAGCGGCTGTTGATCATCTTTATCCCATGCTGGAAGGCCAGGTCGCCATCCTCTCCTCTGGCCTGCTGGCGCCCGCCGAGGCGCTGGCCCTGCTGCGCAGCCTGCGCCACAGCGACCTCTATCGCGCCGACCAGCACACCTACATCCTGTATCCCAACCGCGCTCTGCCCGGCTTCCGGCAGAAGAACAACGTGCGTCCCGAGCAGGTGGCCGATTCGGCCCTGGTGGCCGCGCTGGCGGTGGCGGGCGACGGCCGTTTGCTCAGCCGCGACGAGGCCGGTGTTTACCACTTCCACGGCGCTTTCCGCAACGCCGCCGACGCCACCCGCGTGCTGGACCAACTGGCCCAGGAACCGGCCTACGCTTCCCTGGTCGCCGCCGAACGCGCTTTCATCCTCGATTTGTTCGAGGAAACCTTCAATCACCGCGCGTTCACCGGCCGCTCCGGCACGTTTTTTGCCTACGAAGGGCTGGGCAGCATCTACTGGCACATGGTTTCCAAGCTGCTGCTGGCGGCGCAGGAATGTTATCAACAGGCGCTGGACCAGGCAGCGGACACGGCCGTCACCACCGCTCTGGCGGAGGCCTACTATGACATTCGCCAGGGATTGGGCTTCAACAAATCGCCGGCCATCTACGGCGCGTTTCCCACCGATCCCTATTCCCACACTCCGGCGGGCAGCGGCGCGCGCCAGCCGGGCATGACCGGCCAGGTGAAAGAGGAAATTCTCACCCGCTGGGGCGAATTGGGCATCGCCGTGCAGGAGGGCGCGCTGCATTTTGCGCCTGCGCTGCTGCGCCCCGACGAATTTTTGGCGGACCCCGGCAGTTTTGCCTACGTCGACGTGGCCGGGCAGGCGCAAACGCTGGCTTTGCCCGCCGGTTCGCTGGCCTTTACCTTCTGCCAGACGCCCATCGTCTACACGCTGGGCGAGGCGGCGGCGATTGAGGTGGAATGGGCCGACGGCCGTATTACCCAGGCCACGGGCTGCTGCCTGGACACGGCCGTTTCCCAGCACATTTTGGACCGGGACGGGCAGGTCCAACTGCTGCGCGTCACCGTCCAGAAGGGCCCATAGAAAAACGTGCTGCCGCAGATGTTTGCAGTGGAACCCGCCCAAGAATCTGCGTCCCACGTTAAAACCTGGATACTGAGAGAAAACGATGAACGAACGAATTGACGACATTTTGCAAGCTATGACCCTGGCCGAGAAGGTTTCTTTGCTGGCTGGGACCGACATGTGGCGCACCGCTCCCATCCCGCGCCTGGGCATTCCCGCCCTTAAAGTGACCGACGGACCCAACGGCGCACGCGGCCAGGATGGCAACACCGGTCCTAAATCGGCCTGTTTCCCGGTAGGCGCAGCCCTGGGTGCTACCTGGAACCCGGCGTTGGTGGAGCAGGTGGGCGCAGCGCTGGCCGAAGAAACCAAAGCCAAAGGCGCTCATGTGCTCCTGGCTCCTACGGTGAATATTCATCGCACGCCTATCGCTGGACGCAACTTTGAGTGTTACGCCGAAGACCCTTTCCTCAGTGGAACGATGGCTTCGGCTTATATTCGCGGCCTGCAAAGCCAGGGCGTGGCGGCCTGTATCAAGCACTTCGTCTGCAATGAGCAGGAGTTTGAGCGCTTTTCCATGAGTTCTGAGGTGGCGGAACGGCCGTTGCACGAAATTTATCTGGAACCGTTTCGCATCGCCATGGCCGCCCAACCCTGGAGCCTGATGAGTTCCTATAACCGCGTCAACGGCGTGCACGCCAGCGAAAACGACCTGCTCCACGACGTGCTCAAAGAAGGCTGGGGCTACGACGGCGCGGTGATCTCTGACTGGTACGGTACTTACAGCGACAACGTGCCCAACGGCCGTCTGGACCTGGAGATGCCTGGACCGGCGCGCTGGATGGATCCGGAAAAAATCATCGCCGCGGTGGAAGCCGGCGAAATGGCGGAGGCCCACATCGACGACAAAGTGCGCCGCCTGCTGCGTTTGCTGGCCCGTGTGGGCGCCTTTGATCAACCGGAACTGGCACCTGAGCAGGCCATCGACCGGCCTGCCCACCGGCGGGTAGCGCGCCGCGCCGCTGCCGAAGCCATTGTGCTGCTGAAAAATGAAGGTGACCTGCTGCCTCTCGATCCCACCAGGATCCAATCCATCGCCGTCATCGGCGAAAATGCCAGATGGGCGCAGATTATGGGTGGCGGCAGTTCGGCGGTAAATCCCTTCTATATGGTCTCGCCGCTGGCGGGCATCCGGCGGCGTGCCGGCACAGTGCAGGTCAATTATGCTCTTGGCACCCCTATCCATTGGCAGCCCCCGACGCTGGACATGGATTGGGTCACGGCCGTTGACGGCCAATCCCCCGGGTTTACCCTGACCTACTACGATAATCCCGAGCTGGAAGGCGAGCCGGTACATACGCAGGTGGTGGATAAAAGTGCCTTCTCCTGGTTCGGCACGGTTGATCCGTACGTCGATCCGGCCCACTTTTCGGCGCGGCTGCAGGGCCGCCTGACCGTGCCCGAGGATGGCGAGTACGAACTGGTGGTGTGGCAGATTGGCCGGGCGCGGTTGTGGGTGGATGGGCAGCTTTTGATTGACCGCTGGGCCGAGATTGCCGATGAGAAAACGGCCGTTACCCTTTCCCATGCCGCCGGCAAACCTGTGGATCTGACCGTCGAGTACAGCACTGCGCCGGACAGCGGTTGGCGCACGCTGCGCCTGGGCTGCCAGCCACCCCTGCCCGCCGATCCGCTTCAGACGGCCGTAGACCTGGCTGCCCAATCCGACGTGGCCATCATCGTCGCCGGGCTGACCAACGAGTGGGAGAGCGAAGGTTTCGACCGGACCGACATGGCCCTGGTCGGCCGCCAGAACGAGCTTATCAGCCGCGTGGCGGCTGCCAACCCCCATACGGTGGTTGTCTTGAACGTGGGGTCGCCGGTAGAAATGCCCTGGCTGGCCGAAGTGCCGGCCATCTTGCAGCAGTGGTATGGCGGGCAGGAAGCGGGCAACGCGCTGGCCGATGTGCTGTTTGGCGACGTGACGCCATCCGGCAAGCTGCCGACCACGTTCCCGGTGCGCCTGGAAGACAATCCGGCTTTTATCAACTACCCTGGCGAAAACGGCCGTGTCCACTACGGCGAGGGCATCTTCGTCGGTTACCGCTTCTACGACAAAAAGCGGCTGGAGCCGCTGTTCCCCTTTGGGCACGGGCTGTCTTACACCACCTTTGCCTACGAGAATTTGCGCCTGAACGGCGAGACCTTTGGCTCTGATGACGAGATCCTGGTGAGCGTGGACGTGACGAATACCGGCCCGTGCGCCGGGCAGGAAGTGGTGCAGGTCTATGTGAGTGATGTGGAGAGTCGTCTGGTACGGCCGTTACAAGAGCTCAAAGCCTTCGCCAAAATTCACCTGGAGCCAGGCGAGTGCCAGACTGTCACCCTGAAGCTGACCGGCCAATCGCTGGCCTATTACGATCCGGCCGCGTCTGGCTGGGTCGTAGAGCCGGGAGAGTTTGTCGTGCGTGTGGGCAGTTCGTCCCGCGACGTGCGGCTGGAAGGGCGCTTTGCCTGGGATGGGGCCACGGCCGTTTCCAACGCGCGCTATCACGCTCCGCAGTTATCTACAGTACCGACATGAGAGCAAAGCCTCCCGGAAGTTCCGAACCTCCGGGAAGCTGGATTTTAGAGGAGAGGAAGAGAATGAAGAGAAACGGCCGTCTGGCCTTATTCCTGTTAATGGTATTCCTGGTCGCTTGCGGCGGTGCGCCAGAGGCGGCTACACCTGTGCCCACAGAAGCGCCAGCTGAGTCGCCCACGGCCGTACCCACCAACACGGCCGTGCCCGCACCCACCACCGCACCAGAGCCGACCGAAGCGCCCACCGCAGAAGCGGAGACGGTGGAAACGGCCGTAGAAGCGATGCTGGCCCCCGCTGGCGTGCCCGGCGAAACCTACCTGGCTCCCTTCCCCGTGGCGATCACCCTGGATGGCGACCTGAGTGACTGGCAGGGCGTGCCCAAAGTCTTGATTCCCGAGACGGCGGCGCAGGTGCGGGGGTCGACGGCCGTTTCCTTTGCCGCCGCCGCCGATGATGAGTACCTCTACCTGATGGCCGACGTGACCGACGCCAAAATCATCACCGGACAGCATGGCGAAGACTACTGGAACGAGGATTCCGTCGAGTTTTACATCAACGCTACCGGCGATTTGGGCCTCACTTCCTACCGCGACGGCGTGGCCCAAATCACTGTGCCGGCCCTGAACGCCGGCAAACCGCTGGATGAGATTGTGCTGGGCGGGGTCAACGGCGCTGCGTCCGACGCTCAGGTCCAGGTGGCCACCACCGACACCGGTTACGCCGTGGAAATGGCCATCCCGCTGAAGAACAACGTCTGGAATATCCAGCGCGAGCATGGCAATGTGATCGGCTTCCAGGTACATCTGAACAGCGCCTCTGAGCAAGACCGCAACCTGAAAGTGATCTGGTCGCTGGCCGACAAGGGCGACACTTCTTACCAGAACCCGGCCGTCTTTGGGCAGCTCGTCTTCTTTGAGATTGGGCAGAGCGACGTGGTCGCCGACGTGCCCGAGCCGACGCCCGGCCCGGAACGCGAAGCGGTTCCCGCTGACGCGCCCTACAAAAACCCCGACCTGCCCGTCGACGAGCGGGTGGCCGACCTGCTGGCGCGCATGACCCTGGCCGACAAAATCGGGCAGATGACGCTGGTGGAAAAGAACAGTATCGTGGCCGATGACATTGCCGCGCGCGGGATTGGCGGGCTGCTCAGCGGCGGCGGCGGCTATCCCACCCCCAACACGCCAGAAGCGTGGGCGGAAATGGTGGATGGCTTCCAGGCGTACGCGCTGGAATCGCCGCTGGCCATTCCCCTGATTTACGGCGTGGACGCGGTGCACGGGCACAACAACGTCCAGGGCGCGGTGATCTTCCCGCACAATATCGGCCTGGGGGCGGCCAACAACCCGGCGCTGATGGAGCAAATTGGCCGGGTGACGGCGCAGGAGATGATTGCCACGGGCATTTACTGGGATTATGCGCCGGTGGTGGCCGTGCCGCAGGACATTCGCTGGGGCCGCACCTACGAGGCGTATGGCGAAAACACTGACCTGGTTTCGGCGCTGGCGGTAGCCTATATGCAAGGGCTGCAAGGCGAGGATTTGGCCGCGCCGGATACCGTGCTGGCGACGCCCAAGCATTACGTGGGCGACGGCGGCACCGCCTGGGGCAGCTCCACCACGGGCAGCTACCAGTTGGACCAGGGCGTGACGGACGTGGACGAGGCCACGCTGCGGGCCATCCATCTGCCGCCGTACACGGCCGTGATCGCGGCCGGGGCGCAAAACATTATGACCTCCTATTCCAGTTGGGATGGGTTGAAGATGCACGCGCAGCAGTACCTGATGACCGACGTGCTGCGTGATGAACTGGGTTTTGACGGTTTTATTGTGTCCGACTGGGGCGGGATTGACCAGATCGACAATGATTATTACACGGCCGTAGTGACGGCCGTTAACGCCGGCATCGACATGAACATGGTCCCCTATGACTACAACCGCTTCATCGCCACGCTGACCCAGGCGGTGGAGGATGGGGCCGTCTCTATGGAGCGCATCGACGAGGCGGTGACCAACATCCTCAAAGTGAAATTTGAGATGGGCCTGTTTGAGCATCCCTATTCCGACCCGGCGCTGCTGCCGCTGGTTGGCTCCGAAGAGCACCGGGCGGTGGCGCGGCAGGCCGTGGCCGAATCGCAAGTGCTGCTGAAGAATGATGGGGACCTGCTGCCGCTGGCAAAGGACGTGCCGCTGCTGCTGGTGGGCGGCGAAGCGGCCGACAACATCGGCATCCAATCCGGCGGCTGGACGATTGAGTGGCAGGGCCGTCCGGGCAACATTACCCCCGGCACGACGATTTTGCAGGCGGTCCAGGCGACGGTTTCGCCGGAGACGACGGTTATCTACGACAAGTTTGGCCGCTTTGAGGATGTCCCGGCCGACCAGACGGCCGTATGCCTGGGTGTTGTTGGGGAACCACCTTATGCCGAGGGGCTGGGTGACAGCGCCGACCTGCGCCTGCCGGTCAACGACCTGCGCATGATCCAGCGCATGGAGGAGCGCTGCGAGCAGTTGGTGGTGGTGCTGGTTTCGGGACGGCCGTTGGTGATTACCGACAGGCTGGATAGTTGGGACGCGCTGGTAGCGGCCTGGCTGCCCGGCACGGAAGGGCAGGGCGTGGCCGACGTGCTGTTTGGCGACGCGCCGTTTACCGGCAAGCTGTCCTACACCTGGCCGCGCAGCGCCGATCAACTGCCGTTCGACTTTGCCAATCTGGGCGAGGGCGAAGAGGGACCACTGTTCCCCTATGGTTATGGCCTGACCACGCCTTAGCCTGGGATGGGTACCCGGATTTGTTCGGCTCTTTAGGAATTCAGGGTATTGACAGCGAATGATGCGTGAAACGTGATGCGTGACCGAGGAGAGTTCACGTATTACGTATCACGCATCAGACCGAAGTCCACGAAACCCCAAAGACCCTTGATTTTACCGTGCTTTTATTCTCAGTTTTGACAGGCTTTCATTTGGGTTTTTCCTCCCTTTTGTAGTGCGCTACACTTGATCCAGGTGTAGCGCACTTTTACTTTGCAGAGATGGGTCCACTCTTTAAGATTGGACCCATCTGAGGTGAACAATGAAGAGTTTTACGAAGAGTGAGTTTAGCGACGCGGTGATTGGGGAGTTGGTGCGGGCGCAGTTTGGCACGGCCGTTTCCCCCGCCGCTATTACCCCGCTCAAAGACGGCTGGTTTAACACCGCCTATGCCATCGCGCTTTCTGACGGGCAGCCGGACGTGGTGCTGCGCATTGCGCCGCCGCCCGGCCAGCCGGTGCTGACGTATGAGCGTGACCTGATGCGCCGCGAAACGGCCGTCATGCAGCTGGTGGAAAAAGAGGTGGATATTCCCGTGGCCCGGCTGCTGGCCTACGACGGCAGCCGGCGGGTGCTGGACCGTGATTATATGTTTGTGGCCCGGCTGGCCGGACGGCCGTTAGACCAGGCCAAAGCCGACATGCCGCCGCAGGAACTGGCCCGCGTGCTGCGCCAGTTGGGCGAATACGCGGCCCGCATCCACGCGCTGCCGGGCGCGCGCTTTGGCTACGACAGCCCCGACCTCTCGGCCAGTTCCTGGCGGGAGGCGTTTTTGCGCATGACGGGCGCGCTGCTGGACGATGGCGAAGGGCTGGGGGTGGCGCTGCCGGTTCCCTATACGGCCGTGCGCGCCCGCCTGGAGGAATTGGCCCCCTTGCTGGACGGGGTGGACGTGCCGCGGCTGGTGCATTGGGATTTGTGGGAGGGGAACATTTTTGTGGATGTGGTGGACGGCCGTACCGCCATCACCGGCATCATTGATTGGGAACGCGCCTTGTGGGGCGACCCGGAGATCGACCAGGTGATGTTCCGGGATGCGGCGGATCCGTTTTGGGGGGGATACGGCCGTTCGCCCTCTGCCGCGCCCGCCGCCGAGACCCGCCGCGCCCTCTACCGCCTCTACCTCTGGCTGATCATGCTCATCGAGGACAAAGTGCGCTTCGACGGCGCTCCCCACATCCCCTGGGTGGTGGAACAGTTCAACCGGGATTGGGGGATGGTTTTAAGCTGTAAGCTGTAAGCTGTCAGCTATAAGCAAGAAGCTTCCGGCTAACAGCTTGCAGCTAAGTAAACCGCAAAAAGTTTTGGGAATTAGACCCGAAGGGTTTTGCACCAATTTAGTCGAGTAGCCCAGGTTTCAAACCCTTCGGGTCTTCTGAAAACTTTCTACTGATCACTTAACAGCTTACAGCTAATAGCTCAAAGCTACTTCACCGGCCAGCAAATGCTCATCGTCTCGTCGGCGTGCCAGATTTCGTAGGTGGTCATATCGTGGTCCCAGTTTGGCTCGATGGCCTGCTCGTTGACGTAGCGGCCCAGCCCATTCCACATCTCCAGCAGTTTGGGATACTGGTTGTACTCGTCGAAGGTGCGGACCTGCACGGTTTTGTGGGCGGGCAGTTCGCGCACTTTGATCTCGCCGGCGGGGGGAACCAGGCCGCTAAAGGGCACGCAGATCTCCACCGGGCCGTCATCTTCTTCGTTCACAGGGCCATAGTAAAGGGCGATAGGGTCACCGGATGGTTCGGCGCCGTGTTCGCGGATGTGGCCCCACAGCTGCTGCAGGGTGGGGTAAATGGATTGGTGGTAGGCCGGCACGGTAATGTGGCGGCGGATGGATACAACGGTTTGGGCAGGCCATTCGGCCTGGGCAAAGGTAAATGACATGTGTCGCTCCTTGTTGGGAATAAACTCTTCTTGCAACAGTTGGGCGGCCAGCTGCACGGCCGTTACCCGTTTCTCCACGGCCGTTACCTGCCCCTGGATCAATCGCCGCGCGGTGGCCGGGTCCGTCTCCCAGGCAGCCAGCACGGCCGTGATGTTCTCCAGCGACATATCCATCAGGCGCAGCAGCCGGATGCGGCGGGCCACGTCCACCTGCGCGCGGGTGTAGTAGCGGTAGCCGGATTCCGGGTCGATGCGCGCCGGCAGCAGCAGGCCGCGCTCGTTGTAGACGCGCAGCGCCTTGCGCGAAAGCTGGCTCATGCGCCCAAACTGCCCCACGGTTAAGGATGCCAGTTCTGTCCGATCGGTCATGGGCATATGATACGCCCGGCCCCAGGGGCCAAGTCAAGAGGCGACATTAACCTCCCGGGAGGCTCTTATTTAGCGCGTTTCGTACAAACTCTGTTGGGTAATAAAATTGAGAACCGAATCGGGGAGCAGGTAGCGTAAGGAGTGGCCCAGCCTGGCCCAACGGCGCACGGCCGTTGACGATATGTCCATCGTGGGGCCATCCAGCATGTCGGTGGCGGCGCGCAGACCGGGCACGGCCGTTTCCAAATCCGGCCAATCCACCACGGCCCCTGGCCGGTCCAGCACCGCCAGCCGGCATTGGGTGATGATGCAGGCCGGTTCGTGCCAGGTGGGGAAATCGCGCAGCGAATCCGAGCCGATCAGCAGCCACAGGTCGGCCTGCGCGTGGGCGGCCCGCAGCAGCGGCAGGAGGGAACAGGTGGTGTGGGGGCGCGGGCGCACGGCGTCGGTGTCGTCGAGTTGAAATGCGGGGTGGCCGTTGATGGCCAGTTGGGTCATATGCAGGCGCTGGGAAACGGCCGTAATCCCCTGCCGGTCTTTGTGCGGCGGCTCTCCCACAGGCAAAAAAAGCACCTGATCCAGGTGCAGTTGGTCTCGGGCCGACTCCGCCAGCCACAGATGCCCATAATGCGGCGGGTCAAAGGTCCCGCCCAGAAGACCCAATCTTACTCTGCCCACTCCAACGTATCATCGCCGATATATACCGTATCGCCGACTTCAACCCCCGCTTCTTCCAACGCTTCACTGATGCCCATGCTCTCCAGGATTTGCTGGAAGCGCAGCAGCGTCGCTTCAAATTCAAAATAAGTCATGGCGGCGATGCGTTCGATCTTACGGCCGTGTACCCGCCAGCCGCCATCTTCACGCTCAATCGTAAACACGTTCTCGTCCTCCGCCGCCCGGATGACGACTTCTTCGCTGGCGGCCGGGGCCACTTCCGGTGCTTCGTCCAGCATCTGCTTCGTTTTATACAGCATGGCCTGCACACCCTGCCCGGTCACCGCCGAGATAGAGCAAAACGGATAACCCGCCTTGCGCACTTCTTCCTCGATGATGGGTTCCCAGGCTTGCGCGTCCGGCAGATCCATCTTATTCAGCACCACCAGCTGCGGCCGTTCGTCCAGGCGCAGGCCCAGGCTGGTATCATACAAGGCCAGTTCCTGATTGATCATGGCCCAATCGGTCAGCGGCTCTTTGGCCGCGCCGTCCAGCAGGTGGATGAGCATCCGCGTGCGCTCGATGTGGCGCAGAAATTCATGCCCCAGGCCCACGCCTTCGGCCGCGCCTTCAATCAGGCCGGGAATGTCGGCCAGGACCATCGTTTGATAATCGTCGATGGTGACTACGCCGAGGTTGGGCTGTAAGGTGGTGAAGGGGTAGTTGGCGACTTTGGGGCGGGCGGCGGAAACGGCCGTTAACAGGGTCGATTTCCCCGCATTTGGCACGCCCACAATGCCCACGTCGGCGATCAGTTTCAGCTCCAGCAGCAGCCACGCCTCTTCGCCCGGTTCGCCGCGTTCGGCCAGCAGCGGGGCCTGCTGGACGCTGTTGGCAAAGTGAATGTTGCCGCGTCCGCCGCGCCCGCCGGCCAGGATCACCACTTCCTGCTCCGGTTCGGTCAGGTCGGCCAGCAAATCGCCGCTGTCGGCGCTGCGGATGAGGGTACCGGGTGGGACGGGCAGGCGCAGGGTGTCGCCGCTGGCGCCAGTCTTGCGAGACTTGCCCCCGTGACGGCCGTTCTCCGCCCGAAAATGCACATTCCGGTGAAACTTCACCAGACTACTTACGTTGCTGTCCACGTAAAAAACCACGTCGCCGCCGTGCCCGCCATCACCACCGTCCGGGCCGCCGCGCGGCACGTGGGCCTCCCGCCGGAAACTAATCATACCGTCTCCGCCGTCACCACTTTTCACGTAGATTTTTGCTTGATCAA
The DNA here is from genome assembly GCA_020634395.1 of Ardenticatenaceae bacterium. Lineage (GTDB taxonomy): Bacteria > Chloroflexota > Anaerolineae > Promineifilales > Promineifilaceae > Leptovillus. The sequence goes on along the minus strand of JACKBU010000009.1, from coordinate 114,258 downwards.
AAAACATAAACCAGCCAATAAGTGTTTAAGTGTTTTGGTGTTCAGGTGTCCAAGTGTTTTGGTGTTAAGGTGAGTGCCTGAGCACTTGAACACCTGAACACCTAATCACCTGAATACCCAATCACCCTATTCCTTGTCCAAAAGCTCTTTCAACATCGCCAGGCGCGGGTCAAGTTCTTCGTCTTCGCAGCCACAATCCCCTTCATTCAGATTCTGGCCGCACTCCTGGCATAAGCCCTGGCAGTCCGGTCGGCAAGTCGGCTGGATAGGTACTTCCAACAACGCCAGCTCCCGTACCAGCGGAGCCAGGTCGATGTAGCCATCCTCGCCGATGTATAATTCACCCGGCGGCGCTTCCCAGGGCGGGTAATACAACAATTCGCCTAACGTCACCGTCAACGGGACATAGGCATCATTCAGGCAGCGAACACATTCAACGGTTATCACCGTGTTAAGCGTTCCCGCGAGATATACTCCCTCCGACGTGCGTGTGACTTCCAACGTCCCCTTAAGCGGGGCCAATCTCAGATCTTCCACGTCGATTGTGGGGTAATCAAGTTCAATGGTGCGGCTGGTGCCTAATCTCGCCTCAATGAGAAAGCCGAAATTGAAGCGCAGTCGCGAAGGATGTTGTTTATCCATCACAACCTCCTTTGCGTTAGAATTAAACCGAGTATAGCATAGGATGATCTGCAAAGCATATGCGCTCAATAAGCAGGCCCTGAGTAAAATTTCACCCGTAACCCACATCATACCGCCACCATATCTTTATAAAAGGACCTTATTCATGAGTCAAAAACTTTTAGTTGCCACCCACAACAAAGGCAAAGTCGCGGAATTTGCCGACATGCTGGCCGATCTGGACATCGCCTGGCTCAGCCTCGACGACGCCGGCGTCACCGAAGACGTCCCTGAAACTGGCGAAACCTTCCAGGCAAACGCCCAGTTAAAGGCCCTGGCCTACGCCCGCCAGACCGGCCTGCTCACCCTGGCCGACGACTCCGGCCTGGAGGTAGATGCTCTGGACCGGCAGCCCGGCGTCTATACCGCTCGCTACGGTGGCCCCGGCCTCACCCACGCCGACCGTTACCAGCTGCTGCTGCGCAATTTGCAAGGTGTGCCTGCGGCTGAGCGCACCGCCCGTTTCCGCTGCGTGATCGTCCTGGCTAACCCAGACGGCGTGATCGGGCTGGCGCCCGGCGTTTGCGAAGGTCAGATCGCCTTTGCGCCTGCCGGAAACGGCGGTTTCGGCTATGATCCTGTCTTCTTCCTGCCCGATCGCGGCCTGACGATGGCTCAACTGCCCGCCGGGGTCAAGCACCAGATCAGCCATCGCGGCCGGGCCATGAAAGCCATCGAGCCGCTGCTGCGTCAGGTTTTGGAGCAGGAGGAATAAGATTTGCCAGGAGATAGGCGCGAGCGGCAAGCGAGATGGCTAATCAGTCGAGTTATACCGCTCCTATATCGCCCACACACTTGCAAACTGCCCAATATTACGTAAACTTCCAGTATGGATAGAATCGACTTTCGTTCTGACACGGTATCCTGGCCGACTCCGGCCATGCGCGAGGCAATGGCCCAGGCTAAAGTGGGCGATGACGTGTATGGTGAAGATCCTACCGTGCGCGAGTTAGAAGCGCTGGCTGCCGAAATGACCGGCAAAGAGGCGGCGCTCTTCGTCGCCAGCGGTACGATGGGCAATCTGGTGGGCATTTTGGCCCATGCCGGACGCGGCGACGAGGCCATTGTAGGCGCTGATGCGCACACGTATCTTTATGAAGCCGGGGGGATGGCGACTCTGGGCGGTATTTTTCCCCATGTTTTGCCTACAGATGAAACAGGCAGGATGGATGTCACGGCCGTAGAAACGGCCGTTTCTCCCGACGATGCCCACTTTCCCCGCACCCGCCTCATCCTCGTCGAGAACAGCTATGGCAGCAAAGGGGGGTACCCGCTGCCGCCCGATTACTTTGCCAGCATCCGTACCGTCGCCGATCGTCATGGGCTGGCCGTCCACATGGACGGCGCGCGGTTGTTCAACGCGGCCGTAGCCCAAAATATTCCGGCTGCGGACATCACCCAACACGTAGATTCGGTCACCTTTTGCCTGAGCAAAGGTTTGTGCGCGCCGGTCGGTTCCGTATTATGTGGCTCGCAAAGATTTATTGATCGCGCCCACCGCATGCGCAAAGTCGTGGGCGGCGGCATGCGCCAGGCTGGTATCCTGGCTTCTGCCGGTCTGGTGGCCCTGCACGAAATGGTCGAGCGCCTGGCCGATGATCATCAGCGTGCCCAGGCGCTGGCCCAGGGTCTGGCGCAAATCCCCGGCATTATCGTCCAGCCGGATAGTGTAAAAACCAACATGGTCTTTTTTAGTATGGGTGACGAGATTGGCATGACGGCCGAAGACGTGGCCGCCGCCCTACAGCAGCAAGCCAACGTCTGGGTTGGCCCCAATAGCCTGAAGGGATTCCGGGCCGTTACCCACTACTGGATTGGCGACCGGGAGGTCGAAATCTTCCTGACTGCCTTACGAGAAATTCTCGCAGAAGCATAAAGCCCTGCAGGTTGCGGACTTCGCGGGCTGGTCCAAGGGCACTGCCCGTAATGAGGAGAAGTGGCTCATGACCACAAAAATCGGTCGCGTGATAAACAATCGGTATCAGCTTGAATCGTTGTTGGGTGATGGTGGTATGGGCGCCGTATATCGCGCGCAAGATCGCAATCTCAACCGGCAGGTTGCCATCAAGCTGATGCATGAGCAGTATGCCCGCCAGACCGAATTCCGCAACCGGCTCATCCAGGAAGCCCGCACCGCTGCCAGCTTAGATCATCCTTCCATCGTGCGCATTTACGATTTTGGCGAATCCGACGAGGGTTTGTTTATTGCCATGGAGTACGTGGATGGCGGCAGCCTGCGCGCCCATCTGCGCCGTTTGCAGCAGGATCATAAATTCTTGCCGCTGGCTCAAGGTTTGCAGATTGGCAGCCACATTGCCCTGGCGCTGGATTATGCCCACCGGCGGGGTATCGTGCACCGCGACGTTAAGCCCGGCAACATCATCCTCAAGCGTCTCACGCGCGCCGACAAGCCGGGCGAGCAGCCCTTCCGCGCCGTCCTGACCGATTTTGGTCTGGTAAAGCTGTCTGAGGGCACTGAGATGACCAAAACGGGCATGACGCTGGGCACACCCACGTACATGTCGCCGGAACAATGCGAGGGGGCGGAGTTGGACGGCCGTTCAGACCTGTACGGACTGGGCGTTGTTCTCTACGAATTGTTTACCAACCGCCTGCCCTTCTCTTTCCAAAGTCTGTCAGAAGCCCTGGCTGCCCATACACGCGGCGTCATGCCGCCGCCGGCCCACGAAGTCCGTCCCGACATCCCGCCATTGCTGGATACCATCCTGAGTAAACTGCTGGCCAAGGACCCGGAGGATCGCTATGCCACCGGTGCCGACCTGGATGCGGCTTTGCAGAGTGCTATGCTGTCTCTGGCCGGCGAGCCTACTCAGGTCATGACGCCCGAATCGGACATTCTGGCGCAGGTGGCCGACCCGCCGCCTGGTTACGAGCTTTCCATCGACACGCCCGGCCATCCCCCCAGCCGTGTCCAGCTCACGCAGGCCGTCGTAACCTTGGGACGGGGGGCGGATAACGATATTGTGCTGCCCGCCGAAGGCGTGTCGCGCCACCACGCCCGGCTGCAAGCCACGTCGTTGGGCTGGGAAGTGGAAGATTTAGGCGGCATCAACGGCACATTTGTCCATGACCGCCGGCTGCGCGCCAATGATCCCACGCCGCTGACGCCGGGGGCGCGCGTGCGCATTGGCCCCTACGAGCTTTCGCTCATCGGCCCGGAAGTTACACCGTATGAATCGGACATGGCGGTGACTGCGGGGGCCACGGCCGTTTCCCTCGGCCGCACCACGCCATCCGCTGAGCCGGTCGACCAGGAAGAACCACTGGCTCTGTTCCTGCCCCAGGACAGCTTCACCGTGGAGCCGGGCCGCCGCCTGACCATTAACCTGGAAATCTTAAACCGGGGCACGATCGACGACCGCGTGACTGTGCGGGTGCAGGGCGTGCCCCAGGAGTGGGTAAGCACGCCGACAGAATTTATCGATCTACCGGCCGGGGCCACAACCCAGATCGCCCTGGCGGTCCGCCCGCCGCGCCACCGCTCCACGCCGACCGGCCGGCAGCGTGTGCGCCTGGAGTTGGTTTCGCAGCGTTACCGGGGCGTGCGGGTAGGGGCCGGTTTATCGCTCATCATCGGCGGATTTGTTTCTTATGAAGCCCGCCTGAGCAACAGCCTCATTCGCCTGCCCGATACCATCGGCGTGACCATCGAAAACACCGGCAACGTGGCCGGGGAATTCAGTGTGACGGCCCGCGACCCGCAGCGCGCCTTGAAAATTCGCGGCGAGCGCGGCCACATTCGTCTGGCTGCCGGCGCGGTGACCACGGTGGATCTGGAATTAGAATCCCGGCAGCAAAGCTGGCTGGGCGGTGGTGAGATTTTTCCCTTTGAGGTGGACGTGGCCTCGCAGGCTGGCGGTCGTGTAACGCTGAATGGCGAAGCACGCACCGGCCCGGCAATTCCGGTGGCTTTGCTGTATACGGTTCTGGCTGTGGTGGTTTTTTGCAGCGTGATTGCCGGATTGACGTTGGTGTTTAACGCTCGTGGATTGTTCGGTGGATTTCGGTCAACGGCCACGCCCACGGCCGTTTCTGAGTTCGACCTTACCCAGACGGCCGTGGCTCTGACGCCGACAATTGATTTGACGGCCGTTACCATCACCCCCGCCCCCGGTCAGGACACCGACGGCGATGGGCTGAGCGACGTACAGGAAATCGCCATCGGCACCAATCCCAACAATCCGGATACCGACCTGGATGGCCTGTCTGATGGCGAAGAAGTTCTGCGCTACGGCACCAATCCGCTGGATCGGGACACCGATAAAGATATTCTGATCGACGGCGATGAGGTCTTTACATACGGCACGGATCCCCTGCGGCGCGATACCTCTGGTGACGGCATTTCTGATGGCGAAGCTGTGGCCCGCGGCCTGGATCCGCTGGTGTTCCATACGCCGACGCCCACGCAAACGGCCGTGGTAACTCCTTCAGCTACCAGCACTCTCGGTCCGCCCACCGCCACCTGGACGCCCACCGCCACGCCGTCTATCACGCCGACGCCCACGGTGACCTGGACGCCATCCAGTACGCCCACGGCCACGCCCACCGGTTCGCCCACTGGCACGCCCACCATCACCAGCACCCCGACAAATACACCGCTGCCAAATCCCGTCGTCGCCTGCCTGGCGGCACCGCCCACGCTGGACGGCAATTACAACCCGGCGGAATGGCCCAATGCTCCGCAGATTCAGTTTCAGCCGGAAGGCAACCCGGCCGGCCTGACACAGGGCTTTTTAGGGCGCAATGGCAATACGCTCTACATGGCCTGGTTGATCAACGATACCACTGTCGACCCCAGCGATTCGCTGCGCCTGTACTTTGACACCACCCGCAACATGGGCGACCCGGACACGGCTGATCGCTTTTTCCAGGTGGTGCGCGATGGGACGCTGACGGTCCAGGCAGGCATCGGCAGCAATTCCGATGGGCAGGGTTGGAACGCCAGCTACAGCAGCGGAAACTGGACGGCCGTTCTCGGCGAACCGGGCAACAACCAGTGGGTCGTAGAAATGAGCATCGACGTGGGCGCCGAAATGCCCGCCCTGGCCAATCCGTATGGCCAGATGGTCCAGGTGCTCTACACCGGCCAGTTGGCCACCTGGCCCAGCGGCGGTATTTCCAACAACGCCTCCACCTGGCAGGGTGTTAACTGGCCCGCCTGCCCGTAATCTGGCTGCTCTGATCCAGACTGAGGATTTCCATGTTAAAAGGCGAGAAAGTGACGCTGCGCGCCTTGGAGCGCGAGGATTTACCGCGTTTATGGGCGTTTAATAACGACCTGGCCGTTGAACTGGCCGGCGGCGGTGATCCACCCATGCCCCAATCGTTGGCGCGTTTGCAGGCCGAGTTTGACAAAAAGGCGGCCGAAGGCGGCCGTGATGGGGCAGATTTTGCCATCGAGGCCGACGGCACTTTGATCGGTATTTGCGCTTTGTTCAGCTTCGACACGCTCGCCCAAGCCTGTGAACTGGGCATTGCCATCGGTGACCAGGCGTATTGGGGGCGGGGATACGGCCGTGAGGCTGTTCACCTGCTGCTGGACTATGCCTTCCGGCTGCGGAACATGCGCCGTGTTTATTTGCGAGTCCACGGCCGTAACCAACGCGCCATCCACGCCTATACAGCCTGCGGGTTTGTTACCGAGGGGCGGCTGCGGGACCACGTCTGGAGCGATGGCGCCTACGACGATCTGCTGCTCATGGGTGTGCTGCGCGATGAGTGGCCGCCCGCCTGACCCATCCCCGCATGAGCTGACCACCTTGCTGCCCGGCGATCCTGCCCTGGCAGCGCAAATCGCCGCTGGGCTGCAGGATCGGTATGCCGCCGACGGCCGTTTTTACCATACGCTGACCCACATCTACGACGTCCTCAATCACATTAAACCGTTTCTCGATCGGGCGCGCCAGCCGCGGGCGCTCCTGCTGGCTGCCTGGTTCCATGATGCCGTCTATGATCCGCGCCGTTCGGACAACGAAATGCAAAGCGCCGCCTATACCACGGCCGTCTTGGCCGATTTGGGCACAGCCGACGCCGTGATTAAAGAGACGGCCCGGCTGATTGGCCTGACCGTTACCCACAAAACGGCCGTCGGCGACACCGACGGCCACATTCTGCTGGATGCCGACCTGGCCATCCTGGCGGCGGCCCCGGCTGATTATGCTGTCTACGCGGCAGCCATCCGCCGAGAATATGCCCATGTTCCGACCGAGGCATACCGTCAGGGGCGGACGGCCGTCCTGGCGCAGCTGCTGGCGCGGCCGCAGCTCTATTATTTGTCCGCTCACACCGCCTGGGAAACCCCCGCCCGCCTCAATCTCCGGCAGGAAATGGCGCAGTTATCCAAAGGGGTCTAGACGAGCGGCTGGCCTGCAAGACGGCGGCCGCCACGCGCATGCCGCCCAAAGTTACTCCGGCTGTCGATTGGCCGGGGAAAATGGAATCCCCCACCAGCCACAAATTGCGAATGCCCGTGCCCGGTCCCCGCGCCTGGAAAAGTGATGTTTGCGGAAAGCCGCCGACCATGCCTAACGGCCGTCGGGTGTAGAAGGCAAACGTTACCGGCGTGCCCGCCAGCGACAACATCGCCGCCTGAGCCAGGCCGGGAATGGCTTGCTCGGCGGTTTCTAGCACCTTGGCGCTGTACTTTTCACGGCGGGCGAGATAGGCCGATTCGCTGCTGGTGTTGCGCAGCTGCCACCAGGGAGCGACGGCCGTGTGCGTGGATAACGTGGCGGTGCGCGTGCCTGCCGGTCCGCGACGGCCGTCTGCCTCATCGGATAGAGAGATGAAGACAGAGTTGCCTTCACCCAACGGCTGCGTATGGTCGCGGATGACCTGATGGTGACCGGCGGTCAGCGGCGGCAGACGGGCGGCGTCCAGTCCCAGGTATAGGGTAAACGCACCCCAGGTAGGCTCGCGATGGGCCACTTCCTGGCGCAGGCGTGCTGGGGCCTGCGGGCCTAGCAATTCGGCCAGTGCCCAGGGCGTGAGGTTGGCCAGAAGGTAATCACCGCTGAAGCGCTGCCCTTTCTGGGTGATAACGGCCGTAGCCTGCCCCTCCTTCACCTCGATTTGTTTCACCCAGTTGCGGAACAGGACTTTGCCGCCGTGCGCGTGGATCCAATCGACAAGTGTTTGCGCCAGCATCCCAATGCCGCCTGTCACGTGATTGACGCCGCGCCGGGGCAGGTCCAGAGCGGCGCTGCCGTAGAGAGCATGGGCGGAATCGGCCGTGGTCTGGGCAGCGATGAGCAGTTGGCCGTCCAAGAAGGTTTTGAACATAGGATCGCGCGTGGCGGCCAGGCTGCCAATTGTGCGCGAAAGGTAGGGCACCGCTTGCAGCGTTTGCGGACGCAGCGCTTTGGCGATGGTCCACAGGTCGCGCGGGGATTCGGGGGGCCAGGGGAAGGGGCGGCTGGAGATGTCCCAACTGATGTCTGCCAGCCGCTCCTGAGTGTGCCAGAAGTCGCCCGTGTGCGGAAAGGCGGCCCGCCACTCTGCTTCCCACTGCTCACGGTCGGCCCACTGAGTGACGTTACGGCCGTCTGGCAAATGCACCACCCAGGCCGGATCCACCGGGTTTATCGGCCATTCCAGGCCCAGAATTTCAGCCAGACGGGCATGTGGCCCGCCGGGCGCAAAGCCGCCGGCCAGCGTCGCCCCGGCGTCAAAGCGAAAGCCTTTGTGATAGAAAGTGCCGGCGCTGCCGCCGGGATAGATGTGGCTTTCCAGCACGGTGACGTGATGCCCGGCGTGCAAAAGAAGCGCGGCGGCCGTCAACCCGCCCAGGCCGGCGCCGATAACGAGGGTTTGGGGTGCGGCGCTCATCGGCGGTACCTCCAGAGGGCCAGGCTAGCCGCTGCGGCCAGCAGACCAACCGCGCCCCGTACGCCGCGCCGCTGTGCCGGGCTCAGCTCCAGATGCCAGCGCGTGATGAGTTGGCGGGCCGTGAACAGGAGGTAGAGACCGGCAGGATTGAAGAGCAGGCGGCTGAGCAGGCCGCGACGGCCGTCGTCGTGGCTGTAGTCGATGTGCTCGTGGATGCGGGTGGTGGTGGGAGAAACGGCCGTGAAGGTATGGGTGTGCTGCCAGCTTTGCAGCGGACCGCTAACCTGCGTATCGGTAAAGCCGGTTTCGCTGACGTGGCTGTGAACGGCCGTCCAACGCACGGGCAAGGGGCCAAACCACATCGTAAATTCGGCCACAGCCCCGTCCGCCAGGGGATCCGCATGGTGGATCTGGACAAAGATTGGCGGCGGGGTCAGGGTTTTGAGGGCCTGGGTGTCGTGGTGGAAGCGGGAAACGGCCGTGAGCGGCGCGTTAACGGTAAACATATAGGTAAAGGTGGGCATAGATAATTTATAACTCCGGTTGTTGCGGGGCGGGCGTGCTGTCCGGGTAAATCTGGTGCAGAATGGCCAGTATCTGGTAGGCGGTGTCGGCTTGAAAGGTGTAAAAGCCTTCGTAGTAGCGCCCGGCGCCGCTCAGGGACGGGATTTCTTGCGCCAGCAGCGACATATGTATCCCTTCGCCATAAGCCACCACCAGCCAGTAATCTACCAGCGGCGTGCCTTGGGTGTCGATGCCGGAGACGTTGCGGTGCTTAAGCAGCGTGCTGAAGCTTGCTTCGGGCAAATCGGCTTCGTAATACAGCCATATACCCTGCGCATACGAGGCGATGTTGGTATAGCGCGCCTGCTGCGGCGCAATTCTGGAGAGATATTGAAACGAGGCGTGCAAAGCGGCGCTGCGCGGTGTGCCGATGACGGCATCTTCAATAATATGGCTGATTTTCGTCATTGCTTCCACAGAAAACGTGTAGCGGAAGGCAAGTTTGTTCAGCTTTTGCGGGTCGATGTTGTCCAGCAGTTTTTCTGCTTGTGGCTGGAAAAGGGGCATCATTCGTTGGTAAAAGGTTTGGATAATATCATTTGCCATGACGTTGTTTTCTGGTTGTGATGGGCGGCGATCACGTACGTCGTCGTCCAGATGCGCTTGAAAAAGCACGGCCGTACGGAAAACCTGTACAAAATAGTAAAATCTAACTGAATTGTAGACTTTTTGTCGAGTATTGTCAAGATATTGTACAGATGAGCAGCACGTTAAGCACGGCCGTTGCCCGATTGTCCGTTGGACGGCAGTCAGGTTAAGATCGCAGGATGGAAAGTGAACTACAGTTGGAAGTGTCGGTCGCCAGCCACGGCCGTCGTCGCCGCTGGCGCGGCTGTGCCTGGCTGGCGCTGGGTTTAGTGACGGTAGCCAGTTTACCGTTTTTCTGGCGCACGGCTGTTAAGTCATACTACGGGCGGCACATTTACACCGTGGACAGCGCACCACCGCAGCAGGCAGCGATTGTTTTCGGGGCGGCGGTGTATGGCAACGGCCGTCTCAGTCCGGTACTGCGTGATCGGGTGGAAACGGCCGTGCAGCTGTACAAAACGGGCCGGGTCGACAAAATCCTCATGTCCGGCGATAACCAGACATTGGAATACGACGAGCCGAGCGCCATGGTGGCCTATGCCGTGGCGCAGGGTGTGCCGGCTGCAGATGTGCAGCCCGATTACGGCGGCCGTCGCACCTACGATACCTGTTATCGGGCGCGAGACATTTTCCAGGTGGAGAGCGCCGTGTTGGTGACACAGGCGTTCCATCTGCCGAGGGCTTTATTTACATGCCGCCAGTTGGGGATAACGGCCGTTGGGGTGGCCGCCGATTTGCGAACCTACCGTGCCGCGGGTTGGTACGAAACGCGGGAAACGGCCGCAACGTTGGTGGCTTTGTGGGACGTGGTCCGTCACAGCCCGCCACCGGTCCTGGGTGAGCCGCTGCCGCTGCAGTGAGGGTCTCAGGCCGGGCCGCGCAGAAGTTCATTTACGCTGCGCGTGAAGTCTCTCAGCCCAATGGGTTTTTGCAGCCAGCCGTCGATTGGAATGGAAGCAGGAACGTCGTCAGCTTCCTCGGGCCGCTGGCCGCTCATCATCAACACTTTAATTTCGGGGTCTGTCTGGCGCAGGCGCTCCGCCAGCGTGAAGCCATTCATTTCTGGCATATGGATGTCGCTGATGAGCAAATTGACCTTTGTATTTTGCCCATGAAAGAGGTCCAGGGCTTCACGGCCGTCTGAGGCACTGATCACCCGGTAACCGGCTGCCTGCAGTATATCCTGGAAGGCAGCGCGCAGAGCCTGGTTGTCTTCGACGACCAGAATTGTTTTTTGAGAGCTGCTGGCGGATGCATCGATCATGCTGAGTTTCTCCTTTCACGTCTCATGAGTTGGGTGAAAAAACGCCAGTTTAACAAAGCTCGATGGCCGCATTGCTCAGTACAACAGCATCGCGTTCCGCTGCTTTTACCTGAAAAACCACGCGGTTATCCGTTTCTTGCCACATTTCTGTGACGAGCGTTTCGCCGGGGAAGACATGTTTGCTGAACCGGGCTTGCATATTCTTAAACCTGGCGACATCGTAGCCGCCTTTGCCGTCGCGGCCAAACTGCTTCATGACGGCACGGGCGGCGAAGCCGTAAGTGCACAGGCCATGTAAAATCGGCCGCTCGAAGCCGCCCAAAGCGGCCATTTGGGGATCGGCGTGCAGGGGGTTGCGGTCTTTGGATGACAGGCGATAGAGCAGCGCCTGATTGGGCTGCGTTTTTTGTTGTACGATAGCGTCTGGCGCGCGATCCAGTGGCTGGTTAAGCTGGCCCGATGACGGGCCACGGTCGCCGCCGAAACCGCCCAGGCCGCGAACAAACAGCGAACTGCGGTTAACAGCTACTTCGGCGCCGCTTTCATCCAGCGTTTGCACTTCCAAGATGACCAGTGCGCCGGAGCCTTTGTCATAGATGTTGGTGATGCGAGCCTGGTTGGTGAAGGCGGCGGCGGGGGGTAACGGCTGTTTCAGTTCCACATACTGCTCGCCATGCAACAGCATCATGGGGTTAAAACTCAGGCCAGGCACATCCACAATCTGCCAGAACAGCGTAAACGGAAACGTCACGGCCATCGTCGGAAATACCTTAAACCCGGCCCCATTTAACTCATAAACCAGGGCCAGTTCGGCCGGATCTACAGGATCGGCGCCGGCGCCGATGGAGAGGGCGTACAGAATGGCGTCGTCGGCGTCGTAGACGCTGGGCGCAGGTTTGAACTGGTGGTTCAAAACTTTTTCTAGGTCAATGGACATAGTTGCTCTCCGGAAAAGTTACGATTGCAATTTGGGGTTGTTGGCGTGGCGTTCTCTATCCCGTTTTGTTTTCTTGGCCATGTTTTTATCAAAAGCGGCCGTCAGATCCACGCCGGTCTGGTTGGCCAGGCAAATCAGCACGAAAAGTACGTCGGCCATCTCGTCGGCCAGGTCGTAGCTCTCATCCGACTTCTTGAAGGATTGGTCGCCGTACAGCCGGGCCATCAAACGCGCCACTTCACCCACCTCTTCCATGAGAACGGCCGTATTCGTCAATTCCGTGTAATAGCGCACGCCAATCGTCGTTACCCACTCATCCACAATCTGTTGACACGCTCGCAGCGTTAATTCATTCATCTCAGTTAGCCCTCACGCCGATAGTACCAAGAAACACATCAATACGCGACTGGTGGGCGGCAGAATCCCACCGCAGGCGCAAATTATCTTGCAGCGCCGAATTCGGCACAACAAACACCAGGTTGCCAATGCCCGACTGTCCATTGGGCACAGACAAGGGCAGGCGGTTGATCTGATCCTCATAGGGCAAAGCCGACTGCCAGGCGGGGTACAGGTTGCCGTGGGCGTCCACCAGGGTCATGGTAGGCGGCACCACGTCATAGTCGCTCTGATTGCTCACCGAAAGCGCCAGGACGACGTGGGCATAATCCGGGTTGCTATCGTCCTGCACCGACAGCAGCCCGGCCTGATCCACCTGGATGCCCACACCGTTCAGCAGAACCGGATAACTGAGCGAACCGGCGGCATAGTTGAGTTGGTTGTTCTCGTTGGCGCTGGTCTGGGCACGCCGGCACGCCGTCATAAGCAGAGATAGGGTGAAAAGAATGATGATGAACCGCTGGTACTTCACAGTGCCCTCCTGGGGTGGTTTGATGGGGTAACACGCCAAAGGCGCGTGCTGCCAGTAAACGGCCGTTTCCCGGCCTCAGGGAGAAAACGGACGCAGATTTTACGGTCTGCGCCCATTTCCTAACTGCCTTGTTAAGCCAACGGCAGCGGCAAGTCGTTGGCCAGGGCCAACGATTCGTCCCGGTTTGTGTCGCCGATCAGGTCAATGCCTGTTTGGGCGAAGCGGCGGGCCGCAGCCAGCGCACGGCCGTCTTTCTCTACGGCCAGCGACCACTGCGCATGTTCCGTCAGCAGGGCTAATTCTAACGCTCTACCCAGGGTTAGCGCAAAACGGCGCGCGCCCGCTTCGACGGCGGCGCGGCCACTGCCCATCGCCTGCAGCAGCCATTGTTCGGCGTGGTCAACGGCCGTGATCGCCGCCTGCCCCGTTTGCGCCAGCGAGGGTTCCTGGGCCTGCGCGGCGCTGGCGCGCACTTTGCTCTTCAGGGCGCGCAGCCCTTCGCCTTCTTCCCCGGCCAAGGCCCGCAGCGCATCCAACGATAGGACGTTCGTCGTGCCCTCCCAAATCGGCAGCACCTGGCTGTCGCGCAGCAGCAGCGGCAGGCCGGTGTCCTCCACATAACCCGCGCCGCCAAACGCCTCCAGCACTTCGCTGGCGGCCGCTACCGCCTGCTTGCCCGTAACCAGCTTGTTGATGGAGGTGAGCAGCCGCAGCAGGTGGCCCTCTTCCTCCGTCAGGTCGCCGCTTTCCTCCTTGCCAATCAACTCCACTACAAAGAAGCTGAGCATAAACGCGGCTTCAAACTCGGCCTGGATGGCCGCCAGTGTATCGATGTGCAGCGGTTTTTGCGCCAGATTGGCGCCAAACGCCACCCGCTTCTGCGCGTAGTCACGAGCCAGGGCCAGCCCGCGCCGCATAAAGGACACGGCCGTCACGCTGTTCCAGGTGCGCGTCAGGTGCAGCATAGGCACGATGTTACGCACGCCGTTGGCCAGCTCCATTACCGGCAGGGCCGGCGTGCCCAACAGGTAGAGTTCGGCGGTGGGTACTTTGCGCGTGCCCAGTTTGTCCTTCAGGCGGGCGACCTCGATGTTGTGCATACGGCCGTGCTCGTCGCGCAGTTCGGCGTAAAAGAGAGCCAGCCCGCGCCCGCCGTCGGGGTTGCCTGCCGGGCGGGCCAGGGTGAGGGTCATCTGGCTGGTGGTGGCGCTGGTGAACCATTTACGGCCGTACAGCCGCCATTCGCCATCCTCCTGCCGCGCCACCGTCTCGCTCAGGCCCACGTCCGAGCCGCCGGTCGATTCGGTCATCCACTGGCCGCTGGTCCAGAACTGGGCCGGGTCGCGGCTGGTTAGATGGGGGATGGCGCGCTCGATCAGCGCCTGGTTGCCCGATTTGAGCAGCGTGCGGGTGGCCCCGTCCGTCATCGCCAGGGGGCAGGTGTAGACGTCGGTGGAGGGGTGGAAAAGATAGGCGCGGGCGAACTGGTTGAGGCGGTCGAAACGGCCGTAAGATCCTTCATACGCCGCTGCCACCACGCCAAATTCGGCCGCCAGCTTTTCCGCCCGCTGCCACAGCGGTGTAATTTCAATCTGATCAATGCGGTTGCCCCAGGGATCCCACTGGGTGAGGATGGGTTCGTTGGGCAAATCGGCCAACTGCATCTGGTACAATTCGCCGCCGGACAACTCGCCCAGCTCGCGCAGGGCGGGTTCAATTTCGCGGCGGATTTCTTCCGGCAGCCTGCGCCGCAGATACGAGCGCAGCACGCGGTCATCGTCGTACTGGTTGCCCAACTCTGGGGCCGGTTGGTTAAAGGGTTGATAGTTCATGTGCTCCTCCTAATGGGTCGGGCTGCCTGCCTGTCTGTCTGCCGGGGCGTAAACACCCCGGCAGCGGAACGACGCCGGGTAAACCCGGCTTTGCCGTCGCACTGTTCTGATCCGTTAGCCAAGCACACCAGAACCGCGCAGTTTTTCAATTGTGTCGGTGGCATAGCCCAATTCGTGTAGGATTTCTTCGGTGTGAGCGCCCACGGCCGTTCCCACGCCCTTGTACCCCGCTTCCCCCGCTGAGAACTTGAGCGGGCTGGCGATTTGCTTCTGCGTGCCGCCGTCGGGTTTGGGCACGTCCACCACCAACTTGCGCGCCTGCACCTGGGGATGTGCCAGCATTTCCGGGATAGTCAGCACCGGCTCCACGCAGACGTCAAGGGCGGCAAACACGGCCGTCCACTCGGCCAACGGCCGTTTCCCAATCTCCATCGCAATTTCCGCCTTCAGCGCCTGCTGATTGGCAGGGGACTGATCCAACCCGCGCCCAGTCAGGTCGGGGCGGCCGATGGCCTGACAAAAACCCTGCCAGAATTTGGGTTCGAGGCTGCCCACGGAGAGGTAACGGCCGTCTTGTGTCCGGTAATAACCGTAATAACTGCCGCCGTTCAGCATCCAGCTCTCGGGCTGCGGAACGTCGCTGCCCACCAGGTAGTGGCTGGCGACATGGGCCTGCCAGGCGACGGCCATATCTAACATGCTCACGTCTACCAGTTGGCCCTGGCCGGTGGCGTGACGGTGGATAACGGCCGTCAGAATCCCCATCACCGCCCCCAACGAGCCGCCGCCCACGTCGGCGATTTGCGCGCCCAGCGGCGGCGGGCCGCTGTCGTGGCGGCCGGAATGGCTCATCAGGCCGGAGAGGGCCAGGTAGTTGTTGTCGTGGCCGGCGCGCTCTTTGTAGGGGCCGGTCTGGCCGTAGCCGGTGATGGCGCAGTAGATCAGGCCCGGGTTTACCGTTTTCAGGTCGTCGTAACCTAATCCCAGCCGGGCCATCACGCCGGGGCGAAACTGCTCCAGCACCACGTCGTAACCGCCGCCATCGGCCGCCACCAATCGTTTGATGATTTCCACTGCCTCCGGTTTCTTCAAGTCGAAGGTTATTGAACGCTTATTGCGGTTCAGCACGCCATGCCAGCCGGAAATGTCGCCGTCGAAGGGGGGCATCAGGCGCACCATGTCTGGGCGTTGGGGCGCTTCCACGCGCACGACCTCGGCGCCCATGTCGGCCAGCAGCATGGTGGCAAACGGACCGGGCAGCAGGGTCGTAAAATCCAAGATTTTGAGGGAGGCGAGGGGGGGCATGGGATGTAGGGGTGTGGGGGTGTGGGGGTGTAGGGGTGATTTCTTTTCACCCCTACACCTGCTCACCCCATCACCCCATCAGCTCAAATTCCCTTCGGCGTACATTTTGCGCAAAGTGGCTTTGCTGAATTTACCGACGCTGGTCTTGGGGATTTCTTCGATGAAGACGAAGTCGTCGGGAATCCAGAATTTGGCGACGCGGGCGGCCAGGAAATCTTTCAGTTCGTCGGCGGTCAGGTCGTAGCCATCTTTGGTGGGGACGACAGCGGCTAACGGCCGTTCCGCCCACTTTTCGTCTGGGATAGCAATAACCGCCGCTTCCATCACCTTTGGATGGGCCATCAGCACATTCTCCAGTTCCACCGAGGAAATCCACTCGCCGCCGCTCTTCACCAGATCTTTGGTGCGGTCGGTGATGGTCATGAAGCCATTTTCGTCAATCGTGGAAACGTCACCTGTACGGAACCAACCATCTTCGGTCATGTAATCATCCGTTACGTCCCGCTTGAAGTACTGCCGGATAATCCAGGGACCGCGCACCTGCAGCTCGCCCATTTGTTTACCGTCCCAGGGCAGTTCTCGCCCTACAGCATCCACGATGCGCATTTCCACACCGCAAATTGGGTAACCCTGGCGGGCTTTGACATCCCACTTTTCTTCGTCGCTCAATTCTTCATGCTGGCTCTGCAAAACGGAAACCGTGCCCAGCGGCGACATTTCTGTCATGCCCCAGGCGTGCAGCACGCTTACGCCCAATTCGCTCTCGAACGCTTTGATGAGCGAGCGCGGCATCGCGGAGCCGCCTACCACCAGGGCACGGAGGCTAGAAATATCACGCGGGTTTTGCTTCAACTCGTGATACAAAGCTGTCCAGATGGTGGGCACGCCGGCGGCGATGGTTACTTTTTCTTCTTCGATCATTTTTGCCAGAGGCTCAGGTTTCAGATGCGGTCCGGGCATTACCACAGCGGAACCGGCCATGGCACAGGCGTAAGGCAGCCCCCAGGCCATGGCGTGGAACTGCGGCACGACCGGCAGCACGATATCGGATTCACGCATGCCCAAACCGGCGGCCTGGTTTTCGCCTAAGGTATGCAGGTACATAGAGCGGTGGCTGTACAACGCCCCCTTGGGATGGCCGGTAGTGCCGCTGGTATAACACAGACCCATCGCCATGTTTTCATCGGTGGAGCGCCACTCGAAATCCTCATCCGAGTCTTCGATGAGGTCTTCGTAGTAAAGCACGTTGCGCAGCTTGGTTTCGGTGCCTTTGGGCGCGTTAATTAGAACGTAATGTTTGACGCTGGTAATCTGGTGGGCAACGCGTTCGTAGAGTGGCAGCAAGGTGGCGTCGATAAAAACGATCTGGTCTTCGGCGTGGTCTACGATGTAGGAGAGCTGCTCGGGAAATAGACGAATGTTTAGTGTGTGGCAAACGGCCCCGGCGCCGGGAATGGCATAATACAGCTCCATGTGCTGGTAATGATTCCAGGCAAAAGTAGCCACCCGATCGCCCGGTTCGATGCCCAACTTGACCAACGCTTTGGACATCTTCTTGACACGTTTGTACATGTCGCTGTAGGTGTACCGGTGCATGGCGCCATTGGGCAGCATAGTGGATATTTGCTTTTGTGGAAACAGGCGGTTGGCATGTTCCAAAATGCGATCCATCGTTAACTGATAATTCATCATCAAGCCTTGCATGTCAGCATCTCCTTATATGTGACTTGTGCGCTGCGTGAGGCGTGATACGTGATGCATGGGGAAATGCATCACGTATCACGCTGCACGCCTCACGGATTTATCACCCCACAAACGGGTGCTTGCCAATGAAGTTGTTCATGTTCTGCTATAAGTGCATCTATCTGGGCGGCGATAGCGGGGGGAAACGGCGAAGTGCGGCGCAGGGTTAAATCGGCATGCGCGCCCATATCTTCGATTGTAGCCGCGAGTTTTTGTTGGGTTTCGTTGACCATGAAGAGCATGAAGTGCACCCGTTTGGCAGAGCGGCCCAACATGCGTCCGCGGATGGTAAGTTGGTCGTTATGGCGGACTTCGGCGCGGTAGTTGATGAAGTGCTGTAGGGCGAACGCGCCGCCTTGTTTTGAGTTGTAGTAAGCCTGATCCATGCCGAAGCGTTCGAAGAATGTCCAGGCAGCTTCGTCGAACAGGGCCAGGTAGTAACGCACGTTCATGTGGCCCATCATGTCCAGATAGGCGGCTGGCACCGCGCCCTGGTATACAATGGGCAGCGGTTCGAGCTGGCTAAGGGTAGGAAATTGTAGTCTGGTCACGGAGGGTGGAGTTTCTGTGTCGTTCAATCTTTAATCTCCTGTTGGATAGTAGTGCCATACGCCTGAAATCGTTTCTTGACGGATGGCGCCGTCGGCGAGGAGAAGGTCCAGGTAGCCGATGAGCATCCAGAGGCCGGCGAAGCGGAACTGGGGTGGATGATGAGCGTACATTTTGTCGACGAGGAGAGCCGGGACGTATATGCCGCTTTGGATGTATTGCAGGCATTCAGTTTTGCGCTGTTGAATGCGTGCACATTGTTTATCGATGACGGCGTGGTGGTCGAGATCGAAGCGGGGACCAAACGGCCGTCCATGTCCCGGATACACCGCTTCAATGTCCAACGCCGCTACCCGGTCGAGCGACTGCATAAACTGGGGTAGGGCGGGGAGGCGATCTTGGGCGGATAACGGCCGTTCCACCACCGGCGTCGGCGTCGTTTGCAGCAAATGATCGGCGGAAAGGAGCTGCCTGGTCTCCGGCTGGTAAAAACAGGTCTGGGCGCTGCTGTGACCCGGCGTGTGGATCACTTGCCAGGCCAGGCCGCCCATTTGCAGCACGCCGTCCGGGGCAAAGGTGTGCACGCGCTCCGGCGGGATCGGGTCGCTCTGGTCGCCGATAGCCTTCATACCGCCCGTTACCGCGTCGATGATGGCCGGCTCATAACCCACGGACTGCAAAAATTCCTGCCGGTAATAGTCGAGGCGCTGCTGCCACATCTCGGCTGAATCAGTTAGCCAGGCGGCGCCTAATTCACAAATCCAGACGTCGGCGTCGCTGTGGGCGGTGATGGTACCAGCCTGTCCAAAATGATCCACATGAGGATGGGTGATAATCACCCTGGAGATGTCCATCACCGTGAGGTTGTGTTCAGCCAGGGCAAACTGCAGCGCCTCCCAGCTTTCGGGCGACTTGAGGCCAGCATCCACCAGTACCGGCTCTGGCTGGCGAAAAAGGTAAACATTGACCGGTCCGACGTCCAGACCGGTAGGCAGTTCCAGGCGTATCGGTTCCATTTTTAATGAGACGGCCGTTGGCTCTATTTCATTTGTCCCGTTAGCCATTCTAACATGGCGCGGATCTGCCGGGCGTGTCCTGTGGTTTGGTAGAATTCGTGCACCGTCTGCCAGCTTTCGTCTTGGGGAACGGCCTGGGCATAGGGCAGGTCGATGGCGGCGATGAGATCGCTGTCTTCGGCTGGGATAGGGCGCTCCTGGGCTAAGGCAACCCGGCAGTGCTGCTCCACTTTGTCGAAATAAGTGATGTTATTTTCCAGCAACTGCCCGCCCATTGTAACGGGTGCGTGGCAATAAAGCACGTGGCTTGCCTGGTAAGCCGCCAGGCGGGCCAGCGATTGGCGCATGGCGGGCAAACTGGCTGCGGTGCGGGCGAAGGGAAACGGCCGTTCCGCCGCATCGGCCGCCAGCAGCGTGCTGATCTCGGGGATGTAGAGGGCGATGTGGTCGGGAGTATGGCCGGGCGTGGCAAAAAGTTCCAGCGTCAGGTCGCCGCCCTCGATCGTGAGGGCTTCATCGAACAAAACGGTGGGCGGCGTGGGTATGACATCGCCAAAAACGTGCGGCTCTTCGGCGGCCATTTCGGTCACGTTAGCCTGGGTTTCTGCATCGCGCAGCCGGGCGGCGCACAGGCGGCTGCCGATGATGGGGGCCGGATGTTGCGCCGCTGGCCGGGCGAAAACCTGGTTGCCCCAGGCGTGGTCGTAATCGGCGTGGGTGTTGATGACGAGGAGTTGACGGCCGTTTTCTAAAAACATCTGTGCCTGCTGCAGCAGCTGCACGGCCGTGGCCGCGTTGATCATCGTATCGATCAACATCACGTAGCGTTGTGTCACCACGATAAACGTCTGCACCAGCTCGTCGTTGGCGAAGACGAAAATACGCTCATCCCAGCCCTGGTTGGGCACCGGGATAACAGTGTTACTGTGTCTACTCATACTGTAATAGGAGATTGGAGATTCGCAACTGGCTCTCATCCCCAATCTCCCTTCACGCTTTACTCAAACTGTTTCCAACTGAGGCTGACCAGATAAGCGACGATAGCTGCCGGCGCCAGGGCGCTGAAGCCGGCGCCAATCATGCCGGCCAAAACCATAAAGAGCGCGCGGGCGGCAGACGACACGATAAACAGGTACAGCCCCCACCGCTTCCAATACCACAGGGCAATGGCGGCGACGACGTCGGCGATGGTCGTGACCACCATCAACCAGGCATACCAGGGCACGTCGGCAAAGGATGTGCCCAACAATCTTTTTTCGTTGAACAGCATCAACGTGAAGACGATGCCGCTCAACAGAACAATCAACAAGGCGACTGTCAACAAAGGTTTGCGCTTTTTAACGACGGCCGTTTTGCCCGGTGCTTTTTTGGCTGGCACTTTTTTGGCAGCAGAGCTGCTCCCAGAATATTTTGCTTTGCTCATATTTCTCCTCACAGGGATGGGTGTTTTGATGGTTCTTATTGTGACACTTTCCCTGTTTTTCGTCCAGTAACGGCCGTTAGCACATGCCGCCCATTTTGCCGCTTTACCGGCATGGCGAAGTCGAAACGATCCAGTTCCAGGGCGCAGGCCAGATCGGCGGCGGGCAGGTGGGCAACAGCGGGATCGGCAAAGAGACGGCCGTTGATCGACTCGCGCACCCGGTCCAGATAAGGAGTCGGGTCGGGCTGCTCGCCGCGCAGCAGTGCTGAGAGATAGTCAGAACAGGCGGCATCCTCGTCGCCATAACCGCCGGGGCGATTGTCTGTGTTAACAAAAGTGACTTCGGGCGGCTGCAAGGCTCGGATGGCTTCTACGGTGGCCTGGGCGCATACAAAACTGGCCGTGAAAATGGCGGCGGCGTTGACGCTGCGCACCACGCCCTGGGTACCGGCGCTGGTGCGATGGATGAGGCGACGGCCGTCTAGCTCCTGGCCGAGCAGCGCTGAGGGCGAGTTACCAAAATCAAATCCTGGGACCTGACGGCCGTTAACTTCTCCCATGATCAGCGCTTGCGGCCACTTCTGCCGCAGGGCAAACGCCTCCTCCACGCTGCCGACCAGCACGATGTCGGCAGCGCCGGCGGCCAGGGCAAAAGCAGCCGTGGTAAACGCGCGCAGCACGTCAATCACTACTACCAGCCCGGTTTGCTCTGCGCAGAGGTCCTGCGTGATTTGTTTAATTTGCATGTGGTCGTCTCCCAGGCGCCCCACGGCCGTGTGGCCAGGTCAAACGTCCAATCCTTCGCGCCCCAACTGCCCCAAAAACAGCGACAGCTCGCCCCGGTGGTGAATTTCGTGTTCCAGCACATGCCAGATAACCCACTGCACGGTAAAAATTTCGCCATCGCCAAAGCTGATGACGTCGCTCAGGTTGCTCAGATTCAGCGTTGCCAGCCAGCCTTTAGTTTGGGAATGGACGGTCTCCAGCAGATCGATGATGTCTGGAATCGTGGGATATTCCTCGGCCGAGTATGGCGTCGGCCAGGTGCTCAGCTCGCCGCGAGCGGCAAAGTGGATCCAGCCTGCCTCGGTGTTGGCAATGTGGTAAATGATTTCGCGCACGGACCAGGATTTGGCAAACGGCCGTTTGTCCAACTCTGCCTCACTGAATTTTTGCACTGTTTCCAGCAGCCCCTGCCGTACGATGTCCCAATGAGCAAACAGCTGGTCCAGATTCATGCGCCGCCTCCCTTTATGATCCAAAAATATTGATTGTTTTGCTCGCCGCTGCGCACCATGCCGATTTTTTGTAAGACGCGCTGCGAGGCGATGTTGTTTTTTTCTGTCCAGGCGGTGACTGTGCCGCAAACCGGCTGCGCCAGCGCCCAACTGACCAACGCTCTTGCGGCTTCGGTCATAAAGCCCTGATTCTGTTCTTCCGGGGCAATGCCATAGCCAATTTCCACTTCAGCACGGCCGTTGGGCCGGCCCTTAAACCCCGCCAGGCCAATACCCAGGTTTTCATCCTTGCGAATGATCAGCCAATAGGTGTACCAGTCGTGGTCGCGGCGGCTGGCCAGGCGCATTTTGGCCAGTTTGGCGCGAATGGCCCGGGCCACGACCGGCGTAATCACCGACGGCTGGACAGGTACAACCAGATCGCTGTTCAGCAGGCCCGGATCATCGTCAAAATGCTGTAACTGTTCCAGGGAAAGCGCCAGCAGGCGCAAACGCGGAGTTTCGATCTGGGTCATGGGGTTGCCACAGGGTCCTGTTGCCGCCAGACGGCCGCTTTCTGCAAAACGGCTTCTACAAACGCGGTCTTGGCGCTGGTGTAGGCTGGCGGATCAGTCCGGAACTGGGCGGCCAGGGCTGTTTTTAGACGGCCGTACGCGGCCGCCTCCTCCGGATGGGCGCGCAAATAGTCACGAAAATCAAGATGCCGGGCAACTTCCGGGTTCCCGGCCTGGTTAACGTGGACGTGGTGAGTGTGGTGCGCATCGCTGCCTTTGCGGAAATAGCGGCGGCCGGCCACGCCATTTTCCCCTTTGGCGATGTAGCCCAGCCCGGCCATTTGCGGATTCAGCGCATCAACGGCCGTGATATCGTGGACCACCGGCATGATATCGAGGATCGGCTTGGCGGGCAGACCGGGCACGGCCGTGCTGCCGATGTGGTGTAGGGCCGCGAGCTGAGGTCCAAAAACGGCCGTCAGCCGTTCCGCCTCGGCGGCAAATTCCTTGGCCCAGGCCGGATCATAGGGGCAGATTTCGATAAGGCGTTGGGCTGCCATGGCTAAACGATGTAGGGTGAACTTGCACCGGTTTTTTGCATACCGGCTTCGTCCAGGATGACGTTGACACAGGCGGGTTTGCCAGAGGCGAAGGCGCGGGTCAGCGCCGGGCCGACGTCGCCGGGATCTTCCACCAGTTCGCCGTAGCCGCCCAGTGCTTCGACAACTTTGTCGTAGCGTGTGCGGGCCAGATGGGTTCCTGGTGCCCGTCCCAGCATGGATTGGATGGGGTTGCGAATTTGTCCCCAGCCGCCATCGTTGCCGACGACGGCGACGATGGGCAGGTTGAAGCGTACGGCCGTGTCAAACTCAAATCCGTTCAGCCCAAACGAGCCATCGCCGCTGACGATGAGCACTTTCTTGTCCGGGTAAAGGTGCTGCGCTGCCAGGGCAAACGGTGCGCCCACGCCCAGACAGCCCAGCGGACCAGGGTCCAGCCACTGGCCGGGCAGCGTAATGTCCAGCACCTTCGCCACGGCACTGACAATGTCACCGCCATCGCCGATGACAATCGTCTCTTCGTCCACCAGGTGATTAATTTCCGCGCCGAGGCGAAAATGGTTGACGGGCGCGTCGTCGAGGGCTTCCCAGGCGGCCTGCTGTTCCCGTTTTTTGGCCTCCATGTCGCTGACCGTTTGCAGCCAATCGTCGTAGCGGATGCCCTGCAAGCCTTCGGCCAGGGCTTCCAGCACCAGGCGCGAGTCGGCCAGGAGGGCGACGTCGGACTGGCGGTTGTGATTCAGTTCGGCGGGGTCGTTTTCAATCTGGATGAGACGGCCGTCAGGGTTCCAGCCCTGCCCGTAGCGCAGGCGAAAATCTATCGGTGTGCCAATCAGCAGCACCACGTCGGCCTCTTTTAGGGCTTTGCCGCGGGTGGCTTTGAAGCAGTGGGGATGGGTCATGGGCAGCGTGCCGCGCCCGCCGCCGTTGGTGAAAACCGGGATGCCGGTCTGGTCGGTGAGGTGGCGCAGGGCATCGTGAGCGGCGTCCCAGTAAACCTGTGTGCCGGCCACCAGGATGGGTTTTTGGGCGGCGCGCAGCATCTCAAAGATGCGCCGCATGGCTCCAACTTCTGGTTCCAGCGGCACGGCCGTCACTTTGGGGAAAAGGGGCGCGTCTTCCTGCGTCCCGTACAGCACGTCCAACGGGATTTCGATGAAGACGGGGCCAGGACGGCCGTTCAGCGCCGTCTCAAAAGCAAACTGGAGCTTGCCGGGAATGTCTTCGGTTTTTTCGATGATGAAACTGGCTTTGGTGAAGGTCTGGAACATTTCTACCTGGGGCATTTCTTGCAGCGCGCCCTGGCCGCGGGTGTTCAGCGGGGCGGAGCCGCCCAGCAAGATGAGCGGGCTGCGAGCCTGGTAGGCGTTGGCCACGGCCGTTACCGCATCCGTTACCCCCGGTCCGGCCGTCACCACAGCCACGCCGATGTTGCGCGTGAGGCGGGCGTGGGCGTCGGCGGCGTGGCCGGCGGCCTGCTCGTGACGCACGTCGATGATGGCGATGTTGTTGTTGACGCAGCCATCGAAGATGGGGGCAATATGACCACCGCAGAGGCCGTAAACGGCCGTTACGCCCTGCGCCGCCAACTGCCGGGCAATCAGTTCACCACCATGTATGTATTGCATTGTGCGCTCCTTCCTAATTTATTTATCTCAGTAGTTTAAAAAACAGGTCATTCCGAGGAGTCTTCGACGAGGAATCCCGATAAACCGGGTCTTTTTAGATGAATGGGATGCTTCGGAGGACCTCAGCATGACAGGAAAACCGCCATTCGTACAATTCGCATCATGTTTTAAAAACTACTGAATCTTGGAATTTAAGACCGAATTCTAAGGCGATGGTCTTCCACGATCCATAGCTTCTGTGTAACGCTGGCTCAGATGGCTACAACACGCTCGCGTGCTAAGGCGGCGGCGTAGCTGATGGCTGCCTGCACGTCTTCTTTCGTCAGGGAAGGGTAGCTGGAAAGAATTTCGCTCAGGGTAGCTCCTGCAGCCAGGTTGTCCAGAACGACAGATACCTTGATGCGCGTGCCGGTTATGCAAGCCTGTCCATGACAAATCTCAGGATCAACGGTAACATGATTTAGCCAGTTCATGATTTATCATCACCTTTTGCAGATTCTTTGAAGCCATTATACGGCAGCGGGGCGTTTTTGTGGTCTTCGATGAGCCAGGTTTTGCGCCAGAGCGAGCTGGCCCCGTCGATTTTGATGGCTTCGCCGCTGATATAGGCAGCGGCCGGCGACAGCAGGAAGGTAATGACGGCCGCAACTTCGCTTTCCGTGCCCATGCGTTTGAAGGGGGCATCCTGGATGGTTTGCTCGATGATGGGGCGCATGGCTTCCGGGTAGTTGTCCAGCCCGCTGGATTCGATGAGGCCGGGGGCGACGGCGTTGAGGCGCACGCCGGAGCGCGCCCATTCCACGGCCAGCGTCTTGGTGAGGTTTTCGATGCCGGCGCGGGCGGCGGCCGAATGGGCCATGCCGGGGAAACCGCGCCAGTTTTCCATGAGCATGTTGACGATGACGCCGCCGTGTTGATTCATCCAGCGATTGTAGGCTTCGCGGCACATGAGGAAAGTGCCGGTGAGGTTAGTTTCGACGACGGCCGTCCAGCCCTTCAAGCTTATAAACTCAGCCGGGCTGGCAAACTGGCCGCCAGCATTGTTCACCAGGCCGTGCACTGCGCCGCGTTCGGCCAGGACGCGGTCGAACAGGGCTACAACTTCATCTTCTTTTTTGATGTTGGTGGGCACGGCCGTTACACACCCTCCCGCTGCCTCAATTTCCGCCTTCACGCCTGCCAGCTTTTCCGGCGTGCGTCCGGCGATGACTACGTGCGCCCCCAGCGCGGCCAGCTCGTGGGCCGTGGCCCGGCCTATGCCGCTGCCGCCGCCGGTGACGATGATGGTTTGCCCGGCGAACAGGTCCGGCCGAAAAATGGAGTGATAGGTCATGGCTGGTTTTCCTCAGAATGGGCAACGGCCGTGTCCGTCACGTTTGCCTCAGGCTGGTTTCTGGCTCGATTGCGCAGGCGTTGGAACAACTGCGGCTGGTCGGATGCCTGCATGGCCAGCAGCAAGATGAAGCTGGAAAGGATGCCTATCCCCAAAATCACATACAACATGGTAAACAACTTGCCAAGGTTGGTTTGTGGTGAAAAATCCCCATAGCCCACTGTCGTCAGGGTGATGATAGTAAAGTAGTATGAATCGAGCCACGACCAGCCTTCGATTTGGTGGTAAAAGACGCCGCCCACGGCCACGATGATGACGGCCGCGTAAAACAGGCCGCGAAACTCGGGGTCTTTGAGACCGGTGCGAATGCGTTTAACCAGCGCGGATAAAAACAAATAAAGGGCTATCATGATTTACTCTGTTGCAACTTCCAGGGCAGCCTGCGCCATCAGCGGAATCATGGGGCCGAAGGCGGCGAAGCGCTGGTCCTGGGTCTGGCCGCGGTGGTAGCGGATGTAAATTTGGGCGATGATGACTGTAAGCCGGTAGAGGCCGAGCGTGTGGTAAAAACGGATGTTGCTGACGGAACGGCCGCTTTTGGCCGCGTAGCGGTCTACCAGTTCCTGCCGCGTCAGAAAGCCTTTGTTGCCGGTGGGCATCATGGCCATGGCCTGGAAGTAGGGCGGGTCGGTGGGTTCAGTCCAGTAGCAGAGCAGCGCGCCCAGGTCGTTGAGCGGGTCGCCTAGGGTGCACATGTCCCAGTCGAAGATGGCGACCAGACGACCCGGATCGGCCGGATCGAGCATAACGTTGTCTAATTTGTAATCGTTGTGGACCAGGGAGTGGCCTGTGGACGGCGGCTGGTTGGCTTTCAGCCAGGCGTAGACGGCGTCCATGGCGGCGACATCTGCGGTTTTGGCGGCGTGCCAGCGTTTGCACCAGCCTTCGATTTGCCGTTCGATAAAGCCATCTGGTTCGCCCAGATCGCCCAGGCCGATGGATTGGTAGTCGACGGCGTGAAAGGCGGCCAGCGCGTCTACCAGCGCCTCGCTCATGCGGCGGGGGGCGTCGGGCATGGCGGCAAATGCGGGCGGCAGCGAGCGGCGCACGACCACGCCCTGCCGCCGCTCCATCACGAAGAAGTTGGACCCGATAACGGCCGTATCGTCACAATACAAAAACGCTCGCGGTGCGTAGGGAAAGGCCTTGTACAGCACCGACAGCACTTTGTACTCGCGGGCCATATCGTGGGCCGATTGGGCGACGGGGCCGAGCGGCGGGCGGCGCAGCACGTATTGGTGCGTGCCGTAATCGAGCAGGTAGGTGAGGTTGGCTGCCCCGCCGCCGAACTGGCGTACGGTTAGGGGTTGGGTGCTGCCGGGCAGACGGCCGTGTAAGTACGCTGCCAGTTTTGTCTCGTCAAACCGCTCGTCTTGCCTGACCTCAATGGTGTCTTTGGCGTTGGTCATGACGGGTATCAGGTTTCATATACGAGCAGGGTCACCTGTAGTTCGTCTTCCAGCGCCCGCACCTGGGCTAATTGGTCTTGTGTCAGATTGGCGATTTCCAGGCCGGGGATGAAGGCCATGATGTGTTTGCCCAGGTCATCTTCCAGGGTGCGGAGTTTTTGAACGCCGTCATCGTCTAAAGGGGCGATTTTCAAAAAACTTGCCATGGGAAACTCTCCTTGTTCGTCTGCAAAAGCCCTGAGGATGGCAGGGATTGTAGCACATTCACCTCTGTGCCGGTACGGTTTCCAACGCCTCATCCACGATGGCCAACAGGCGGCTGACGTGGTTTTCGATGGTGAACTGTTGATTGACGGCGCGGTGGGCGGCGGTGCACATTTGTTGGATACGGCCGTTGTTGGCCGGGTCCAAGACCCACTCGATAGCCGCCACGTAGCTCTCCGGCGTGCCGGTGACAATGAGGCCAGTTTCACCATCGGCTACATATTCGCGCACGCCCAGCGTGTCGGACACAATGGTTGGTTTTTTGGCCCACATCGCCTGCAAATAGGTCAGCATGCCGATGATGCGGTGCACATCGCGGCGCAGGGGCACGACAACGGCCGCGGCAGTATCAATGAGGGTATCAAACTCGCTTGGCGACACCAGTCCGGCGCGCACGTTGGGCGGAATTTGGGGATGATTGTCCAGGCGGTTGGTCGCAATGACGAACTCGTGGTCGGGCAGAAGTCGCGCTGCATCTAGCAGGGGCTCGTAATCGCGGAACGAAGTGCCGCCGGCAAAGATGTGGCGTCCACGCGGTTTGTCAGTGACGGTGACGCCCGAACCGGCTTTTTTGTGGTAGAAGGAACAGGATCGCACTTTGCTCTCGTCGATGCCCCACAGGTGGGCGAATACGGGCACTTCAGCCTGGGAGTGGACGGCGTAGCGAAAAACGGCGCGATCGGCCAGTTTCATAAGCAGCGGCTCGATGAAGCGGCGCCAGTCGGTGTTAGGCTCGTACATTTCCCCATAGAAGATGATGTCGGGCCGCCAGCGTTTGGGCCACAGGCCGATAACGGCCGTGGCCAGCAGCTCGGGCTTCAGGTAACCGCGGGAGCTAAACAAAAGCAGAACGCGCTCCTGTCGCGCGGCACGTAGTACGCGCCAGAAAAGTCGGGCTTCGTCGGCAAAGCTGAATTTTCCTCTGGGCACTTTATCCAGGCGACCGGGAATGGGAATGAAGCGAGCGCGGGCGGCAAAACGAGGATCTCCCCATCCACTGACGGTTGATGCAAAGGAGTTATCGAGTTTGTTTTTTGGTTTCACGGGGCATGTACTCTGGCTTAATGCCGATGTCTGTGTACTGTTCGATGCAAATATGGTAGTCCCAATCGGCCTGGTTCATCACGGCCGTCAGGTCATCATGGGCCATGATTTTTTCTGTGAAGGGCGGCTGCCAGGCCAAAGCGCCCCAACATACGTTGCCCGCATATTGGGTTGGCTTATCCACAACTTTACCTTCAGCCAGATTGACGACCCCAAAATGTCGCCATTCCTCTCCGGGAGCCTCGAAGCAGAACAAAGTCAGTTCCTTTTGTAAAGAAAATTGGAAAGGATTTGGTGTTACAAATGTGTCAGCCATACAAAAGTAAACTTCGTGGTTTCTAATGGCTGAATAACTGGCCTTGACGGCGTCAATTAACCGCCCGATTTCGCCGGTCTGGTAGACAAAGTCGAATTGGAAACCGGGATAATGTTGGGCAATGTGATGTCTGATGGCTTCTTTGCCCTGGCGAATGACGATGACGATGCAGTCGACCTGTGCGGCAATCAAATGGTTGATATTGTAATTTATAATGGCTTGGCCCTGGAAATGAAGTAATTCTTTGGGGGTACGAATTCCTAATCTTTGCGCCAATCCGGCGGCTGGAATAAGTCCGATTTTCATACAGCGCACCTTTTGAGCCGGCAGAAGACGCGAATGGAGCCATATGACGTGATGCAAGTCATTTTATTACCTCCCATGGGTTAGACAATCTAGATGGTGACAAAGCGGATAGCACCATTCTACTTTTTCGAGCGTGTTGGTCAAGGGAGGAAAACGGGAGAAGCGGCTTTTTACACAGTGAGTTTTCATATTTGGTGGGATACGGCCGTTTAAGTGTTCGTTTCCAACCAAATCCTAACCCCGCTAGAAACCTCTGTTATTATAATTCTGCTGGAAGCAGTGTTTTGGGAGTTGTTGTGGTTAGCACCATCTACGACACTTCACTTTGCCGGTGTCGCAACATAGCCTTCAAAGATAAAAAGCACCTGATAGTGTCGAAATGAATCATTTATCAAATACGCAAGGTTTTGCTTCATGAAGGTGAAAACATTCATCTTCATGGCCGTTGAATACAGGAGAGGTTTAGCATGAATGGGCATGGGGAACGAAATATAAGGTTAAGAATAAAGCGATTGGCTGGTATGCCGGCCAGGATTCGCTTTTTGCTGTTGCTTGCCGGGGTAATTCTCGCGGTAATGTGGATTGTGCCACAGACAGCATACATGGCTACGTCTGGTAACGGTCCAGGCGGTGTAGGCATGACCGGCGGCGGCAGTACCCTGGAACTCTGGCTCCGCGCCGACAAAGGGGTCTTTTCAGACAGCGGTTGCTCCACAGTAGCTGCAGATGGTAACAGCGTCGGTTGCTGGCAAGACCAAAGCGGGAATTTGGCCCACGCCAAACAGCAGAGTGCGATTGGTTTGCCAAGTTACGATAATGATACAAATCCTCTTAACGGACATCCTGTGCTGAACTTCGTTGCGGGCCAGGTGTTAGTAACCGATCCTGCTCATCTCATCAGTCTTGGCGCACTAACCGTTTTTACCGTGTTTAACGCTGAGATCGGCAACGAGGGGATCGTTTATGAGCATAACAACCGAGTGGCGACGCCAGACGGCAGCAATTTATTTACGTCTGACGCTTGTACGATCACTGTTGATCGTGGGGGAGCAGAAACTACCAAGTCTTTGTTGCCGGAATGGGCGGCTGATGGCGAGTTTCGCATTGTAACTCAAGCGTATAACGGGGATCATGCCAGTCACACAATCGCCATCAATAATGCCCAGCCTGATTTTGAAGCTAGTCCGTGTGCCAGTGATCCTGGTCTTGGGTTACCGGGTACGGACACGCTTGATGCCCCTGTGTACATCGGGGCAAGGGCTGGCGGGCTTTATGGAATTCAAGGGAATATTGCTGAGCTAATTTTCTTTAACGAAGATTTGCCGGCCGTGCAGAAGATTTTGGTGGAAAATTATCTCTCATCCAAGTATAACATTGCTTTTGACCCAGCCAGCACTAACGATCATTATGATGGCGATACCCCGGCCAATGGCGATTTTGACCTGGATGTGGCTGGTATTGGGCGGTTTGGTGGTGTATCTCATGACGAAGCTCAAGGCAGCTGGAATGGTTGTAGTAAACGGACACTTTTCTAAACTCTGACGGAGATTGGTTGTTGTTTGGACATAATGTATCCACGAATGGCAACACCACCTCATTGTTACCGACTGCTTCTCCTTGGGACACTGCGCCAGCTCCGGCTCGCTGGGGTCGCTCATGGTATATCGATGTCACCGACGCTGGGAATAATGGGGGGACGGTAAATATCACTTTTGACTTTAATGAGGGTGGCATGGGTAATTTTACCCCTAGCGATGCCGACCCGAGCAACTATCGGCTGATCAAGCGTAGCGCAATAGGCAACCTTATACGGATGTGGCGGGGGCTTCCAGTGTGGATGTGCCCAATAAACGAGTCACCTTTACTGGTGTGGATGTGACAGTTTTAGGGAGCGATTTTACGCTGGGGACGCTGGATAATAATAATTCACCCACGGCCGTTTCCCTCCAGCACCCCATTTCCATCGCCACGCAGCCGGGTGGGCTGGTGGTTGTGGCAGCCTGTGTGTTGACTTTGGGCTTAGGTTCTTTGTGGATTTGCTTGCGCAACCGGCCGGAATAACCTTCGACAATCTATAACAAGTTCGCTGTTAGACGGCGGGCCGGATTAACCCGGCCCGCCGTTTTTAGTTTAGGCGTAGCGCTGCAAAATCCGTCGGGCGACGGAGCGCTTGTGGACTTCGTCCGGGCCGTCGTAGATGCGGGCGGCGCGCTCGTGGCGGTACCAGTAGGCGATGGGGGTCTCGTCGGTCATGCCCAGCGCACCGTGGGCTTGCAAGGCACGATCCAGCACACGCTGCAGCACCCCGGCGACGTAAAACTTGATCAGCGAGACTTCGTCGCGGGCGGCGTATTGGCCCTGGGCGTCGATCTTGTAGGCGGCGTCCAGCACCATCAGGCGGGCGGCGTTGATTTCGGCGCGTGACTCGGCGACCCAGTTTTGGATGGTTTGCTGCTCGGCCAGGGGGCGGCCAGGGGCCACTTCACGGCGCACAGCATGGGCGCACATCAAGTCAAAGGCGCGCTCGCAGATGCCAATCCAGCGCATGCAGTGGTGGATGCGGCCAGGACCAAGCCGCTCCTGGGCGATGGCAAACCCCGCCCCTTCTGGGCCAAGCAAATTGGTTTGCGGCACGCGTACGCCATCGTACATGATTTCGCCGTGGCTGGCCCAGCCCATGCCGCGCTCACCCATCACCGACGTGTTGCGCACCAGGCGGAAGCCGGGCACGGCCGTTGGCACAATAATCTGGCTGGCGCGTTCGTGTTTGGCGGCGGTGGGGTTGGTGATGGCCATGACGATAGCAAATGTGGCCCCATCCGCGGCCGTGCTGAACCATTTGTGGCCGGTGATGACGTAGTCGCTGCCCTCTTTGACGGCTTTGGTGCTCATCCACGTGGGGTTAGAGCCGGGATTTTCCGGCTCGGTCATGGAGAAGCAGCTGCGGATTTCGCCGCGCAGCAGGGGCATGAGGTAGGTTTCTTTTTGCTCCGGCGTGCCGTGTTCAATGAGGATTTCCATGTTGCCGGCGTCGGGCGCCTGGCAGTTGAAGACGTAGTGGCCCAGCAGGGACCGGCCGAGGATTTCGCTGACACGGCCGTGTTCCACCAACGTCAGCCCCATGCCGCCATATTCCTGGGGGATTTGCGGCAGCCACAGGC
This sequence comes from Ardenticatenaceae bacterium, assembly GCA_020634395.1. Lineage (GTDB taxonomy): Bacteria > Chloroflexota > Anaerolineae > Promineifilales > Promineifilaceae > Leptovillus. Next base: position 81,827 of record JACKBU010000009.1, on the reverse strand, counting down.
CCAGTGAGTGGGCTTTGTCTCGTTTTTCTTGCAGTTGAGCCATCAGCGGGTTGTATTCGTGGTTCAGCAGCAGGGGTTCCAGGGGGATAATTTCTTCTTGCACGAATTCGCGTATCGTGGACAGGATCATGCGCAGTTCTGGGGAAATGTCGTTCATGGGTTTTCCATTGTTATCCTCCCGGAGGCTGCAAACCTTCGGGAGGATGAGTGGTTAGGCGCCGATGCCGCTGCCGACGAGCTGCCCGCCGTCGATGACAAACGTGGCCCCGGTGGTGTAATCCGAGGCTGGCGAGGCCAGATAAAGGGCGATGCCGGTCAGTTCTTCCGGCTGGGCCATGCGGCCCTGGGGGATGGTTTTCATGACGGCCTGGTTGAACATTTCGTTGTCCCAAATGGCGGCGCTGAAGCGGGTTTGCACAAAGCCGGGGGCGATGGCGTTGACCTGGATATTGTCGGGGGCCAGTTCGGCGGCCAGCACTTCCGTCAGCATGAGCACGGCCGCTTTGCTGACGCAGTAGACGCCCATAGCGGGAAACGGCCGTTTCCCCGCCACCGAAGCCATGTTGATCACCTTGCCGCCGCCGCGCGCCTGCATCGATTCATAACACGCCTTCACTACCCGGAAATATCCCATCACGTTCACGTCCAGAATTTTGGCCCACTGGCTCTCTTCGGCCGTCATCACTGCGCCAAAGTGGGGATTGGTGGCCGCGTTGTTGACCACGATGTCGATGCCGCCGAAAGCGGCGATGGTCTTATCGACGGCCGTCTGTATGGCTGCGGCATCGCCGGTGTGTGCGGCTATGGGCAGCGCCTCGCCACCCGCTTCGCGGATGTGCTGAGCGATCAGGTCCAGGCCCGGCTGCTTGCGGCTGACCAGCGCTACCCTGGCGCCGGCCCGGGCATACGCCTGGGCAATGGTCTCCCCAATCCCCCGCGAGGCGCCGGTGATCAGTGCCACCTTGCCTGTTAAGTCAAAATCTGGTTGCTTGGTCATGGTTTCCTCCTGATTGGCAGGGATTATGGAGAGAGTGGCGACTGGAGAATAAACGCAATCTCCAATCTCCAGTCTCACTTCCCTTTAAAATTCGGTTCCCGCTTTTGCATAAAGGCCATTACCCCTTCGGCAAAATCCTGGCTGGCGACGGTTTGTTTTTGCAGACGCGCTTCAAACTCAATCGCCGCTGCCAGATCGTGGGCGGCCGCGTAGGTGAGGGCTTGTTTGGTCAGTCCTACGGCCAGGGTGGGGCGCAGCGCCAGCCGCTGTGCCCAGGCCAGGGCCTCCTCCAGAAGCTGGTGGGCCGGGGCGATCTTGTTGGTGAGGCCCCACTCCAGGCATTGGTCGGCGGAGATGCGCTGTCCTTCGATGGCCATCTGGTAAGCACGGCCGTATCCCAACCGCCGCACCAGGAACCACGTCGCCCCGGCGTCTGGCACAAAGGCGATGTTGCTGAAGGCCATCATCAGGCTGGCGTTGTGGGCCATCACCTGCAAATCGCAGGCCAGCGCCAGGGAAACGCCTGCCCCGGCGGCCACTCCGTTGATGGCGGCGATCACCGGCTTGGGAAGCGTGGTGATCAGCGTCATCAGCGGCTCATAGGAATCGATGATGATTTCGTACAATTGCTCGGGCGTGGGCATCTGTCCAAACAGCGTCAGATCGGCGCCGGCACAAAAACCGTCGCCCGCGCCGGTCAGGACGACTGCTCGCACGGCCTCATCGGCGGCCGCCTGCTGAAAGGCGGCCAGCAGTTCTTTGTTGAGCTTCATGTTGAGTGCATTGCGCCGCTCCGGCCGGTTCATGGTGATGAGCGCTGTGTTGTTTTGCACTTCGTAGATCAGAGTTTCATAGTCAGACATAGCCTCTCCTAATGACATTCCAAGTGCCTGGCACCTACCGATCAGGCGTCCAGCCCGCCTGGAAGGCGTAAACGCTTTGCTTGATTACGTCGGGGATGGGGAAGGCGCTGTTGCTATCGTAGTTGTACATGACCTGGATGGTTTTGCCGGTGGCGATGAGACGGCCGTCTTCGCCCATAATCTTATATGCCAGGTCAAAACTCTTGTTGCCAAAGCGGGTTACACCCACCCCCACCGTCAAATGCTCGCCAAACAACGCCTGCGATTGGTAGCTGCACGTTGCCTCCACCAGGATAATGGGGATGCTGAGCAAGTCAAACCGCTCCGGCAAGCCGTGTTCCAAAAACTTGGTGATGTACTCAATACGCGCCGTTTCCAGGTAGGTGAAGAAAACGGCGTTGTTGACATGCCCAAGTGCGTCCAGATCGCGAAAAGTGACCTGGATATGTGTTTCGTATGGATAATTGGTGGTGCTCATGTATGTTGACTCCATTTGGTTTTGTACAGGCAAAGGGCTAATGATGCGTAACGGATCCATTTTATCGTAAAAACGGCCGTTTCGCCTGATAACAAGGCCAAATTGGCGTCAGTTGCGGGATGTAGAAGGGGGGATGAAGCGTGACACGTCATCTTACGCACCACGCTTCACATATCTTATTTCTGATACCCGTGGGGATGGGCCACGTGCCAGTCCCAGGCTGTTTGCATAATGTCTTGCAAGCGGGGATAACGCGGCCGCCAGCCTAAATCATGGTTGATCGATTCGCTGCTGGCAATGAGGACGTCGGGATCGCCGGGGCGGCGCGGTCCCACCGTGGCCGGGATGGGATGCCCGGTGATTTCGCGGGCGGTGTCGATGACCTGCTTGATGGAATAGCCATGGCCGTTGCCCAGGTTATACTTGCGGCTGCCGTTGTCCAGGTCGCGCAGCGCCAGAATGTGCGCCTGCGCCAGATCCACCACGTGGATGTAATCGCGCACGCATGTGCCATCCGGGGTGTCATAATCGTCGCCAAAAATAGTGATCTGATCCCGCTGGCCCAGAGCCACCTGCAGCACCAAAGGAATCAGGTGTGTTTCCGGGTCATGGTCTTCGCCGCGTTCCGGGCTGGCGCCGCTGGCGTTAAAGTAGCGCAGGCAGGCGTATCGGAAATCATAAATCTCGTCCATCCAGTGCAGGTAACGCTCCAAAATATGCTTCGATTCCCCATACGGACTGCCGGGCACAATGCGCTCGTCCTCGGCAATGGGCATGCTCAGCGGATCGTCGAACAGGTTGGCCGTGGACGAGAGGATAAAGCGACGCACGCCATGTTCCACGGCGCTCTGGATGAGATTCAAGCCGTTGACGACGTTGTCGCGCAGATAGAGAAACGGCCGTTCCATCGATTCCCCCACCAGCGTATACGAAGCGAAGTGCATAATGCCGTCTGGCTTGTGGGTTTTCAGCACCTCGTCGACGGCCGTCCTGTCGCACAAATCTCCCTGCACAAACACGGCGTCCGGATGCACGGCATCCCGATGGCCCTGGAACAGATTGTCGAAAACCACAACCTCTTCCCCCGCCGCAATCAACTGCTCTACGGCCACACTGCCAATGTAACCGGCCCCGCCGGTAACCAAAACTTTCATTCAAAATACCTCTTTTCCATGAGTTTGTAACGTTGCCAGCCCTCAGAAGGTTGACGGAGATACTTTATACCTGCCAACGTTACAATCGGACTTAAAGGGGCCTGGCTACTGCGGCTGCGCGGCCAGGGTGAGGGGTACGTCTTGCGTGGTGCCGTTGCGCACAATGGTCAGCGTAACGGTTTGCCCGACCTGTGTATCCAACTCTACATATTTGGAGAGGCTGGCCCAATCGGCGATGTCTATCCCGTCAACGGCCGTAATGATGTCCCCGCCCACCAGCATGCGCCGGTTGCCGACAATGGCCTGCTCCTGAGCGCCCTGAATGCCCGCGGCTACCGCCGGACCGTTGCGATATAACTGGGCCACCAGCACCCCCTGGTCTACCGGCAAATTCAGTGCCTGGGCCAGGTCTTTGGTGATGTCGTAGCCCAGCAGCCCCAGCCACGGATGCGGATACGAACCGTTGGCAATCAGAATGGGCACGATGCGCTTAATGGCGGCCACGGGTACGGCAAAGCCAATGCCCTGTGCGTCTTGCTGGATGGCCGTGTTCACGCCGATCACCTCGCCGCGCGAGTTGAGCAGCGGTCCGCCAGAGTTACCGGGGTTAATAGCCGCGTCTGTCTGGATAACGTTGTAGATGTAGCTGTCGTTGTTGGTCTGTAACGGCCGTCCCAAAGCGCTAATCACCCCGGTCGTCAGCGTGCGATCCAGGCCAAAGGGGTTGCCGATGGCGATCGCCCGCTGGCCCACCCGCAAATCGGCATCATCGGCCAGCGGCAGCGGCTGCGCGCTGTCCGGCAGCGCATCCACCTGGATCACTGCCAGATCATTGGCCGGATCCGTGCCCACGACCGTTGCCGGTACCTGCGTGTTGTCCGAAAAACGCACCTCGATGCTTTGCGCACCGGCTACCACGTGGTTGTTGGTCACAATGTGGCCGGCATCATCATACACAAAGCCCGAACCTGTGCCTTCGCTGGGCACCGGCCCAAAGAAAAAGTTCATCGTCACCACCTGCGAAGCAATATGCACCACCGAAGGTCCGACCCGGTCGTACAGGCTGGTGACAATCTGTTCCTCAATATCAATCGGTGCCAGGTCGGCTTCGGATAGAGGCGTGGGCGTGGCGATGAGGATGATGGGGGTTTGGGTGGGCGCGGGGTTGACGGCCGTTTCCGTGGGGGAGGCGTTGGCGCAGGCCACGGCCGTGGTAAGGAATACAATCAGTACCAATAGTTTTTTTGTCATGCGGTTGGCTTCTTTTATTGAACGTCATGCGGTCACAGTCTGACTCAGGACGTTGGCCCCATGACCGGAAAATTAAGACACTTTATTGTAAGCCCGCTGTTGGGAATGGAGAGGGTTCACCCATATGCCGTTAATGTATGGAGACAGGAGACTGGAGACTGGAGATTGGGTAGTACGCCAATTCCCAGTCTCCAGTCTCTAGTCTCCCTTCTGCTCACGCGGCACTTCGCTGGCGCCATCCGCCGCCTGGCAGATGTAAATGTGGGGCTGTAAGCCGCTGGCAGCCTGGTAGCAGGCTGTCACGGCGGCGGCAAAGGCTTTGGCGCTGACGTCGCGCACCAGGGCGATAGCGCAGCCGCCAAAACCGGCGCCGGTCATGCGCGCCCCCAGGCAGACGGTCTCGCGGCGCTGGGCGCATTCTACGATCTGGTTTAGTTCCTTGCTGGAGACTTCAAAATCATCGCGCAGGCTGGCATGGCTGGCGTTGATAAGCTTACCGAGGGTGACGGCATCTTGCTGCAGCATGGCGGCCATGGCCTCGATCGTGCGCTGGTTCTCGCTGATCACGTGGCGCGCCCGGCGTCGGGTCAGTTCGTCCAGCTCGTTGGCGTGGGCGTTGAAAGTGGCCAGATCGACGTCGCGCAGGGCCGGAACCTGGAAGAAGCGCGCGGCCGCCTCGCATTGGGCGCGGCGTTCGTTGTAGGCCGAGTCCACCAGGCCGCGGCGGGTGGCGGTGTCCATGATGACCACGGCCGTTTCCGGCGGCAGCGGCGCCAGCGACGTTTCCAGCGTGCGGCAGTCAATCAACAGGGCGTGGCCCGCTTTGCCCGCCGCCGAAATCATCTGGTCCATGATGCCGCAGTTCACCCCTACCCACTTGTTTTCCGCCAGTTGGGCCAGCCGCGCCATCTGCGCCGGCTCCCAGGCAAAGCCCGTTACCGCGGCGAAGGCTCGCGCCACAGCCAGTTCCAGCGCCGCCGACGATGACAGCCCGGCTCCCACCGGAATATCCCCCGCCGACACGCCTTCCCAGCCCTGCAAAACCAGGCCGGCTCCCTGCAAAGCCCAGGCCATGCCTTTCACGTATTCGGTCCAATCGCCAGCGGTATGCTGCACATCATCCAGGGAAAAATCGGCGGCCGGCTCTAAATCCAGCGAGTGCAGCAGCACGCGCCGGTCGCTGCGCGGCCGCAGGGCGATCCAGATGGCCCGGTCAATCGCCATCGGCAGCACAAAGCCATCGTTGTAATCGGTGTGTTCGCCGATGAGGTTTACCCGCCCCGGCGCGCGCACGATGTGTGACGGCCGTTCGCCAAATCGTGAAATAAACTGTGCAATGACGCGTTCTTTTAATGAAGACACGATCCACTCCTCGGTAAGTTCTGGGTATGGCCTGCCATTGTCCGACCATGAAGGCAAAATGTCAATGTCCGACGACCTTCAGATGACCACCACATCGCGCCCCCCGACGACCAGCGGCCGGGCGTTAAGGGTGTAGGCAATCGGCTGTTCGGTGAAGTTGAGCAAAATGGTGTAAGGTCCGCGCCGCGCGGCCACCAGGCCCGGCGGCAGGTCGGGCAGCCATTCCAGGACAAGCTGCCCGGCCAGATGCAGCAGCAGCGCCCGTGCCTGCGCCTCCGTGGGGTAAAAACCCAGATAGAGGACACGGCCGTTGCCCACCCCATGCTCCGTCAGCGCCGCGCCGGAGCCATCGGCGTAGGCAGCCAGAGGTACGGCCGTTTCCGCTGCCAGTGTCTCGATCCAATACGTGGCCGGGCCGGTTAGATGGGGAACGGCCGTGTGGATGTCAACGCCCACCCCCGGCGGCAGCGCCTGCCAGCTCGTCACCGTGGCCCCGGCCAGATCGCGCAGCGCGCCGGGCAGCGGTTGGTCGGTGACGCGGTTGCTGGGCGTTTTGAAGCCGGAGCGCACGCCCAGCAGCAGCGTGCCGCCGTTGTGGGTGTAGTCGGCCAGCTTTTGCGCCAATGGCCCGTCGGCCAGGTGGGCGGTGGGGGCGATGAGCAGGCGGTAGGGGGTGAAGACGGCCGTCTTCGGCACCAGATGCACCGCCATGCCCAATCGCCGCAGCGCCAAATAGTAGACATAAACCAACCGCAAGTAGCCGAAATCTTGCCGGTGGGGCTGCAGTTGCAGCGCCCACAGGTCGGCGTAATCGAACAAAATGCCCACCGGCGCGTCGGCGGGCTGGGCGGTGACCGCATCCAACAGGGCGCGTTCGGCTTGCAGAGCCAGGTGGTCGTGGTAGCCCACGTCGGGCGAGCCGTCGTGGCGCAGCAAGCCGGAATGGTACTGTTCCTGGGCATACAGCGTCGCCCGCCAGCGGAAGTAGACGATGGCCTCGGCTCCGGCGGCGACGGCGTGCCAGGTCCACAGGCGCGGCGTGCCCCGGCGCACGCCCGGATTAAACTGCGCCCAATTGATGTGGCCGCACTGCTGTTCCATGATCCAGAACGGGGCATTTTTCAGGCTGCGCGTCAGCTCGTGGGCCAACCCGGTGACGTGCGGGTCGCCCACGTCGTAGGCGTAAAGGGGGTCGTTGCGGTTGGCGTCGGCGCCGGGCGGGTAGAGCAGGGTGCGCCAGCGCTCCGGGTTGCCGGTGGGATAGTTGTCCCAGGTGGCAAAATCGAGCGGCGCGGCCATGCCGAACTGGTCCAAATCGCGGAACAGGCCCATGAAGTTGTGGGTGATGAAGCGGCCCGGTGCCAGCCGGCGCAGTAAATCCACCTGCTCCTGCTGGTAGCCCACAAAACTGTCCGAGGCGAAACGGTAATAGTCGAGGACGTGGCTGGGGTTTTTTTTGTCGATGTGGTCGCTGGGCGGCCGGATTTGCGCCCAGTCGGTGTAGGTCTGCGACCAAAAGATGGTTCCCCAGGCGTCGTTGAGGGCGTCCAGTACGCCGTATTTTTCGCGTAGCCGTGTACGGAAAGCAGCAGCGCACTGCTCGCAGTAGCAGCGGGCGGAGCCGCCGCCGCCAAATTCGTTGTCGATCTGCCAGCCGATGATGCGTGGATCACGGCCGTATCGTTCCCCCATGGCCTGCACAATCTGGCGGCTGAACTGGCGGTAGGTGGGGCTGTTGGGGCAGGTGTGGCGGCGCGTGCCGTGGTCGCGGAAACGGCCGTTCGCGTCCACGCGTAGAATCTCCGGATGGGCGCGGGTCAGCCAGGCGGGCGGGGCGGCCGTGGGCGTGCCCAAAATCACCGCCAGCCCGGCCTCCGCCAGCACGTCGATGGCTCGGTCCAGCCAATCCCAGTCGTATGCGCCGGGCGCAGGTTCCATTTTGGCCCAGGCAAACTCGGCGATGCGCACCACGTCCAGGCCCAATTCGCGCATCATTCGCGCATCTTCCGGCCAGCGCTCTTCCGGCCAATGTTCAGGGTAATAACAAACGCCAAACTTCATATTGTTGCCTTTTGAGAAAGAATGGGACGCGGATTTTCACGGATGCGGCGGATGAAGGCGGATTTTAACTGGTTTTCTCCGCGAAAATCCGCTGCATCCGCGTTTTTCTGCGTCCCATTCTTAACGTTTGATCGTTGTTTCGCCCCAGGCCTGGACCAGTTCGATGGCGCGGAGCCAACGGCCGTAGCCTTCATCTCTCACCGAAGCGGCCATCATCGGCTCGAAGCGGGTGTGCGCGCCGGGCAGCGGCGGCAGGGCGTCGGCGTTCGGCCAGACGTTGGCCCCCAGACCGGCCAGCAGACCGGCGGCCCAGGCGGTGGTCTCGGCGAAGGTGGGGCGCAGCAGCGGCAGGCCGAGCAAATCGGCCTGAATCTGGCAGGCCAGGTCGCTGGCCGAGACGCCGCCGCCGACGAGAAGCTGCTCCACCTGCACCCCGGCCTCGTTGGTGATGGTTTCCAGGATGGTGCGAATCTGGTAGCCGATGGATTCCAGGAAGGCGCGGGCAATGTGCCGCCGGTCGTGGCCCAGGGCCATGCCGAAGAAGGTGGCGCGGGCACGGCCGTCGTTGTAGGGCACGTCCAGCCCGGTGAAGGCGGGCACGACCATCATGCCGCCGGTGTCGGGCACAGCGGCGGCCAGTTCGCTGAGGTGTTCGTAGCTGTCGATGAGGCGGGCGTTGTCGCGCAGCCAGCGGATGGCTGCCCCGGTGACGGTGGTGGGCGCTTCCAGGCAGTAGGTCTGACGGCCGTCGACATTCCAGGCGTAATACACGTTGATGTTGTCCTGCTCGGCGGCCTGTTCGCCCAGGAAAACCTTGACGTAGGAGGCTGTGCCGTGGGTGCATTCGGCCGCGCCGGGCGTGCGGCAGCCGTGGCCGAACAGCGCCGACTGCTGGTCGGCGATCATTGCCCGCACGGGCACGTCGGCGGATTGGCCGTCTGGAGCGCTGACGTGCAGCGTGCCGAAGTCGTGGATGGTGGGCACGGCCGTGGGCAGCGCATCGGCGGGCACGCCCAGCCAGTCCAGCCATTCGGCCCAGTAAGCCTGCTGGCGGAAATCGTAGAGGCCGGTGGCCTGCACCAGGGAGGCGTCCATCAGGTGAGCGGACGGCCGTCCCAGGGCGCGGATCAGCCAGGCGGCGGAGAGGCCGACTTGCAGATCGTGGGAATGGGCGGCTTCACGCACGGCCGTCTGGTGTTTCAGCCGCCAGGCCAGGTGCAGGGCGGCCATGTAGGGGCCGGGCGGGTAGCCCAGGCGGTAGGTGGCTGCGGCGGCCAGGGGCCAGCGTTTCAGGTCGTCGAGCAGGGGTTGGACGCGCAAATCTTGCCAGGTGATGGCCTGGGCCAGGGAACGGCCGTCGCGCCGGTCCCAGACAAATTCGGTGTTGCGCTGGCTGGTGATGCCACAGGCGGCAATTTCGTCGGGGCGAATGCCCGCTTTGCCGATAGCCTCCGTAATCGCCGCGGCCACGCCGCAGGCCACGGCGTCCGGGTCTTGCTCTACCCAGTTGGGCTGTGGATACAGCCGGTCCAGCGGCCGGTAGGCATAGCCATGAACCTGCCCCTCCCGGTCCAAAATCACCGCTTTGCTGCCGCTGGTTCCCTGGTCGATGCCGAGTAAGAATGGTTTAGACATAGGTGTGTAGAGTATAGAGTGTAGAGTGTAGAGATTTGAGTCTGGAGATTGGGCGGTCTTTTAGTCTCCAGTCTTTAGTCTCTAGTCTCCAGTCTTTCTTCTTCACGGCAGCAGCTCGTTCAGCCGCCGGATGACGTAGGTGGGTTGGATGGGCGATTGGGCCAGGGCGGCTGCGCTGGTGGCCCCGGTTAATGTAAGTGTTCCGGCCATGCCTGCGTTCAGGCCCATCAGCACGTCGGTTTCCAGCCGGTCGCCGGTCATGATACAGCGTTCCGGCGGTAAATCCAACAGTGTGAGGATGGCGTCGGCCATGTAGCGGGAGGGTTTGCCGACGACGGCTTCCACCTGCTGGCCGGTGCAGGCTTCGATGGCGGCGATCATGGCGGCGGCGTCGGGTTCGCCGCCGCCGGGGACCGGGCAGTAGCGGTCGGCGTTGGTGGCGAAGAAGCGCGCCCCGTGGCGGATGGCGTCAAAGGCGATTTGCAGCTTGCGGTAGGTGAAGGTGCGGTCGAAACTGGCGATGACGGCGTGCACGGCCGTGGCCTCCTCCGTCAGCGCAAAGCCCGCGCGGCGCAGTTCATCGCACAACGACTCTTCCCCGACGACAAACAGGTTGGCTCCGGGCATCGTCTTTTGCAAAAAATCGGCCATGACGTAGGAGGAGTTGATGACGTCTTCCGGTGGCGTGGGCAGCCCCAGCCGCGTCAGCTTGGCGGCGTATTCCTCGCGGGTATGGGTGGGGTTGTTGGAGAGGAAGACCGTGCGTTTGCCCATCTCGCGCAGTTGGGTGAGGGTGGAAACGGCCGTGTCCAACATCGCCTCCCCCAGATACACCGTCCCATCCAGGTCAAAAATGTAAGCGTCATAGAAACTATCTGGTGTCGCCATAGGTTTGTTATCTTTCGTGGCCCGTATTCCGTAAACAGCTTACAGCTTACAGCTTTACCCTTTCACACCGCTGCTGGTGGCGCTTTCCACAAAAAAGCGCTGGCCGAAGATAAAAATGATCATCGGCGGAAGAATGGCGATTGCCGCGCCGGCCAGAATCAGGTTCGGGCTGTCGGAAGCGCGCCCGCGCAGCACATTCAGCGACAGCGTCAGGACGTGATTTTCCACGTTGCCGGTGTTGATGACAACCAACGGCCAGAAAAAGCTGTTCCAGGCGTACAAAAAGGTGAATGTCGCCAGGGTAGCCAGGGCGGGCGTGCTGGCCGGGATAAAAATGCGCAGCAAAATTTGCAGGCGCGATGCGCCATCAATCAGGGCCGCTTCTTCGATTTCCTTCGGGATGGTGATGAAGAACTGGCGCATCAAAAAGGTGCCGTAGGCGGTGAAAATCCAGGGCACAATCAGCGCCGCCAGCTTGTCCACCCAGCCAATCGTGACCATCAACTGGTACAGCGGGGTGATGAGGACCACGAACGGGATCATAATCGTGCCCAGGTAGATCACAAAAAGCTTGTCGCGGCCGGGGAAGCGCAGGCGGGCGAAGGCGTAACCGCCCAAAATGGAGGTGGTGAGCTGCCCGGCGACCACCAGAATGGTGACCAGGGCAGTGTTGGAGAGGCTGCGGTCCATGCCTTGCAGGGCGACGACTTCGCTGTAGTTTTGCGGGTGGGCCGACAATTTCTCGACGGGCTGGCTGAGGCGCACGTTTTGCAGCACTTCGCGGGAGAGGTCGTTGGGGTCGGCGAAACGGCCGTATGCCGTCTGGCTCACCTGTATCATGGGCACCGTGGCGCCGTTGAGCGGCACGTCCCACAGCTTTTGCTCTTCGCCGTTGATGGTGATAGCCTCCTGGTTGGTGAAGCCGCCGCGCGGCTCCACGTCGCTGACAGGCAGTTCGACCGTCATCTCCGGGTTGTTGGGGTCGGCGTAGACGCCGATGCGGATGTTGCTTTCGATGAGGGCGAATTGTTCTTGACGGCCGTCTACGTCCACGTAATACAGCGGCAGCGGCTCGTCATAGCCTGGCACGTCCACCGTCAGGGCGTCACGGGGCAGCAGCCGGGGCGGGTAGCGGAACGTGTCCTTGGGCAGCTTAAACGACGTGGTGAGCATGTACAAAAATGGAAAAATCATCACGAACGCAAACACAATCAGCACCGCGTAAATGAGGATTCTTTTGAGGGTTTCGGAGAGTTTGTAAGATTTCATCACATTAGACTCCGTTAGGAGATGGGTACACGGATGACACGGATTGCACGGATTTCCACTGATTTATCCGTGAGAATCCGTTACATCCGTCCAATCCGTGCAGCTATCTTACGCATCGTAGGATGAGCCGCTGGTGCGCTGGCGCTGGAATTGGAAGAGGGTCGCGCCGAAGATGATGATAAACAGCACCCAGGCAATGGCCGAAGCGTAGCCTTGCTCGAAGCGCTGAAAGCCTTTCTGGTACAGGTACAAAACCAGGGTCAGCGTGGAGTTGTTCGGCCCGGCCGGGTTGGTGGGAATCAAAATAAACACCTGCTCGAAAATCTGCATGGCCTGGATGGTGGTGGTGGTGATGACAAAAAAGGTCGTCGGGGCCAGCAGGGGCAGGGTTACTTTCCAGAACTGCTGCCAGGAATTGGCCCCATCCACCGTGGCTGCTTCGTAGAGGGCGCGGGGGATGTTTTGCAGCCCGGCCAGGAACAGCACTGTGTTGAAGCCCAGCCACTGCCAGGCGGCGACGATAACCACGGCCAGCAGCGCCGTGTTGCTGTCCGACAGCCAGCGAATTTGCGGATCGAAGAAACCGCTGCCGACGCTGTTCAAAAAGTTTACGGCTACGGTGATGAAATAGTTGATGTAGCCGATGGTGGCGTTGAACAGCCACTGCCAGACCAGGGCAATGCCGACGACGGCCGCGACGCTGGGCAAAAAATAAACGGCGCGGAAAAACTTCATCCCGGCGATTTTGCTGTTGAGCAGGTTGGATAAAAACAGGGCAGGCACGACGCTGAGCGGTACGGACAGCAGCACAAAGGTCAGGGTGTTGCGCAGGGAGAGCCAGAATAGTTTGTCTTGCGCGCCGACGATGTAGCTGCGGCCTAAAATTTCAAAGCGAGTCAGTTCGTCGTAGACGGTGACGTCGATGGCTTCGCTGGCCAGTTGGGTGATGGTGTCCAGACGGGCGACGTCGAGATTGACGATACGGCCGTAATTCGCCAGCCCCACCCAATCCTTTGTGCCAAACGCATCCCAGTTGGTAAAGCTGACGTACAGCGACAGCAGCAGCGGCCCGGCGAAAAAGAACAGGAAGCCCAGCAAGTTGGGCGACAAAAACAGGTAGCCGCTGAGCATTTCGTTGTCGGCGTTGGTGGCGTGCATGGCTTCGGCGCTGGGCTGCCGCCACATGGCCCAGAGCATGACGGCAAACACGGCCGTTCCCCCCACCAGCAGCAAAATCAACGGATCGGTCAGCTTGCTCAGCAGCGCCAATATGCCGTTGTGAATGCCCACCGCCAGCAAAAAAGCCACCCCGGAGACGATCATCACGGCTTTGCTGGTTTGCCGCAGGGTGCGCTGCGTGGCCGGGTTCTGGTAGCGGTCGGTGAGCGTGCCGATGAAAAAGCCCACGAATACCAGCAGCAAGAAGGGAATGCCGCGCATGAAGGAATCGGCCAGCGAATCAATGCCGGTGAAGACGCCGATCAGGTGCATACTGCCAAACAGGGCAAACAAGAAGCCCAGGTAATTGACGGCCAGGGAAATGGTTCGGCCGCGATGCTGGCGGCGGTTGATGTCTACTGCGGCCATAGCGGAGAAGAGAGCGAGGAGAAGGAGAACGGCCGTTACCACACCTTTCACCCAGCCGGCCCAGGTCACTCCACCCAGCCACACATACGCCACTCCGCCCAGGCTGCCCAGGGCCAGCACCACGTGCCAGATCATCACCACCCGCAGCCAGAGATCAACTCTGCTCTTCGGAGACTGTTTCTCGCGCGAACCTACAGTTGCAGCGGTCATGGGAAACTCCAGATGAAAATTGGGAAGGGATGTTGGTTGGGTTGGCTCGTTGGTTGGGCTAGTTCGACATCCCCAACAAACCGGCCAACTAACAAACTAACAAACTAACCAACCGACATACCCTCTCCCTACAAAAAGGGCGGGCCTAAGCCCGCCCACTTTCAATCGGTTAAACGTTACTGGTTAAACGCTTTGTTGGCTTCGTTGCAGATGGTCGCCGCGTAATCGTCGATGGTGGTTTCGCCGTTCAAAACGGCGGCCACGGCCGGCCCCATCACGGCGTCGTATTCCGGCCAGTTACCGGCCCACAGCGGACCTTCGGTAGCGGGGTTGTTCGCCAGGCCATTCAGGAAGGCCTGATTGTTTTCCGGCGGCGTGTAGGTCAGGAAGGCGTCCAACGCTTCCTGGCTGACGCGGCTGGGCACATTCGCGCCCAGGGAGGCGATTTTGCCCTGTACTTCGGCGGTGGTCAGCGCCTGCACCAGCTTCCAGGCTTCTTCAGGATGCTCGGTGTTGGCGTTCACCACGTAAGCGCCCCAGAAGAGCCAGTTGCTCGGCCCGGCCGGACCCTCCGGCAGTTCGACCACGTCCCAGTTGAAGTTGGCGCTGGAGCGGGTGCCGGGGGTGGCCCAACGGCCGTTCTGGAACATGCCCACCTTGCCGGCCAGGAACGGCGGCTCGCTGTCTTCGCCATAGGGCACGGCCACGTTAAAATCCTGGTAAATGCGCTGCTCGAACTCCAGACCGGCCAGCGCTTCGGCCGTGTCCAGGGCGCAAGCCGTGCGGTCTTCGTTGAAGAAGCTGCCGCCGGCGGCATTGATCCAATAGCCATACGGACCCCACCAGGCGTTCTGGCCGTAGCCATAAATGTCATCGCCTAGATTATTGATGGCCGTCGCCACTTCGATGAAGTTATCCCAGTTCCATTCGCCGTTGGCGGCCAGTTCGCGCGGGTCGGGCGCGCCCGATTCCGCCAGCAGGTCCAGGTTCAGGTAGAGCGCAAACGTCGACACGTCACGCGGCAGGCCCCACAGCACCTCGCCGGTGTTGCCCGTTTCCGGGTTAAAGGTCAGATGGTACATTGGGCCGGGGTAGAAGGCATCGTCGCTGTAACCATCGGTGGCGCTGGCCATGTCGCGCAGGTTCATGATCAGGCCGCGGGTGGCAAAGTCGGCCACGTCCGTGCCGGGAATCCAGAAGACGTCAGGAGCCGTGCCCGCGCCCAGTTCGGTCTTCAACACGTCCTGGTAGCTGGAGGTTTCGCTGCCGCCCGCTTCATATTCCAGATTGATGCCTTCCAGCGTATTCGACAATTCATCGCTTACCGACTGGTAAACGTCGATTTCGGCCTGATTGTCGGGCCGCGTGCGCCAGCGCAGGGTCACTTCTTCCATTGCCGGTTCTGCGGTCGGTTCTTCAACAGTGGGCGCTTCAGTGGGAGCCGCTTCCTGGGCGGGAGCAGCCGGTTCTTCAGCGGCCGGTTCAGCCGCACCGCCGCCGCAGGCCACCAGCAGCAGACCCAGGGCCAGCATCAGGACAAAAAATAGGGTAACTCGTTTGTTCATGATTTAAATTCTCCTCCTAATAGAGATGTGGGTTGATGTGGAAATGGTTGAAAATATTATGTCATGTATTGTGTGTCTTCTTTGTCGGCTTCACCTCCTCGTTTATTGGATTGGCAGATTGGACCAATCTCCAAGTTTGGTCCAATCTTTTTCTTATCCATGTGGTGCGCCGGTAGACTGGCGCACGATCAATTCGGCCGGTAAGCGCAAATGCTGGCGCGGCGCGCCCGGTTCTTCCAGGCTGCGGATGAGTAATTTGGCGGCTTCACGGCCGATTTGCAGAAAATCCTGGCGAATGGTGGTGAGCGGCGGCTCCAGGTAGGCGGCCATGGGAATATCGTCGACGCCGATGACGGCGAGCTGCTGCGGCACACTCAGGCCCAGATCGTGGGCGGCGCGCAGCACGCCGGCGGCCATCAAATCATTTTGGGCAAAAATCGCGCCGGGGATGCGGCCGGATTGGGCAAAGACCATCAGCGCGTCGTAGCCGGAGCGGGCCGACCAGTCGCCCTCTACCACCCAGCCGGGCTGGGGCGTGATGCCGGCGGCGCGCAGGGCGGTTTCGTAGCCCAGCGAGCGGTCCTGGGAGCAGTCTTCGGCCAGCGGCCCGGTGATCAGGCCGATTTCGCGGTGGCCGAGGGCCAGCAGGTGTTCGGTGGCAGCCACGGCCACGGCCTCGTCGTCCAGGGCGACGGAGTTGGTGGCGTCTTCGCGCGGTCGCGCCCCGCCAAAGACGATGGGGAAGTCGGGGGGCAGGTGGGTGTAACGGCCGTCGGCAAACGGATTGATCACCATCAGCGCCTCCGTGCGGCGGCTGGTGATCAGCTCATCCATCAGGGCGACAAACGTCTCTTCGTCCGGCGCGGAGGCCGAGAGCAAAAAGTAGCCGTGCTGCCGCGCTTCAATTTCTGCGCCGTTGATCAGGCTGGCGAAGGTGTAGTCAGTAAGGTTGGGGGCGATGCAGGCCAGGATGCCGGAGCGTCCTTTGGCCATCGATTGGGCGATGGCGTTGGGGCGGTAATCGAGTTCGGAGATGGCGGCTTCTACCCGGGCTTTGGTTTCGGGTAGTACCCGCTCGCTGCCGTTGATGACGCGGGAAACGGTCTGGTGGGATACGCCGGCCAGCGCGGCAACGTCGCGAATGGTCACGTGGGAACGGGAAGACATTTTCTCTCCTCTCCGGGCGGTGGGCAGCGCCCTTATCATGGAATTCAACCATGTTACCGGTCATGTGAACGGTAACATAATAATAAACGACGGTTGGCTGTTTGTCAAGAGCGAAAATCAGCAGATAAAGAGCCTTTGCAAGGCGCCTCAATTGATCAGGTCGGGAAAGGGATGTGCTAAAATTGAGGCCGAGGTAAATGCCGTGTTGTCGAGAGTGGCCGGAACGTCCAACAAACGGGTGCACGTGGTGAGCGTGGTGCTCTATGCTGTCGGTTTTTTGATTGGTCTGGAATTGGCCCTGGGCACGATCTGGGCCAACCTGGAAGCGTCGCTGTTCGACGCGGCCATCCGCCAGGAAGCCAGGTTGACCAGCCTGCGCTGCCCGCCGTTGATTTCGCCCACGGAGACGGCGTTGGTGCGGGCTAACTTTCACAACGGGTCGGAAAAGGCGCTGAATTTTTTGGTGCGCGCCAACATCAGCAACGGCCGTGTGACGCTGATGCGCCACATTCCCACAACTCTGCGGCTGGAGCCAGGGCAGCAGGAGCTGCTGGCCTGGCCGGTGACGGCCGCGGATGCGGCTTTCGGCCGTTTTGTGCTGGTGCGGGTAACGGTGCTGAGCAGTCCGCCTTATCCGGCGCGGGATGCCGCGTGTGGTGTTTTGCTGCTGAACGTGCCGCCGCTGAGCGGCCGGCAGATGGTGGCGCTGGCTCTGCTGGTGAGCCTGGGCGGCATGGGGGGCGGGCTGGCGCTGCGGGTGTGGAACGAACGGCCGTTAACCGGTCGGCGGCGCAGCCATACGCTGGCTGCCCTGTGGCTGGCTGTTCTGGTGGTCGCGCTGATCCTGGCCGGGCTGCTGCGCCTGTGGGCGGTGGGCGTTATACTGCTGGCGTTTTTGGTGTTGCTGCTGGCCGTGTTCCTGGAGCGTGCCGTACATCAACCTTGAGTGCCGGCTGACGCCTGTTTGTAGTGGATGTCCGGCAGATCGCGCAGCCGGGCAGCGGCCTGTTCGGCCGTCAGGTCGCGTTGGGCTTCGCCAAGCATCTCAAAGCCGACCATGAATTTTTTGACGGTGGCGGAGCGCAGGAGCGGCGGGTAAAAGTGGGCGTGGAGCTGCCAATAAGCAGCGTCAACCTCCTGGCGGTTCTGAGCTTCCAGGAGGTTTTTGTTGTAAGGGGCACCGTGCCAGCCCATGGAATAGGGGAACGAGGTTTCAAAAAGATTGTCGTACCTGGTTAGCAGGCGTTTCAGGATGGCAGCCAGAGCGTCCCGTTCGGCACTGGCTAAATCGGGCAGACGCAGGACGTGGCGGCGGGGCAGGAGCAAAATCTCGTAAGGCCAGATGGCCCAAAAGGGCACAATCGCCAGCCAGTGATCGTTTTGCACAACAATGCGTTCTTGCTGTTCTAGTTCCAGCGCCAGAAGGTCCAGGAGCAACGGCCGTTTCTCCCGTTCATAGTACTCTCGTTGCTGCCGATCTTCCTTAAAAGGCTCGTTGGGCAGCGCATCCAGCGCCCAAATCTGGCCGTGTGGATGGGGATTGGAGCAGCCCATGATGGCGCCTTTGTTCTCGAAGACCTGTACCCAGCGGTAGGTCTGGCCCAATTCGGCCACCTGCTCTGCCCACACGTCCACCACGCGGCGGATCTCCGGCAGATCCATTTCCGGCAGCGTCAGGTCGTGGCGGGGTGAGAAGCACATCACGCGGGAAGTGCCGCGTACGCTTTGCATTTGCAGCAGCGGATGGGCGGATGGGGCTGTTTCTGGCGTATCGGGCAGCACAGCGGCAAAGTCGTTGGTAAAAACGAACGTGCTGTCGTAGGCGGGATTTTGGGCGTTACCGGCGCGTTTGTTGCCGGGGCAGAGATAGCAGGTGGGATCGTAAGCGGGGCGTGTGTCCGGCGGTGTTTTTTCGACCTGGCCTTGCCACGGCCGTTTGGTGCGGTGCGGCGACACCAGGACCCATTCACCGGTAAGCGGATTATAGCGGCGGTGCGGATGATCCAGAGGGTTGAAGGTCATTGAGTTTCTCCTGATAAAGTTAACGAGGCTTAATTGTCAATGGTCGAAGGCCAATTGTCAATTGGTTGTTGAGGTACAATTCCGGTATGGATGTGATACGCGCTTTTATTGCAGTAGAAATGCCGACGGCCGTTAAGCAGGAGTTGGCACGGGCGGTAAATGAGTTGGACGAACAGATCCCCCAGGGTAGTGTGCGCTGGGTAAAGCCGGAATTGATGCATCTGACGCTGGTTTTTTTAGGCGATACGGCCGTATCCAAACTGCCCTCTGTTACGGCGGCGCTAGATGAGGCGGCACAGACTGCCGCGCCGTTTACCCTGCACCTGAGCGAAATGGGCTGCTTCCCCAACCGGCAGCGCCCGCGGGTCATCTGGGTGGGTTTGGATGGCCACACTCAGCCGCTGCTGGCGTTGAAGCGGGCTGTGGATGAGGCATTGGTTCCGTTGGGCTGGGCGGCAGAGAAACGGCCGTTTCAGGCGCATCTTACCCTGGGCCGGGTGAAAGACGCGCGCCAGTTACGCAACGTCAATTGGGGAACGAAGGTGAAGGAGCTGGCCGTGCCGGTAACGGCCGTGCATCTCATGGAAAGCCAGCTGCAGCGCGGCGGGCCGCTTTATACCGTGCGGCACAGCAGCACTCTGGCGGGTTAAACGCCAAGGGCAGCAAACTCACTAAAAATCACTTGCCAGCTGCTGCGGCGCCGAACCGGTATATCCTTCAGGATCGGCCAGAAAGCGGCGCATGTCGGCGCGCGAGCGCAGGTGGATAATACGCTTGTCGCTGTCCAGCTGCGCCAGGCGCTGCTGCACGTCCGGGCGGGCGCGATAAGGATACTGCCAGATGCGGATAAGGAAGTCCGGAAAGTCGGGGGAGAACAATGTTTCCTGGCAGCCAGGGGCCATATCGGGCCGGGGGCGGCGGCGGTATCGAAGTCGTCGCCCAATGGCTTGCCAGGCGCTTAACCAGCGCGGTAGATCTAAAAAGATGACGGTATCGGCGGCTTGCAGGCGTGGTGTGAGGCTTTGGCGATAATTGCCGTCGATGATCCAGCGCGGCTGCTGTACCAGCTCTTGCAGCGTTTGCTGCCAGATGGGAACGGCCGTTTCCACCCAGCCTGGATTCCAGAAATATTTGTCCAGATGAATAACCGGCAGGCCGGTTTTTTGCCCCAGTTTACGGGCCAGAGTGGATTTGCCGGAGCCGCTGGAGCCAATAATGATGACACGTTCCATTTTTACCGCAGGTATCTGTTTATCTGTGGCAGAATGACCGATTGAAAACTCTATGGGATAATGGGCTGCGCGAGCAGACGAATTGTTGGACTGGCCACGGGGCCGAATCAAGTGCGACGATTTGCTAACGATCATTTGAGTAGTCCTTGAGTGCGGTGCTGGGAGTGGTGTTTAGGTGTTGTCTAACAAATTACAGCGAAAAAGGCTCTGTAAAGCTGACAGAATCGTAACGGAAAGGAATTGAATATTGAGTGAATTTGCCGTAAATACTCCTTGGACCTCGGA
The DNA here is from genome assembly GCA_020634395.1 of Ardenticatenaceae bacterium. Classification (GTDB taxonomy): domain Bacteria; phylum Chloroflexota; class Anaerolineae; order Promineifilales; family Promineifilaceae; genus Leptovillus. Next base: position 61,801 of record JACKBU010000009.1, on the reverse strand, counting down.
CCAAAGTACTACCTTTCGCTGGGTCTATTCTCACCTGCGGCGGCATGTTTTGCTGCTGTTGGCCATGTTTGTGGGCGCCTTTGGCAATGCTGCACTGGCGGCCGTTGTGCCGATTTTGGTTGGCGTGGCCTTTAACGCCGTGCTGGCCGACCCTATTGACATACATATGGTTGGCCTGGCGGCCCTGGGCATTATCGGGAGCCAGACGGTACGGGCGGTGCTGCAGTTGGGCCGCAATTTTTCCAGCGCCATCGTAGGGGAGCGGTTGGAACGAGATATGCGCCAGGAGCTGTACATCAGCCTGTTGGGTAAAAGCATGACGTTCCACGATATGCAGCCTGTTGGCGACACGATGGCTCGGGCTACCAACGACGTCCACGAATTAAATTTGATGATGTACCCGGGCATCAACCTGGTGGTAGGCTCCCTTAACTTTATGATCATGCCACTGCTGTTTACGCCGAGGTATGCCTGGCAGCTTCTGTTGGCGCCGGTCTTTTTTGTGGTGACGTACATCCTGGCTTTAGCGCGCTACATGAGCACTCTGGATCCGGTGACGGAGCGGGTGCGGCAGGCATTTGGGGTGATGAACAGCCGCCTGGCCGAAGCCATTGACGGCATTGAAATGGTGAAAAGCGTGGCGCAGGAACCGGCGGAGATCGAACGTTTTCAGGAAAATGCTTATGAGTACCGGGAGGCGACGGTGGCTCAAGGCCGTATCGAAGCGCGATTTTTGCCGCTTCTGCTGTTGGGCGTGACCCAGGCGATAGGTTTTGCCCAGGCGCTGATCTTGTTCAGGGCAGGCCAGGTGAATGTGGGTGATGTGGTAGCTTACATGGGCCTGTTAACCCTGTTTGGCTTTCCCACCTTTATTTCGCTGACGGCTTACTCCCGCGTCTCTCTGGGTGTGGCAGGCGCGCGGCGGGTGTTGGAGTTGATGCATCAGCACACGGAGCTGGACGAAAATGCGGGCGGTTACCAGGGGGAAATCGAGGGGCGGATCGAGTTTGACGGGGTGACGTTCGGTTACACGGACAATGTGGCTGTGCTGCGTGACGTTTCCTTTGTCGTTGAACCGGGGCAAACGGTGGCGATTGTGGGCCAGACAGGGGCGGGGAAGAGCAGTCTGGCGAAGTTGATTAACCGGACGTATGATGCGCAAAACGGCCGTGTTCTCATCGACGGCCGTGATGTGTCTGATTGGAACCTGGCCGCTTTGCGCCGCCAGATCTCCATCATCGAGCAAGACATCTTCCTGTTTTCGCGCACCGTGGCCGATAACATTGCCTTTGGCTGCCCCGGCGCCACGCGCGAAATGATCGAAGACGCTGCCAAAGCCGCGCAGGCCCACGACTTCATCCTGAACTTTAAAGACGGCTACGATACGACGATTGGCGAGCGCGGCGTCACCTTGTCCGGCGGACAGCGGCAGCGGTTGGCGCTGGCCCGCGCTTTTCTCACCAACCCGCGCATTCTGATCCTGGACGATTCTACGAGCGCCGTGGACAGCGCCACCGAAGATCAAATTCAGAAGGCCATTGTGCAGGCGGCGCAAAACCAGACGACAATCCTCATTACCCATCGCCTCTCGCAAATCCGCTGGGCAGACCTGGTACTGGTGCTGCGCCAGGGGCGGTTGGAGGCGGCGGGCAACCATGAAACGCTGATGCAAACGTCGCCGGCTTACCGGCGGATATTCGAGCAGTACGAGGGTGAGGGGGGAACAGGTGAGCAGGCCGAAGGTTGATGAGGTGAGCGGTTGCTTAGTTGCCAACTAACCAGCCAACCGGAAAGATTATGAAGCCACTGGTTTATTACTGTCGCTGGCAGGGGGCAGTTTTGCGTTTAAGAGGGCGAGATGAAACGGCCGTTTGGGGCCATCTCGTCTTTGCTGCCGGCGAGTTCGAAGAAACTCAAGAATTCCGCTTCAATTTGCAGACCAGGCAGCTTACCCTCCAAAAAGAGACAGGCGAGGAACATCTGCAACTCGACGAAATGGGAATTGTCGTCACCCCAAACGCCTAGAGCTAGCTGTGTTGCTTCCGTCTAGGTCCAGCGCTGGCGGTGGGCTTCAATCACATTCGGTAAGTTTTCAAACTTTTGCAGCAGCCAGTTTAGCTGTTCCAGACTGATCACTTCCGCCACCAGGTAAACCGTGAGGATGCTGCCGTTGGTGGTGGTTTTGGTTTTGGGCGAGGTGATGTGCTGCCCGCGTAGAATCCCGGCCATTTCATCGACCAGACCGGGGCGGCGGTATGCCTTGACCACAATCGGAATGGGGAACCGTTCCTCTTCGCTGCCCCAGTCTACCTCGATCAGCCGCTCGCGTTCGGTGATAGCTTCTACCTGCTTGCAGTCTTTACGATGGATGGTCACGCCCTGTCCCCGCGTGATGTAACCGATGATTTTTTCTGGGGGGATGGGGTTGCAGCACCTGGCCATTTTCGTGTAGAGACCGCTCAGCCCGCGCACCGTGAGTCCACGGGGTTTGCGCGGTTCCTGGAGCAACGGCCGTAACTCATCGTCCGGCTGCAAATTCTGCTTCAGAATGGCAATCGCTCCGCTGATTTGCGCGCTCTGGATGTCGCCGAACCCTACCTTGGCCAGGAACGAATCGACGTCGTCGTATTTCAGAGCTTCGGCAATGTCGTTCACCGAATAAACGTCGCTCAGGCCCAATCGTTTTAGCTCGCGCTCCACGACTTCGCGGCCTTGCAGGATGTTTTGTTCTCGTTCCAGGGCGCGGAACCATTGGCGAACTTTGCTGCGCGTGCGCGCGCTGCCTGTGTAACCCAGGCTGGCATTCATCCAGTCGCGGCTGGGACCACCCCGCTTGGACGTGAGAATTTCCACTCTCTGGCCCGATTTAAGTTTATAGTCGAGGCTGACCATCTTGCCGTCTACCCGCGCGCCCCGGCAGCGGTGGCCCACTTCGGTATGAATTTGGTAGGCAAAATCAATAGGCGTGGAGCCTGCCGGCAGATCCACCACGTCGCCACGGGGTGTGAAGGCGTAAATGCGCTCGGCCAGGAGTTCGGTTTCAAAGATTTCGGTGTCGGTGGTGGGGTCGCCAACCTCGCGCAGGGCGGCCAGCAGTTCGCGCAGGTTTTGGATGCGCCGCTGTACCGAGGCGGTGACGCGCGCGCCATCTTCTTTGTAGGCCCAGTGGGCGGCTATGCCTTTTTCGGCCTCTTCGTGCATGCGGGCGGTACGAATTTGCACTTCCAGGGTTTGGCCGGAGAGGTTGTCGATAACGGCCGTGTGCAGCGACTTATACCCATTAGCCTTTGGCGAAGCGATATAATCGTCAAACTCTTTGGGAATCGGCTGCCATAAGCTGTGTACTGCGCCTAAAACCTGGTAACAAAGATTGCGATCGATCTCGTCCTTTTCTTTGACGTTTAACTGAGCATATGCTTCCTTATTCGCCGGTTCCAAAATCACGCGGAGGGCATGCACGTCAAAAATTTGCTCAAAGTTTACCTGTTTGCGCTTCATCTTGCGGGCGATGGAATAAATGTGTTTAGGACGTCCCGTTACGACAGCCTTCAGCCCCATTTCCTTCAGGCGAGCATCCAGCCGCTCTGTAGCCTGTTCAATTCGCTGTGCCCTGCCGGCGCGCCGCTCCGCCAGTTTGCTGGCAATTTCGTGGTACGTTTCCGGCTCCAGGTAACGAAATGCCAGGTCTTCCAGCTCCCATTTTAGCTGCCACACGCCAAGCCGATTGGCCAGCGGCGCGTAAATGTTCATCGCTTCGTTGGCGATCAAAAGCTGCTGCTCTTGTTTTAGCGTGCTGGCTTTACGCAGATCTTGCAGACAGTCGGCCATGCGAATCAAAATGACACGAATGTCGCCTTCGATGATGGTGAGAATGGCTCGCCGGATAGTTTCTAGCTGTAAGTTATTTTCCTCAGCGGTGGCTTGATTCTTGTGGGTTTGCTGTTCGGCATAGGCGTAGAGCCTGTTCACCCCCACAATCAGCGTGGTGGCTTCCTCGCCAAACAGTTCGCGCAGATCCGCTTCTTTTTTATTTGTGTGGGCCGACAAACTGTCATGGAGCAAGCCAGCGACGATGGTGGGGGTGTCGACACCCAGTCTGATTAATACCTGGGCTACGCCCAGATCGTGTTCAATATACAATTCACCGGAAGCCCGACGTTCCCCGGCGTGAATTTCTTGGGCGAACAGGTAAGCGCGAGAAACAGACTCGGTGGCCTTTGGTGGCGTTCCCTGGGGTAACAACGCCAGAAGATCTGAAAGAGTAGTAATGCCCGATTGCATCATGACAAGCGTAAAAAAACAGGCGACTTCCATATGAAGGCCGCCTGTCCATTTTTAGTCTATCGAAAAAATCGGTAGAACAGTTAAGTTAACTTTGGGTTTCATCCTCGCTGTTAGAACTGACGGCCGTATCATTCGTGCTGTTGTTGCTCTTGCCAGGTTCAAGGATAATGCGCGCCTGCTCCTGAATTCGGTCACTCGTATCGGAGACACGACTGCGCGCATCAGATAAAACGCTGTCAGCACGATCCAGGTAGTCCTTGGAATAGGAATCTGCCAATTCTCGGTAATGCTGGATGCGATCATTGCTCACCTGGCGTAACTCCTGGCCTTTGTCAACAATCTGTCCGCGCATCTCTTGGCCGGATTGCGGCGCCAGGATCAACGCCGTTGCTGCCCCCACCAGCCCGCCAATCACAAATCCTGCCAGAAAAGCGCCAAAATCGCTGTTATTCTCTTCCATTGGTATGCTCCTAATTCCTAATCTGCCACGATTTCCAGGGCGACCCGAAGCAAAGTGTTTATCTGGATCGTTGCCGGTCGTCGCGAAATGCCTGTTGTTATATCTACTTCAAGTTCTTTCGGGGATCACCGAATAATGTCCTAATACCGCGCCGTACGCCGGCGGCATAACTGCTGGCGGTGGTCATGGGTTTGACGACGTTTTCACTCATAAAGACTGTTGTGCCGCGCACCATGCCAATCGTCTCATTGGTTCGTTCCAGAATAGGTTTGATTTCAAACTCCAGCATATTGACCAGCCGAATGACCATGACCAGCAAAATCATGAGGGCGATGCCAAAAATGCAAGATTCGAGCGCCAGGGCAATAATGAAAATGTCGCGCAGAGCTTCGATGGTGGCGGCGTGATAACGGGCAGCCCAAATGACAAAAGCGATAAACACAGCCATCAAAAGCAGCGCCACAGTGATCCCAATGACCACGTAACGGGTGGGAACCAGTTGGCTGCGCGGCGGTTCTGCCGTCATCGGGCCATACTGACCATAGTTAACCGGTTGATTCGTAAATTCTGTAGGTGTCTCAGTATTCATTTATGTCCCCTAGTGGAACAAGTATAGCACCATTAAAATTTGTATTCAAAAGAAACTGTTTGTCTGGTTAGCTTTCCTGTCCCGCAAGCCACCAACTGGCGATCAAAGCGATCCATGCGCCCAGGCTGGCCGTGAAGAGATAAAGGGCGCCGAGCTTAAACAACTGGACATTGAGGAGATCGCCAAGGATGTGCCCGATGGCGAAACCCATCCAGGCAGCCAGCAGGTAGAGGATGATGCGTCTGGCGGGGCCGCCGATTAAAAAGTGGAAGCCAGCGCCGTAGGCAGTTGACAACAGAAATCCGAGGACCAAAGCTGATGCTGTTCCGTTCACGTAGGCTCCTCCTGGGTACGGCCGTTTTTTATCCCTATGCGCTCTGTCTCATCGTCGATGATGCCTCCACCCAGGCACTCATCAGCGGCAAAGATGACGACGCCTTGCCCGGCGGTGATGCCCATGACGGGCTCGGTGAAGGTGACGTGGAAACGGCCGTTTTCGCCCTCATGCACATAGCCTTCCACCGGCACAGCCTTGTAACGAATCTTCACCTGCACCGGCTGGTCGGGTGGCGGTGGCGCCCCGGCAATCCAGTTCACCTGCCGTGCCGTCATGCGGCGCTGGCCCAGCGCTTCACGCGGGCCGACGACGAGGGCGTTGTGCGCGCCATCTTTGCGCAGGACAAACAGCGGCTCCGGCGCAGCGATGCCCAATCCTTTGCGCTGGCCGATGGTGTAGAAGGGCAGGCCGTCGTGCTGGCCGAGGACACGGCCGTTTTCATCCACAATCGGCCCTGGCTGCCCGGCTCGCTGGCTGTACTCGCGCAAAAAGCGACGATAGTCGCCATCGCCCAAAAAGCACAAATCCTGGCTTTCGGACTTCGAGGCCACGGGCAGGTTGAATTTGACGGCGAGCTGGCGCACTTCCGGCTTGGTGTATTCGCCCACCGGGAATTTCACGTGGGCCAGGTGGTCCTGCGTCAGCATGTGCAGCACGTAAGCCTGGTCTTTGGCGGCGTCGACGCCCTGGCGCAGGCGGTAGCCAGACGGCGTATGGTCTACGCGGGCGTAGTGGCCGGTGGCTAGATAGTTGGCGTCCAGGGCCAGCGCCTGGTTCAGCAGGAAGGTGAAGCGGATCTGGCGGTTGCATTCCAGGCAGGGATTGGGCGTACGGCCGTGTTCGTGCTCGTCAATAAAAAATTGCACAATCGTGCGCCGGAAATGCTCCTGCACGTCCACCACGTAAAAAGGGATGCCCAGCAGGTCGGCCACGCGCCGGGCGTCGGCCATCTGGTCGGGGGTGCAGCAGCGGTTGGCGGGCGCGTTGGCCCCGATGGCCGGCTCGCTCCACAGGCGCATCATCATGCCCACCACTTCGTAGCTCTGCTCTACCAGCAGCGCGGCGGCGACGGAGCTGTCTACCCCGCCGCTCATGGCGACGACGACGCGATTTTCGACGGTGGAATCTGGCTTAAAAAGAGTCACGAGGTTTCGTTAAGGCCGTCAGGCAAACATTGCCGCCAGCTTTTGCAGCTTGGGCACGATGGCCTGCAGTTGTTCCAGGGTATAGACCACGTCTTGCGGCGTGGTTTGCGTGCCCACGGTCAGGCGCAGCCCGCCTTTGGTCCAGCTTTCGTCCAGGCCGATGGCTTGCAGGGTGGCGGCAGGCTTGGGATTGCCCGTCTTGCACGCCGAGCCGCTGCTGGCAGCGATGCCGGCCATGTCCAGGTGCATCAACAAATCGTTGCCGCTGAGATGGCGAAAGGCGAAGCTGCCATTGTGGGGCAGGCGGTCGGTGGGATGGCCGGTCAGGCGGCAGTCTTCGGGGAAGGCGGCCAGCAGGCCGTCGATCAGGCGGTTGGTCAGGGCGCGGTAATGGGCCGTGCGTTCTGCCAGTTCGTCGTTGACCAGTTCCAACGCAGCCGCCGCGCCGACGGCGTAGGCGACGTTAGAGGTTCCGGCGCGACGGCCGTCTTCCTGCCCGCCGCCCGTCAACGGCGACAATAACTCAATCCCCTGCCGCACGTACAAAATGCCGATGCCTTTTGGCCCGTAGAATTTGTGCGGGGCCATGCTCAGCAGGTCGATGGGTTCCTGACGCATGTCCCAACGGCGCACGGCGGAAGCCTGAATCGCGTCGGTGTGGAACAGCACGCCGTGGGCGCGGGCCAGCGCGCCAATCTCGGCGATGGGCTGGAAGCTGCCGATTTCGTTGTTGGCGGCCATGATGCTGATCAGGGCCGTGTCCGGGCGAATGGCCGCGGCCAGGTCGTCCAGGCGAATCTGGCCGTTGGCGTCTACGGGCAGGATGGTGAGGTCGAAGCCGAAGTGGTCGCGCAGCTGCACGGCCGTTTGCCCCACGGCGCTATGTTCGATGGCGCTGATGATGAGATGGTTGCCGCTTCTCTGGGCGCGGGCGGCGTGCATCACGCCGCGCAGGGCAATGTTGTCGCTTTCCGAGCCGCAGCCGGTGAAGACGATTTCGTCTGGCTGGGCGTGGATAAGGCGGGCGATGGTGGCGCGGGCTTCTTCCAGGGCGGTGGCGGCGGCACGGCCGTAGCTGTGGGCCGACGACGGGTTGCCATAGATTTCGCTCCAGTAAGGCATCATCGCCGCCAGCACTCGCGGGTCTACCGGGGTGGAAGCCCCATGATCCAGATAAATCATTTTTTCAGTCATAGGTAAACTCTGGTGAAACAGCCTTAGATCTGGGCCGGTTCTTAAGAATTCGGCGCTGATGGCGCCGGCCAGCAATCATTATTCACAATTCGTGTGGGCTGGCAAGTGATTATGAATGACGCTAACGCTTAGCTTTGGGAGTAGACTTCGATGATGGGGAAGCGGACGGTAAACGTCGTGCCTTTGCCTTCGGTGCTGGAGACTTCGATGGTGCCCCGGTAGTGTTCGACGCTTTCTTTGACCATGTATAACCCTAGGCCGGTGCCGGCGATACCGCGTTCAACGGCCGTTTGCGCCCGGAAGAAGCGCCCAAACAAATTTGGGAGGCTCTCCCTAGGGATGCCAATGCCCTGGTCTTTTACCACCACATGGACCCAGCCGGCTTTGTGGAACGCGTCAATCCGAATGGTGCCCGACAGCGTGAACTTCGTAGCGTTATCAATGAGATTCTTGAAAATGAGATAAAACGTATCTCGATTGCCCTGGACGGGGGGGAGTCCGGATTCGATGCGCTGGCTAAAGGCCAGCCCTTTCTCGGTTGCCTGATCCGCTAAAGGTGGCAGCATCTCATCGAACAGGGCGTTTAACTCGACCGGCTCGGGGCTGCGTTGTAATTCCCGTGCTTCAAGTTTGGCCACTTGCAGCATCTGCCGCACCATCTTTTGCAGACGGTCGCTTTCTCGTTCGATGACACCCAGGAAACGGTCGGCTTTTTCCTTGTCCGGCGCTTTCCCTTCACGCAGCAAACGGGCGTACATCAAAATGGTGGCCAGCGGGGTGCGCAGTTCATGGATCACGCCGTGGAAGAAGTCGTCGCGCATGCGTTCCACCTCACGAATCTGGCGCAAATCGCTAAACACGTAAATGATTTCGCGCACCTTCCCGGCGTCATCGGTCACGGTTGCGCCGCTGATCAACACGGGGACCGTTTCGCCATCTGGCTGGTAAATATCGGTGGCCAGTTGTGGGAATTCGCTGCCGGCGGCCAGCACATCACGGCCAAAGGCTTCCAGCGAACTGCTGCGCAGGCGTATAGTTGCTGTCGCCGATTGGCCGATCAGGGCCTGGTCTTCGGCGTTAAGCAGCGTCAACAAGGCATCGTTGGTGCGGGTAATCAGTCCGTCGCTGTTAACCGTAAGCAGGCCTTCAGACATGCTGTTGATAATGGTTTCTATGCGGCGTTTTTCGGCGATGACGTCGCTGTGCAGGCGGGCGTTTTCGATGGCCGCGGCCAGCGGGCCGCCAATAGCCTGCAAGAGACGCAAATCGTGCTCGTTAAAGTCCCCGCTTTTTTTGTTGATGGCTTGCAGGACGCCGATCATGCGTTCTTCCACCTGCAAGGGGATGCAAACCATTGAATTGGTGCGGAAGCCGGACTGACGATCTACCCGGGCGAAAAAACGCTGGTCGGCGTACACGTCGTTGATGATGACGGCCTGTTTGTGTTCAGCCACCCAGCCGGCAATACCCTGGCCTTTTTTGATGCGAATAGGGGGTAAATCTTCGAAGAGTGGACCCAACAGGGTTTGCACGAAGGTAATATCGCCGCTGGTGGGATCGATGAGGCCGACGGAGATGGTTTCTACGATCAGGGTGCGGCGTACTGGATCGATGAGCTGCTCGTAGATTTTATGCAGGCTTAGAGTGGACGTGAGCGCAAAGCTGATGTCGGACACGACGCCAAACTCGACGTTTTGCCGGTGGACCTGCTGGCGCAAATAGGCGCGATCCAGGAAAACGGTGACGTTGGTGATAAGAGACTCGATGTTTTCTAAATTAAGCAGGCAATTCTCATCCGGATCGATGAGACAGAGCAATCCCGGTGGCGTCACCGGATCGGAATGGACGGGTAAGGGCAGGGGGACGGCGAGTATGCGTTCGCGCGGCAGTTGCCACAAGGCGCTGCTAACCAGGTGCCCGGGGGAGAGGGTGAATTTATCTTGATAGCTGGCTTTGCCGCGCTGAATCAGGGACTCAAAGCTGGCGCGTTTTGGATCCCAGCGAGCCTGTTCAATATTCCCTTGCGGATCACATACCCAGACGTCGAAGTAATGACGGCCGTGATCGCTGATGCCGACGACGGTTGTGGTGTTGGTGTGGCGGGCCACTTCGGCGGCTACCGTGGCACAAACGAAATGGGCGTCGAAAATGTCGGCCAGTTCGGCGGTTAATCTTTCCCACAAAATATGAATATCGGCGTGATCGAGCAGAGTTGGGTCTTTTTCCATCAAGAAGAAGTCTAAACGTGAGGCGGGCAGTTGGCAAGGGGAAAAGGGTAACGGCCGTTTCTCCCTTCTTGGCGCCACCAGAACCGGGCAGAATGTGATAAAAGGCAGGCAGATTTTATGACGCCGACGGTTGCGATTTGTAGAGAGCTTCGGTATATTTCCAGGTGGCTTTCTTAAAAAAATTATCGTGCATCGCCTGTTATAGGCTCCAGATGCTGTAACCACAAAAAGGAGTAAATATCCATGACCTATATTGAAGCAGTTCACGGCCGTGAAGTGTTAGATTCTCGCGGCAACCCCACCGTAGAAGTTGAAGTCTTACTGTTCGATGGTTCCATTGGCTCGGCCATCGTGCCCTCCGGCGCTTCCACCGGCGTCCACGAAGCCTGGGAAAAGCGCGACGGCGACAAAAGCCGGTATGGCGGCAAAGGCGTGCTGCAAGCTGTGGAAGCCGTCAATGAAGAAATTGCAGAAGCCATCGTTGGCTGGGACGCCACCGATCAGGTTGGCATTGATGAGGCTTTGATTGAACTGGACGGCACCGAGAACAAAGAGCGCCTGGGGGCCAACGCTATTTTAGGCGTTTCGCTGGCCGTGGCTAAAGCCGCTGCCATCAGTGTGGAACTTCCCCTGTACCGTTACCTGGGCGGCGTTTCCGCCCGCACCCTGCCCGTACCCATGATGAACATTATGAATGGTGGCAAACATGCCGCCGGGGCCACCGATTTGCAGGAATATATGATTATGCCCGTTGGCGCGCCGACCTTTAGCGAGGCTGTGCGCTGGTGTGCGGAAATTTATCAGAGCTTGAAGAAAGTATTGGGCAGCAAAGGCTATCGCACCACTGTCGGTGACGAGGGTGGTTTTGCCCCGCAGGTGAAATCCAACGCTGAACCTTTTGAATTGATGTTAGAGGCTATCGAGAAAGCGGGTTACAAACCCGGCGAGCAGATTATGTTTGCCATGGATCCGGCCGCTTCGGAGATTTTTGAAAACGGCATCTACAACATGAAGGTAGAAGGTAAGCAGCTCAGCGGCGCGGAAATGGTGGACTTTTACGTCGATCTGGTGAACAAGTACCCCATTATTTCGCTGGAAGACGGCCTGGCAGAAGATGATTGGGATGCCTGGGTGCTTTTGATGGAAAAACTGGGCGACCGCATCCAGATCGTTGGCGACGATTTGCTGGTGACGAATGTGAAACGCATTCAGACGGCTTTAGATCGTCATGCGGCGAACAGTCTGCTGTGCAAAGTCAACCAGATTGGTTCTCTGACGGAATCGATCAAGGCGGTGGACAAGGTGCAGCGGCATGGGTGGACGGCCGTCGTCAGCCATCGCAGCGGCGAAACGGAAGATGCCACCATTGCCGACCTGGTAGTGGGCCTCAACGCCGGGCAGATCAAAACAGGCGCTCCGGCGCGCAGCGACCGGGTGGCCAAGTACAACCAGTTGTTGCGCATTGAGGATCAGTTGGGAGATACGGCCGTCTATCCCGGAATGGCCGCCTTCACCAATCTGAAGCGGTAAGCATTAACGCATCCTAACGATTTATCCCAGGGGCACGCTTTGTGCCCCTTTTTTATTGAAGGATGAGCGGCTCCGTGGCACAATTAATCATGCCAATCGATGAGCAAAAATTCCGCAACTTACGCCAATCTAACGCGCAGGCGGCAAAATCTAATCATCAACAACCAAAGCCCCTTATGGTGGCGCCAAGACTAGGAGACATACATGACCTACTTCAATGATGAAGAAGAACCCGAAGAAAAACCGGCAAACGGCAAAGAACCAAAGTTTAATTTACTGGACAAGTTGCTAGAAACCCGCACGGTTTTGATCTTTGGCGAAATTAACATGAAACTGGCCCAAGAAGTTACCCGGCAGCTGCTGGTGCTGGCCGCAGATTCCGACGACGACATTAAAATCGTCATCAATTCTCCGGGCGGACACGTGGAATCTGGCGATACGATTTTTGACATGATTCGTTTTGTTAAGCCGACGGTCAAAATTATTGGGACCGGCTGGGTAGCCAGCGCCGGTGCGCTGATCTACGCTGCTGCGGATAAAGAGAATCGTTACAGCCTGCCCAACACGCGCTTCTTGCTGCACCAACCTATGGGTGGGGCTACCGGCCAGGCGTCTGATATTGCTATCGAAGCCGAAGAAATCCTCAAGATGCGTAAGCGTCTGAACCAGATCTTTGCTGACCAGACAGGGCAGCCCCTGGAAAAAGTGGAGAAAGATACGGATCGCAATTTCTGGATGTCGGCCAAACAGGCTCAGGATTATGGCTTAGTGGGGCACATTGTGGAGACGATGGACCAGGTATAAGGGGCGATTGTCCGTGAAGCGGTGATTTGACCGCCCCCTGGCGCTCGTGTATAATTTCACGTCGCATTGCCTTACAGCAATCTGGCATGAGTTCCAACTTGGTAAGAAATCATCACAGGGCTTAAGGCCCTGGTTTTTTTGGGAGAATTTAGAAATGGTAAAGCGTACATATCAACCAAAAATCCGTCGTCGGCTGCGTGTGCATGGTTTCCGGCAGCGGATGCAAACCAAAGGCGGGCGGGACGTTTTGAAGGCTCGCCGCGCGAAAGGGCGTCGTAAGTTGACCGTCTCGATGAACCAGTTCGGCAAGCGTGTGAACTGGAATGCTACTTCCTCGACGGCCTATCGCTCTGTAAAGCGTAAAGGAAACGCGTATAAGGGTAAGGGAGGCTAGGCTTCTGCCTGGGGAGGATGCTGCAACCTCAGTATCGCTTGCGGCGTTCTGCCGATTTAAGACGCGTCAGAGAACAGGGTCGTAGTCGCCGTCATCCTCTGGTCGTACTGATCATACAACCCAATGGTTTGGAAGTGAGCCGGTTTGCTTTTGTAGCCAGCCGGCGTGTGGGGAACGCGGTACAACGGAACCGCGCCCGGCGTTTGTTACGAGAAGTTATTCGTGGCCATTTGATGGAAGTTAAACCGGGTTGGGATTGTCTGCTGATAGCACGGCAGGAAATGCGGGATGCGACGTTGGGGGCGGTGGAAACGGCCGTTCTCGCTTTGTTGGCCCGCTTGCAGGTTTATCCGGCTCTCCAAGATGACGACGTCTTGCAGGACACAGGGTTGCTATGAAACGCATTGCTCTGTTACTTATCCGTTTTTATCAAAAGTTTATTTCACCGGCCTTTCCGCCAAGCTGCCGTTTTACACCTACTTGTTCCCATTACGGCTATGAAGCAATTGAAAAATATGGCTTCCTGAAAGGTGGCTGGATGGCAGTCAAGCGTATTGCGCGCTGCCATCCCTTTAACCCTGGCGGGTATGATCCGGTTCCCTAAATCGGAGGATTCCTCTTTGTATGCAGCAAAACGGCCGTTGCTTAAGCCGGTAATACTCCTTCTTATCCTCGCCAGCTTCATCCTGGCTGCCTGTTCAGGACAGGTCCAAAACGTCAACTGGCCCGGGCTCTCTGCTGAAGGTAATACAGTCTATCTGGCACACGGACCAAAAGTCATTGCTTATGACGTCGCTGACCAAAGCGAGGTCTGGTCCTTCCCGGCAGAACGAAGTTCGGCACAGTATTATGCCGCCCCCGCCACCGATGAAAACGGTGTCGTCATTGGGGATTTTGGCGCATCTGGCGGTATGTTTAGCCCCAAAGTTATTGTCCATGTTTTGAGCCTGCAAGAGCAGCCCACCACACCGGCCACTATTTGGGAGCAAAGTGAGCAGGCCGCTGACAAAATCGTCGCTTCGCCCTTAATCGTCGGTAACCGCGTATTTGTCGGTACAGCCGACAGCGAGGTCTTTGCCCTGGATCGCGAGACAGGTGCACCTCTTTGGGATGCACCTTTCACTGCAGGCAGCGCCATTTGGGGCCAGCCTGCTTTTGCCGACGACACCCTTTACGTGGCGTCGTTGGACGGCAACGTCTATGCGCTTGATCCCGGCAGCGGGGCAGTTTTGGGCCAGTGGGAAACTTCTGGTGCAATCGCCGGTTCCCCAATCGTCGATGGTGACTTCATCTATGTTGGTAGTTTCGACAGCAAGCTCCACGCCTTAAATCGCCAGGAGTTTGGCTCCGAGGTATGGTTCTACGAGACGCCTGACTGGGTATGGGGAGCACCAACCGTCGTCGAGGGCATTGTCTACTTTGGCGACTTGCAGGGCAACGCGTTTGCTGTGGATGCGGAGACAGGGAGCCTGGTCTGGCAAAAAAGCGTGACCGGCCCCGTACAAACTAGCCCGGTGGCCGTAGATGGCACTATTTATTTTGCTTCGCAGGGGGACGTGGCTGCCAAAAGTGGCCAGCTCACTGCGTTTGCCGCTGACGGCGGTGCGCAGCTGTGGCAGCAGTCGGCACCGGCCTTTATCTATACCACGCCGGTTGTGGTCGGCGATGCGATTGTGGTGGCCCTCCAGGGCAGTGCCGACCTTTTGCTGGCCGGGTACAGCCGGGAAAGCGGCGCCCAACAGTGGACGTTTACTCCGGCAGCACAATAATAAACCCAGCCACCTGGGATAGGACCAAATTCTATGTGGGATCAATTTGTTGTTAACCCGATGCTAAATGCCATGCTGTTGTTGTATGACTTTTTAGGCAACAACTTGCTTTTGGCTATCGCGGTTTTCACGATTATTATTCGCTTGATTACGCTGCCGCTGAATATTCGCCAACAGCGTTCTATGATGAAGACGCAGGAGCTTCAGCCGCAAATTCAAGCCATCCAGAAAAAGTATAAAGACAATCCGCAGAAGATGCAGGAGGAGTTTGCCAAGATTGGCTACAATCCGGCGGATACGTTGACCGGCTGCCTGCCTCTGATCATCCAGATGCCGATTTTGTTTGGGATGTTCCAGGTCTTTCGGATCATGCTGGGTACGACGCCGCAGGCTTTGTTTGAACTAACCCAACGGGTATATCCTGGCATTGATTTATCGCAGATTTTGCCCATTAACAATCAGTTTTTTATCTGGAACCTGGGCCAGCCGGATCCTTTTCTAATTCTGCCGATCCTGGTGTTTGTCACCATGTTTGTGCAGCAAAAGTATCTGTCTCCCACTCCCAAGAAGGCTGCCGATAAAAACAAGAAGCAGGATGATCCGACGGCCGCTATGACGCAGTCGATGCAGTATACGATGCCGATCATGTTTGCCTTTTTCTCGCTGCAGTTCCAGGCTGGTTTGTCTTTGTATTTTATTTTTTCGAACATTATTGGTATTTTGCAGGGGCTTTATATGCGCCAAATTATGGGCCGCGAGGAAGACGTTAAACCGGCTGTTGCCGCTGTGGAGCCGGTGATGCGCGAGAAACCCGAGCCTCCATCTGCTGATGCCAATGGTCAGGAAACTTACAAGGCGAAACCCCCTACTTCTAAGCGTAAGCGGCGTTCGGCCAAACGATAGAATGAAGCGAGTAGAACATGTCTAATGAACAAAACCGTGTAATTGAAGCGCAAGGCCCAGATGTGGAAGCGGCTATTGCTTCGGGGTTGGCCAAATTGCGGGCTGCCCGGGAAGATGTAGAAGTTGAGATTTTGGATCGCGGGAGCAAGGGCTTGTTGGGTATTGGCGCCCGAGATGCTGTGGTGCGTCTGACCAGTAAGGTGCAGGCTGCGCCCGTTAAGACGCCCGAGCCTCCTGTTAAAACCGTGGAAGCTCAGCCTCAAGTTCCGGTGAAAACGGCCGTTTCTACCCCATCCCCTCCCCCGCCTGCCCCCACCAAACAGGCGCCTGAACCAAAACCCGAACCAGAACCAGCCGCTCCCACCGACGAGTCTGAGGAAGAGCAAACTTTGCGCGAACAGGAACGGGAAACGGCCGTAACTGTCATTTCCGAACTACTGGCAAAAATGCGTGTCGACGCCGATCTCGATGTTTCCCTGTCTCCGCCGGATGATTTGACCGGACGGCAGGTTAATATCATCGAAATTCATGGCCAGGATATGAGCAGCCTCATCGGGCCGCGCGGCGAAACCCTTAACTCGCTGCAATATGTGGCGCGTCTGATGGTAGGGCATCAGCTGCGTCAACGAGCCAGCTTTGTCGTGGACGTGGAAAACTACCGCCAACGCCGCGAACAGGCGCTCAAGCGCCTGGCAGAGCGGATGGCCCAAAAGGTCGCCAAACGCAAGCGGGCCATCAGCCTGGAGCCAATGCCGCCGCACGAACGCCGCATTATCCATATGACTCTCCGAGATGATCAAGACGTCTACACGGAGAGTACCGGTGAAGGCAAGCGGCGCAAGGTGCGTATCATTCCTAAAAAATAAGAATCGGGCGATTTTTAAAAGCGGTTGGCCAGTAGCCAGCCGCTTTTTTGTTCTGGAAAAGTTTGGGTGATCCTGTTTTCTCCCCATTCGTGTTGTGCACATCTCCCCCCTATTAACCGCGTAACAGCGATCCCTCTTGCTGGCTCGCCAGAAACTTCCTCGTAAATGCCCCATACTTGTGCCTTTTTTGTATCGATACCTTGTATCTTGGTACATGGCAATTCTTTGATCTCATGAGAGGGTCGAAACCACCATTCATTATTGCACATTCATTAAGTCAAGGAGTGGCGTATGCCTGAGCTTGAAAAAATAGATACTATCAATATCGGTGGAGGGCAGGCAGAGCTGGCCCTGAGTTACCTGCTTATCCAAGAAGTGGGTCTTCACTGGCTGCATACCTGCGGGTCCGCGCTCTTGTATGGCGTGGGAGAAGATGCAGAACTTGTTGTCGAGAACACGGCGGTGATGGACTCTGAACGGCTGGGGCTACAATGAAAAAAACCAACTCAAACGATGGGACACCGATTGCCTTCTGGGAAAGTGGATCAGGACCGCCGCTCCTTTTGGTGCACGGCACCACAGCCGACCACACGCGGTGGTCGGCTATCTCGCCGCGGTTTGAACAACACTTCACCGTCTACGCCATGGATAGACGCGGGCGGGGACAAAGCGGCGATTCTCCGGATTATAATTTTTTGCGCGAGGCAGAAGATGTGGCGGCCGTCGTGGATGCGATTGGGGAATCTGTATTTGTACTGGGTCATTCCTATGGCGCACTTTGTACTTTAGAAGCTGCTCTGTTAACCAAAGGCATCAGCCGCCTTATTCTGTACGAACCGCCGCTGCCGACCGGCACCCCCTTGTTTCCTCGTGACCTTCCCGGGCAAATGCAAAGCCTGCTAGATAAAGGGCAGCAAGAAGAGGCATTGGTCTTATTTTTGCGTAACGGGCCCAAAATGCCGGATCACGAATTAAAAGCCTACCGTCAACTGCCCGTGTGGCCCACGCGCGTATCGCTGGCGCCGACTATCCCCAGAGAAATACAAATCGATTCGACCTACAAGTTTGACGCTGAAAAATTTGCCGGTTTGGAGGTGCAGACCCTGCTGCTTCTAGGCGGCGACAGCCCAAATTTTTTCCACGAAGGCATTAGATTACTGGATTCAGCTCTTCCCAACAGTCGGATCACAGTTCTGCCCGGACAGCAACACATCGCTATGGACACAAATCCCGATCTGTTCGCCGCAGAAACGTTGCAGTTTTTGCTGGCTTAGTTCTTCCGTGCCATTCTTGCAGTTTGCTTACTGGAAAATGCTCCGAAGCAGTTTTAGCTAACCCATCAAGTACTTAAGATGACTGCTTAAATGGCCAACACCCTATCAATGCTTTCCAGCAGTTCGTGAGGGGTGTAGGGTTTGGTCAGGTAGCCGGCCGCATTGGCGGCATACAACTGGCGAATGTGCTCAATGGTCGTGATACGAGGAGAGATGAGAATTATCGGAATATTGCAGGTGCGCATTGAGTTCCGGAATTGATGAAACATTGTCCAGAGCATCTCTTGTTCAGCGCTCATGTCCATCAATAGTACGTCCGGGGGTTCCTGGTGTACCAGGCTAACAGTTCCCTCGGCGTGGGCGGCGCGAATAAACTCTATGCCATATTGGGCTAAAAAGCTGTCGATGTCTTCTTCTACTTGCGGCTGCACTTCAATGCAAACAACGGTTCTCTGCAGTGGCATGACTCCCAAACCTTTAAACATGATGTAATCTCGGTGTCAACACATTGCAATTTCCTGGGGATCGTGCAATCTGTTGTAACGATCGACTTCACCTTATAGAGACAAACTTACGAAGCCGATTAACTTTATTGGCGTCTCTCTGGCGTTTTTCTTGCCGTCAAAACCTGTACGTAGGATACCATTTTTGGAGAATTGGCGGACTGTACGGCCGTAACCCATTGGTCCTTCCTGGGAATAAAGTACGGGCTGCCACAACGGCCGTGTTGCCTCCAATGGGTGATTCTCTTATACTTTTCCTGGCTTCTCTGCTGCTCTTGCCGGGCCGCCCGGCCATCCTATCAGCCTACTTTAGTTGTGAAAAAATCAGTAATTTGGACGAGGTGATATGGATTCTCCGACACCCCAGGTACAGCCGGTGATACTGGCGATTGACGGTGACGCCATAGGAGTTCTGGGCATCATTCAGGCGCTGCGCCGCCGCTACAGCGCCGATTATGAGATTCGCAGCGCGGCCTCTGGGCAGGCGGCGCTGCAACTGCTGCGCGATATGCGGGATAACGGCCGTGCCGTCGTTCTCCTCCTTTGCGCCCAATCACTGCCAGACATGAGCGGCATCGAGTTTTTTGTCCGCGCCAATCCGCTGCACCCCCGCGCCAAACGAGCGCTGCTCATCGACTGGAGTGATCGCTTCACCGCAGAACCGATTTTCCACACCTTTGCTTTGGGCCAGATTGACGGTTATACGACCCGGCCTGCTGCCCTCGATGACCAGCCAGACGAACGTTTCCATGAATTTGTCACCGATCTGCTGCGTGAATGGAGCCGCGTGAACCGGCCCGCTTTTCAGGTCGTCCAGATCATCGGCGAAGAGTGGGCGCCGCGCTCTCATGAATTGCGAGACCTTTTCGCGCGCAACGGCATCCCCTATGGCTTTTATGACGTGCACAGCGAAGACGGACAAACCCTGCTGCAAAATGCCGGCGCGCTAGATGGTCCCCTGCCTGTCCTTATTTTTCTCGACAATCGGGTGATGGTAAATCCTGCCAATGAAGCCATTGCCGACGCGTTCGGGGTCAACACCCGCCTGGAAAACTTTGCCTATGATGTGATTATTGTCGGGGCGGGACCGGCCGGTTTGTCTGCGGCCGTTTATGGCGCTTCCGAAGGGCTGCATACCATCGTCATCGAGAGCCGGGCCATAGGCGGGCAGGCGGGAACCAGTTCGCTCATTCGCAACTATCTGGGATTTCCGCGAGGCATTAGCGGAGCGGCGCTGGCGGCGCGCGCCTATGAACAGGCCTGGTTTTTTGGCGCCCATTTTTACTTTATGCGCCAGGCGGCGGCTTTACGCAGCACCGGGCAGCATTACGTAGTCGTTTTGGATGATGGGACAGAGCTGTTGGGGCGCACAGTGATCCTGGCGATGGGTGCGGCATATCGCCACCTGGATCTGCCACATCTCAATACACTCGTCGGTTCCGGCGTGTTTTATGGCGCTGCGGTTACCGAAGCCAAGGCTATGCAGGGCAAGGAGGTATTTGTCGTTGGCGGCGGCAATGCCGCCGGACAGGCGGCCGTGTATTTGTCCAAGTTTGCCAGCCGTGTGACGATGCTGGTGCGGGGAGATTCTTTGACCGACACCATGTCGGACTACCTGATGAATGATATTGTCACCTGCGGCAACATCGAAGTGTGCTGCAATGTTGAGATCGCCGCCTGTTATGGCGAGCATCGGCTGGAGGGTTTGATGGTGCGGGATATGGCGACCGGGGAGGAAACGGCCGTTTCCGGTTCCGCTCTCTTTATCTTGATCGGGGCCAGCCCGCACACCCAATGGCTGCCAGAAACCATCTTGTGCGATGAGAACGGGTACGTCATCACCGGGCAGGATTTGCTGGGCGACGGCCGTTACTCCGCCAACTGGCCGTTGACGAGAATGCCACGGCCGTTCGAGACCAGCCTGCCCGGCGTTTTCGCCGTCGGCGACCTGCGCCACCGGTCTGTCAAACGTGTCGCTTCGGCCGTGGGCGAAGGCTCTGTCACCATTTCCCAGGTCCACGAGTATTTACAGGAGCTAAAGACAACCGGCGCTTAGCGCCGCCCCAATTGTCGTATTTACACAAGGAACCCTTGTTGCCTTTTGTGCAAAAGCGGCGCTTGACGAATACCGGGCAAGCCGCTATAGTCGAATCCAACAACTATATAGTGTCACTTTTATCCAGAGAGGCGGAGGGACCGGCCCGATGAAGCCTCGGCAACCCGACTCGTCAATGTCTGAACCAGACAAAGACAGCGGCAGGGTGCCAATTCCGGCAGAGCGATTCTGGAAGATGAGAGAGGACCAAAGTTCCCCCAAAAGCCCCAGGCGTGCGCGCCGCCCCAGGCAAAAACTCCAGAAACGCTCAAAATTTAAGTTATGGACCAGGACGATGAACGGTACCCGTTGGCGCCGGCCCTGCTTGTTACCTTCATCATTCAACCATTTACCAATTCAAAAAATTAAACATTTTGAAGGAGCGTTTTCATGACCGAACAAACCCGCAAATTAGGTTTTACCACCCGTCAATTGCACGCCGGGCAGCAGCCCGACCCGGCCACCGGCAGCCGCGCTGTCCCCATCTATCAGACCACCAGCTATCAGTTCAAGGATACCGAACACGCCGCCAACCTCTTTGCTCTCAAGGAATTTGGCAATATCTACACGCGTATCATGAACCCGACCAGCGATGTGCTGGAGCAGCGGCTGGCTGACCTGGAAGGCGGCGTAGGAGCATTGGCTTCCAGCAGTGGCCACGGCGCCCAGACCATGGCGATATTGACGCTTTGCGGGGCGGGAGACCATATCGTGAGCAGCAGCCGTTTGTACGGCGGCACTTACAACCAGTTCAACTATACTTTTCCCCGGCTGGGCATTACCGTGACCTTTGTCGATCCCTCGGATCCGGCCGCTTTTGAAGCTGCTATCCAGGACAACACCAAAATCATCTACGGCGAAACGCTGGGCAACCCGGACATTACCGTGTTTCCGTTTGAGGAAGTATCCGCCATTGCCCAGAAGTACGCGATTCCCCTGATGATCGACAACACCTTTGCCACGCCCTACCTGTGCCGGCCGTTTGAATGGGGCGCTAACATTGTCACCCATTCAACGACCAAGTTTATCGGTGGCCACGGTACGTCTATTGGCGGCGTGATTGTGGATGGCGGGAACTTTGATTGGACGAGCGGCCGTTTCGCCAACTTCACTGACCCCGATCCCAGTTATCACGGCCTGGTTTATGCTGAATTAGGCCCGCCGGCCTTCATCCTGAAGGCGCGGGTGCAAATCTTACGCGACATTGGCGCCAGCCAGTCGCCCTTTAACAGTTGGCAAACCCTCCAGGGTTTGGAGACGCTCAGTTTGCGCATGGATCGCCATGTGAGCAACGCGCAGCAGGTGGCCGAGTGCCTGGAGCAGCATCCGGCCGTGGAATGGGTCACCTATCCAGGTTTGCCCAGCCATCCCCACTTCAAACGCGCCAAAAAGGTGCTGCCGAAAGGACCAGGCGCCATCTTGGGTTTTGGCGTAAAAGGCGGCCGCGAAGCCGGCGAGCGTTTCATCAACAACCTTAAGTTGTTTAGCCATCTGGCCAATGTTGGCGATGCCAAGTCCCTGGCCATCCATCCGGCCTCGACTACCCACAGCCAGCTTTCCCCGGAGGAACTCCGGACGGCCGGTATTACCCCAGACTTCGTTCGCCTGAGTGTAGGCATCGAAGATATTGACGATATTTTATGGGATCTGGACCAGGCGTTGAATGCCTGAGATGATTTGGAGATTGGAGATGGCTAAAATCTCCAGTCTCCAATCCCCCCCACAAACCACAAAACAATGATCACGACATCCTCCGTTGGCATCGTTCACACACAATATTTCACCTTCGCGGAGAAGGAGTCTTTTCGGCTGGAAAGCGGTGCTGTCCTCAGCCCTGTTACGCTTGCTTACGAAACGTACGGAACACTCAATGAGGATCGCAGCAACGCCATCCTTATCTGCCATGCGCTAAGCGGCAGTGCCCACGCCGCCGGTTTTCATGCCCCAGATGACGACAAAGCCGGTTGGTGGGATGATTGTATTGGCCCTGGTAAGGCGTTTGACACAGACCGTTACTTTGTCATTTGCAGCAACGTGCTGGGCAGTTGTTATGGCACAACCGGCCCCACAGAGACGAACCCGGTGACGGGCAAACCCTACGGCTTGCAGTTTCCGGTTGTTACCATTGGCGACATGGTGCGGGCACAAATTCGGCTGATCGACCATTTGGGGATCGATCAGCTTTTTTGTGTGGCCGGCGGCTCGATGGGCGGGATGCAGGTGCTGGAATGGGCGGCCCATTACCCGCAGCGCCTGAAAGCAGCCATTCCATTGGCAACCACGGGTCGGCACAGCCCGATGCTCATTGCCCTGAGCGAAGTGGGGCGCCAGGCTATTTACGCCGATCCTAACTGGCAAAGCGGCGATTACTACGACAAGCCGCAAAAACCGGATGCCGGATTGGCGGTGGCCCGAATGGTGGGGCATATCACCTACCTCAGCGACGAGAGCATGAATCTGAAATTCGGCCGTCGCCTGCAGGATCGTGAGAAGTTTGGTTTTCAGTTTCAGACGGAGTTTCAGGTCGAAAGTTACCTGAAGTACAATGGGAATAACTTCACCCGCCGTTTCGACGCCAACAGTTATCTTTATGTGACCAAGGCGATGGATTATTTTGATCTGACGGAACCGACGGGCACGCTGGCCGGTTCGTTCGTCCATTCAGCGGACATCAAGTATCTGGTGGTGAGCTTTACGAGCGACTGGCTTTACCCGACGTATCACAGTAAGGAGTTGGTGACAGCGTTAACGGCCGTTAACGCCGACGTCACTTTCCTGGACATTGAATCTACCTGGGGCCACGATGCCTTTCTGCTGGAAGTGGAAACCATGACGGAACTCCTGAGCAGCTTTTTGGACAGGTTGTGGGTAGAGGCCAACGGTGGGCGGCGGGGAGCCAATGGCAAATGGTCGGTGGCCGGGAAATGATGACGAGTTTTCAGCCTTCACTCTCCCAGCCTGCTTCCCTCCGCCCCGATCTGAGCGTTATAGCCAGCCTGATTCCCAGCGGGGTGCGGCTGCTGGATCTGGGCTGTGGCGACGGCGAACTGCTTGAGTTTCTAGTTTACCAGAAGGAAGTGCGGGGACGCGGCATCGAAATAAGCGAGGAGGGCGTGCTGGCCTGTGTGCGGCGCGGCCTGACGGTGCGCCAGGGTAATCTGGAAGAAGGATTGGCCGATTATCCCGACGACAGTTTCGATTACGTGGTGCTTAGCCAGACGCTGCCGTTTCTGGATGACCCGGCCATGATTTTGCGCGAAATGCTGCGCGTGGGGCAGAAAGCAGTGGTTAGTTTTCCCAATTGGGGCTATTGGCGCTGCCGTCTGGAGCTTTTGCTGCACGGCCGTATTCCCCACGCCCCCGATTTGCCCCAGGCCTGGTACGAACCGCCGCGCTGGCAGGTCATGACCGTCAGCGACTTTATTGCCCTATCCCGCGAATTGAACGTGCGGCTGCTGGACGAAGTGTACATGGCCGCCGGCAAACGCAGTCCCCGTACCTGGTTTAAGAATTTATTGGCGACCACGGCCGTTTACGTCCTGTCCGCCTGAGAAAGAGAGATTGGAGACTGAAACTTCCGTCTCCAGTCTCTTCTCTCACACCGTCTGCGCGTGTTTGTGCCCACCGTGGACGCGCTGCTGGCGTTTGCGGGCCTGCAGCCATTCTGCGCCAAAGTAACTGCCCAGCACAAACAGGGCGGCCCCCACTTGCAGTATAATTCCCTGCCACGTGGCATACAGACCGAACCATAAACCGGCCCAGTACGGCAGTGTCAGACCTTTGATGGGCGTGATGCCCAGCCAGCCCACCGCCTGCATCACGTGGACCGTCTTGCCCACCATCGTCACCAGTACCACGCCAATCAGCACGCCGGTATAGACGAGCATCTTCTTGTAAGGCAGCCGCTGCTGTACGCGAAAGGTGATCACGCCGACGATGGCCACGCCCAGTATGCCCAGCCCAATGCCTTCCAACACAACTTTGGTGCCGGCATCCAGCACCAGCGCTTGCAAGAAAAGCACCGTCTCAAACCCTTCGCGGTACATACTGGTAAACCCCAAAATGACCAGACCCAGGAACTGGCCGGTTTCCGCCGCCAGCACCTGCCGTTTTTGTTGGTGGAAGCCCTTCATCCAATCCTTCCAATAGGTTTTGTGGAAGAACCAGTTGGTGATGAGCAGCAAGATGGCGATGGCTAACAACGAGACGACCGCCTCCAGTTTTTCGCCGTAACGCGAGAGGGAGGTTAGGATAACCTGTGCCAGCCAGAAGGTAACGGCCGTAGCCACCAGCGACAACGCCGCGCCCAACACCATCGGCTTGCGGAAGCGTTTGTATGCGCCCACCATGCTGGCCATCAACGCCGCCAGAATGACCACCGACTCCAATCCCTCGCGGAAAACGATGATGGCTGCATTGGTCGCCACGGCCGTTGGCGAACTGGGTCCGTCGCCCAGGGTGATCTGGGCCTGGGACAATGCCTCGTCCAACTCTGCTCGCGTAGCGCTGATGGCCGCCGGTTCCGCCTGTAAAGCGATGGCCTGGGCCAGCCCCTCACGGCCCTCGTAGCCCTGCCAGAACAGGCCGTCAATTTCGGCTACCAGCGCCGGGGAGAAGGCCTTCAGGCGCGGTTCTGGTCCTACGTCAAAAATGGCATAGGCTTCCAGCCGCGCCGACTCGGCGCGGGCATAATCGCCGGCGTGTACGGCCGTTTCCACCTGGTCCAGCACCGAAGCCAGCACGTCAAAATCGGCATCGGCGTTTTGCGACAGCCATTCCGGTGGGAAAACGGCCGTTAGTCCATCCGTCACAAATTGTATGTCCGCCGTCATTTGCGCCACCGGCACCACAGATTCTTTGCGATTGGCGGCCTGCAAATTGGCGGCGGCCTGCTGCAGCGACTGGGCCACGGCCGTCGTTTGCGCCGCGTCCCGTGCTGCCAGGGCAGGCTGCAGGTCGGCGAACGCGGCCTGCGCCCCATCCATAAACGTGATGGCTTCCTGGATTTCCAGGTCCTGCATCACCACGCCGTCTGTCACGCCGCGGCCATATTCCACCGGCACCAGCGCCAGATAACGCATTAACTGCCCGGCTCGCCGTGCCTGTTCCTCTGGCGACAGCGGCGCAGCGCGAAAACTACCCAGCACGTCCAGCAAGGCCGTGTGGGTCGCCTGGATCTGGGCTTCGTCGGCGGCGAGTACGGCCGTTTGTAAATCTGCCCACTGTGCCGTCACCGCGGCTGCGTCGCCGCTTTGTTCGCTAAAAGATGGGGCCAGGATGGACCAGGTCGCGGCGGCCAGCCCGGCTGCTTCGGCGCGCCGTTCGGCTAGCAGCGTGGTGTCGGCGGCGGTGTTCAGGTAGGTTAACAGGCGCGCCTGGTAGGTATCGAGCAAATCGGCGTTGACCTGCGCCAGGACGGTGTCCGTGGGCAGGCTGCCCATTTGCTGAACCGCCAGCGTGGCGTCGGCGCCGGGCCGCGAGAAGCGGGTGCTGGGCCGGAATTCGCGCACCAGCAGCCAGGCCTGTGCCGTTTGCTGGTCGCCAGCAGCGATGGCCTGCTGCAGGTTTTCGTAAGCGCCCCAATACAGGGCGCCGGTAATTTGCCCGCGTGCGGCGGCCAGTCCGGCGGTATCGGCGGCGGCAATGGCGGTACGGCCGTCGGCAAACGCGTGTTGGATGGTGTCTTGCACGGCCGTGGGAAAAGCGGCAAATTCAGTTGTGACCAGCTCTTGGGCTGTCTGCCACTGGTCCTGCGCGGCCGCCTCGTCGGCGAGCAGCAGGGCTTTTTGCGTGGCAAACAAGGCATCACGCACAGCGTCGGCGGCCTGCCACGGGGCCAGGGAACCGGCGGCAAAAGCGGAAACGGCCGTGCCCCACAGCAGCGCACCGACCACCAGCATACAGGTAAACTTCTTTTTCATCTTGGTTTACTCCGCAATATCCACGTCTAGCAGCGCGGCGACCTGGGCAACCTGCCCGGCCAGGGCTGTCGCTCTGGCCTGCGCCTCCGTGCCAAACAAATCAGCCTGCTGGCTGGTAAAAACCACACCGCCGGCTTCCTGGTCACGCAAATCAGCCACGTAGCCGCGCAAATCGGCAAAACCGTCTTCGATTTGGGCATGCTGCTCGGCGTTGGTGTCGGCTATCAGCACGCCCACGTTATCGTAGGTCACGTCCAGGCCGTTCAAAATACCGGCGATGTCCACCAGCCGGCTGGTCCCAATAAAGGCCGCCTCTTCGCTGTTCTGCCCGGCCACGTAAGCCGACAGTTTCCATTGCTCGAAATATTCGTTCATGGTGGGAATCATGACCACCAGAGCGGTAAAGGCGTCGGTGACGGTGGGCTGCCAGGTCTGGATGGCGGCCGTCATCTCGTCGGTGGCGCCGTCCAGACCCTGGGCCGCGGCCAGCAGCACGTTGGCGTCGGGCAGGGCTTCGCCCAGGGTGATGGTTCCGTCGCCGTCCAGATCAACGGCCAGACCGGTGAACGCCGGTTTTGTGCCCCAGATTGTCGGTTCCAGGAGGCCGTGGAAGAAGTTGCCGGGGCTGTCGAGAGAGGAACCATCCGGCAGCTCCAGGGTCCAGGACAGCGCGGCCTGCGGATCTTCCTCGGCGCTGGGACCGGCGTCTATCCAGGTGTCGTAGTAGGCAAGAGAGGGTACGCCGGCGATGATGCCTTCGTTGAGTTCGTAGTTGTTGCTGGCGGTAAGCCAGTTGGCGCGCGCATCCCGCACCAGTTGGGTGAGTTCGTCGGGGTGCCTGGCCCAGGCGGCGGCGTAATCAAACTGGTTGGCGGCCAGCAAATCGTAATAATCCTGGGCTGTCGCAGCGAGAGCGCTGGTGCCAGTTTTCATCTGGGCGGCGTGGTCGAGGGCGTATTGTTTGACGGCCGTTAAATCCACGTCAGCTGCGGCCTCGGCCGTTGGTGTGGCAGGGGCCGGAGCCGCCTGACGGCAGGCGGCCAGAGAAAGCGCAACGACAAGCAAAACAAAGACCAGCAGTCTTCTGGACATGGGTACTCCTTTACCGGGCAGTGCCAACCATCGGTAGATTGGCTCCGCCGGAGATCAGATAAGATGGGATCAAACAGTCAGGGGGGCGTTTTGTTAACTGTCAGGCGCAAGGATTCAGGCTCTGCGCCCGGCCCCTTGTTGGTTGTGAACTATCTTCGACCCGAAGATACCTTCTATTATGGGCAGGCCAAAAAGATAAAACAAGCACGGCCGTTAATTTGAAACTTTACGACCTTTGAACTGAAAGTTAACCGGGTTTCAATTTTAGTTTGCGGCTGGTTAAGGGTGGGGCTAGACGGCCGTTTTTCCCAGGCGGCGCAGGCGTTGGGCGGCTTCGGCCAGGACGGGGTCTGATTTGCAGAAGGCAAACCGGGCCATGCCGGCGCCGTCCGCGGCGTGGTGGTAAAAGGCGCTGGGCGGAATGGCGGCCACACCGATTTCCGTGGTGAGGTAGCGGCAAAAGGCGCGGTCGTCGGCAAAACCCAGGTGGCTGATGTCGGCCATCACAAAATAAGCGCCCTGGGGCACAAACGGCCGTAAACCCGCCGCCTGCAGTGCTTCCACCAGGAAGTCGCGCCGGGCCTGGTAGGCTTTTTGTAGATCGGCGTAGTAGGTGTTGGCGACGGCCGTTTCCAGGGCGACGGCCGCTGCTTCTTGCAGGGGAGCGGCGCCGGAGTAGGTGATAAACTGGTGGGTGCGAAAAACGGCCGTGATCAGTTCGCGCGGCCCTACGGCCCAGCCCACCTTCCAGCCCGTAACGCTGAACGTTTTGCCCAGGCTAGAAATGGTGAGAGTGCGCGGCCGCATACCGGGCAGCCCGGCCAGGGAAATGTGCTCGTTGTCGTCGTAGACCAAATACTCATACACCTCATCAACGACCGCTACGACATCGTGGCGGTAGCATAATTCGGCGATCATTTGCAGTTCATTGCGGCTGTAGACCTTGCCAATGGGGTTGTGGGGCGTGTTCAGCACGATGGCCCGTGTTTGGGGCGTAAACAGTTGGGCCAGGGCGTCGATGTCGACCTTCCAATGGGGCGGCCGCAAGGTTAGAAAGCGGGGAACGCCCCCGGCCATGATCACTGCGGGCACGTAAGAATCATAGACGGGCTCGATTAAAATGACCTCTTCGCCAGGATTGACCAGTCCCAGAATGGCGGCGAAGATAGCTTCTGTGGCGCCTACGGTGACCACAACATCGGTTTCCGGGTTGACGGGGATTCCTGCCCGGCGCTGCGTGTCGGCGGCGATGGCCTGGCGCAGGCGCAAACGGCCGTTGCCCGGCGCATACTGGTTCACGTCGGCGGCGATGGCGGCCTGCGCGGCGGCCTTCACAAAATCCGGCGCGGCAAAATCAGGAAAACCCTGTCCCAGGTTGACGGCGTTGTGGGCGTTGGCCAGTTCGGTCATTTCCTGAAAAATCGTCGTGCCAAAGCCACGAACGCGTTGGGCAAGATGGTTGGTCATGTGGTTTCTCCTAGGGAAGCGGTCACAGTTCGGGCCAGCGGAAGAACAAACCGCTAGCCCCGGTTTTGTTTAACGGCGGCCACAAACTGCCGCAGTTTGGGGTAATGCGAACCCTGCCAGTAAATTTGTTCGCAGTCCTGGCAGATTTGGAACTCGTGGTAATAGCGTTTGGTTTTGGGTTCCAGCCGGTCGATGATGGCCTCTTTGACGATGGGCTGCAAGATGCCGTTGCAGCGCAGGCAGCGGGGCGTGTCCTGAATCTGGTCGAAGAGGCTGAAGCGGTGGAGAACGGCCGTTAGCTGTTCTTCCGAATCTTTGGTGCGCAGGCAGTAGCCGTGCACCACCAGGCTGCGCATCAGCAGGCCGCGGTCGCGGCTGAGCAAGATGCGCTCCTCATCGTGGGCGATTTGCGCCAGGTCGGCGTCGTCCAGGTCGCTGTCGGGATAGAGGGTGTCGAAGCCCAGCAGACGCAGGTAGCGGGCGAGCTGACCCAGGTGGATGTCCAGGATAAAGCGGGCCGGAGAAGGGGGTGGAGGACGGAGACGGCCGTTTTGCCCCGCGTCCACATCCAGCGTTGAAAAATGCGGATAGACAGCTACCCGGTCGCCCGGCTGCACCCTATAGCTAAAATCGACCGGCGTGCCGTTGACCAGGATCCGTTCCACTTCGGTATGCGGCACGCCGGCCGCTTCGATGAGGTGCTTGATGGATTGGTCGTTGTTAAAGGAGTAGACGAAGGCGGCCTGCTGGCGTTCGGGCGGCAGAAAGTCGTTGAGGTCCGCGTAAAAGCGAAAGGATGCATCTTGCATAGGGTTGTTTAAAGCAGCATTCACTGACCCTTTATCACCTTGTCACCTGCTCACTCCATCACCCGCTCACCCTATCACTCCTCCGGCCAGCCCAGGCTGATGCGGTTACGCTCTTTTTCGACCTTTAAAATGGCGATTTCTAGCACATCGCCCACGTTGAGCGCTTCGTCGCGCGGGATCTGGCTGCGGTGCAGCAGGCCGTCCTGCTTCACGCCGATGTCGATGAACACGCCAAAATCGACGACGTTGCGCACGGTGCCGTTGAGGCGCATGCCGGGCAGCAAATCGTCCATGCTCAGCACATCGCTGCGCAGGATGGGCTGGGGCAAATCCTCGCGCGGGTCGCGGCCGGGACGGACGAGCTGCTCGAAGATGTCTAGCAGGGTGGGGACGCCGGTTTGCAGGTCGGCGGCGAGATCGTCCAGCGGCTGGCGCTGGCGCAGCTGCTGCAAAGGGATTTCGCGGTCGGCGGGCTGGCTGGTGGGTTTGAGACCGGCGCGCTGCAGCACGGCCGTTGCCACACCATAGCTCTCCGGGTGAATGGCGCTGGCGTCCAGCGGCTCGTCGCCCTCGCGGATGCGCAGGAAACCGGCCGACTGCTCGAAGGCTTTGCTGCCCAGGCCGTTGACTTTGAGCAGCGCCTGGCGGTTGGGGAAACGGCCGTTCTTATCCCGATACGCCACAATCTTCTCCGCCAGCTTGGGGCCGATGCCCGATACGTAGGTCAGCAGGGCGGGCGAGGCCGTGTTCAAGTCCACGCCCACCTGGTTCACCACCGATTCCACCACGCCGTCCAGCGAAGCTGCCAATGCCGTCTGGTTCACGTCGTGCTGGTACATGCCCACGCCAATAGACTTGGGGTCGATTTTTACCAGTTCGGCCAGGGGGTCTTGCACGCGGCGGCCAATGGATACCGCGCCGCGCAGCGTCACGTCCAGGTCGGGCATTTCTTGTTTGGCCAGCTTGCTGGCGCTGTAAACGCTGGCCCCCGCCTCGTTCACCATCAGGTAATGCACCTGATCCAACTGGCGTGTTAATTCGGCCGCCAGCTGCTCCGTCTCCCGCGAGGCTGTGCCGTTGCCGATGGCGATGAGCGTGACCTGAAAACGGGCAATGAGCAGCGCCAACTGTTTGAGCGTTTCGTCCCACTTTTTTTGCGGCGGATGCGGATAAATGGTGCTGGTGTCCAGCACTTTGCCGGTGGCGTCGATGATCGCCACCTTGCAGCCGGTGCGGTAGCCGGGGTCGATGGCCAGAACGATATGGCCGGCCAGGGGCGGCTGGCTCAGCAGGCCGCGCAAATTGGCGGCAAAGACGCGGATGGCGTGTTCTTCGGCCATGTCGGTGAGGGCGCGGCGCACGTCGCGCTCGATGGCCGGCAGCAGCAGCCGCTGGGCGGCGTCGTTCATGCACAGCTGCAGCGGCTCGGCCAGCGGCGAACGGCGAAAATCGGGCCGGACCACGCTGCGCATGGGGATCAGCCAGTCGTTTTCGGCAATCTCCAGGCTGAGGCGCAGGATTTTTTCGGTTTCGCCGCGGTTGAGGGCCAGAATCTGGTGCGGCCGCAGACGATCGACCCGCGTCTGATAGTCGTAGTAGAGGTGGTAGACGGCTTTTTCGTCCACGGCGTCGTCGATTTTCTGGCTATGGAGGATGCCGTACTGCATCACTTTTTCGCGGACGCGCTGCCGTACAACGGCGTTGTCGCTGATGATTTCGGCCACGATGTCGTAGGCGCCGGCCAGGGCTTCGGGGATGGTGGGCGCGGCTTCGGTGAGGAAGGGCGAGGCCAGTTCGTCGATGCTTTGTTTGCTGCGCGGCTGGGCGAGGATGAGCGCGGCCAGCGGTTCCAGTCCTTTTTCGCGGGCGATGGTGGCGCGGGTGCGCCGTTTGGGTTTGTAGGGCTGGTACAGGTCTTCCAACTCGGTGAGGGTGGCGGCGGCCAGCAGGGCGGCGCGCAGTTCGGGCGTCATTTTTTCCTGCTCGGTGATGGAGGCGAGGATGGTTTCGCGCCGCTCGTCGAGGGCGCGCAGCCGGTTGACCTGTTCTTCGATGGCCCGGATTTGTTCTTCGTCCAGACTGCCGGTGGCTTCTTTGCGGTAGCGGGCGATGAAGGGGATGGTGTTGCCGGAGTCGAGGAGTTCGATAACGGCCGTTACCTGCGACGGCCGTATGGACTGTTCTTGGGCGATTTGTTCAGGGTGGTTCATGGCGGGGATTATAACGAAGCAGTGGGCGCGGAGCCAGCAGCGGCCGTTATCCGGGAGAAATGGTACCTTCGCCGGGAGAAATCATTTTTCCGTGGGAGAAACTGTTCCTTCACCGGGAGGAGCGGCTGCTTCAGTTGGGGCACTCTAACCCCTTGACGAACAGGATGACGATGGCGATCTTGCCGTCGCCGGAGACTACTTTGACCTGCCCCTGGCTGCTGCCGCCGCCTACGGGCGCCTGATAGGTGAAGCTCTGCTGATACAGCGGCTCTGAGACCGGCTCGTCGTTCCAGTAGTAGCTGTACAGGCCGTCGCCGCCGTGGCCTTCCATAAAGATGGCGCGGTAGCCCTGGCTTCCCTGGCAGAATTCCTGGCCGGGCAGTTCCCAGGCGTCTAGCGCCAGCGCCGGGAAGCCGCCGATGGGGCGGGGGATGGCTGTGGCCGTAGGCGGCACGGCGGTGGGCGGCACGGCCGTGGGCGTTTTGCTGGGAACTGCGGTGGCGGTGGGCAAGGGTTTGGTGGTGGACGTGGGCCGCACGGCCGTTTCCGTGGGCGCTGTGGTGGCGGTGGCGAAGGGCGACGGTGAGGCGGTGGGGCTGGCAGCTATGGTGGCGGTGGCGGATGGGGTGACGGTAGCCGTCACGGTGGTGAAAACGGCCGTGGCGTCCACCGGGCTGCCGCCAGCGGCTGGCGCGGGCGACGCCGGTGTGCTGCGCGCCGTAAAATAAAAGACAGCCAGCAGCAAAATCAGGCCCACAAAACTAGCGGGCAGAACGTAATACGGATTTTCGAGCCAGGGTTTGGGTTCGGGGTTGCTTGGTTCCGAGAAGTCATCCATGATGTCTGTCCGTAGGCGCTAGATTGTGGGCCGTATGCTGACGGCCTAACGGCGATGGGCGATGGGCTGCAGATAGCTGTCCAGGCGTTCGGCCAGCCGGTCAAACGATTCAAAGACAAAAAAGATGGGATTGAACGCGTAGACCGTTTTGGGTATGCGGGCGATGTAGTCGATTTCAAAGGGCGCCAGCAGCACTTCGCCGCCGAAATAACCACTGTGGTCGATGCCCAGTTCGTCGTAGAGGGTACGGATGACGTTCCAACCCTGCTCCTGAGAAGACATCTGGCCCTGCCGGTGCAGCCGGTTAATGCCGTCAATGATACGATCAACGTCCGCTTTGTGCCGCTCGAACTGCTCGCAAATTTGCGCATACACGGGCTCATTCGTATTGACGACACCGTCGCGGTCCAGCCGGTACAGCTCCATAATGGTGTTGTTCAGCTCGCCGCGCCCGGAAATAATGCCCGCGCCAAAGATTTTGAGGCGGTTGTCTTCGACCACCAGGCCAAACTCGGTGCTGTACCAGGCCAGACGCTTGATGACTTCGCGCTCGTCGTCGCTGGCCTTCAGGAAAGCCGGGGCAAATTTTTCTTCGATCCGCGCGTAGAAGTCCATGGTCAGGTAGGGCAGGTGGCCGAAAATGTCGTGGAACATGTCCGGCTCCGGGGTGAATTTAATTTGTTCGCGGGATCGCAGGTAGTCGGTGACGAGGAAGATGCGCTGGGCGAATTTACGGTACCAGTCTTCGGCTTTGGTGTAGCGCACGGCCGTGCGCTCGGTGCGCCAGCCGGTGTGCGGTTCAATGTGTTCATTCAGGTGGGTGATGGTGGGAATGTGCTGTGGATCGAGCTGTAAACGTTCCAGGCCGATCATAAATTCGCCGCAGATGTGTTCTAACAGCTGCGGCTGGTGGATGCCGGCGAACAGTTCGGCCCAGATGGCGTGCTGCTCGTCGGAGAAGGTGATCTCCTGGGTAACGGCCGTGTATTCCTGCTCACGGTTGCGGACTTCTTCGGCAATATCGCCGGTGTAACGGGGTTTTTCTTGAATATTTTGCATGATTTGCGCTCCTTGGGGAAAGGGGAATTTGGGAAATTCGTTCCATAATCAATAAGTGGGTTAGGTCAAGGCTCGGATGGGCAAGAAGGAATGGGAATAAACAACTCCCGTTCGGCAACCTGCCCGTCACCAGAAACTACGCGCCCGGTGCCAATGATCACGCCGCCATCGCTGTTGGCGGTGAAGCTGTAGCTGCCGGAGGTTGGCCCGGTGAGAGCCTGATCCTGCCAGTAATATCGGTAACGGCCGTTTCCCCCTTGTCCCTGGATGAACACGCGCTGGCTCCAACGGCCGTCACGACATTGCACCGTGTCCGGTAAAGCCCAGAGATCAATTTGGAGCGGAGTAATAACGCTGCTGCCGGAAGGCGGAGTCGCTTCCTCCGGTGCGGCGTCGGTGTACGTAAAGACAGGCAGTTCGCTCACGTCGCCTGTCCACTGCAGCAAAGGTTGGAAGATAAAACCGGCCACTTCGCCGTTGCCCACGAACAACCAGTTGCGTACCTCCGATCGTCCCAAGACCTGCACCACCTCCCCGGCGGCGACCACGGCCAGCTCCGCACTGCTGGTCTGGGGACCGGCAAAGATAGAGGCGTCTTCTTTGGCCAGGGCCACGTCGGCAGGCAGGGCGGTGGATGCGGAGGTGGTGGTTGGGGCGATGGTGGCCGTGGGCGGCACGGCGGTAGGCGTGCGGCTCGGTATGATCGTAGCAGTAGGCGGCACGGCCGTGGGCGTCTGGCGGGCAGTCGGGGTGGCCGTGGGCAGCACGACGGCGGCCAGCACGGTAGCGGTGGGCGCAGCTGCACCCCCGCCCACGCGGCCGCGTGCCAGCCACATCCCGCCCACCAGAAAGATGGCGAGCAGCGGGACGGCAACCATCAGGCGGCGCTGCCAGTCGTTTTGCTGTTGGCGCTGCCGCCGCAGGCGGTGGGCCTGGTCCACCACGCCGGCGCTGTCGGGGAAGTTGGGATCGATGTCCTGGATTTGCGCCCAACAGCTTAATGCTTCTGCGGGTTGACCGGCGGCAACGGCCGTTTGCGCCTGGGCATACAGATCTGTACACAACCCTCTCCGCGCCCGATCTACCACCTGGAGAGGGTCGCTGTAGGCCAGTTGCCCACGTTGTGTTTCCAGAGTTTGCCAGATCGCCAGGGCAGTGGTGTAATCTCCCTTTTCCAGGGCGGCGGCTGCTTCATCATACAGCTGATCCAGGCTGGCCTGCAGAGTGGCGGTTTTCTGGGCCTGGCGGATTTGCGATTCCAGGTGGGTCAGGTTGGGCCAATCCTGGGCCAGGGGCTGCAGTTGGCCCACCAGCGCCAGACTGTCGTCGAAGCGGCCGGCCTGGAACAGCGCCAGAGCCTGCTCGTAGAGGCGGGCGCGGGCGGCCTGGCGCAGATTGGCGACCTGTTCGGGAGCAAAATCGGCTCCGGTGCGCTCCAACTCTTCCAGCTTTTCCAGGCAGCCGAGGTCGTCGTGGTTGGCGACGGCCGTTTCCGCCTGCTGCAGCAGGCGCGACAGATGCTCCCAATGGCGCGCGCCCAGCGGCCCGGTGGATTTCTGTATCTCGATGCCGATGGATTGCAGCGCCGTGGCCATTTCTGTGGCCGATTGGTAGCGGTGGGCCGGGTCTTTGGCCATGGCGGTGAGGATGATGGAGGTGAGGGCGTCGGGCACGGCCGTCAGGCGTCCTTTGATGCCGGGCACCGGTTCGTTCAGGTGTTTGGCCATGATTTCGGCGCTGCTGCTGCCCGTAAACGGCGGTTCGCCCAGCAGCATCTCGTACAACATCACACCCAAGGCGTAAATGTCGGACCGGTGGTCAACGTCGTAGCCCTGGATTTGTTCTGGCGACATGTAGCGGGCTGTGCCGAGCGCTTCCTGGTCGTCGCTGGCCGGCATGCGGCCGAGCAGCTTGGCAATGCCAAAATCCATTAAGACTGGCGCGCCCAGGCGATTCACCATAACATTGGCCGGTTTAAGGTCGCGATGGACCATGCCGCGTTGGTGGGCGTAATCGACGGCCAGGCAGAGATCGGTGAGGATGCGAATGCACTGCGCCGGCAGCATGTGGCTGTGCTCGGTATTGAGGCTCTGGAGTCTGTGGGCCAGTGTTTCGCCCGGAATGTACTCCAACACCATGTAATAAATGCCTTCCTCATGGTCAAAATCGTGGACCTGCACAATGTTGGGATGGCGCAGGCGGGCAACGGCCGTTGCTTCTTGCTCAAAGCGCTGGATAAACTGCGGATTTTCGGTGAGGTGTGGATGGATGATTTTGACGGCGACAGTACGCTGCAGGTTGGGGTCATTGGCCCGGTAGACGGTGGACATTCCCCCACGACCGAGCAGGGATTCGATGTGATAACGGCCGTTGAGCGTGTAGCCAATCCAGCTAGAGGGTAATTGCGCCATACCAATATTCCCTTATGATTATAGCATAATGAATCGCACGTTTTTCCATTTCCATAAATTGGGCTACCGGCGAAACCCCTTCGGCGCGCTGACGTCTGAGGAATGGGCGGCTGTGGCTGTGCTGCCGGGGGCGACCGTGCCGCTGCTGCTTTCGCCGGGCGGGCACTGGCAAATCTTGGGGCCGCTAGGCAGCGGTAAGACCACCAGCCTGTTGGGGCTGCAAGCCCACTTTGCCAGGCACAACCGGCGGGCCGAGTATGAGTATTTGCCTGAAGGGCAGGATCGGTTTGTCTGCGAGCCGGGCGAACTGGATTATTTTTTGCTGGATGAAGCGCAGCGGCTGAGGCGGCGGGAGCGGCGCCGCCTGATGGAAATGGTGCGGAAAGGGGCTTTTCATTTGATTATGAGCAGCCATGAAGACCTGGGGCCGCTGTTTGAGCGTTGGAAACTGCCACTGTCTACTGTGTCGCTGACGGCGCAGGTGTCGCCGGAGCATTATCAGGCGGTGCTGGCAAAGCGGCTGGGTTATTTTGCTTTGCCGGGTGTGCCGCAGGTGACGCTGGGAGAAACGGCCGTGCACTTTTTGTATGAAACGTTTGGGGAAAACCTGCGTGAGGCAGAGTATTTTTTGTACGAGGTGTGGCAGCGGCAGGAAACGGCCGTGGAGATCAGCGGCGAGCAGTTAGCCGTCTACCACCGCGAATTTTAGCCTACGTCCATTCCGTCTCTGTCTGCCGCTGCGGCTGGAGGATAAACGGCTCAAAGTGCTTCAGGTTCTTGCCCCAGGGCACATCGATCTCAAATTCCAACCCCCACACAATGCTGATGTAGTGGCCTTCATAACTCCACGGCTGGTCTGGCAGATAAAACGTAAAGTCATGCGAAGCCGGGATCGAAGAAGATAATTCCCCCTGGAAAATGTCCAGTTCGTTGAGTTTCTCTGAATGGCGCGTGCCGCGGCCTTCTGTATGCCAGCCCAGGCGAATATAAAAGTGTTTGCACTTCAGGTTCTGGTCGACAAACAGGTTGACAACACCCCGTAACTGCTCGCCCGGACGATACGTTCTGAAAGGCGATGTCTCTGCACCGCCGGAAAGTGTAACGACAAAATCTGTGGCTGCCATGGTGCACCTATTGGCTTATTTCCGGTAACACGATAAGTTCAAACTCTTCCAGATAGTCAGGCATTTTGGGGATGCCGGCCTGGAACTTCAGCAGCCAGGTCAGCTCGTTGCGCCGCACCTTCAGGGTATGCATGGCCTCGGGTGGGATTTGCAGCTGATAGGATTTGGCAAAAAGCTGACCGGCGCGGAACTGTCCACCTGGTTCTTCATAGCTCTTGATGACATGATCATAGGTGACCGTTTTGGTGTCTGTGCCCTGTTGGTACGTGGCGCGCTCACGAAAAATGAGGTCGGTATGTATGTCCGTGATTAGCACGCTGCGTGGAAAGGTATGGCTGATGCTAAAGGTAAAGCGATCGCCAACGCGCAGGGTGGTTTGGGAAAGGGTGAAGTTTGGCTGGCCGACTCTAAACCGGGCGTAATAGGCAAGCAGCGCATAGACCAGCAGCGCCAGGCCAATGCCTACAAAGGCGAAACCAAAAATGGTAAAGGCAAGTCCGGCCTTGGTGGTCAGCCCGATGATGACAAAAATGGATGAAAACGCTATCCAAAACAGTGCAAAGCCAAGAAAACAGCCAGGACGCGAGGCGTTTAAACTGCCTGTCTTGCCCATTATCCGGTAGGTCATAGGAGAGGCTCCGAAGCTAAGGGTCTAAAAGTCCGTTGAAGAAGGCCACAACCTGTTGGCCCAGGGAGGACAGCAGGTAGCCCCCTTCCTGGACGATGATCATGGGGATACCCGTTTCGGCTAGTTGATGGCCGATACGGGTGAAGCTGTTGGTTTGCAGACGGAAGCTGCCGCCCGGATCGTTTTCGGCGATGTTGGTGCCCAGGGAGACGATGAGCGCATCCGGGACGTAGAGGCGAATTTTGATGAGGGCGGCGGTGAGCGTTTCCAGGTAGGTGGATTCCTGGGTGCCGCGGGGCAGGGGGAAGTTGTAATTGTAATTCAGGCCGCTGCCAATCCCAAACTCATCGGCGAAGCCCCAGAAGTAGGGGTAGTCGTAAAAGGGGTCGGTGTGGATGGAGCAGACGAGGACGTCGGAACGGCCGTAAAACACCGCCTGCGTTCCGTTGCCATGATGGAAATCAATGTCCAGAATGGCGACTCGATGGCCCTGCTGCACCAGCCAGTTGGCGGCAATGGCCGCGTTGTTGAGATAAGAACGGCCGCCATAGCTGTTGGGGCCGGCGTGGTGGCCGGGTGGACGGCAGAGGGCATAGGCGATCTTTTCACCGCCGGCGGCAACGAGTGCCGCGCCGCTAACGGCCGTTTGCACACTCCAGTAAGCACTTTCCCACGTATGCTCCAGCAGCGGCGAGGAACGATCAAAACAGTAGTACCCCAGCTGCCCCCGAATCGATCGTGTCTTGTGCAGTGGGCGCACGTTGAACATGAACGTGTCTGGCAAAGCTACCTTCTCATCGCTTTGCGTGCTCAGGCGTTCATGGCCATCCTGCAGCAGATTGATCATGCCGTACTCGTGGACGACTTCAATCGGTTCGCTGCCAAAATCGCCGGGCGCAGTGACCTGGCCCAGGCCGGCATCCTCAATGGCCTGGCGGATCAGTTCGCCGCGCTGCGGATCGTCTAGTAGTAAGGGTGGCTCCGGTCCGTCGGGGTGGAGGTACTGGGTAGGATCGTGGCGAACGTGACCGGGGTAATAAAATGTGTGCATAATTCACAATTTGCAATGTTACGGGACTCCGGTACTACAACTACTAATTAAACACTGAATTTTTACTTTCGCCAAACGGGAGATGGGGATGGTTTTGGCAGGAAGGCGCAGTAGGTGGTTTCTTGGCGGGCAGCCTCGTTGAGGCTGGCGGCTTTGTTTTAGGGATAGAGGGCACAATTCCAAGTAGGGCCAGTTCATGAATTGGCCCTACACGAACTCCCACTCGCAAAATAGAACTGCCAATGTATAGACCTACAGCCGGGTTGGCGCAGCCGAGCCAACCGGGTTATGGAGAACCAGCGTTCCCCACGAAGATCGGCGCGTCTGCCGGAATGTCTCCGGTTGTTTGCTCCCTGGCGGTCTGATGATGGGTGACCAGAATGAACCTGCGCGTCGCTGCCTTTTTGTGCATCGCCACGCTCATCTGTTGTGGAGCGCGGGTTGCTGTGACCGGTAAAGGGCTTACGGAGAGCCAGTTTGAACCGCAGTGAGGGAGATGCCAAAGCGAGACGCGAGAACCCGGAACGGCCGTCACAGAGCCAACGGCCGTGTTTCATCCACCCCCGCCGCACAATGCCGGGCACTTAACCGGAAGCAGTGGTTATTTTTTTAGCGACAACGGCCGTTTGTCCCCCCCGCACAATCTAAGCGGCCATATACAGCTCCACACGCACGCTTTTGATAATACTGCGCCCTTCTACGCCCAGCGCCTGGAGATCTTCATTGGCGAATGATTTCTCAAAGGCCGCTTCCATAGCCGCCATACTATCCCATTCACGCTCGATAATGAGGGTATCGAAGGTATAAGGCGCAGACATCGCCCACATGCGCCTTTTGGCCGGGAACCCTATCTTAGATTCCAGCGCCGCATAGCGTTTATCCAGATCTTCTAAGGCTTCATTCTGACCGGGGAAAATCTCCTGGATCATCCGTTCAATGACTTTCATTTTGTTCTCCTGGGGGTAGGTTCGGCAGCGAGAGCGTGGTGTACTGATGTTTGTGAGCACAGTATAACACAGGAGGCGCGGCTCTGGAACTGGTTCATGCCCCTCCATGACAAGTGCCAGGCACCTGGGAAGCGCCTGGCACTTATTTATTAAATCAAAAAGGGGGGCCTGTTCGTTTACGTCATCGCGGTGTTGGGTGAGGACATAGCGCTCCACGCACCCAGGACGGCAATCGCGACGCCGACGATGATGTCATTCCAGAGCGCGGCCGTAATAGTGGAGTAGTTAAGAACGAAAGGTGCAATTACCAGCCAGACACCTAACACTGCATTTACCCAACTGAGCCAGGTGTTTTCTGTGGGCCTCCAGACACGGATGGCCCCCAGGATGATAACAATAGCGCCGACGATCCAATCGTTCCAAAGTGCGGTGCTCGTGCCTGAGTAACCCCAAACAAAAGGAGCGATAAGCAGCCATGCACCCAATGCAATGTTAATGCCGCTAACAATTCTGGCAGTTCCTAGATCTTGGTTTCCTACTTCGTGTTGTTCAATTGGCCTAGCCATGATTTACTCCTTTCCAGGAAATTCTGGAAATATAAACGGTTGATACCATTTTCGAGTGTGATCATGGTGAATAGTTATGGATTGGAAATGGTACCGGACTTCTTTCTTGCCAGTATGCACCACCTCCTTATTTCCATTTAGACGATACAACTTATCGCTTTATACTTTATGTCATGAAGGCTGGCCGCTAAAGTATCGAGGCATAAGATTCGGGTACAGGTTCGATATATTTTAAGATGGGTACGTGCCGCAGGGTGCAAGCAGGTCCTGCGGCTGCCCAGGCGGGCACCGGGCGTGTTAAGCAGCTAAACGGCCGTTCCCACCGGAGCACGGCCGTTTAGCTTACCATCTCATAACGCCGGGCACGAGGCAGGCCGGGCCCGGCGCTTGTCTCTTAAACGGCCGTGCCGTTCATTGCCAGCACGGGCTGCGCCATACTCAGCGGCTCCGGCGCGGCCATTTCCGGGCTGCTTTCCGGGGTGGGTGGGGTGGGAGCCGCTTCTTCCTCGTCTCGTTCGCCGGGCTGCGGGCTGAAATAAGCGCCATAGGTGCGCATGACATTACGCCGCGAGCTGGCCGGTAACTGGCGCAGCGCCAGACGCAGTTCGTCCATCGACTGGCCAATCCCCTCGTCAACCTGCTGGCGGATGTCGATCAGGGCTAAATGGGCCGATTCATAAGCGGTTTTCAGGTCATCGCGCTTTTGGGTGGCTAATGTGGCGGCCATTAACAGGGTCTGCAGCTCGGCCATCGTTGGCTCTACCAACGGCTCATAGCCGGCGGATACGGCTTCGGCTTCCCCCTGAATCATGCGCTGGGCCGTCAGCAGCCAGTCTGCCTGGCGGTGAATGGCGGGATTGCAGCCATTACCAGGCAGTTGGTAATACAAAAAGATGGCTGCCGGTTGGTCTTCCCGCTTCTTGCGCCACTTGACCGCACTCCAGATACGGCGCATAGATTGGACTAAATCGGCCACGGCCGTATTGGCCGCCGCGACAGCCTGCATGCGCTCCGACTGCAGCGTCTGGCTGGTCGTCAGGGCTGCCGTAAACGCCGCCGACAGCGTGCCAAGCTGCGTCAGCGTATCCGCTTGCAGATAGGCAATATTGTTCTGACTATCGCGCAGCCCTTTGTCATAAAGCATAGTCAGGGTGCGCAGACGAGTCTCATCACTAAAAGGTTTAACATAACGGGACATAGATTAGCTCCTTCAAAAACATGGCCGGGCTGTTAAATTGGCTGACCGGCAAGCCAAAGATAACAACGATGTAATCTCTGCTGGCTGCCCGGCAGGCGGGCCGGAGGCAGCCGGCATGGCAAGCTCTGGCGATACGCTTCCCCGTGGCCGCTAAAAGCCGGGGAGAGCCGTTTCTTTGGTTTAAATACTTCGTAACAAAAGGTTTCTTGAAATTTACGCCATTGCACGAACAAGACTTGCAGTAATATGAGTAACAATGTATTAAGTACAACAGCAGGTATAAACCAGCAGTCCCTCCAGTGTAAAGAAGAAGACGGCCGTTTGTAAAGAGGCCGGGGTAGGTCATTCTTCCTATTTAGCGGCGCAAAAACGGGCTAAACGCCGCCGCTGCCTGCCCGATAGGGTGTCAGAGCCAGAATCTGCCAGTAAGTAAGGCCGGAAAAGTGATGTAGAGGCCAGTCTGCACACGGAGAGGAGGGCCATTTGCATCGTGAGTGGAGGTCCTCACCGCGGAGAGAAGGGCCATTTGCATCGTAAGTGGAGGTCCTCACCGCGGAGAGGAGGGCCATTTGCATCGTGAGTGGAGGTCCTCACCGCGGAGAGGAGGGCCATTTGCATCGTAAGTAGAGGTCCTCACCGCGGAGAGGAGGGCCATTTGCGTGCTGAATTGTCAGAATAGGGGGATTGAAGGAAAACAAAACGGCCGTTCCCAGGGAAGGAACGGCCGTTTGTGCAGGAAAATTCCGGGTATGGCCGACTGAGTTACGGGAAGGGTTTGCCTACCCTGAGCTTGAAAGACGATCCAGTCGCGTTTTTCACCAATTATTGGGGGGGGGAGGGTCCGTCTCAGTCTTTTTTAATCCTTCAAGCTTGCCGCTATGCTAGCGTAGATAGCAGCGGTTGGCAATAGATGATGCGCCGCAAAAGATAGGAATTCAGTCCTATAGCAGCCCTGTCTTAATTGCCAGGTGACACGGCCGTGCACAAAGTGTTATAGTAGGGCCGTTGTTTGTTACGGCAGCCCTGCCCGCTTACGCAAACAATCCAATTCATTCACCCAACGCCGCCTCACCGATCCCAAAATCCCATAGTATTTGGAGACACTTATGAAGAAAAAAGGTTTAATACTTATTGGTCTTATACTGGGCATCCTCCTCACCCTGACACTTCTCTGGATCGCGCCGGTGCAAAACTTACTGGCCGATTTCCCCAACAGCAGCGCCAACCAGGCCCCCACCACCGCCAATCCGGCCACCGACAGCACCCCCACCCCTTTTTCCCCCTCCCTCATGCAAAGCGATGAACAGCCGCCGGCCAACGTGCCCGACAACGTGCAGGCCCCACAGGCGCTGCCCACGCCCGTGCCCGGCGAAACTCAGCTCTTTTTTGTACCCACAGACAACGACGCCACGGCTACCGTTTTATACCTGTACAATACCGATACCGTCGCCCATAC
This sequence comes from Ardenticatenaceae bacterium, assembly GCA_020634395.1. Taxonomy (GTDB): domain Bacteria; phylum Chloroflexota; class Anaerolineae; order Promineifilales; family Promineifilaceae; genus Leptovillus. Next base: position 18,649 of record JACKBU010000009.1, on the reverse strand, counting down.
CGTCCCCCTGCGTGGATTTAGTTACAATGGCGTTCTGGTCTATTCACTCAACATCAACGTCGCCGCCACCAGCTTTATACGCCTGTCCAGCGATTCCATCGTCGCGGCTCCGCCGCCCAGTTGGGCAACACCGGCTCCCATCATCACCAACTTCACCGACTTCACCTATTATGCCAGCCTCTCCCTGCCCAAAGGCGTCAAAGTTGAGGGATACGTCCTCTTTAATCCCGGCACCGGCACTGTAGACCCGCGCAAAGACCAGGGCGCAATCCCCCTGCGCTTCAGCACCGATCCGGCCACACTGTTCCTGCCCTCCGTCCAGGATACACCCTGAGGGGCAAACGGCCGTTAGCCCGGCTAATTGTTATGCCAATTGAGAAAAAAAGGGAATAAAGACTAGGGTTACTGCCCTCTCCCTATCCCGCGCCCCCAGGGCAACAAAGCCCCACTTCCCCTCCCTCCGGGAGGGGATTGAGGGGAGGGCAACCCTTACACCACCCATTTTTTAAACGTATTCAATTGCTTCTGGCTTATAGGGAGTAGAAGAGGGAGGATTAAACGGCCGTTTCAGGACGTTGGTCGTTCGTTAACTCCTCAATAACCTGCAAGAGTTTCACCAGACTGGTTGGTTTACTCAAATAACCCTGCGCGCCCAGTGCCAATCCTTCCTTTACCGCCCGGGCGTCACTCCTCGAAGTGAAGAACAACACAGGCAAACGCAGGCAGTCAAACTTTTCCCGAATCTGGCGCACCGTATCAAACCCATCAATGCCCGGCATCCAGATGTCAATAATCACCAGGTCAGGACAGTCAATCTCGATGATAGCCAGCGCCTCCTGACCATTGACGGCTTCGACTACTTCATAGTTATGGTGGATGCAAAATAACCGCAGCATCCGCCGCGTTTCCTTGTCATCATCGACAAGCAGTAATGTTTTGCGCTTCATTTAGCTACCTGCTCAGACCTCTGTTTGCCCCTTTGTTGAGAATACACTTACCGGCTTAAAGAATGTGTAAATTGGTTTCTGCCCTAAGTCCTAGCCCAATACGCCTACAGACCGGCGGCCGGCCGGCAGCAGTACACGAGAAAAACAGTATGATGGCGAGAGGAGCGGCAGCGGCCGTGATGGGGGGACGAGGGAACGGCCGTGTTCCGCTACTTCAGAAACGACCCAATCAAAAAAGCCAGCAGCCCCAACGACGCGCTCAGATACAGGCCGCGCATAGCCCGGCGGCCCGCAGCCGGCGTCTGGCTGCGCAGCAGCTTCAGCACAAAGTAAACAATCAGCCCATCCATGAGCAATATAGGGATCAGGTAGGTTAGGCCCAGCCCGCCCCACAGCAGCGGCACAAAGGTTAAGACCACCACCAGGCCAAAGAGCACAGCCGACAGGCGTACGGCCGTTTGTTTCCCCTTCTTGATGGCAATCGACTGCGAGCCGCGTTCCTGGTCGCCGGCCACATCCATGGCATCACCGGCAATTTCCTCCGCCAGATCAAACACAAAAGCAATCAGGGCAAACGTCCACACCATCACATTCCAGGGCTGGCCCACTACAATGCCGCCCAAAATAAACGTAAAGCCCACCGATGCACTGACGATCAGATTGCCCCACAAGCCCAGCGCCTTCAGTTTCCAGTTATACAAAAAGCCCAGCAGCCAGACGATAAAGCTCAGGACCAGGGCCAGCCAGCCAAAAGCCGCCGCTGCTGCCAGTCCCAGCAGGGCAATAAAGAGGCCCAGCCCCATCGCTTCCTGTGGTGTCAGCAGACCAGCCGGTAACGGCCGTTGCGGAGCATTGATGCGATCCACTTCCAGGTCAAAATAATCATTGGTCACCAGCGCCGAAGCCGACAGCAAGAAGCCGCAGAGAAAGCCCAACACCAGGGCATCCAGCGGCGGCAAGGCGCCCAGGGCCAGCAGTTCACCCAGCACCACACACATACCGGCGGCCAGCGGCAGTTCTGGCCGCAGTATTTGCACAGCGCCTCTGGCTTTCCTTTGCAGCGTGATCGTCACGGACATGGTTTCCTCCTCATACCGGGATTAAATCGAACCGCATTCACTATAGCACAGGGACACGGCCGTTCCATCTGACAAACGTCATACATCCATCCCTGGCGCGATCCGCTTTGTACGGCCGTCCCCACGCCAGATTCCCCCTGCCCGGTGGCGATAAATCCACCATCTGACTGTGAGATCGCCGCTGCGCAGAAATCTTGCAGCCTTTGTGGGGAGTGTTATAACAAGGGCCATGCAAACCAATCCGGGCTCTTCAGGAATTCGACTGCCCATAAGGGGTGATACATGAACAGAAACGGCACGCATCACCCCGCACGCTTCACGTATCTAGCTAGATCCGGCGAAATCCCGAAGACCCCAATCCTTAGGAGCTGTCCATGACCCAAACAGACATGCAGCAGCAAATGCGTGCATATTTAGAAGCAAAACTGCCAGAATACCTGGACCTGCTGCGGCAAATGGTCGCCATCAACAGTTTTACGGCCAATGCCGCCGGGGTAGATGAACTGGGGCGGTTAACGGCCGTGGCCTTTGAAGCGTTAGGCTTTACCGCCACCTTCGTCAAGTCCGCCAACCCCAACTTCGGCCACCACCTTGTTCTCCGGCGACCGGGCCAATCCGCGCGGCAGATCGGCCTGGTATCCCACCTGGACACCGTCTTCCCGCCCGATGAAGAGATCCGCCACAACTTTGCCTGGCGCGAGGCAGGCGCGCGCATCTACGGCCCCGGCACGGTGGACATCAAAGGCGGCACAGTCATTATCTACATGATGCTGGACGCCCTGCGCGCCATCGCGCCCGCCATCTATGACGACGTAACCTGGACCATCCTGCTGGACGCCTCGGAAGAGACCAACGGCACAGATTTTGGCCAGTTGTGCATCGACGAACTGGCGGACGCGCTGGCCTGCCTGATTTTTGAGGGCGGTTACCTGGAAAACGGCCGTGCCAAAGTCGTCGTGGCCCGCAAAGGCATGGCTGTTTACCATCTGGAGACCGAAGGCAAAGCGTCGCACGCCGGCAGCGCCCACGAGCAGGGGGCCAACGCCATCGTGCAAATGGCCGATCTCATCCAGCGCGTGGCCGGCATGACCGATTACGGCCGTGGGTTAACCTTCAACGTCGGCACGGTCAGCGGCGGCACGGTGACCAACCGCGTGCCCCATCACGCCACCGCCGGTGTGGAGATGCGCGCCTTCTCGCCCGAAGTGTACGATTCTGGCCTGGCGTCGATGTTAGAACTCAACGATCTACCGCCTATTGCCAGCGCCGATGGGGCGTATCCCTGCCGCATTTCCGTGGAAGTGACGCGCCGCACGCAGCCCTGGCCGCGCAACGAAGGCACAGACAGGCTGTTTGCCATCTGGCAAGAGGCGGGCGAAGAGCTGGGCATCCGCGTGGAGCGCGAAGAACGGGGCGGCCTGAGCGACGGCAACTACTTCTGGCACCTTATCCCCAGCCTGGATGGCCTGGGCGCATCCGGCGGCAACTCCCACTGCTCCGAGCAAAGCGCCGACGGCAGCAAAGAGCAGGAGTACTGCTCCCCAGCAGCCTTTGTGCCCAAGACGTTGTTGAATTTGACGGCCGTGTTGAAGATGTTGGGGTGAGGGGGGGCTGGTGTTCAAGTATTCAGGTATTCACGTGAACACTTGAACACCTAAACACCTAAGCACCTGAACACCTCAACCCCAAAACACCGATTTCTCCGAGGTGATAATGAACTGGAACAACCTACTAACCGATTGTGTCGCGTTTACGCAGCGGCTGGTGCAGACGCCAAGTATGCCGCATGAGGAACGGCCGTTGGCCGAACTGGTGGCCGCCGAGCTGCGCGCGTTGCAGTTTGACGAGGTGTGGCTGGATGAGATAGGCAACGTAAACGGCCGTCTCCATGGCCAGGACCGCAGCCTGCCGGCACTGGTGCTCAACAGCCACCTGGACCACGTGGACCCCGGCGACCCGACTTTGTGGCCCACGCCGCCTTTTGCCGCCGAGATTGTGGACGGCCGTATCGTTGGCCGGGGTACGGCGGACATTAAGGGGCCGCTGGCGGTGCAGGTGTATGCGATGGCCGGGCTGATTAGGGAGGGGGAACGGCCGTTGCGCGACGTGGTCTTTAGCGGCGTGGTGCAGGAAGAGATTGGCGGCGCGGGGGCGCAGTTCTGGGTCGAACACCTGGATTATGAGGTCGCCCTGGTTGTGCTGGGCGAGCCGTCGGACAACAACATTGCCCTGGGCCACCGGGGGATTTTGCAGATGTGGCTGAAACTGCACGGCCGTTCCGTCCACGCCAGCGTCGCCGAGAAAGGGCGCAACCCCAACTATAAACTGGCCGAATTCCTGCTGGCTTTGCGCGAACAAAAAGGCCGCCTGCCCGTGCATCCCCGCCTGGGCGCTACCAGCATCGCTCCGACGATTGTGGAGGTGGACACCAAAAGCCCCAACGTAACGCCCGCCTGGACACGGGTGCTGCTGGATGTGCGCACGGCCGTGGAAAGTCCGCGCAGTCTCAAAACCTTCGTCAGCGAGCTGGTGGGCGACTGGCCCCACGACATTACCGACGCCTGGTGCGCGCCCGGCACGCCGCTGGCCGATTCCGACGAGCGCATCTACGGCTTCGACACGCCGCCGGAGAGCGAGGAAGTGGTCAGAGCCAAAGCGGCCATTGACGCGGGCATGGGGCGGGCGGCTGAATTGTTCAACTACCAGTTTGCCACAGACGGCCGTCACTTCGTCCCCTACGGCATCCCCATCATCGGCTACTCTCCCGCCGAAGAAGACCAGGCCCACATCGCCGGCGAAAGCATCAGCATCGCCAAAATGGGCGAAGCCCTGCGTGGCTATGTACAGCTTTTGCGGGAATTCTAAGGGTTTGGCAGTATGTTGGTTTGTTAGTTTGTTGGTTTGTTAGCGTTATTTGGGTTCAACAAACCAACTAACTAACCATCTATCCAACCAACAAACCATCCAACCAACAAACCATCCAACCAACAAACTATCCAACTCTTCTCTACACCTTGTACAACAAATCCATATACCGCTTCAGCATGTCGCCGACGACGCCGCGGGCGGGCAGGCTGGCGGCCATGCCGTAGACGGGCGCGAGGCCGGATTCGGCTTGCGGATTGGCCTTTACGTAGTCCACCGCTTCACGCAAATCGGCGATGAGGCGCTCCTTCACGCCGGGCTGCGTGTGCAAATTGGTCACCATGATGTGGATGCATGACGGTTTGTGCAGCCCGTTCAGGCTCCATCCCTTCTCGCCCATGCGATCCATCACCCGGTAAATGTCGAAGTTGTCCGAGGTGAAGGCGATGATGAACAGTGGATCGCCCAGCACGCGCAGGTCGGGCAGGGCCTCGATTTCGCGGCGGATGAATTGGGCGGTCTCCAGAATTTGCCGCGTTCTTTCCAGGTAGCCGTCCTGGCCGATGCTGACCAGCGCGGCCCAGGTCGCGGCGGCGGCGGCGCCCGGCCGGCTGCCGGCCATGCTGGGCGAAAAGTACATGCCGCCCGGCCAATCGGTGACCACAAAATATTGGTAGCGGCGCAGTTCCGGCGTGCGGTAGAGCACCACCGACGAGCCTTTGGCCGCCAGCCCGTACTTGTGCGTGTCGGCCGACATGGAGGTGACGCCGGGCAGGCGGAAATCGAAGGGCGGCAGGTGATAGCCCAACTTTTCGGCCCAGGGCAGCACAAAGCCGCCGACGCAGGCGTCGACGTGGAAGCCAATGCCCGCCTCCTGCGCCAGCGCCGACATTTCGCTGATGGGGTCGATCATGCCGTGGGGGAAGGTGGGCGCGGAGCCGACCATGGCGATGGTGTTTTTGTTGATGGCGTTCTTGGCGGCGATCCAATCGGCGCGGAAGTTGTCGTCGACGGGGATGTGGACGAGCTTGAGGCCGAAGTAGTGGGCGGCTTTGTCGAAGGCGGCGTGGGCGGTGACCGGCGCGATCACTTCCGGCTGGGTGATGCCTTTGGTGTCGCGCGCCCAATCGCGGTAGGTCTTCATGGCCATGAGGATGCTTTCGGTGCCGCCGGAGGTGAGCGTGCCGCAGATGTCGTCGGGGGTATGGGCGGCGCCGAGCATGTCGGCGGTCATGGCGACGACTTCGGCCTCGAATTTGCTGGCGCTGGGCCAGACGTGGGCGTGCAGGGCGTTGCTGGACGCGGCCATGCTGCTGACTTCGTTGAGGAACTGGATGTGGTCGTCGTCGCCGTAGAAGACGGCACCGGAGACGTAGCCCTCTTTCCAGCGGGCCACTTCGCGCTGGGTGAGGGTCTGGATGTCGGATAGGACGTCGGCGGGAGCACGGCCGTTTTCCGGCAGCCGCGCATAACTGGCAAACTCGCCCCGGTACGGTTTCAGTTCATGCTCCAGGTCGGCCATGATGGCCGCGTACTCCTGCTCCAACCGGCGGTTGACGAAGGGGATGGCCTTCAGCGGCTTTTCCACCGCACCGACGAGGCGGGGATTGAGGCGTTCAAATTGGCTGAGGACGAAGTTTTTCAGGTTCATGGGTCACTCTTTCCCTCTCCCCGGCCCTCTCCCAAAGGGAGAGGGATTTGGACTTCCCCTCCCAGAGGGAGGGGATTGAGGGGAGGGCTAAGCCGCTGCCAGCGCGCCCATGGGGTCCCAGGGCGGCAGGTGGGTGGGTTCGGTTTCCAGGAGGGGTAGGAGTTCGGCGGGGACGTACTGCTTATCGACGGCGATTTCGTACATGTATTCGTCGAACCAGGCGTCGCTCATGACCATGTAGCCTTTCTCGCCGAACTTGTCGCCCCAACTGTTTTCCACGCGCCATTTGGTGGGACGGCCGTTATCGTCCAGATCCACGCCGGTAAACACCATCGCATGGGTCATCACGCTGTGGCCGTACATGACTCGCTCGGTCTTGTCGGCGGTGAAGGGGGTGCCGTAGACGAGTTCGTAGTCGTAGGTGTGGGTGTCCATGATGCCCAGGTCGCGCTCTAGCATCTTGCCCACATCGCAGCCAAACCAGACCGGCTTGCCCGCTTTGATCATCTCCACGGCCGCCTGTTTGAAGACTGCCATCTCCACATTCAGGTAGCGGATGATGTCGCCTTCGACGACGTTGCCCAGGTAGTCGATGGTGTAGAGGGCGTTGAACGGTTTGTCGGGGGTGGGGCAGTGGATCAGGCAGGCCATGTCGTCGAGGTCGTAGGGGCTGTAGCGCTGGTAGAACTCCTGGGGGGTCAGACGGCCGTCGCGGTGAAAATTGCCATCCTTATCGCGCCACTGCCATTCAAACGACTGCGGCGGCTCGCCCAGGTGGATGGCCGTCATGCGGTAGACCACGTCCATCATTTCCACTTTGCGGGCGCGCAGGGCGGCTTCATCGGCCCCGTTGGCGTGCAGGCGGCGCAGTTCGGCGGCAAATTCACGCAGCTTGGCGGTGATCAGCCAGTTCATGTAGCGCGAGCTGCTGCTGCTCTCGGTCTCCGGCATTACCGATTTGGGCACGACACCATACTTTTTGATGAGGTTGACGAACATATCCCACTGGCCGCCGTCCTGGATGGGGTCTTTGAGCAGGTGGGTGAGCAAACGGCCGTCTACCGGCTCGTCGGCGGTGCAAATAATGCTTTCCAGGAAAAAGTTCGACTTTTCGATCTTGTCCCAGAACATGGAATAGGTTTGCGACAGTTCAAACTTTTCTACGCCCAATTTCTCCATGGCCGTCACGCGGAACAGGTTCAGCCCGGCGAACATCCAGCAGCGGCCGCTGGCCTTTTGCGCGGTGATTTCGTTGCTGTGCAGGGTGTGGGAAAAGGTGTGGTCGGTGCCGGTAACGACATCGCGGTTGGTGGCGACGTCGTGGATATTGTTCTTGGTGACGGCGTTGCGGGCGATGCGGTTTTTGGGATCGGCCTGAAAGTTGTCGTGGAACTGTTGGGTGCGGTCGGGGGTGATCACGGCCGTTTGTGGGTGAGTGGTCATCAAATTTCTCCTTAATTGGCGGCCTGGACCTGGCTGGGCGGCCGCTTTGGTTTTAGGGATTCTAACAATTTCTGGGGAAAAAGAAATCTATGAAGGCTGAGGCGTGAGGCGTGATGGTCATCCCTGCGGGGAAGAGGGCTGTGCGGCTGGGGACGAGGGCTGTGCGGCTGGGGATGAGGGCTGTGCGGCTGGGGATGAGGGCTGCGCGGTTGGGGATGAGGGCTGCGCGGTTGGGGATGAGGGCTGTGCGGCTGGGGATGAGGGCTGTGCGGTTGGGGACGGGGGCTGTGCGGTTGGGGATGAGGGCTGTGCGGTTGGGGATGAGGGCTGTGCGGCTGGGGACGGGGCCTGTGCGGTTGGGGATGAGGGCTGTGCGGGCGGGGATGATTTGATGCGTGAAGCGCGATGCGTGAGTAAGAGACTGCACGCATCACGCTTCACGCATCACGCATCACTTTAGCTCCCTACCCCGCAAACAACCGCCAGATCTGCGCCACAAAAAAGGTGACGATGAAGCCCATGGCCAACGGCAGCAGGGCGGCCACGGCCGTCCACTTCTTGTCGCCCGTTTCCTTATAGATGGTGTAGATGGTGGTCGAGCAGGGGTTGTGGATGAGCGAGAAGAGCATCAGGTTAACGGCCGTGAGCAGCGTCCAGCCGCCCGCCGTAAACAGTGACATGTAATCCGACGTGGACTGCGCGTTGAACATCACACCCGCGCCCGCGCCGGCGTTCACGCCGGTCATCAGCACGGTCAGCATCAGCACCGTCGGAATCACAATCTCGTTGGCCGGGATGGCTACCACATACGCCAGCAGAATAACGCCGTTCAGACCGATCAAAATGCCCAACGGATTCAAAAAGTTCACCAGATACTCGGCTAAGCTTGTGCCGCCAATGGTGATGTTGGCAATCAGCCAGATGGCCGCGCCAGCCGGTAAAGCGAATACAATCGCCCGCCACAACACGTAGATGGTGCGGTCGATCAGGGATGTGTAGATGGTGCGCAGCACCTGCGGCGGCCGGTAAGGCGGCAGCTCCAGGCTGAAGGTGGACACCTCGCCGCGCAGCACCGTGCGCGACAAACTCCAGGACACCACAAAACTCAACACCACGCCCAGCATGGCAATGCCCACCACCGCCAGCGCGGAAATGATGCCCGCCAGATAAGCCGGTACCAGCCCGCCAATAAACACGGTGGCGATGAGGATTTGGGTGGGCCAACGGCCGTTGCACAGCGCAAAATTATTGGTGATGATGGCAATCAGCCGCTCGCGCGGGCTGTCGATCACCCGCGTCGCCACCACCCCGGCCGCGTTGCAGCCGAAACCCATCATCATGCTCAGGGCCTGCTTGCCATGCGCGCCAGACTTGTGAAAAATGTTGTCCAGGTTAAACGCCACCCGCGGCAGGTAGCCAAAATCCTCCAGCAGCGTAAACAGCGGGAAGAAAATAGCCATCGGCGGCAGCATCACGCTCACCACCCAGGCCGTGGCCAGGTACATGCCATTAATCACAAAGCCCGACAACCACGTGGGCAGGCCAATGGCGTTGGCGATACCGTGCAAAAAGGGCACGCCTTTATCGATCAGAATCGAGGATAGAAACTGCGAGGGATAGTTAGCCCCCACAATCGTGATCCAAAACACGATGGTAAACAGCAAAATCATCAACGGGAAGCCCCAGGTGCGGCTGGTTACAATCCGGTCGATGGTGCGGTCCAGGTCGAAGCGCGGTTTTTCGTCCGGGCGGGTCACAGCCCGGTCGGCCAGGCGGGCGGCGTCGGTATAAATATCTTCCATCAGCCGATCATGGAAATCGCGCCCAATTTGCCAGCGCAGGGCTTCGGCCGTTTTCAGAATATCGGTACTCGTCAGATTATCAGTAGTCATCGTTTGTGTTCCTTCAGTCTCAGACCGGTTCCAGGTGGATGACCAGGTCTTGTTTGGCTTCCGGTTCCTGTCGTCTCAGGTCGCCCAACTCGCCGCTGCGAATGGCGTCGGCCAGGCGCTCGTCGCCATCCAGCAGGCGCAGGGCCACCCAGCGGGCATTGGGCACGCCAGGGAAGGCTTCCTGGATTTGGGCGACGAGGGTTTCTACGGCCGTTTGAATCGCCGTCGATTCCGACTTCACGCGGTGGGGTTTGCACACCGTTTGCCCCGTCGCCACTTCGCTCACGGCTTGCAGCAGGGCGTCCAGCCCTTCGCCCTGGCGCGCGGCCGTGGGCACCACCGGCACACCCAGATCTCGCGCCAGCCGCCGTTCGTCGACGGTGATACCATGCCGGCGCGCCTCGTCGATCAGGTTCAGGCAGATGACGGCGCGATCGGTAATTTCTAACACCTGCAGCGCCAGATTTAGATTGCGCTCCAGCCGCGTGGCATCCACGACGATAATGGTCACGTCTGGTTGGCCGAAAAGTATAAAGTCACGCGCGACTTCTTCGTCCAGACTGGTGGACAGCAGCGAGTAAGTGCCCGGCAAATCGACAATTTTAAAACGATTGTCGCCATAGCTAAAGCCACCCTCGGCGCGCGTCACTGTTTTCCCAGGCCAGTTGCCCGTGTGCTGGCGCAAGCCAGTGAGCGCGTTGAACACGGTGCTCTTGCCGGTGTTTGGATTGCCGGCCAGGGCCACAACATAATCCCAGTCCGTCATATCGACGCCCAGTTTCAGCAAGTTACCGGCGTTATGGGCCGGGCAGGTTGTGCAGCCAGCGGCGGCGGGAGATTGGAGATTGGAGACTGAGGATTGGATAGTTTTCTTATCATTCATCGGTAATTGTTCCTCGTTTAGCGTTGCCCTTCGGGCTGCGGCAGCCGAATGTGGATCATATTGGCCTGTTCCTGTCGCAAGGCGATCAGAGCATCGCGGATGATATAGGCCGTAGGGTCGCCGCTGGGACTGCGCATTTCGGCCCTGATTTGTGTGCCGGGCAGAATGCCCAGGTCCATGAAGCGGCGACGTTCGGCGCCGCGGCATCTGTTGGCAATACCCACCACCTCGGCGACCTGGCCGATGGGCAGGCGATTCAACGTATCGTTGTCCGGCGACAGCGGCTCTTCTATTTCTTGCGCTGTGACCGGCTCGGCCACCACGGAAATATTAGCGGCCAGCATGGGCGCCAGCAGGTGTTCGTCACCGTTGGCCCAAAAGCGCACCCGCTCATCGCTGATTTCGATGATGCGCACCGGCATGTCGGGATACAGCCCTTCGGCAACCAGTTGGGCGTAGACGATGGCCGGTTCATCTTCCAGATGGACGATGCGGCCCGGTGTGTCCAGGGGTAGTTTGGTAAGCGGCTGCCCGCCATGAGAGACCAACTGCCCGGTGGCCGTGGGGATGGGATCGCCGTGGGGGTCGTAGGCGGGGTTGCCCAACTGGTTGGCGAGTTCGTCTACCTGGGCAGGCGTAAGGGCGTGTTCCAGGCGTTCAGCACGGCCGTGCCACTCCGCTTCCTCAAAGCCGGTTTCTTCGGCCAGGTAACGTTCCCACAGGCGGTGGGCACGGATAATGTGCAGGGCGGCCTCGCGTCCGGCGGGAGTCAGGTGGATTTCGCCGTCGAGGATGCTGACCAGTTTGTTGCTTTCCATGTCGCTGAGCAGCTCGGCCGTGTTATCGAGATTGGCATGGATCACGCCGGCAATGCTTTCCAGTGTGGGGCGGCGGCCTTTCATCTCACACTTGTAAATGTGTTTGAGGGCATCCTCGCTTTGGACGCGTTCGTTGATATGGCGTGTGTGCTGCCAGCGCGCCCAGATACCTCGCTCCGGCCATAGAAAAACGGCCGTCAGCGCCAACAGTCCCGCAGCGACAGATAAAGCCATGAGAGGATCTGGCATTTCAGACTCCTTTAAGAAAATTTAGATGTATCAAAATTATTATTTGTACATAGTGAATTTTATTCAGAAAAGCGTGAATGTCAAGCGATTTTAATAAAAAAGACAGGTGTGAAACGGCCGTTTCACACCTGTCTTTTTATTAAAGAGGATGGTCTTTTAGCTGGTGGCCTGACGATTGCGATAGAGGTTGGGATCAACGGCCGTGGCCATGGCCGTTTCGTCCAGGCTGCCCCCTAAAAACTGGTTGATTTTGCGCGCTTCCGTTTCCGGGTCGGCCAGGATGTCGCTGTAATGGCAGTAGTGGACTCGCATGTTGGGCTGAGACTGCAGCCAGGTCTCTATTTGCTGCACATGCCGGGAGAATAAATCGGCCATTTTGTCATCGTCCATTTTGTCGGCATCTTCGCCACGGTGGATCAGCATCTTGCGCTGCGAGGCTAGAATTTCGGCCATGTTGCGGTGCACAAAGATGATGCGGTATTCGTAGCCGGGCGGCAGGAATTTGAGCAAAGCGGAAATCACTTTGACGCATTTGCCCACGGCGTCACTGACCCAGGCGGTATCCCCTTTGTCCAACTGTTTGACGCGTTCAAATTCGTAGTACCCCCGCGGATTGTCGGTGTCGGCGGCGCGGATCTGGTCGGTGAGGGGAGGGATGCCGCCGGCTTCAAGCATTTTCATCATCATGGAGGTGCCGGAGCGGGGCAGACCGGAAACAACGGTGACAACGGCCGTTTGGGCCGGCTGGCTGCTAAATAGCTTTTTGAAAAAACCCATGTCTTTTTCCTGTCTCGTAGATGGATGGATCGTAACACATTTGTGGAAATGCGAAAATTTGGGGCGGGCACGGCCGTTTGCCGGTTATCTCAGCCGATATTTTAAGCTGGAACACGGCCGTTTTCTGCTATGATCTGCTTACCTGATCCCTGAATTTTCTCCTTTCTTCCGTTTAGCTTGTAGGAGAAGTTACGGGAAATCAACGCACAGTCGGCGTCTGAAGGTATCCAACACCCCCAACACTATTCTTGCTCTAAAACCATCAACTGGATAGCCTGGCGGAACACAATAAATTTTGTTGTCCCTGATTAACTTCCCAAGGAGTTAGCAATGGGAACTGAGTCGCGTGAGAACAGTTCGACACCCTACGTGGGCGTAGGGCAGCGTGGCATGTGGCCCTGGATCAATCAGGTCTTGCAGGCAGGTGAGTACGACCTTATCGCGGAGTGGCTGCTAACAGTCGAGGAGATGCTGGGTGCCGATACGCCGGCCAGAGCCGTCACGACGGCCGTCGTCGCATTATGCCGCGTGTGCCAGGAGCAGCAGCGCGAGTCTGAGGCGACCTGGGCTGCCTATCAGCGCCACGTGTGGCAGGAAAAAATGTTAACCGAAGGGTTAAGCGGGCTGTTAGAAGCTTTGCTGGCGCTGCCTTTAGACGGAGATGATGCCTACCAGGGCGGCCGACATTTGCAGGAAATACGGCCGTTCATCCTGGATTCATCTGGCCGCCGGCCGCCGGGCTTGTGGCAGAAGCTGCAGAATATGGTCAACCGCTTGGCCGGCAGTGAGCCAGACCGGCCGCCTGAGCAGCCAGCGCTGCGCCCGGAGCGGGAAACGGCCGTGCCCTTTATCCTTCCTCCCTCGGCGGAGATTAAAGAACCACAGCTTGAGCAAAACCCGGATGGTTCGACCGGGGATCAATCGGCTAACTTTTCGTCTGCCGACCGGGCGCTGTTGCACGACATTGTGGACCTGCTGCAATCCCAAAACCAGCTGCTCCTGGCAGCCTCGTCAACGGATGGCGCAGCAGCCGCAGATCCGCCCCAGGCTCCCAACGGCAGCCAACCGCCAACAGTGGAAACACCCGCCCTACCTGCAGAAGAATCGGCGCCAGCGCCGTATCGTGCCATGTCCGACGACTTGCCGCGAAAACCGGGTATACCCTGTCTGACGGTGTATACCCTGGGCGCTTTCCGCGTGTATCAAGACGACCAGCTCATCGACGACATTACCAGCAGCAAAAGCTGGTCAATCTTTAAATACCTGCTGGTGAACCGGACAAAGCCGGTGGCTAAAGAAGTGCTCATGGATATGTTCTGGCCGGAGGCGGCTCCGGATGCCGCGCGCAACAATCTCAACGTGGCTATCTACCATCTGCGCAAGACCTTGCGCGACGGTTATCACGATTTTTCGCACATTCTCTATCAGGATGACCATTATGCGCTCAATTCGGAGATGGTGGTGTGGGTGGATGCGGACGATTTTGCCGAGAAGTATCGGCAGGCACAGAGTTGTGAGGGAGACGGCCGTTACCAGCAAGCCATCCAGCTCTACCATGCCGCCGAGTTAGTCTATCAGGGCGAGTTTCTGGCCGAGGATCGCTACGAAGATTGGCCCATTTTCCTGCGGCAGCGTTACCAGAGCCTATACCTCCAGGTGCTGCAGCGGCTCAGCGCCCACTACTACGCCGTGGAAGAATATAACTTATGCATCCGTTTTTGCCGCCTCATCTTGATCGTGGATCCCTGCGATGAAGAAGCGCATCAACAAATCATGCGCTGCTACTACTATCTGGGTCAGCATTACCTGGCGCTGCGCCAGTACCATCAGTGCGTGGAAACGATGGAAAAAGATCTGGCCGCCTCACCAACGCCGGCCACAGCTCAGCTCGTCCGTAAAATCCGCAACCATGAAGAGATATAGTTTCGGTCAGGCACAGTAACAATCAAGTATTTACGAGTTGATTTATCACCAGCATACGTTTCTGGCAGAATTAATTATTTTTGTCCCCAAATTAATTGGAAATAAAGTATGAATTAATTCCCCCTCTATATCCTGACGAAGTGCTTCTGTTAGCGGGCCCGGCTTGAGAAGACAAGTGCAGTACAGTTGGAAAATCTATCACAATAAGGAGTTACAGAAATGGCTGGTGAGTTTGAAACCCCAAGTATTAGTTTAACCGGTAATATCAGCGCAAACGTCCTGGACTTTGGCGCAACCCCCACGACAATCATCAAAGCCGGTGATCCGTGGGCCGTGGATGTGAAGTGGGAAATGACTGGGCCGAACTGGCATATGGTCGCCGGTACGTGGCACGTGCATCTGAATCTGGAATCGATTGGCCCTGGTCCGGAACTTTCTCTCGTAGATTTCGCCGATCCCAACTGCCAGAATCAGGCGCTGCCCAGCACGGACGGCAAGTACAGCTGCCGCTTCGATGTCCCGGGTACGGTGATCAACACAGGCGTGGTTCAGCACCAGAGTTTGCCCATGAAGCTGGTCGTGCTGCTCACCTATGTCGACCCGTTGGGACACCGCGGCCCCATTGCCGCCTACTACGAAGGTCCGATTGTGCAGTTCTACGAGGATCACCCTTAGGCCTCCTAAATCGTGACTTTTCGTACGAAGTTACCGGCCTCGCTGCCTGGCGGCGAGGCCGGTAACCTTTTATTCACCTGTAATTGGAGCCAGAAGGAGGCCAGCATGGAAATGGAAACCGGAAAGAACCAGACTGAGGATTTGACCCAGATTCGGGGTATTGGGAGTGCGGTGCAGGCTCAGCTGCGGGATGCGTTAGGGGTACAAACGTTTGCCGATCTGGCTTCGTTGAATGCTGCAGAAATTGAAGCAGCCCTTAAAGCCGATAAATCAATCCCTGCTCCGGCACGCGCACCACGGAAGATTGAGCAGTGGCTGGCCGCAGCACAGGAGCTGGCGGGCATGGACGCGGAAGAAGGCGAACGGCCGTCTCCCACCACCATCACCTGGCGAGAAGAAGCTGCCATCCCTGTTCGTGAAATGGACTGGCATCCGGTTGCTTCTTTCGTCGTGGAATTTCAGAGCCGGGTAGGCGATGCGGGGATCGAGGAACTGCGCACGGCCGTACACCACATGGAAACCGACCGTGGTACGCAGTGGCCCGGTGTGGAGCAGGCCAGATTGTGCGAATGGATGGCCGACAAAGCCCACCTCTCCGACCTGGTGGCCCCGGCGTTGGTGGCTAACGTCGTTGAGTTGGTTCCGGCTGTGACCGAGGAACTGCCGGCTCCTGCACTGGCCCCAACCGCGTTTTCATGGGAAAAGGATGTGCAGGCGCTTTGGGTAGCTGTTTCGCAAACCCCGGAAACCCCGGCCGTTGTTGATCTGGCGGCCGGGCAGCGGCCTTTTCTGGCTCATGTGAGCCACGCACGGCCGTTAGATCTGCAGTTCAACTTTGCTTTGCCAGCGGGCGGAGGAGCCGGCTTGCCGCTGCTTGCGTATCGCGCTTACTGCCAGCTAATCAATCTGGCGCAACGGCAGCAAAAATACCTGGAAATGGAAATCAGCCCGGCGGCCGCCGAAGAGCCGCAGTTCACGGCGTCGCTTTCTACCATTTCACTGGAGCCTGGCATCTACGAGGTGGGGGTATTTATGCGTGGGGAACGGCCGTTAGGATCGCACTACTTTCGCTTTCCTAAGCTAAACGTTCTTTAGTTGTAGAAGGGGTTTAACGAGATGGGATAAACGTCAACCCCTCGCCGCGCGTCTTCGTGACTTCGTGTCGCGATATAAAGCCACGACTCATCGGACTAATCGTCGGCAGAATCCCAGTCTAGCGTGCTGAGAAAGTCTTCCAGCGCGTCTTGCAGGTCCTCCGACAAGCCACTGTCGGCCTCGCTGTCCGCAATTACATCTTCTGCAGTTTCCAGAGGGTTTTGGGGGTTGGTCTGCGGCGGAAGAATTTGTACGCCGCCATGATTCGCGGCATGTACAGCAAAGTTATCCCCTGCTTCTAGTACAACCTTCCGGTACGGCAGCCACTGCAAGACAAAGCTGCGCTCGCATTCAGGGCAGCGCCATTCTTCAGCGCCCGTGGGATAGGTTGATACCAATACCATTTCATGTTGCATGTTATCCATAATATTCTCCGTTCTCAGTAAGCTAACGATAATAGTAGAACGGCCGTTTCTTACTGCCAATCACCATTTTGTACAATACTTACTGCCAATACCGCCATAAATCCATCATAAAGGGGGGCAATTAGTCACGTATTAAATTCCCGCGAATGCTAACTTAGCGTTAAGGCGCGTGTATCCGTTCTCCGGCTCCTTGCTGGGCGACTTGCCGGGCACTGATTGACATTAGGTATTCTAAATATATAATTTAGATATACCTAAATTTCTGTCGAGCTGACAATCTGGGGATTCTGAACCAGACAGAGGGGTTGGCCGGCAGTTTACGAGGACGGACAGCATGATTTACTATTTTAGCGATCCGGGAGCTGTACAGGCCACGGCCGTTGGCGGAAAGGCGGCGACTCTGGCCCAACTGTATCAGGCGGGTTATCCTGTACCGCCGGGGTTTGTGGTCCCGGCGGCGGCATTTAAAGACGGCCGTTTGCCAGAAGCCCAGTGGCCCAACGTGCTGGCTCAGGCAGCCACTTTGCGGCAGCGGGACGGCCGTTCGCGACTGGCTGTGCGCTCTTCTGCCTTGAGTGAAGATTCGGCTTACGCTTCCTACGCCGGAGAGTATGAAACGGTGCTCAATGTAGCGTCTGGCGCAGAAATCCGGCAGGCAGTCGAAGCCGTTTACCAATCCCAATTTCAGCCGCGCGTGCAAACTTACAGTGAAGCAGTAGGGGGAAGATCTGCCCAGGAAGCAGCGGGACGGCCGTCGGAAATCGCTGTGATCGTGCAGCAGATGGTCCCGGCGGAACTCGCCGGCGTGCTGTTCACCGCCGATCCGGTGACCGGCAGCTACAGCCACATGGTGGGCAACTTTGTCCGCGGCCTGGGCGAGCAGCTGGTTTCCGGCGAAGCCGATGGCGAGGCGTTTACTCTGGAACGGCCGTCTGGCCGCTATGATGGCCCGCCAGAGCTTCGTCCTTATGCCCGATCTCTCTATAAATTTGCCACCCGCCTGGCCGATACCCTGCACGGTCCTCAGGACATTGAGTGGGCTGTCGCTGCGGGTAAGCTCTGGCTGCTGCAGGCCCGGCCCATTACCACCATGCAGCCCTACAACCCGGCCAGCGGTGAATGGAACGACAGCCGGCGCGGCGATTATTTGTGGTCCAATGCCAATTTTGGCGAAGCGCTGCCCGGCGTCATGACCCCGCTTACCTGGTCGCTGCTGCAAATCTACGGCGAAGAGACCTTCAATAACCCACTTCCCGGCGATAACCCGCTGATGGGTAACATTGGCGGCCGTCTTTACATCAACCTCTCGCTTCTCGCCTCCACCGCGCAGACGCTGGGTTTCAGCCGGGAGCGTTTGAACCGCGAAAGCGAAGAGTTTTTTGGCAGCCTGCCGGAAGATATTGATATCCCGATCATTCCTTTTACCCGTCTGGCGATCCTGCGGCGATTTTTGCCCTTTACCGTGGGTGCCTTGCTGCGCCGCCGCCGGAATCTGCAGGAGTTCCCGGCCTTTACGGCCAGCCTCCCGGCGCGCATTGCCGATCTCGATCAGGCGGTGCACACGGCCGTTTCGCCTCTTGCCCTGGCCGACTTGTGGTCAAGGCAGATCGAACCCCTTCTACGCCATGCGTGCCAGATGCTCCAACTGGGTACCTCGCGCTACGAAAACGCTTATCGCCCGCTGCACCGCAAGCTCGCCGCGCAGGTAGGCGAGGCCGAAGCTAACTTGCTGCTCTCCGGCGTTAGCAAGGGCGATGAGCAGTTAGCCAGCCTGGGACCCCTGCTGGGATTGTGGCGCATTACTCAGGGCCAAATGAGCCGCGCTGACTATTTGCAGCAGTACGGCCATCGCGGTGCAGAGGAATTGGAGGTTTCTTGGGAACGGCCGTTAGAAAATCCGGCCTGGCTCGATGAGCAGTTAGCCGGG
>JACKBU010000008.1 GCA_020634395.1 Ardenticatenaceae bacterium | reverse complement strand
TCTTCAGCCAGCCCCAGTTCGACATCAACGGCTACATCTTCGTCGGCGCACAACCCTACGAAACGTTTGCCGAAACCCTGGACGCCAGCCTGGAATAACCCTCTTGTCAGATCCTATCGCCGGTTAGCCGTTCCTGTGGCCTCAGAGGGAATTGCTTCGTAAAATTCCCCCTCGATTGGCACACGGGAAAAGGTTAGTTTCGCGGTATGACCACATCTCCAAAGCAGCACCACTTGGGAACGCGCATTGTTGTTGTCGGAGCCACCGGTTCCGGCAAAACGACGCTGGCCTGCCAGTTGGCACAACGCCTCAACCTGCCCCACGTTGAACTGGACGCACTCCACTGGGGGCCAAACTGGACCATGCCGCCAGACGAGGAATTTCGGCAGCGCGTAGACGAGGCGCTTTCCGGGCCGCGCTGGGTGACAGACGGCAATTACAGCAAGGCGCGCCGCATCATCTGGCAGCGCGCCGACTGCCTGATCTGGCTGGACTATTCCCTGCCGCTGATTTGGGGTCGCCTCTTCCGGCGCGCTGTGCGCCGCATTCGCCAGCAGGAGGAACTGTGGGGCAGCAACCGCGAAAGCTGGCGTGGTCAGTTTTTCAGTCGTGATTCGTTGTTTCTCTTTGCGGTCACCAGCCGGCGGAAGCACCATCGCACGTATCCGGCCCTGCTGGCCCAGCCGGAATACGCCCATTTGCAGGTATATCACTGGCGTTCACCCCGCGAAACGGAGCGCTGGCTGCAAACGTTGGGCGAAGGATGAACGGCCGTTCCCCATTCGTGCCCCATCCGCAATTGCCGTATACTATCCCTAAAACTACTGCGAAAAGTTGAGGAAAGCACCTATGGAATTACGTCTGGACAACCAAGTCGCCATCGTCACCGGAGCCGGTCAGGGCATTGGCGCGGCCATTGCCCACACCCTGGCCGCCGCCGGAGCCAGGGTCGCCGTCAACGACATTAATCCCGACCGGGCCGAACGCACGGCCGTTGCCATTCGCACCGCCGGCGGGCAGGCTATCGGCGTCGCCGCCGACGTGTCCAACAAGTTCCAATGCTCTTACCTCATCGAAACCACCCGCGCCGAGTGGCAGCGGCTGGACATCCTGGTGAACAACGCGGCCGTCGAACCGGCCCGTTCCATCATGAAGCTGGATGAATGGGACTGGCAGCGCACCATCGACGTGAACCTGAAAGGGGTGTTTTTTATGAGCCAGCTCTGTGGCCGGGTGATGGCCGGCATTTTCGATAAGCATGACGGCGCCGCCAACGTGCCAGGGACCGGCGGCGTCATTGTCAACATTGCCTCCACTGCCGGGGTGGAAACGCCGCTGGCCGATCGGGCTGCGTACTGCGCCAGCAAAGCGGGCGTAGTCGGTTTTGCCCGTGAGTGCGCCCGCGAATTCGCCCAATACGGCATCCGCGTCAACACGGTCTTGCCCGGCATCATCGACACGCCGCTCACGGAGCCGCTGCAGGCCCAGGCCGACATCATGGACCGCTGGCAACAGTCAATCCCTCTGGGACGCATCGGCCAGGCGCAAGAAGTGGCCGACGCAGTTCTTTTCCTGTGCAGCGAAGCCAGCCGCTACATCACCGGCAGCACCCTCTCGGTAGACGGCGGGCGGATCATGAGGTGAATGGCTCTGCAACTTTCTAACCTCGAAGTTGGTACAGTAAATACCTGAAAACCTGGACACTGGAACGCCTGAGCACAAACATGACCGAGCCAATCATAGTTGTTGAAGACGTACACAAATCTTATCTCATGGGCAAAGAAGCCGTACCCGCTTTACGCGGTGTGTCGCTGGCCATTATGCCCGGCGAATTTATCTGCCTGATGGGACCAAGCGGTTCCGGCAAAACCACCCTGCTCAACATCGTCGGCGGGCTGGACGAACCCAGCCGCGGCCATGTCATCATCGACGGGCAAAACCTCGTCTCCATGTCGGAAAACAAGCTGGCCCGACTGCGCCTGACCAAGATGGGTTTTATTTTCCAGAACTACAATCTGCTGGCGAACTTTACGGCCCTGGAAAATGTGGAAGCGCCGATGGTGTTGGCTAAAAACGGCCGTCGCCAACGCAAGCAGCGCGCCGCCGAACTGTTACAGCGCGTTGACCTGGGCGACCGCACCCACCACTATCCCAGCGAGCTTTCCGGCGGCCAGCAGCAGCGCGTGGCCATCGCCCGCGCCCTGGCCAATGATCCCTCCATCCTCATCGCCGACGAAATGACCGGCGACCTGGATTCGCAAACCGGCTTCGCCATCATGGAACTCGTCGCCAGCCTCAACCGTGAAGGCATGACCATCGTCTTTGTCACCCACGACCCGCGCATGGCCGAATTTGCCGGGCGCGTCGTGGAACTGCGCGACGGCAAGATATTGGCGGAGACTGGAGGCTAGAGACTGGAGATTCAGTCTCCAATCTCCAATCACATCCATGATTCTCAAATACGTTTGGAAAAACTTCTCCCGCCGCAAAATCCGCACCGTGTTGATGGTGCTGTCGCTGCTGGTGAGCACGGCGCTGATCGTGGCCATGAGCGCCACGGTCGAAAGCGTCAAGCAGTCGAACATCGACCTGGTGGCTTCGGCCGTGGGCCGATTTGATATCTCCGTCCGCAAAACCGATACCAGCCCGGACCCCTTCATCAACGTGGCGGAGACGACGGCCGTTATCCAATCAGCCGATGCGCGGGTAACGGCCGTGTACCCCCGCTTCCAATCCCAGGTCGAGCTGGAAATTGGCGCCGATGTCAGCCAGGGCTGGCTGGTCGGCCTGGACCCCGCCCGCGACGACATCGGCTACATCGACGTCGTGACCGGCACCTATACCCTGGGCGACGGGCAGGTCGCCCTGCTGGAAGACACCGCCAACACCTACGACATCGGCCTGGGCGACACCCTCTACGTTGCCTACAGCTTCCCCCAGCCCCGCGAAGCCGGCAAAGCCGGCGCCACCGGCGCCAGCGCCCGGCGCGTGCGTATCCCCTTCACCGTCGCTGCCATCGTGCGGCAGGAAGGCGTCATCGGCAACGGCATCCGCGAGGGCCTCATCGCCGACATCGGCGACGTGCAGCGCTGGCTGGAACTACCCGGCCGCGCCGAAACCCTGCTCACCATCGTCGATCCCAGCCTGTACGAATCGCAAAATGCCGAGATTGGCGCGCTCAACGTGCGCGGCGTGGCCCAGGCCATCCAGGCCAAACTGGGCGACGAGTATACCTATTCTCTGGACAAAGCCGTCGCCCTGGACGATCTGGCGCAGGCGTTTTTGCTGGTGCAGGCCCTCATCAATATGTATGGCCTCATGGCCCTGGGCGTGGTGGGGCTACTGGTGCATACGCTGGTCATGACCAACGTGCAGGAGCAGCGGCGCGACATGGCCATTTTGCGCATTCTAGGCGGGCAGCGCAATTTCCTCTTCACATTGGTCATTGCCGAAGTCGCTGTGATTGGTCTTGTCGGCATCGGGCTGGGCATTATTGGCGGCAACCTCGTAACCCAATACATCGTGCTGCCGCTGATTAATCAGCAAATGCTCAGCCAGGGTCTCAATCCCGATTTTCACCTGCAGGTAACGGCGGCGACTATTTTGCCGGCCGTTCTCTCGGCGGCCTTTGTGCTGTTTGTCAGCACCCTGAAACCGGCGCAAGACGCCGCCAAGACAAAGGTAGTGTATGCCATCAACCCCAGCGTGGCCGACAATATCCAGTTGGAAGATTTGGCCCATCTGCGCGAGCGCGGCCCGAATCTAAAAATATTTGGGCTGGGCTGGCTGCTGATGCTGGGCTTTGGCCTTATCGCCGGGGGGCAGGTGATGAGCACCTTTGGCAGCCCGGCGCTGGAAGCCGCTTTCATCTTCTCCGCCCTGATGCTGATGGTGCTGGGCGTGGGCATGATCTTTTTCATCTTCACCATTCCGCTGGAGAAGTTGAGCCTCTTTTTGATGGGCCTGCTGATGCCCCGCCTGACCTATTTTGCCAGGCGCAATGTGGGGCGCGGCCAACTGCGCAATACGCTGATTTCGATGCTGGTGCTGTTCAGCGGCGTGCTGCCCACTTTCCTGGCCACGCAGTCGGCGCTGAGTTATGCCAATCTGGAAACCGATGTGCGCCTGCGCCTGGGCGCGCCGCTGGACGTGGAGAGCCAGGGTCAGTACGCCAGCGGCGAAGAAGCCAAAGATTTCTGGCTGCGCCCGGACTTTCTGACGGAGCAGTTGGCCACTGTGCCCGGCGTGGCTCAGATGGTGGGCGTCAGCCACCCGTTTGCTTCGCGGGCAGCGGATTCGGTGGATATGCGCTCGGCGCCGGTAACGGTGATGGGCGTGACCGGCGACCTGAATGACGTGCTGTACCAGGATACGATGGAGTTTGTCGCCGGGGGTCCGGCGGCGCTGGCAGCGATTCTGGCAGAGCCGGACGCGGTGATCATCAGCGAGGGGCTGGCGGAACATCTGGCGGTGCCGCTGGGCGGTATTGTGCGGCTGCAAGGGGAAGGGCTGGACCACACGGTGGAGGCGCGGGTGGTGGGCATTGCCCGGCGCATGCCCGGCTTTGGCGGCATTGGCCGCGCGCGCACCACGGCGCAGTATGGCAGCGACGTGCTGCTGTCGCTGGACAGCTTCCGCAGCCTGACGACTGATTTGCAGATGCCGCTGCCCCCGGCCCGCGATCCTATCCTGACGCGGGTGCTGGCTACGCTGACGCCGGATGCCGACGCCGAGGCGGTGCAGAGTGAGATTGGGCAGCGATACGGCCGTCAATATGGCCTCTGGTCGCGCATGGCAGAGGTGCAGTTGGAATCGGCGCGGCGGGGACAGGCGCAGGAGCGCATTTTCCTGCTGGCGCTGACGGGGATTTCGTTTACCACGGCCGTTTTCGGTGTGTTCGCCGTCATCTACGTCACCATCTATGCCCGGCGGTTGGAGATTGGCATGATGAAGGCCTTTGGTATGCGCACCTGGGAGTTGAGCGGCATGCTGGTCATTGAAGCGATTGCCATGACTCTGGGCGCGGCCCTGGCGGGTATCGTGGCCGGGACGACGATGGCCTATATTTTTACCGTGGGCGAGAAGGCGTTGCAGCAGCAGCCCTACAAGCTGGCCGTGGACACGACGGTGATGCCCTTCATTGTGATCATGGTGGTGCTGGCGAGCATGGTCGGCGCGGCCTTCTCCGCGCGGCGGATTGTGAAGCGGAAGGCGATTGAGATTTTGCGGATGTAAGTGGGAGACTGGAGATTGGAGATGATTCAGTCTCTAGTCTCCAGTCTCTGGTCTCTCTCAGATGGATATGGCGATGAAACGAAACGTACTTGCTCTGTTGTTGTTAACGGCCGTTCTCTTTAGCTGCCAAAATGTGCCCCCACCGGCACCGGAACCCACGCGGGTAGAGATGGAGGGTGCGGAAACGGCCGTGCCCACCCCCGCGCGCCCCGAAGGGATCACCATCCTGGCCGAAGGGCAGATCGTGGCCGTGAACCCGGAACTGCCGCTGAGCTTCGGCGTCAGCGGGCGGCTGAAGACGGTGACCGTGCAGCCCGGCGACCGGGTGCAGGCCGGCGACCTGCTGGCCGAACTGGAGACCGCCGACCTGGAAAACCAGCTCGTCCAGGCGCAAACGGCCCTGTCCACGGCCGAAATTCAACTGGCCAACGCCAGCCAGGAGCTGGAAGACAATCTGGCCCAGGCGCAGCTCAATCTGGAAAAAATCCAGGTGCAGCTCAACCAGAACGCGGCCACGGCCGATAACAACAGCAGCAGCCTCGTCAGCGCCTCCGTCAACCTGAACCGGGCGCAGCAGCGCGTGGCCGACGCCGCCTACGAATACCAGAAGGCCAAAGACCGCACCTGGGAGCCGCCGGAAATCGCCGATAACTACGCCCGCTTTTTGCAGCAGGCGGAGGAAGATTTGCTGGTGGCCGAGGCGCAGTACAACGACGCCGTCAACGCCGACAACGGCGGCGCCTACACCGCGCAAGGGCTGCAAATCGACAAGAAGCTGGTAGAGCAGCAGATTGCCCAACTGCAGCGCGGCGTGAATCCGCTGCTGGCGCTGGAGGTGGAGAAGGCGCAGTTGAACATCGACAGCATCGAGGCACAGTTGAGCGATGCGAAGCTGTACGCGCCCATCGACGGGGAGGTGCTGGCGCTGAACCATCACCCGGCGCCGGGCACGATGATTGGCGCGGGCACGCCGTTCCTGACGCTGCTGGATACGAATGAACTGCAGTTTCAGACGGCCAATTTAAGCGAGCGGGACCTGGCGCAGGTTGCGCCGGGGCAGGTGGTGCGGCTGGTGTTGAAGGCGTATCCCGACGACCCGCTGACGGGCACGGTGCTGCGGATTGGGCCGCAGGCGACGGGGTCGGTGGGGGATGCGGCGACGTTTCCGGTGATCATTGCCCTGGATGCGACGGGGTTGGATTTGCGACCGGGCATGACGGGGCGGGCGGAGATTAGCGGGAGCTAGAGTGTAGAGATAGAGCTAGAGGGGGGAGTACCTGTAGCCGCGATTTCTTACCGCGTCTTCCAGAGGCGAGGTAAGGATACCTCGGCTACACTCCGACAGACTGCCAGCGTGTAAAAATAGAGGGGAATGGGATCTTTGGGATCTCTTGGGAGTTGGCCTGATGCATCAGGGACCGTCAGCCCCTTGAATTTCTGTGGGCAAGCCCAACTCATCAATATCCCACCACAAACCATTGGCCTCCCCGCCAAAATTTGCTAAACTTCCCTCGTTCTGAACTGGCCAGACGTGCAAAAAACGTCACCAAAAATCACATCAATATAGACACGCAGTAATCTGTGAACGCGAAAGCCTTTCATCGCCCCTATCCGCCCTCACCTTTCTCCCATCCCCGGGAAGAAATGACCCATCCGCATGCAAAAACGGCCGATCCGCCGGGCGAAGTCACTCAGCCGCAAACAGAAACGATCCATCCGCCGGCAGAAGTGACCGATCCGCAGCCAGAAACGGTTGATCCGCCAGGTGAAACCACCCAGCCGCGCACAGAAATGATTGATCCGCACACAGAAGTGACCCGTCCGCCGGCAGAAATGGCTGATCCGCCGGCAGAAATGGCTGATCCGCCGGCAGAAATGGCTGATCCGCTGGCAGAAATGGCTGATCCGCTGCCGCCAGCCTTCTTAACAGGTGTTTCCAAGCCTTTCGTGGCTTTTTCAACATTTCATTCACATCAATGGAGGTAATAACATGACAACGTATCAAGACATAGCCGAACGGCTGCAAGTCGCCCGCATTGCCTTCAAAGGCGACCCCAAAGCCCAGGAGGCGCTCAAACTGAGCGGCGACCGCAAAAACAGCTTTTCCGGCTGGTTCAAACAGGCCGATGCCTTCTACCAAAACTTGCTGGCCGTTCCCAACTTCGTCGCCGCCATGTCCGCCTTTGGCTACGACGAAGCCAAACTCCAGGCCGAAGCCGCCCTGGTCACCGCCGCCAATACTGCCAACAACCAGCAGCAGCTAGAAATCGGCGAAGCCCAAGACGCCACCAAAGCCCGCGACGCCAAACTCGACGAGCTAGACGATTGGGTCAGCGACTTCCGCGGCATCGCCGAAGTCGCCCTGGCCGACCGGCCGCAGTTCCTGGAAAAACTCGCCTTCGGCCCCGTGCCCTAGCTGAAAACAAAAACCCTCCCGGAAGTTCGGAACTTCCGGGAGGGTCTGGCAACCTTAACCCTGGCCCACCTTTTTTACTGACCGTACTTACGTCCCTCGTGAATAAAAGCCACAATTTCCTCCCTGCTCAAATTCAGGTCAACCCCCTCAACATCCAAAGGCGAACCACCCACCGCCTCCGGCGTAATGACAAACGTCTGCCCATCCTTGCTCCGCACGCGGACCTCACCCTCACGTATCGCTTTTTCCAGTAAAGAGGCCAGGTTTTGACGAGCCTCAGAATATGTATAAACCGTACTCATGCTGTCACCTCTAGCACCTGCGCTTTTGCTGATTTAGCAGATTGAACCAGACCCTGATCCAACGACAACAATGGCGAATTATATTTGATGGCACAACGCACCAGGTAAGCGTCATAGGCATAAATATTTAGAACATCTGCTAACCTGATTGCTTCTTCAATCTCCACATCCACAAAACGGACCGGTATTTTTTGATACAAATCAATCGCCCGAATCGCATCTTCCACAGTTATCCGACGGCGTTTGAGCATCGCAGAAAAGGCATTTCCAATTTCCCAATGAATCGAATGGGGAGCAATCAAATCGACATCTTGCGTTAACCGTACCAGCCGGGCTTTTTCCGCCTCATTCGTCACCACTGCAATCAGAACCGATGCATCCACCACCACATTAGCCACGAAATCGATCCCCTTTGATTAAACAATCGTGCAATCATTATAATCTTCCAGTTTCAGAATGGTCAAGGCAGCATAGGCTAAACAAAAACCCTCCCGGAAGTTTGGAACTTCCGGGAGGGCGCCCCTTAACCCCCATCCATCACAACCGCTTCCCACCGCTGGCAGCCCATCTCATCAAACACCGCCTGCGCGTCCACGCCCGCGCGGAATTCATACACCAACCAGCCGGCCCGCCACAGCCCATCATGATGATACCCGGCCAGCAAATCCACCTCATCGCCTGCGCCCAGCCCTTCCAGACGAAGGCAGCGCACCCTTTCCGCCGGGGGGATTTGCTGCACGCCCTGCCACGGCCAATCAACCGCCTGCGCCGCCAATACCTCCGCCGGAAAAACATCCACCCGCTGCGCCTCCGCCGCCCACACGTCGAACTGGCTCTCCACAATGCTCGACGAACCAAGATACTGCTGCAGTTCAGACTGCCAATCAGGCGTGCGGCGCGCTTCAAGGAGCGCAATGGGCGCCAAAACCGCCGCCACAACAGCCAGGGCCAACGCCAGAGCCAAAATCTTTCGGGTACCCATCCACACACCTCCTCCACTCAGGAGACTTTCCGTCAAAAGCAATTCCCTCCCACACTCATTATACTTTACGGCCCAAACGCGCCGGCGCGGTAACGGCCGTTTCCCAATTGACGAACCCCCGCATTCATAGTCTAATCCCCCGCATGGACCGCACACCCGCCTCACGCTATCACAAACTCTGGCCCTGGCTGATGGTCGCCCTGCTGCTGCTGGCCTTTGCCCTGCGCCTGCACCGCGCCGGCGACCGCGCCGTCTGGTGGGACGAAGGCTGGTCGGTGTGGGTGGCCCGCCAATCCCTGGCCCAAATCGCCTACCAGACCGGCCACGACGTGCACCCGCCGGTCTACTTCTGGCTGCTGCACCTGTGGCGCGCCGCCAGCGGCGACAGCGAGTTTGGCCTGCGGCTGCTCTCGGCCATGTTCGGCACGCTCACCGTGGCCGCGACCTATTTGCTGGGCACGGCCGTTGCCGACCGCCGCGCCGGTTTCCTGGCCGCCCTCTTCCTCACCCTCACCCGCTTCCACATCGTCTGGTCCCAGGAAATCCGCATGTACGCCCTGGCCGGCTTCCTGGCCGTGCTGGGCACCTGGGCCGCCCGCCGCGTCTGGGCACGCGGCAAACCGGCCGATTACGCCCTCTACATTTTTTGCATGACGGCCGGGCTGCTGACCCTCTACCTCTTCTTCCCCATCCCCGTGGCCATCAACATCGCCTGGCTGTGGGAACTACGGCACGCCCCCAACCGCCGCCAATCCCTGCTGCGCTGGGCCGCCGCGCAGATTGTGATCCTGGGCATCGTCGGCGCGTGGCTGGCTTACGCCCTGCCCGGCTTCCTCAGCACCTCGTCGGCCACGCCCATCGCCGTGTGGGACTTCCTCAAGATTTACTGGACGGTGCTGGTCACCGGCATCCCGCTGAACGTAGACGACTATGCGCGGCTGACGCTGCCGGTGCTGGCCGTGTTTGGCACGGCCGTTCTCACCCTCCTCCTCCACGCCCGCCGCCGCTGGCAAACCGGGCGCGACCTGACCCTCTTCCTCAGCGGCCTGCTCATCCCCCTGGCCGTCGTCGTCTACGTCACCATCCCCAAAGCCGGCGCCTACGCCCCGCCCTTCGACCCCCGCTATCTGGTCATCTTCACCGGCTACTACGTGATTTTGCTGGCCTGGGGGCTGGTGCGATTGGGACACGGCCGTCGCTGGCCCCTCACCGCCGCCCTCGCCGCCGTGGTGATCGGCGCATCGCTGGCCGGCATGCGCGGGTATTACGACGGCCGTCTCCTCATCGACGACTACAAATCCCTGGGCGCGGCCCTGCAAGCCTTCGCCCACCCCGGCGACGCCGTCGTGCTCTACAGCGACCGCGACTGGCCGATTTTTGCCTACCACTATCCCGACGAGTGGACCGGGCTGCCCCACCTGTGGGACGTCAGCCCGCAGACCGCCGCCGACTTCCTGGCTCCCCTGTGGGCAGCCAGCGACGGGTTGTGGCTGGTCGTCACCCCCTACGCCGGGGTGACCGATCCCCAGGGCCACGCCGCCGCCTGGCTGGCCGAACGGGCCACGGCCGTTCGGGACTTCCCCTACGGCGACAAAGCCCTGCGCTTCTACGCCCGCACCCCGGCGCGCGCCGCCCAGGCCGGCACACTCGACCCCGCCGCCCAACCCCGCTTCCCCACCGACATCACCATCACCCCTAACGTGACGCTGACCGGCTTTGATCAGGCCAGCCGCGACTATGCCGCCGGCGACACCGTGCATTTGGGCATCTATTGGCAGCGCACGGCCCCCGCCTTCGCCGAAGCCGAAGTGGGCCTGATCGACGGCAACGGCCGTGCCTGGCAGTGGGAATACGTGTCGCTGGACGAGGATCGGCCGTGGTCGGACGACGGCCGTTTGCGCGACGAACTGGCCTTTCTCCTGCCGCCGGAAGCGCCCGCCGGTCCTTACACCTTCTACGTCTTCAACAACCAGGGCGAGACCACCCACTTTGGCAGTTTCCGCCTGCGGCCGCCGCAGGCCACCTTCGTCAATCCGGCCGACGTAGACATCAGCCAGCCGCTGAAGGTGGCCTTCGCCAACGGCATCCGCCTGCTGGGCTACGACGTCGCCGACGACACGGTGGCCCCCGGCGGCGCGCTGCACATGACGCTCTACTGGCAGACCGATCAGGCCGTCACCCAGCCCTACAAGGTTTTCACCCACCTGCTGGGCGAGGTTTACAACGCGGAAACGGACAACTTTTTGTGGGGGCAGCAGGACAACGAGCCGGTGAACGGCCGTCGCCCCACCACCGGCTGGCGGCCCGGCGAGGTGATCATCGACGCCTATGCCATGCCCGTGGCCGCCAACGCCCCGGCCGGCACTTACACGCTGGAGGTCGGCTTATACAATCCGGTGACCGGCGAACGGCTGCCGGTGGTGGATGAGGAGGGAACGGCCGTGGCCGACCATGTGGTGCTGGAAACGGCCGTGACCATTACGCCGCCTGAATGAGCAAAATTGACACTGTTTCTTCGCCGCCTTACAATGAACAAAATCGGTAAAGCAACAGCAGGATTGCCAACCACAGGGCTGACACATAAATGACAAGAGGTATGACATGCCTGTGCGATTATCTTCCAAAGGACAATTGATAATTCCCCGAGAAATACGCCAATCGCTCGGGCTTAAACCGGGGGATCTCTTCGAGGTGCGCCTGGAAAACGACGAAATCATTCTAACACTTGTGCTCGATTCCACACCACTTGATCGTCTGTATGGCAAGTTTGGACAAAGTAATTTGCTTACGGCGCTGCAAAACGACCACCTAGAAGAACTGACTATTCGTAGCCCTGACACCGTTTAACGCATGGCAACCGCTCTCGTCCTTTGCGACTGATCATTACGAGTTAGCCATCGGAAGTTTCAGATAGTCCCTACAGATTAACCAATCATGACCTGGTTCCAAAAAGAAATCACCTTATCGCCGAAAGGGCGCGGCTTTCACCTGGTGACGGCCGAAATTGTGCAGCAGCTACCCGAGCTGCGCGACTACACCATTGGCCTGGCCCACGTCTTCATCCAGCACACCTCGGCCTCGCTGACGTTGAACGAAAACGCCGACCCCACCGTGCGCCAGGACTTCGAGCGCCACTTCAACAAGCTGGCTCCCGAAAACGCGCCCTACTACGTCCACACTTACGAAGGCCCCGATGACATGCCGGCGCACCTCAAAGCGTCGCTGCTAGGCGCCAGCGTGACCATCCCCATCACGAATGGACAGCTAAACCTGGGCACGTGGCAGGGCATTTATCTTTGCGAACATCGCAACCGCCCGCACAGCCGGCGGCTGGTGGTCACGCTCAACGGCCAGCGTCGCTGAGCCGCATCCCATCCAAGGAGTAACATTCAGGCTGATGGCCGAACTTTCTGATCAGGAATTGGTTGCGCGTTTGCAGGGCGGCGACAAGAGCGCCTGCACGATTTGTATTGACCGGTACGGCACGGCCGTTTACCGGCTGGCCCTGCGCCTGCTTAAAAATGAAGCCGACGCCGAAGACGTGATGCAGGAAACCTTTCTCAACGCCTTCAAAGCCATTGGCTCGTTTGAAGGGCGCGCCAGCATCAAAACCTGGCTCTACCGCATCACCTACAACAACGCCATGATGCGCCTGCGCCAGAAAGACCCGGCGCTGTTGTCGCTTGACGAAACGTGGGCCGCGGAGGATGGCGCGGTGGTCGTGCCGCAGCAGTTGTTCGACTGGTGCTGCCTGCCGGAGCGGGAACTGACCAGCGAAGAAGCGCGGGAGAAACTGGCCACGGCCGTTACCGACCTGCCACCAGCCCTCAAAGGAGTCTTCGTCTTGCGCGAATTTGAAGGCTTATCCACCCAGGAAACGGCCGACGCCCTGGAAATCTCCACCGACCTGGTAAAAACCCGCCTCTACCGCGCCCGCCTGCAGCTGCGCGAAAACCTGGCCGATTATTTTGCCGGCGCGCACGCCTCAGGAGCTTAAGCCATGAACGACGCAACCAGACAAACCTGCCAGCAGCTTTTGGGCGATCTCTCGGCTTACGTGGATGGCGAAGCGCAAACGGCCGTGTGCGCCGCCATCGAACAACACCTGGCCGGCTGCGAAAACTGCCGCGTCGTCGTGGACACCCTGCACAAAACCATCTTCCTCTACCAGCAGCTGCCCCAACCCGACCTGCCCGCCGGCGCCCGCGACCGGCTCATCGCCCGCCTGGAAATCGAGCCAATCTAGCCAATTAACCAATCGGTAACAGCGCGGCGGCCGCACAATGCCTTGCACCGCCCGCGCAGTGCCATGCACCGCCCGCGCAATACCGTGCACCAGCCGCACAATGCCGTGCACCGCCCGCACAGTGCCATGCACCGCCCGCACAATGCCTTGCACCAGCCGCGCAGTGCCATGCACCAGCCGCGCAGTGCCATGCACCAGCCGCAATGCCCTCATCCCCGCGGGGATGACCATTGCCGTAACCATTCATCCTCCCGGAAGTTCTGAACTTCCGGGAGGATTGGCGAATCAGCCCTCATCCCCGCAGGGATACCATTGCCGTAGCAGGGACGGCCGTTGCCGTGGCCCGCTCAGCTATTGGCTGATAGAGAGAGGGCGTTCCGGCACAGGCAGCGACAGCCAGGCCGTATTCTGGAACGTGCCATCCGGCAGCGACTGGTACATGCCCACCCGCACCGCCTGCGGCGCAGCGTCCTCCGGCACAGCCAGCAAAAAATGGTCCATCACCAGCTCCCCGGGCTGCCAGCGCGAGGTGGGATACCAGCCATAAACCGGATGCGAACTGTCCGCCTGGGCCAGAATGTCTTGCGGCTCGGTGGGCGGATCCTGGCTGACCAGATGCACAGCCACGCTGTAATCACCCAGGTCGGGCTGCTGCGCCTGCCAGGTGACGGCAAGCAGGAGTTGATTGTCCGGCAGCCAGGCCAGATCCGCCCGATGGATGGCGATGCCGTTGCCCAGGGCCAGCACGTCGCTTTCCGAGGCGATGGGCGCCAGCCGCGGCTGGGTCTGAATCTCCACGATATCCGGCGCGGCCGAGGTCAGGTAAATCGGGCCAAGCAAACCGGCCCACCAATCCGGCGAGCGCTGG
Organism: Ardenticatenaceae bacterium; assembly: GCA_020634395.1. Lineage (GTDB taxonomy): Bacteria > Chloroflexota > Anaerolineae > Promineifilales > Promineifilaceae > Leptovillus. The sequence continues at coordinate 149,493 of JACKBU010000008.1, read as the reverse complement.
TAAAAGGTCTTGCTCAGGGTGAGCAGGTGGCTGTTTTGGGCGATGGCCGCAAAATCGTTGTCGTGGTCCACCAGGGTCAGGTCGGGGAACTGGCCTTCGTAGGCCTGGGCGTAAGTCAGCGCCCAGTAATCGTGGCCCCACAGTGCCATCAGGGTTTGCGCACGGCCGTCGGCCGCCGGCGGGATGCGCTGCGCCAGGGCAATCGTATCAAACGCGCTGCGGTCGCGGGTCACGGCCAGCACGTCCGGCCGGTTGGCCACAAACAGCCAGACCAACACGCCCAGGCTCGCCGCCACCGCCAGTTTGCCGAGCGACGGCCGTTTCGCCCACACCCACTCCAGCAGCAAGGCCACGCCGATGGCGGCAATGGCGATAATGGGCAGCTTCACTGCCAGCAGCGCGTCAGACACCCGTCCTTCCCAGACGATGAAACTGATCGGCAGGTGCAGCGCCCAGGTAACCAGCAGCCCCCACCGTTCCTGCCAGCGCGCCGGGCCGCCGGGCAGCAGCAGCCCCACCGCCCCCAAAGCGGTCAGCAGCCAGGGCCAGTCGTCGGCCAGCAAGGCCAGGATGCCGCGCATACGCTCCAGCCAGAGAACGGCCGTGTCCGGCACAATCACCAGATCAGAGCGCGTGTAAAAGACCAGCGCCCAAAATCCCTGCCACGTCCCCGGCGAACTGTACGTCCAATCCGCGCCCATCCAGGCGCGCAGCGGCAGGTAAAGGTAAGTCAAGGGGCCGATCAAGCCCAGGGCCAGCACCGGCAGCGCATGCCGCAGCACCAGCCGCCAGTGCGGAAAGGCCCAAAACAGCACTGCCGGCAAAAACAGGGCGAAGGCGCGCTGGTGGGCCAGCACCATGCCGCCCCAAAACGCCAGCCAGTACAGGTCGGATTTTTGCCCGCTGCGGCCAAAGCGCACCGCAAACCACAGCGTCACAAAGGTGAGGGCCATCGACATGGTGTGGACTTCGGCGATGGAGGCATCGACCCAGATGGACGTAGCCAGGGCAAACAGCAGCGAAGCCACCGCGGCGATGAGCGGCTGCACGCTCAGGGCCAGCATCAACTGCACCAGCAAGGCCACACTGATCGCCCCCCACACGGCCGAATAAAGCGACGCACCCAGCGCCGGGGCCACTCCCAGGCCGCGCAAAACCGTCACAAACGCCGAACCGATGAGCGTGTAGAGCGGGTAGCCGTTGTAGTGGATGGTCCCCCAACGCGGCAGGGCGTTTTGGATTTCGCCCACGTCGGTGGCGTAAGGGTGGCTGCTGCCGTTGATGTGCAGTTGCAGCGTGGTGAGAAAAATAATGAAGGCGATCAGGGCGGCGCCGGTGAGGGCGACACGGCCGTTTAGCCGCCAATCCCTGGTCCAAAAAGTCTGAATCGCTTGCAACAGTCTATACCTCAAGATAAAACAGAATCGCCGGATTTTATACCAAGGCCCACCGGGGGCCAAAGCCGGACACCGGCGAACAAAGCAGGAGCAGCCATGGAACCATTTCTTCGCGGCCAAACGGCCGTCATCACCGGCGGCACACAGGGCATCGGCTGGGCGTTGACCCAGGCGCTGGCGGCGCATGGCGCGCAGGTCTACGCCTGCGGCTATTCGGCGGGCAGCCTGGAGCGGGCGGAAGCGGAGCGCATCAATCTGCCCTGGGGCGACCGGATTTGCCTGTCGCGCGGCGACGTGACCGACCCGACGCAGTACGTGGGCTGGCTGGAGGGGGTGCGGGACGTAAACGGCCGTCTGGACATCCTCATCCACAACGCCGCCTACGTGCAGTGGGACGACGTGCTGGACATGAGCATCGAGCAGGCGCAGCACACCATGCGCGTCGGCTACGACGGCCTGGTGACGGGTGTGCGCACGGCGCTGCCCTGGATGCTGGCCGCCGGGCAGGGCCACATCGTCGCCGTCGGCTCCATCACGGCGCGCATACTGGTGCGCGGTTCCTCGGCGGCCTACACGGCCACCAAAGCGGCCATCGACGCCTACACCGTCACCCTGCAAATGGAGCTGGCCCACACGCCGGTGCGCACCACGCTGGTGCGCCTGGGCACGGTCGCCGGCACAGACTTTTTCAAAAAACATGTCCAGCCACAGCGCACGCCGCGATTGAACAAGTATCTGCCGGCACTGACGCCGCCGCAGGTGGCGACGGCCGTTCTCCACGCCATCGACAAAAAACAAGCCATTCTCACCCTGCCGCGTTATCTGGGGCCGCTGTCGCTCATCTACCAGATGGCGCCGCGCTTTTCCCGCTGGCTGGCGGATCAGGGCTGGGGGGCGCATCCGGATTACGGCCGTGTCAACTGGAAGTATGAACGAGAGTGAACAAACCCCTCACCCAACCATCTGCCCTGCGGCCCGCCGGTCCTCAATTGACTTGCGCTTCATCTTGGGTTAAAGTTTGCAGTAAGATTGAGTAAGTTTTTGTTTCGGAAACCAAGAGAACCGTCCAGACTTACACAGCCTGGACGTTTTTTTTTGCCGCAACAAGAATGGATTTTTGAAGGAGAATTTCAAGATGGACGAAGTAGAACAAGGGACAGTGAAATGGTTCAGCGATCAAAAAGGCTACGGCTTTATTGCGCGCGATAAAGGCGGCGATGTATTCGTACACTTCTCTGCCATCGGCGGACAGCAAGGTTTCCGCACCTTAGCCGAAGGTGATCGCGTCGAATTCACAGTGCAGATGGGCCAAAAGGGCCTGGCTGCTGTAAACGTCAGCAAAATTTAGGATTGGTGATTAATGACCCCGGACGCTTTAAAAGTTGCCGATGACCTGGTAGTGAGCATGCACTACACCCTCACGTTGGATGATGGGGAGGTCGTCGATTCATCTGTCAAGGGTGATCCCTTGCAGTTTTTACAGGGTTTTGGCCAGATTATCCCTGGCCTGGAAAAAGAACTCTACGGCATGGCCATCGGCGACAACAAACAAGTCGTCGTCGCGGCTGCTGATGGGTATGGCGAAGTTGATCCTGACGCTTTTCAGGTTGTTCCTCGCAGCATTTTCCCCGAAGAATTAGATCTGGAAGAGGGCATGGGCCTGCGTATGCGCGATCAAGCCACCGGCCAGCTCATCGAAACCTACATAGCCGAAATTCGCCCGGAGGAGGTGCTGTTGGATTTCAACCATCCGTTAGCCGGTGAAGTGCTGACGTTTGACATTGAAATTACAGGCATTCGCCCGGCATCTGATGAGGAGTTGGCCCACGGTCACGTGCACTAACGAAGCTGCAGCTTAATCAACTCTGACAAACGCAAAAGAGACATTTCGGGATTCGAAATGTCTCTTTTTTTACTTTAATAGACTGCAAAAATTTACCGCCGCCGGCCTAGCAGGCGCAAAATGTAGAGGAAGAGGTTGATGAAGTCTAGATAGAGCTTCAATGCGCCCAGGACGCTGATGCGGCCAACAACCGCTTGCAGGTCTCCGCCATTTTGGTTGGCGGCCTGATAGGTCATTTGCTTGATGAATTTTGTATCGTAGACGATGAGGCCGAGGAAGATGAGGATGCCCAGGTACGTGATGATGAGGTCCAGGGTGCTGCTGCGTAGGAACATGTTGACCAATGTACCCAGGATCAAACCGATCAGCCCGAAGAAGAGAATCGGCCCCCATTTGGTCAGGTCTTGTTTGGTGGTAAGGCCCACCACGCTGAGTAAGACGAAGACCACGGCCGTTACCCCAAACGCCATCGTCACGGTCCCCAGATCATAAGCCAACAAAATCGCCGACAGCGTAACGCCGTTTAAGGCCGCATACAGGAAGAACATGCCCAACGCAGCCCCCGTCGACAGCTTGTTCAACGCTCTGACCAGGGCAATGACCAGGGCAATTTGGGCAACGAACAGGCCCAGCAGCACCCAAATAGAGCCAAACACGAAGTTCAGAATCGCTTCGTTGGTGACGACGTAAAAGGACACGGCCGTTGTCACGATCAGCCCTAACGTCATCCACAAATACACACGCGCCATGACGGAGTTGAACGTCTCCGCCAGTTTGGCCTCCGATATGGGGGCCGGAATATTGGGTTGATAGTTCGATTCAAGAGACATAGAGTGTACCTCCCGGCTGCCGCAGCAGCGCACAGTTTGATGCCGTGAGTATAGCACCATCAAGCGAAAAACGTACCCGGCCGCTCAACGGTTAATCTTGCCGGGCAAAATGTGCGGATACGGCCGTCTCGCCAGCCGGTGCAAGGAGCGATCCAGGCGGCGCGCGCCCAGGTATAACCGCCAGATAAAAGCATCTTCACGGTAGTAGGCCGCCACTTCGGACGGAGTGATGGTCGAGAAACGGCCGTTTCCCGTTCCCCCCTGCGCCCACCGTTCATTGCCCATCACCGTCAGATCCAGGATCAGCTCCGGGCGCTGCTCTTTGTACAGGTTTGCCAGCAGGTCAATCACCACCTGCCGCAAATCGTAGTAGCGTGTCACCACCTCTTCCAGGTATAAGCGCTTCAGCAGCCAGATCAGAAAAAAGGGCGCGCTGCGCAAAAATATCTCGGCGTTTAACTGCTCCACGCCCTGGCGGCGCAGCAGCGGAGAGCTGGTGTCGAAGTAGGTCAGGCGCAGCGGCTGCGGCAAACGGCCGTCTTGCGCCTCAAAGCCGGCAATCGCCCAGTTGGAAAGCTGCCCGTCGAACCCTACCTCCACTTCGCCGCGATGCGCGGCGTTGAAGCGGAACACCTTGTCCAGTTCATCGAAAACGGCCGTCAACAAGTCCAAAGCCTGCGGCGGCTTCAGGTAGGGCAGCGCTTTGTGGGCAATGCTCTGCGCCGGGAGCTTTTCTTGGGCCAGGTATATGACGGCGCCACGGCCGTTAGCCGCCGGAATCCACACCATCTGCCCCGGCGCCACGTCAATACCCGCGTCGGCCAAAACGGCCGTGTAGTCCGCATACAAATCCACGTAAGCCGCCGCCTCGGCGGCGCTGTTGAACAGGGGCATCCGTTTATAGGCCAGGGTCGGGTCACCGGCTTCGCAGGCCAGCACGGTGCTGATCTCGCCGTAGCCAAGTATGTGCGCCGGGATGGCGCTGCGCTCCGGGTGAAGGGGATCCAGGCCGGCCTCAAAGCGGCGCAAGAAGTCCAGGTCTACAGCGATTTCCCTTGTCATGCCGGGCCGGCCAACATGCGGGATACGGCCGTTAACGCGGCGTCTACCCGGCGCATAATATCGGCCGCCAGCGTCTGGTCAATGATCAGCGGCGGCAGGAATTGGGCCACGCGCGTATCGTTGTAGGCGTAAACCGACAGCAAACCCTGGTCATAGGCAGCCTTCGAAAACAGCGGGCCGCAATATTCATTCACCATCTCGATGCCCATCATCAGCCCCAACTGGCGCAGCCCCACCAGCAGGCGCGGATGCCTGGCCTGCAAATCGGCAAAGCCTGTGGCAAAGAAGGCGGCCAGTTCGTTGACGTGGTTCAAGAATTGGGGATCGGCGGCCATTTCCAGCACTTGCAGGGCTACGGGGCAGCCCACTTCCGCCCCGCCAAAGGTGGAAATGTGGATGAAGGGATCGTCGTGAAAGACGGTTTCCAACTCGCGGCGAAAACAGGTGGCCGACAGGGGATAAATCCCGCCGGACAGCCCTTTGCCCAGCACCATGATGTCGGGCACGACGTCAAAGTGCTCAATGCCCCACAGTTTGCCGGTGCGGCCCAGCCCGGCCTGGATTTCGTCGATGATGAGCAGCGCGCCGTGCCGGTCGCAGATGGCGCGCACCTGGGGCAGGTAGTCGGGCGGCGGCACGAGGATGCCGTAGGTGGCGGGCACGGTTTCCAGGATGACAGCCGCAGTTTGGTCGGACACGGCCGTTTCCAATGCCGCCACATCCCCAAACGGCGCCTGCACAAAACCGGGGGCCGGTGCGCCAAACGGCCGATAATACTTCGGGTCACCGGCCGCCAGCGCCAGCCCGGTATGCCCATGATACCCGCCCTGCGCCGAGATGATCTCCTGCCGCCCGGTAAACCCCCGCGCCACTTTAAAGGCCAGATCCACCGCCTCGCCGCCGCCCACGCCAAAGACGGTGTAGGCCAGATTCCCCGGCGTCAGCTCGGCCAGCCGGGCCGCCAGCCGGGCGCGGTAAGGGCTGATGAGGTGATGGTTGCCAATGTCCAGCGTCGCCAGGCTGTCGATTAAGGCGCGGATCACGTCTGGGTGGCGATGCCCCAGGTTGAACACGCCGCCGTTGCAGTGGCGGTCGATCACCCGTTTGTCGCCGTCCACGTCCCAGATAAACGGTCCTTCACGCCGTCCCTGCGCAAAATCGATGCCCGCCATCTGGAAAAATGCCGCTTTGCCGGAGGAAACGTGCTGCGCGAACTGGTCAAAAACGGCTTCTTTCGTTTTGGCCCGCGCCCCTTGAGTGATGGTCATGATCGCTCCTATTCGTTTGCCAGTTGGGCAGCATGGGTGTGTGGTGGTGGTTGTGGTTGTGGTCGTGATACAAGAAGCATTTTACCACGGTTTGGCCTGGCAACGGCCGTTCCTGGCAAAATACGGCTGCGCAGTCGTTCCTCCCGGCTGCGCAGCCGTTCCTACCGGCGTAAATCAGGTCCGGTGCCCCGGTGCTGTTAGCCGCTTAACGCATAATCCGGCGGGCGGATGATGAGCATGGAGGTCTGGCTGGCGCGCAGGACCCGCGCCGTGACGCTGCCATACAACCAGCGGCGCAGTCCGGTACGGCCGTGTGTGCACATCACCAGCAGATCGACGTGGTGGTCTTCTACAAACTGCAAAATGCCTTCAACGGCCGTGCCCGCCACCGCGAATGTCTCCACGTCTGTCCCCAGCCGGCGCGCCTGATCCTGCAAATAAGCGCGGGCCAATTCCCGATCCTGTTCCACCGCCAGCTTCTCCGCCGCCGGCAGCAGCCCGCGGAAAAACTCCGGCTCGTTCACCCGCAGCAAAACCAGTTCAGCTTGGAGGGCATCGGCCAGGGCCACGCCGGGAGCCAGCGCCCGCTCGGCCAGCGAGGAACCATCCAGGGTTACGGCAATGCGATGGATGGGCTCTTTGCGCACCATCAGCACCGGGCAGGGCGCGCGATGCAGCACGCGCTCGCTCACGCTGCCCAGTTCGCGCACACGCGGCGTGGACCAGCCCTGCGCCGACATGACGATGAGGTCTATGTCTTCGTCAACGGCCGTATCCACAATCACACTCGCCGAATCACCCTCCACAGCCAGCGTACGCAGGGTCACATCCGGCCGGGCCACCTGCTCGGCCACGCCGTCCAGGTAGCTGCGAATCTCCTGCCGGCTTTCTTCCCGCGAATACTCCGGCCACATCCATTCATACTCCACCGCCAGAGACGGCATCATCATGTGCACCACTTTCATGCTGCGCAGAAGCAGGACTTCGCCCTTGGCCGCCTGGGCCAGCCTTACGGCCGGGTTCAAGGCGCGCTCAGCCTCCGGCGAACCATCCAATGGCGCCAAAATTTTTCGGAACATGGCATCCCCCTTGGGACCAGGAACGATGAACGATGAAGTTTCCATCGTTCACCGTTCGCGGTCCACGCGGCTCAGTTCATTTTCGCCCACACATAGTTCACGATGTCGTCGATGGAGATCAGACGGCCGTAATCCGCTTCCGGTATCTCCACGCCGGTTTGCTCGTTGAGGGCAATCAACACGTTGAGAAAATCAAAGGAATCGATGTCCAGCGCCTCGCGCACATCAACGCCGGCAGAAAGTTCGTCAAAATCAGCTTCCGGGGCGACGTTTTCCAAGATTTCCAACAGCGCGGCCCGGATCTGTGCTTCATTCATCGCCTGTAACGTGGTCATAATTTATCTGGCTCCTGTAAATGCTTCGCTAACACGTCTAAAAACTGGCCGCCGCGACGGCCGTCCGACGCCCGATGATCCCCGGCCAGCGTCACCGTCAGCACGGGGCGCACGCCCAACAGGCCGTTCACGGCCCAGGGCTGCTCCATAACTTTGCCAAAGCCCACCAGCGCCACCTGCGGCGGGTAGATCACGCCGTACACCTTTTCCACACCCATGTCGCCCAGGTTGGTCAGGGTGATGGTGGCGTCGGTCAGCTCGGAACTGCGCAGCCGCCCGGCCCGCGTGCGCATGATCAGGTCGCTCATGGCGGCCATCAGCTCCTCCAGGCTCTTCAGGTCGGCGTGGTGGATGGCCGGAGTTACCAGCCCGCCCTGCCGCAGGGCAATGGCAAAGCCGATGTGGATGGCTTCAGACGGCCGTAACGCGTCATCCACCCAATAGCCGTTCAAGTCCGGCACGTCCACCAGCGCCTTCGCCGTCGCCTTGATCAGCAGCACCACCGGCAGAATACGGTCGCGGATAGGACGTTTCTGGTTTTCGGCTTCCAGCCAGGCCAGCGGGCGGCCCATGTCCAGGCGCGTTTCCAGGTAGTAGTGGGGAATTTCCCGGTTCGATCTGGCCATCGCCGCGGCAATCGCCCGCCGCATCGCCGCCTGGAACTCTGTCGAACCTTTCTGCGCGGCCGCTTTAGTTGGCTGTTCCGCCGGTTTTTCCACCACGGGCTGCTGCTCCACGCGGCTCGGCGGCGCAGTTTCTTCCACCCGCGGCGCCGCGGCGCCGCGGCGTTGAAATTCCTCCACATCCGCCCGGCTAATCGCCCCATTTGGCCCGGTTCCCACAATCTGGCTCAGGTCCACGCCCAACTCTTCGGCCAGCTTGCGGGCCACTGGCGACACGCGCACGCGCTTGCCGTTGTGGGCCGGTTCCGGTTTAGACGGCCGTACCAGCGCCTTCTGGTCCATGGGGTGGGCTTCGGCGGCGGCGGGAACGGGGACAGGGACAGCCGCTGCCGCCACCGGCTCCGCCCCTACAACCACGGCGATGGGCGTGCCTACCGGCACCTCGGTGCCCGGCTCGACGAGCAGTTGGTCGATACGGCCGTCCTCAAAAATCTCAATGTCGATCACACCCTTGGCCGTCTCCACCGAGGCGATCACGTCGCCGCGCTGTACCGCGTCGCCCGGCTTCACGAACCATTCGTAGAGCGTGCCCGCTTCCATATCTGTGCCCAAACTGGGCATGACAAACTCAGACATATTCGCCCACCATCCTTTTCACACCGGCGACGATGCTGTCCACCTGCGGAATGGCGGCCTCTTCCATGTGCTTGGCGTACGGAATAGGCACTTCGGCGGCGCAGATGCGCTCCACCGGCGCGTCCAGGTCGTAAAAGGCCTGCTCCATAATGCGCGCGCTGATCTCGGCCGAGATGCCGCCGCTGCGCCACCCTTCGTCCACGATGAGCGCCCGGTGGGTTTTGCGCACAGAGTCGATGAAGGTGGTGGTGTCTAACGGCCGTAACACCCTCAAATCGATCACCTCCACGTCCAAACCTTCCGTCGCCAGCTGCTCCGCCGCCTCCAAAGCCTTGTGCAAACTCAAGCCATAGGTGATGAGGGTCAAATCATTGCCGTGGCGGTGAATTTTGGCCTTGTCGATGTCTACCTCTACCGGCTGGACTGGCAGTTCGCCCTTCATGTTGTAGAGCAGCGTATGCTCAAAAATCAGTACCGGGTCGGGGTCTTGCAGCGCGGGCCACAACATGCCGCGCGCATCTTCCAACGTGGCCGGCGTCAGCACCTTCAGGCCGGGGATGTGGGCATACCAGCCTTCCAGACTGTGGGCGTGCTGCGCGGCCAACTGCTTGCCGCCGCCCGTGGCCATGCGGATGACCAGCGGCACGTTAAACTGCCCGCCCGACATATGCAAAACCGTCGCCGCGTTGTTCATAATCTGGTCGGCGGCCAGCAGGCTGAAATTCACCGTCATAATTTCCACGATGGGACGCATCCCGGCGATGGCCGCACCAACGCCCGCACCGGTAAAACCCGATTCAGCCAACGGCGTGTCGCGGATGCGCTCCGGGCCGAATTCTTCCAGCAGCCCCATGCTCACGGCAAAGCAGCCGCCATAGCTGCCCACATCCTCGCCCATGAGGAACACGCGCTCATCTTTTTGCATAGCTTCGCGGATGGCCGCCCGCACGGCTTCGCGGTATGTCAGCGTCACCATCTCGCCGTGACCGTTTTTTCCGTTTGTTTTCATGTCTTTCTCCTTGGTAGATAGAGTGTAGAGTGTAGAGAAGAGAGTGCCTCTAGCTCTACACTCTAGCTCTATACTCTACACTCTAGCTTTCCGTGTAAACGAAGCGCTCCAGTTCAGCGATGGGTTCCCATTGGGCGGCTTCGGCAAAGGCAACGGCCGTTTCCACTTCCGCCATCACCTCCACCTCCATCTGCGCCAGTTCATCCTCTGTCAGCAAATGCTGCTCTTGCAGCAGCTTGATGAAGACGAGAATCGGATCACGCTCCTTCCACTCTTCCACCTCCAGCTTTTCGCGGTACAACTCAGCGTCGAACATCGAGTGCGCCCGGAAGCGATAGGTCTGAATCTCCAGGAACTGCGGTCCCTGCCCGGCGTGAATGGCGGACACAGCCTCCTTCACCGCCTCTTCAACAGTCAGCACGTCCATGCCATCAATCTTGCGCGCCTGGACGTTGTAGGTAGCGGCGCGCTCGGCCAGGTTGGTGTTGCAGTGGGATTTACTGAGGGCCGTACCCATGGCGTACTGGTTGTTTTCCAGGATGAACAGCACCGGCACCTGCCACAGCGCCGCCAGATTCAGCGATTCGTGGAATTCGCCTTCAGCGCAGGCCCCATCGCCAAAGAAGCAGACAGTTACGTGGTCCAGGCCGCGCATTTTGTCGGCCAGGGCCGCGCCCACGGCCAGCGGCAGTCCGCCGCCGACGATGGCGTTGCCGCCGATGAAGTTGAGCGACTTGTCGAACAGGTGCATGGAACCGCCCCGGCCGCGGCTGCAGCCTTCCATCTTGCCGTACATTTCGGCCATGATGGCCTCCATGCTCATGCCGCGGGCCAGCGCCTGCCCGTGTTCGCGGTAGGTGGCGATAATGGTGTCTTCGGGGCGCAGCGCCTGCATCGCGCCCACGGCCACCGCTTCCTCGCCAATGTAGAGATGGAGGAAGCCGCGAATCTTCATTTTGGTGTACATTTCGGCCGATTTTTCTTCCAGGCGGCGGATGCGCAGCATTTCTTTGAGCAGGTGGAGGGCGTGGTCTTTGTCAACGGCCGTTTCCAGCGTCGACACATCTCCCTCATCCAGCCCCAACTCGCGCGCCTTCAACAGCCGCCGCATGATCTTGCCGCTGCGCGTCTTGGGCAGATTTTGCATAAACTCAATCTCCTTCGGGGCCACTGCCGAGCCTAATTTCTTGCGGCCAAAGCCCAGCAGCTCCATGCGCAGCCGGTCGTCGGCGGTGTAACCCGGCTTCAGGGAGACAAACGCCTTCACCAACTGGCCGATGACCTCGTTGGGCACGCCGATGACGCCCGCTTCGGCAACCGCCGGATGCTCCAGCAGGGCGCTCTCCACTTCAAATGGCCCTACCATGTGCCCGGCGGTCTTGATGATGTCGTCGGCCCGGCCGACAAACCAGAAATAGCCGTCCGCGTCCTGCATCGCCAGGTCGCCGCTGATGTACCAGCCATCGACAAAGCATTTTTGATAGCGCTCGTCGTCGTCGAGGTAGGCACGGAACATGGAAGGCCAGCCCGGTTTGATCGCCAGGTCGCCATCCACGCCCGGCTTGTCGATGATTTCCACCGTGCCATCGTCCAGGCGGCGCAGGATGGCGGCGGTGATGCCGGGTAACGGCCGTCCCATCGACCCCGGCCGAATCTGCATAGCGGCGTAATTGGAAATGAGGATGCCGCCCGTTTCCGTCTGCCACCAGTTGTCGTGGATGTCCAGGTCCAACACGTCTTTGCCCCAGACAACGGCCTCCGGATTCAGCGGCTCCCCCACGCTGGCCACAAAGCGCAAATGGCTCAGGTCATATTCATCACGCGGCTTCATGTCCAGACGCATCAGGCGGCGGATGGCTGTAGGCGCGGTGTACCAGACGGTCACTTTTTGTTCTTCGAGGATGCGGTACCAGCGCTCGGCGTCGAATTCCGCTTCATCAACGATGTTGGTGACGCCGTGCAGCAGCGGGGCGATGATGCCGTAGGAGGTGCCGGTCACCCAGCCGGGATCGGCCGTACACCAGAAAATGTCATCCTGGTGCAGATCGAGGGCCATTTGGGCGGTGTAGTAGTGGTGGTAGACGGCGTTATGGACGTGGACCGCGCCTTTGGGCATGCCCGTGGTGCCGCTGGTAAAGTGCAGCAGGGCCATATCCTCCGGGTCGGTGGGCGGGATGGTGAAATCGACCGGCGCGGCCGCCATGTGCTTGTGAAAAGAGAGAACCGTTTCGTCCACGTCTTCGGGCACGTCGGTCAGCAGGACCACGCGCAAATCGGGCAGGCGGTCACGCAGATCGGCCACTTTTTTAGCGTAGAGCTTCTGCGTGGTAACCAGCACTTTGGCTTTGCCTTTTTGCAGCCTTTGGAAGATTGGTTCCGGGCCAAAGGCCGAGAAAAGCGGCATAAACACGCAGCCCGCTTTGAGCGTACCCAGGGCAGCCAGGTATAACTCGGGGATACGCCCGGCCAGAACGGCCACGCGGTCGCTTCTATGCAGTCCAAAGTCGACCAGGATATTGGCGAACCGGTTGCTGAGTTCTTTCAGATCAAGATAGGTGAAATCTTGCAGTTCGTCGTCTTTGCCCAGCCAGCGGAGGGCAATTTTGTGGCGCAGGGGACCATCGGCGTGACGATCGACGGCTTCGTGAGCGATGTTGAGGCCACGGCCGTCTGGCAGGCCATCTATCTGGCGGGTGATGGTCTCCCAGGTAAAAGTGGAAACGGCCGTGTCGTAATCCTGCAAATTAGGCTCCACAACCCAGTTTTCCGGCGTCTTGTCAATCGGCTTGAAATCCATCTCTTAGCTCCCTTGTGCCGGATCTCCGTCGTCTGCCATTTAGCAGGAAGACAGCAGCCCCGGCGCTTATGCGGTTATACATTGCAGGTTACAGAGTTTGGGTGTTTGCAGCCTGTATCTGTAACTATCTGACTAGTTTTTTTAGTGACGGGGATTTTGGCCAGCTCCCATACCTCCTCCTTGGCTAAACGGGGCGATCAGTAATCACAACTCAAGGGGCTGAGATGGGAGTATGGGGGATGTTTGTTTTATTGACGTGTTGCCGGCGGCGAAGGTGTTTTGGCTCCCTGGGCCAGGATGCAGCGGGAGTGCGGGATTCTTGAGTTTATCTGGTAAGCTGCCCCTTGTAAGCAGGATACTCAGGGCGAGAGTAGGAACATAGTACCATTCAGCATATTCGGCTAGTGATTTTTGTCATATGTGGGCGGACGGCCGTTAATCTTAACCGCGCCGCCGGAGGAGCCAGCCGGCTATCACCACCACCCCGACCAGGCCAGCCGCGCCCATTGCCCAATAATAAAGCGTCCCCGGCGGGGGAGCTGCGGCTGCCGGCGGCACGGGAGTGGCAGTTTGCGTCGGGGGAGGAACGGCCGTTGCCGTCAATGTCTGGGTCGCCGCTGCCGTGGGCATAGCGCTGGGTGAGGCAGTAGGCGTCTGGGTCGCTGTGGGAGTGCGCGACGGCGTGGGGGTGATGGTAGGGGTAGCTGTCGCTGTGGGCGGCGTGGTAGGCGTCGGGGTTGGCGAGCCAGTAGGCGACGGTGTGACATCGGGATCCGGTGTAGCGGTAGGGAATCCGGGCGGCAGCGGTGTCGGCAGGATCTCATCGCCGGCGGTGGACTGCACCAGGAAATAGGTCGTGCCGCCGATCATGCAGTAGTCGCCGATGGATTGGGTGCACAACGCGCCGGGGAGCTGCACGGTGAACTGCCCATCTTCAGCCTCGATCACCTGCTCGCGGCCCCACATATCGACCCAAAGGGCGGAGGAGGCGGTGGCAGGGATAACGGCCGTGTACGCTTCACCAGGCAGACGGGCAAACAGCACCGTCGTCGTACGATCCGGCTGATCTACGCGAATTTGCCCTATTTCATCCCAGCGTTCGCGTTCGGCCCGGATGGCGCCGGCCAGATAGCGAATCGTGGTGATGTACGCGCCGAAAGCCGGACGGCGCGTGCCGTCCATGCGCAGCAGGCCAAAAGGCTCCGGGTTGGCCTCGTGGTCACTGCGCAGATCCAACAGCTTGTAGACGGCAATGCGCTCGGCGCCGGCCGCCAGCGCCGCGGCCACTGCCTGCGGGATAAAGGCTGCCTGCTCGTTCATCGTCACAGAGAGCGTCCAGTTTTCCACCGGCCAGGCCGGGTCATCGATGGGCGGGGCATTGGTTTCTACCAACCACACGGGTTTCCACGGCAGGCCGCGAGCAGCCATTGCCTCATAGAGGATGCGAATGCCATCGTACACTGTACCGGGCTGGAAATAAAAGTGGGCGGTGGCGGCGTCAAAAAAGTAGTTGTGGGCAGGGGCATCCGGTTCGGCGACCAGGGCATCGAAAAAGTCGTCGATATAAGCGGGGTTCCAGAAATAGGTGAAGGCCGGCAGGTGGATGACGACGTCGGGGTTAACATCTTTAGCCGCGAGATAAGATACACGGAGCAGTTGAATGAAGTCGTGGACATCACCATCCCAGGTGTGGCCGGGCGCCGCGGGATCGTCAATGTCGGGCTCGTTCCAGATGATCCAGTGGTTGATACGGCCGTCGTACCTGTCGACAGCTTCCCGCACAAAATTGGCCCACAGGTTGTCCGGGTCATCGTAGGGCAGGTACAAACCCGCGGGCAATCCCTCTTCATCGCGCGCCCAATCGGGAATGCCGATAAGCAGGCCTACCACATCGCGCCCGGCTTCAATCTCGCCGTCGATTTGCTCCTCGCGCACGGTGGGTTTCCACGTTCCGGGGCCATCGGGCTGCACCTCCGCCCACTGGAAGCGGGCCCGGGTCCAACTGACGCCTAAATTGTTGGCGGCGCGGGGAGCCGTGTAGCTTTCAATCACGCCAAAACGCCAATCCAACGCCTGCTGCGCGGGCCTGGCCTGCACTGACGGCCGTGCCGCCAGCAGCCCGACAACCAACATCCCTATCAGCCACAGTGTTCGCTTCATCATGGCGGGGGATTGTAATCTTTGGTGTTTAAGTGTTCAAGTGCTTAAGTGTTTAGGTGAGCCAGTTAACCTGGGCACTTGAACACCGAGAAACCTAAACACCCATACACGGCCTAGTAGTTTAGGATGAGGAGTTCTTTGACGGGGCCACGGCCGTCGCCCTTACTGTTGATAGCGCGGCGTGCCTGGATCTCGATGAGACGATAGGGGGGCTGTTGGTACAGCTCATAAATAAGTGGCGCGCTGGAATTACTTAACATAACCTTGCAGCCGCGGGCCGTCAGCCCGCTGATGGTCTGCGCCAGGCGATACTGATCGGCAGCATCAAAACCATGCCGGTGGTAGCTGGTGAAGTTGCTCGTGGCCGTCAGCGGGGCGTAGGGCGGGTCGAAGTAAAGAAAATCGCCGGCAACGGCCGTATCCAGCACCCACGCAAAATCATCCGCCACCAGGTTCACCCCTTGCAGCGCCGCCGAAGCCGCACACAATCGATCCACGTCGCAAATTTTGGGACGCTTGTAACGGCCAAACGGCACGTTAAACTTGCCCAGGCTGTTTTCCCGGTACAGACCGTTATAGCACGTCTTGTTCAGGTAAATCAGGCGGGCGGCCCGTTCAACCGGGCTTAAATTTTGTGGATCTTGGGCGCGGACAGCGTAGTAGTAGTCAGGATCGTTACGATGGGGCTGCAGCGCATCGATAACGGCCGTTACCTGCTGCTGCACCATCTGATACACTTCTATTAACTTCTCGTTGCGATCAGACAGCGTGGCCGGGCGCGGCTGCCAGTGAAAAAAGACGGCCGCACTACCAATAAATGGCTCGTAGTAGTGGGAAATGGTTTCCAGGGGCGGGAAGAAGGCCTGGTATTGGGGAATGAGGCGCTGTTTACCGCCCGCCCATTTGAGGAAAGGTAAGGTGGGAGTTAAGATGGTCAGCGCTCCTTCAGATTGGCTCTTTGAAGTCGTACAGTCCATCTTCGAGGCGCCAGACATGGTGGCAGGCAGGGTTAGGACAGGGGAGACGGCCGTTTTCCGCCGCACCTAAAGGGGTCCGACAGGTAGGGCAGGCAAAAAACGTCCCCGGTGCAGCCGGCTCGCCCCACACCGGATGGCGGTTCTGCACAAACACGCTTGGCGATAGTTGCCACCAGTTGCCGGTCAGCTGTGCCCTAGCATCGAGTTTTACCAGCCAGGAAGTGGGTACCAATCTTTTCAAAACTCCCAGACGAAAGTGGGAAACAGTGAGCATGCGCCCTGGGCGAAAACCCGCTTCTTCTAAGCGATTCCGAATCCACTGCGGATGAAAATCAAAGTTGAGTTCTACAAACTCCACCGGCTCCTGCGCAAACGGCGACCACTCCTGGCGTCTGGCGGCATAACGGGCAATTGCTTTTACATTCCGCTTGCTGGCAAATTCTAGAACGTAGATGCCCCCGGGTCGGGCAATGCGCGCCAGTTGGGCAAACAACGCCGGAGCATCGGCTGCATGGTGTAACGTGCGAATCTGCACTAGCGCCGCAAACAGCCCATCCACAAAGGGCATGTTGTACCAGTTGCCAGCAACATAGCGAAATCGGGGATCATTCCCCAGGTGAGATTGGGCTTCTCGCAGCAGCGACCGGGAATAATCAAACAAGACAACAGTATCATAACCACGATACTCATCAGCCAGACGGCCGAATCCCGCCCCAATCTCAATTAGGGTGCTGCCGGTGGGCGGCAGCAGCCGACGCAGGGCAATGCGCTCTACCTGATCTTCATAATCGCGGCCCTGGCCTTCCCAAAAACGCGCTCGATAATCCGATCCTTCGTAGTCACAAACCGGCGGTGTATCTGACATAGGCAGTGATTATTGGCCCGGGTAACCGGCAGGCGGCGTGGCTGTAGCTACCGGAGTTAACACGCGATCGATTAACTCTTCGTTACTATCCGGCAAATTCTCGATGGCCCTGTTTAACGGCGAAAAGAGGCCCACCAACGTGCTGAATGGCTTGCCCAGTTCCGTTTCGCTAAGTGGAATGTCTACCCCGACGGCCAGGTTAACGGGGATTGTCTGTTGTACCGGTACTTCCAGGTTTAAAGCCACCGGCAGAGCCAGATCCTGGGGCAAATCAAGCGATACGCTGCCGTTGATGTAGCCGCCACCATCGGGCAGCACAAAGGAAGCTGGAATATTCCTTAAAGGCACAGGTTCCGTTACCCGCACAACAGTTTCCGTGTCCAGCGGCAGGGTAAACGCAATGTCGATATTGTCGTTGACTTCAATTGTCCGGGAAATAGTTGCCTCACTCATATCAACGAAGCTATTATTAAGACCACCAACTAATGGCTTTACCACTGCATCCACGAGCGGCAGCACCAGGGGTAGGATAGCCAGTAGCAAGATGAGGACGACAATGTTAATGGCAAACGAGAATAGGATAGCCACTGTTTTGAAGGCTTGCCATGGTTTGCTGTCCCAAAACACCCCCCTATCTTGTCTTTCTTCTACAGAATTATCATTGTTATCATGCATCTGTGAGCTATTGTCTTCAGCCATTGCCTACCTCCATAGCCTAAAACAGGTTGACATATTATACTCACTTTATGGTAACATGCTTTGGGCAAATAGCAAGGACTGTCTGTTTCCCGGGAAACAATCTTGGGGCAGCCTGGCTCTCAGTTTCCCGGGAAACAGAGCCGATGTTTTCGTCTGAGTTTGGAGCAAATCATGAGCAACGATGTCGCCATCTTCCTTGATCTGGATAACCTGGTGATAGGAGCAAAACAGGCCAAAATCACGTTTGATGTAAATCTGGTGCTGGACAAAGTTAAAGAAAAGACCAACGGCCGTGTCGTCTTGCGCCGCTCTTATGGGGACTGGAGACAAGACCAAAAACTCATGGAGCAGCTGACCACTGCCGGCTTTACCACACAGTCCACCGTGCGTATTAATAACTTCAGCAAAAACCTGGCCGACATGCAGATTGTGGTGGATACGATGGACACCCTGGTCGATGGGCATCAATATGCCACCTATGTGCTGATGACCGGTGATCGCGACTTTACACCGTTGGTACAGTCCTTACGCAAGCGCGGCAAACGGGTTATTGGCGTGGGGGTAAAACATACGGCCAGCCGCAGCTTCGTAGGGCTGTGCGACGAATACTTGTTTTACGAAGACCTGCTGCCTGCGCCGAACCTGACAGACGAACAGGTAGAACAATTGTTGCTAAACGCGCTGGAGCAACTGCTGGAAAACGACCACGATCGGGTAAGGGCCAGTATTCTTAAACAACGTATGGTGGAACTAAGCAAGGGCGCATTTGATCAGGCGCATTTTGGCAATGGCAGTTTCAGCAAATTTCTAGCACGCTATCCCCACTTGCTCGTGATCGAGCGAGAGGATACAACCACCTATATTCGACGTCTGGAACAAAAACAGGAAACGGCCGTTCTCCACGAACTCTATCGCAGCGGCCTCAAAAAACAGCGCTTCCGCGTCGTGCCGGCCAGTGAGCGACTCGTCATTTTGAAAGATTTGGTGCAGACGTTGGATCAACAAGGCGACCTGCGCTGGCGGCAAGTGATAGACATGCTGGCCAACGACTACCAGGAAAAAGGCAAAGAAATTTCCAAAAACATGATTAACGCCGTCATGCTGGTGGCACGCCAGGGCCAGATTATCCGCACGCTGAAAGGTAAGTCGCTGGCGACTGCTCCTGTGCTGCTGCTGCTAGATGGGCCGACTCGCTTTCAGGAAGCTATGGTACGCTGTGACGCCACTTACTTGCGGCAGATCCTGGAACTCACCGAGCCGTTCGATATTAACGAAGCCGCGCTGGCGCTGTATGACTCACCCAAGTATGTGGCCTACCTGGAAGCGGTCATGAAGAAGTGGCTGGGGGAATAACGGCCGTCTCACCATTCCACCTCGACCCGATGCCCTAACCCCTGGCTGTTGTCGATCCAATACAAACGCGTTGGCCGCAGACGATACCAGTTCACCTTTGCCAACGCAGCCTCAATCTGCGGCACGGCCTGGTTCAAGAAGGGATATCGGGCGCGATATAAATTAACGGCCTCCGTCAGTTCCGCCCCCTCCAACTGCGAAACGTCACCCTCCAACTGAATTCCTTTGATCGCTGGCCAGTCGCGGTAATCTTCCTGAATGGCCGCCGCAATGTGCGGCTGGTGCAAAAAGTTTTGTGCATGCCGCGTATGCCCCGCTGACAAAAAGTAGAGATCGAATGCCTGGCTGGCATAGAAAACGGCCGTGGCCCACACCCCATCCTCACCCACAGTCGCCAACGTCATAACCTGGTGCGTGCGCAAATAAGCCAGCGCTGCCTGGCCCGCTTTATCAGCCACGATGCGCCTGCCCGCCTTCCCACCGCGTAAATAAATCCTGCGGCAGTCCAACTTCCGCCAGATCCAGTACCCGGTTCACGGTCTGGTTGATGATGTCGTCGATCGTTTCCGGCTTATGGTAAAAAGCTGGCATCGGCGGGGCCACAATGGCGCCCATCTCTGCCGCCTGCGTCAACAGCCGCAAATGGCCCAGGTGCAGCGGTGTTTCCCGGGGAACTAAAATCAATCGCCGCCGATCCTTCAGCACCACATCCGCGGCCCGCAGCAGCAGATTTTCGCTGAACGAATGGACAATGCCAGCCAGTGTTTTCATCGAGCAGGGAATAACGATCATGCCATCCGTCTTAAACGATCCGGAAGAGATGCGCGCAGCAATATCTTGCTCGCGGTAAACCACGTCGGCCAGCGTCATCACCTGTTCCGCGGTGTAGGATGTCTCCAAACCAATGGTTATGGCCCCCGCCCGGGTGATGACAAGGTGGGTTTCCACGTCGGCCACCGCCTGCAACACAGTCAACAGGCGAATGCCATAAATCACGCCGCTGGCCCCCGATATGCCGATGATTAATTTTTTCATGTGGTATCCTCGTCCCTTTTCGCTAATTTCCACCTGAGGATTTTAAATCACCTGGGCAGATTCCCAAAATGACCTTACAATCTTTCTATACCTGGACCTACAAGGGGGCATTGTGAAGTCAATTTTTATTGAAGATTTGCGACCAAAAGTCGACTTGCTTAACGAACCATTCCTACTCCAAGACGTCGCCGAACGCACGACCAAAGACGGCCGTCCTTTCATTCTCTTCACCCTGCAAGATAAAACCGGCACCCTCTCCGGTGTGTTTTGGGACGTGCCCGCCGCTGTTTTAGAATGGGCGCGTCCGGGACAGCCCGTGCTCGTCAGCGGCCGCATCAACCTCTACAAAGATGCCCTGCAAGTGAATGCCACGGACCTTAATCCCAGTTTCAACGAAGAACTGACTGACTTTTTACCGTTCAGCACGCGGCCTATCGATGAAATGATTGGCGAACTGCAACAGGTCATCGATAGTCTGGCCGAGCCGTGGCAGGGTCTGGCAAAACACTTGTTGCTGAATGAATCATTCTTAAACGAGTTCGCCAACGCGCCGGCGGCGCGTAACATGCATCACGCCGTCCTGGGGGGCTTGCTTGAGCACACCCTCAGCATGGCCGCCATTGCCGGTTATCTGGCCGATCATTATCCGCACGTCAACCGGAATTTGCTGCTAACCGGCGTGCTGCTGCATGACATGGGCAAACCCTTAGAATATGACGTCGATAATTCGTTTGCTTTTACAGAAGACGGCCGTCTCGTCGGCCACATCGTGCGCGCCATTGTGATGATCGAAACGGCCGCAGCCGAACTGGGCACCATGCCCGCCGACGACGTACGCCAGCTTGTCCACCTCGTCGCTTCGCATCATGGCAACCTGGAATGGGGCTCGCCGGTTGTGCCCAAAACGCTGGAAGCTGTTTTGCTGCACCAGATCGATTTATTGGACAGCCGTGTGCAAGGTTTCCTGGAACACGCCAGCACGGACACGGATGCGAACGGATGGACCATCAAACCCAGCCCGATGTTCCGCACGGAATTGAAACGGCCGTCTACCCTGTAACCTTCATTTCTTGCGCCGCCGCTTCACACCAACTTCCAGATCAAAGCCGACGTGGTAACGAGCAGAAGTCTCCTCCACGCCGGCTTTTTCGTCGCCCGCCGGGTCTGCCGACCCACGGCGGCGAGATAAACGAACCCATACCGGCCCTACATCGTGTAAAGATCTAGCCCCCAATCCCAACAGCAGCAACACCAGGATCAACATCGCCGGACCGGCAGGTGACGCCGCTGCCGACAGCAGCCCGCCGGCCAGCGTCAAATCAGGCGCCTCCGGCAGCGGTACATTGCCCACCACATACCCCCACGTCTCGCCCGCCGGGCCAGATAAGGTCACTGGCGCCCACGCTTCTGGCATGATTTGGGCCACGGCCGTGGCCACCGCCGGTTCTTCGGCCGGAATAAATGCCAGCACCCGCCCGCCGTTCAGCGATGAAGATTCGCCGGCCAACGCCGCTGCGCTGGGGAAATTTTCATACGGCAGCGTCAGCATCCTGGCCCACAACAAGTATTCTACGTCGTGGTGCTGTGGGGCTGTTTCCACGTAAACAAGATTTACATCCGGCGTAGCTTGCAAACGCACGGCCGTCCAGGCTACCAGCTGCTCGAAATTCGCCGGATAACGACTGGCCAGCGGGACAAAATAATTCGCCAACCCGGCTCTCACAATGGCCAGCAGGCACAACGCCACAAGGCCGCGCCGCCACCAAACCGAATGAAACCGCCCGGATTGATGCGCCAGGGATTCGGCTAAAACGGCCGTAAACGCCCACAATCCCGCCGCCGCCAGCAGCGCCACGGCCGGGATGACCACCACCAGGTGCGTGTGACGCGGCGGCAGTGTATTGGCCACACTCAAAAAAAGCACTCCCGCCGCCAGCCAGAGAAGCGGCAGCGCAAATCGCAGCCGCCGCCAACCGCGCAGCGCCAGTGCGCCGCCCAACACAAAAAACGTACCGGGCAGCAGACCACCGGCCAGGCCAGTCTCCATAAAATGCTCCTCGCCGCCGAGAAACGGCGAACTAAAAGCCAGCAGCGAACGGACCACGCCCCGCAGCAGCAGCCGGGCATAAATCAATGGCTGAAAAAACAACTCCTGGTAGCCGATACGCAGGGGTCCAGCAAAGCGAAAAAGCGCTTCATCACTGAAAAAGGCACGGCCGTAAAATACGTTAAAAAAGAGGCTCTCCCAAAACTTATACGGCTCCGCTCTATCGGGATTGATCGTGCCGAACACCCAAAACGGCAGCACGACCACCGCCCAGGCTCCCCCCACGGTTGCCAGCAAAACCAGAGTGCGCCGCCAGGAAACGTCGCGCCGCGCCCTTAGCAGCAAAATCAGCAAAATCAGGACGATGAGGCCCAAGCGTGCGGCGGTATAAGTGTAAAACCCCAACCCGGCAGCCATACCCGCCAGCCAGAAATAAAAGAGGCTCGACCGCCGGATTGCCAGCGAGGCAAAAGCCACCGCCAGCGTCACCGGCAGCAGTGCCTGCGAATTGTTATAGCCCAATCGAGCGAAAGCCAGGAAGTAGGGACTGGTGAGTGTGAGGAATCCGGCGAGAACGGCCGTTCCTCGCCCAAGCCACTCGCGCCCCAAAATATACAGAGGGACCACGGCCAACACGCCTACCAGCACCGAGGCAAACCGCCAGCTCCACAAATTCAGACCAAACAAGCGCAGCACCGCCGCCTGCCAGTACGTGCCGGCCATCGGAAACGTGTAAACGCCTAAATCAAAAAACGAGGGGTGATGTTCGCCAGCGGCAATGGCCCGCGCAGCTTCCCAAAAAGAGCCTTCATCACCGATCATGCGTGCCGGAATATCCTGCAAGTATGCTGCCCCGACCAGGACACCCACCAGCAGCAAGATGAGCAGCCAGGCGATATCGACCCGTTCCAGGTGGAGCGAAAGATCCAGGCCAGCGCGCCGGTCGTGGAGCCAGAACTGGCGCACCAGCAGTGCCAGTGCCGCCAGCCAGAGCACCACGGGCAGCCAGCCAATGTCGCGCATCAAGAGCAGCACGGCCGTTGCCGCCAGCAGCAGCACAGCCGTTGCCCATTCCGCTGCCCGCCAACCGCCCCACGCCGGCCAGCCGGGCTGGATTTCGGCCACTTCCCACGGAGCGTAACGCGCCGCCCCCGCAAACAGGGCGGCACCAATCAACAGCAGCGGCACACCAACGATCACGTTATCGAGGTTGGCCAGATCAAAACGCAAACGGCCGTTCAACGCCCCGGCCCAGGAAAATGGTCCATAAATTGGATCGCGCGTGGCCAGCAGGTAATGGCCGTAGGCAGCCGCGGCCACAGCCGCCAGCAGCCTTAGCCAGCGAGTGTCCCGGTTGGGATTGGGCATGAAAACGGCCGTCCACCGCCGCCACACCCACCACAACACCCCGGCCATGAGCAAGGTCAGGAAAACGGCCGTGAGCAAGGTCACCATCTCCAGAGACAACTCAATTGCCCTCCGCCAGCAGTGGCGTCAGTTCGCGGATGTGGATTTTTGCCGTATTGCCCGCGTTCAAATCGTGGATGTCGACGCGCATCCGCGCCACCTGCGCCGGTCCCTGATCAAAATCAATTTCCACGTGTGGATCGGCCGGCAGCCCGCGATAGATCTGCGAATAAACAACCGGCTCACTGTCGGCCTCGGCAAACAACGACACGGTCAGCTCAAAGTCCATCGTACCAAAATCGGCCGCCAGGCCGCGCAGCGCCCACGGCTCTGGGAACGTCATATCCACAAAAGCGGGATTGGCCTCCATCACTCGCCCCAGGGTAAACGTGTCGTTGTCGAACATGCTGGGCAGGCTGCCCGAATCCAGGCGCGAGTGGCGCACCGCCACCATCCGCCCGTTGATCACGGCCACATCGTCCACCGGCTTTTGCCGTTCGGCCAGCTCGGCCGCAAATATATCTTCCACGTTGTCAACGTAGGCCAGGTGGGCAAAATAAAAACCGGGCGTCCCATCAGGGTATTCAAACACACGCTCAATGGCGATGGGTTTAAATTTTCCACTATCCTGCGCACGCTGGTATTCTTCCGGGGTCATAATGAACAGCATGTCGTCGGTTAGCGGCTGCCTATCCAGGATAAAACCATCGACATTGAGTGTTTGCACCCGAGACTGCTCTTCCGGCGCGAGGAAAAAGCGGGGAAATAAATCGGTGCCGTTGGCCCAGGTGGGTGTTAACAGGACGATGGTCTGCGGATTGGCCTCCAGGTATTCGGGGATTATGTCAAATAACTGCGTGGCGCCGTACTGCATACCAAACATGCCGTAATCGGGAAACCACAGCGGTCCGCGATTCAGGGCATCGACCATCAAGCCCACGCTCGTCCAGGATAGAATGAGAAAGACGGCCGTCCCCAGCACCGGCTGCCACGCTTCTTTCAGACGGGTCAGCAGCCAATTCAAACCCAGAGTCATCAGGATAGCCGCCGGCACTACAAACGCCAGCACCCGGGTGATAGCAATGTCGACGTTGGCCGCTCCTACGGGCACAGCGAGCAGCGCCAGCAGCACTGCCCGGTGCGCCGGCGAACGCCAGCGCCACAGACAAATAACCAGACCAATCAACAGCAGAGGCAGCGTTTCTGGCCTTAAATGACCAAAGTAGCCCAACATTCGATGGCGTTCCAGGTCATGGCTGTTGGGCCAAAACCAGTAACCAGGGCTTAATCCGTAGACATAACGTTCGCTGAACAGGCCGAATTTCTGCGTCAGGGTCAGATCTTGCTTAAACCAGTAAGAATCCAGCGTGCGCAGATGATAGGCCAGGTCCGTGGGATAGGTGAGGCGAAAGCGAACGTAGGGAGCAATCAGCAGCAGAGTGAGGCCAATGAAGGCCACGGCCGTTCCCCACTCGCGCCGCTGCACCACCCCTCTTACCACCTGCCAATGGTAGCGCCAATCCGACACGCCCAAAAACAGCACCAACAAGGCGATAATCGCCTGCCCGTTGCTGTAAGCGTAAAACGAAGCCGCCGCAAAAACCATGGCGGCGAACAAGTATCCGGTCGCCCGCAGGCGATAAAGCAGGTAAAAGTAAAGGAACAGGGCGAAAAAAGAGACCATCAGCACGGTCTCGAAGGCGGTGCGGCTGTGCAGGAACCAGGCAGGCATGGCAGCCATCAACAAAACGGCCGTCCACCAATACCGGCTCTGGAAAGCCGTTTTCACCGTCAGGCTGACAGCGATGACGCCGAAGACACTCACCAGCGCCGACACACCCCGGGTCAACGCCGCAGACAGGCCCCAGAAATACACCGGCAGAAGCTGCAAATAAACCGACAGACTGAGATTGTAAACCTGGTAGTTTTTAAAATAACTGGGCAGGAGCTGCCCTTCCGGGCTGCGAAAACCGTTGCGGATCAGATCGCTGGCGGTGAGGGATTGGATAGCTTCGTCGGAGAAAAAGTAGATAGGGTAATCGGTTATGCGCCAAAAGCGGGTGAGGATGTAAATGAGGAGCGCAAGGATGAAGAATACCCAGGCCGGTTGGTGGATCTGCTGGCGCAGATGGGACACGGCCGTCCCCCATTTTCCCGGCGCGGCAGTCGATACGGCCGTCTCCTCACGCAGCTTCACCGTCACCCACAACGGCGTCTCCTCCGGCAGGTCCAATGGTTCCGCGGGGTGGATTGCCCCCTCCCGGTATACCGCTTCGAAACTCTTTTTTCCTGTGTCGTCTGCTTGCTTCATGTTGGCCGATTATAGCAAAGGGTCCAGAACAAGTAACTTTACGACTCTATAAATAAACCTCCCGGAGGTTGTTGTCTCGACTATGTGCTGCCCTCAAAACCTCCGGGAGGTTGAATTTTCATTTAGGGTAGTCGGCGCAGCCGGTGAAGTCTCCTGCGTCATGCCATCACAGATTACAGGTCAAAGGTTACATGTTACAATTTCGCCCTATGGAAAACGACATTCAAACCCTGGTTCAAGCTATCCACGACAACCCCGCACGCATCGTGTTTGTCACCGCCGGAGCCGGCACCCAGGCCCTTTCCGACCTGCTGGGCGTGGCCGGGGCAACGCGCACGCTGCTGGAAGCCCTGGTTCCTTACGGCCAGGCCAGCTTCAACGATTTTCTCGATCAACGTCCGCGCCAGTATGTAGCCGACGACACGGCCCGTCTGATGGCCGGCCGCGCCTACACCCGCGCCCGCTGGCTGGAAAGCGAAGGTCCGATGGTCGGCCTGGCCTGTACAGCGACCATCATCACCGACCGTCCCAAACGAGGCGAGCATCGCGCCCACATCGCCACCTGGCAGCCCAGCCATCTCACCTGCCGCACACTGCATTTGCACAAAGGTGCCCGCGACCGCGCCGGAGAAGAAAACCTGGTCAGCCGCCTGATCTTGAACTGCCTGGCCGAAGCATGTGGGCTGGACATTCGCCTCACCTTGCCGCTCACAGACGAAGATTCCATCGAGCAGACGGTTTATGACTATGATCTGATGACGCGGCAGCTGCAACACGGCGAGATCCCTTACTTTGGCGTACATGATAACGGCCGTATCCGCACCACCGACGCCCATCCCCAGGCACTGCTCTCCGGCTCCTTCAATCCGCTGCACGACGGCCACCTGGGCATGGCCCGCGCTGCCGCCGAAGTGTTGGGCAAACCGGTCGCCTTTGAACTGGCTGCCCGCAACGCCGATAAGCCGCCGCTGCCCGCCCCCACGGTCTTGTATCGCCTGGCCCAGTTTGCCGGCCGTTATCCCGTATATGTCAGCCATGCCCCGACGTTTGTGGAAAAGGCCCGGCTTTATCCAGGGGCGACGTTTGTGGTAGGCTTCGATACGGCCGTGCGCATCCTCCAGCCGCGCTTCTATGGGCACAGTCGCGCCAACCTGTGCGCGGCGCTAGAAAGCATCCACGAGCAAGGCTGCCGCTTCCTCGTCGCTGGCCGCCTGGACAACGACAGCCAGTTCCGGCACGCCGAAGATCTGGACATCCCTTCAGGCTTCGAAGATCTATTCCATCCGCTGCCGCCCAGCCAGTTCCGCAAAGACATTTCCTCCACCGAACTGAGAGCTTCCGGCCGGAAAGGGAGCCGCTAGGCAAGCGCCGTTTACGAACCCAGCTTGTCGATGCGGCGGATGGTCTGACGCAGTTTGATGATGCTGTTGGGTGGATGATAGCCTTTGCGCAGGCTGGCATTGGCATAGATGAGGGTGTTGGCGCCTACCAGGCAGCCGGGATTCAGGACAGCGTTGCAGCCGGTCTGCGCCCCATCACCCAGGATGGCACCCATTTTGGCCAACCCGGTATCATACTCAGTCTCTTCGATGGTCAGGCGGATAGACGGCCGTTTCCCGGTGGCCTCATCCTTCTCACTCAAAATCCCCAAATTGCTCAACTTCGTTCCCGCGCCCAGATTCACATGGTGGCCCAAAATCGAATCGCCTACATAGTTGAAGTGCGGCGCAGCAGCCTGCGGCAAAAACAGGCTGTTTTTGGCTTCGCTGGCGTGGCCCAAGATTGCCCCTGCCAGCAAAATAACGTTTTCGCGCACCAGCGCTCCGTGGCGCACCACCGCCCCCGGACCGATATAAGCCGGCCCGATGATGTAAGCCCCCGGTTCGATGCGCGCTCCTTCGGCCACAAAAATGGCACGGCCGCCCAAATGGGCGCCGGGCATCACATCACCCAGGATCGTGGGAGCGTCCCCTACCAGGCGCGCCACATGCTCTTTAATTTTGGGCAGCGCCTGCCACACAAAGTCACAGTCGGCAAAAAACGACGCAACAAAGGCGTCAGTCAAGTCAAAAAAATCAGCGGGCGCTAACATCATTAACCTCCCTGGTTGCTTTCCGGCAAGAGTTGGTCCAACCAATCGTACAGCAGGGCCTTAAGCTGCAAGCCCCAACCCCTTTGCGCCAGTTTGTTCAGTTCCCCACCGTCCAGCCAGATGCCATAACAAACCGGACAGGTGTCGATCGTGATGTCTGGATGCTGCAAATCGTGCATTCGGGTCATGTGCCCCAGGCCGCCGCAGCGAGGACACGGCGCCGATAGGGTATTGTAAACGGCCGTGTACCCCACAGCTTTCCCCCACCGTCCCTTCTCCCGCTGCCGCAGCGCCGGCAACTCACCAAGATCCAGCCAGACGCCCCGGCAGCCATCACACTGCTCTACCTCAATGCCATCAAACGAAGTGGTCTGCAGCGAACCCTGACACTTTGGACAAACCATCCACCTGACTCCTGTGATCCCGCAAGTTCAACGGATAAATAAGTGATGCGCGGGTTGGTTATATCAAGAACACTCTATGTGAGCCACTCTTTACAGTTAAAAAATCAACACGCGTTAGAATTTGGTATACTGACGCCGCACCAGGGGGAGACAATTGTAAAGTATAAGCATGAATGAGTCATTGAAGTCTGCACAAACCTTTCAGCAAGAAATCCATAACATCGAAACCACGATTGTGGCCCTGGAAGCCCAGCGCGCCGCTCTCGGCGACCTCGTTGTAGATACTGCCCTCGATCTTCTACGCGAGCGATTGGCGACCCTCATCCAGCCAGAACAGGCCCCCGACGAACGTAAACGCGTGACCGTGCTGTTCGCCGACGTTTCCGGCTACACCGCCCTCAGCGAAAACCTGGACCCGGAAGATGTAGCCGCCATCATGAACCGGCTGTTTGAATCTGTGACGGTGGAGATTCACCGCTTTGGCGGCACCATCGACAAGTACAGCGGCGATGCGGTGATGGCCCTTTTCGGTGCGCCGCAGGCCCTGGAAAACCACGAGGAAATGGCCGTGCGCGCCGCCCTGGCCATGCAAAAAGTCATCGCTGCATTTAGCGCGGAGCTGGAACGCGAGCGCGGCTTCCGCCTGCAAATGCGCATTGGCCTGAACACCGGCGAAGTGCTGGCCGGGCTGGTAGGCGGTCTAAAAACACGCAGTTACACCGTGATGGGCGACACCGTTAACTTGGCCTCCCGCCTGGAACACGCCGCGCCGGTGGGCCGCATCCTGATCAGCGCCACCACGGCCCAGCCCAACCATGCCGTCTTCGACATGGAGCCACCCCAGCAAATCACAGTAAAGGGCAAGAGCGAGCCGATCACGGTGTATCTGGTGGTGGGTGAAAAGGCTGAACGTGGCCGGGTGCGGGGGCTGGCCGGTTTGTACGCGCCGATGGTGGGGCGGGAAGCGGAATTTGCGGCGCTGCAAGAAACTTTTGCCGAGGCGCTGGCGGAGCGGGTGTGGCGGGCCACGGCCGTTTCCGGCGAAGCCGGCATCGGCAAATCGAGAATCCGGCGAGAATTTGTGGCCTGGATGGCCGAAACCCATCCCCAAACCCGTATCCTTAGCGGCACCGGCTACACCCACACGCGCACCACGCCCTATTCCCTACTGGCGGATGTGATCCGATCGCTGTTCAACATCGGGCGCGACGTGGGCGCGGAAACGGCCGTTTCCCACCTCAAAAGCCAGCTCCACAACCTGGAAACCCATATCGACGAGGCCGAATTCCACTACCAGCTTGGTTCCCTGGCCAGCATTCTCGGCCTCCCCCTGGCCGACGATCCCTTGCAGCACCTGAACCCTGAGCAGCGCCGCGACCGCACCTTTCTTTCGCTGGAACGCGTCCTTTTGGCCACCGCCGGTGAGCCGCTGCTGCTCATCCTCGATGACCTGCATTGGGCCGACGTACTGTCCCTGGTTTTTCTGGAACGCCTCCTACACCTGATTGGCCGCCAGCTATTTACAAATCAGGCAGTGATGCTCTTGATTCTCAGCCGGCCAGCCGAAGACCCGGCGTCGGCGCTGGGCCAGCTGCTGGACGAGTTGGCCCAACCGCCGCACCGCCGCCTGCAGCTAACCGCCCTCAGTGATTCCCAGTCAGAAGCACTCATTTCCGGCCTGCTGGACCAAACGCTGCCCGGCGATTTGCTAGATCTGATCCACGGCCATGCGCAAGGCAACCCGTTTTACGTCGAGGAGCTGATCCGGTCGTTTATCGAGGATGGGACGCTGCGCGAGGATGAAACGTCTGCGGGCTGGCACGTCACCCGGTCCGTGGCCGACGTGCAGGTGCCCGGCTCCGTACAGGATATCATCGCTGCCCGCCTGGACCGGCTGCCGCCGCAAAACAAGCAGATAACACAGCACGCGGCCATCATTGGGCGCACGTTCTGGCAGCAGCTGCTGGCCCAGATCACCGGACTGGACAGTGTGGAGCCGACTCTGCTGCTGCTAGAAATCCGCCAGCTTGCCGACCGGCTCAGCCAATCACAAATTGCCGAAGACTGGGAATGGGTTTTCCGCCACATTCTCATCCAGGAAGTGGCCTATGCTACCGTGCCCCGGCACACCCGCCGGCTTATTCACCAACAGGTAGCCGCCGCGCTGGAAGAGGAGCTAGATGAGCACACGGCCTTTTTGCTGCCGCTCATTGCCTATCACTTTGAGGAAGGCGAAGTGCCAGACAAAGCCATTGCCTATTTAAGCCAGGCGGGTGAACAGGCCGCCGGCCAGTTTGCCAATGAGGAAGCGATTGGCTACTTTAGCCGGGCACTGGCGCTGCTGGCCGGGCTGGGGGAAAAGGAACCGCTAACGGCCGTTCTGCAAACCTACCAATACCAACTGTTGCGCGACCGGGCGGAGGTTTACCACCTTACTGGCCGCCGCGAGGCGCAAGCAGCCGACCTGGATACCTTACACGCCCTGGCCGATACGCCCGGCAAGCAGGCAGATATTGCCCTACGATATGCGGCCTATTACCAGGCCATCAGCGATTTCCCCACGGCCGTAGCCCAGGCAAAAACGGCCGTGACCTACGCTGAGCAGGCCCACGATTTGCGCCAAAAAGCCGAAGGGCTGAACGAGTGGGCATTCGCCCTGGTGCGCCAGGGCGCTTTTGACGAAGCCCAACAACTCTTGCACCAGGCGCAGGCTCTGGCACGCCGCAACAACGATCAACTCAACGAAGCCAACAGCCTGATCCGCCTGGGAGTCGTCTTTTATTTCCTGGGCGATCATCACCGGGCGCGCGACAATTACGAGCAGGCCCTGGCCCTAACGCGCACGCTCAAGAATTTGCAGCGGCAAACGGCCTGCCTGCTGAACCTGATTGGCGTCTACCATGCCCTGGGCGACTTTGGCAAGGCCAAAGAAAGCGGTGAAGAAGCGCTGATCATCACGCAAATGATTGGCAGCCGCCACAACGAAGCGCGCATCCTCAACAACCTGGGGGCAATTTACCACACATTGGGCAATCTAGATCAGGCCCAGAACCTCCACCAGCAAGCGCTGTCCCTGGCCGAAACGCTCCAGGACCGCCTGGAGGAATCTTCTGCGGCCAGCAATCTGGCCCTGGTGCTGCACGATCTGGGACAGGACGAGCAGGCCAGAGAGGCAGCGCAGCGCGCGCTGGCCATCGATCAGGAGATTGGGGATCGGCTGGGGCAGGGGTATAGCCTGACGGCCGTCGCCAAAGCCCTGGAAGGATCAGGCCGCTATCAGGAAGCCCAAACCGCCTACCAGGAAGCCCTTGCCGTACGGCGCGATATTGGCCAGGCGGCCTGCGCCATCGACAATCTGGCCGACCTGGCCCGCCTGGCCCTGAAACAGCAAGATGTTGTCGCGGCCGAGCGCCTGGCAGAAGAAGCAATGGCCTGGATCAATACCCACGGCATCGACGGCCTGGAATATCCTCTGGATGTGCTGCTCATCTGCGCCCAAACGCTGGCAGAAACCGGTCAGGTCAGGCAGGCCAGAGACACCATCGAAAAAGCCTACACCTTGCTGCGGGAACAAAGCCGAAAAATCAGCGAAGAACCCCTGCGGGAAGCGTATCTTTCAGACGTACCCACCCATCGGGCCATCCAGGAATTGTACGCACAAACAAAATGAGGCTTCGTCGGGAAGCCTCATTTTGTTTGATAGGAAATCGGCAGCAGTTTTTAGCCGGACACGCTGAAGCGGCTCAGGTGACAAATGTCGAGGCTGAACCAATCTTCGGCAAGGTTGCGCTGATAGTCGGAAGTGGGCGTACAGGTGGTCGCGGCATCAATCCAGGATTGGCTTTCCACATCCCAAAACGACAGGATAAGGTCAGCCTCGTTCACACCGGGTGGTAATTGAGCGCCGTTGTAAAAAATGGTGATTTTGACGGGCTGCAAGAAGGGAATGCTGGCAACGGTGGAGGGCACGGCCGTTGCCGCTGCGCTAGAAGAGCCGCCTGCCACAATGAGCGGCAAGAAGACCTTCTCTCCGGCACGGCCGTCCAGATCAAAGTAATAGCCGATTGTGCCGGTGGGCGACGGCTGGGGGATTGTAATCAGCGGCGTATAGGACAGCTGCAGCAGGTCGTTTACCGCGCCAGGCGGCACGTTGACGTTTAACCCCAGGCCAGTATCGGGATTGGTGAATGACAATTCACCACCAGCGCCCGGCGTGACGGTGGAATCGACGGTGATCGTCACCGGCGTGGTGGCGGAGAGAACATCTGTAAGGCTGGTGGCCGTGACCACGGCCGTATAAAGCCCCGGCGCGCTGTACACATAGCTGGCATTCGGGCCAACGGCCGTCGCGCCATCACCAAACGCCCATTCGTAGTGCAAAAAGCCACCACTGCCGACTGCCTGGAACAAGGTTGGCTGGCCCAAGGGTGTGGGGCTGCTGTTAACGGCCGTCAGCTCGGCGATGAGGCCAGAGCCATAATAGGCGAACGCCTGCCCGCTAAAACCGGGCGGGTTGGGATGCTGCGGCGACCCGACAATCACGTCGTCGTAGCCATCCTTGTTCACGTCGCCGGCGGCCGCCACGGCCGTGCCGTAACGGGCATTCAAAGCCAGGCTGGCTCCAGACCAGACTGGGAAAGCGTCTATGCCGTCGGGTGTGCCCAAATAGACAAAAGCAGCACCGCCGCCAACGGCCGTGGGCTGATTTTGCTTGCCGGGCACAATATTGGCATCGTAACCTGGCGCACCAACGATGACATCATCGTAGCCATCGGCATTCACATCGCCGGCCGTCCCCACATCGTAGCCGAACATGGAATCGAACGTGTATTCAGTTAAGAACGTCGGCGTCAGCACTTCTCCAGTAGAAGTACCATAAAAAAGATAGGCGGCCCCGTACACGCCCACCTGGTCGCCATAGCTTGGTGCCCCGACGATCACGTCGTCGAAACCATCCCGGTTCACATCACCGGCCGTGCCAACAGAAAAGCCAAACAAGTGATACGGAGGAAGTGAAATGAACTCGCCCAACTGTATGCTGGCAGCATCGTTGAGACCGGCCAACGGCGGATTACTAACCGGCAATCCATCTGGATCGCCCAGAAAAACGGCCGCCATGCCCGTGACTCCATCTGGATTGTATTCGCTGTCGCCGATGATGATGTCGTCGTAGTTGTCGTTATTCACGTCGCCAGCCGTATCGACAGAAATGCCAAAGTTGACACTGTTAATCGGCGTGCCTTCTGCGATCCAACTGGGCGTGGCCGGCAAACCGCCCGGTCCACCATAAAAGACGTATGCGCGGCCGACCTTTTGGCCTTGCTGTTCCACGTAATCGGGTGCGCCCACGATCACGTCAGCATAAAAATCGCCGTTGACGTCACCGGCAGCGGCGACGGCCGTGCCAAACCGATCATCCGGCTGTTCGCCCACATGGATCCAGGCCGGTACGGCAGCCAGCCCGGTAGAAGAGCCCAAAAAGACGTAGACCTGCCCTTTCAGATTGGGCAGCGGCGAATCGGCTCCGACGATCACATCGTCGTACCCATCGTAATTCACGTCGCCGGCCGTGGATACGGCGACGCCAAACTCTTCATTGGCGGTATTGCTCTCTACACGCCAGGCGAAAGCCGGCGCCAATCCGGTTGGTCCCCCCAGAAAAACGAACGCTGCGCCTTCATCGACCTGGCCGTTGTCAAACCAATTCGCGCCGACGATCACGTCATCGAACCCATCGCCGTTGACGTCGCCGGCTGGGGCTACAGAAAAGCCGTAGTTCGCATCTTGCGGTGTAAATGTGGTCCAATCGGCCTGGGGTGTGAGGATGAAGGCTTCCACGGTGACCGGGTATTCGGCCCCGGCGGTATCCACGCTCAAGCGCACGGCCGTGCGCCCGACAGATAGATCGGCCATCGCCACGCTGGCGGGCAAAGACTTGCCGCGCGCATCATAGGCTTTCAGATCTTTGTAACGCAGTACTTCCTGTCCGGCATCATAGAAAATCAGCTCCGTGCCTGAGGCGGCAGCTTCTGGCTGCAAAGTGCCGGTCAGCGCCAGATCTACCTCCCATGTCTCGCCAGGCTGTAACGGCCGTGGCAGCGTAAACGTCTGCCTCAGGCCACGGCCGTGATTCACGTACTCTTCGACGAGAGAGCCACGATCAGCGGTAAGTTGGGGGCCGACGGCCGTGAGGACAGCCGGAACGGCCGTTAGCCGGCGCCCTCCCTGCCCATACTGAACCATATCCAGACCCCACTGCCAGTTATCATTCAGCCGGGGCGTGATACGCACGCCGGTAGGCGATAAGGACGTGCGCAGGTTAAGGGCGCGATTGGGAGCCTGGTAATGGTCTCCCTGCCCGGAAAAGCTGTATTCTGTCTGCTGAAGATGAGCGGAAACGGCCGTGAACCAATTTTCGTTCAACAAACGGCCGTTACCAGAAAGGGGTTCCCCGCCAGCCACTTGGGCGCCAGGCTGCCCGGTAGAAAAACTCGGCAAGCTAGCCATCAAAACCCAGGAGATTAAACCGGCCAAAAGTACGACTAACGCTACGTTCCTTATCTTTTTCATCACCACTCCATCTAACTTCAGGCAAATGTGCCTGAAATAAATCACCACTTATACAAACAAAAAGGACACAGTTCACACTGTGTCCTATTGAGAAGCCATACGACAGGCTCGGCTAACTGCGAGGTTCCACAACAATTCGTATCGCAGTCCTTTCTTGAGCATCGATACTAACCTCTACAAATGAGGGGACACACACCACATCTACCCCTTCTTCTGCCAGATACCCTTTTGCAATGACAATTGCCTTGAGCGCTTGATTAACAGCCCCAGCACCAATTGCCTGAACTTCTGCCCGATTTGCCTCTCGCATAACACCTGCAATAGCGCCAGCGACGGCAGCGGTACGGGAACGAGCAGAAACCTTGATCACGTTCATAAAAAGCCTCCATGTATGTTCGTTGCGAGACATTCCAAAGCCTAAATTAGGGGTATTTGTGCCTTGGAATAACAAAATTCTAGTCAATTTCCTTCAATATTGTCAAGCAAGTACACTTGTTCCCGCCTGCCGACCCTTGATTCATGACCTTGAATCGATAGAGGCGTGAAAAACACGTGACTGCCTCACTGACCAAACAGAAGAAGCGTCTTAACTTTTCATAATAAAGTATTGCTTCCCCCCATATATGGGGTGCATAAAAAATAAGTCCCCAAACTTAGGCGGGAGGGAATTTTGTCAAGCAGCGAAACTTAAAATCCGCCAATTTTTTAAGATTTCTCTATCCTAAAAACATTGAACGTTTTAAGGCAAAATCCGCTCCATTTCATTGCGCCGCCCTAACCCATTTGTTAAAATGTTTAGACCGTCGTAGCTTATCATGGTTGCTAGGATTAGCATATGTGTTCACCGAGGGGTCGTAGTGAACCGCCACAAGGGAGTTAATCCTTTAGCACAATGTTTTACCAGGTTGAGGGTATTGGTAAAAACAAGATAGCTACCGCGACGGACTGAAATCCCCGTTTCTTCAAGTTACTGTTCTAATTGTGGCTTATCGCCACGAGCTTATTGCGCCTGCCTATATTGCAGGCCAACAATAAAATGGCTAGGGAAAATATGTCTCCAGAAACTGCTTGGAAAGCAACGCTGGGCGAATTAGAGTTGCAAATGACCAAGGCAACGTTTAACACCTGGTTAAAGGACGCTCGTTTACTCGCCTGCGAAGACAACGAATTCGTAATTGGAGTCCGCAACGATTATGCCAAAGACTGGTTAGAAAACCGACTGCAAGACACGATTCTGCGTACGCTATCGGCTATCGTAGGACAACCGATCAATATACGCTTTGTCGTATGGTCAGACGAAATTATTACGCCGGCGCCCCAGGTAATGACCGGTAATACGGCAGAGAATAGTGATTCCAAACCACTTCGCCGCCAGACAAAGGGAAATCAGTCTGTAGAATCTATCAGTCTGGCCCTTAACAGTCGATTTACATTTGCCAGTTTTGTAGTTGGGGCAAGCAACCGGTTGGCTCACGCCGCAGCGCTCTCAGTAGCGGAAAATCCGGGCCAGACATATAACCCCCTTTTCATCTATGGTGGCGTAGGACTGGGAAAGACGCATTTGCTCCACGCCATCGGACACAAATGTGTTAGCGATGGATTGACCATTTGCTACATCTCCTCAGAAACGTTCACCAACGATCTGGTACAGTCTATTCGCAACAAACAGATGGCGCAGTTCCGTGAACGTTATCGTACCCCTGATATTTTGCTTATCGACGATATCCAATTCATCGCCGGGAAAGAGAGCACACAGGAAGAGTTGTTCCACACGTTTAACGATCTGCACAGCCAGGGTAAGCAGGTGGTTTTGTCCAGCGATCGGCCGCCGAAGGCGATGGCCACGCTGGAAGAGCGCCTCCAGTCCCGTTTTGAGTGGGGGCTGATGGCCGACATTCAACTGCCGGATACGGAGACCCGGAAAGCGATTTTGCAGGCTAAAGCGGAAGATCATGGCGTGGCTGTGCCTGATCACGTGATCGATCTGATCGCTCATCATGTACGAAACAACATCCGTGAATTAGAAGGGGCGCTAAACAAGGTGATTGCTTATGCGCAGCTTTCAGGCACGGGCGTGGTGGACAGCGATCTGGTAAATATGGCCCTGGCCGATCTGGTAAGACGGCCGGAAAAAGTGACCATCCCCCAAGTCGTTGAAGCCGTTTGTGCTTACTATAACGTTACGGAAGACGCCCTATACAGCACCAGCCGCAGCCGCACCATTGCGTTTCCCCGGCAAATGGCGATGTATCTGGCACGCACAGAAACAGACAGTTCGCTCCCATATATTGGGGAACATCTCGGAAATCGGGATCACACAACTGTGCTGTATGGGTATGAAAAAATCGCGGCTCTGTTAGAAACGGATGCAACGGCTCGCCGGGATATGCTAGAAATCAAAGCTGCCCTATATGAGGCCAACGGGAAACAATTATCTATCTCCAGCACTCTGTAATGCGCTAAAGCTTTTTTATAGATTCGTGGGTAAAGCCGGCTCTTTTGGGAGCCGGCTTTTGTTTTTAGAACAAGGACTGGCCTATTTGTCAAGGGGCAAAACGGCCGTTTTGCCCCTTTTCTGTGGATAACTCGCTTATAACTGTGGAAAACATTGAGTTATTGTGGAAAACTGCACAGGGCACCATCCTCGTTTCCCAGCCGCCAAACCAGATATAGGGGGTGTGCCGGATTGAGGACCAGATATAGGTTGGCGAGATTTAAGGGGAATTTTGGGGAAAAGCAGGTAACTCACAACGGCCGTTTCCTCCTCCACAACCCCCGCGCGGACGGAAAGGGGAAACGGCTGTATATCTGGGGTGTCCAGCCGCCACGCACGCACATGAAGGACCGGCAAACGCCTGTCCACATATCAACACCCCCTACTATCTACTACTAATAAGATCTTATATTGGGGAAAACCCATTGAATAAATAAAGAAGAAAAAGAAAAGACCTGGTTGCCCAGGTCTCTTCTCAAAAGGAATTATCAGAAAGCCTTAGAAAGCTAAAGAAATTCAATCAGCCCGTAACCATCCTCTTCGACTGGCAGTGCCGCAACGCGCACGGCAACCTCGGCGCCGGTGTCATGGCGTAACCTCAGTGTGGCTACCGCGTTCCACTGATCCCACAAATCGCCTTCCAGGATCACAAAACTACGCATAGCACCCGTAGAGGGCAGCAAGCTGCCAGCTTTAATGTCATAACCATTCAGGGCAATGCGCGCCACCACCTGGTTCTTTTGTGTATCGTAGATGTCGAGCGCAGAAGTTAGTTTTTTATTCATCTTCTCGAACTGCCAAAGGTAAGCAGACTAATTTAAGATAGTATAAACGGTTATTAACCACAACACAAATAGTACTTTATAGGCGCATGCTTACTGTTTTAGTTAAGAGGGATACCAGATGTGGTATGGTGGGCCGCCCGTCCCGTTTGCACCTGCCACAAGCCGGCATAGATCCCTTGCTGCTGCGCGACTAACTCTTCGTGACGGCCTTGTTCGCGCAAACGGCCGTTTTCCAATACAAAAATCACGTCAGCGTTGCGCACCGTAGAAAGCCGGTGGGCGATGACAATCGTTGTCCGGCCCACGGCAATGCGCTCCAACGAGCGTTGAATAGCCGCTTCCGTCTCGTTATCCACCGACGAGGTGGCCTCGTCCAGCACCAGCACCGGCGGATCCTTCAGTATGGCTCGGGCAATGGAAATACGCTGCCGCTGGCCGCCAGACAACTTCTGGCCGCGTTCGCCGACGATAGTGTCATATCCCTGGGGCAGTTCCATGATGAAATCGTGGGCCTCGGCCAGTTTCGCCGCTTCGATAATTTTCTCCATCGGGGCGTCAAACGTACCATAGGCAATATTTTCCCGTACCGTGCCATGAAACAAGAAAACATCCTGGCTGACGAACCCAATGGCCTGCCGCAGATCGGCGATTTGCAGGTCGCGCAGATCGTGACCGTCCAGCAAAATTTGCCCCCCGCTCACGTCGTAGAAGCGCAGCAGCAGTTTCATCAGCGTGGTTTTGCCCGCGCCGGTGGCCCCGACGATGGCGGCCGTTTGGCCGGCGTTAATGCGCATGGTCAGATTTTGGATGACGGTGGGATAGTGGACCGGGGAACGGCCGTTCCCCCACCCGCCATACGCAAACGACACATCGTTCAGAACGATCTCGCCGTTGACGGCGGCTACCGGCATAGCTTCTGGCCCACTGTTGATTTCGGCCGGCGTGTCCAGCAAATCCATCACCCGGGCCGTGGAGGCCATCGCCCGTTGGTACAGATCCAGGGTTTCACCCAGACGCGTCAGCGGCCAGAGCAGCCGTTGGGTCATAAATACCAGCACGCTGTAAGCGCCCACCGCCAGGGCGCCTTCCAGCACCAGCCGCCCGCCAAACACCATAATGGCGATAAACCCCATCACAATCACCATGCGGATGAGGGGCACAAAAGCGGCGCTCAGGGCGATGGCGTCCCGGTTGCGCTGCCGGTATTCGTTGCTCTCCTGCCGTACACGCTCCAACTCGTGGCTTTCAGCCGTGAAGCTCTTGATGGTGGCAATACCGCCCAGGTTGTTGGCCAACTGCCCGTTCAACACGCTAACCTGTTCGCGCACGCGCATGTAGCGCGGCGCCAGCCACTTCTGGAAGCGAATAGACCCCCAGATGATGATCGGCATGGGCAGCACCGTCATCCAGGCCACCGAAGGCGCCGTAAAGATGAAAATGCCCCCGATCACCAGGATGGTGGTGATGAGCTGGATGATTTCGTTGGCTCCGATATCCAGGAAGCGTTCCAATTGATTGACGTCGTCGTTCAGGATGGCCATGAGGCCGCCGCTGCTGCGCTCCTCAAAAAAGGCCATGTCCAGGCGCTGCACGTGGTCGTAGGCGTCCAGGCGCAGGTCGTGTTGGATGGTTTGAGCGAGATTGCGCCACTGCAGCGCATAGAGGTATTGGAAAAGCGATTCACAGGCCCAGATAACGGCCGTTAACACCCCCAGCACCACCAACTGCGTCATCACATCCGGGATGCCCAGATGGGCCAGGAAGGAATCTTGCTGCTGCACCACCACGTCTACAGCCACGCCAATGAGCACCGGCGGGGCCAGGTCGAAGATTTTGTTCAGGGTAGAGTAAAGGGTGGCAATGGTTAACGTGCGGTGATACGCGTGGGTATATTGCCACAAGCGGCTCAGGGGATGTTGCTGTGTTTCAGTCATAGTTAATACGTCCAATCGATGAATTTGAACCGATGATACAACAAACCGGCGTACCCTTGCCACTTCGTTAGGCCCCTCGCCCAGGCTCGCAGGGCAGCGGCGCGGGATAGGTGAAATGGTTAGTGGGTAAATGGGTGAATGGTTAATGGGGAGGACGGCCGTTCCTGTTTGTCAATTTCTCCAGCCGCGCAGTGCCGTGCCCCGCCCGCAATGTCCTCATTCCCACAGGGTTGACCGTTGCCGTAGCGGGGTAACCATTCATCCTCCCGGAAGTTCTGAACTTCCGGGAGGATTGGCGAATCAGCCCTCATCCCCATGGGGATGACCATTGCCGTAGCGGGGACGACCATTGCCGTAGTGGGGATGACCATTGCCGTAGTGGGGATGACCATTGCCGTAGTGGGGACGACCATTGCCGTAGCAGGGATGACCATTGCCGTAGCGGGGATGACCATTGCCGTAGTGGGGACGACCATTGCCGTAGCGGGGATGAGCATTGCCGTAGCGGGGATGACCACTGCCGTAGCAGGGATGACCATTGCCGTAGCGGAAACCAGACAGCCAGAAAAGGTAACCGGAAAACAAAAAGGGTGACAGGCATAACGGCCGTCACCCTTTTTCATTTTTTCAATAGCGCCGCCGGTGCCGGCAGCTGGTTTTCCTAGACAGCAGCAGGCATCGCCTTGCCATTGGTGCTCTTAAACTGCTCCTCTTCTGTGGAGCCTTTTAGCGCGACCGTGGAAGATTCGCCATGGCTGATCACCATTTGCACTTCATCGAAGTAGCCGGCCCCCACAAAGCTCTGATGTTTAATAGCCCGGAAGCCATGTTCTTTCTGCAGCTCGAATTCCCGCTGCTGGAAGTGTGCGTAGGCGGCCATACCCTCGTTTTTGTAACCCAACGCCAGTTCAAACATGCCGGCGTTCAGATTGTGGAACCCGGCCAGGGTAACAAATTGGAAGGCGTAACCCATGTCGCCCAGTTCTTTTTGGAAGTTGGCAATGGTTTCTTCGTCCAGGTTGAGCTTCCAATTGAAGGATGGCGAGCAGTTGTAGGCCAGCAGCTTGCCAGGGAACTTGGCATGGATAGCTTCCGCGAAGCGACGAGCCTGATCCAGATCCGGATGCGAGGTTTCGCACCAGACGATGTCGGCGTAGGGCGCATAGGCCAGGCCGCGGGCGATGGCCTGATCCAATCCGGCGCGGGTGTAATAGTAGCCCTCAACAGAGCGTTCGCCGGTGATGAAGGGCTTGTCGTTGTCGTCAATGTCGCTGGTGATCAGGTTGGCGGCGTCGGCGTCGGTGCGGGCGATGATCAGGGTCGGCACGCCCATCACGTCCGCGGCCAGGCGCGCAGCCAGGAGCTTTTGTACAGCTTCCCGCGTGGGGACCAGGACTTTGCCGCCCATATGGCCGCACTTTTTGGCCGAGGAGAGCTGATCTTCAAAGTGGACGGCCGCTGCGCCAGCCTCGATGAACGCTTTGGTCAATTCGTAGGCGTTTAGAGAGCCGCCAAAGCCGGATTCGGCGTCGGCGACGATGGGGGCGAACCAGTGCACGCCGTTTTTGTTATCCAGGTGATAAATCTGGTCGGCGCGCTGCAGGGCGTTATTGATGCGCTGCACGAGCGCCGGCGCGCTGTTGGCCGGATAAAGGCTCTGGTCGGGGTAGGTTTGGGCGGCGACGTTGGCGTCGGCGGCCACCTGCCAACCGCTGAGGTAGATGGCTTTTAGACCGGCCTGCACCATCTGCACGGCCTGATTGCCGGTGAGCGCGCCCAGGGCGTGGACGTATTTTTCTTCGCTGAGCAACTGCCACAGGCGCTCTGCGCCCATGCGGGCCAGGGTATATTCGATCTGGATGCTGCCCCGTAACCGGACGACATCTTCGGCGGTATACGGCCGTTTAATCCCTTCCCACCGTTTGTTAAACTGCCAATCATTTTTTAAGGCCTCAATTTTATAGCTACGCATGGTTCACTCCTCCAAAAATTAAAATTAAAAACAGGGCTCCCAAATGTAGAGTGTGGAGTGTAGAGTGTAGAGTGTAGAGTTGTACTCTTTACTTCTATCTCTATCTCTATCTCTATCTCTATCTCTATCTCTGTCTCTATCTTTCAATTCAAATAATCATAAGCGGTTAACGTGAGAAAATCGGTGAAGTGGTCGTCGGTGATGAGCTTCTCGAACAGTTCGGCGGCCAATTCATACTTGCCGTGCGCGTAGGCTTCTTCGCCGACGCGGGCTTTGATGTCG
Source organism: Ardenticatenaceae bacterium (assembly GCA_020634395.1). GTDB lineage: Bacteria > Chloroflexota > Anaerolineae > Promineifilales > Promineifilaceae > Leptovillus. Next base: position 107,227 of record JACKBU010000008.1, on the reverse strand, counting down.
GCCAGCACTTTGGGGGCGATTTCGCGGTAGAGGTCTTTGTTGACGGAACGGCCGTCTGTCAGCACCGCATTGTCGTTGTTTACCCACTGCCACAGCTGCGAGCGCGAAATTTCAGCCGTGGCCGCGTCTTCCATCAGGTTGTAAATGGGCACGCAGCCGTTGCCATCCAGCCAGGCCGCCATGTACAGAATGCCCACGTCAATGTTGGTGCGCAGCCCTTCCTCGGTGATGGTTCCCTGGGGCACGGTCAGCAAATCGGCCGTGGTCACCTGCACATCTTCCCGTTTGCGGAAAATCTGGTTGGGCGTGGGCATGTAGCGGTCAAACTCCTCTTTGGCAATTTGTACCAGGCCGGGATGGGCCACCCAGGTGCCGTCGTGGCCGTCTTTGGCCTCGCGCACTTTGTCGGCGCGTACTTTAGCCAGCGCTTTTTCGTTGGCTTCGGGATCACTTTTGATGGGAATTTGCGCCGCCATGCCGCCCATGGCGTGGATGCCGCGCCGGTGGCAGGTCTTGATCGTCAGCAGGGAGTAGGAGTGCATCATGTGGGTGGTCATGGTGACCTGGGCGCGGTCGGGCATGACGAAACTGGGATAATGGCGGAATTTGCGGATGATGCTGAAGATGTAGTCCCAGCGCCCGCAGTTCAATCCGGCGGAATGCTCGCGCAGCTCCCACAAAATCTCGTCCATCTCAAAGGTAACCATGATGTTTTCGATGAGCACGGTGGCGCGGATGGTGCCGCGCGGAATGCCCAGTTCGTCTTGGGCCATGTTGAAGACGTCGTTCCAGAGGCGGGCTTCCAGGTGGCTTTCCAGTTTGGGCAGGTAGAAGTAGGGGCCGGTGCCTTTATCCAGCAGGGTGTGGACGTTGTGGTAGAAGTAGAGGCCAAAATCGAACAGGGAGGCGGAGATGGCACGGCCGTTCATCAGCACGTGTTTTTCTTCCAAATGCCAGCCACGGGGCCGGACCATGAGCACGGCCGTTTTTTCGTTCAACTGGTAAAACTTGCCGCTGTTCGGGTCTGTGTAGGTGATTGTGCCGCGCACGGCGTCGCGCAGGTTAATTTGCCCCTCCACGGTGGCCTGCCAGGTAGGCGAATGCGAATCTTCAAAATCGGCCATAAAAACATTGGCCCCCGAGTTAAGCGCGTTGATGATCATTTTGCGGTCAACCGGACCGGTGATTTCCACGCGCCGATCTTGCAGGTCGGCCGGAATAGGCGCTACCGTCCAATCGCTCTGGCGAATTTCTACGGTTTCCGGCAAGAAATCAGGGAAGTCGCCGGCATCAATGGCGGCCTGCCGCTCCTCGCGCCGCTGCAGCAGTTCGCGGCGGCGGTCGCCGAAGGCCCGTTCCAATTTATAGACCAGGGCCAGGGCTTCGGGGGTCAGAATCTCAGAAAACTCAGAGGGTACTGTACCGGTAATGGTCAACTCTTCTAACTGCATGAACAATTTCTCCTTGCTTTGCTGGTGGCAGCTCCCGTGCGACTTCTGGTTTCCAGTAGCAAAACGGCTCCAAATAGTGTAAAATCCCTTTTAGCGAATTTTCGCTAATTGTGAAATCTAGTATAATCGGGAAAATCTTCTTGTCAACCCTTTGTGATAAAATGCGCCTTTCCGCGAAAGTTCGCTGAAAGTGGCGAACAGGCAACAGGCAAAATCGCCTCCCGCTGGAAGCAGCAGTTTATGGTCCTCATCGGACAACAGGAAAATCACATGAGTCCTAATCTGGTAAACATCATTTTTGGCATGAAAGTACGCCAGGCGCGCACGGAAAACGGCCTGACCCTCTCCGAGTTTGCTTCCCAATGCGACCTTTCGCCCTCCTACGTGACCGAAATTGAAAAAGGGCGCAAGTATCCCCGCGCCGACAAGATCATGAAAATCGCGGAGACGCTGGGCAAGGAGTACGACGACCTGGTTTCTATCAAACTGGGGCCATCGTTGTCCTACCTGGAATCGACCCTTTCTTCCACCATGTTGCAAAAATTTCCCTTTGGCGAGTTTGGGTTGGAAACCGGCGATCTGGTCAACCTGCTAACGCGCGAACCCGAACGCGCCAGCGCTTTGCTGCACGCTATCCTGGAAATGATTCGTCGTTATGACGTGAAAGAGGAGGATTTTTTGCGGGCGGCTCTGCGCTCTTATCAGGAAATCCACGAGAATTATTTTCAGGACCTGGAGGACGCGGCCCTGGCATTTACGGCCGATTTTGGCAAAGCGTATAACTTTGGAACGGAGCGATTGGTTACACAGGAAGCGCTGGAACAGATCTTAACCGAAGTGTACGGTTATCAACTGGACTACAAGACGATTGAGGAAGATGAGCGGTTGTCGTCATTCCGGTCGGTTTTTGTGCCGGGACGGCCGCCGCGGCTGCTGGTAAACGGCCGTCTCTACCCTCGCCAAATTAAATTTTTGCTGGCCCGCGAGTTGGGCTACCAATACTTGCAGCTTAAAGAACGCTCCCAGACCTCCACGCCCGACGAAGTAAAATCCTTCCGCCAACTGCTAAACGATTTTCGCGGCGCTTACTTTGGCGGCGCTTTAATGATCCCCCGCGCCGCCATTCTGGCCGACCTGGAAGCCTTTTTTGCCCTGGAGACGTGGAACCCCCAGCCGCTGATGGATATGCTGAGCGGGTATGACGTGACGCCGGAAATGCTGTTCTACCGGTTCAGCGAATTGATTCCGCAGCACTTTGGCATTCCCGTTCACTTTTTGCGTTATCACCAGGTGGGCAATGAGTATAAACTGATCAAGCATTTGAACATGAACCAGTTAAACCTGCCCAGCGGCCTGGGCCTGCACGAGCATTACTGCCGCCGCTGGCTGTCGCTGCGCCTGCTGCGCGAAATGGCCGAACGCCAGTCGGTCGGCAGCACGGACCGCTTCCCACCACCGGACGTCCACATTTCCCGGTTCTTAAATTCTGAGGATCGCTACGTGGCTTTTGGCTTTGCCCGCTCGCTGGTTTTGTCGCCGGGCGTAAACAGCAGCGTGACGGTGGGCTTCCGCCTGACGCCCGACCTGGATCGCACGGTCCATTTTGTGACCGATCCGGCCATCCCGCACGTCATTATCAATGAAACATGCGAACGCTGTCCCCTGGCCCCAGAAGAATGCCTGGTGCGGGCTGCTCCGCCGCTGACATTGGATGCCGAACAGGAGAATGCCGCGCGCAAATCGGCCTTAAACCGCGTGGTGGCGCAGATGCGGGCCTAAAACGGCCGTTGCTCCAACACCTGAATCATCCGCAAAAAGATCTCATTAACCGGCGTGGGAATGCCATATTGTTTTCCCAACGCCACCACTTTACCGCCAAACATTTCCACTTCCGTTTTGCGCCCCGCTTCCACATCCTGCAGCATGGAGGTTTTGCCTTGTGGCGAGAGGGTTTGGAGAACGCGGTTCCAGTCGTCCACGTCCTGGTGGGTCAGGTTGACGGCCGTATGCTGTGCCAGTTGGATAACCTCACCCATAAGCGCTTTCATGACAGCTTGCGCTTCTGGCAGGCTTTGAAAAGCGCCATACGGCGCGCCCAGCACCGCCGAGGCCTGATTCATGCCCACATTGATCATAAATTTCCACCACAGGATGCGGATCATATCGACGGGCGTCTCGTAGACCAGACCCGCGCGATCGAGAGCCGCCTGAACGCGCTGCACGCACGGGCTGACGGCCGTGTTATCTGCCTCACCGAAGAACAGTTTGCCGGGGGCGCTGTACGTCACTCGGTTCCCCTCCCGCACCGCATCAATGCCCACGGCCACGCAGTACAGCACCTTCTCCGCGCCCACCGCTTCGCCCAGGATCGCTTCGCTGTCCAGGCCATTCATCACAGACAGAACGAGGGTGTGCGGGCCGACGAACGGCCGTAAATCCGGCAGCGCCCCTTGCAGATGATGATGCTTCAAGGCCACGACAACCAGGTCTACCGGGGAAGCGTCGTCGGGATGGGTAACGGCCAGGTGGAACGGCCGTTCATTCACCACCACGCCGTTTTCCGCCAGAGCCTCATACCGCGCCCCGCGCGCCACAAACGTCGTGGCAAAACCCGCCTGGTAAAACTGGCTGGCATAAAAAGAACCCAGCGCCCCCGCGCCCAATACGGCCACCGAATCAAGAACAGGTAACGTCATATTTACTCACTTCTTATCCAAACAGGTCGTCGTTGAGGTCGTCTAAAGGTTTGGTGGTGAAGCTGGCTGCCTTGTTTTCACTGCGGCCTTTGATGGCGTCGTAGAAGCGCTCATCGTAGCGGCGCGATTTGACCGGGATGGGCATTTTGACCCCCCAGCCCAGCAGCAGCACTTCTTCTTTCTCTTGCAGACGGGCCAACATGCCGCGCAGTTGGTCGCGCCCGGCCAGCCCGGTAAGTACGGCGCGGATGTCGTCCTCGTCGCCCAGCCAGCCGGTGATGCGTGTGCCCAGCTGCGACATGATCTCGTCGTCGATGCCCGACGGCCGTTGATCCACCACCAGCAGCGTCACAAAATACTTGCGCAGTTCGCGGGCGATAATGCCAAACGCGGTCTGCCCGGCCAGCTGCGGATTGAGCAGTTTGTGGGCTTCTTCGATGGCGATGAGCAACGGCCGTGGTGCGGCCATGCCCAGCGTCTTGTGTTCCTCAGTTTTCTTCACCCACTGCTGGCGGATTTTGCGCGTCAGTACGTTGGACACCAGCAGATAATCCAGGTCGTTGTCGTATTCGCCAAAGCCGAGGATGACGTGACGGCCGTTTTCCAGCTTATCAATAATGGATCGCACCGGATCGCCGCCGGGATTGGCCGTGATGTATTTGCGGTCGTAGATGAGCTGCAATTTGCGATGCAGCGCCTCGGCGGCTTTCTCGTGGATGTTGTTTTGCCGCGCCCAGGCCGCCACGGAGTTGTCGGCGGGGAAGGTTTTGCCGCTTTCCGGGTCCACGTCCACCGCGCCCGGTTCCAGTTTCATAAACTCGCCAAACCACCCGTGGCCGAAGGCGCGTTCCAGGGCGTTCAGGGTGACGGCGGCCGTGTCGGTCAGATTCAGCGCCTCCGACAGCAGCAAAATATCGCTGGTCTGGAAATCGCTCAGCGCCAGTTCCAGCGTAAAATCGGGCGAATGGCCGCGCACCTGCGCGCCTGCGCCAAGCGCCGCCACCTGCACCTTTTGCCCAAAGAGCGATTTCAGGCCGCGCACGCGCACATCGCGGTCGGTGTCGCTGTCGTCGAAGGCGTATTCGTTGTGCATGTCGAAGACCAGGGCGGCGGCCACGTCCTCTTTCATCAGCCCGGCCAGCACCATGCGCGTGAGGAAGCTCTTGCCTGTGCCCGTCGCCCCGAAGATGCCGCTGCTGCGCTTCACAAATTTGTTCAGGTCCAGGCACACTTTGTACCCCTGCTCGATGGTGTTGCCGATGTGGAAGACGCCGGGGCCTTCTTCCCCAAAGATTTGGGCCACGTCGGCTTCATCGGCCGGGCGCACGCTGGCGTGATGGGCGGGCACGGTTTTGACCGGCTTGGGGCCGGGCGTTTCCTCGCCGCGCTGCACGCGATCCTGCCAGTCCAGGTTTTCGCGCGGGTCTTCCGGGCCGCGATCGAGCAGCAGCGTGGGGTACATTTCCAGGGTGGTGTAAAGGGTTTTGCCCAGCAGGGCGGCCTGGATGGCCGGGTGCATGCGGTCATTTTTTTCGTCGGCGAAGCGGGGGTCGGTGGCCCCCAGCTGCAAATCGGTGACGAGGCCGTAGTAGCGGTAACGGCCGTTATCGCATACCAAAAAGCTCCCTTCCTGCACCTGGTCCGCCGGGACCGTGAGCCGGATGCGAAAGCCCTCTTTTAAGCCGCCGCCGACAATGTAGCCAATGGGTTCGTTTGTCGTCATGATGATTCTCGCAAAGTATGTGTGGGTGTTCAGGTGTTTAAGTGTTCAGGTGTTCAAGGTTCTACGCCACCTGAACACTTGAACACCTGAACACCTTAGAACATCTTAAATCGCCAGCGCGTCGCTGACGGCTTCCAGTGTGGGGATCAGGACGTCGTAGTTGGCGCGCAGCAGTTCGATCAGTTCGGTGATGACGCGCATGGCCCACTCGGTGTCGCCGCCGCGCAGGGCGTGGACGTGACTGATGTGGGCCACGAGAAGCTGATCCACCGGCACGCCGCTGCCTTCGGCGCGTAAAATCAGGCGCAGATAGCCCAGACTATCGGTGAAACGGGTGACTTCTTCGTGTTCCAGGCACAGCTCAACCGGATCGAGATTGAGCGGCGGGCGGGGCGGCAGGCGGTGGCGGATGGCCCCGTTTTGGGTGTAGCCCACGGCCAACACGCTCATCTCGATGGGCAGCAGGCGGTTATCCCGCTGGTCGTTGATGACCGATTCCGGCGGGTTTTCGGCCAGCACCAGCCGCCGCACCAGCGGATCGTCGTCGACGTGCATGTCGTAGATGAGACCGTAAATGGCCTCGCGTTCGTCTACCGGCTGGGCCTTGACCAGGCTACCGAAGGCCGGGCTTTGCAACTGTCCCACGCGGCAGCCCACAGCAAAGCCGCTGGTGGCGGCGCGTAAAACACGGCCGAATTCTTGGTTGATTCTGTTCATGCATTTATTCCATTATCGATGGGCTACTTAAACCGCGTTCGCCCGCCGCGGGCAATGTCTTTGCTGCCCTGCTTGGCGGTAACGGCCGCGTGCAGGCCGTGGCGCTCCATGATCACGTCGATCATAAAATTGAGTTCGGACGCATCCTGCCGGCCGACCACGGCCGTTTCGTCGGCCCGCGCCAATACATAAGGATAATCACCCAGCAGGCGGCACTGATCGATGATCAGGGCGTGCACGGCCGTGACCGCCCCCTCATCCTCCGCCACCCAACGGGGAATATCCACGCGGGCGATCTGCTGGCCGCTGCTGGCCGGATTCACGTAGAAAAAGCAGACCTCGTTGGCCGGGTCTTGCTCGGCGAAGGTGTTGTTGGGTGGCGAGACGTAGACGAAGACTTTGCTGCGCTGGCTGGGCGCCAAGAGTGCGCCGAACAGGTCGCGGTCGGTAAGGCCCTGGACGCCTTTTTGCGTGCCCAGCAGCCGCCAGTTGAAAGTGGGGTCGGAAACGGCCGTGATCGATTTCATTAGGGTCACCACGCCAATGCTGCCCGGCCGGTCGATGTAGCCGCACAGCAGCGCCCCTGTGCGGTGGATGTCGGTCATGCTTTCCCCCCATGCAGTAACCGCTGCGTTCTCAGCGACCCCTTCTGAGCCAATAGGCCAGTAGAGCAAGCGTTGATCCAGAACAGCTAGCACAAGCTCACTATCGTTTCGATGATAAAAGGCCTGCTGGCTGAGAATATCAATTTCTTGCAAGTCGCGTTCAATGCTGATCGTGCCGCTCCTGTTAAACTTATCTAGTTCATCTTCTGTCTCTGGGTAGACCAGCTGCGGCACGGTGAAGGTTTCCGGCGGGCGATTCTCGCCGTGGCCCGGGCTATCGCCGTGGTGGTAGACAATCCCGCCGACGTTGATGAGGTAGTACAGGTACGCCGCGTGGCGGTCGGGCATGATTTGTGAGCCATCGGTGGCCAGGATGGTGGCCTGGGGCGGCGGCGCAGGCGGGTCGATGGCGGCGTCGAGCGGTTCGGTCTCGTCGAACGGCCGTGCCGAGCGGTACAGCTTGGGGTCGCCGCGTTTGGCGGCCAGGGTGAGGGCGTTGTCGACGGCCGTCCAGTTGGTGCGATACTCTTTCAGCGCTGCCTGCGCTTCTTCCAGCCGCCCGCGCCGCAGCTCATAGCGCCGCGCGGTGGTCAGAGCCATCTGCTCCAAATCGGCCGTCAACCGTTCAAATTCCAGGGTCATAGTTTCAGGTTTTAGATTGGACCAATCTTTAAGATTGGTCCAATCTCTACGTTTCACGTCAATAAATCGCGCCAGGCACTCTCAATCTCGCCTTCGCTCAGCCCAGCGCCGAGCAGCCAGCCCAGCACGCTGCCACAATCATAGCAGAATTGGTAGCTGTCTGTGAGGGTAACGGCCGTTACCGCCGGCCACTCCCGCGCCACCTCCTGCGCCGGGGCGCAGACCAAAATCACATCGTGAACCAGCGCGTTCTGGCCGACGATGTGGCGCGAGACTAAATTTTCAGAATGAACGACGTAGCGGTTGACCAGACCAAACCCGGCGCGCTTCAGGGCCAGGGTCAGAGCCGCCCAGCCTTTGGGATTCCAGTGGTGGTAGGTGAAGATGAGACGGCCGTTTTCCTGCTTCAGCACCCGCGCGCATTCCGCAAAAATGCCGCTCAGGCTGGCCGTGTAATCCGCGCCGCTGCCGTTGGTCGTTGGTTCCACGGCCGATTGGTCCAGCTCATAGCTCCAGCCGTCGCTTTCCGGCAGCAGTTGGCGCAGCCAGACGCGGAAAAAGGCGGCCAGATCGCTGTACTGCACGCTGTCGAAATACGGCGGGTCGGTGACGATGAAATCTACGCTGGCGTCGGGCAAATCCAGCACCGTGGAGGAACCCTGGATGAGCAAAAAGCGGCGACGGCCGTCGCCCAACTCATCAAACCGCGCCACCTCCGTGCCCGCATCCACCTCATCGGCAATGGGCACGGCGCAGCTGCGCCGCCCGCTGATGGGACGGCGCTCCACCGGCTGCTGCGCCCACTGACGGCCGCGCAGGATACGGCCGTGGAATAAATTCTCCAGCGTGCCGGAAGCGCGACGGCCGTACAGCGGATTATTTTCCAGCGCCGTGTAGGGGAAGCTGTAGGCGTGATAGGTAAACGCATGGCGAATGGCTCCCGGCCGCCGCGCGCCGTAGCCTTTATAGCCACACAGCAGCGTATTAAATTCCAGCGCCGTAGACACCAGCAGCGCCAGATTCAACCGCGCCTGCCCCGAAATCCGAAACCCGAAATCCGAAATCTCCGGGTTTAGCCAATTCACGGCCGTCGCCAAATACAACAACTGGCGGCTGCTGAATAAATCCAGGTAGCTGTGGATGCGCCGCTCGTGGAGGCTGCGCGATTTGGAGCCGTGGCCGATGGCGAACTCTTTTTCCGGCAAGGCAATGGTGGGGCGCAGGTCGTCGGCGCGGCGGATGGCGGCCCAATCGTCCGGGCGCATGGCGGCGAAGAAGAGGCCGTGCTCCGGGCAGTGGCCGCTGACGGCCAGCGGCGTGTAGCGCTGGTAGTAGGGTACGTCCAGTATTTCACGGTAGGGTTTGTGGCAGGTGGGGCAGGTTTTCTGGGTGCGTTCGTGTAACGGCCGTTTCTCCCCCTCCGCCGCCCGGCTAAACAGCGCCTCGTCCCGGCACACATCATGGGTGATGGGGTCCAGGTGGAAAATAGAGTCATCGTTGTTATGGCGCAGCGTCAGGCTGTCGACAAACAGCGCTTCGCCGCAGGCGCAGCGGCGGCGCAGGCCGTACAGTATGTACCACCAGGCCACGTCGCGCTGGCACTGCGGGCAGGTCGTGCGGTAATGATCCGCCAGTTGGGCGCGCAGCGATTGGTGAAAGCGCCGGAACTGCTGCGCCAGCTGCGTGAGCGAGCCACCGCTCAGGCTTGCGCGGGCTTGCAGCACCGGAATGGGGTCCACGTCCGCGCCAATCACACTGGCCCCCAGGCGGATGGCTTCATGCAAAGTCGTGCCGCCGCCCATCATCGGGTCGAGGATGATTTTGCCGTCTAATCCGCCCGGTGCGTAATAGTCCCGCGTCGCTTCATCTTCCACCAACGCTTTGAGAATGAGGCGAAAGGTACTGCCGCAGCGCCGCGCCCACCATTTGTGCAGATAGGTGTTCGGCCGGTACAGATGCTTGTTGTAAGACTCCAATTTGGCAATGGCGTCGGCAAAAACTTCGTCGAAGTGAGTGTCGATGGGTGGAGGGGGCATGAGAGGGATTGTGTAAAGGTGTTCAAGTGTTTAAGTGTTCAGGTGACTAAGCACCGGAACACTTGAACACCGGAACACTTAAACACCATAAAACTCCGGGGCGACGAAGGGTGCGAGCGCATAGGCTACGCCCAGCGCGAAGGCTTGCTGGCGAGGGATCAGGCCGCCGGTAAGCGCACCGACGGCGCCGCCTTTGGCTTTGACGTTGCTCTCGCCGAGGAGTTTGTCCATGAGGGGACCGAGTTCTTCACCGGCCAGGATGCGTTGAGCGATGGCGGGCGGCAGGGGCAGGCGGCCAGCACCGGCGATGCCTTCACGGCCGTTGCCATCCGTCACCACCACCCAGCCTTGCAGCACCAGCCCGATGGGATCGGGATGCACGCCCCCTTCCAGGCCGAAGCCGAGGTCGGCGTTGACGGCCGTGCGCGCGGCCTGCGCCCGGTTGCGCGCTCCGGTGATCGTCTCGGTGTCGTTCAGGGGCATTTCGCTGACGCCGGTAGGCACGGCAACGGCCGTGACCTCCGCTTCCGGCCATACTTTGGCGATGATGGACTGCACGGCGGACACTTTGACCGGATTGGTGGAGCCGACGGCGATTTTCATGGGCGTTCCCAGTAAAATTCTACTTCGCCGTTCTCGTCCAGCGCCTGGCGCAGCATGGCAACCAACCCGGCGTCCGCCCCGTCTGCTGCCAGCAGATCCACCATCGCCTCATCCAGGTAATAGTCCACGTCGTCTACGTCTTCTTCTTCCAGGTTATTGATTAAAAATGCCAGCTGCGCTTCGCTGATCTCCCCAATCAGCGCGCCTGTCTCTTTGTTGTGTAACTGAACCATCACAAACCTCCAGCAAAATTAAAGAAGCAGCGATTTTCGCGGGTTGCTTCTCTAGATTTAATTTTAGGCGATTTCGATCTTGGTGACAGCGTCAAAATCGAGGGATTCGCCGCTGCCCAGCACCGTTTCCAGAGCCATTTGGGCCACGGTGAAAAAGGCCTGCAAATCGGAAATGCGTTCCAGGTAAAATTCGGCCAGGTCGCGGTCTTCGGGTGAAAGTTCGTTGCCGGCGGACTGCAGCTTTTCGACGCTGTCGCCCAACACTTGTAGGGCCAACTCTACTTCGCGGCGCTCCCGGCTGCTGAGCACGTTGCGAATAACCTGCCACAGGTCGTGTTCGGCGGCGTAATATTTTTTGCGGTCGCCGCGCATCCAGACTTCTTTGGCCATGCCCCAGCGTTCCAGGGCACGCATGTTCATGCTAACCGAGCCTTTGCTGATTTCTAGCTGGGCGGCCAGATCGTCCAGCGACATTGGCTCTGGGCTCATGAGCAATGTGCCAAAGAGGCGGCCCATCACTTCGGCGAAGCCAAAGTAACGCGCCAGGCGGCCAATTCCGGCGATTGTACTGTCATTGACGGCGATCAGTTTTTCGTTCATGAAAAAATCCCCTACGTTCAAAACATTTTGAACGTACAGAGTATCAAAAATTTTGCCGCCGTCAAGAAGGTGAGAGATTGTTCATGGCCTGGTGGGCCAGACGGGACCATGTCCGCGGCCAAGCGTCCAGGCGGCGCTGTGGCGGATGGCCGCGGCGGTGAAGGATTGGGCGTGACGCACGGCCGTTTCTATCTTTTCTCCCTGGGCCAAAAAAGCACAAACCGCCGCCGAAAATACATCGCCGGAACCGTGGGTGTTGGCGGTGGCGATTTTCGGGGTAGGCAGCCGCACGACGGCGTGGCCGTCGTAGAACAAGTCAACGAGACGGCCGTTGGCCGGCAGGCGTTTGAGGAGCACGTGCTGAGGACCCAGATCGTGCAGGCGGCGGACGGCCGTTTCCCCATCGGCCAGGCAGCGGATTTCCATGTTTAGCAGCAGGGCGGCTTCTGCGGGATTGGGCGTGATCAGATCGGCCAGGGGGAAGAGGGAGGTGATGTAGGCGGCGGTGACGGCCGTGTCGAACATCGCTTTGCCTGTGTGATTCACCAGCACCGGATCGATGACGAGGTGGGCAACCGGAAAACTGCGCAGGGTTTCGGCCACGGCCTGGATGGTGGCGGCGCGGCCCAGAAAGCCGGTTTTGGTGGCGTCGGCGCCGTAGTCGGAGAGCACGGCCGTGAGCTGGGCGGCGACAAAGTCGGGTGGCAGGAACTGGATACTGTTCACGGCGACGGAGTTTTGCGCGGTAACGGCCGTGATCACGCTCATGCCATACGCACCTAGCACGGCCCAGGCGCGTAAATCGGCTTGCAGGCCGGCAGCGCCGCCGCTGTCTGAACCGGCGATGGTGAGAAGTTTAGGCGGATGGCTTGGTATCATAGCTGCAAAAAAGCCAACGGACGAAGGAACGGCCGTTGGCTTGTACTGACCAACCAGGAATCGGCCGGGTGACTAATCCATATTGTCCACAATCGCTTTGGCGAATTCAGAGCAGCTCAACTTGGTCGCGCCCTCGATCTGGCGATGCAGATCGTAGGTAACGGTTTTGTCGAGAATGGTTTGCGTGGTGGCTTTAACCACCAGATCGGCCGCTTCTTGCCAGCCCATATATTCCAGCATCATTACACCGGAGAGAATGAGGCTGCCAGGGTTAACCATGTCTTTACCGGCATACTTGGGTGCGGTGCCGTGTGTCGCTTCAAACAAAGCCACGCCGTCGCCAATGTTGCCGCCGGGGGCCATGCCCAGACCGCCAACCTGCGCCGCCGCTGCATCACTCATATAGTCGCCGTTCAGGTTTAGCGTGGCGATGACGTCGTAATCGGCCGTGCGGGTGAGCAGCTGCTGCAGCATGTTGTCGGCGATGACGTCTTTAATAATGATGTCGGCGCCGGTTTTAGGATTTTTCATGATGTGCCATGGACCGCCATCCAAGGGCTCTGCGCCAAACTCGTCGCGGGCTAGTTCGTATCCCCAATCGCGGAAAGCGCCTTCGGTAAACTTCATGATGTTGCCCTTGTGGACGAGGGTCACGCTGGGCCGATTATGGTCGATGGCGTATTGAAGAGCCTGCCGTACCAGCCGCTTGGTGCCGAAAGCACTGACGGGCTTAATGCCGATTGCCGAATCCGGGCGTACATTTTTGCCCAGTTCCTCATTCATGAATTTGATGATAGCCGCTGCTTCAGACGAGCCGGCCTGCCATTCGATGCCTGAGTAAACGTCTTCCGTGTTTTCGCGGAAGATGACGATGTTCATTTTCTCCGGCTCACGCACCGGGCTGGGCGTGCCGGGAATCCACCGCACCGGCCGTACACAGGCGTAGAGGTCTAAAACCTGGCGCAGGGTGACGTTGAGGCTGCGAAAGCCGCCGCCGATGGGCGTAGTGAGAGGCCCTTTTATGCCGACGAGGTATTCGCGCATGGCTTCGAAGGTTTCTTCGGGCATGAAGTTGCCGTCGTAGATGGCGGCAGCTTTTTCACCGGAATAGATTTCCATCCAGGCGATCTTGCGTTTGCCGCCGTAGGCTTTTTCTACGGCCGCATCCCAAACGAGCAGGGATGCCGGGGTGATGTCGACGCCGATGCCATCGCCTTCGATAAAGGCGACAATCGGATTATCGGGAACGTTTAACTTGCCATTTTCAAAGGTGATTTTTTCACCGGCGGGCACTTTTTTATTTGCAAAAGCCATAATGGTTTCTCCTATCGGGCGGGGTTTGAGTTGTCAAGTCGGGTTGTTGGAACCTTACGCTAGGTCTCCAAGGCGAATTATACCGTGATTTGGAGCAGGCGTGTATGTATAAGTGAAAGCGCAACTTGATTGGTGTTTAAGAAAATTATCGTGTAAGCGTTTTCCCTCTTTTTGCTCCCCTCAATTCCCTCCCTTTGGGAGGGGAAGTCCGGCTCTGGGGAGCGTGGAGATTACTCTGATAGTAAATTTAAATCAATCATAAAAAAGTGGCGTGTCAAAGGCTTCTGCTGCTTTTACCACATGCGGCGAGAAACGGCCGTGGGCCGGATTTCCTGGTTTGCACCAACGCCCATTCCCCACTAAACTACTCTTTGTATCGATTTATCCCACCCGCCATGAACGGCCGTATAAATTTAATATAACCAGGAGATGAATCATGTCTGTCCCTACACCCCCATTAACCCTTGGCGTTGAGGAAGAATACCAGATCATTGATCCTCAGAGCCGCAATTTACACTCCTACATTTCCGAGCTGATTTCGCAGGATCAATCACGGCCGACCAGCCTGAATTTGAAGCCGGAGTTTATGCAGTCGCAGGTGGAGGTGGGCAGCCATGTATGCCGCAATGTGAAGGAAGTGCGGGCGGAAGTGGTGCGTTTGCGCCGGGCGGTGAGCGAAATGGCGGCGGAAAACGGACTGGCGATTGCCGCTGCTTCCACACATCCGTTTGCCCGTTGGGAAGAGCAGTCCATTACCGAGGGGGTGCGGTACAAGGAACTGCTGGACGACATGCAGGGTGTGGCGCGGCGGCTGTTGATTTTTGGGATGCACGTGCATGTTGGTTTTGGCGGCGACCTGGATTCTAAGGATTTGATGGTTGAGATTATGAACCAGGCGCGCTATTTTATCCCGCATCTGCTGGCCCTATCCACCAGTTCTCCGTTCTGGCACGGCCGTCACACCGGCCTTAAGTCTTACCGCAGCGTGGTGTTCGAACAACTGCCGCGCACAGGTATCCCCCACTCTTTTACCTCCTGGGCCGAATACAAAAATTACGAGAGAACCCTGGGCAAAGTCGGCTCCTTCGGCAAATCGGACACGCGGGCCAAAATCTGGTGGGACATCCGCCCTCATCCGGTGTTCGACACCCTCGAATTTCGCATCACCGACATTTGTACGACCGTGGATGAATGCGTCTGCATTGCAGCGCTGTTCCAGGCGATTTGCGCCAAGCTGCTAAAGCTGCGGCGGCAAAATATGGCCTGGCGTCATTACCGCCACATGCACATCACCGAAAATAAGTGGCGGGCTGTGCGTTATGGCATCGACGGCGAAATGATTGATTTCGGTATTGAAGAAGCGATTCCCTTCCACTTTTTAATGGAAGAGCTGCTGGAACTGTTGGATGACGTGGTGGACGAGTTGGGCAGCCGCAAGGAAGTGGAATACGTGCGTACGATCTTAAAAACGGGCACCAGCGCGGACCGGCAACTGGCTGTCTATCGCCAGCACGGCGGGGACGAAAACAACGAAGAGGCGTTGAAGGCCGTGGTGGATAACCTGATTTTAGAGACGAAGCGAGGTTTGTAGTCCCGCGTGGGGGTAAAGAAAGAAGAGGCGGTGGTGAAAACGGCCGTTCCCGCAGCCTACCCACAAAAAAAGAGACGCCTCTGGCGCCTCCGACAAAACACGAAATCCGCAGGAATCAATCGTCTTCCTGGAAATTGCGATCCAGTTCTTCCAACAGGCGAGCCGCTTCCACCAGCTTATCCAGCGGATTTTTCTCTCCGGTAAAATAACGATAATCTGCCGGCATTAAATCAAGCGTTTGCACGATTTCTTCGTACTTATCCTTAAGGGCGCGCTCGTTGATGCCGTACGCCGCGGCCACGTCGGTCCGTTTGAGTTCCACAAAGTTGACCTTGACGATGGCATAAGTAATGCCAGCCGCCCAGAGTTCGGGTTTGGGTGTGCGAAACGGCCGTCTCCCAATCGTGATGCGAAACTCCAGCCACATCTGGATCGCTTTGCCAATTTGGGCAATCGGGATATTGAGCTGGCGCATCGTGTCGATGAGCAGCGTTTCCACGTCATCAAGAGATGACGAGAACAGGCGCTCAAAGCGGGCCGCGACGTCTCCTTCCGTTTCCACTTGCAGATAACGGCCCAACGAGTTCATCGCCTGCTCATAGTCGCCGCTGCGCGCATACACGCGTGCTAAATTGAGAAGATATTCAGGATTTTCCGGATCGTTGTCTACGGCCTCCTGAAAGGCAGCAACGGCCTTTTCCATTTCCCAATTCTCGAAATGGACGAGGCCCGCTTCATTGTGCTTTTCTGCTGCTTTTTTCCCAGTCGCCATAACTTCTCAGCTACCTTAGGTTACCACACCACCGGCTGGCGCTTCGACCAAAACGGCCGTGTCCGGCACCGTCTCCTGCCCCTGTTCGTATACCATCATTCGCTCGAATGCGGTAATTGCCACCGCCAGCATCGATTCGTCCGGTTCGGCCGTCGTCAGATGCTGCAGCGCCAGATTCGGCTTCGTAATCAGGCGAATAAACGCATTGTCCTGATGTGCCGCCGAATAACGCAAAAATTCATAGGCTACCCCGGCAATTACCGGCAGCAGCACAATGCGCGAGACCATCCGCAAGGCCAGACCCATCGGCGGCAAAAAGCTGTAAATCAAGATGGAAATCACCACCACCGTTAGCAAAAAGGCCGTGCCGCAGCGCGGATGCTCCAGTGGAAAGCGAGCTACACTGGCGGGCGTCAGCTCTACCCCCGCTTCATAGGCATTTATGGTTTTGTGTTCTGCTCCGTGGTAACGATAGAGCCGCTTGATATCGGGCATAAAAGCAATGCCCCAAATATACCCAACCAGCAAACCCAGGCGCACCAGACCTTCGATCAAATTTTCCAGGATGTGGTACTGGCTTATGTGCAGCAGATTGACGGCCAGACGAGCAGCAAACGTGGGGAAGACAAAAAAGAGGAGAATAGCGAACGTTAGGGAGAATAAAACTGTGCCCCACTGCATCGGGCCTTCAAACACTTTGCTGGCTTCTTTTCCATCACCAGGAGAGGCATCTTCCTCTTCAATGGCTACTTCGGCCGAAAACATGAGGCTTTTGATTCCCAGGCCCAGGGCATCCCACAACATGGTCAGCCCCCGCACAAACGGCATGCGAGCAACGCGGTTGCCGTAAATTTTGGCATTCAGGGGTTCCGTGTGCACGACGATATTACCATGGGGATCGCGCACGGCTACGGCCAAAGCGCGTGAGCCGCGCATCATCACGCCTTCGATTACGGCCTGTCCGCCATAGTTGAACTGCTTGGGGGCGGCCTGAGAGGGTGTAGAATTAGACATGGCTAGCATTGTACTGGGTGGTCAGAGGAGCGTCAAGAAGGCGGCTGCAGGAGTTGAAAACTAGACAGTAAGATCTCATATTCACGGGCATGTTCTTCGTACTGCTCCAGCGGGGCGCAGCCTACCACCAGGTAACGGCCGTCATCCCCCATCACCCCTTCCTGCCGGCAAATCCACGGCTCGTTGGCCGCCTGGACGGCCAAAACGGCCGTGCCCTTGGCCTGCCCGCGTAAATCTTCTTGCACCGCCACAGACAGCAAATCTTCTGGA
The DNA here is from genome assembly GCA_020634395.1 of Ardenticatenaceae bacterium. Taxonomy (GTDB): domain Bacteria; phylum Chloroflexota; class Anaerolineae; order Promineifilales; family Promineifilaceae; genus Leptovillus. The sequence continues at coordinate 90,081 of JACKBU010000008.1, read as the reverse complement.
GCCACGCGGTTGGTCCAGACGGCCGTCATCTGTTCAGGGCTTACCTGAGCCATTTGTGAGCTAAAAGCCACCAGCACAAACCCCGGCAGTTGCTCCGCATCGGCATCGGCCGCTTCGGCCATCAGCCGCACGACCAGGTCGTCGACAAGTTCGGACCAGGGTTTCAGAGCTGCAGTCATCGGCGGGCTTGCTGCCAGCCGTTTATCCAACCGCCCATTCATGTCGTCTTCCATCCACTGCCAGCCAGGAGGGATCTCCAGCGTAAAAGTTTGCCGTTGGTCGGTAACCGGCTGCCAGCCGGGTTTTATCGGCGCTTTAGGATCAAGCAGAATCACCGGATAGCTGCCCAGCGCTCGGAAGACAACAAGCAACAAGAGGATGATCAGGGCAGTCAGGCCGGCGTAAGCGGCAACGGCCGTCAATGAAAACGGTTGAGCCGCCTCCGGCACAGCCAGCGCAGCCGCTCCGTCACCCGGTCGTGTGGGCAGCCGCCAGCCGCAATGCCAGCAGATCGTATCTGTCGGCAGAACCGACTGCCTGCAGTTTTCACAGCGCAACTCTCCAGAGTCTTCTTTTTCCATGGCGATGTCCCAAGCAAAAGTCCAAAATGTAAACTAGTTTACAAAACCATTGTATCAGAATTGCCTGTTACCCCATCTTCTCTCCCGTAAAATAAGGGTACGTTAGAAAAAAGATTTATATTAATCAAATTTATACCCCAATTCCTCCTTTTTTCTCCTCTTCCCGCAAAGGGCCTTGCCATCGCAAGGCTCTTTGTGGTTTAAACGGCCGTTTCCCGCTACCATCTCCACTATGAACGAAAAAATCTTTTGGATCACCAGCCGGCGCTCCCTGCGCCGTTACCAGCCCGACCCGATCCCCGACGAATTGGTCGAGCAGCTGCTTACGGCCGCCATCTGGGCGCCTTCCGCCCACAACCGGCAGCCGTGGCGTTTCGCCGTCCTCAAAAGCGCCGCAGCCAGAGAACGCCTGGCCCTGGCTATGGGCCGCCAGTTGCGTGCCGATCTGCAAGCCGACCATTTGCCCCCCGACCTCATCGAAAAGGATGCGAACCGTTCTTATCAACGCCTCACTCGCGCCCCGCTGCTCATTTTGCTCAGCCTGTCCATGGCCGACATGGACACCTATCCCGACGCTCGCCGCCAGCAAAACGAGTGGATCATGGCTGTGCAAAGCACGGCTATGGCCGGCCAAAATCTGCTGCTGGCCGCCCACGCGCTGGGACTGGGCGCTTGCTGGATGTGCGCGCCGCTGTTTTGCCCCGCTGTCGTACGCGAAACACTTTCCTTGCCGCCCGATTGGCAGCCGCAAGCCATCTTGACTGTAGGCTATCCTGCCGAGCAGAAGGAAAAAAGCCGTCACCCCTTACACCGCCGTGTCCTTTATTTCGACTGAGCAAGCCCGTGCCCGCCGAATGCTGAGAATTGCCGAATAAAACGGCCGTGCTGTTGTACAAACCAACCATCGCTGCTATAATCCAATTCATCTGATTAATTGGATTTATCCAATAAATCGGCGGGCAAGATGCTACTACACAAACTTGACTCCGATTTCATCAAGTACCTGATCAACACTCAGGTTGCCCCCGGCGAACGGCTTCCCACCCTTAGCCAGATTAGCGCCGACTTGGGCATCAGCGTTGGCAAACTGCGCGAACAGCTCGAAGTGGCCCGCAGTTTAGGGCTGGTTTCCGTTAAAACGCGCACCGGCATCCAGCGTGAGCCGTTTGACTTTGCTCCCGCTGTACTGACCAGCCTGCTCTTCAGCCTCGGTACCGGCGAGGCGCAGTTCGCTCAGTTCAGTGCCCTGCGCCGGGCCATCGAAACGAACATGTGGCATGAAGCCGTCGTTTGCCTCACCCCCGCCGACAAAGCCGAGATGCGCTGCCTGGTAGAAGAAGCCTGGCGCAAACTTCGTGGACAGCCGGTCCACATCCCCAATGGAGAACACCGCAAATTCCATCTAAAGACCTTCAGTCATCTGGAAAACCCCTTTGTCCAGGGGCTGCTTTCCGCTTATTGGGATGCGTATGAAGCATCGGAGCTCACCCGGTTCGTGAACTACCAATATTGGGTAGACGTCTGGACTTATCACGAAAGAATTGTAGACGCCCTGGACGCCAATGATTATAACCAGGGTTTAATCTTATTAACGGAACATTTTAGTTTACTACCAACCGTGCCCCTGGTCTGACAAGGACAGACGGCCGTTTGGTTATTTTTTTAACGAGGAGATTGTTATGAGTGATCCCACTGTCCATTTTGAGGAGCTAGAATCTGTTGTCATTCGTTTTGCCGGGGATTCTGGGGATGGTATGCAGCTCACCGGGACCCAGTTCACCACGACATCGGCCGTTTTTGGCAACGACATCAGCACCCTGCCGGATTATCCGGCAGAAATTCGTGCCCCGGCCGGCACGCTGGCCGGCGTCAGCGGGTTTCAGGTGAACCTGTCGCAGCACGACATTTTGACCCCGGGCGACGCGCCATTTGTGCTGGTGGCTATGAATCCGGCCGCCCTGAAAGCCAGCCTGCCCGATTTAGAGGTTGGGGGCATTATCATCGTCAACACCGACGCCTTTACGCCCACCAACCTGAAAAAAGCCGATTACGACACCAACCCCTTGGAAGATGGATCGCTGAAAGGCTACGAAGTCCACGAAGTGCCACTGACATCGCTAACCCGCGAGGCGTTGAAGGACATGGACACTCTGACGACGAAAGAAAAAGATCGCTGTCAGAACTTTTTTGCGTTGGGCCTGACGTTTTGGATTTTTGACCGGCGTCTGGAGACTTCGGAATCCTGGATTCAGAGTAAATTTGCTAAGAAACCAGAAATCGCCGAGGCAAACCGAATTGCGTTGGAGACAGGCTTCTATTTTGGCGAGACGACGGAGGTTTTCCGCCGCCGCTTCCAGATTCGGCCGGCTTCGCTGCCACCCGGCACTTATCGCAACGTCACCGGCAACCAGGCGATGGCCTTAGGGTTGGTCACGGCCGCGAGAAAAATCGGCAAACCGCTCTTTTACGGCTCGTATCCCATCACGCCGGCCAGCGACATTTTGCACGCGCTGGCGCCGCTGCGCAACTTCGACGTGCGCACCTTCCAGGCCGAGGATGAAATTGCGGCCATGGGGTCGGTGATTGGCGCGTCGTTTGGGGGTGCACTGGCCGTTACTGGCACCAGCGGCCCTGGCCTGGCCTTGAAAAGCGAGGCGATGAACCTGGCCCTGATGCTGGAACTGCCGATGGTGATCATCGACGTGCAGCGTGGTGGCCCAAGCACCGGCTTGCCGACGAAAACGGAGCAGGCCGATTTACTGCAGGCGTTGTACGGCCGTAACGGTGAAAGCCCCATGCCTGTCCTGGCCCCCAAGGGGCCGGCCGACTGCTTCGACATCGCCTTCGAGGCCTGCCGCCTGGCTGTACGCGCCATGACCCCGGTGGTGGTCCTCTCGGAAGGGTATCTGGCGAACAGCTCGGAACCGTGGCAAATCCCGAACCCCGATGAGATTGAGCCGATTGTGGTGCATCATCCAGAGGGGCGCAGCGACAGCAATGGCGACGCACCGTTCTTCCCGTATTTGCGCGATGAAGAGACGCTGGCACGGCCGTGGGCCATTCCCGGCACGCCCGGCCTGGAACACCGCATCGGAGGTCTGGCGAAAGCGCCCATCACAGGCAACGTGTCTTATGACCCGCGCCACCACGAGCAAATGGTGCACCTGCGCGCCGAGAAAGTGGCGCGGCTGGCCAATGCCATCCCGGAACAAGATGTGTTTGGACCGGCTTCGGGTGACTTGTTGGTAGTGTCCTGGGGCGGGACGTTTGGCGCCGTACGCACGGCCGTTACCCGCGCCCGCAACAAGGGCTACGACGTGGCCCACGCCCATCTGCGTTTCCTGAATCCCTTCCCGCGCAATTTTGAGACCATTCTGCGCAGCTACAACCGCATTTTGGTGCCGGAGCTGAACAACGGCCAACTGGCGTTTGTTATGCGCGGCACGTATGCCCTGGATAACATCATCTCTTATCCGAAACTGCACGCACGGCCGTTCAAAATCGGCGAGGTGTACCAGAAACTTGTAGAACTGTTCAACGAGGAACAGGAACCGGTTAGCCCATAACCGACATCAGGGAGAAGATCATGACTGAATCAATAGCATTAGAACTGACTCGCAAAGATTTTGTATCGGACCAGACCGTGCGCTGGTGCCCCGGCTGTGGCGATTATGCCATCCTGGCCCAACTGCAAAAAGTGCTGCCGGAGCTAGGCGTGCCCAAAGAAAAGATCGTCTTTATTTCCGGCATCGGCTGCTCCAGCCGCTTCCCGTATTACATGAACACCTACGGCATCCACAGCATACACGGCCGTGCGCCCACGCTCGCCTCTGGCCTGGCCGTAGCCAATCCCGATTTGAGCATCTGGGTCATTACTGGTGATGGCGATGGCCTTTCCATTGGCGGCAACCACCTGATTCACGCCATTCGCCGCAACGTAAACCTGAATATCTTGCTCTTCAACAACCGTATCTATGGCCTGACCAAAGGGCAGTATTCACCCACGTCGCGCAAAGGCAAGAAAACCAAGTCTTCGCCCATGGGCTCCATCGAGCAGCCGATCAACCCGCTCACGCTGGCGCTTTCGGCGGAAGCTACTTTTGTGGCCCGCGCCATGGATGCCGACACCACCCACCTGGGCGAAGTCCTCAGGGCGGCGGCGGCCCATCCCGGCACATCGTTTGTAGAAATTTACCAGAACTGCGTCATCTTCAATCCCACCGAATGGACCGGCATCGACGACCGTCGCACGCGCTCTGATCATGTGATTTACCTGGAGCACGGCAAGCCGCTTGTCTTTGGCAAAAACAACGACAAAGGGGTGCGGCTGAATGGTTTCAAACCGGAAGTGGTAGAACTGGGTGGCGAGTTCAGCGAAAAAGATTTGATTGTCCACGACGAAACTTCGCAAGAGCTGGCCTACATTCTGGCCCACATGGAGCACCCCACTTACCCACCGCCCATGGGTGTTATCCGCAACGTCCACAAGCCCACTTACACAGAAGAGTTGATGGGGCAGGTGCGCATGGCTCAGGAACAAAAGGGGATGGGCGATCTGGCGAAGCTGTATCACGCTGCTGATGTCTGGACTGTCTGACAGGCAGTGTGAGGTTAAGAATAGAATTTAGCGACAGTTGATACATTGGGTCCACTGGTTTACGGCTAAAAATTTGGAATTGGGAGGGGCGGCGCAGCAGCGTCGCCCCTGATTTTTCTAAGGAGAACGAATCATGGGTGTTCAAGAAAATGTACCGGCAGCAACGGCCGTCTCCGAACGGCCGTCTCAAAAGCCCATTGTCAACGACTTTGCCATTGTTGTGGCCACCGCCAACGGCACCGGCAGCCAGACCGCCAATCTGGCTTTGCTGCGCGCCATCTTCCGCATGGGCGTGCCGGTGAATGGTAAAAACATTTTCCCTTCCAATATCCAGGGACTGCCCACCTGGTATCACATTCGCGTCAGCAAAGAGGGCTACATCGCCCGGCGCGAAACCAGCGAACTGCTGGTAGCTTTTAATGAGGCCACCGTCCACCAGGATATTCGCAGCCTGCCCCCCGGCGGTGTCTGCCTCTATAACGAAGATTGGCGCAACGTACCGGCCCGCGACGACGTGACGATGTATGGCATCCCGGTACGGCCGTTCGTTGCCGAAAGCGGCCTCAAAGGCAAACTCAGCGACTACATCGCCAACATGGTCTACGTGGGCGCGCTGGCCTACCTGCTGGATATTCCTCTGGGCAAAATCGACGAAGCCCTGGAAGTTCACTTCAAAAAGCGGCGCAACCTGGTGGAATCCAACATGGCCGTGGTCCGCGCTGCCTACGAGTGGGCCAGCGAAAACATCACCAAAACCGACCCATACCGGGTAGAACCGATGAACGCGACCAGCAGCAAAATCCTTATCACCGGCAACGAGGCCGCTGCCCTGGGCGCTATTTTTGGCGGCGTTTCCTTCGCCGCCTGGTATCCCATCACCCCTTCCACCAGTTTGATTGATGCCCTGAACGACTATCTGCCCCGGCTGCGCCGCGACCCGGAAACGGGCAAAGCCACCTACGCTGTGGTCCAGGCCGAAGATGAACTGGCGGCCATTGGCATGGTGCTGGGTGCCGGTTGGAGCGGCGCGCGGGCGATGACGGCTACCTCCGGACCGGGCATTTCGTTGATGGCCGAGTTTGCCGGATTAGGCTACTTCGCCGAAGTGCCGGCCGTTATCTGGGACATCCAGCGTGTTGGACCCAGCACCGGTCTGCCCACGCGCACCGGCCAGGGCGACGTGATCTTCACCTATTACCTGGGCCACGGCGATACGCTGAACGTGATTTTGTTCCCGTCTTCGGTGGCGGAGTGTTTTGAGTTTGGCACCACGGCCCTCAATCTGGCCGATGAGCTGCAAACGCCAGTTTTTGTGTTGAGTGATCTGGACCTGGGGATGAACAACTGGATGACGGAGCCGTTCACCTATCCTGAAGAGCCGATCAAGCGGGGCAAGGTGGTGACGGCTGAGGATATCAGGGATAACGGCCGTTACGCCCGCTACAAAGACGTGGACGGCGACGGGATTGCCTACCGCACGCTGCCCGGCAATCCGCATCCACTGGCAGCCTGGTTCGCTCGTGGCACGGGCCACAACGAGCACGCCGTCTACAGCGAAAGCCCGGAAGATTGGGAAAACAACATGGCGCGCCTGCAGCGCAAGTTTCAGACCGCCCGACATTTGGTCCCCGGTCCGGTGATTGAAGAAAACGACGATGCCGACTTTGGCATCATCGCCTTTGGCACGACCCAATACGCCATCGAGGAAGCCCGCGATCGGCTGGCCAAAACCGGTGTACAAACCAGCTTTATGCGCCTGCGCGCCCTGCCTATCGACGACGAGGTGCGAGACTTTATTGCCCGTTATGAACGGGTGTACGTGGTGGAGCTAAACCGGGATGGTCAGTTACACAAAATTTTACAGACAGAAGTACCGGATAAAGCGACGCGGCTGGTTTCGCTGGCCCACCTGGACGGCATGCCGCTGACGGCGCGTTGGGTAGTGGAAGCGGTGGAAGCCGCCGAGTCACAGCGCAAGGAGCAGATGAGTCATGAGTAGTGGACCAAGACGCGGAGTCGAAAACAAGTTAGGGTTAACGCTAAAAGATTACAAAGGCCAGCCTTCCACGTTATGCAAGGGCTGCGGCCACAATTCCATTGCCAACCAGATTGTGCAGGTGGCCTATGAACTGGACATTGCGCAGCACCAGGTACTGCGCCTGAGCGGTATTGGCTGTTCCAGCAAGTCGCCGGCCTATTTCCTGGGCGGTTCGTTTGGCTTTAATTCGCTGCACGGCCGTATGCCATCCCTGGCCACTGGCGCCCTGATGGGCAACCACAGCCTGCACGCTATCGGCGTCAGCGGCGATGGCGATACGGGCAGCATTGGTCTGGGTCAGTTCAAGCACCTCATCCGGCGCAACGTGCGCATGGTGTACGTGGTAGAAAATAACGGCGTTTATGGCCTGACCAAAGGCCAGTTTTCGGCCACGGCCGACGAAGGTCAGGTGCTAAAGTATGCCGGCGAAAACAAACTGCCGCCTGTGGACGTGTGTATGGAAGCCATCGTTGCCGGGGCGGGGTTTGTCGCCCGTTCGTTTTCCGGCGACGCCAAACAGGTGCGCGAATTGATGAAGGCGGCGCTGCATTTTGAGGGCACGGCCGTTCTGGACATCATCAGCCCCTGCGTGGCCTTCAATAACGCCGACACGTCGACCAAAAGCTACGGTTACGGCCGTGAGCATGAAGCGCCGCTGCATGACTTTGGCTGGGTTCCTGTGGCAGAAGAGATCGAAATCGACGATCAAGAACCGGGCGAGATGCGCGTGGTAGAACTGCATGATGGCTCGTTTATCAAGCTGCAAAAGCTGGAAGAAGATTATGATCCGAGCCGTAAAGTAGAAGCGCTGCGCCGCCTGCAAACGGCCCACGACAGGCAGGAATTTATCACCGGCTTGATCTACCTGGATGAGGCGCGCCCCACGCTGGCCGACATCAGCAACCTGGCAGACACGCCGCTCGCACACCTGAGCGCTGCTCAGTTACGGCCGTCGCGCCAGGCGTTGGCGGCCGTCATGGATGAGTTTTAGAAAAAAACGGCCGTTCCCCGCGGAACGGCCGTTTTTTCCCTCCCCCTTACAGCTTATAGCTCACAGCTGTTTGCTTGCTGCCCCTAACACAATACATTCACATAGATCGTGATCTGATCGCTGGTGATGTGCCCGGCCGTGTCCGTCACGCGCAAGGTAATGTGGTGCGTGGAGCCGCAGGAGCCAAAGGCATACACCTTGGTGGTGATCGTCGTCACGCCCGTCGTCGGGTTCACCGCTGGCGTGCCCAGCGACCCCTGCAAATCCGATAGCCACTCCACGTCCAGCGCGCTGATCGGGTCTTCCGTATCATCCACCACGCCGCTAAACGTGATCGTCTTGTACCAGCCCGTGCCATCCACCGCGTCCGCATACACCGAATAACCGTCCGCCGGACTGGTAACCAGCGCCGAGGGGGCCAGATCCACACAGGCCGGGTCCGCCGCCGATCGGATGGTGAGGCTGATGCTGTCCTCGTCCCACAGGCTGCCGTCGTCGGTAACGCGCAGCGTGATGGTGTGGCTGCCCGCCGACAGCGCGCTGGTGGAAAGCGTTGCGCCGGTTCCCAGGTTACCATTGATGTTGGAGCGCCAGGCGAAGGCGCTGTCCGGCAGGCCAAAGGGTTGGTTAATATCGTAGGCCGAGCCGCGGAAGGTAATCAGTTCGCCGGGGCAGTAAGCTGCGCCGCTGGACGGCTGGTCGATGGTGGCCACGGGCGGCGTGTTGACGATGGTAAACGGGACGCTCTTTTCCACCACCACGCTGCCCGCCGTGGCCCGGATTGTGGCCGTGTGCGCGCCGACTGCCAGGTCGCGGGCATAGGCCTCTGGATAGAGGATGTGTGATCCGGCGCCGGGCGTGTAGGTCATGCTGTTCACCAGCACGCCATCCACGCGCCACTGCACCTGCAGCGGCGTGCCATCGGCGATGGCTACGTAGCCCACTCTGGCGTTCAGCCGCACCGGAAAGCCTTTGTCATAGGTTCCACCGCTTGTTGGGGCAGTCAATTCCACATCTACGCCGACCCCAATGGCGGACAGAACGGCCTGGTAGGCATTGACGTAGCGGTTGACACGGCCGTCTGGACTGCTGTGCGCCGTGTCGCGCATGATAGTCCACACCTGGTTGGCATTCAACGTCGGGTCCGAGGCCCAAATCAGGGCGGCGACGCTGGCCGCATACGGCGAGGAGAAGCTTGTGCCGTTGATAACGCCGGCTGTCGTATCGCCGCCGGGCGCAGCCGGTGATTGGCCGCTGTACACCGTGTACGGGGCGAAGATGTCCACGCTTTCTGGACCATAGTTAGAATTGCCGGCCCGATTTTTGGAATCCCAGCGCAGGCCGCCCACGCAAATCACGCCGGCGTTTTCGCAGGGTGTGTGCCAAGTATGCTCCCAGCAAATGCCCAGGAAGCAATCCTCACCGTCTACGTTTTGCCCGTCGTTGCCGGCGGAGGCGAAGAGCAGCGCTCCGGAGGCTCGCACAGAGGCCGTTGTCGCTTCGAAGGGCCACACAGTCCAGGCAAAGATGGCCGGCACGTTGGCGCTGTAGCTCATGTTCATGATCTCTGCCCCGGCGGCCCGCGCGGCGATGACCGAGGCGATGGATACGACGTAATCGTAAGAGGTGAAGACGGCGATGGGCCGGGCGACCGGCGCGGCTACGCCCACAATGCCCAGGTCGTTGTCGGAACGGGCTACGGCCGTTTGCAGCACGTCGGTTCCATGATTGGGCGCACGGCCGTCAAAGCCGCTCACCCCGCGCGGGTCGGTGATGAACGGGATCACCGAGAGGTAAGTCATGGGCGTGGGGAAATCGGCATTGGGGAAGAAACCACCGTCCAGAATCGCCAGGTCTACGCGGTTGCCCAGCTTTCCGGCCCGTGACATCAGTGTCCACGCTTCCGGTACGCCAATGTCCTGTGTTGTGCCCTGGGCAAAGTGCACCCAGTCATAGGCATCCGGGGTGTAAACCACGCCGGACAGCGCCGGCCCGTTGGGCGCTTCGCTGCTGTCCACGGGAATCGAGCCGGTTTCGCTGACCCAGTTGATCCCCGCCGTCAGGCCGCCGACCGCTTCGCTGGCTGCCAGTTCCAGGATACGGGCGCCGTCTTCGTCGGCAAAGGCAAACTGCCCGGCCGATTTGACGTCAGGATCGATCAGCGCGGTCACGTCGGCGGTCAGTTCGCTCAGGTCGGCTGTGCTCAGGTCGGCGCGTACCAGGTAGATTTTGGCCAGGTCGCTCAGGGCGGCGTCGGCGGGATCAATTTCCAGCAGGATTTCGCCGCCGGTGTGGGCCAGCAGGCCGGCCAGGGCGGCGCTGTCGTCGGTTTGCACGACGAGTTCGTTGGCGACGAAGGTGGAGACCGTGCCGTGAGGATCGCGCACGGCCGTTAACGGCCGTGGCGCGCCGCCATCCAATCCCGGCAGTTCCGCTTGCGAGGGCGTTACCGAGGGATCAATCACGTAGGTGAACGGTTCGGCGGCTGCCAGCCCTGGGCGTGTTACGATGGGCAAGAAAACCTGGTGGGCGAAGGCCGGCAGCGCCGGACCTGTCACGCTAAACGGTGCGCTGTCTAGCTGCTCAAACTCACCCGTGGCACAGGGATTCAGCGAACAAACAGCGATGGTGTGGTCACCGGAGGAGGCTGACGCCGGAATGGTAAAAGGTTCAGAAAAAGCGCCGCCGCTCGGAATCGCCAGCGTGCCTGTGTCTGCACCATCCCAGCGAATCGTGCCAGGATAACCGCCGGGCGTGTAGCCGCTGCCAATCAACTGCACCACGTCACCGGCCAGGCCGTTGCCCGGCACGACCAGCAATGTCGGTTCCTCGGCAAACCGGGGCGCGCGGGCGTTGAGTTCCAGCATGTCGCTGCCCCAATTGTGGGTCGCCTTGGCCGTTACTTCCTGGTCGCGGAATGGCGATGCCAGGCCGAAGAAAAACGTGCTTTCGCCATTATCCTGGGCCGGTGAAAAATCACCGCAAACCGGCGGCGAAAAGTTAAATGTGAGCTGGCCGCCGGTTAGCTCAGCCGAGGAAGGGGCGACGCTGCCTATTCCGCCGGACGTGACGATGAAAACCTGATCCAGGCTGCCGTTGCCGTCGTAATCCAGCGGCACGATGGGGCCAAAGTCCAGCGACAGCGAGGTGATGCAGGCCGGGTTGCCCGGACCCACCAGTTCGCTCATATCCACGCGGTAGAGGTAGGGATACAATCCTGCGCCCGCAGTTCCGATCTGACCCCGCGGCCAGAGGCGCGACTGCAAAAAGCCGGAACCGGTCATCAAATCGAAGGTGAAGGCGGAGGTGGTGTCGTCGACGATGGTGGTGCAGTCTGCATCAAAAACGCATTTTATGTCCGGGGCGCTGACGTTAGCCAGGCTGAGGACGGCCGTGGGGGCCGTGGGCGCGGCGCTGGCCGGCTGCGACCACTGCGCTGCGATCAGGGCCAGCAAGCCAAGCGCTACAAAAGCAATGGTTAAGCGCAAAGAATGAAAAGGTTTGTTTTGCTTCATGAATCGTTCCTCCGATAGAAAAATGAGTTGGTGACTACGGCCGTTGAGCACATGAGGGGCTGGAGACGGCCGTTCTACCAGAGAAGACGAACGAATCCGCCTCAACCTTTCCGGCAATTTGCCCATGTACTGATTTTCGTGGGAGCAACGGCCGTCCGGGTACATTTTGTTGGCGCTTTCGCCGTTGGTCTGTACAATGTCCCTCGTATGGAATACACAATCAAATTCCTGCCCTCAGCCTCAGACGAGCAGCGCTGCCACCTCTACGTCGGGCAAAACCGCCTCTCCCTGGTGGCTGATTACGGCACTCCCTGGTTGGCTGGCGACACCGGTAAGGTCCGCTTCTCCCGCCCCTCAGGCGACACCCTGGCTTCTCTGGAGTTTCCCGGCCACAAAACTAACAGCAAAGGCGGGCAGTCGCGCACCAGCTTTGCTCTGATTTATGACCACGCCGTTTACGCCATTTTTAATCAGCACACCTGGCCCGACGAAGACGACCCGGATGCTGTGCCCTACTTTGTCATCGAAACAGAAGGACAGCGCTGGCTGGCCCTGGGCGAGGAGACCAACGGCCGTGTCGCCCCTGACCGCTACGTCTTTTGCGACAACGCCCCGGCCAACCTGCAGTCATACGCCCAACCCATGGACGACTGCCTGGCTGATCCGGTCGGCGAGATCCACAGAGAACAGGTAACGGCCGATTACCAGGTCACGCTGCCCGACGGCCGTTTCCGCCAGCCACAGCTCATCCTGCTGGCCCTCGTTTTCCTCATCCACCAGCTGCCGGACTAAGCGGCGCCCATAGAAGAACCGCGTGACCCTACCTGACCTCGATCCCGCCCTGGAGAGCGTTACTCTGCACACCGCCTGCGGCAGCCCGGACACGGCCGTGCAAACCGCCGCCTACCACGCCCTCTGGCACTACCTTTACCGCGTCGCCGCCGCCATGACCCGCAGCCAGCCGGACGGCGAGGCCCTGGCTCAGGACTGCGCGCAGCGTGCCCTGCTCCGTGTCCACCAACAGTACGATCGCTGCGACGAACCCAAAGCCTTCCGCGTCTGGACGCGGCGCATCGTTTGCAATCTGGTGATCGACGAACTGCGCCGGCGCAAGCGGCTGCAGCCCCTGCCGGAGCCTGGCCCCGACCTGGCCCAGCCTGACCATGTAGAAAGCGCGGTGCTGGGGGAGATCACGGCCGTTTCCCTGCGCCAACTGCTCGCCCAGGCCCCCATCAGCGACCGCTCGCGCCGCGTGGTCATCGGCCGCTACCTGGACAACAACGACGACGAAACCCTGGCCCTCACCGAAAGCGAACTGGCCAACAGCGAGGTGCTGCCCAGCCACATCCAGGTCACCCGCGCCAAAAATATCGCCAAACTGCGCCAGTGGCCTCTCCTGGCCCAATTCCTCGATGAAACGCGCGGATAGTTTTCGCCACGAATCACACGAATTTCGCGCATGTAAGTGGTCCAAATTCGTGTGATTGGTGTAATTCGTGTCCCAATCTCTTTGGAAAGGTTTAGGCCGGGCTGGGCGTCTTTTGCATAGGAAGAAGAAAACGGAGGAAGTTTGCCGTGACTGAAAACTCACCAGAAAAAGGCGTCGCCGCGCTGCTGCAGGCACTGCGCCAGAAGCCCACAGAAGCCGACTGCCAGCTCTGTTTATCGCAACTCCACGACTACGTGGTGGCGCAGTTGGCCGGCCAAGATTACCGGCAGCAGTTTGCGTGGACGGCCGTTCACCTGGACACCTGCACCGCCTGCGCCGAAGCCTACGCCCTCATCTACGAAGCCGCCCTGGCCGAGGCCCAAAACCGCCTGCCCCAACCGGCCCATCTGCCCGATCCCGATCTCTCGTTTCTCCAATCCGCCTCCTGGCTGGCGGCCTTGCAAGCCGCCCTGGAACTACACGCCGCCCGGCTGACACTGCAGTTAAACGAGACCCTGAACGCCTTGCTGGCGCCTCAACCCACGCTTGCCGCCACCCGCACCCTCGACGACGGCCGTTACACCCCCCGCCTCCTCGAACTCACCTTTGACCAGGCCGCCGCCGCCAACGTCCCCTTCACCCTGGCCGCCTACGCCGACCGGCAGCAGCCCGATCGCTGCCTCGTCGAAATCACCGTCCAGCCCCCCGGCCAAAGCTGGCCCGACCTCAGCGGCCGCGCCGTCACCCTGCACGCCGCCGCCCAGCGCGCCGCTGCCCACACCGTCACCGCTGCCACCGACGACTGGGGCACGGCCGTTTTCCCCGACATCCCCCGCTCGGCCCTTACTGCCCTGCGCATTGAGATAGAGCTGTAAGCCGTTAGCTGTTAGCTGTTAGCCGTTGACAATGACAAACCCGGCCCAATATACCGGCCCGGCAAACGGCCGTTCCCCCGCCGCCCTCTGCCCCCAATCTTCCGGCAGGGTGATGGCGTACTGGTCGAGAATCGTTTGCGCCTCCGCCCACGTCAGCGCCTGCAGCCATGCCTGTGCCCGGTGCAGCGCCGCCGCCAGATCAACGCTCTCCTGCGCCTGAATCAACTCGTAAAACCGCCCCATCAGCAGAAAAGTCGCCACGTCATCCACCGGCCACTGCGTCACCAGCACCGCCCGCGCCCCCACCGCCAGCAAAGCGCGCACCAATCCCATCGGCTCATCGCCGCGCAAAATCTGGCTCACCCCCGTCTCGCACGCCGACAGCGTCACCAGTTCCGCCGCCAGCCGCCACTCGTGGAGGATTTCGCGGGCCGTCAGCCGCTCGCCCGCCCCCGTTTCCAGATAGCTCGCCAGCGGATCGGCCTCGTCAAACCAGCCGTGGCAGGCAATGTGCAGCCAGCGATAAGCCCCGGCTGCCTCTCGCAGCCGCGCCTTCTTCGCCTCCGCACCCACCCAGACCTGCCCGCCCAACCGACCGGCCACCAGCGCCGCTTCCGCCGCCGCCAACTGCAAACGGCCGTCCCCGTCATACCCCACCGCCAGGCAGCCCTGCCCCGCCGCTGCCGCCCGCCGCGCCGCGTAGATGGCCGCGCTCGGCGCCAACGTCAGCAGCGGACCGCCCTCGGCGTGCAGCAAAGCGGCAAACGGCACGCGGTGCAGCGGCCCGTGCGGCGCCACCACCACCCGCCGCGCCGCCAGCGCCGCCGGAACCAGCAAATCGCGCCGCAGCCGCTCCAGCACGGCCGTTTGCAAAAAACGTCGCGCCTCAAACCCACGCGGCGACTGGGTGGCAAACAGGTTGGGGTCGATGGGGCACAAAACGGCCGTCAGCCGCTCCCGCGTTACCACAAACAGCAGCGTGCGCGCCGGCAGCAGCAAATGCGCCCGCAGCGGATTATCCGCCGGAATCGCCCGCAGCAGCGGCACATCCTGCTCCAGCACCCCCGTCGTAAAATAACTCAACAGCACCACCGACTGGTCCAATCTTAAAGATTGGACCAGTCTCAACCCCGCTTCCTCCTCCCACAACAAAGATTCCCCCTCCGACAACGAAGTTTCCGCGTCCGACAACGAAGTTTCCACACTCCACAACGAAGTTTCCACGCTCCACAATGAAGTTTCCACACTCCACAATGAAGTTTCCACGTCCGGCAGCGAAGTTTCCACACCCGGCGCTACCGCTTCCGCAAAGGCCCGCGCCCGCGCCCGTTCCGCCCAGGCAAACGCCGCCGCCGGGCGGCCCCGCGCCAGGCAGTGCAGCACCAGCGCCTCATACACCTGCTGCCACCGCCCCAGCAAACTGATCTTCAACGCCTCGTCCCGCAGCGGCGTGCGCGTGGCCTGGATAACGGCCGTGGCCCGCACCCACATCGCCCGCGCCCCCGCATCATCCCCCCGGCGGCGCAGCACGTCCCCCAAATGGTAATAAGCGTGCGGCAAAATCTCCCGCCGCTCGATGCGCTGCGCCAGGTCCAGCGCCGCCGCAAAATACCCCTGCGCCGCCGCCAGATCCCCCTCCGCCTGCTCCGCCAGCCCCAAATAAAGCAAATGGTCACACTGATACGTCTGGCTGACGATCCGCCGCCGCGCTTCTTGCAGCGCCGCCTTCGCCCCCGCCAGATCCCCCTTAAACAGCAGCACCTCCCCCTGGTTGGCTAACCCAATCCCCACATCCTCATCCGATTCATCCCGCCGCTGTGCAATGAAGGCGGCAAAGGCGGCCAGCGCCTCATCCCAGCGCCCCTGGTCGCGCAGCACCAGCCCCATCTCGTTCTGCACCGTCGCCAGCCACCCCCCCGACCCGGCCGCCCGGAAATGCTCCGCCGCCTGCCGCAGATGCGCCTCCGCCCCCGCATAATCGCGCAGCTCATAGGCGATAATGCCCAGGTTCATCCGCACAATGCCCTGATAATGCGCGTCGCCCAGCGCCTCCCACAGCGCCAGGCTGGCGCGGTAGCCGGCCATCGCCGCCTCCAGCTGCCCCGTCACCCGGCAAACCACCGCCCGCGCATTCAGCGCCCGCGCCCGCAGGTAATCATCCAGACCCGGCTGCCCCAGCAGCTCGTCGAAGGCGCGCAGAGCGGCTTCATACTGATCTTGTTTGAAGTAAGCGACGGCCTGGAAGTAGAGGCGCTGCTGGCGGGCGGCGGCGGTGCGCAGCGGCAGCTCGCCCACACGCGCCACCAGGGCCAGCAGCCCGGCCGTGTCGTCGGCAAACAGGCGGTTGGCCAGGTGGTGGAAAACGGCCGTAAACACCGCCTCCACGCCTGCATCCCCGGCCAGGATCTGCCCGGCCAGCTTGTCCAGCGCCTGCGCCAAAGCTTGCCGGAAGACCAGGGAATCGCCATCCGCCAGCGCCGCCAGCTCTGGCGGCAGTTCCAACTCAGCCTTCATGGTCACTCAGTCCAGGTCAGGCCAGGCTGGCAAATGCCTTCTCCGCCGCCGCCACCGTCGCCGCAATTTCCGCCGGACCATGCGCCGTCGAAATAAAGCCCGCCTCATACTGCGACGGCGCCAGATAGACGCCGTTTTCCAGCATCGCCTGGAAGTAGCGCCCGAAGCGCTCCGTGTTGGAGCGAGCCGCCGTTTCCCAGTTCACCACCGGCCCCGCCTGGAAAAACAGGCCGAACATCGTGCCCACGCGGCTGGCCGTCACGGCGATGCCGGCCTTTTTTGCCGCCCCGGTCAATCCTTCCAGAAGCTGCGCCCCGGTGGCCTCCAACCTATCCCACACGCCCGGCTCCTGGATCGCCTGCAGCGTTTCAATCCCGGCGGTCATCGCCAGCGGATTGCCGGAGAGCGTGCCGGCCTGGTACATCGGCCCCGCCGGGGCAACCAGCTCCATGATCTCGCGGCGGCCGCCGTAAGCGCCCACGGGCAGCCCGCCGCCAATCACCTTGCCCAGCGCGGTCAGGTCCGGCCGGATGCCATACAACGTCTGCGCCCCGCCGGGATGCACGCGGAAGCCGGTCATCACCTCGTCAAAAATCAACAGCGAACCGGCGCTGACGGTCAGATCACGCAGTCCTTGCAAAAAGCCGATCACCGGCGGCACCAGCCCCATGTTGCCGGCCACCGGCTCCACAATCACGGCGGCAATTTGCCCCGGAAACTGGATGAACAACTGCTCCACGGCGTCGATGTCGTTGTAGGGTGCGACCAGAGTGTCGGCGGTGGTGGCGGGCGGCACACCGGGCGAATCGGGCAGGCCCAGGGTGGCGACGCCGGACCCGGCCTGCACCAGCAGCATGTCGGCGTGGCCGTGGTAGTTGCCCTGGAATTTAATGATTTTGCGGCGGCCGGTGTAGGCGCGGGCCAGGCGCAGGGCGCTCATGGTGGCTTCTGTGCCGGAATTGACGAAGCGGATCATCTCGATGTTGGGCATCAGGCGCATGACTTGCCGGGCGAGTTCGTTTTCCAGGGGGCTGGGCGCGCCGTAGCTGGTGCCGAGGGTTACGGCCGTTTGCAGCGCCTTGACCACCTGCGGATGGGCATGGCCCAAAATCAGCGGCCCCCAGGACAGCACGTAATCGACGTAGCGGTTGCCGTCCACGTCGGTCAGGTATGCGCCGTCTCCTTGTTGGATGAAGAGCGGCTGCCCGCCCACGGCCCGAAACGCGCGCACCGGCGAATCGACGCCGCCGGGCAGCAGTTTTTGGGCTTCGGCAAATAACTCGATTGATTTAGTTAGTTGTGGCATAACTTCTCCTACTAAAAAAAAAGGAATTCCTGCATGATGTCGTGATCGGCAGCGGGCCATTCCCGGAAATAAAAAAGGGCCTGTCGTAATGCCAGGCCCTTTCATTCTATCTGATTTGGCTGAAAGATGGTGCGCAGCGATCAGGGACGGCCGTTTCCACGGCCGTTGTTGCCGTTATTCCCTTGATTTTGCGAATTTCCGTTGTTGCCGTTGTTACCATTATTCCCGTTGTTGCCGTTGTTGCCGTTATTCCCATTGTTCCCATTGTTCCCGTTGTTGCCATTGTTGCCGTTGTTTCCGTTGTTGCCGGGGTGATCCGGGTTGCCGTTATTCTGGCCGGGGGCGTTGTTGGACGGCGGGCCTTCAAGGCCTTGCTTGATGAGGCCCCAGCCCTGACCGCCCTGTTTCTGGGCGAAAATCTCGTCCACCGGCCGATCGTTGGCCAGGCTGAGATCATAGGCCAGTTCAATTTCGCCAAAGCCGAACCCGCTGCAGAACCAGCCCATAATATCGTCGTAAGACACTTCGTAGCGCTCGGCCAGGGTGACGGCGTGCGGCTGGGTGGCGCCGCCGACGCAGTTGGTGACCGGCGGTGTGGCCGTGATGGTCGGCGTTATTGTGACTGTGGGGGTCACGATCACCGTAGGTGTCACGGTGACGGTGGGCGTGACTGTGATCGTGGGGGTGATGGTTGGTGTAGCGGTGGGAGTCGGGGTTTCTGCCGCGTCGAACGGCCGTATTCCCCCCGGCGAATCGGCGGAAAGGTCATCTACGGCCGTTACCAACGTTTCATATTCCGTCAGGGCCACCTGCGAAAGCTCCACCGCGCCCGCAGCGGCCAACTGCTCGGCCTCAGACAGCCGCTCGGCGGCCAACTGCTGCCGCAGATTGGCTCTGGCTTCCGGATTGTGGGTCAAACCCAACTGCACCGACTCCATCGCCTGATCCAGGCCATAAAGCGCATCCCCCGGAACAGCGTCATCGGCGGCGTAGGCTGCGCCGCCGCCTGCCAGTAATGATAGGATAAGAATTGTTGCTATGAACCAGCTCATGTCTTGCCTCCATGTATCGATGTGTAATGTTACCGCGTTCACATGAGATAACGTTCCGGCCGTTAAAAGGATTCAAATTGGTGCGCGAGTTAGCCAACGGCCGTTTCCCTTTCGCCCCGCTTTCCCCTATAATCTCCGGGTGAAAACCCTACTCCTGCAAACCAAACTATTTCGCCCTCCGCTCCGCCCCAGCCTCATCCCGCGACCCAACCTTATTCAACAACTCAACCAGGGATTGCCGCGTAAACTCACCCTGCTCTCGGCTCCCGCCGGTTTTGGCAAAACCACGTTGGTCAGTGAATGGCTGGCTGGCTGCGAACGGCCGTCGGCCTGGCTCTCCTTGGACGAAAACGACGGCGACCTGCCCCAGTTTCTGACCTATGTCATTGCCGCGCTGCAGAGCATTTTCCCCGACGTGGGCGCAGATGTAACGGCCGTGCTGCAAGTCCCGCCGCCGCCGCCCATCGAAACCAGTCTGACCACCTTGCTTAATGAAATTGCCGCCCTGCCAGACCAGTTTCTGCTCGTTCTGGACGATTACCACCTGGTTGAAGCGCCGGCCGTTGACCAGGCCCTCGCCTTTCTGCTCGACCACCTGCCGCCGCAAATGCACCTGGTTATGACCACCCGCGAGGACCCCAATCTGCCGCTGGCCCGGCTGCGCGTGCGCGGCCAACTAACCGAACTGCGGGCCGCCGACCTGCGTTTTAGCCTCGATGAAGCGGCGGCGTTTCTTCAGCAGGTGATGGGTCTGGAGCTCTCGCCGGAAAACGTCGCTGCCCTGGAAGCACGCACCGAGGGTTGGGCGGCCGGTTTGCAAATGGCCGCGCTGTCCATGCAGGGTCAGCAAGACGTCGCCGGCTTTATCCAATCCTTTACCGGCGGCCATCGCTTTGTGCTGGATTATCTGGTGGAAGAGGTGCTGCACCAGCAGCCGGAAAGTGTGCAGCGGTTTTTGCTGCAAACGGCCGTTCTCAACCAATTAACCGGCTCCTTGTGCGACGCCATCACCGGCGGCAGCAACGGCCAGGAAATCCTGGAATCGTTGGAGCGGGCCAACCTGTTCCTCGTCCCGCTGGACAACGAGCGGCGCTGGTACCGCTATCACCACCTCTTCGCCGATTTGCTGCGGCAGCGGCTGCAGCAAAATCCCCCCCTTTCATCCTCCCCATCGGACGGCATAAACGGGCTGCACATTCGCGCCAGCCAGTGGTATGAGGCCCAGGGTCTGGAACTGGAGGCGTTTCATCACGCGGCCGCGGCCCATGACGTGGCGCGCGCGGCGCGTTTAATTGAAGGCGAAGGCTTACCTCTTTACTTTCGGGGCGAAGCGATTCCTGTGCGGCGCTGGTTGGAATCTTTGCCAGCGGCAGAGTATGCAGCCAGACCGTCGTTGTGGGTGACCTATGCCTCCGTGTTAACCATGACCGGCCGGCTGCACGATAACATCGAAGAAAACTTGCAGGCGGCGGAGACGGCCCTGCAAGATGCGGCCCAGGATGACAAAACCAACGATTTGCTGGGCCAGATTGCGGCGATACGCGCCATGCTGGCCGTTCCCAAAAATCAGGTCGACATGATCATCGCCCAGTCGCGCCGTGCTCTGGAACTGCTGCGTCCCGACAACGCGCCCATGCGCACCACCACAACCTGGACGTTGGGCTATGCTTATCAGGTGCAGGGCGAGCGGACGGCGGCGGCTCAGGCTTATGCCGAAACCATCGCCCAGAGCCAGAAAACGGACAATGTCATGACCGAACTGGCGGCCACAACCTGCCTGGGACAGATTCAGGAAACAGAAACCCAGATCCATCAGGCGGCGGAAACGTTCCAGCGCGTCCTGCAGTTGGTCGGCGATCCGCCGTGGCCGGCCGCCTGCGAGGCGTGTGTAGGGCTGGCGCGCATCCATTACCAATGGAACGATTTGGAAACCGCCGAGCAGTATGGGCAGCAGGGCCTGGAATTGGCGCGGCAGTTGGAGAATGTGGATACGCCAGCCGCCTGTGATGTTCTGCTGGCGCGTGTGAAACTGGCGCAAGGAGATGCAGCGGGGGCCTTGAAGCTGTTGGCGGAAGCAGACCAGTTCGTGCAGCAGCGACATTTTGGACACTGGATGGGGGCAATAACGGCCGTGCGCCTCCAGACGCTCCTGCACCAGGGTAATCTAACGGCCGCAGCGCAGTTGGCCGAAATACACGATCTCCCCCTCAGCCAGGCTCGTATGAAGCTGGCGCAAGGCGATCCAGCCGCGGCGCTGGCGGCGCTGGAACCGGCGCGACGGCAGGCAGAAGCAAAAGATTGGGCGGATGAACGGCTGCAGGTGCTGGTTTTACTGACGTTGGCTTATGACATGGCCGGCGATAGGGAAACGGCCGTGCAGTCGTTGGGTGAAGCGCTGGCCTTGGCCGCCCCGGGCTGCCTGGTGCGTCTGTTTGTGGATGAAGGGCAGCCGATGGCGGCGCTCCTGCGAGAAGCAGTGAAGCGGGGAATGGCCCCGGTATTTGCGCAGCAGGTGTTGGAAGCGTTGGGGGCAACGGCCGTTGCCCCATCACCCACCGCCCAACCTCTCCCCGATCCCCTCTCCGACCGGGAGCTGGAGGTGCTCAAGCTGCTCACCACTAACCTCACCGGCCCGGAAATTGCCCGCGAGCTGATGATTTCCCTGAACACGATGCGCACGCACACGAAGAATATTTACTCGAAGTTGGGGGTGAACAGCCGGCGAACGGCCGTGCGCCGCGCGGAAGAACTCAATTTGTTATAACGAACATCAGCGAATTGCATAGCCATGTAAAAACCGCTCAATGTGAACGGGTAAATCGATTGGCGGAATCGGTAAACCAGTTTCTGCCGAACGCAGCATGGTATTGACAATGACCGGTCCCAACAGCGCGCCGACAACCAACAGTGGTTCGCCGGGTTGCAACCTGCCTTCTTTTTGGTACTGCGCTACGATCTGCCCAAAACGTGATACCAGCATGAACGGTACTTGCATCGCTTCTTGCAGCTCCGGATAGCGCGCCACTTCCGAGAGGATCAGCATCATCAGCCCACTCTGCCGGTGCGCCGCTTCCGCGTACGTGCGCACCATGCCCAATAAGTCGGCCGCCAGATCACCCGTGTACTCAGTTGGTTTTTCCCCCTCCAGCGCTGCCCGTTCGTGCAGCAGAGCTGCCGTCACCAGCTGCGCCTTGCTGCCATACTTGCGGAAGAGGGTTACCTCATTGATACCTGCCGCCTCCGCAATCAGCTTTGTCGTCGCGCCAGCGTAGCCGTTCGCCAGCAGCACATCCACCGTCGTTGTAAACACGTCTGCATCGTCAATTTGCTTTGCCATGCCTGTATTGTACTGGCAATTCAACTCTTAATGCAAGTGTTGACTTGCATTACAAATGCGGGTAAAATGCAAGTGATTACTTGCAAAGATCCGAGCGCTGCACAAGGAGGAACCTATGTTGCGCAATCTCTTCAATACCATCATTCGCGGCAGTCGCGGCGGTGCGTTCAAACCGTCATTGGATGGTATTCTGAACCAAATGGATGCTCACCTGGATAAGATCCCCAACTTGATCACGCCAGCGCCGCAGTCACGTCCGCGCACTCCGTTTGACGATGATGCGGTTTCGCCGGGCGAGATGGCGATGCTTAACTTACCGCCGCGAAACAAGCTGCGCGCCCTGCGAAAAGGGGTGCCGCTGTTTCGCAACATGACCCGCGGGGCGAAGTTATATGACGATGCGTTTTGGCCCAATAACGATACCGCCTCTCCCGATCTCATCGCCGAATTCGAAGCCCTCGCCCGCCATTTAGGCGCTGTCGATATCGGCTATGTTGAGGTGCCACGCTACGCTATTTTTCAAAAGAAAGGGATTCCCGCCCCCTACGCTATCGTCTTCACCGTCGAAATGCAGCAAGAGCCAATCGAAACCGCGCCCAGCTTCGACTGCCAGCTAGAGGTGATGGATGGCTACATGCGCATGGCGGATGTCAGCCTGCAACTTAGCTTCTGGCTGCGCGACCACGGCTATGCCGCCTACCCAGGCATGGCGCTCGGTGGCGTCACCGACTACCCTCATTTGGCGGAGCTGGCCGGATTGGGCGCTATCGGCTATCACGGCCTGCTGATTACGCCGGGCGAGGGCGCGCGCGTACGTATCAACACCATCTACACCAACATCAGCAATCTGCCGACGCTGGCGGCAACGGGGCGAGAAAATGAGCATTTATGGGTGCGCGATTTCTGCGCCATGTGCCACAAATGCATCCGCCAATGTCCAGTGGACGCCATTTTCGGCACGCCGCAGCCGCGCGGTGACGGCGGTATGCAAACCATCGACCACGCCGCTTGCCGCGGCTACTTTCATCGCAACAATGGTTGCGGCATTTGCCTGGCGGTTTGCCCGTTCAGCCACGCCGGCTATGATAAGGTGCACGGCCGTTTCAAGGGCAATCCCGACGCGCCACAGTTCCGTATCCCGCTGCCGGTAGTTGATGGAGCGACCGACTTCGCAGCCGTTTAAGCGATCATTGTACTCAAGCTGCTCGCCGCCGCACTCACTGGCCCGCAGATTGCCCGCAAGCTGATGATTTCCCTGTACATGATTGGCGCGCACATGAAGAATATTTACTCGAAGTTGGGGGAGAACAGTCGGCGAACGGCCGTTGACCGTGCTAAAGAACTCAATCTATTGTAGAAGAACGCCCATAATAGTCTTGCTCACATGAAAATTTTTGTTGCGTGAAAGTAAAACCCCATGATCCAACTATTGTTTTCTCTAAATAGAAGGAGCCAGTTCTTCC
Organism: Ardenticatenaceae bacterium; assembly: GCA_020634395.1. GTDB lineage: Bacteria > Chloroflexota > Anaerolineae > Promineifilales > Promineifilaceae > Leptovillus. Next base: position 66,383 of record JACKBU010000008.1, on the reverse strand, counting down.
GCTGTGGATACTTGCTATTAGCAGACGTTCTTTGCGACTAGATTTCTGATGTTGAAGGTGCTTTATGAAGCGCCTAGTTTCCAGAGATAGGCGTTCGTTTATTGCGTAGTCCGAATTTAGGTCTAGATAAATCCCTAAATAATCTCGATAACTGGCTGCGTATCCAAGGCATGTGTAGCAATAAATGCACACCTATAGTTACACTCATCAAAATTCCGGATACACCATGAATCCTGCTTAACGTAAACTGAATGTGCGTTCCTTCTACAACAAACAGGTGCTCAATTAAAGTTGATAACGTAACAAGTATTAAAAGCACCAAAAGAAATAAATCTAACTTCAACTGTGTCTTCGGTTTCACGCCTTTTATCACGATAGCGTCTCCATAACAACTTCGTCTGGTTGGTTTTTGAAAATACCATGAAGAAATATGTTGGTTACTACATGGTATAGCTCGGCATTTGATAAGCTCAATGATGCAAATCGTGGATTATCAAAACAGTTAATGATTAACTCCCAAAAGATTGCTTGTACCACTGGCCGGCTCAAACCGGGTCTCAACAAATCCTGATCCAGCAGGTGTTCAAAAATGCCAGTCAATGTTGTCTCGCGCACTTCTTGAATTGAATGATAAACATCGGGATATAACCACTTGATTTCATTAAACTGGGCAAACACATCACCCATAGGCAGTAAAGTTAAGCCTTCTCCTATCTGTGCTAGTACATTTTCCCAATTTGACTCTGAGTTTTGCTCCAATTCAGCTAACCCATTCTGAAATACCTGCTCCACTCTTAAAAACACTTCACGAACCAACTGCTGTTTATCAGCAAAGTAGCGATAGACTGTAACCCGAGTTAAACCAGCATGGCGAGCTATCTCTTCTATGGTGGTTTTTTTAATCCCTTGTTCCGAGAACAGCTCTAATGCAGCTAGGATGATTTTAGATTTAGTATCCTCTTCGTTTCTTGACATATGATACAATATTATCAATATCTGTATCATATGTCAATTTTTAGCAACCCAACCAAATTAGATATCCTGCTCTACCAGCTGACCGATAAGCTGAAGAACTTCGCTTACTCTAAATGAACTTATCCCCTATAATGGCCCCATGTCCGGCGACTTGTTACAAACGAAACTGTATCTGCCTCGGTTACGGCCGTCTCTCGTTCCGCGCCCCCGCCTCATCGAAACACTGAACCAGGGCCTGACCGGCAAGCTAACGCTCATCTCCGCCCCCGCCGGTTTTGGCAAAACCACCCTGATCAGCAGCTGGATTGATGCCCTGCCTACGGATGGTGCTGCGCCATCCGCTCAGCGAATCGCCTGGCTGTCGCTGGACGAAAACGACAGTGAGTTGGCTCGTTTCCTGGCCTACGTCACTGCCGCTTTGCAGCGGGTTGAGCCGCAGATTGGCGCGTCGCCGCTGCCAGTGACCCGCGTGTTGACAACCCTGCTCAACGACATCGCCCAACAGCTGGATACACTCCTGCTGGTGCTTGATGATTACCACGCCGTGGATTCGCGACCGATTGACGAGGCGCTGACCTTCCTGCTGGATAACCTGCCGCCGCAGCTGCATCTGGTGATCACCTCGCGCGAGGACCCCAACCTGCCGCTGGCGCGGCTGCGCGTGCGCGGCTTACTTACGGAATTGCGGGCGGGGGATTTGCGCTTTACGGTGGGGGAAACGGCCGTTTTCCTCCAAGAAGTGATGGGGCTGAACCTCACCGAGGAGCAAATCGCCGCCCTGGAAGCCCGCACCGAAGGCTGGATTGCCGGTTTGCAAATGGCCGCCCTCTCCATGCGTGGGCAGAACGATCTGTCTGGTTTCATCCACTCTTTCACCGGCAGTCACCGCTTTGTGCTGGATTATTTGCTGGAAGAGGTGCTGCAGCAGCAGCCGGAATATGTGCAGGAATTTTTGCTGAAAACGGCCGTGCTTAACCAGCTCACCGGCCCTTTATGCAACGCCCTGACCGGCGACGACAACGGCCAAGAAATCTTGGAATCGCTGGACCGCGCCAATCTATTCCTCGTGCCGCTGGACAATGAGCGGCGCTGGTACCGCCACCACCTCTTTGCCGAATTGTTGCAGCAGCGCTTGCAGCAAGGAACCGAGGAATTTGATCTCTCTGACCTGCACATTCGGGCCAGTGTTTGGTATGAAGACAATGGTCTGGAGCTTGACGCTTTTCACCATGCCGCCGCTGCCAATGATATTGAACGCACCGAACGACTCATTGCAGGCGATGGCATCCCTTTGCAATTCCGAGGTTTTGCTGCCACTGTGCTTCATTGGCTGGAGTCGTTGCCCACAACGTTGCTCGATGCCCGACCTTTGCTGTGGGTGACCTATGCCACGGCGTTATTTTTTGGGGGTCAGCACACCGCTGTTGAACAGAAACTGCAAGCGGCCGAAGCTGCAATTCAAAGCAAAAAACCAGACGAAACAATGCGAGACCTGGTGGGACGGATTGCGACCCTTCGCGCCACTTTGGCAATCATTCAGCAGGATGTGGACACCATTATGCGCCAATCAAGCCGGGCGCTGGAGAATCTGAACCCTGGCAATCTGCTTTTCCGTGCCGCAGCGCTTTGGACGCAAGGGTATGCTTCTTATTTACAGGGAGATCGGGCGGCAGCCAGCCAATCTTACGCCGACGTCATCGCTATCAGCCAAACGTTTGCGGATTCCATTTACGCCATCGCGGCGGCCATTAGCCTTGGTCAATTACAGGAAGCAAATAACAAACTCTTGTTGGCGGCAAAAACATATGAAGGGGTTCTGCAGGTTGCCGGGGATCCGCCGCAGTTGATTGCCTGCGAAGCGTTTCTCGGTCTGGCTCAGGTGCACTACCAATGGGACGATTTGGAAACCGCCCGCCAATATGGACAGCAATGTGCGCAGTTGACGCAGCAGCAAGAAAGTATCGACACCTTCGCTTCGTATGGGGTGTTTCTCGCCCGCCTGAAGCTGGCTCAGGGGGATGTATCTGGCGCAACTGCTGCTCTGGCTGAAGCCGAAGCGTTCGCCCGTCAGCATAACTTCCTTTTTCGGCTGCCGGATGTTGCGGCGGCCCAAGTGCTTACCTTGCTGCGGCAGGGCAATCTGACGGCCGCTGCGCATCTGGCTGAGAAACATGACCTCCCTATCAGTCAGGCGCGCGTCTGCCTGGCCCAGGGTGACACACGCGGCGCGTTGGCCCTGTTGCAGCCGTTGCGCCAACAGATGGAGGCCAAAGGCTGGCACGATGAACGGCTCAAGATCATGATTTTACAGGCGCTGGTTCTGCAGGCGCAGGGGGAAACGGATACGGCCGTACAGCTGCTAAATGAAGCGTTGGCGTTAGCCGAACCGAGCGGCTTCATCCGCATCTTTGTGGATGAAGGGCTGCCGATGGCGCGATTGTTGTCGGAAACGGCCGTTCGCGGCATCATGCCCGACTACAGTGCCAGGTTACTGTCTGCTTTCGAAGCTGTCGCGCCGACCGGGGCAGACAAATCTGCTCACCCCCCCACACCAAACCTTCCCCATGTGCCATTTTTGCTGGAGCCATTAACCCCACGCGAACAAGAAGTGCTGCAGCTCATTGCCGCTGGTCGCTCCAATCCAGAAATTGCCGCCCAGTTAGTCATCGCTTTGTCCACTGTGAAGTCACATGTCAAAAATTTGTATGGGAAGCTTCAAGTGACCAATCGCGTTCAAGCCGTTGCCCGGGCAAACGAACTAAATCTGCTCTAACTCCCCCCCATTAATCTCAATCTCCCCCCCTTTCTCCCCCTATGGGAGGAGGTGCTTTCCTGCCTGAATTTATACACTCTCTATACATTGAAACATTGAACAGCGCGCAAAAAATGCAACCCAATTGTGAAATCAGTTCAACTTAAATAATTTCAAGAAATGGAGAGTGAAAAATGTTTACACACAGAAACGCAGCCAGACTTTGGGGCATCTTTTTTATCATCGCCTTTTTAGCGTATGGAATTGGCAGCGGCATGATAGATACGATTACCAGCACGCCGGATTTTCTTGCCAATGTTAATGCCAACCACACAACCATTGTCGTTGGGGTCATTCTTATCGCCCTGGTTCATACCTTTGTCAATATCGGGCTGCCTGTCCTACTCATGCCCATCCTGAAGCCATTCCACCAGAACCTGACCTATGGCTATCTGAGTTTCGCCATCGCTTCGACCACCGTGATCGTCGTCAGCGGGATTTTCTTGATGTTGCTCATCCCCTTGAGCAGTGCGTATGTAAACGCTGGCGCTGCGGCCACGGATTATTTTGTAACCCTCGGCGCACTCCTCAAAATGGGTGGTTTTTACGCTTACCAGATTGGGATGGCCATCTGGGGGTTGGGCGGCTTGTTGTTTGTCGCCGTTCTCTACAAATCGAAAATCGTCCCTCGGGTATTTTCGGTCTGGGGATTTATTGGTTATGCAGTCTTTTTCGCGGGAACCATTTTCGAGCTTTTCGGGATCGGTGTGGGTGTCATGCTGGCGATTCCCGGTGGTTTATTTGAAATTGCTTTGAGCCTCTGGCTCATCTTCAAAGGTTTCAACTCAGCGGCAATCAGTTCTACAGAGCACAACTTAGTAATCGTCTAAAAACAAACCCCCTTTTTGTAAGCCGGAATGATATTCCGGCCAGGCGGATTACCAATCCGCCCTACGAAAACAATTTACGGCCGAACACTAAGTTTTCCAAGCGAGGCCGCCTGGACTGTCTATCGAAGCCGGGCGGCAACAAAAATGAGACGAATTAAGGAGTAATGAATATGACTGCAACAATGAAAGCAATGGTTTATACAACACAAATAACTTTCTCGATCTCACACCAGCGCAGCACGAACGTTACCCGTTCCGAATTTGAAAGGAATTAACCCTATGAACAAGTTTCAAGCAGACAAACCAGAGGCAACAGGTTGGCAAAGCTACACGTTGGCGGAATATGTCGTGTTGCGCAACGGCGTTCCGTTAGGAGACGGCCGTTCCCTACGCAACATGCTGCAACGTTCTTTCGGCGCCGCCTCCTTTGCCGGGTTCTGGCAATTCTGGAATCCGATTTGGGGGTATGGCCTGGGGCGCTATGTGTACGCCCCGCTGCGCCGAGCGCTGCCGCCCGCCGCTGCCTTCATCCTCACGTTTGCCATCTCCGGTGGCCTGCACGATTTGGCCACGATGGCAGTTAGATGGTCGCCTGCGTTTTTGTTCACACCCTGGTTTACGCTGTTGGGCATGGGGGCCGTAGTGGGCCGCGTTGCCGGGATGGATTTGGGGAAACGGCCGTTTTGGCTAAGAGCCAGCGTTAACCTGGCGTACCTTGTGGTCTGCCTGCTGCCAGCACTGGCACTTAGAAATGAGATATTGTAACGGCCGTAACCCCACAAATCACCACATCAATCACCACATCTGGTGATGACCACTCACCACATTAATTAGTATTCTCCAGGCAATGAAGTGAAGGCAGTGGCGTGGCCGCAAAGCCACAGCCACAGGAAAAGTGAGGCAGCGCATGAAAACCAACCATCCCCAACCAGAAATTTTTGAGATTCGCCTCCAGGGGCAGCTGGGGGAAGAGTGGGCGAGCTGGTTTGAAGGCATGGCCATCACCCAAACCGAAGACGGCGACACCGTCCTCACCGGTCCGGTCGCTGACCAGGCTGCCCTGCACGGGCTGCTAAAAAAGGTGCGCGACTTGGGTCTGCCGCTTCGCTCGCTCCACTGCCTCCCGTCCAACCGGACGACCCGTTAAACAGCTTCCCAAAATTTATTTATAGCCATTCTAGTCGAAGGAGAATCTGAAATGAAAACGCGTGTTCGTGAAATGTCCCCGTCCGCTTACGCTCGCATCGCTGGTGTTTTGTATCTGATTATCACCGTCGCCGCTATTTTTGCCCATATGGTTATTCCTGGACAGTTGCTTGTGCCTGGGGATGCGGCGGCCACGGCCGTTAACATCACCAACTCCGAATCCCTGTTTCGCTTTGGCCTGGTCGGGCTGGAACTGATTGTGTTGTTGAGCGAAATCGTGCTTTCTGTGGTACTGTATGTGCTGCTGAAGCCGGTGAATAAGACGCTGTCGTTGATAGCGGCCGTTTCCCGGCTGGCCATGACCACCATCCACGGCCTCAACCTGCTCAACTACTACTTCGTCTTGCAGCTGCTGATCGGCGCTGATTTCCTGACCGCGTTTAGCCCGGAACAGGTAAACGCGCTGGTGACGCTGTTCCTCGACGCCCACAGCATTGGCTTCACGATAGGCATCGCCTTCCTGGTTCCCCACGTGCTGATTTTAGGTTACTTGATTGTACAGTCGGGCTACTTCCCCAAAGTGCTGGGTTTCCTGTTCATCGCCGCCGGGATTGGCTACCTGTTTGACGCCATTGGGCTGCTGCTGGTCCCCAGCTACACCACGACCCCCGGCTTGATTGCCATGGTCATCGCCGCTGCCGAAATTGCCTTCCCCATCTGGCTGCTGGTAAAGGGCGTGAATATGGCCGGCTGGCAGCAGAAAACGGTGGAAGTTGGTTCAACACGGCCGTTACCCCAGAATTAGCAACCGCTGGCTTTTAACTCCGCCAGATTGGACCAATCTTCAAGTTTGGTCCAATCTGTACCCAAATGAAAGGAAATCCCATGATTAAACAACTTGTTTTGAGCCTGACCTTAATCACACTGCTGCTGGCCGGCTGCACCACCACCGCCCAGAACGCGCCAGAAGCGTCCCCGCCCGATGTCGTGTCAGAAGCACAAGTGGAAATAGACGACACCACTACTCAAGACAACTCGCAAGTATTCCCGCCGGAGGTCGTGGCGGAGATACAAGCGGAAATGGACGATTTGACCGCTGGCGAACTACCGCCCGGCATGATCGTGTGGATCGACGCACCGGAATATCGCTTTGCCGGAGCCAGCGGTTCCGCCGACCGTATGAACAACACGCCGATGCCGCCGGAGGGCGCGTTCCGAATTGGCAGCATCACCAAGATGTTCACCGCGACGGTGATTCTCCAACTGGCGGAAGAGGGTGTGTTATCCCTGGACGATCCGCTGGCGCAGTGGCTGCCGGATGTCGCCGCTCAACTGCCTTATGGCGACCAGATCACGCTGCGCCACCTGCTGACGCACACCTCAGGCCTGTTCAACGTAGTCGAACACGAGGCTTATTACGCCGATCTTTTCACGGAGATGGTCGTTGATGAGGCTACCGGGAACGTCACATTGGCCTGCGTTCAGCGGGACCCCCACGACACGCTCGCCCGCTACGTCTATGGCCAAAAGGCCCAGTTTGAACCGGGGACACAGTGGCGTTACAGCAACACCAACTACACGCTGCTCGGCATGGTCATCGAAGCGGCGGCGGAAATGCCGCTGGCCGAGGCGTATCGCACGCACATTTATGAACCACTGGGCATGACGTCAACCTTCCTGGATTGCTATGAAGAGCCGGTAACTGATGTGGTACACGGCTATACGACAGGTGCAGAGGGTGCCATGACCGACGTCACGGAACTGCATGAATCCATTGGCTGGTCGGCGGGTGGTCTGGTTTCCACCGCAGCGGACCTGACCACCTTTGCCCGCGGGTTGTTCGGTGGGGCATTGTTTGACAGTCCGGAGACGCTGGCCGCGATGACCACGCCCGCTCCCGGCAGCTCCTACGGTCTGGGCCTCATGCTCCAGGGAGACTATATGGGGCACGCCGGTTATATTGCCGGTTTTCGCTCGGTGCTCAATTATGCGCCTGAGACTGATACCGTTGTGGTGATGCTCTACAACCACGATGCGGCTGATCCCGAACAGAGTCTGGCGGAGGTGGTGAATCCGGCGCTCTCGCTGCTGGATGCGGCGGAGTGAGAAGCCGGCAGGAGTATAGGTTCACAAATAATTGAACGTGAGGAGTAGAAAAGTCATGGAAAATCCCAACAAGCGTCGCGCGGTGCGCCTTCTGCGAATCGTCATGCCCATCGTGGCCATCATCATTATCATTGTCATCGCTCCCCTGGACCTGGTACCGGCATGGATAGCCCCCTTGCCAGATACCGTGCAGGAGCAGGTCGATGAGGCGATTGATTATGGGTTGGATGGCATCATCGTCTACGTCGATCAGGCAGACAAAGCGCCACAGTTTTATGCGGCTGGCTGGAAAAATAAATTGACCCAAGAACCGGCTGATCCGCACGCCTTGTTCAGAATTGCCAGTATCAGCAAGCTGTACATGGCCACGGCCGTTGCCAAACTCGCCGCCGACGGAACCTTGTCGCTGGATAAAACCCTCGCCGATTACTTGCCTGACCTGGCCGACAGAATTGAAAACGCCGATCAGATTACCTTGCGAATGATGGTGCAGCATCGCAGCGGCATTCCCAACTTCACGGATGCTGACGGGTGGGATTGGTTCACTTCGCAGACAGACATTGATGAGGCTCTGGAATTGGTCCTGGATAAACCCGCAGATTTCGCGCCTGACGCACGCTATAGCTACTCCAATACAAATTATCTGCTGATCGGCCGTATTCTGGACAACGTGTTGGGCTACAGCCACCAGCAATATATCGCTGACGAAATATTGGCGCCTCTCGGGCTGACGCACACGTACAGTTTGCTCAGCCAGGTGAATTACGACGATCTTGCCAGTGGATACTGGTATGAATATGACGATGATCTCAGGCAGCTTGATCATGTCATCCCCGGTGGATCGATGATCGCCACAGCGGAAGACGTCGGTATCTTTTTGCGTGCCTTAAATGATGGCTCGCTGCTGAATGACGATGAGCAGGCGATCTACTCCTCAATTTACGAATATGAACATACCGGTTGGGTGCCCGGATATCACAGTATCGCCGGCTATTACGAGGACATGGATACGGTTGTCGTTCAGTTTGTGAGTACAACCGGAGGAGACACCTGGGGCACAGCGAATATCGTCGGCGGCAAGGCCACAGGCATATCAACTATCATTTATAACCGGATTGTTCGGATTCTTTCCCGGTAATTGATTTTTGGGGGGCAGTGAGCGGATTATTTGGCTGAGCGAGAGTGCGCTCTCGACATATAACTTCTCCAAGACTGGCAGTATCAGAAACCGTTGGGTCTTAGAGGAAAAGGAAAACCTGATGAAAGCTATTGTGTATACAGAATATGGATCACCCGATGTGCTGCAGCTCAAAGAGGTGGCAAAACCGACACCCAAGGATAATGAACTGCTGATACGAATTGAGGCGACGACGGTAACGGCCGTTGACAGTACCTTTCGCCAGGGAGCGTCAATGAGTGGCCGGTTTTATACCGGTCTCACCCGCCCCAAACGACCGGTGCTGGGGTCCACGCTGGCCGGAGAAGTGGAAGCAGTGGGCAAAGATGTCACCTTGTTTAAAGAGGGCGACCACGTTTTTGGGGCGACCGCCGATTTTGGTGCCCATGCAGAATACATTTGTTTGCCCGAAGACGGGGCTTTGGCTATGAAGCCGGCCAACATAACGCATGAAGAAGCTGTCGCCACCAATCCGGTGCTCACCGCCCTGCCGTTTCTCAGAGACACCGGCCAAATTCAGAGCGGCCAAAAAGTTCTGATCAATGGAGCTTCAGGCAGCGTCGGCAGTTATGCGGTGCAGCTTGCCAAACAGATGGGCGCCGAAGTGACCGGGGTCTGCAGCACAGAGAAAATGGAATTTGTAAAGTCTTTGGGCGCTGATAAGGTCATTGATTACAAGACAGAGGACTTTACCGACAGCGGCGAGACCTATGACATTATTTTTGATGCGGCGGGGAAGAGTTCATACGGCCGTTGCCAACACGTCTTAAAGGAAAATGGCGTCTATCTGTCAACCGTGCTTTCTCCGGGGATTATTTTTGATGTGATCCGGACCTCACTCGTGGGCCGCAAAAAGGCAAAAATTACGTTCGCCGGTCTGCGGCCCGCAAGCGAACAGGCCAAAGACCTCCGCTTTCTCACCGAACTTATGGAAGCCGGTCAGTTAAAATCGCTCATTGATAGACGTTATCCACTGGCGCAAACGGCCGAAGCCCACCGCTATGTGGACACAGGACGCAAAAAAGGCAGCGTTGTGATTACCGTGGCTTCATAACAAACCTGATTAAAGGCGGAGAAAATGAACAACCTTATTGTTGGAGCAAGCGGCGCAACGGGTCGCTTGCTCACAGAAGAACTGCTAAATCGTGGACAATGTGTCAAAGTGATTGTGCGATCACCAGATAAGCTGCCCACGGCTATCAAAAATCATGACAATTTGTCTGTGGTTCAGGCCAGCGTCCTGGATTTGAGTGACGCCGAGTTAGCCCAGCACGTTAAAGGGTGTGATGCCGTGGCCTCCTGCCTGGGACACAACATGACCTTTAAGGGTATCTATGGTCAACCGCGCAAGCTCGTCACCGAGGCGACGCGCCGCTTATGTGAGGCTGTTAGAGCAAACAGACCTGAAAAGCCCATTAAATTTGTACTGATGAATACGGTTGGAAACAGGAACCGTGATCTTAATGAACCGATTTCTCTGGCTCAAAAAGGTGTCATTGGACTGCTGCGCCTGTTTTTGCCGCCTCAAGCGGACAATGAGCAGGCGGCGGAATATCTGAGAAGCAAGGTTGGTCAAAACGACAAGCAGATCGAGTGGGCTGTGGTTCGGCCGGATAGTTTGCTTGATGAGGACGAGTTCACCGCATATAACGTCTATCCGTCACCCATTCGCAGCGCCATCTTTGATCCGGGCCAAACCAGCCGCATCAACGTGGGCCACTTTATGGCTGACTTGATTACGGAAGATGACATCTGGCGCCAGTGGCAGGGGCAAATGCCTGTCATATACAACAAAGTTTCGTAACGTTATCATCACTGGGGAACAAAACGGTAACTGACACCCTATGCCGTGAACGTAGTGTCATCGTTCACAATACCAGAGAAGGGATCAACCCCTAGTTAGCTTAAGGAAAAATATAATGACTTCAGATCCAAATAATCAAAAGAAAGGAAAAGCCAGCAACGACAAGCTTGGCGCTGGCATTGCCATCGGCGTTGGTGTGGGACTTGCCCTTGGCTCTGCGCTGGGTAATCCTGGGGCGGGATTAGCGATTGGGATTGCGTTTGGTCTTGGTATCGGCGCAACCATGCAAAAAAAGAAAAATGCTGAGGAAAATGACGGTTGACTTATGTAAACGTGATGACGACCAAGACAACTAAGAGCTGGTTTGGTCGATAAGAGGGTTGGTTATGCAAGCAATAGTTTGGACAAAGTACGGCTCACCAGACGGGCTGCAGCTCCAGGAGATAGAAACCCCGGTCCCCAAGGACGATGAAGTTCTGGTGCGCGTGCGGGCCACAACCGTCACCGCCGGGGACTGCGAAATGCGCCGCCTGCAGCTGCCGCTGATGCTGTCGTTCCCCATGCGTCTTTACGCCGGCCCTATTAGACCGACCCGAATACCCATTTTGGGGCAAGAACTGGCCGGTGATGTAACGGCCGTTGGCCCCAATGTGACCGCCTTCAAAACAGGCGACCCGGTGTTCGGCACGACCGGCTTTAGGTTTGGCGCTTATGCCGAATACATCTGCCTGAAAGCGCCCCCGAGTGAGACGCAAGGGGCGCTGGCTCGCAAACCGGCCAACATGAGCTACGAAGAAGCCGCCGCCGTACCGACGGCCGGTTTTGAGGCACTGCATTTTTTGCGGCAGGCCGCTGTTCAGCCTGGGCAGAAGGTGCTGGTTTTTGGCGCGGGAGGCAGCATCGGCACGTTTGCGGTGCAGTTGGCCCACACGTTTGGCGCGGCGGTAACGGCCGTGGACAGCGCCCCCAAATTAGCCATGCTGCGTTCCCTCGGCGCAGATCACGTCATCGACTACGTCCAACAGGATTTCACCCAAAACGGCGAAGCGTATGACGTGATCATCGACGTGGTGGGCAAAAAAGGGTTCGCCCGCCGCTTAAAATCGCTCAGCCCCAACGGGCATTACTTTTTAGCCAATGCCGGGCTGTCCCACCTGCTGCGCGGCTGGTGGACTTCCATGACCGGCGGCAAAAAAGTCGTCATTGGCTCCTCAAGCCAGACGAAAGAAGATCTGCTTTTCCTGAAGGAGCTCATTGAGGCGGGAAAGCTAAAGTCGGTGATCGATGAGCGACGCTTTTCGCTGGCGCAAATTCCCGAGGCGCACAGATACGCCGAGACTGGTCACAAAATGGGCAATATCGCCATTACCGTGGCGTGATGCCGCCATCAGGCAGCGATTGTCTCTGCCCGTTCTTCGATTAAATCAACCAACGTCTCGATGTACAGCGGGTCGTCGTTGAGGGCAGACGGCCGTTCCAACCTTACCCCCAATTCTTTGGCCACCGCCTGCGCCTGAATGTCAATGTCGTACAAAATCTCCACGTGGTCGGACACAAAGCCAACCGGGATGCTGATCATGTTGCGGATGCCCTGCGCCGCCAGCGCCGGGATGTGGTCCTGAATTTGCGGCCCCAGCCACGGCTCAGGGCTGCGCCCCGCCGATTGGTAGCACCACGACCAGCGCGCCGCCGGCAGCCCGGCTTTGTCGGCCACCAACTGCGCCGTTTCGCGGAGCTGGCTGTCATACGGATCGCCCATCTTCATGATGCGCACCGGCAGGCTGTGGGCGCTGAAAATGACGTGTACGTCATCGCGCTCCGCCTCCGGCCAGCGGCTCAGTCCCTCGTCTACCCGGTTGGCCAGCGCCTGGATGAGTTTGGGCGCGTCGTGGTAGCTGTCGATGAAATCAAAGTCGATGTGCCCGCGGTACATCTCCAGGCCGTCGGCGACTTTGGCGTGATACTTGGCGACGCTGAGTTTGCTGTAGTGGGGCGCGAGCACCAGGGCGATGGCCCGCGTGATGCCGTCGTCGATCATCTGGCCCACCACGTCTTCGATCCAGGGCGACCAATGGCGCATGCCCATATAGACTTTGAATCGATCCGGGTCCAGCCGGGCGCGCACCGCCTCTACCTGCCGCGTGCTAAACTCCAACAGCGGCGATTTGCCGCCGATGAGCCGGTAATTGCGCGTAATTTCTTCCAGAACGGCGGGGGTAGTGACACGGCCGTTGCGGATATCCGCCAGGTATCCCGGAATCTCATCCAGGCTGTTCGGCCCGCCATAGGCCATAATCAAAACGCCGATTGGGGTATTGGTTGTGGTCATGGTCATTGTTAAATCCTTATTTGATGCGTGATACGTGATTCGTGAAGGTCTAAAATGGGATGTCCATTTGTTCAGAAAACAGATTTTCCGGTTGATAGATAGGACCGTCTTCTTTGAGTGCCTGAATGCGCTTCTGCGGGATTGTTTTTAACAACAAGCGAACGATTTGGGTTAGTAAATCCAGCCGATGCTTAACGACATCATCTCCCAAGACATGCCGTGCTTTAAAGTACCAGTCGCGGCTTTCTCTGGCAGAACCCAGCGCATACTCAAAAAACCTGGCCTGTTCCTTGTTTGACTGGCGGCTGTAACCCTCGGCGATATTGGCGCCAACCGAGCCAACTGCACGATAAAGTTGATCCGACAAACTGCGCGTTCGATAGTCCTGGCTTAGTTTCGTCACGTCATGCCAACTAATATCGGCGACAAACAGAGACAATCGATACACCTGAACATGCCACAACGGATCACCCGTGATTGTCTGAGGCAGTTCCTTTTCCCAACCCTCAAAATTCATAAGACCCTCACGCCACACGCATCATGCATCACGAATTGGTTTCTCTCGCACATAATCCACCAGCCGCTGCACATTTTCCACCGGCGTCTCCTTGTAGATGCCGTGGCCGAGGTTGAAGATGTGGCCGGAACGGCCGTTGGCCCTCATCAACACATCATCCACCCGCGTTTGCAGTTCCCGCCAGGGAGCCAACAAAGCAATGGGGTCCAAATTGCCTTGAATCGGCTGGTCATAGCCGATGCGCGCCCACACCTCATCCAGCGGCAGGTGCCAATCCACGCCGATCACGTCGCCGCCGCATGCCGCCACCTCTTCAATGTACGGCGTTGTGCCCGTGCTGAAGTTGATAACCGGCACCCCGGCTTTGCTGAGCGCAGCCAACAGCGCCTTGTTGTATGGCTGCACGTAGCGCACATAATCCTGCTTGCTCAGAGCATGGCCCGCCCAGGAGTCAAACAGCTGCAGCGCTGCGGCCCCGGCTTTGGCCTGTTTAAGCAAATAGTCGCCCTGCACGGTCACCAATTTGTTCATCAGGCGCTTCCAGGCGGCCGGTTCCCGAACCATAAAGCTTTTCACACGCTGATAGGTCTTGGTCCCGCCGCCTTCGATGGCGTAGCTCGCCAGCGTAAACGGCGCCCCGGCAAACCCAATAAGCGGCGTTGTCCCCAGTTCGGCGGCGGCCAGTTCGATGGCTTTCAGCGTGCCGCCCATCGTTTCTTCGGCGGGCGGCACAGCCAGCATGTCCACGTCGCGGGTGGTTTCGATGCGGTTGTGCAGTACCGGCCCTTCGCCCTTCACAAATTCCAGGTTCAGCCCCATGCCTGCCAGCGGCGGCAAAATGTCGGAAAAGATGATGGCCGCATCGAAGCCAAAGGCCTTGATGGGCTGCAAAGTGATTTCGGCAGCCAGTTCCGGCGTGTGAATGCATTCCAGCATGGAATGTTGGGCGCGTAGGGCGCGGTATTCGGCCATATAGCGCCCGGCCTGGCGCATCAGCCAGATGGGCGTGCGGTCGGTGGGCAGGCCGCAGCAGGCGCGGAGGAAACGAGCGGTTGGTTCGGTCATGAGTTGGGTATCTCCAGGGACTTGAGATTGGAGATTGGCGATTGCACGCGTTCTGGCGGTTTCGATTCTCCAGTCTCCATTTTGCTTTGCCAGGCCACTTTGCCGATGAAAAATGGTCCCAGCCGCTCCAGATGGAGCGAGGTTTGTTTGGTTTTGCGCATGCGTTGGACAATCATGGAGAGAGGCGCTAACTGCGGCCCAATCAGCCCAACGACAAAATCGTTGTCGTTTTTGTCCAGGCCGTGGCAGGCCAGGCGCAAATCGTGGCCCAGACCGGCACGGCCGTAAGCCATGCCAATGCCGCCGTGTTCCATCAGCACCACCCGCTGCTCCTGCGCCGACAACTGCTCAAACGAACCGGCGCGCCGCAGTGGGTAATACACCACCCAGGCCAGCGTCGGGTCCAGAATCCGGCGGATGGGCCGGTGGATGAGCGTTTCTTCCAGGTCGGCTTCGTAGCCGAGGGCGTAGGTGCGGCCGAGCATCGTGTATTCCGGTTTGGGCGTCAGCTCGCTGAAGGGCGGTTGGTTGTAAAATGCGCGCAGCGCCGTCACAAAATAGTCCGGGTCTTCGCTAAAGGTGACCAGGGCCACGCCCTGCGGGTCGTTGATGTCGGCGTACAGCGCGCCTTGAATGTGATTATCTTCCAGGGCGCGAATGAGAACGGCCGTGTCCTTCACCCCGCCAAACGCCAGCAGTTGCACAAACAACCGCCGGTCCACCGCAATCGTCTCCCCGTCGGCATTGCGGCCTTTTTCGGTTATATCTACTTTTTCGACTTCGGGTTTCATAATTTCTCTTTTGATGCGTGCTGCGTGATGCGTGACAATTTCACGCATCACGTATCACGCATCATTCAACCACCGCGCCGCCGCCAGCGCGTGGTAGGTGATAATCAGGTCCGCCCCGGCGCGTTTCATGCCCAGCAGGGTTTCCAGCACCACTCTTTCCTCGTCGATCCAGCCGTTGGCGGCGGCGGCCTTGATCATGGCGTACTCGCCGCTGACGTTGTAGGCGGCCAGGGGCAACTCCGGGAACGCTTCGTGGACGCGGTGGATGATGTCCAGGTAGGCCAGTGCGGGCTTCACCATCAGGAAATCCGCCCCTTCGTCGATGTCCAGGGCGGCTTCGCGCAGGGCCTCACGGCCGTTGGCCGGGTCCATCTGGTGGCTTTTGCGGTCGCCAAACTTGGGCGCGCCGTCCGCGGCATCGCGGAACGGGCCGTAAAAGCTGGAGGCATACTTCACCGCGTAGGACATGATGGGCACATGGCCGAAATCGTGGGCGTCCAGCCCGGCGCGAATGGCGGCGACCATGCCGTCCATCATGCCGCTGGGCGCAACGATGTCGGCCCCGGCGGCGGCGTGGGACACGGCCGTGGCCGCCAGCACGTCCAGCGTTTCATCATTCAGCACAAAGCCTTCCGGCAGATGGGTATGCGTGCCATCGTTGAGCAGGCCGCAGTGGCCGTGGTCGGTGTATTCGCACAGGCAGACGTCGGTGATGACGATGAGGTCGGACACGGCCGTTTTAATCGCCCGGATTGCCTGCTGCACAATGCCGTCCTCGGCAAAGTTTTCCAGGCCGATGGGGTCTTTGAGCGCCGGGATGCCAAACAGGATGACGGCGGGGACGCCCAGAGAGACGGCCGTTTCCGCTTCGCGCACCGCCTCGGCCACCGACAGTTGGTCGATGCCTGGCATGGAAGGGATGGGCGAACGGCCGTCGCCGTGCCGCACAAACAGCGGGTAAATGAAATCGTCGGGCGCAAGATGGGTCTCGCGCACCATGCGCCGAAGCCCCGGCGAGGTCCGCAGCCGGCGCGGGCGGATGGTCAGGTCTACAAGGGAAGTGAGTTTGTTTTCTTGAATCATGGTCAGTTTTGGAGACTAGAGACTGGAGACTAAAATGTCTCTCGTCACGCATCACGCATCAATCTCCAGTCTCCAGTCTCAAATCTCTAGTCTCTATTCTCCCAATATCGCATAAGCGCTTCTATCAGGGCGTCAATTGTGTAATCTTCGGGGGTGACGTGGACGGTGAGGCCCAATTCGCGGGCCTGGGCGGCGGTGACGGGGCCGATGCAGGCGACGACGGCCTTAGACCCCAAGGGTTTCAAAAACCCTTGGGGTCTGGACTCTACAATCTGCAAAAAGTTGCGCACGCTGGACGGGCTGGTAAAGGTGATGGCGTCGACGCCTTTATCCAGTTCGGCCAGGGCGGCGGGAGTGGGCACGGCCGTTACCGTGTCATACAGCGCCACGTCATCGACCACAGCGCCCCGCTCGCGCAGCAAGGCCACAATCTCCGGGCGGCCAATTTTGGCGCGCGGCAGCAGCACCCGCTGGCCAGTCAGATCGCCCAATCCCTGCGCCAACTGCTCGCCGGTAAACTCGTCGGGCATAAAATCCACCGCCACGCCGAAGGTGGCCAGCTTAAAGGCCGTAGCCGAACCCACCGCTGCAGTCTTGGGGAGACTGGAGACTGGTGACTGGAGACTGGAGACTAAGGACAGTCTCCAATCTCTAGTCTCTAGTCTCTCAAAAAAGAAATCCACCGCATTGGCGCTGGTAAAAATCAGCCAGTCGTAGTCGGCCGGGTCGGGCAGGTCAGCGGGCAGCGGCTCGAATTGGATCACGGGAAAGACCACCGGTTCCGCGCCCAGCGCGGCCAGTTTGTCGGCAAAAGCCTGCGCCTGCTCCGGGGAGCGGGTAACGAGAATGCGCTTGCCGGTCAGGGGGGATTGGAGACTGGAGATTGGAGATTGATCGGCTTCCAACATGGCCGATGCGCCTTGGGCTAGCGCTTCGGCGGCCAATCGCTGCGCCAGTTCGGCCGGATCGGGGCCGGAACCTTGCACGCGGATGAGGGCACGGCCGTCTACACTGCCTACCAGCCCACGCAAGAAAATCTCCTTACCGTGGTTGATTTCCGCGTAGGCGGCGATGGGTGCCGAGCAGCCGCCGCCCAGGGCTTGCAGGAAAGCGCGTTCAGCGGTCACGGCCGTTTGCACCGCTCCATCTTCAATCGCTGCCAGCAGGGCCAGGGTGGCCGCGTCGGCGGCGCGGCACTGCACGGCCAGCGCGCCCTGCCCCGGCGCGGGCAGCATAATGTCCAGCGGCAGCCATTCGGTCACCACATCGGTCATTTCCAGGCGGCGCAGGCCAGCTTCGGCCAGGATGGTGGCGTCGTACAGGCCATCGGCCACCTTGCGGACGCGGGTTTGCACGTTGCCGCGAATGGACTCCACGCGCAAATCGGGGCGGACGGCCAGAATTTGCGCCCGGCGGCGGTTGCTGCTGGTGCCGATCACCGTGCCCGGCGGCAAAGTCGCCAGCGTCCAGCCATTGCGGGCCACCAGACCATCGGCCACCGGCGCGCGATTCAGAATCGCGCCCAACGTCAGGCCGGGCGCATCTTCCACGGGCAGATCCTTCAGCGAATGGACGGCGAGGTCGATACGGCCGTCGCGCAGCGCACTTTCCAATTCGGCCGTAAACAGCCCTTTGCCGCCGATCTGTGGCAGCGGCTTGTCCAGGGTCTTGTCGCCCTGGGTGACAAACGGCTCCACGTGGCATTCCAGGTCCGGCCAGGCCGCCTGCAGCCGGGCGATGACGTGATTGGTTTGCCACAGCGCCAGTTCCGATGTGCGTGTACCGATTTTGAGGCATTGGGTAGGTGTTGTCATAAGTAGTATCAAATGTATGGGGTGGAATTGGGAGACTGGAGAGTAGAGATTGCAGACTGGAGATGGCGCCCTCTCTAGTCTCCACTCTCTAATCCCCAGGCGTTCTCAGTCCAAATAATTCGCGCACGGTGCTGGCGTAGGTGACGGCCGTTTCCGTGCCGGCCTGGGTGCGAAGCTGTCGGGTGGGTTCATGGAGGAGCTTGTTCACCAGCGAGCGGGTCAGGCGCTGCAAATGTTCCGCCATCTGCGGGTCCACGTCGCCCAACTGGCGCAGCGTGCGCTCCAGTTCGCGCTGGCGAATGGTTTCCGCTTTCTGGTGCAAATCGGCGATCAGAGGCTGCACGGCAAGCTGCTGCAGTTCTTTGTCCAGCACGGCCGTTTCTGCCTGCACAATCCCTTCGACCAGCGGCACGGCTGCTTCACGCGCCGCCAACGATTCATCCAGGCTGCTTTGCAAATCGTCCACGTCGAACAGGTGTACGCCGGGCAGATTTTTTACCGCTGCGTCTACGTCGCGGGGCACGGCCAGGTCGATGAGCACCAACGGCCGTTCGCCGCGTGCGCGCAGCACAGGCCGCAACATGCTCTCCGTGATAACCGGAATGGGCGAAGCGGTGGCGCTGATGACCACGTCGGCGGCCAGCAGCGCCTCGGGCAGTTGTTCCAGCTGGTAGGGACGGCCGTTAAAGGGAGCGACGGCCGTTTCTGCCTTAACCCAGGTGCGATTGGCCACGCTGACCGCCATCACGCCGCGATGGCCCAGGCCTTTGAGCGCCAGACGGCCCATCTCGCCCAGACCAATCACCAGGGTGTGACGGCCGTTCAGATCGCCGACGATGTGCTGCGCCAGATTGATGGCCACCGAGCTGACGCTGGCCGGATTGCTGCTGATGGCCGTTTCGCTGCGGGTGCGTTTGCCGGTGCGGATGGCCGCGCGAAAGAGCGCGTCCAGCACCGGGCCGATGGTTTGCGCTTCTACGGCGGCCATGTAAGAGCCGGTCACCTGGCCCAAAATCTGCGGCTCGCCCAATACCAGCGAGTCCAGCCCCGCGGCTACACGCAAGAGGTGGGAGACGGCCGTTTCGCCTTCGTAAAAGTAAAATTGATGGGCAAACGGCCGTAAATCGGTCTGGTGAATGGCCGACAGCACGGCTTCCAGGTGGGCGCGGGGGTCAACCGCATCAGTGGACAGGCGGGCGTACAGTTCCAGCCGATTGCAGGTGGAGAGGATGACCAGTTCGCGGATGACGGCGAACGAGGGTGAGGTGGGGGGTAGGGTGACGGCCGTTGGCGCTGCTTTTCCGCTTAGCTGCCCATCGCCCGCCGGCATTAGCGGTTCCACGTCTAGCAAGGTACAGCGCAGCCGCTCGCGTACCTCCACCGGCGCCGTGCGGTGGCTAAGGCCGAGACAGGCTATCGGTTGAAGCGGCATCATACACCTCGGCAATGGCAAGTTGAACGGTATTGAGCAGTCTGTTTACCCGGCGCAGCAAACGCACGTTGGCCTCCGGGCGGATGCGTGTGTTTTCGGGGAGCTGCAAAGCTGTTTCCATCAGCATGTCGCGGAAAAACATAGAAGCTTCCAGCGCTTCCGGCAAAGGCAGCCGACTTTGCAGTCCAATTTCGCCGTACTGGCGGCCAATGTTGCTCGCTTCCGTCAAAATGTCACCGCCGTTTTCATCGGACAGATATTGCAGTGTCAGGCCGAGCAACTGGCGGCCTAACAGCCGGTAGCGGTCACGGGCGCTGTCATCAAGGCCGCTTAGCCAGGCTTTGTCCCGGCGCACGACGATTTCCTGGCGCGTTTGTGTCAGGGCTTTGTCGGCGAAGGCGCTTTCGAGATCACTGCTGCCCTGGTGGCGCCGTTCCTGAGCAAAACGAGCCAGATCGGAAGCGGCAAAACGGCGATGTCCACCCGGCGTGAGCATGACGGGAATGTCGCCGTTATCGGCCCAGCGGCGCAGGGTAGTGACGTGCACTCCCAGCTCTTTGGCAGCCTGGCTGAGGGTCAGCCAGCGTTCGGTTTCAGGAGGAGAATCTAACATAGAGAGGTTCCATTACGATAGCAGGCAGCGGGTAGTCTGTGACAGGTCCAGGATTTCACCTGTCACCTACACCTCGCTGCTTTCTGTTTGCAGCTTGCTGCTCGCGGCGCTTAACTGCAAAATAACTTGTTGGGCTGTTTGTTGGGCCTGCCGTACGCAGTCGGGGATGCCGATGCCGCGGTAGGGACTGCCGGTGACGAAGATACCAGCCGGCAGAGCGGCTTCGATGGCGGCGACACGCTCCAGGTGGCCGACGTCATATTGGGGATTCGCTTGTCGCCAGCGGTAGATGCGGTGGAAGACGGGCACGGCCGTTATGCTCATAATCTCCGCCAGTTCCCGCCGCACGGTCTCCACCAGTTCGCCGTCATCCACATCCATCATCTGGGGATTGCGCGAGCCGCCGAAGAAAACACGCAGCAAGGCATATCCCTCGGGCGCGCGCCGGTCAAACTTGGTAGAGGTCCAGGTGATGGCGTTGATGGGCCGGTTTTCGCTGCGGGGGATCACCACGCCAAAGCCGTTAAGCGGATGATCGATCTCATCGCGGCGATAGGCGAGCGAAATGGTGCCCGTGCTGACGTAACGAATGGCAACCAGCCCGGCGGCGGCATCCGGGGCCACATCACCCAGCAGCTGGGCGGCCACATGGGCCGGCACAGCCAGAATGACGGTGTTGGCGGTTAGGATACGGCCGTTATCCAGCGTCAGGGTATAGGCGGTAGGGGATGGGAGATCGGAGACTGGAGATGGGAGATTTTCTGAGATCCAGTCGCCAGTCTCTATGCTGGTTACGGCCGTTTCCAGCAAACATTCGCCCGTTAACTGCGCCTGCAGGGCGGCCGGTAGATCGGCCATGCCGCCTTGCAGGGACATGAACATAGAGGTGGGCGCGGCGGAACGGCCGTTTGCGGAGGGCGAACGGCTGGCGCGCGCTTTTTTGCCGGCCAGCATGCCTTTGATGAGGCTGCCGTGCTTCTCTTCGATGTCGCGGAAGCGGGGGAAGGTCGCCAGCAAACTCTGGCGCTCAGCCTCGGCGTTGTAAATGCCAGACATCAGCGGCTCGGCGATTTTGTCCAGAGCTTCGGCGCCCAGGCGGCGCTCGATAAACTCGGCCAGAGTTTCGTCGGCGCCGTCGGTTTTGGGCGGGATGAAGAGGTCCAGGCCCATGCGCAGTTTGCCCAGCGGCGAGAGCAGCGGGGAGAGGGCAAAGGGCGTGATCTTGGTGGGCACAATCATCATCACGCCGTCAGGCAGGGGAGTGGGCTGGCCTTTGTGGAGGACGAAGGTCTGGCGACGGCCGTCGTTGGTCGGCAGCAGGTCATCTTGCAGGCCCAGCGCGCGAGCCAGTTCCAAGCCCCACGGTTTCTGGGTGATGAAGGAATCTGGCCCGGCCTCGACGACAAATGGCTCAGCGGCCAGGCCGGTGATGGTTTCGGTGGCGATTTTGCCGCCCCAGCGGTCCGTTTGTTCCAGCAGGGCGTAGCGGAACGGCCGTTCACCGGCCTGCCGCTCCTGCTGCAAATACCAGGCTGCGCTTAAACCGGTAATCCCCCCGCCTACAATTACAACATCAAAAAAGTTAGTATCCATTACAGAGTCGTTGGTAGTTGGTAGTGGTTAGTTTTTGACCAGTAATCTGGGTTCGTAGGTGCAGAATGGTTCTTCGGCCAGATAATCACCCGTCATGCCGTAGGCGCGGGCACGGCAGCCGCTGCACAACTTCTTAAATTCGCAAATGCCGCACTTGCCATCCAGCAAATCAACGTCGCGTAAGTCGGCGAACAAAGGAGAGTTTTCCCAGATGTCCTGGAATCTCTGGCGGCGGATGTGCCCGGCTTCGACGGGCAGGTAACCGCAGGGAAACACTTCGCCGCGATGGCTGACAAAGGTAACGCCGGTGCCAGCCAGGCAGCCTTTGGTCATAGCGTGCATGGATGGGTGGCCGCTGGGATGGCCGCCCGTGCTGGTGTTGCCGCCGTGCTGCTGGCGATGCATAGAAGACGGCCGTTCACGCACAATCCCGTTGCGCCGTTCTTCGGCCTGCCGCTGGCGGGCAATACGGAAATAATGAGGCGCGCAGGTTGCTTTTAGCTCAATGCCACCTTCCATTTCCGCGTCATACATCCAGTTCAAGACGCGCTCGTACTCATCGGGCAGTATTTGTTGATCCGGTGCAATCTCCACCCCGCAGCCCACCGGTACGAGCAGGAAGAGATGCAGCGCCACAGCCCCGATCTCTTTGGCCAGGGCCAGTGTTTCCGGCATCTGGTGGACGTTGTGACGGGCGACTGTGGTATTGATTTGGAAGGGCAGATCCACTGCGCGCAAATGCTCAATTCCGCGCATGGCAGCCGTGAATGCTCCCGATCCACGGAAAATGTCGTGAGTGGCGACGTCGGCACCATCAAAGCTGACGCTGACTCGTTTGACGCCCGAAGCCTTGATTTTGCCGGCTACGGCAGCGTCGATGAGCGTGCCATTGGTGGCCAGGGCGACAATCAACCCGGCGTCCGTCGCATGGCGGGCGATGTCGAAAATGTCGGGGCGGAACAAGGGCTCGCCGCCGGACAGAACAAAAATCGGCCGTCCAAAGGCGGCAATCTGATCGATGAGGTCGAAGGCTTCGGCCGTAGTCAGATCTTGGGGCATCAGCTGATCCGCCACGGTCATCCGGCGGCAGTGAATGCAGGCCAGGTTGCAGCCGGCGGTGCTTTCCCAAAAGATAAGTCGTGGTGGCGGATAAGGTGCTTCTTCCATGCGATCTCCTTATGCACACAGCATAAAAAACTGCGCACAATCATAGCAAAAATTTGTAAATCTGTGCAAACCTATGCAACGATTTTTACTATATCGGCATCAACTTGAATAGAAAAATGACGGATGTCACATAATCGATGTGACATTTCGGAAGGATTGGGCGGGGGCAAAAAGGATGTGGGCAGCGCCCGGATGGGTGCGTTTCGTGTGGGCGATCACGCATGTACCGGGCGCCTGGAAGATAAAAGGCAGGAGGTAGTAGAGGCAGTTATTTGGGCAGGGCGGCCATCGCCGCACCGATGATTCCGGCCTCGTTGCGCAGTTGGGCGGGGACCAGATCGGCGCGCAGATTAATGTATTTCAAGAATTTTTGGTGCTTTTTACTGACGCCGCCGCCGATGATGACCAGATTAGGAGAAAAGAGAAATTCGATATGCTGAAAATAGACGTTCAGCCGCTCGCCCCATTCTTCCCAGGAGAGGTCTTTTTCTTCGCGCACGCGATCGGCGGCAAAAAATTCGGCGTCTTTCTTCTGGTCGCGCAGGTAGAGGTGGCCTAGTTCCAGGTTGGGCACGATCTGGCCGTTGACAAACATCACACTGCCGATACCGGTGCCCAGGGTAAAAATCATGACCACGCCCGTTACACCGCGTCCGGCGCCGTGGAACATTTCAGCATAACCGGCAACATCAGCGTCGTTGCGGATAACAGTTTCGCAATTGGTGGCCAGAGCAATGTTGCGGGCCGCCGGGTAATCGATCCAATCATCGTGGATGTTTGCGGCCGTGCGGGTGACGCCATCGACCACGACACCGGGAAAACCGACTCCGATGGGGCCCTCGTAGTCGAAATGCTGCACGATGGTGCGGATGGCATTGATCATGGGTTTGGGTTTGGCCGGCTGTGGAGTGGGGATGCGCAGGCGGTCTGTGAGGAGTTTACCTTTGTCCGTGTCAACCAATGCGCCTTTGATGCCACTGCCGCCGATGTCTATGCCTAAAATTTTCATGCGGGTTCTCCTTGTAGTAGGGTTTGCAGTTGAGCTTCGATTTCTTGCACGGCCGTTTCCCCTGCCGCTACACCCTCTTCCAGCCGGTGAAAATCTAACACGCCTATCGTATCCACAAATGGCTGGATCAACACGTCGGGCTGGGTCAGGGCCAGGCGCGTTTGCAGCGACTGCTCGGTGATGATGTCCATAACGGCATTCAGCACCTGCCACGTGCCAAACAACTGAGGCACCTTCAAAATACGGGCAAAACGGCCTGGCGGTGGCGGCGCTGCCTCACCGGTAGCGCCATAAGGCGCGGCGTTGGTCAGATCGACCGCCAGCACGTGGGTAGCGCCGCGTGCATAGGCCACGTCGAAGGGGACGTTGTTCAGCAGGCCGCCGTCGATCAAGACGAGGCCGTTGCGCTCGACAGGCGGCAGCACGATGGGCAGCGCCGTCGTCGCCAGGACGGCCGAGATGAGATCGCCATCGTCCAGCACCACCAGCTTGTGGCGGCGGATGTCGGTGGCCGTGACCGCCAGCGGGATTTCCAGATCGGCAAAGTGTAGGCGGCCGATGGTTTGCTCCAGCAGTTTTTCCAGCTTGTTGTTGTTAGCCAGAGAAAAGGAATTGCCGGGCAGCGCGTATAATCTGTCTACCTGGAGCTGGCGAAAAAATTCTTGCAGGCCGCTGGCATCCAGTCCGGCTGCGTACAGTGCCCCCAACATGCCGCCGATGCTGGTGCCGGTGATGAGGTCTGGTTGGAGGCCCAGCCGCTCGAATGCTGCCAATACACCGATGTGGGCGGCTCCCCGGCCGCCACCGCCACCTAGAGCAAAAGCGATTTTTTTGTCCATATGCTCCTCGTGAGGTCTAGATTGGCCCAATCTGCGGGATCGGACCAACCCGGCTAAGCCGTGATGGTTTCGTAAATGTGGGGCAGCGGGTCTACGGGTTCATTGGACCAGGTAACGGCCGTTAACACTTCCTCCCGCGCCTGCTCCAACTGCTCTCGATCATCGGCGTGAATGGTGCCCAGTGAGTCGCCAAAAGCCACATAATCGCCTACGGCGCAGGGCAGCACAAAACCCACACCATAGTTAATCCGGTCAGTTTTCACCAGCCGCCCGGCGCCCAGATGAACTCCGGCCCAGCCAATGGCGGCCGTATCCAGGGCAGCGATGTAGCCGGAACGCGGCGCCAGAATCGGTTCGACGAACCGGGCCTGGGGCAGCAGAGAGGGATCGTCTATCTGGGCGACATCGCCGCCCTGCGCTTCGACCATGTCGCGGAACTTGCGGAACGCACGGCCGTCGGCCCGCGCCTTTTCCGCCAATTCTTGGGCAGCTTCCAGGCTGTCTGCTTTGCCTGCCAGCAGCAGCATGTGGGCGGAAACGTCCAGACAATGCGCCCAAAAACTGGCCGGCCCGCCGCCTTGCAGCGTTTCGATGGCTTCTTTCACTTCCAGGGCGTTGCCCACGGCGCTGCCCAGCGGCTGATTCATGTCGGAAATCAGGGCGACGGTTTTGCGCCCGGCGTCCGTGCCGATGTCTACCATGATCTGCGCCAGATCGCGCGCGGTAGCCACCGTGGGCATAAACGCCCCGCTGCCCACCTTCACGTCCAGCACGATGGCGTCGGCGCCGGCAGCCAGCTTTTTGGACATGATGGAAGCGGCGATCAGCGGCGCGCTGGCGACGGTAGCGGTGACGTCACGCAGGGCATACAGTTTGCCATCGGCAGGAGCGAGAACGGCCGTTTGCCCTGACAGCACCAGCCCGATTTCGGCGAGCTGGCGCTTGAACTGCGCCAAATCCATACTGCACGACCAGCCGCTAATCGACTCCATCTTGTCCAGCGTGCCGCCGCTGGAACCCAGCCCGCGCCCGCTCATTTTGCCCACGGGTACGCCGCAGGCGGCCACAATCGGCTGCACGACCAGCGTCGTTTTGTCGCCTACGCCGCCGGAGGAATGTTTGTCGATCACAAACGGAGCCACGTCGTGCAGGTCCAGCTGGTCGCCGGAGTGGGCCATCGCCAGGGTCAGATCTACCGTTTCGCGGCGGTTCATGCCGCGCAAATAAATTGCCATGAGCAAGGCTGCTGCTTGATAGTCGGGAATGCTCCCGGCCGTAAACTCGGTAACAAACCAGTTGATTTCGGCCGTGGACAGCTCGCCCCCGTCCCGTTTTCTGGCAATAACATCTACCATTCTCATTGCTAAACCACCATCCATTGTGGCGAGAGCAAGAGCTAGAGGAAGTACGAAGAAGCTCCGTTTTTCCCGCTTGCTCTCGCTCCCGCTCTGGCTTATCAGTCTAAAAGTTTCCCGATTATAGCAGGAATTCGGTATAATCCGCGTGCATAATACCAACAAAGTACCACGTTAAGCACTTAAGGAAGGGAACCATGTCCAAGGAAGCAGATATCTTGTTAATCGGTGGCACAGTGGTCACCATGGATGAAGCGTATACCGTTTACGAGGATGGCGCGGTGGCTGTTGTGGGCGATTCGATTGCGGCGTTGGGGCCAACGGCCGTTATCACCCAAACCTATACCGCCGCCGAAACCGTCAACTGCCAGGGCAAAGTCATCATGCCCGGCCTGGTGAATGCCCACACCCACATCCCGATGACCCTGCTGCGCGGCCTGAACGACGACCTGCGCCTGGACGTCTGGCTGGGCTACCTGATGCCTCTGGAACGGGAATTTGTGACGCCCCAGTTTGTGAAGCTGGGCACGCAAATCGCCTGCGCCGAGATGATCCGCTCCGGCGTGACTTCATTTGCAGATATGTACTATTTTGAGGATGAGATTGCGGCGGAAACGGCCGTGATCGGCATGCGCGCCCTCCTCGGCCAGACCGTGCTCATCTTCCCTGCCCCGGACGCCGCCACCTACGAAGACGCCCTGGTCCTCTGCCGCCGCTTCATCGAAAAATGGCACGGCCACCCGCTGATTCAACCGGCCGTCGCCCCCCACGCCTGGTACACCGGCACGCCGGAAATGAACCGCGCCTGCGCCGATCTGGCCCGCGCCTACGACGTACCGCTGCACACCCACGTCAGCGAAACCGCTTTGGAAGCGCAAAATTCAATGGATCAAAACCACATGCCGGTCGTCAACTGGATCGGCAAACATGGCCTGCTGGAAACCAAGCTGTTGGCCGCCCACTGCGTCCACCTGGACGAAGGGGAGATGTTTGCCCTGAAGGAAGCGGGCGCGGGCGTGGCCCACTGCCCCACCAGCAACCTGAAACTCGCCAGCGGCATCGCGGCCGTCGGGCAGATGCTCTCCCTGGGGCTAAATGTGGGCGTAGGCACCGACGGCCCGGCCAGCAACAATGACCTGGACATGTTCGAGGAAGTGCGGCTGGCAGCGCTGCTGGCCAAAACCAAAAGCAACGACCCGACGGTGCTGCCGGCGCGGCAGGCGCTGGAGCTGGCGACCATCGGCGGGGCGCGCGCGCTGCACATGGCCGACAAAACCGGCAGCCTGGAAGCAGGCAAACGGGCCGATCTGGCGATCGTGGAGATGGACGGCATCCACAATCAGCCCCACTTTAGCAACCATGTAGATGCCGTGTATTCGCGCCTGATTTACGCGGCGAAGAGTTCGGATGTGGCGGATGTGCTGTGCAACGGCCGTTGGCTCATGCGCGACCGTGCCCTCCTGACCATCGATGAAACGGCCGCCAAACAGGCCGCCGCCCAGGTCGCCGCTGAGATCGACGCCTTTGTGCTGGAGCGCGAGTCCAGCCCGTACAACAAACTGGTCTTGCTGGCCGGCGTGGAACGGCAGGAAAGCTTTGAAATCCAGGTGAAAGTGCCCGTTGAAGACAAAGACAACGTGCTGCGCGTGCTGATGGGCGACCAGCTAGAAATCACCAAAACCTCGCACTACCGCGAGTACGACACCTACTTTATGTTTGAAAATGGCGACCCGGACGCGGCGCGGCTGCGCTACCGCGAGGACGAATTTGTAGGCGACAACGACGAGACGTACCAGGTCCGCACCCGCCTCACGCTTATCGGCGAGGAAGAGCGGACGGAGTTCCAAAACTCCGTGATGTTGTCGCGCTCGCGCTTCCTGGCGACGGCCGATCGCAGCCTGCGGTTTTACAGCGAATATTTTGCCCCGGCGCGGCAGGTGGCCGTCAGCAAGGACCGGCTGCGTTGGCGCGTGGTTTACCGCGAGACAGATTTCGCCATCAACCTGGACAAGCTGACGTCGCCGGAACTGCCGGGGTACTTCCTGGAAATCAAATCGCGCACCTGGTCGCGCACCGACGCGGCGCGCAAGGCGGGGCTGATCACTGAACTGCTGAAGCTGTTTGGCCTGGACCCCCTGACGGCCGAACGCGACGACTACCCGGAAATGGTCACGGCCAGAGCGTAGCTACACGGATTTAACGGATTGGACGGATTTTCGCGGACAAAGCAAGGGCCTTTGGGATTTCAGGGATTTTGGCCTGATACGTGATACGTGATGCGTGAAACCTTTCTGGTACGCATCACGCTTCACACATGAAGGGCAGTCACCCCTGAATCCCTGCAAAAATCCGTCAAAGCCGTTCAATCCGTGTGGCTGTTACCGCACACGGCCGTATCGCTCCGCAATCACCGCCTGTCCCTCTGCCGATTGCAGCCAGGAGAGAAAAACGCGTAGTTCGCCCTGTGGTTCAGCCGGGGCGACGAAGTAGAGCGGCGCGGCCAGCGGATAGCTCTCATCGGCGGTGCTGGCTGTGGTGGGGGCCACGCCATCAAGCGCCAGCGCCTTCACCCCTTCAACTGATCCCAACATCGTGTACCCGACTGCGCCTGGCGTGGCCGCCAGGCTTTCCAGCAGCGCCGCGTTGTCGCCGAGCAGCATGGCGTTGATGCTCAGGCGCTGCGCGGCCATGATGCGCTGCTCGAAAAGCGTGCGCGCCCCGGAGCCGCGCTCCCGGCTGAGTAGCGTGACAGGCTGGTCCGGACCGCCGAGGGACGACCAGTTGGTGAGACGGCCGTTAAACAGCGCCTGCACCTCCGCCCGGCTCAAACCCACCACCGGATTGTCTGCCCCCACCACGACCACCAGCCCATCCCAGGCTACCGGGTTAAACCAGAAGCCGCTGTCGACGGGCAGCGCGTGGACCAGCACCGCGTCCAGGTTACCGGCAGCCAGATCGTTTAGCAGCACGGCCGTGTCCGCCGGGACAAACTGCAGGTGGGCGCGGTCGGTAAACTGGGCGTAGGGATCGGCAACGAGATCAGCCAGAGGCTGCGCGGCGGTGGCAATGCCGATGTGCAGCGTTTCCGGCGGGGGTGTGGGGGTGATAACCGGCAGCGGGGCGGGCGCGGACTGGCAGGCGGTCAGCAGCCAGAGGCCGACCAGACCCGCCAGTCCCAGCAGGTGCTTGGGGTTCACGACAGCAGCGAGTAAAGCAGGTAGCCGCTGCCTAACACGGCCGTATACACCGCAAAAATATACAGGCTGTGATTGCGCACCCAGCTTAGCAAAAAGGCAATGCACAAGTAACCGGAAATGGCCGCGGCCAGGAAAGCGGAAAGGTAAACGGCCGTGGAAAAGGCCATCACGTCGGCCGTCACAATATCCAGCAGCGAGAGCAGCCCGGCCCCCAAAATGACCGGCACACCCAGCAAGAAGCTGTAGCGCGCGGCCGTAGGCCGGTCAAACCCGCGCAGCAGGCCGCCGACGATGGTGCTGCCGCTGCGCGACAGGCCGGGAAAGAGCGCCGTCATCTGGAACAGGCCGATGACGATGGTATCCAACCAGTTCATGGTATCAAATGTTTTTGTGCCCGTGATCAATTTTTCACCAATGACGAGGAGAACGGCCGTGACCAGCAAAAAGAACGCCGCCCAATTCGGATGGCTGAACACGCTGTCGAAAAAGTCTTGCAGCAAAAAGCCGGCCATGGCCGCCGGGATGCAGCCCACCACGATAAACCAGCCGAGGCGCGCGTTGGTTGTGCCTAACGGCTGGCGCACGAGCAGGCCGCGCAAAACGGCCGTGACAATATCCCACAAATCCCGCCGAAAATAAATCAGCACGGCCACCAGCGTGCCCAGATGAACCAGACCGATTAACGTCAGGTCCGGCGGCGTGATGTTCAGAATGGAAGGAATCAAAACCAGATGCCCGGAGCTGGAAACCGGTAAAAATTCAGTGGCTCCCTGCAAAATTCCTAAAAAGATTGCTTCAATGATGCTCATGTATTGTCCTTGTAGTTGAGAGTTGATAGTTGGTAGCTGATAGCTAACGGCTAACAGCTTATAGCTTTTAGCTTACAGCTTTCCTTCTCTCAGCCACGGTGGCGGATGCGCCGCGCAACGCGCAGAATGAGGCCTGCCAGCCCATTTTGCGAGCCGAGGACCAGCAGTTGGTTGCGCCATCCGGGCACGCAAATCACCTGATCGCGACCCAGGCAGCGCAGTGAATCCTCTACCACCTGCTCCGAAGTCATCCACATGATGGCTGGAATGCGGCTTTTCTGGAAGCCGGTCATGGCCTCGGTGTCGTGGAATTCGGTGCGGGTGAAGCCGGGGCACAGCGCCTGCACGCGTATGCCCTGCCGGGCCACTTCCGCCTGCAGCGCCTGTGAGAAGGTATCCAGGTAAGCTTTAGAGGCGGGATAGTTGATGTCGCCGGGCAGCGGGAAAAAGGCCGAAATGGAAGAAACGTTAATGATGGCGCCGCTGCCCCTGGCCGTCATGCCCGGGAGCGCGGCGCGGCACAGGCGCATGGTGGCCAGGACGTGCAAATTTAGCATGTCGATTTGCTCGTCGAGGTTGGAGGCCAGCAGGGAACCCTGGTTGGTGCCAAAACCGGCGTTGTTGATCAGGAGGGAAAGTTTCAGGTTGGCGATGCGCTGTTCTACGCGGGTTACGTCGGCGGCCTGGGTGAGATCGGCAGGCAGGACTTCGGCGGTGATGCCGTAGGCCTGGGTCAGTTCGCCGGCCAGGGCTGCCAGCCGTTCTTCGCGGCGAGCTACCAGGACGAGATTGTAGCCGTCCTGGGCCAGCCGCCGGGCAAACGCCGCGCCAATGCCGCTGGACGCCCCGGTGATAAGTCCGTAGCCGCGCTGATCCGGCGCACCGGGCAAGGCATCCTTGCCATGCCCAGCCCGCCGCTGCAGCAGTTTCCCCGCGATGATGGAAAGGAGAACGGCCGTTCCGCTCCCCCATACCCATGCTTTTTTCACGGCCATTCCTACTCTCGCTTAATTTTCTTTGGTTCGCACAAATTCTTCTTTTCGTTGGCCGCCCGCCCGCATTTGCGGCAGATAAAATTGGGGCTGTCTACCAGGGCAGTATAAGCCTCGAAATCTTTTTTCAGCAGCTTGTTCAAATCACACAACGTTTTACCCATCACAAATCCTCATAAAAAAGCCCGCAGACGGCTGAATCTGCGGGCGAAGTTTTACCCGATTGTTGGCGATTGCACAACCAACGGCCGTCAGGCCACAATCAAATCGTGGATGTGGCTGACAGATTGCGCCGTATCCTGCCCATCGACCACCAGGCTGATGCTGCACTCCGACGATCCCTGAGCAATGGCAATGATGTTGAGGTTTTGCTGCCCCAGGGCAGTGAAGACGCGGCCGGCTATACCCGGCGTGCCGCGCATCCCCGCACCCACCACAGTCACAATGGAGACAGAATGCTGGGCCCAGATACGGTCAATATCCTGGCGGTGAATTTCCTCGTCAAACTCGGCGTTCAGGCTGCGAATGACTTTGTCGGCCAGTTCATCCGGAGTGGCAAAACAAATGGACTGCTCCGAAGATGCCTGGCTGATCAGCAGGACGCTGACCTGGGCCTTGGCTACGGCGCCAAAGGTGCGAGCGGCGATGCCGGGTACGCCCAGCATACCCTTCCCTTCCACCGTGACCAGGCTCAACTTGTCGATCGCCGTCACGGCTTTGACGCCGCCATTGCCGTTGGGTGTATCCGGCACAATGACGGTTCCCGCGTGGGCGGGGTTGAAGGTGTTTTTAATGCGCAGGGGGATGTTGTTTTCTACGCAGGGGCGCATGGTTTTGGGATGCAGAACTTTCGCGCCGAAGAAGGCCAGCTCGGACACTTCGCGGTAGCTGAGGGTGGGAATAGAACGGGCAGATTGGACCAGGCGCGGGTCGGCGGTCATCACGCCGTCCACGTCGGTCCAGATCCACACTTCGTCGACCTGGAGGGCCTGGCCGACAAGGGCGGCGCTGAAATCGGAGCCGCCGCGGCCGAGAGTGGTGGTGATGCCGGATTGGGTGGCGGATATGAAGCCGGTGATGATGGGGATGATGCCCTGGTCGAGTAACGGCCGTATCCGGGCCTGCGTCTTGGCATTCGTCAATTTCGGTAAAGGCGTGGCCGACTGGAAATTGTCGTCGGTGACGATCAGCTCCGTGGCATCTACCGCCTCGGCCGGATGGCCTATCTGCCGCAGATAAGCAGCCAGGATGCGTACGCTCATCTGCTCGCCCATACCGCTGATCGTGTCCAGCGCGCGCGGCGTTAATTCCCCCAGCGCCAAAACGGCCTGGCACAACGCTTCGTAGCGCTCGATAAACTTGCCATTTTCGGCCAGGATTTTTTGCCGTTCTCCCTCTGGGGAAAGCAGGCCGTCGATAGCCTCGTAGTGCACCTGGCGCAAAAGCCGCGCCACTTCCTGGTAGGTCGTCTCCTCGCCCTCAAGGGCGGACTGCGCGCCGCGCAAAAGCAGATCGGTCACTTTGACGGGCTTGCTGCCCATGGCCGAGGCTACCACTACGACCTGGCCCCACTCGGCGCGAGCGTTCAGGATGAGGTCGGCCGTTTCGCGCATAGCCTGGGCGCTGCCAACTGAAGTGCCGCCAAATTTCATTACTAAAGTCATGATGCTACTCCATTCTCAGTTTCGGATTGCTGTTTGATGGTAAATCTTCGTTCATGAATCGGGAATTGGTTAAACTGCCTGAAAAGCAAAACGGCTCTTCACACACATTGCATCCAGTGTGTGAAGAGCCGTTGGTTTCCAGAATTCGGTATCTAAAAACAAACGCCTCTTCTAGAAGGGTTGAAGAGGCGCCGCAAGCGGAACGCTAACTCTCATCTTCCAGAAGTTCCCCGTATGGGGGAATCACATCTGCCGGAATTGGCACCATGACCGCTGCAATTTATGCAGTCGGTAGGTTGCCGAGGCTTCATCGGGCCGGTCCCTCTGCCTCTCTGGATAAGAAGTGTAGGTGATAGGTTATTTGGTTGTGAACGTCGTTCTGTGATTTATCCACATTATGGCGACTTTTCCCACAGAATTGGGAAGGCTATCCACAGAACTGGGCAAAATGGTATCAGAGGCGGGGGGGCTTGTCAATGTGAGAAGGGAGGAATTAGCTGAGATTTTAACGGCCGTTTTCAGGCAAGGCAGCGCCTGATTTCTTCGATGAGACGGCTTAGGGTGTAGGGCTTTTGCAGAAATCTAATCTGATCACTGGCGACCAGGTTGTCGGTGGTTTCCGATTCGCTGTAACCAGAGGAGATTAAGACACGCACCTGGGGGTTTATCTGCTGCAGGGCTTTTAGGGTCTGAGCGCCATTGAGGCCGGGCATAAACCAATCCAGGATAACAAGGTCGATGGTGTCGATGTGCTGCTGATAAAGCTGGAGGCCGGAACGGCCGTCCACCGCCAGCAGCGTCTGCATTTTTTCCATTTCCAGGATGTCTTTGATGGCTTCACGCACGGGCGCTTCGTCGTCGATGACTAGGATAACGGCCGTAGGTGGATCTTCTTCTGGACTGTTATCTGGGGTCACAGAGACGGCCGATTTGCTTACCGGGAAAAGCAGTTCAAACGTTGTGCCCTGGTTCAACTGGCTGGTAACGCGCAGGCCGCCTTTATGGCTGCGAATAATGCCCAAGACGGCCGCCAGGCCCAAACCACGCCCGGTAAACTTGGTGGTGAAAAACGGATCGAATATCCGGTTGAGCGTTTCCTCGCTCATACCGCAGCCATCGTCGCTGACGGTGAGGGAGACGTAGTCGCCGGGCTTAAGCGAGTGTTTGGTACGCTGCCAGGATGCGGCCTCGACGGCCGTCAGCGTTTTGACAGCGGTGCATACCGAAATGGTGCCGGACTGGCCCTCCAACGCTTCGGCCGCATTCAGGATAAGGTTCATTACCACCTGTTGGATTTGACCCGGATCCGCTTCGATGGGCGGCAAATCATCCTTTAGCGCGGCTTTTAGCTGCACGGTTGGCGGAATCACCACTTCCAGCAAGTGCTGATTTTCGCGAATAATGGTGTCTAGCTGCAGCGGTTGGAAGGCAAACTGCCCGCGGCCGGAATAGGCCAGGAGCTGCTGCGTCAGGTCGGCTGCCCGTTCTGTGGCTCGCACGGCCTTTTCGATGTGAAGGTAGGCCGGATCGGTGGTGTGCATTTTGGCCAGGGCCAGTGAGGTTTGCCCCATAATGGCTACGAGCAGGTTATTAAAATCGTGGGCCACGCCGCCGGCCATCACGCCCAGGCTTTCCATTTTCTGGGTGTGGTGGAGGGCGTCTTCCGTCTGCTTGCGCACCGTATAGTCGCGGGCTGTGGAGACGATGGTGGTCACACGGCCGTCTGGATTGCACACCGGGTAAAGATAGAACTCAAAATACCGAGTTTCTTCCCCCATCTGAACCTGTACCTCGCCCCCAATTGTCTGGCCCACCAGCCGGGCCTCGTCGAAAGATTGGTAGAAGGCGTCAATGACAGTTTCCGGTGCGTTCAGTTCGACCAGGGTTTTTCCGATCACCTCTTCCAAGGGCTGGTTGAGGATTTCGGTCATCGAAGGACTGGCATAGCGAATACGGCCGTCCAGATCATGAATCATGAACAGGTCTGGCGTGGTAGACAGGACCACGTCCATCATGTGGACCTGCTGCTCCAATTCGGCCGCCAGGGTCGTCAGCTTCAGTTCTGCTCGTTTACGCTCAATGGCCGTAGCGATCTGGCCGGAGGCAAAGACGAGGAACTCTTTTTCCTGCTCGGTGTAGACTGTGGCGTCCTGATAATTTTGCACAACAATGGCGCCAAACGTTTGGTCTTTGGTCTTCAGGGGGGCGCCCAGCCAGATTTGGGCGCGTGGACCTACTTCGTCGACGACGCCCTGCCGGATGAGTTCGGCGTGGCGCTGCGCGCTGATAAGGTGTGGCTGGCCGGAGCGGATTACATATTCGGTCAGGCCGTTCCCGGCGGGATAGGGACGGCCGTCATAACTGTCCTGCTCGTCGATAAAATAAGGCAGCAGGACCAATTCGTTGGCGGCGTCGTAGAGGGCAATGTAAAAGTTGCGCGCATCCAGAAACTGGCTCACGATTTCGTGGATGGAACGGTACAGGTCATCCAGGCTGATGTCTGAATTGGCGAGGGTGGCAATCTGGTAAACGGCCGTTTGCAGCTGCTTGCTGCGCTGCTTCTCAGTAATGTCCTGCACCAGGCCATGCAGCAGAAGCCGCCCATTGAGATAGAAAATCGTCGCTGAAACCTGCACAATGAGGGTCTGGTCGTCCGCCGAGATTAACGTGGTTTCGGCTACCACCGACAGCTCTTCCATCGACTGCACAAAATCAAAGACGGCCGATCGTGTGGCGTCGGGCATTAGTTCGTCAATGGTTTTGGTCAGCAGTTCGGATTCGCTGAACCCGGTCAGCAGCATTGTTTTGGGGTTTACCGAGAGGATGCGCAGCGACGCCACATCGACGACAAAAATCGCCTCGTTGGCCATTTCAAACAACCGGCGATATTTTTCTTCGCTTTGTTGCAGCGCTTCAAAAAGGTGCGCATCCTGCAGTGCCAGGGAAATTTGCTGGGCAAAGGTAGTCAGGACCGGCACGTCTTCCGGCTGCAGCACGGTTCCGGCCACATACAACACGCCGGCTGCTTCTCCCACCAGCGAGATGGGAACCACGACGGCGGGCATACCGGAAAAGCCCCGTAAAGCCTGGCGGCCCAGAAACCCGGCGCGTGGGAAAACTTGTTCTAGTTTGATTTGATTGTCGGGCAGGTAGATCCCCTCGCCCGTTTCTACAACCTGGCGATCGATGACGGCCGTTTCGCTGGGATAAGTGTAGCCCACAGTGCCGCCTAGCAGCTTTTCTGTGGCCCACAAGAACTTGGTCAGACTTTCCGGCATCACCAGGGCTTTTACAATAAAGTGCGTCCGGGCTTCATTTAGCAGGCTGATGGCGCCGTGCAGCCCTAAGCTTTGTAACTGTGCCCCAAAGGCCTGGTAGACGGCCGTTTCCGAATGCGCCGCTTTCTGCAAAGAAGAGATAGCAGTGTTTAAGGCCGACAGCATCTTTGTTTCTCGTTCCGGCGGCGGCGATGACATTTCTTTTGTTTGCTTTACTGGCTTAAGGCCAGCGCATCTGGTCCAACAATAATCTCTGGAGAAAAATAACTAAGACGGCCGTTTTCGTCCAACGCACCCACGCTCACCACATAATTAGCCGCCGGATCAAAACCCGTCAGCCCAACGTTGCCAGCCTGATTTTCCTTCACTAGATGAAAAACCGAGTAAGAAGACTCGCCCACCGGGCGGAACGAAATGGCATACCCGGCCACGTCTTCGCTTACCGGCCAGCGTAACTGGTACATGCCCAGGGCATCTGTCGGGTTCACCAGTGGGGCCGGCGGCGGCATTGGCGCCCCGGCAATCGAGGCGACCACGGCCACATTCAACTGCGTCACCCGCTGCAAATAAGTGTAGTCGATCCGGTTCCACGTATCCCGCACCGAGTTTACCATGTCGGGATCTTCTTCCGACTCAATCACACGCACGGCCGGCATGCCAACTGCCACAAATTCCCGATGATCACCCCAACGCCCTTCGCGGTCGAGCGCATCTACCACGGTGATGGGAAATGTTGGTACGTACAGGCCCGACACGTATTCATAATAGCGGGCTAACTGCCCCGAAGGAGAATAGGGCAGATTAGGGGCAAACACACGTACCGTCTGCGGAATTCCTTTACGGCCGCCAACGGCGTCGTAGTTGATGGCGGCCAGGATGTTCATGCTGTCCAGAAAGGCATTCTGGGCAAAATGGCGCGAACCCACCGTGCCTTCCTCTTCGGCAGAAGTGGCCAGGAAGATGATGGTTTGTTTCCATTCCTGGGCACTGAGCAGCCGGGCCGATTCCAGCAGCAGAGCGATGCCCGAGCCGTTATCATTTGCGCCGGGGGCACGGCTTTCACCGTCTATGATGTCTGGGGCACGGTTGTCGTAGTGGGCCATGATCACTACCACACCATTGCCCTGGCCTGTGCCCGGCAGTTTGGCCACGATATTACTCTGCGGAGCGGAATAACCGTTGTAATCCAGCGGAAAGTCATCGTAGCTGACCTGAAGACGGCCGTTTCCCACCCGCACAAACTCATCAAAAATCCAGCGCCGCGTTGCCCCAATCCCCCAATTCTCCGACTCCGTGTCGCTAAAGGCATTGCGGTTGCCGAAGCTTTCCATGCGCTGCACATAACCCATCAGCTGCTGCTGCGATACCTGCTCTATCAGCGTGGCAATGCTGTCATCTACCTTTGGCGCCACATCGCTAACCGGATCCAACACCATTTCGCCGGTCGCTTCCAGGTTCGCCGTAAAAGGGCGCGCTGTAGCTACCGGCGTGGGCAGCGGCGGCCGTTCCGGAGCTTCCAATGCTCCACAACCGGTCGCCAGCAAAGCAGCTCCAATCAGACCGAGCCAGATAAACTTCTTTAGATGATCACGCAATGGGTAATCCTCGCTAAAACAGTCTGTAGTCTTCAGAATTCTTGCCAACTACTGAAATTATTGTATTCAAACTGCGCGAGCAGGCAACGGTACGTCGGTAGCGTTGGGAAACCTTTAAGAATCGATGAATATGCGCGCAAAAACTGGCAAATAAAAACGGCATTGCCTGTGTCAGACAATGCCGTGTGAAAGTTGATGGAGCAGTCGAAATCTTAAAGCAGCGAAGCTATGAAAATGAGCGCAATAGCCAGCACACCAATTCCCTGGCCGGCCAGGGCTAATTCCCACCGCGCTTCGCCGCGCAGCCAACGGCTGGCCAGCGCTACGACGATGAGGCCAATTGCTACACCCAGGGGCCACATCGCGACCATCGCCAGAAAAGGCAGCCCCGCCCAGAACCAGTTAAAAAGCGCACCTAACAGCAACCCCATAAGAACGGCCACGGCCGTTACGCCGCGACCCGATTCTTTCGTTTCATACAGCGAGTGGTTGTTTACTGGTTGGGCGAACATGGTTCTCTCCTGAAGGTCTGGTTTTATTTTCTCTTGACAATGCCAGTATCGCTGAAAATGGACATCTGGTCTGGTCGCCAAACGTATGAAACAACGATACCTTTTCTACGTTTCCTACGCTGTGGCGTAGATTACATTTTGCTACGCAAATTTTTACTTTGCCTGTTTCTTATAACGCGGCCCCAACTGAAAAGTTCCATTCCTGGCCGCGTGGGTTATAATCGGCCCATGTTTGAGTTTGACATCGACGCAGTTGATCCACAAAGTGGGGGGCGAAACGGCCGTTTCCAAACCCCGCACGGTATCATCCACACCCCCGTTTTTGCCCCCGTAGGCACCGCCGCCACAGTTAAAGCCATGAAGCCGGCCGATCTCCAGGCATTAGGCGCCTCGCTGGTCCTCAGCAACACCTATCACCTCTACCTGCGTCCCGGCGACGAGCTTATCCGCGACCTCGGCGGCCTCCACCGCTTCATGGACTGGGACGGCCCCATCCTCACCGACAGCGGCGGCTTCCAGGTCTTCAGCCTGGGCGATACGCGCAAAATCGACGCTGACGGCGTGACCTTCCAATCGCACATCGATGGTTCCTACCACCGCTTTACGCCCGAACGCAGCGTCGCCATCCAGGAAAACCTGGGGGCAGACATCATCATGGCTTTTGATGAATGCCCGCCGCCTACCGACCGCGCCTACGTAGAAAAATCGCTGACCCGCACCCACCCCTGGTTGGAGCGCTGCCTGGCCGCCAAAACGCGCGACGATCAGGCTCTTTTTGGCATTGTGCAAGGAGGTGTTTTTCCCGATTTGCGCGAAGCCAGCGCCCGCTTCATGATGGCGCTGGACCTGCCTGGCTATGCCATCGGCGGGCTGGCTGTGGGCGAAAGTAAGGCGGAAATGGCTGCTACTCTAGATACGCTTCATCCCGTCCTGCCTGCCCATAAGCCCCGTTATCTGATGGGCGTGGGCGCGCCGGAAGATGTGGTGAATGGCGTTCTGCGCGGCGTGGACATCTTCGACTGTGTGCTGCCCACGCGCATCGCCCGCAACGGTTCGGCGCTGGTGAAGGGCGGCCGCCTCAATCTACGCAACGCGCAATATACGGCCGATCCCGCCCCGCTGGTGGCCGATTGTGTGTGTTACACCTGTACTCATTTCAGCCGTGCCTACCTGCGCCATCTGGTTAAGGCCAACGAAATTTTGGGCCACATTCTGCTCACCACCCACAACCTGCACTTTTTGCTGGATTTGATGCGGCAGATTCGAGCGGCGATTGCCCAAGGAGATTTACGGCCGTTTGCCGCCGAATTCCTCAGCTATTACCCAAGTGACGTGCCCCAGGTAACCCTGTAACTGCTGGCATGAACAGCTTGCCTGTGCCTTCTGCGGCTTTTCGCCTGGAGCCGTTCACGCCGCCCTGGGGTTTGCGCAATCCGCATATGCAGTCCGTCCTGGCCAATGGCCTGCGCCCACAAACCGGTGTTAGCTTCCGCCGCCAGCGCCTGGATACGCCTGATGGCGATTTTGTCGATTTGGATTTTGCGGATGTGGCCGGAGCATCGTGGGCCGATTTAGGCGATAAGGCGGCCATCGTTTTACTGCTGCATGGCCTGGAAGGGTCCGCCCGGCGCGGCTACGCCTGTGAAACCTACAAACCGGCCCGCGGTATCCGCGCCGTGGGTCTCAATTTTCGCTCGTGCAGCGGCGAGATGAACCGCACCGCTTACTTGTACCACGCCGGGGCCACCGGCGACGTGGCGCTGGTGATGAATTGGCTGGGAAATCAATTTCCGGGCGTGGCGAAAGGTATGGTGGGCTTTTCACTGGGCGCCAACGTGCTCTTGAAATATCTTGGGGAACGAGAAGATGAGGTGGAAGGCCAGGTGGCAACGGCCGTTGCCGTTTCCCCGCCCTTCGATATGGTGGCCGGATCACAGGCGTTTAATCAGGGACACGGCCGTTTATACGCGCGCCTTTTTTTACGCACCCTCAAAGAAAAAACACGCGCCCACACAGCCCTGTTGGCGGATAAAATTGATGTGGACCAGGTACTGCGCGCCCAAACGGTCGCCGAATTCGACGATGCTCTGACGGCGCCGCTGCACGGCTTCCGCGACGCGCAAGATTACTACACTCGATGCGGCGCCGGGCGGTTTTTGCCCGGCGTTCGCGTCCCCACTCTGCTGCTGCGCGCTCGCGACGATCCCTTTTTTGGCGATGACCTGCACCTGGTATCCCAGGCGGCGAATCCTTTCCTCGTTCCTGGCTTTACGGACCACGGCGGCCACGTCGGTTTCCTGGAAGGCCTGATTCCCCGCCGCTTCTGGGCCGAACGCCAGGCGGCGCGCTTCTTAGCCCATTATCTTAACGCTTCTGCTCGCGGCTCGTAGGGTTACGGATTCATGCGATTCAACGTGCGCGGGAACGGGCTGGTCTGGCGAATATGCTCGATGCCGCAAATCCAGGCTACCGTGCGCTCCAGTCCCAGGCCAAAGCCGCTGTGCGGCACACTGCCATAGCGGCGCAGGTCAATGTACCATTGATAATGTTCTTCCGGCAGTTGATGCCGCTGGATGGCCGCCAGCAGCACTTCTGGGTCGCTCATGCGCTCGCTGCCGCCGATGATCTCCCCGTACCCTTCCGGCGCTAACAAATCGACACTTTTGCAAACTTCCGGCCGGCCCGGCCACGGCTCCATGTAAAATGCCTTCACCTGCGAGGGATAGCCGTAGACAAACACGGGCTTCTCGAACTGCTGGGTCAGTTCCGTTTCATGCGGCGAGCCAAAATCGTCGCCCCACTCAATCTGGAGCAGGTCTTTTTTTTCGGGGTCATCGGTAGCTTCACGGATGGCCTGGATGCGCTCCAATGCTTCGTCGTAGCTGATGCGCGGGAAGGGCGGCTTGATTTTTTCCAATGCCGTCAGGTCGCGTTCCAGATAAGCCAGCTCTACGCGCCGTTTTTCCAGCGTGGTCTGCACCACATAGCTGACAAATTCTTCTTCGAAGGCCATGAGGTCATCCAGGTCGAAAAAAGCCATCTCCGGTTCTACCATCCAGAACTCGGCCAGGTGACGGCGGGTTTTGGACTTTTCGGCGCGGAAGGTGGGGCCAAAGCAGTAGACTTTGCCGAAGGCCATAATGTCGGCCTCGTTGTAAAGCTGGCCGGTCTGGGCCAGGTAGGCTTTCTCGTCGAAGTAATCGACCTCAAACAGGGTGCTTGTTCCTTCGGCGGCGGCGGGGGTGATGATGGGCGTATCGATGTTGATGAAGCCGTTGTTGTCCAAGAAGTCGATGATAGCCCGCTTGATGGTGGCCCGCACACGCATCACCGCCCACTGCTGGCTGGATCGCAGCCAGAGGTGGCGATTGTCCATCAAAAACTCCACGCCATGTTCTTTGGGGGTGATGGGGTAGTCGCTGACGTCTTGCAGTACGGTAACTTCTTCGATGCCAATTTCGTAGCCACTGGGGATGCCGGGCGCACGGCCGTTTTCCCGCACCGTGCCTGTCACAATCAACGACGATTCCTGCCCCAGCCGCTTTAGCGTTTCAAACGTTTCTTCGCCAATTTCTGGCTGGTAAGCCACGCCCTGGCAGATACCTGTGCCATCGCGCAAACGTACAAACAGCAGCTTGCCCTTACGCGTGCTGGCATATAACCACCCTTTCAACGTAACCTTTTGTCCAACGAAGTCGGCGATTTTTTCGATTGTGAATTCGGTACTCATGGTTTTCTCCCAATGCGGTTTCAGGCGGTGATTGTACCACGTTGGGCAAATCTTTATGAAATTCCAACAAAAACCCATTGACCCTTCGGGGCTGGTTGTTTAGAATATAACTATTAGTCATTTTCAGAACAACTATAGCGAAACATGGATTTACTGACCGATTTAAGCAAGATTGGCTTCACTGAATATGAAGCGAAGGTATACCTGGCTCTCCTGCGCGAGCACCCGGCCACCGGCTACCAACTAAGCAAGGAATCTGGTGTACCCCGCTCGATGGTGTACGAAGTGTTGAAACGGCTGCACAGCCGTGGCGCGGCTCTGGAAACCATGGAAGGACGCTCGACTCTGTACCGGCCGCTGCCGCCCAATTTGCTGTTGGAACGCCATCAGGCCGACCACCAGCGTTTGCTGCGTGAGTTAGCCGAAGGGCTGACGGCGATGTACACGTCCACCACCGACAACCGGGTCTGGAGCATCAGTGGGCGTACGGCCGTTTTGGCCTATGCGGCTCAACTCATCCACGAAGCCCAGTCGGAACTCTTTCTGGTTCTGACGGACGAAGACCTGGCCGTCCTGCGCCAGGATATTGTTGCTGCCAGCAGCCGTGGCCTGGATCTGCACACCCTGCTCACCGGCAGCGGCACGCTGGCGTGCGGGCGGGTGGCTTACCATCCGCCTCTGGAGAGCGAGCTGCAAGGGCTGACAACGACCCTGCTAGTACAGGCCGACAGCGCCGAAGTGTTGATTGCCGGCAGCGGTCGCGGCCACGAAACGACGGCCACCATCACCCGCAATCAGGATCTGGTGCTGATCGCCCGGCAGTTTGTGTGGATGGAAATGTTTACCCAACGCATATATGCGCGTCTGGGCGCGGATTTGTTGGCCCGTCTGGATGCCGAAGATAAGGAAATCTTTGCCAGTCTGGGTGCAGACTAGCAAATTTCATCCTCCCGGAGATAGATGTGTGGAGACAACCTCTGGGGGTATCTCCGGGAGGATTAACCATAAAAAAGGATTGGAGCCATGAGCCAAGATATGCTCGAACTTTCTTCAACTCCGCCGCGAAAGTCGGAAACGGCCGTTTCCGACTGGCAGCAGCGCCTGCGCACAAAGTTTCCTGCGCAGCGCGTTGAACTAATCTTCACCATCATTACGTTTGTCACCATGATGGCCGGGCTGGCGGCCGAATGGCTGGATGCGCCACCCGCCGTCGCCTCCGTTCTTTACCTCATCGCCTACGTCACCGGCGGCACATTTGGCCTGATGGCCGGGCTGGAATCGCTGCGCAACTTCACGATCGACGTTGATTTGCTAATGGTGTTGGCCGCGATTGGCGCGGCGTTGGTAGGCGCGCCGTTTGAAGGCGCGATGCTGCTCTTCTTGTTTTCGCTTTCCAACGTGCTGCAGGCCTATGCGATGGATCGCACGCGCAACGCCATTCGCGCCCTGATGGCCCTGCGCCCGGCCGAGGCGACGGTACGCCGCGATGGCCAGATGATGACTTTGCCCATTGAAGACATCCGGGTAGGGGATCGCATGTTTGTTAAACCGGGCGAGCGGCTGGCGCTAGACGGCCGTATCGTAGAAGGCCGCAGCAGCCTGGATCAGGCCGCCATCACCGGCGAGTCTATCCCTGTGGCCAAAGGGCCAGGCGACACCGTCCTGGCCGGCAGCATCAACGAGCGCGGCAGCCTGGAAGTGGAGGTCACTCGTTTGGCCGAAGATACGACTCTGGCAAAGCTGATCAAGATGGTGGAAGAAGCGCAGGGACAAAAAGCCCAGACACAGCGTTTCATCGAAAAAGCGGAGCAGTATTACGCGTT
This sequence comes from Ardenticatenaceae bacterium, assembly GCA_020634395.1. GTDB lineage: Bacteria > Chloroflexota > Anaerolineae > Promineifilales > Promineifilaceae > Leptovillus. The sequence goes on along the minus strand of JACKBU010000008.1, from coordinate 22,326 downwards.
GGGGGTGATCATCATGACGGCCGTGGCCATTGTCGTGCCCCTTTTCCTGTTCGACGAGCCGTTTGATACCACCTTTTACCGGGCGATGACGTTGATGGTAGCCGCTTCGCCGTGCGCCATCGTCATCAGCACGCCGGCCACCGTGCTGTCGGCCATTGGCAACGGGGCGCGCAAAGGTGTGCTGTTTAAGGGTGGCGTCTACGTAGAACGCGCCGCGGAGATCAAAGTTATTGCTTTTGACAAGACCGGCACTTTGACTCAGGGCAAACCGCAGGTAACCGACGTAGTGGTCTGCGATGCCCACTGGGATGGTGACGAAAGCGATCTGCTGCGTCTGGCGGCGGCGGTAGAAGCCAAATCGGAACACCCGCTGGCCGAAGCGATTGTCGCCTTTGCGGAAAAGCGCGGACTCGAACTGCCGGATGCAACCGAGTTCCATTCTGAGACCGGGCTGGGGGTACGGGCGGCGGTAGACGGCCGTCAGGTCGCCGTGGGCAACCGGCGCTATTATGCCGATTGGGTGATGGACGGGTTGGAAAACGCCACGGCCGTACTGGAACAATTCCAGGATCAGGGCAAAACCTCCGTCATCGTCGCCGACATTACCGAGACGACGCGGCGTGCTCATGTCCTCGGCGTGTTGGCCATCGCCGACGTCCTGCGTCCGGATGTCGCTAACGTTATCAAGCGGCTAAAAGATCTGGGTGTAGCTCACGTGGCTATGCTTACCGGTGACAACGAGCGGGTGGCTGCGGCCATTGCCCGGCAGGCCGGGGTAGACGCCCATTACGCGGAACTGCTGCCGGAAGATAAAATGCGCCTGCTGCAAAAACTTGCCGCAGAATACGGACCGGTCGCCATGGTTGGCGATGGCGTCAACGATGCGCCGGCGCTGGCCACGGCCGAAATCGGCATCGCCATGGGGGCGGCCGGTACGGACGTGGCCCTGGAAACGGCCGACATCGTTTTGATGAGCGATGACCTGAGCAAGATCCCCTACGTCATCGGCCTCAGCCGTAAGACGCGCCGGACTTTGGTGCAAAATTTAACTTTCGCCATCGGCATGATTCTGATCCTGATCACCTCGGTGCTGACGATTGGCTTGAGCCTGCCGCTAAGCGTGATCGGCCATGAGGGCAGCACGGTGCTGGTCTCGTTGAACGGGCTGCGTCTGTTGGGATATAAGGGCGAGTAACGGCCGTCACTTCCCCCCGGCAACGAAACAAGACAAAGACGAGCCATAAGCTCGTCTTTGCGTTTTAGGCCTATGAAACATGGCAAGGCGCCCGATAGGATTTATAATGACTATGAGGGCCGGAAACGGCCGTGTTAGACATATTTTACTCAACCTATCAGGTTGAAAATGGGAGCTTTTGATGCAAAACTTCATCGTCCCCACCCCATCCCGCGGTTATCTGTTCCATCCCGGCCACAGCCACTTCGGCTATGAGCAGGTTGACGTGACCCTGACCACTGAACCAACCCAGGAGCATTTCGACCCGGAAAAGGTTCACCTTTATGTGGGCTCGGGCCGCAGCGTGCAGTCGCTTGATATTCACCATCCCTGGCACCTGGCCGCCGATTATCCCATCATCGCCGGACGCATCATCCTCACCGACCGGCGGCAAAAACACGTCGAAGTTTTCACTCTGGGCGGCCAGATGACCATTACCGGCCAGCCAGAGCAAACCAAATGCGTTTTCACCTCGCCGGCTCCGTTTATGGATTTGATAACAGGCCATTCCGTTTCTACGTTGTTGGTAAACGAAATTGAAATTCTGCTGGCTGAACGCCGGGCGGCACGCAACTTCCGCATCTCTGGCGAGTTCGACAATTTGCTGCTGGCGGTTGACCCTTTGACGCTCTATACCTGCTGCCTGCACCACATCCGCGAAAAGTTTAAGCATTATCCTATCTACTACGACCACGTTCTGCAGCACTTCCGATATTTGCTCCAACTGGAAATTGAGCAGCTGCAGTCGGACGATTTGTGGCCAGATCACATGCCAGAGCTGGCCGAGTTAATTTAAGACGATTGGTTGGCTCTCATTCGGGCCGGTGTTATCATACGCGCCGCAAACCATTGACTGCGGCGCAGGCTGCCAACTGTCCATTGTCCGGTCGCCGCAAGGAATAAGCATGGCCGATATTCATTTCCCGGGACCAGAAACCATATACCGCCGTGTCCTTCCGAACGGCCTCACCATCCTGGCTTACGAAAACTTTGCCAGCGAGTCTGTTGTAATAGAAGGGTTGGTGCGCGCCGGTGCGCTGGGCGAAAGCGCCGACAAGGCTGGTCTGGCGGCGTTTACCACGGCGCTGCTGGATCGGGGTACGCAGCAGCGTAGCTTTGCGCAAATTTACGAAGCGCTGGAATCGGTAGGCGCCGACATTTATTTTAGCTGCGATAAACATACCACGGATTTTGGGGCGAGCAGTCTGGTGGAGGATGTAGACCTGGTACTCGCGCTGCTGGCTGAATCGCTGCGCGAGCCATCTTTTCCGGCGCAGCAGGTGGAACAGGTACGCGGCCAGACCCTGACCAGTTTGGTGATGCGCGCCAATGATACGGGCCGCATGGCCCGGCTGGCGTTTTATGATCTGCTGTACCCGAATCATCCATACGGCCGTTCCGTCACCGGCTACCCGGAAACCGTTCAGGCCATCACCCGCGAGGAAATCGCCCGGTTTCACCGCGACTACTTTGGGCCGCAGGGCATGATTCTGACGATTGTGGGACACATTGAAGCAGAGAAAGCGGTGGAGAAGGTAACGGCCGTTTTCGGCGACTGGCATAATCCGCAACAGAAACCGCTGCCGGTGGTTCCACCTGCCCCACGCCCGGCAGGATTGGTGCGGGCCTTCGTCCCCATGCCCGATAAGGCCCAGGCCGACCTTCTGCTTGGTCTGCCCGGTCCCCTGCGGTCTGCTCCCGACTATCTGGATGCCAGCCTGATGAACACCGTGTTGGGCGTGTTCGGCATGATGGGACGTATTGGCTACAGCGTGCGCGAAGAACAAGGGCTGGCATATTATGCTTACAGCCGCCTGCAGGGCAGCCTGGGACCATCGCCCTGGTTTGCCGGGGCCGGCGTGGCTCCCGAGGATGTGGAGCAGGCCATCACTGCCATCCGCCACGAAATCGGCCGGATGCAAGACGAGTTGGTGCCCGCCGATGAGCTGGCCGACAGCCAGGCTTTCCGCATCGGTTCCCTGCCCGTCAGCCTGGAGACCAACAGCGGTCTGGCTGGCGTAATTGGCGATTTGGAGCTTCATGATCTGGGCCTGGATTACTTGCAGCGCTTCCCAGACCTGATCCGCGCCGTGACGCCCGAGCGCGTGCAGGCCGCGGCGCGAAAGTATCTGAGTACGGAGCAGCTCGCCATCGCCGTGGCCGGATCACAGTTCGAGGGTTGACATGGTGACCAGTGGTGTGGATATTATTGAGATTACGCGGGTGGAAGAAAGCCTGGCTCGCTACGGCGTGCGCTTTTTAGACCGCGTATTTACTCCGCAGGAGCAGGCGTCCTGCGCCGGACGTGCCGCCAGTCTGGCCGGGCGTTTTGCTGTGAAGGAAGCCGTGGCCAAAGCGCTGGGCACAGGCATTGGCGACATCCGGTGGACGGACGTGGAAGTGGTGGTGGAAGCGGAAAACGGCCGTCCCTACCTGCGCCTGCATCACCACGCTGAAAGTCTGGCCGCACAGTTGGGCGTAGAAGAATGGTCGATCAGTATTTCGCACACGGACAGCCTGGCGATAGGCTTTGCAGTAGCCATCGGCAGGCGGCACAACGAGGTATCCCATGAGTAACTGGACAGCCGACGACGGAACAACCATTCATTACGAAGTTTACGGCTCTGATCTACAAAAGGACGTCTTGCTCCTTTTGCCCGGTCTGATGGGGTCCATCAACCGGCAGTGGGTTAATTTTGTGCCGGCGCTGACGGATAACTTTCGCCTGGTATTGATGGATTTGCGTGGACACGGCCGTTCTTCCAATAACGCGCCCTTGCTGGAAACGGGGCGTATGGTTCAGGATATTGTCGGTTTGCTGGATGAGTTGCAGGCCACGGCCGTGCATGTGGCCGGTTACAATTTGGGCGGCTACCTGGGACTGCAAATGCTGCTTACCGCGCCGCGCCGCGTGCATACCCTGCTGATGCATGCCTCCAAGTTTTACTGGACGGCCGACGCCGCCGCCAAACTGCGTGCCCAACTGGATCCCGATGATCTGGCTGCCAAAGTACCCACCTACGCCGACCAGCTTGTGCAAGATCACGGCGGACGCCAGTGGCGTATTCTCGTCCGGCAGGCGGCCGATTTGATTTCTTCTCTGGTGGACAATGGCTTGAAGGAGAGCATGATCAAGCGCATTCAGACGCCGGTTTTGGTAAGTGTCGGGGATCGAGACGAACTGATCCCGCTGAACGAAGCCCAACGTTTGAGCCGCATGCTGCCAAACGGCCGTCTCCTTGTTCTCCCCGGCGTGCGCCATCCCTATCAAACCATCCCCGCTGTACCGCTTATTCCCATGATGCAAGAATTCCACCGGACAGGCAGAAGGTAATGACAGATAAAAGACTCCTGGCAGTTTTGGCCCATCCCGACGATGAATCCTTTGGTCCAGGCGGCACTTTCGCCCGTTATGCCGCCGAAGGTGTGGACGTGCACATCGCCATTGCCACCGACGGTGTGGCCGGATCCGTGGCGGAAGGATATGAGGATACCCTGCAAGATCTGGTCAACGTACGCACCAGAGAACTGGATGCGGCCGTCAACATCCTGGGAGCCACGCTTCACAAGCTTGGCTATCGGGATTCGGGTTACATCAACGACCCGGCGAATCACCACCCGGAAGCATTTATCAACATCGACGAACATGAAGTGATAGGCAAAGTAGTGGCGCTGATCCGTGAAATCCGGCCGCAAGTGGTCATCACCCATGATGAGACCGGCGGTTACTACCACCCAGACCACATTCAGTGCTGGAAAGTCACTACGGCTGCTTTTCAAGCTGCGGCCGATCCGGACCAATACCCCGAGATCGGGCCGGAACCGTACCAGCCGGAACGGCTTTATTACACCGCCATTCCCAACCGGGCCGTCAAGTTTTTTGCTTTGATGATGCGCCTGCGCGGCCAGGATCCGAAACACGCCGGACGCAATAAAGATATTGATTACACTAAACTGGGCATCGCTCCGGAACTACTAACCGCCAGCATCGACTATCGGGCGTACTGGGACGTAAAAATGGCGGCCAGCGCGCAGCATTCCAGCCAGGGCGGTGGTACCAGCCGCAATCGGCTGTTTCCGGTGTGGCTGCAAAAGCTGTTGTTTGCCAAAGATTTGTATATTCGAGCGGTTCCCCCCGCTCCGCCAGGGCTGCACGAGACCGATTTATTTGCAAACGGCCGTTAGGCCGCTTCACTTTTCGCCAGGATGGTTTGCACGGACACGGCCGTTAAAAACGACTGGCATAACCGCTCATCCTCAATCGGTTCGGCAATCTGATGAATGATCTCGCTGGCAATACGGTAGTGGACCTGAGCCAGGCTCTCGTTGCGGGCAACTTCCGCCAGCGAAGCGTGGAGCTGCCACAACAACATGCGCCGCTCCGTTTCGTGCGCCAGGTACAGCGCCTGCTGCCACAACTCCTCGGCCGTGTTGGGATCTGCCTGGGCCTGGGCCACCAACCCCAGGGCATACAGCGAGCGGGCCAAATGGCCGCGCGAGTCGCTGTTGATAGCCAGCTCACGGAGTTGATGGGCGTGCACTAGCGCCGCCTCTACGTCACCGGTTTTCACTTCCGTCACGGCCAGGCCAAAAAGCGTGTACAACTGGGCATCCAGGTTTTCAATCTCTTCGCTAATGGCCAGTGCCCGCCGCAAATATGCCAGCGCTTCTTCCATGCGCCCCAGTTCACGATAGTCCAGCCCTAGATTTCGGCAAATGTCCGCCTCCACAAAACGCAGCCGGGCGGCTTCCGCTTTTTGCAATGCTTCTTCATGGCAAGACAGCGCCTGCTCGATGTCATAGAGCAGGCGATAGCATTCACCCAGGTTGTTTAAGGTGATCACGTAGCGGTCCTGCCGGTTCATCTGCTCTGCCAGCTTCAGGCTAATCTCAAAAACGGCGATGGCTTTGTCTAGCTGGCCGCTGGTGCCGTAGGCCACGCCTTTTTGATTTAAGGACTGCACCTGGCCGGGCACATCGCTCATCGCCTCGAATAAACTGGTGGCTTCATTTAGCCGGGTCATCGCTTCGTCAATGCGACCTAACAGCACGTAGACGCCGCCGATGCCGGCCAGCGCCTGCGCCCGGCCGGTGGTGTAATCTAGAGAAGTGGCGAGGTCGGCGGCCTGCTGGTAAACGCGCAGGGCGCGTTCGTACTGGCCGACACGGCGGCACTGGCCGCCAATAGCGACCAGGGCGTTGATCGCCTGGAGGCCGCTGCCGGCCTCCAGGTAATATTGTTCGTAGGCATGCAAGGCAGCGACTTGTTCACCCAGCAAGCCCAGCAGGTGGCCGCGTTCGCGCAGGGCTGCCAGGCGCATTTCTTGAATGTCGGGATCGGTTGATTTGGGGGACGTATTGGCCAGCACTTCGGTGTAGAGTTCGGCTGCCTGCCAGAACTGATTGGCTTTAACGGCCGTTTTCGCTTCGTGAAAGAGTTGTTCCAATGGTATGGGTATCATCATTTGCCTCTGGACCTATCGCCCAAGCCCATCAATTACGTACCAGTTTATCCAATTTTAACATCGGTACAAACCAGTTGTTCGGGTATAATGGAACTCGTTACTGTACAAGCAAGAGGAGGTTAAACATGAGTTTTCGACGGGCGCTTCGTTGGTTTTTTGGGATAGTTGCTCTGCTGACGGCCGTGGTCGCGGCCATTGCTGCTTTTTTTGCCAAACGGATTATTTCGCCGCCGCGCCAGGCTTTGTGGGCCAACCCCGGCGATCTGGGCCTGGACTTCGACACTGTGCAGTTTCCTGCTCAGGATGGTGTGCGCATCGCCGGCTGGTTTATTCCCGCCGCCGCCGATTCCACCCGCCAGGGAGCCACCATTATTTTGATTCATGGCTGGCCCTGGAACCGTTTAGGGGAAGCCGCCGATGATGTGTTTGCCAACATAACGGGCGAAAAGCCGGTTGACTTGCTGCGCCTGGCTTATGCGCTGCATCAAGAGGGCTTTCATGTCATGATGTATGATATGCGCAACCACGGCGAGAGTGCCTCGGCTCCGCCGGTTGCCTTTGGCCAGGAAGAAGCGAAAGATTTGTTGGGGGCAATTGCGTATTTGCACGGCCGTGCCGACGTGTCTCCCGACCGTATTGGCGTGATCGGTTTCTCTATGGGCGCTAACAGTCTGCTTTACGCTCTGCCCCAAACCGACCAGATCAAAGCGGCCGTGGCTGTGCAGCCCACAACGCTGGCTGTCTTTAGCAAGAAGTACGGCCAGGAACTGCTTGGTCCGTTAAGCACCCTGATCCTGCCCGTGGCTGAGTTCTTCTACCAGGCGGCCGGGGGCCTTTACTGGTCCGCCTACCGGCCATCTTTTGCCGCTGCCGGCGCTGGCAAAACCCCTATTCTCTTCGTGCAGGGCAACGGCGACCCCTGGGGCGATGTGGAAGATGTAGCCCAGATCGCGGAGGCAGCGCCGAATGCGCGCGGCCCGCTGTTTGTGGATTCCGACGACCGGTTCGGCGGCTATCAATATTTGATTGACCATCCGAAAGTGGCGATTTCGTTTTTTGAACAGGAGCTGCCAGAGTAAAACGGCCGTTACCTTAAGCTGCCAAGTAATCGTGTCGTAGTTTTCAGAGTGGACCACTCTTTGGAGATGGGTCCACTCTGGCCGAGTTAAACCGACGGTGGCTAAGCTAAGGACTGGGCTCAGCCGGCATAATGTCTGGCCAGCGGATAGCGGCGGGATTATTGCTGCTGATGGTGTCGACCCCCCAGCCAATAAGGCGGGGGTAGTCCCACCAAAACCCACCTGGGCTGCACGCATAACCCGCCGCATGAATTCTCTCTACTTCTTCCTGCGTCAGTAAGTCAGTCCGCGGGCTGAAAGAGTCTACATCCAGGCCATCAACCAGAGCCAGAGGATTGATCAGCCGCCCGCTAAAGATAAAGCTGGTGGCGAGATGGGGGTTGAGTTGTTTCACACGCTGCAGAGCAAACTGATCTGCGCTGATGAGGACGACTTCTTCCTCCATCCGGTGATCGGCAATCAGCCCGACGACGGCCGCGTCTAAAGCGGGATTGAACACCGGTCCGTGCTTCAGTTCGATCATTAGCGGGATACAGCCTTTGGCCCAGGCCAGAACTTCGTCCAGAAAGGGCATTCTGGCGCCGACATAGGTGGCGCCGAAGTAACGGCCGACGTCCAGGCCGCGCAAAAATTCGGCCGAATGCATACTGATGGTGCCGGGCACACCAGTTTTTAGCTCCAGGGAAACATCATGGAAGACAACGACCTGGTTGTCGGACGTTAGCTGCACGTCCAGTTCGAGAATGTCGGCCCCGCCATCGCGGGCGGACTGGAAGGCGAGCATGGTGTTTTCCGGGGCAGTTTCCAGGGAACCCCGGTGCCCTACGAGCAGCGGACGGCCGTTTTTCCGCACCCGCAAGTCAAACATTAGCTTTTCTCGAAGCGGGCAACTTCGGCCAGCAGGCGGCCGGGTTTGCCGTCAAAATCACGCCAGTCCAGTTCGTGCCGGGCCAGGCGCAGCAGGACGTCGGTGAGCGCTGTGTTAACCGGGGTGGGAATGTTGTGGGCCAGCCCAATTTTAGCGATGGCTCCATTATGGAATATGACCTCGCTTTGTCCTTTGCCCGCCATCAGGTCGATCTGGAAAGAGGGCATTTTATCGCCGCGTCCTTTGGCCACAATGCCGGTCAGAATGGGTTTCAGCACCAGGCGCGGCGCTTTTTGCACGCCAAAAGCCAGCCGCCGGGCCGATGAACCGGGCAAGTCTACCACCTCCAGATTTAGCGCATCCATCACGGCCAGCGTTTCGCGCAGCATTCGCACTTCCAGGTCAAACATCGCTTCTGATTTGTAGACGACGCCCGGCGGCCGGTTGAGAATGGCCGACGTGGCATTGGCGACGATGTTGAGCAAGGCTTTGGACCATTTCATGGATTCATAGTCTTTGTAGGCTTCTGTTGTTACGCCGCTTTGCCGGAAAAGATTCACCCATTGGCTGATGGGCTGGCCGAGTTTGGCAGGGGCTATGCCCAGGCCGCGATCGCTGCGCTCGACGACAATCTGGTTGGACATGGGCTTGCTAACCGGCGTCGTCAGTGCCCCGATGATGAGACGTTGGGGACCAAACTGGTCGAGCAACGGCCGTTCGACCCCAATGCCGTTTTGCAGCGTCAGAATAGGCGGTGGATCGGGGCAAAATGCCACCAGGTGGTCGATGGCCGTTTTTAGATCATAGGCCTTCATGCCCATGATGATCAGGTCGAACTGGATATCTGGCGAGAGGAAGGTCTGGGCAACGGAAGTGGTGGTTGCCGGCTGCGCCAGAACCGACTGCCCATTCTCCTGGATAATCAGTCCTTTGGCGTCGATGCTTTCGGCGGTCACGTCACGGACGATCAGGGTGACCTGATGCCCGGCCTGGGCCAAACGGCCGCCTACGTAACCGCCCACCGCTCCGGCGCCGTATACCAGGATTCTCATGTGGCTTCTCCGAGTTGACTGCCGATAAATTCAGGACGGCCGTTTAAAAATTCAGCGATGTCCATAGCGCGTTTGCCGGCAGGCTGAACGGTTTGCAGTTCCAACCCGCCATCACCGGTAACAACAACGGCCGTATCGCTGGCCGCGCCGGAAACCACCATCCCGGCCGCGCCGGACATTTTCCGCTCTACCGGCCGGACTCCTAGAATTTTGAGCGGCTGCCCTTGCCAGGTGGTATACGCGCCCGGCCACGGCGTCATCGCGCGCACGTGGCGATCCAGATAAGCGGCGGATTGGGTCCAGTCTAAACGGCCGTCCTCCTTTTTGATCATCGGCGCGTAGGTGGACAGGGTGTCGTCCTGGGTGGTGGGGGCGAGACGGCCGTCGATAATCGCGTCTAAATGCTCTTCCAGCAAGTCGCCGCCTAACTCTGCCAACCGATCGTGCAGGGTGGCTGCTGTGTCGGTGGCCGTGATGGGCGTGGCGCGGCAAACATAGACCGGACCAGTGTCCAGGCCAGGATCCATGCGCATCAGGCAAATGCCGGTTTCTGAATCGCCGGCCATCAGGGCATGCTGGATGGGCGAGGCGCCACGCCAGCGCGGCAGCAGCGAGGCGTGGACGTTGACGCAGCCGTGCGGCGGCAGGTCCAGTACGTGCGGCCGCAAAATCTGCCCAAATGCCGCCACGACGACGATGTCCGGCTGCCATTCACGCAGCGGGTCGGCTGCTTCTTCGCTGCGCAGTGAGCGGGGCTGGTAAACCGGAATGCCGGCCGCCTCGGCCACCACTTTGACCGGTGAGGGGCGAAGCTGCTGGCCGCGTCCGGCTGGCCGGTCCGGCTGGGTAACGACGCCGACAACGGTCTGAGTGGTAATAAGCTTTTGCAGGGCGGGCACGGAGAATTCAGGAGTACCCATGAAGACGATTTTACTCATGGCGGCATTCTATCTGGGGAAACGGCCGTTGGCAAATCCAGTCCACACACCAGTTAGCAGTTTTACTTGGGCCGGTTGATGGCTATTGACGGCAGCAACAGCGCCCCTTACAATTCAGTTGGTTGATTTTGGTTTTCCGAATGTCTATTTTGTATTGATTATGGAGAAAATGTTATGAGTGACGAAATGGATTATGAAGATCTGCCAGAAGACGAGCCTTCATCGGATTTTGAACCTGTACCTGAAAAAGAAGAGCCTCCGAAGTTTGAGGAAATGTCAGGTATGGAAGTTTCTGACGATGACAAGCTCTGGGCTTTGTTGGCCTATGTCCTGTCTCCGCTTGTCCCCGTGATTATTTTGTTGATGGAAGATAAGAAGCAACGGCCGTTTATCCGGGCGCATAATGCCCAGGCGCTGGCCTGGGGGCTGGTTAACGTCGTTGTTGGAACAATCCTGAGCACATTCTTGTGTGGCATTCCCTCACTCCTGCTCTGGTTAATCGGCTGCTACTGGGGCTGGCAGGCCTATCAAGGCCAGATGGTCACCATTCCAGTCATTACCGATTTTGTGAAGAATCAGGGCTGGGCATAACGGCCGTTAGCTTTAAATAGGTTTGATACAGGGCTGGTAGTTGTCATAAAATTACCGGCCTTTGTTTATATGTGGCGCATTGGCGCTGCATTATGGCGACAGCAGTTCACATTATTGTAGTCTTTTTGCACAGGAGGCATTTCAATGGACTTAGCAAAGGCATTTACGTATATCACAGAAGATGAGCGGTGGGTCAACAAATTGCTGATCGCCCTCATTGTGATGTTTTTCTCTTTCTTGTTTATCCCCATCTTTTTCTTGATTGGGTATTCGGTTGCCATCACCCGTAACGTGAAAGACGGAGTGGAAAAACCGTTACCCGAGTGGGATGACTGGGGCAAGCTGTTTATGGATGGACTTTACATCTTCCTGGCCCAGCTTGTGTATACCCTGCCATTTTGGTTGTTGGTGTGCATTGCCGGAGCGGTAACGATTGCCGCCGGCGGCGCGCCGACCGATGCGCAAGATTTTGCCGCGGCCGCTATGGGCACAACCTGGCTGATCGTTTCTTGCCTGGGATTTTTGCTTTTAGTGGCGCTGTTTTTCATCAGCCCGGCCATTATTGTGCAGTACGTGCTCACCGATAACTTTGGCGCCTGCTTCCGCTTTGGCGAAGTATTCGGCATTGCCCGGCAGAGCATTGGCGACATTCTGATGGTTTTTCTGGCGACTTTTGGCGCCGGTCTTGCGGTCAGCATTGTTACCGGGGTTTTGTCCATCATTCCGTGTTTGGGCTGGATTTTATCGTTTGTCATTGGCCTGGTGGTGGGGCCGTATCTGACGGCCGTTACCGGCCATCTTTACGGCCAGATTGCGGCCAAGTTTACCGGCAAATCGGCCAAGTTTGCGGCCTGATCTTTTTTAGCGACTTCACAAAACAAAATAAAAAGGCGCACCCAACGTGGTGCGCCTTTTTATTTTTCTGCCGGAAAAGTGGGCGTTTATTCTGAATCGGGCAGGGTATCCAGAACGGCCGTCACCTTGTCCTCGTTCTCGTTCACAATTCGCACCAGAGGATAAGGCTGGGTGCCAAACTTGGTTAGAGCCACCGCCCCCAGGCCGATAAAGGTGATGATCATACTGACCAGCCCTTCGCCCAGCAAGAAAGGAACCAGACCAAACAAACCCAGACCAAACGTCAGCACAAAGGTTCCTAACGCAGCGACCATGGCCGGGCTCATCTTCTGCCGGTTGGTGCGGTGCACCAGCCACTGGCCCAGCAAGTCGCCGGCGGCAATCCAGCCAAACAGGGCAGCAACGCCTAAACCTGCCAGCAGAGCAAAGACGATGGCGAAGCCCACAATGCCGATGCAAATCAGCAGCAGCACGGCCGACAGCAGAGCCAGCAAGACGGACAGCGTAGGCACAGCCACGGCCGTCAGGAAGCCGACGGTGCCACTGGCTACCGGCTTACGTTTGATGGTTGTTTCTACCTGGGCCAGGTGCGTGGGGGCCAGAGAAACCACAGCAAAAGCCAGAATGCTGAACAGGAGGCTGCGGGCAGTGACGCCGGCCAATCCGCCGAAGAAACCAGGGCCAGAGGGCGTATGCACCGGTGGGCTAGACACATCGTCGAACTGGGGCGCGATGTCATTGGCTAAACCTGCCAGGCCTGCCAGAGGCAGGAAATCTGGCAGCCCGGCGACGTTGGTGCAGCCCAGGCCATCGGCCGAGTTGTCGTTGATGGCCCCATTGAGGACCACGCAGTCGCCATTGACCACGGCCGTTTCGGCGGCATCCAGGTCGCCATCAAAAAGAACCAGGTCGCCATTGATGGTGCCAGAAATGTCGGCATCGCCACTGAACAGCACCACATCGCCGTTGATGGTGCCCCCATCTTGAACTTCCAGGTCACCATCGAGCAAAATGACGTCATTGTTTACGCTTTCGCCGGTTTCTACTGTCTGGTCGCCGTCCATCGGCGGCGCGGCCAGGGCCACGCTGGCGGGAACGGCCGTTAACAACAAAACCAATACCAATACCATTAACAATCGCTTGTTCATCGGAGTTCTCCCAAATTATGAAGTTTGCCGTGGGCTGGTCTGGAAGATAAGCTGCCGGGAAACACCACCCCAAATGGAGATGATGCCCAACAAGACCAACAACCAGCCCACAATAGCAGGCTGCTGCACAACCATTTCCCCCAGTCCGGCCAACAAGGCCCAGACGATTGTGCCCATGACTTGCAACGCTTGTCCGATGGATTGACTAATACTACTCAGAATAGTCGGTTCACTGAGAACAGGCCGCAAAATAAATACCAACCAGACGGCCAAAGCCAGAGGCAAAATTCCACCCAACAGGAGCAGTGCATAAATTGCCGTTAACGTCCAGATACGGACGCGCCGGTTTGGCAGGCGCGCCAGGGTACGCTGGGCAAAATCCACTGCCGGGCTTAGAGCCGGGGTTTGCTGCAATAGGGTGTGCACAGCCAGCAGTGCTTGCCATTCTTGCAAGCAAGATGGACACGCGCGCAGGTGAGCCTCCAGCTCGCTGTGCTGTGCTTCTGCAAGCTCACCATCGAGCGCGTCCATCATTAAGAGATAAGTCTCTTCATGTTCCATAACCTTCTCCCTTTTCTCGTTCATTGTGATGATTCATTTTCATGAAACGGCCGTTAACGCCGCTGAATCCCGCACCGGATCAAGGCCGGCTTCCTGCCCCACCTCCGCCAGCAAACGGCGGGCACGGAACAATCGGGATTTAATCGCGCTGACAGTCGTGTCCATCATGTCCGCGATTTCATCGTAAGACAGGTCATACCAATACCGCAAAACCACGGTCTGGCGATAGTCCTCGGGCAGCTCTTGCAAAAGCGTCTGTACCATAGCCTGTTGCTCATTCATCACGACTTGCGCCTCTGGCCCTTTGGAATTATCGGACATCAAAGCCGGATGGGGCGGCAGCGGTTCGTCAATCGACAACAGCAGCGCGCGCCGTTTCCGGATCAGGTCGATGCAGTAGTTAGAAGTAATCGACAGCATCCAGGTGCTAAATTTGTGCTCCGGGTTGTAACTATCCAACCGCGTATATGCACGAATGAAAGCCTCTTGGGCTGCTTCTTCTGCTTCTCCCGCGTTATTTAACATGCGGTATGCTAAGTTATAGACGGGCGTTTGGTAGGCCTCTATCAGCTTGCCGAACGCCGCCTTGTCGCCTTGCCTGGCTTGTTCCAGCCAAACTTGTTCTTCGTTCAACGTTCAATCTCCTGACAATTCACCCATCACTACGCAGGGATGTGGGGAAAGTTGCAGGCAGGATGATGAGAATTTATGGGTCAACTTGACAACTCGGGTGGCTGTTTTATAATCATCTTACATCATTTACATGACAAAACGATGATCGGGACGAGTAATCGTCTGGTTGCTGATAGAGATTGAGGGCCACGGGCTGCAAGCCCTCATCATTCCACAGGCGACGAAAACCAACCGGGAGTGATTCTCTGAGAGGTTAGAGCAAACTATGTGTTTGCTCTTTAGAGGCAGACTTTTGAGTCTGCCTCAATTCTACTCTACTAAGGGAATCCGGCTGGCTCCGTTAACGGCCGTTACGAGGGTTTCCAGTACAGCAACTGGTTACTAAATTTGGGTGGAACCGCGAGCGCCATCGCCCCAAAAGGGTTATGGCGATTTTTGTTTTAAATGTCACAACGGGAATGTGCCGGTAACGGCCGTTCCTGATATCAACCTACTATCGGAGTTAAAATGTCTGCACAAGAAACCCCATACAAAGAAACAGACCTGTACCGCATCCGGCACTCGGCAGCCCATGTGATGGCCGAGGCCGTACGCGAATATTATCCGGACGCCCTGTTGGCCATTGGCCCCCCCATCGAAGATGGCTTCTACTACGATTTCGACCTGGGCAAAGACGAAAACGGCAAACCCAAGACCTTTTCGCCCGAAGACCTGGAAAAAATCGAAGACACCATGAAACAACTGCTCAAAAAGAACGCTCCTTTCGAGCACTCCAACATGAGCATTGCTGAAGCCAAAGAGTTCTTTGCCAACCAGCCCTACAAACTAGAACTGATCGACGAATTGGCCGCCGGCAAAGTGGATGAAATGGGCAACCCCATCACCGAACCGACTGACGAGGTAAGCATTTACCGGCAGCGGGATTTTGTGGACTTATGCCGTGGGCCACACGTCAAGTACACCAGCCAGGTCAAAGCCAACGCCGTCAAGCTGCTGCGTACCAGCGGCGCCTACTGGCGCGGCGACGAAAATCGTCCCCAGCTGCAGCGTATTTACGGTACAGCCTGGCATAACAAAGCCGAACTGGACGAATACCTCAAACTGCTGGAAGAAGCGAAAGCCCGGGACCATCGCCGCTTGGGTAAACAGCTGGGGCTATTCCACATCTCGCCCCTGGTGGGGGCCGGACTCCCGCTCTGGCTGCCCAAAGGAGCTATCCTGCGCGAAAATCTGGAGAACTTCCTGCGCCGGGCCCAGTTGGAACGCGGCTATCTGCCGGTTATTACACCTCATATTGGTAAACTGGACTTGTATATCACCAGCGGGCACTATCCCTATTACAAAGACAGCCAATATACACCCATCGACGTAGACGAGGAAAAGTTCCTGCTCAAGCCCATGAACTGCCCGCATCATATCGAAATTTACAAGAGCGAGCCGCGCAGTTACCGTGATCTACCCCTGCGATTAGCCGAATTTGGCACGGTGTACCGCTATGAACAAAGCGGTGAACTAAACGGTCTCACCCGCGTCCGCGGTTTCACAGTAGACGATTCTCACCTCTTTGTTACGCCGGATCAGCTGGAAGAGGAATTCATCGGCGTGGTGGAACTGATCCAATACGTCTTCCAGACGATGGGCTTCGATGATTTCCGCGCCCGGCTGGGCACCAACGATCCCAACAGCGATAAATACGCGGGTGCGCCGGAAATGTGGGAACGCGGCATCGCAGCCATCAAACAGGCTGCCGACAGAGTGGGCATGAACTATACGGTTGAAGAAGGCGAAGCTGCTTTCTATGGACCAAAACTGGACTTCATTTTCCGGGACGTGTTGAAGCGGGAATGGCAGTTGGGTACAGTGCAGGTGGATTTCTTGCTGCCAGAGCGGTTTGACCTGGAATATATTGGTGAAGATGGGCAAAAGCATCGGCCAGTCATGATTCACCGTGCGCCGTTTGGCAGTATGGAACGCTTTGTGGGCATCCTTATTGAGCATTTTAATGGCGCCTTCCCGCTGTGGCTGGCGCCGGTGCAAGTCATGATGATCCCCATCGCCGACCGGCACGTCGAATATGCGCAAAAGGTAGCGGCAGAGCTGCGCGCCCAGGGGCTGCGTGTGGAAGTGGACAGCGGCAGTGACCGTATGAACAAAAAAATCCGTAATGCTCAGTTGCAGAAAATTCCTTATATGCTCGTTGTTGGTGACAAGGAAGTGGAAGACGGGCAGGTGGCTGTCCGTACACGCGACAATGTGGACCATGGCGCCATGCCTGTGCAGGCGTTTGCCGACCATGCCACTACCCTGGTGACAAATAAATCAATGGATCTGTGAGCGAAAGTTAGTTGGCGTAGTTAAAGAACAGGGAGCCGCTCACAGGAGCGGCTTTTTGTTTAGGAGGTTAGGATGTTGAACGGGCAAGATACAGCTTATGAAGAATCGGATCTGTACCGGCTGCGCCATACGGCCGCCCATGTCCTGGCACAGGTGGTATTGGAGTTATATCCGCAGGCCAAACTGGGCATTGGGCCGCCTATCGAAAGCGGCTTTTATTATGATTTCGACCTGGGCATCGACGAACAGGGTCAACCGCGCACGTTTAAACCGGATGATCTGCCACAGCTAGAAAAACGGATGCGGCAAATTATTGCCGGGCAACATCCTTTGCGCTGCCAGGAAGTAACGGTTGATGAGGCGCGGCAGAAGTTTAGCGATCAGCCCTACAAGCTGGAACTTATTGAGGGGTTGGAGCAGGGCGACGGTGATGAAAGTGGGGAAACGGCCGTGCCCATTACCTTATACCGGCACGACAATTTCGAAGACTTGTGCCGCGGGCCGCACGTAGCCCACACCGGCCAAATTCCCCTTGACGGCTTTAAGCTGATGCATACAGCGGCCGCCTACTGGCGCGGCGATGAAAAACGTCCCATGCTACAGCGCATTTATGGAACGGCCTGGCACAGCAAAAAAGAGTTAAAACAATATCTCCACCTGCTGGAAGAAGCCAAAAAGCGCGACCATCGCAAACTGGGGCGAGAACTGGACTTGTACGTGATCGACGAGGAAATTGGTCCCGGACTGCCTCTTTGGCTGCCTAAAGGCAACGTGCTGCGCGAAGAACTGGAAAAGTTAGCGAGAGAAGTGGAAGACAAGGCGGGTTATCAGCGTGTTTCTACGCCACACATTGCCAAAGAAGCGCTTTATCTGCACAGTGGGCATTTGCCTTATTATGCCGGAGACATGTATCCGCCGATGGACGACGAAGGAACGCGCTACTATCTAAAACCGATGAACTGTCCCTTTCACCACAAGATTTTTGCCAGCCGGCCGCGCAGTTACCGGGAGCTACCGTTGCGGTTAGCGGAGTATGGTATGGTTTACCGCTATGAGCAGAGCGGGGCACTGTTTGGCCTGATGCGCGTGCGGGCGGCGCAGCAGAATGACGCCCACATTTATTGCTCCGAAGAGCAGTTTGAAGCCGAGTTTATTGATGTGATGGACATGTACCGCGCGTACTTTGACCTGTTCGGCATTGATAAATACGTGATGCGCCTGAGCAAGCACAGCAAAGATGGGTTAGGGAAAAAGTATGCAGACAATGAAGCCATGTGGCTAAAGACGGAAGAAATGGTGCGTCAGGCCATGAAGAATGCGCGCGTTCCTTTTGTGGAAGCGGAGGATGAAGCGGCCTTTTATGGACCGAAGATTGACGTGCAAATCTGGAGCGCAATCGGCCGGGAGTTCTCGCTGGCCACCAACCAGGTGGATTTTGCGCAGCCGGCCAATTTTGATCTGGTGTTTGTGAATGAGCGCGGGGAGGCGGAACGGCCGTTATGCATTCACCGTGCCCCTCTCGGCAGTCACGAACGCTTCATTGGTTTTCTAATCGAGCACTATGCAGGGAACTTTCCGGTTTGGTTAGCCCCGGTACAGGCCGTGGTGATACCGATTACCGACAAGAATCTAGGTTATGCGCGGCGCGTAACGGCCGTGCTAAAAGCCAGAGGAATTCGCATCGAAGTGAACGAGGGCGATGAACGGATGAATAAAAAGATACGCCAGGCCCAGTTACAAAAAATCCCTTACATGCTTGTCGTCGGAGATCAAGAAGAATCTGCCGGCACAGTTTCTGTGCGCACGCGCCTGAACGAAATTCGAGGCTCCATATCTCTGGCGCAATTCCAAGCTCAAATTTCCGACTTGGTGGAAAACCGGCTGAACTACTTATGAGGTTAAAGGAGTCTTATCACTTGAAGAGGGCGAAATGCGCCGGGAATGTATCACTTGAATGGGGAGAGAAATGGTGAATGCACTTCCCACGCCCTCTTCACTTTCCACAGAAATCGTTCCCTTGTGGGCTTCTACCAGACTTTTTACAATCGCCAGGCCAAGGCCGGTACCGATGGCAATAGATTGATGCTTTTTCACCCGACTGTAGCGGTCAAATATAAATGGAAGTTCGTCGGCTGGGATGCCATAGCCTGTATCTCGCACAGAAACCACGGCAAACTGGCCATTTACCTGCGTCTCGATGAACACCTGCCCTCCATCGGGCGTGTATTTAATGGCATTGGAGATCAGGTTTAAGATGATACGTTGAATCTTCTTTTCATCACCCGTTATTTCTACAGGTATGGGAACAGATTGATCGTTGAGAGAGATATTTTTCTCTAAGGCTTGCGTTTCTAATGATTCAGTGACGCCCTTGACTAATAATGCCAGGTCAAAACTTGATCGCTCTAGCAAAACCGGCGTGCCCGACTGCAGTTTGCCAATCTCCAGCAGGTTGTTGACAATTTCCAGCAGGGTATCCTGGCTGCGCAAAATGACCTTGGCAATATGTGTTTGCTGCTCCCGTTCCAGTTCCCTGTCCCGCAAAATGCTGGCGTACCCTTTGATGCTGGTGAGCGGCGTGCGCATGTCGTGGGTTAGTACGGCCAGAAACTGCTCCATTTCTTTGTTGAGTTGAGCAAGCTCACTGTTTGCGTTGCCCAGATCATCGTTGGCACGGGCTAAATCAGACGTACGCAGCTCCACCAAGTCTTCTAGCTTTGTCATTTGTGCTTCTGCCTGGCGCACGTACATGCGGAAGGAGTAGGCAGAAGCGGCAATGGGCAAGAAGAAAATGAGCACACCTAGCAGGTTGAATTGTGCCACAGCTAACGAAAGCACTGCTCCGCCCATGGCCGAAACGAGGACGTTGAGCGGTACTGCCCATCTGTGTTCGCGCCACACTTCCAGGGGAGGAACACCTAACTGCAGGTGCAGCACAATAATCAAGAGCCACAGGTTTGCCTGGTCAGCGACAACGGCCGTTACCAGCCAGCGAATTCCCAGCGCCAAAAGGCTGTCACCGAATAAATTCCCGAAAGCCTGGAAAACCAAACCGGCCACAAAGATCGATGTGGCACTCATACCTGCGTTGAAACCGAGACGGCGAATCGCTTTGTTCCAGGGGGGGCGATCGGCGCGGACGCTAATCACCCATAAAGCCAGTTCGGCAACAATGGCTACAATTGCCGCAGGTGCTGGACCAAATAGAGGAATAGCCGCCAAGGAAACGGCCGAAGAAACAGAGAAATCTACGCCTTTAAGGGTTAAGGTCGCTGTGCTTTGAACGGCCGCTGCCAAAAGCGCCAGCAGCACAAAGCTGGCAAACTGCTCGCGAGAAAGCTGGAAGAATCCAAGAAATGCTAAACACACGCCTAACAAACTAATGATCAGTAAGTAAACCTGATACTGTTTGCTTAGTGTCTCAGATGGTAGCTGTTGTGGAGACGCTTTTAAATCAGACATGATCGTATCTCTGTTGAATCAAGCCCATTATGCACAGATAAAAACAGAGTGTAAATAGACCATATTTCCCTAAATGCCCTGGGGAGGAGCCACTTGCTGCCAAAGGTACTGCGCTTTCGCTCAAGGCAAGCCGGAATTCACGGTAACTTTGCAAAAAAATTCCCCGTGGCGTCGAACCCACGGGGAATTTTCACATCAATAAAGGAAAGATAAAAAGAATTTGAGCCAAGTTTTGGCGTTATTACCAAGCAGTTTACGAGGGATCTTCGATTAATCCGCTCCAGGAATAGCCACCCGACCAGGAGTAACCGCCGCTCCAGGAATAGCCGCCCGACCAGGAGTAACCACCACTCCAGGAATAACCGCCCGACCAAGAGTAGCCACTTTGCCAGACTTCCCCTGCTTCCAGGGGTTCCCAATCGGTTGACCCTGACCACGAGTAGCCACCGCTCCAGGAATAGCCACCTGACCACGAGTAGCCACCGCTCCAGGAATAGCCACCTGACCACGAGTAGCCACCGCTCCAGGAATAACCGCCTGACCATGAATAGCCGGCCGTTTCAGGAATCTGGTTACCGTCCTCATCAACGATGATGAATTCTCCAGCCCGATAAACGACTGGGCCAATATATTTTTCAGTGATGGACATGTTGACGTTTGCTTCCCCGACGGGAGGATTCAACACGGCCGTTTCTGCATTCACACGCCCTGCCCCCTGCTGCAATATGCTCCAGGTCAGGCTCATATCATCATATACCGCAGGCCGCGCCGAATTCATAAGCGCATATTTAACCTGATTGGGCGTCATGTTCGGATTGGCGTCCAGCATCAATGCCACGACACCGGTGGTAACGGCCGTGGCCGCTGATGTACCGGCAATCTGATACTGTGTGCCCTTTACCCGCGCGTCGTGGTGTTCTGCAGCCCAGTTGCTGTTTTGCTTAACGTCCACCAGCATATGAGCGCCAGGAGCTACGACATCGGGTTTGACAAAGCCGACTTCTGTAGGACCAGCGCCGCTAAACGGCGTAACATAATCGTCGCTCTCGTCCTGCCAGGTGTAATTGTCCGTGAAGGCGCCCACGGTAATGACAAATGGATCATTACCCGGCGAGGCAATCGTCAGGGCCTCTGGCCCACCGTTGCCGGCTGCCGCCACGACCACAACACCGGCGTTCCAGAGAGCTTCTACCGCCTGATTAATCGGATCCGCCCAATATGGGCTGCTAACACCGCCGACGATAGAGAGGTTCACGACCCGGATATTGTAATCGTCCTTGTTTTGTAACACCCAGTCCAGGCCTTCGATAATGTCGGTGTAGTACCCTTTACCTTCATCATCTAGCACCCGCACGTTCACAAAATCAACATCCGGAGCGACACCCATTTCATACTTTTTATACTCAGTATTATTACCGATCAGGCTGGCCATCATTGTGCCATGACCATAGGGGTCTTTTTGACGCCGCAAGCCATCGTCTACGGCGTTATACGTTTCCAAAACACGTCCGTGGTTCCAGCCCATCTTGGCAATTCCGGAATCTACTATAGCGACGGTAATACCTGAACCATCTACGCCCTCTTGCCAGACTTCGTCGGCACCTAAAACTCTGGTAAAGGCCACCGCGTCTGGCGGATTGTCATGATTATCGCCATGATGACCGGCTGAATTTACCAAACTATCTGCGAAAACGGTTACTCGCTGATCCGCTTTCAGTGCTGCAGCCTGACCTTCCGGTATGGTTACAGACACGGCATGAATAATGCCCAGCACTTCATCAACCTGGCCGCCATATTCTTGCGCCACAGCCACGGCCGTTTCTACACTATCTGCTTGCACAATGAGGGTGGTATTACTGGTTGCTGCAGAGGAACTAAACACAACAACCAAGGCGAGCAACACTACCATTACAACCGATACCCGCTTCATGAGGAACTCCTTTTTTACTACAAAATCCGTTTTGACTACCAATAAGCTGGTTTCTACTGCTATGAAAAAACGATGCTTTATGCCTCGGATTTCTACTTCATAGTATGGAGAAAGCTGAGCGAAAACTCAATAGGCAAACCGGCAAAAGGTACCTATTTCCTACACGCTGCCCACGG
>JACKBU010000007.1 GCA_020634395.1 Ardenticatenaceae bacterium | reverse complement strand
AGGGCGTAGGGCGCGGCGGCGATGCGCTGGTCGGGGCTGAGTTGGGTGAATGTTGCGCCGTCGCTGCTGAACCAGACGCGCAGGTAGCGTTCTGTGCCGTCGAAGGCGGCGGCGGGCAGGGCGGTCATGTGGGGTACGGCCGTATCCCCCAACAGCACGTTGAACAGACCATTGACGACGGATAGCTGCACCGCATTGACCGGTTCCCCCGCCGCCGTGCCGTCATTGGCCCAATAGGTGGTATCGCCCGCCGCGTTGACGACGGCGAATTTGAAGTAGCCAGCGCCGCTGTAGGCTGCGCCATCTACTGTGACCTGGCCCTGGTAGCTGACGACCTGGGGCGCGCCGGATTGCAGAAACGGCCGTGCCAGCACGTGGGCACGCGCAGGGGGGCTAAGGAGGAGTACTGCGACCACGACAAGAAGGACAAGGATGATCAGGGTTTGTTTTTGTTTCATGGGATAATCTCCTGTGTATAGGGGAGGCTGTGTGCTACCAGTGCTTGCTCCCAAATGATTTCTGACGACGACGGAGGGCAATGATCAAGCCTCCTCCGAGCAAACCGACCCACCAACCCACGAATCGGGTGTGCGGGGTCGCGGAGAAGGACGAAAGGGTCACCGCGGTGGGCGTCGCCCCAGCACTCGTATCGAACAACGTCCACGCGCTGAACGCATTCACCCCCGCCACCGTGACACAACGATTTACCGGGGCGGTATCTCCCTGCTGCACCCAGCTTGTACCATTCCAACGGAAGGCCCGCAGCGCAGCTTCATTCAGGCCGGTCACTTCCTCGTCCGTATAACAAAAAGCCAACGTCACCGGAAAGCCCGTGGTGAGGGTGCTGCTAATGTGCCAGGTCGCCAGCATCTCGCCCTCATCGGGCGTGCCCCCGGGGTAAGTTAAGCGTTTCGTGACAGTGATGACGCCGCTGTCGGGTGCAGTCAGCGTCATACTAATCCATGTCGGGCCGAAGGAGTAAGGAAGGCCACCGAGGCTGTTTTCTTTAATTACCGTATCCGTATCGGCATAGCGCACCTCATACGCCCCCAGGTCGCAGCCCAGGTCGTCGCGCGCCAGGTCGCGCTGGTCGGTGGCCAGGCAAGATGCCGCCTCGCCCGCATCAATCGCCGGGGAGTTGGGCAGCAGTGCATGGGTCAGCGTATCGCCGCCGTTGTCGGCCAGGGAGCCTAACTGCGGATTGCCGCTAAGAAAGCCAATCCCGCCCGCGCTGCATGTGCCATCTTCCACCAGGTTGTGGACGTTGGCCGCGAGGGTGCCGCCGTCTGTCAGGCTGCAATCCAGGCCGCTGTTGTTGGCAATAATCGTGTTGTAGACAGAGGCGGCATTACTTTGTTGACGAAAGCCGCCTGTATCGCCCGCCGCTGTGTTGCCGAAAATGGTGCTGTTGCGCATCGTCAATGTGCCCACACTGGCAAGTCCCCCGGCATTGCCGCTCGTGGCGGTGTTGCCGGAGATGGTGCTGTTCTCTATTGTCAGGCTGCCGCTGCTGTAAATGCCGCCATCCCAGGACTCGGCCACGTTATGGGCGATGGTGCTGTGCACGATTTGCAGTGTGCCGTAACTGAAGATGCCGCCGCCATAGTAGGCGGTATTGTCGCGTACTGTGCTGTGGGTCAGGGTCACGTCTGCACCTGCGTCTACCTTCAAGCCGCCGCCGCAGCTATATGCCGCACACTCGCTGCTGCTATCGCGCCCCCCCGTGAGGGTCACGTTGGCAATCGTCACTTGCACGGCCGTACCGGTAACGTAAACCACCCGGCCCAGACCTTGCGCGTCGAGCGTGGTCGGGTAACTGGCCGCATCCGCAGCCCCCAACCAATTGGCCGTGGTGAGGTCTGGGGCCACGTAGCCGCCTTGCAAATAAAGCGACTTGTCAATGTAAAGGGTTTGCGTACCGCCGCCGGTGCTTTGCACCCCCGTGCAGTCTCCGGCCAGTTTGAGCGTATTGCCGGGGGAAGCGGCATTGACGGCATCTTGTAACACCGCAGCGGTCGAGCCGCTGTAGTCGGTTACGTTGTCGCCATTGCTTTCGACAAAACAGCGCAGCGGGGCGCCGGCATATTGCTGGCTAAAAATCTCCACCTTGCCATCGATCAGGCTGCCGAGATTGTTCTCGCCCTGCCAGGCAACCAGGTAGTTGTTCGCGGTGCTGCTGTAAGCGATGACCGGTTTATCGGCCAGATACGCCGGGTCGCCCAGGTTGCCCATCGCGCTCAGGCGCGTGGTCTCGCGGAAATGGTCGCCCAGCGCTGCGTCGCCATAAATAGCCTGCTGGAAGATTTCAAACTCACCGCTCACCTGCCCGCCGGTGTTATCGCCGCCGCGCCAGACCAGCATGTAGCGGGCATCCTGCGGGTTGTACACCAGGCGCGGGCGGTAAGCGGCGTAATTTCCATCGCCGGCCGTGCCCATGGCGCTCACCTGGAAATTATGTCGCCCCACTTCCGCGCCGGCCGCCGTTAATCTTTGGGCAAAAACCTCAAACTCGCCTTCTACCAGCGGCGCGGTGTCGTCATCCGCCATCCAAACTACCAGGTATTCGGCATGGTCTGGGTTGTAGGCCACATCTGGCAGGTATGCGCCATAGAGGGTGGAGCCATCGGGACCCATATCGCTGACGCGGAAATTGCCGCCCACCGCCACGCCGCCGGCATCCAGTAATTGCCCAAAAATCTCCTTTTCGCCTTGCACCAGGGGGGCAGCGTCATCATCGCCGCTCCAAACAACCAGATATTGGTTTGTGTCCGGGTTGTGGGCAACGGCCGGATGCTCTGCCCGATAGTTGGGGTCGTCCTCTGTGCCCATCTGGCTAATGCGGAAGTTGCTGCCCAGCAAGCTGCCATCTGCCGCCACCCGCTGCCCGAAGATTTCAAATTCGTCTGCTGTGCCGCTGCTGTTGCGGTTGCCGGCCCACACCACCAGAAATTCGCCGCTGCTGGGGTTGTAGGCTACCGCCGGGTGCAGCGCATTGACCAGTGTGTTCACTTGAAAGGAGCTGCCCACGGGTGCGGCGGCGGCATCGAGCCGCTGGCCGCATAGATTGGCGATGTTCTTGTCGTAGGCGTTGCCACACGTAAAGACGACCAGATATTCACCAGATGTTTGATTGAAAGCGGCGGCCGGGGTGGTGTTGAACGTGGCTCCCGGCAGCATGACGGTACTGCCGGCAAAGCTGCCATCGGCGGCCTGAATGCGGCGGGCGTAAATTCGCAGGGTGTCATTGGCCCCGGCCGGGAAAACATCGCCGGCCCATACCACCAGGAACTCGTCGGAGCCGGGGTTGTAGGTTACGGCCGGGTCGAAGGCGTCCAGCTCCACGTCGGTATCGTCACCGCTGTAACTGGTGCGGAAGTCGTCTGTCCCAATTTCGGGATCAATCGTCACGGGGTATGCCGCGGCCGCCAGCGCGGAGCCGTTTACCCGGAACTGAATGGATTCGGCATCCACCTGCATTGCGGCAGGAAGCTGTGCCCCCTGTGCGTCGTAAACGGTCACATGCCCCAGGCTGACACGGCCGTTTTCATCATGCCACAGCCAGCCCTGGGGGAAAGCTGCAAAAACGCCCGAACTGGAAACGCGCCCTGTAATGACCAAATCGGCGCCGTTGAGAGGCAGCGGCTGATGCAGCACAAATTGCTGTTCGATGCTGGTGGGGTGCGCCACGTACTGCTCGTCAAGCAGTCCGCGCGGGTAAACCACCAGACCGGGCGCGGCGAGGTACGGCGTTGTTTCGCCAGATTCTACCCCTGCCAGGGGGGCAACGGCCGTGCCGATTGAAAGCACCTGCCACTGCCACACAGGCCCCCTGACTGGCGTGAACTGCACACCGGATGGATTGAAAACGGCCGTGTGACGATCACTGGAAAGGTGTACAGCAGAGGCCTCGCCGGGCAGCGCGGTTTGTGCTGGTCGTGCCAGACTGCGCCAACCGCTCAATAAACCGGTAGAAACTAGCCCTAATAAAACTGCCAGATAAACAAGCGTCATCTTGGAGATTGCATAGCGTTTGGTATTCATGGTTTTATCCAGAAGGGATGCCGGTTGACGGATAGGTTATGCGCGGGCACGCAGGCGCCACGTCAGCACAGCAACCATACCCAACGCCAGCACGGCAACGGCAAGGCTGGCATAGAGCGCCATCATCGGTATCCCCAACCCGGCCGGGGCTTCCAGCCGCGCCAGGCGCACTTCCATGTCCGCGTTCTGCTGCGCCAACTGCGCGATTTGCGTTTGCTGCTCCTTGATCTGGGTGTGGAGGGCTTGCACACTGGCCAAGGCTACGCCGTTGGCGTCCAACGAGGCAATGTGCTTGTCATCTGTGCCTAACGCGAAGGCGGCATAGAAGTCCTGGGCCATGGGGCCAACGTGTGCGGTATCCGCCTCATCTTCGCGGTAATTCCAGGTGTAAATGGGCAGCCCGGCCACCAAATCGAGGATCTGGCCGGAATCTACCGGGTGGAGATTCTCTTTCAGGTTGATGTCTGATGACTCGGTTAGCAGCCCCCCCAACATCAAATTGCCGCTTGAATCGAGGCTGAGGGTGGTTTTGCCATCCGGGCGCGAGACCAGAATGGTGGGCGCGGCGTTGTAGACGTGCAGCGTCGCCAATGGTCCCCAGGTGCCGATTCCAACAGTGCCGTCGGCTCTGAGCGTGAGAGCGTTGGACGGCGTGCCGGGCTGAATCCGGAATGGCAGCGCTGCACTGTGGGTTGCATCGCGGATGACGAACTGCTGCTCGTTGCCGGCAATATCCCAAACCTGTGCGGCCCAGCCGCTTGAAGTATCCTGGTCGAGCCGTACGGTTGGCGTGTTGCCATTTACAAGATGTAATTTTACGTATGGCGTGGCGGTGCCCATGCCAACCCGCCCTGAAGCATTTACATAGAATGCGTTGGATGGCGCGTTGGCTAAAATGGTGAAGGGAATTTTGGCGTTGGTCAGGTCTTCAATGGAGAATTTGTTTAGCCCGCCGCTGGTACTTTCGTTGGCGGTGAGCTGCCAATCTACGCCGGGAAAAGTGCCTACACTGGTATCATAAAAGGTGATGCCGAGGTTGTTTTCTTTGAGTTTGATGGTGGTGTAGTCGAAGACTTCGCCATTTACGCAGTCAGATCCGACGCATTCATCACCTATTACAATCAGGTTCTCGTTATATACAATATCATCCAGATTATTATCCCCGCCATCACGGTTACCGGTTTCACTAACCGCTTCGGCTGGCTGCGCCAAAAATACGCCGTTTTGGATGACGAAACTGCCTGTTTGGGCGTATGGGGCGGGGGGTAAAATGCCGGCGGCTTGCAAATCGGCGATTGCTTGCGGGTCGCCTGTTTCGCGTGCGGCTTGCAAGGCTGCTCCGGCTTCGGGACTGAGCAGCAGTTGAACGCGCAGGGTGTAGGCATATAAACCATCTGGGCGCGGCGCTCTCTGTGAGTCTGCCACCTCCAGGGATGGCAGTGTTTGGGGAGCAAATTCCGCTTCCCAAACCAGTGCATCTGGCCCCTGGATGCTCAAGATCAGGCTGTCGTAGGGGTAGGCGATAGTGGGGAACCACGTTATTCTGGCGGGGGCAATTTCCATTCTTGCCAATGATAGTGGTTCTGGTTCGCCATCTTGGGAAACTGCCGCTGGAACGCCGCCGGCAGCTAGCAGCATGGAGGCGATGATGCCAACAGCAATCCAAAGAAAGGTTTTTTTGTTCATTGTGTAAGCTCCTGATTTGGTTTTTGAGTAACTATTTCTCATGATTTCTGCCGTGACGGGGGTACAGCTTGCGCCAGTTGTCGGGGAACTGAAATGATGGCAGGTGAAACAAGGGTGATGAGGGCAATAACAGTTATTTGTTTTAGTTTCATACGGCCGTCTCCTGGTGACTCAGAATGGTGATAAGGTCGTTGATGTGGACGGCCTGGGACGATTGGCCGGAGAGGACCAGCAGGTCGTCACGACAAGGATCGAGGCCGATGAGCAGCAGGTCGGGCTGTTCGCGCAGCAGGGGGATGGCGAAGATGGGCAGGTTGGGGGCGGTGAGGTCGAAGATGATGGCCTGGGGGTGGTAGGCGCGGATGTGGTCCAGGGCGTTGGGGCTGTCGGCGGGTAAGCTTTTGGTGATGAAGGGGTGGTGGTGGGGTACGGCCGTTGCCAATGCCGCCTTCAAACCGGCCAAAAAAATGGAGTCGCCATAAAACAGTAAGCGGATGTTGGAAATCATGGATGCCTCTCTCTCCTTTCTGTGGAAGCATAAAGGGAGGCGGGCAGGTTGGCACTATCGGAAACGATAGCCTGGGGCGTGCAGCAGCGCTAGTCTGGGGTGGATTTTGCCCGTTGGCGGTGGTTTTGGGGTAACGGCCGTACCGTCAGCCGTTTGGGGGCGGGGTTAGCCCATGCCGGGCCGCGTAAGCGATGACCTGGGCGCGGTTGTCCAGATGCAGACGTTCCATGATTTGCTTTACGTGGTAGCGAATCGTCACTTCGCTGAGGTGAAGGACCCCGCCAATCTGTGGGTACGTCAAGCCCTGGGCCAGCAGCGTCAAAATCTCGGACTGGCGCGGCGTGAGTGCTGCTGGTGGTTCGTCGGCCTGTGCCGCCGGGCTGGGTTGGCGGGCAAACTCGCGCAGCAGCCGCGCCGCCAGGTCGGGTGGCAGCGCCGCGCCGCCTTCCGCAGCCTGGGCCACCAGCAGCAAAAACTGGTCGGCGCTCTGACTCTTGAGCAAATAGCCGCTGGCGCCGCTTTTGATGGCGGTGAACAGATGTTCGTCGGTGGTGGAAACCGTCAGCATCACAATGGCGACATCGGGCATTTCGGCCTTAATCAGGCGGGTGGCCGTCAGCCCGTCGCAGTCGGGCATTTCGATGTCCATCAAGATCAGGTCGGGACGCAGCCGGCGCGCCGCATCCAACGCCTCAAAGCCGTTGCTGGCCGTGCCAATCACCTCATACCCATTGGCCGCCAGCAAGACCTGGAGAGATTGGCGAAACAGCGCATGGTCGTCTACTAACAAAAGTTTCAGGCTCATGTTGCCACCTCCTCGTTGGGGCGCTCTATGCTCTGCCGGGGCGTGCGAATGGTGAGCTGCGTTCCCGCATCTGGCCGGGAGCGGATGTCCAGCGTGCCGCCCAGTATTGCGGCGCGTTCGCCCATGGCTTGCAGGCCAAATCTGTTGGTTTGCTGCGCCAGGGTGGGGTCAAAGCCACGGCCGTCGTCCTCAATAATCACTTCTACCAGGGTATCGGTCACGGAAAAGCGTATTTGTACCCTGTGCGCGGCGGCGTGCTTGCGGACGTTAGACAGCGCCTCCTGAATCAGGCGCAAAAGCTGCACCTCCACCGGAAAGCCCAGGCTTTGCGTCTCCAATTCTGGCGGTGTATCCAATTCCACCTGTAGATTGTACTGCTGCCCAAAACGCAAGGCATATTGGCGCAGGGTCTCCAAAAAGGGCATCTCTGGGGCAAAGGCGGTTTTTGCCCCCAACAAATAGTCGCGCACGTCAGCTTCGGCAGCGATGCTGATCTCGGCCAACTGCGCCAGGCAGTGGTCGGTCTGGTCAAGCTGCCCCTGAGCCAGCAGGTGGCGGGCGGCGCTGGCTTGCAGGTGGGTGGCGGCCAGGGTTTGCCCCAGACTATCATGGAGTTCGCGGGCCAGGCGTTCGCGCTCTTGCAGCGTGGCCAGGGCGCGCTGTTGGGCGACGAGCTGGGTTTGCGCCTGTTTTTGCTCGGTGATGTCGTGCAGCAGCAGCAGGTAGCCTATGTCCCTTTTGCGCCAATCTTGCAGGGTTGAGGCGGTAAGCAAGCAGACGCGCTGTGTGGCGGGGCGGCCCAGGTGAACTTCTACCTGGTCTG
This sequence comes from Ardenticatenaceae bacterium, assembly GCA_020634395.1. Taxonomy (GTDB): domain Bacteria; phylum Chloroflexota; class Anaerolineae; order Promineifilales; family Promineifilaceae; genus Leptovillus. Next base: position 162,270 of record JACKBU010000007.1, on the reverse strand, counting down.
GGTTTGTGGCGCGGAAGTTGACGGCGTTTAGGGGCAGAAATTGGTGAAGCGCGGGGGCTGGCGGGTCTGTGTGGGTGAGACCCAACAAGCGCCGGGCAGCCGGGTTCAGGTTGGTTATTTGCCCCTGGAGGTTTAGGGCGATCATGCCGGTGGGCATCTGGTCGATGGCAACCTGACGGGCCAGGGTTTCGGGGTTGAAGATGTGGAAACCGAAAAGGGCAATGGCGTACATCAGGAAGACGAAAGCGATGGCGATGACGTTGATGGGCAGGTTGGTGTTGAGCAGTTGGGTAAGATTGAGGGCGTAGGCCAGACGTGACCCAATTTGCCCGATGAGCATGATGGCGGCGGGCCAATGGCGCTGTGGTGTGTGGAAAAAGAGCCAGAACAGGGCTGCCATAACCAGGAAGCTGAGCGTGTAGCTGTAGGCGAGAAAAAGGTTGTCGACGATGGCCGGTGGGAAGTTGTTGAGCAGTAAAAGCTCTTTGAACAGGAAGGGAAGGAGGGCGAATAAGAGGATGTTGCGGTGGGTTAGCCAACGGCCGGGCCAGATATACTCGAGGATGAAGCCGGTGATGGCGATGGTGGCGGGGAACTGCCAGAGGCGTTGGAACTGGAACCAGAATTGTTGTACGGCCGTATCCACCGCCGCCGCCTCTAACACAATTCCGACCACCCACAAGGCGGCGAATAAGCTGCCGATAGCGAAGGGTAACGCGCCGGGTACGCTGCGTCGCCGCCCACTGTAGAGGGCGAGGATGAGGAGGGAAACGGCCGTTAAGATCGACAGCCAGATGTACGATGTGTTTGCGTGCATGGACGTGTGAGCAGGCCGCGCACCCAGGTAAACGACAATGTAAACAACCTGCTATCAACGATTATATGTGAGTATGCGGTAAAAGGGAATGTCGGAGACAGCGGTGTGCCGAGGAAGGTGTGTTGATGCCGGTGCATGCTATTGGCCGTCCGCCCGCCCCGCCAGCAGCAGGGGGCGATAGGCGGCGGCGGTGGGCAGAATCTTCTCCACTACTTCCGTCGCCCAAATTGGGGAGATGTGGGCATAGGCTTCGGGCTGCGTGCCAGCCGCCAGCCACTCGGTCAGCAGCGCTTCCGCCCGCGCCGGCGAGAGGAAGTTGAGCGCCTGTATCCCCCCGCCGCCGGCCTGGTCGCTCAAGGTCAGGTAGTGCCAACGGCCGTGCTGGAAGAGAATAACCCCGTTGCCGTGCCGCAGCCGGAGCGCAGACGCAGGCCCCATCAGCCGCGAGTCCCTGCGGGAGCTGTCCGGCGTCTCCCTCCGCGCCCAGCAGGCATACGACGCCCGCGCCGGGGTCAGGGTGCAGGGGTTTGTGGCGGTCGGTGAGCGGGTCACCGGCGGGCAGCGGGTCACGACGGCCAGCGCCGAAGAATACGCCTGGCGGCACGGTCGGGGAACCTTTATTTTGACCGACTACCGGGGTGAGCAGGGGATGGTTGGCGGCATGTATCTGGCGCGGCGGCTGCCCAACCGCTATGTCGGTCCCCATCCCACCGGCAGCAAAGCGCGACGACTGAACACCCAATTAACCCAGGCGGAGGTATTCTGAATAGGCAGAAACCTTAGAATTCGCGCCGCGAACTGGGAGGCCCAGAGTCGTCTGCCTGCGAAAATAATAAGCACCAACATACCTAGCCCCGCTAAATCGCCAGAAACCCGGGCCGTGTTTTGCAGCCATTCGGGAACGGCCGTTCCCTCCATCACCACCAAGGGCAGCAGTAAAACCATCAGCAGCATATCCAGGAACCGTTCAACCACCATCGTTGAGAACCCCTGGGAAACAGAAAGCGCTGTAGATTGACCGACAAGGGCAGCACGAGCCACGTCGCCCAGCCGAAAGGGCAGCAGCTGCGTCAGCATGTAGCCAATGTTCTGGGCATGGAACACCGTCGAGAACGACGGCGAATTATTGAGTAAATAGCGCCAACGAACCGCCCGCAGAAATATGTACATGAAAATAAAAAGCCCCCCCATGATCAGATGTTTCAGTTCCGCTGCACGTAGGGGAGGGAGAATCTGGTCAGGGTTCATGATCATCGTAACAGCGCCAAGAGAGATAAGGCTGACGCCAACACCAAACCAAAACTGCCGCTTTTTTGCGGCCGGTGGCGCTGCTCGATTTTCCGCTGCTGGAGCCTGAAGTTTGTAAACTGTTCTGTTCAATGATTACCATCCCCATTGGTATCTATACAGTCAGTCGAGGGTTGAGCATGCCGAAAGCCGGTTTCGCCATCGACAAGCTCAGGCTACACCTGTACAGTTACCCCCATTGTTTAATTTTGAGCTGCCAACTCCTGGCGGCTCGTTTTGTTCCAGTTACAAAGTAGGCGATTCGCTCAAAAAGTAACAAACTGCTTCAGCATTCACCCCACCCAATAGCCGTTGGCGAATAGGGCGGTAAATAAGGCCAGACCCAACAAGGAAAAAGTGGTGATCAGTTTGTCCAGCCACGGCCGTTTCCCCCACTGTGCCAATAAAATGAAAGCTGGAAACAACACCCAGACATAGCGGCGCAAGCTCATTAGCAGGCCAGAATTCAGGGCAATGAGTACGCCCAACAGCACGAAAGCCGCTTCCCCGTAACGTTTTTTGCGGAGCAAAACCAGCCCCAGCAGCAGAAACAACATCGCCAGGCCAAAGTCCAGCCAGTTGTCGATGTGTACCTGACCGGCCAGCACGGCCGTTCCCCACCCCCCGGCCGGCCTTTGCAGCAGTTCCGCCATTGTGCTGAAAACCGACTGCGGCTGCCGCGCCCAGGCCGCTGCGCCATGCACAAAAGCCAGCGGATCGCCAAAAACGCGCCACAGATAAACCATAAACGCTCCGGTGCCGGCCAGTGGCATTAAAACAACAGGCAAGGTAAATGGCGACGGCCGTTGCGCACTCCCCCCACCCCGCCATTGCCGCCACCATTCCCACAACAGCAGCGGAATCACAATCACGCCCACCAGCCGGGTCAATCCGGCTGCCATTGCCAACAATCCGGCCACGCCCCAACGGCCGTGCCGGGCAAAATACCACGCCCCAATCGTCGCCAGCAAAAAAAGAGATTCCGAGTAAACGGCCGTGCCAAAAAACGCCGTCGGGAAAATGAGCAAATACCACACAGCCCGGTCCGCCACCGCAGGGCCATGCATTTCCGCCACCAGCCGGTAAAACAGAACAGCCGCCAGCAGCAGCGCCAGGTTGCTGACCAAAATTCCGGCCACGGCCGCATCCCCCACCGGCGGCAGCACCAGGCGCATCAGCAGCGGCAGCAGCGGGAAAAAAGCCACCGAAGGCAGCGGCACGCCCTCATACTTGTACCCTTCCTCAACGATACTGATGTAAAAACCGGTGTCCCAACGGCTGCCAAACACATCCAGCAGCACGTTCTCTGTGCCGCGCAAGTGGTAAGGCGGCGGCGTCAGCGAATCATTGATCAGCGGGACGGCCAGATACGCGATGAGGGCAATTCCCAGGCGTGTAACAGCGAAGAACAGCAGCGGCAGCCCCAGCCAACGCGCCATGCCCAGCCTTTGCGGCCACAGCCATAAACGGCCGTTCTGTTTCCGCTCCCCCAATTCCATGTCCATTCCTGCCTCCGGGCGGCGGGCAGAGGCCGGACTGCCGCCCGTCTCTGCCCGCCAAACTACAAATTAGTCTGCTTGAATAATCGGCAAAAAGATAACGCCATTGACGAAAACCGTTGTTCCCGTTGCGCCCGGCGGCGGCGTAACAATCAGGCCACCACTCACCAGGTCGATGCTCTGCGTCGCCGAAGCGTTAATGTCAGTCTCCAAGGTCACATTGTATGCACCAGAAGCCGCGCCTAACGTGTTCACCAAAAACGAAGCGGCCCCACTGCCATCTGTAGTCACCGTGCCCACCGGACGGCCGTCAATGTAGATGGTAGCCAGGCTGCCAGGCGGGTAATTGCTGCCGGTGAAGTAAAACACGCTGCCCGGCGCGCCCGTTGTGGCGTTCACCTCCAGCACCGGCGTGTAAACACCGGCAAACAGTTCCCAACCAATGGCCGCCGCTGGCATGTCGACAAACGGAACCAAAACCAGCCCGGCCGATAGGATAAACAGCGTTAGCAATATGCGCTGAATAGCTTCTTGCTTCATTTCACTCATTAAAACCTCCTCAAAACGATTATTTGGGACCCGGATTACGCGGTTCCAGACGATAGAGCGGGCCAACAGCCACAGCCGTTGTCCGCTGCAAAAGCTCAATAGACGGATTGTTGATATAAACCGGGCGGCGATTTATCTCTGTCAAAATGAGCCGGTTCATATCCTCTGGGCTAATTAAAAAACGATTAATCACGGTGACATCAGGTCTTTCTCCTTCTACCAGTTGCAAATATTGGATGGATGGGGCTGTGTCCCACCAGCCCAAAACCAGCGCATCCGGTTCCACCAGGCGCAAAATGGCCTCCGCCTGCTCGCGGGTACTCCAATCCTCAGACAGGTCAACCAGCCGCCAGTTAAAGCCGGCGGCCAGCACAACAGCCCCTACCATCACATAACGGATAAGCTGGCGGGCAGGAAACGGCCGTTCCTGCTGCACCGCCCAACTTAGCAAAAGCTGGTATCCAACCCCCACCCATAGGGCAAAAATCAAATAAGCCGGTAAAAACATCGTGTTTTTGTCGATGACGCGGTAGTTGATGTAGAAAACAGCGTTAGCCAGAAACATCAGCAGCAGCATCCCCCCGCTGCGCCAGTCACGCCGCAGCAGCGCCAGCGCCCCGGCCACACCCGGCCCCACCCCAATGGCAAAAAAAGCCGCCCACAACTGCACCCCAAAGCCGGCCGCCTGCGGCCACACGTCAGCCAGCCGGTAGCCAAACATCTGCCCGGCAAAAGTCTGGCCGGTTATCAACCACCAAATGCCGTCCCAGGTTTGCAAATTAGCCGGTTGGAAAACACCGGCGGCGTCGTACTGCCCGGCATAGTTAAAAACTGGCTGAGCCGCATAGCGCATAGGCAGCAGCAAAAAGATTGTGCTGCCCAACAAAATGGCCCCCACCCCAACGGCCCAGGTGCGCCACCGCCGCAGCAGCCGGGGATGGCGGGTCAGCACATACCAGACACAGCCCGGCGCCAGCAAAACGGTGGCAGCGTGGTTGCCCAGGCTCAATGTCATCAGCAAAATAGGCAGCGCCAGGCGCAGTGGTGTGGGCGCGGCCGCCCAGCGCAAAAGCGCCAAAATAACACCGGCCATGAGCGCCGTGTGCAGGGTGTACACCTCGGCAATGAGGGAGAGCGCCCAAAAGTAGGGTGCGGTAGCCAATAAGCCAACTGCCGCCAGCCGCGCCCACGCGCCCACGCCTAACTGCTGCATAATCCGCTCGGCCAGCAAGAGGGTGATGGCGCCGTTGAAGGCGGAAAACAGGTTCATCTGATAGCCCATGTCGCCACCCAAAGGCAGCCATGACCACAGCTTGCCCAACAGCAGGTAAAGGGGGTAGCCGGTGGCGCGAATGAGGCCGTTGGTGGCAACGGCCGTTGTGAATTCGGCGCTGTCCAGGTTATAGAGGGTCGGGGCCAAAGTGAAGGCGTACAACACAAAAGGCAGCGCAAAGGCGGCAACGGCCGTTACGTCCAACCGGTGAACCATCCTTTTTACAGTTAAAACATTTGTCCGGTTCCGGAAATTCAGGATGAGAAATCTTTCAACCATGCTGCACCTTGCCTTTGTGTTTATTGGGCTAACTCGTTCGTTAAAAAGCCTGAACAGAGCCAGAAATACGGCCGTCCTCACTGTTAGTGACATTCAGTTGCTAAAAGTAACGGGGGGAAATTATGAATTGTGTGCGCGGGGTTTGCGCGGGCGGCGGCGCTGGGGCTGACGCCATCGTGCGTCAGCCCGCATTTCGGCGGCCTGGCACAAAAACTGCTGCCGCGAGGCTTGCTGGGCAGCCAGGGTGGGCGGCATGGGCAGTTGGGTCAGGTGAACGGCCGTTGCCAAAAACGGCCGTAATTCATCGGCAGCATGTGGGTAGCGGGCCAGTATTGTCACTGCTGAATCCCCATTCTCCAGCGCGTCCAAACAGGCGACGTACAGCTCTTCGGGTATCAGCTTCATGCCGCCATCGCCTCTGCGGGAATCCGGCTCGCCAGCGAAGCAATCGCTCGCGCTTGCAGCATTTTCACCGACCCCTCACTTTTACCCATCAACTCCGCCACTTCTTTAATAGACATCTCGAACCCGAAACGCAGCGCCAGCACCTGCTGCTGGTCTTCCGTTAAGTCCTTCATCAAGGCAAGCAGCTTTTCCCCCATCAGCTTGTGGTCTATTTGCTGGGTTAGCGAACGGCCGTTACTGGGCATCGACTCATCCAAAAGAGTCAACTTAGCCCGTTTTTTCTGCCGGTAATACTCCTTTACGATGTTAGAAGCGACGCCGTACAGCCAGCCGCGCAGCGTGTTTTGGGGCGCGTGGCTGTCGCGGAGCGCACTAAGCAAACGCAGGAAAACCTCACTCGTTAAATCCTCTACCACCTGCGGTTCATTTACCCGGTAAGCAATATACCGGTAAATGGGCACGTAATACCGTTCATGAATTTCGGTCAGCGCGTCTTGCTCTAACGCCCGTGCGCGATTGAGTAAAATGAGTTCATCCTGTGTTGCGGCCATCAACTTTATCCGAAATCCAATGGGGAGTGCTGGCAGTGGGCATAACCTGATAGGTTGCCCTGTTACTTTGTCACCTTGCCGGGTATATATGGGGACATTGTAGAAATTGAGGCCGGTCGGCCACAATGGGAGGAAGTCGAGAATTGGCTCAGACCCTGGTGGGCAGGGCTTCAGACCTTAGTCCGTATGGTTAAACGCCAAAAGCCAGTATAATGCTGTGGATGTTTGCATTTAGAAGGTTGACGTTGGCCCAGCAGTACATGTTGGTAAGCCTGCTGGTTATGCTGGGAGGGATGCTGGTCATTGGATTGTGGATTAGCAAGCAAATTGAAACGGCCGTTTCCAATCGCACCGCTGCTGTGACCGCCCTATACGTTGACAGCTACATTTCCCCCCACCTGCAAGGGCTTACCCAGGCGGAAACACCGGCCGGCGTCGATGTCCCGGCATTAGAACGACTCCTGGTTGACACCTCCTTGGGGGAGCAAATTGTATCCTTTAAAGTCTGGTCGCCCGACGGCGTGATATTGTACAGCCCCAACCCCGACCTCATCGGCCAACAGTTTGCGATAGAAGGGGGCCTGGCCGAAGCATTCGAGGGGGCTGTTATCACCGAGGTCAGCGATTTAGAGAAACCGGAACAGGCCTATGAAAGGCAGTTTTGGAACACCCTGATCGAAACCTACGCACCCTCCCGCGCTGCCGGCAGCGGCGACATCATCGCCGTTTCCGAGTTTTACCAGACCAGTGATGCCCTGGAAGCAGAAATTCGATCTGCACAGTACCGCAGTTGGCTGGTAGTGGCGGTAGTGATGACGGCCGTTTACATTCTCCTGGCCGGTCTGGTGGGCAGCGCCAGCAGCACCATTGTCTCGCAGCAAGAACGCCTGCAAGAAAACGTAACCCAACTGCATGGGCTGCTGGGCCAGAACCAACAGCTACACGGCCGTATCCGCCGCGCTGCCGCCCGCACCACTGCCCTCAATGAACAATACCTGCGCCGCATTTCGGCCGACATCCACGATGGCCCGGCTCAGGATTTGGCCCTGGCCTTGCTGCGCATTGAGCCGCTGGCCGATGCCGTCAACCATACCCCAGAGGCGGCCAACGATTTCCAAACCGTGCAGACGGCCATGGAATCGGCCATGACTGAACTGCGCACCATCTCGGCTGGCCTGCGTCTGCCCGAAATTGAAAACAGCAGCATCACCGAAACCGTCCAACGGGCCATATACGATTTTGAAACCAAGACTGGAAGCCAGGTCGTCATCACCCTGGGCCTGCTGCCTCAAGACGCGCCCATCCCGGTAAAAATCACCCTGTTTCGCATCATCAAGGAGGCGCTGGCCAACAGTTACCGCCACGCCAACAGCAGTGGCCAGACTGTCCACGTGTATGAAATGGACGGCAGCCTGCAAACGGAAATTTCTGATGCGGGGCAGGGGTTTGACCCAACGGCCGTTCCAGGTGGTCATTTGGGATTAGTCGCCATGCGCGAACGGGTAGAACTGCTCGGTGGTCAATTTGAGGTTCACAGCCAGCCCGGCAGCGGCACCACCATCCGCGCCGTTTTGCCCATATCAACAACCGAGGTCAATGATGTCTGAACAAATCCGTTTACTCGTTGTCGATGATCACCCGCTTTTCCGGCAGGGAGTCGTTGCTTCCCTCTCCGCCGAGCCTGATCTGGTCGTGGTTGGCGAAGCCGGTTCGGGCGAAGATGCGCAAAAACTGGCCGGCGACCTGCTGCCCGATATCTTGCTGCTGGACATCACCATGCCCGGCGCGGGCGGCATCGCTGCTGCCCACCAAATTAATGCCAGTTGGCCGGTTGTGCGCATCATCATGCTTACCGTTTCCGAAGACCAGGACAATTTGATGGCTGCCCTCAAAGCGGGCGCGCGCGGCTACGTGCTGAAGGGCGTTTCCGCTCGCGAACTGGCAAACGCCGTGCGCACTGTAGCCAGTGGTGACGTCTACATCTCACCTTCATTGGCCAGCGGCATCCTCTTCGAAATGACCCAAGCGCAGCCTGATGATCTCATTGGTAACTTGACGGAGCGGGAAAAAGAGATTTTGACCCTGGTGGCTGAAGGGTTGACCAATAAGGAAATCGGAGAAAAGCTTCATCTGGCGGAAAAAACCATCAAGCATTACATGACCAACGTGCTGCAAAAGCTGCAAGTGCGCAGCCGCGTTGAAGCAGCCTTGTTAGCCCAAAAACATGGATTACGATAATGAGCGAAAAGCTGTTGGGTCCGCCTCCCGTGAGTCACAGCAAAGAAACCTTAATGCCTGAATGTGCCGGGTAACTGTAAGACAGTCACTGGCAGCCGGATTTTCTTAATTGCGATAAGACCACCGGCGAATACGCTCCGAACCCATTGCTCAAAACGGCCGTGCCACCCCACCAGCTGCACACGCAAATTGGGAGGGGGAACGGCCGTAGTGTGCTTTGAGAATGCTACGGCCGTTACGTAACCCCCTACCGTTCCACCACCGGCAAATACACCCTAAACCCACCGCCCAACACGGCCGTCACCCCCACCGCCGCCCCTCGCCTTTCACTCACCCCGGCCGGGCCAATCTGCGCCGTCAGGCCATCGGGCAAGACGGTCGCCCCGACCCTCCTGGGGGCGGCCTTTTGCTTTGGGTGGGTGGGCAACGGCCGTTTACTGCACGGCCTCATCTATCCCGAAATGGGACACATTCGTCTGCCACACGGCCGTCCGCGACCGCATCCACAGCCACAGCCCGCCGAGACCGGTCAGCAAGCTGGCCGCAAAGGCCGCTAACCCGTTTGCCTTGCCGGCACTGGTGGCGGTGATGGCTTGGAGGGTAACGGCCGTAGGCGTCTCCGCCGAATCAAACTCAAATGCTCCCGCATCACACGCCAGCCCACCCCGACCATCACCGGGAACAACTTGCCCCGCCCGCACCGCGCCCCGCTGGTCTGTGCTAACCCCGGCCTGACAGGCGGGGTCACTGGTGGGAATAAAGTCAACAGCCGGACTGCCGGAAACAAGCGCATGGGTCAGCGTGGGGCCGCCGTTATCGGCAAGCGTGGTGTCGAGGATGCTTGCCAACGCCGTAGGAACCGAGCCATCGCTGGTGGCGGTGCGGTCGTTGGCTCCCGGCGTAAAGCCAGAAAAGGCTTGGGCATTGGTTAGGCCATTATGCCCCAAAACATTGCGGTTGTTGGCATTCAGTGTGCCGCCAAAGCGGTTAATCTCACGGCTAACAGGCGCACTGTTGCCCGCCACAATGTTGCGGTTCAGGGTCATCGTGCCAGAAAGTTGCACAATCCCCCCCGCGCCAGTAACCGGCTGGGTGGCACTGTTGCCCACAATCGTGTTGTTGTTTAGGGTCATTGTGCCGTAGTTGCTTACCCCGCCGCCAAATGTAGCGTCATTGCCGCTCACGGTGCTGTGGTTTAGGGTGAGTGCGCCAGTGGCGCTAACCTCGAAGCCACCCCCACGTAAAAAAGCGGTGTTGCCCGAAATGGTGGTGCGGTTAATGGTCATGCTTCCGCCTGCGAGCCGAAGCCCTCCACCGACGCCGAAATCAGAGCCATTGCTGGCGGTATTGTTACTGATGGTGCTGTCGTTGATGGTCAGCATTGTCCCTGTGTTGGTGGCAATGCCCCCGCCATTGGTGGCGGTATTGGTTGTGATGACACTCTGGTTGATGTTTAGCGTGCCGATGTTATAGATGCCACCACCCAGCCCAGCCGTATTGCCGCTAATGGTGGCGTTGTTTAAGGTCAGGGTGCTGTCGGCGTTGTTGCGAATGCCGCCACCCGTAGTAGGACTCGTTGTGGCGTTGCCGCCCGTGACGGTGACATCATTCAGGGTAAGGTCGCCCAGGTCAACGCGCATAAGGCGGAAGTTTGACCCGCCAGTGCGCTGAATGGTTGCCCCATTGCCTGCAATGGTGATGGGGCTGGTGATGTCGGGCAGGGCGCTCTGTGGGCCAAATGTGGTGGTGTAGCTGTAGCTGTTGCCGGCCAGTGTAATGATGTCCGCGCCATTGCCGGGGGCGCATTCGGCATGGGTGGTGGCATCGTCATTGGCGTTGATGATGGCCTCGACGAGGGAGCAACCATCGCCGCCGTTTATGCCGGCCGCGCCGGGGGTGACGGTGATGTTGTCGGCGTGGGCGGGGGTTTGGCTAAGGGCCAGGGCCAGGACGGCCGTGCCTAAGCCAACGGCCAGGCGGCGGCGGGCGCGTTGGCCTACGGCCGTCAGCCGCTCATAAAAATAGACAAAGCGGGTAAACAACAAGCTCCCTTTTTGCAGGAGCAGGGCGGCGAACCACGGCCGTGCGTTTACCTCTGCCTGCACTGTTTCTTGCCAGGCTTGAATCACTTCAGTTTCATTTCGCTTGTTCATAATGTTCTCCATGATAAATAGTGTCGTGTGTTTAGGTGTCGGGTGTCAGGTGTCGGGCGACTTGATACATTAAAAGGTCGCGCCGAGATGCAGCGTTTCCAGAGGAAAATCTGCCCGTTCAGCATGGCATCTGGGCGCAAGTAGGGTATTTTGTTCACCTAAAGTACGCGAAGCAGCCGTGACAAAAGTGTGACCAAGAATAAGTGGTTTTGGATTGGCTTGATGGCAAGGCATTTCATCTTTTCTGTGCAAAACGGGGTGGAGAGCCATGTGTGGAGCGTTGGTTGTTTGTTGTCATGCTGGCGATACAGCGGCCAAAGCTGCATCGGGCACAACATACGAACTCATCAATAATTTGTCTTGCCATTCCAACATTTCAGGAAAACGGGCGGGAATAATTTGCACGGCGAAAATCTCTTGCACCCCTTCTTCAAAACGCAAGAAGGCCAATGTTTCGCCAGTTTGCCAGTTGATGACCCAAACGCCACATTGCCGTTCCCCATCCCCCAACCGCTCCACCAGCGGAATGCCGCTAAAGACGGCGCTCTCGCGTACCTGCGAGAGGCCAATGAAGGCGAGCGGGCCGATAAAGTCGATGCCCCGTGTAAAGCCGGGCAGTTTGGCAATGGTTTGCCAGTTTTCGTTTGCCAAATCTACTTGTGCCAAACTTCCTTCGCCTGATTCCAGTACCCATAGTTGGTTGTTGTGCCAGCGAGGGGAATGGGGCATGGAGAGGCCGCACAGGAGGACTTGGTTGTGGGGGATATCGAGAAGGATGCCACCGTTTTTCTTGTTGTTGCGCCAGCCCCCGGCCGTATTGGTTTGGCCGAGGGCGGTGGCGAATTGGGGACGGCCGTTGACCATGCATAACCCATTTAGATGACACCGATCTTCAGGTGCGAGGGTCGTGACAAAATGGGGTCGCCATACGGGGTTGAAGCTGTGGTCGGGGTCTAAGGTGCAAAGTGCGCTGAAACGGGTATTGATCACCCAAAGCTGACCATCATCGGCATAGGCCATCTCATGAATATCTATATCACCGGTGACATGGATGCGTCGTGGCAGGTAGCAGGCGTCATGTTTGCCCTGAGGTTCTGCTTTCGGGGCAACAGCGGGCACATTGCGGTAATACCAGACGGTGTTGGCCCCGCCAACGCTTAGCTCGTTTTGATGCAGGGCAATGCCCATTGGCTTGTGGAAACTGCGAAAATGGGTATTGAGTTGGCCGTCATCGTTGCGAATAAGGATCACCCGACCGGCCTGGTAGGTGGAGATGGCTAAAGAAATACCTAATTGTTCAAGAAGATCGGGAAAGGTGTTGGTGTAGACACTGCGTAAGGAATCGGCCGCTGCCGGGGTGGAGGAATGGGTCATGTGCTGTGTGAGGGCTGTTTTGAGGTATTCGTTATTTGTGTACCGCTGAAGATTTATACTGGAATGGTATGTTGATGCTATGGTAGCGAAAATTGTGTATTTGTCGATATTGTGAAAATTGGTACAGGGCAGTACGGCCGTCAGCTAGTTGGTAGTTGTGCAGGGGGCAAAGGCTGCCAGGGTCTCAGGATGTGACCGCCGGCGGCGGCCCGCTCTGCGGCTTCCTGGGCATACCTTTCGAGCTGGTCGCGTTCTTTCTCACCAAACTGGGGAACTCTAGTTCCAGTATGGCCACTCCGTCTGGTCGCACCAGATCTTTCTCATCCTGGCGCAAAACCACCGCCCACTCGTTATGCCAGACCAACCGTAAGCTCGTACACGGCGCACGGCCGTTACTTTTTACGCCGTCTTAACGCCAAGTGGGATGCAACTCCTATAGCTGATATGCGCTGAAATCTTATAATGTGAATTATGGTCACTGTGACCAAAGGATTCGCATGATACGCCTGGTCATCTTACGGATTTTAGAGAGCTACTTTCGCCACCGCTTCCTGTACCTCATCCCCATCGTGATTATGGCTGGCGTCGGCGCATTAGCTTTCCTCACCGCCGACTCCTCCTACATCTCCCTCGGCGTCATTTATGTGCGCAAAGAGTCCCTCCTCACCTCTCTCACCAACCTGCAAGATGGCGGCTTCGGCTGGGTCACACCGGCCAAAGCCACCGTCACCGAATTTGAAGAACTGCTAAAAACCGACGCCTTTCGCCGCTCTGTCATTATGCAAACCGACCTGGAGCCGCAGATGAGCGGCGGGGCTATTGCCGTGGGCGAAACCATTGGCGAAGTGCGCGACGCCGTGTGGGTGCAAACGTTGGGCGACAATTTGGTGATGGTGGGCGCGGCACACGGCGAACCGGTTATTGCCCAGCAATTGGTTGCGGCGACGATGGAAAGCTTTATCCAGTGGAAAATTAACGCCGACCGCGAGGAAAGTGTCTCCGCTGAAGCGTTTTTCAACAGCGTGATCACCGTCTACGATTCCGATTTGGAGACGGCGCGGGATGATTTGCGCCTGTATTTGGAGGCACATCCTGAACCACTGCGCGGCGACCGCCCAGAAATTGAGCTGATGGAAATTGAGCGGCTGCAAGCGGAAATCAACATCGCTGAAAAACAGCTTACGAATGCGCTGGAGCGGCAGGAAAATTCGAGTTTGGCGGTAGCCCAGGCGGAAAGCGCCGTGCGCCAAAGTTATTTGATTATTGATTCGCCGAAACTGCCCACGCAGCCGGCCTCTTCCAGAACCGATGCGTTAATGAACGCCATTATTTTTGTGGTGGTGGGCGTTGTGCTGAGTATTGTGGGCGTGTTGGGCGGGGCGCTGTTGGATCGCAGCCACCGCTTTGCTATTGATGTGCGCCATACGCTGGATTTGCCGGTGTTGGCGCTGGTGCCGGATGTGACGGAGAGGAAGAAAGGGAGAGGGAAGAAGTAATCAGTATTCAGTAAGCAGTAAGCAGTTCCACTGATTACTGACCACTGACCACTGATTACTGATCACTGGAACGATGAAGACGATTGCCAAGAATGCCAGCGCCTTGATGGTGTCGCAGTTGATGACATGGGGGTTGACCCTGTTGTTGACGCTGTTTTTGCCGCGTTATTTGGGGCCAACGGCCGTCGGTCAGTTCCATTTTGCCAATTCTTTGTGGGCCATTGTGGCGATGCTGATTGCCTTTGGCACAGACCGCTATTTGGTGAAGGAGATTGCGCGGCAGACGGAGCGGGCGGGCGAGTTGTGGGGCGTAACGGCCGTTACCCAACTCCTGCTCTACCTCCTCAGCTTTGGCGGCGTGGCCGCCTACCTGGCCCTGGTCGGTTACGCACCAGAAACCGTGCAAGTCGTGCTGGTCATCGGCTTGGGGCAGCTATTTTGGCAGTGGGCCAGCGCCGCCTCATCGGTACTGCAAGGGTTGGAGCAAATGCAGTACATTTCGGTGGGCAGCGTGGCCGGCAAGCTGTTCAATACCATCGTCGCCATCACCCTGCTGCTGCTGGGCTACGGCGTGTTGGTCATTGCCGCCGTCACCATTGGCGCGGCGCTGGTCAATTTGCTCGTGCTGCTGTTCTATTTACGCCGCGCCATCTCCCTGCGCCCGCGCTTCCATTGGCGGGCCATGATGGCCTTATTGCGCGACAGCTCTTCCTATTTATATGTGCGTCTGGCGCTGGTGGTTTATCAGCAGGTGGACATCATCATTATTTCGCTGTTGGTGAATGAAAAAACCATTGGTTGGTACGGCGCGGCCGACCAGTTGTTCGGCACGCTGCTGTTTATCCCCACAGTGTTTATGACGGCCGTATTCCCCGCCCTCTCCCGCCTCTACACCAGCGACAGCGACAGCCTGCACCGCCTGATGGGCAAGAGCTTTGACCTGCTGCTGCTGGTCGCCATACCCATCGGCCTGGGGCTGATTGTGATCGCCAACCCCCTGGTGGTATTGCTCTTTGGCGAGGCCTTTGCGCCCAGCGGCCCGGTGTTGGCCCTCTTTGGCGTGGTGCTTATTTTGACCTACCAGAATATGCTGCTGGGGCAGTTTTTGGTCTCGACGGACAAGCAGAATCGGTGGACGGCCGTGATGGTCACAGCCACCCTTGCCACCATCCCCCTGGACTTACTGCTCATCCCCTGGTGCGTGGCACGGTTTGGCAATGGGGCGTTGGGCGGGGCGCTGGCCTTCATCATCACCGAAACGGGCATGACCATAGCCGGGCTGATTATGCTGCCGCGTGGAGCGTTGACGCGGCGCAACGGCTGGTTGGCGGCACGCATTGCGCTGGCCGGGGCGCTTATGTTTGCAGCGGCATGGCCGCTGCGCAATTTGTTTTTTCTCATTCCGGTGGCCGTCGGCGCGTTGGTTTATTTGGCGCTGAGTTGGCTGCTGCGTTTGCTGTCCCCAGAGGAAACGGCGCTGCTGCGCGACATGAGAAATCGAGTTTTTCAGAAACTAGGTTTTTCCCAAAAACCCAGTTTCTAAGCTGACTTATGGCGAAAAAAGGGAAACGCATCGTCGAACGCAATGCCCCCGTTCCATCATTGAGCATCGCCTCCGATGTCGGAAGGTCGGAGACTGCACCCTGGCTGACGTTTCCCGGCGAGGTGGTGCGCAGTTACCGCCACATGCTGGCGCGGCTGACGCGCACGGAAGCGCTGCCGTCGCGTCTGGCCCTGGTTTCTACGCTGCGCGAAGAGGGGGTGACGTATTCGGCGTTGGCGTTGGGTACGGTGTTGGCAGCGGATACGGCCGTTTCTGTCTGTGTCGTGGAGCTAAACTGGCACTGGCCCGGCCAACAAACCTTGCTCGCCGATGTGACTTCGCCGGGGCTGGCGGGCGTACTGGCCGAGGAAGCGTCGCTGGATGAGGCGTTGGTGCAGACGCACTTGCCCAACCTGGCGCTGCTGCCGGCGGGGGAGATGGAGGTGGGGAAACGGCCGTACACCGCCCGCAGCAGCCAACTCAAACTCTACTTAGACGAACTGGGCAAACGATACGACCACCTGCTGCTCGACACCCCCGCCATCCTCGCCACCAGCGACGCCATCCCCCTGGCCTCCCTCAGCAACGGAAGCTGCCTCGTCATCAAACAAGGCGTCACCTCCATCGAAAACACCAAACGCGCCCTCGACGACATCGCCCACCTACACATCCTCGGCGTCATCCTCAACCAAGTCATCGTCAAAACACCCAAGCTATTCCTAAAATACATCCCGCAAGAATGACCTTCTTCTTCCTCTTTAACTTCCTGGCCTT
The DNA here is from genome assembly GCA_020634395.1 of Ardenticatenaceae bacterium. Taxonomy (GTDB): domain Bacteria; phylum Chloroflexota; class Anaerolineae; order Promineifilales; family Promineifilaceae; genus Leptovillus. The sequence goes on along the minus strand of JACKBU010000007.1, from coordinate 146,032 downwards.
CTTCATCGGCATTGTCACCTGGAACCGGGGCAAATGGACGCGCCGCCTGCTTGTGGCGGGGCTGACGCTGTACATTTGCTTTGGCTACTACTTTTTGCACAAGATTTGATTTTGTTGGGCAATTTGACAAATTGCCCAACACACCACCATGCTCGACACCTTTGACGACCGCCCGCAATTGACCGCCAGCGCCCAGGCGCAGCGAGCCAGGTTAACCTGGACGCTGTGGTTTTTGGCGCTGCTAGGACTCAGCGGCATGATTGGCCTTTCCATGCTGCGTACCGGGCTGCCCGCCAGCCCGTCGGCCATTGGCTGGCTGATTTACCTGTTGGGCGCGGCGCTCATTTTCAAAGAGCCGCGCTACGGCGTGTACCTGATTATGTGCTTTGGGCTAATGGGCGACAATGTGCTTGACCCCTGGTTTCCCTTTATCAAAAACTTTTCCAGCGGCGAATCGCTGCTGTACCTGAATGACGCCCTGATTTTTAGCCCGTTGGAGTTGTACATTGTCCTTACTTATGTAGCCTGGTTGGGGCGCATGGCCCTGCGGCGCAAGTGGGCGTTTTATGCGGGGGAGTTGACGGGTACGGCCGTTATCTTCACCGGCTTCGTCACCTTTGGGCTGGTCTACGGGCTGGGCACAGGCGGCGTGTTGAACATCGCCCTGTGGGAAGCCCGCCCCATCTACTACATCATCGCCATGCTGGTGTTGGTGAGCAACCTCTTCAACAAGCGGGAGCATTACAGCCATCTCATGTGGTTCATCGCCTTCGCCCTCTTCATCGAAGGGCTGTTTGGCCTGCGCTTCTACATTGTCGAAATCGAAATGGACTTAACGCGAATGCAGTCCATCACCGAACATTCGGCAGCGATGCACATGAACACGCTGTTTGTGCTAATTGCCGCCGTGTGGCTGTACAAAGGCTGCTCGCCCACCAAACGCCTGCTGCTGCCGCTGCTGGCCCCCCCCGTGCTGCTGACCTACGTCGCCACCCAGCGCCGCGCCTCGTTTCTCACGTTGGGCGTCGCCATCGCCCTCATGGCGATTATTTTGCTGAAGGAGAACCGCCGCGCTTTTTGGCTGATTATGCCCCCGGCGGGCGTCTTTGCCCTCATGTATATCGCCGTCTTTTGGAACGCCAGCGGCCCCCTCGCCATGCCCGTGAAAGCGATCAAATCGGTGGTGGCCGAAGATGAAGCCGATGCCGCCGACCAGGCCTCCAACGAGTACCGCCTCATCGAGAATCTCAATTCCGATTACACCATCCATCAGGAACCGCTGACGGGCGTGGGCTTTGGCAAAAAATTCTACCTGGCTTACCCCATGCCGGACATCAGCTTTTTTGAATGGTGGGAATATATCACGCACAACAGCATTATTTGGTTTTGGATGAAAACGGGCACAGGCGGCTTTTTGACGATGGTCTTTTTTGTGGCCCTGGCGATTATTACCGGGGTGCGGGCGGTGTGGCGGCTGCCGGGCGGGGATGTGAGCGCGATTGCGTTAACGGCCGTACTCTACATCATCATGCACTACATCTACGCCTACGTAGACATGTCTTGGGACAACCAAAGCATGATTTACATTGGCACGATGATGGGCATTATCAACAGCATTGAGCATGTCGCCAGCCATCCCGTACCCTTGCCGCGCAAACGCTGGCCCTGGCAGCCCGACCCGCAGCCGGCGGGCGGCCTGGTGGCGATTCCAAAGAAGTGGACGTTTTGGACAGAGCGGGATTAGAGGTTTGACAAATTTCCAAAATTTGTCAAACCTGAAGTTCAAAAACCATGAACAAATTCACCCAATTATTACGAGAAGAAACCGCCGGATGGCACGGCCGTTTGCAACTGGCCCGCATCCTCCTCGCCCCGCTGCCGCCCTATGTGGGCAGCCGGGTGCGGGTGCGGCTGCTGCGGGCGGCGGGCTTTCGCGGCATCCACCCCAGCGTGGTGATGTGGGCGCTGCCGATGATAACGGGACAGGGGGATGTGTACGGCCGTCTCACCATCGGCCCCATCTGCCGCTTCAACGTCGGCTGCTTCCTCAACCTCGGCGACAGCATCACCATCGGCCAATATGTGGGCTTCGGCCAGCAAGTGATGGTTTTAACCGAAACCCACGCCATTGGCACGCCAGAATACCGCTCCGGGGCGCTTACGCCCAAGCCGGTGGTCATTGGCAACGGCTGCTGGATTGGCGCCCGCGCCACCATTCTCCCCGGCGTAACCATTGGCGATGGCGCGGTCGTCGCCGCCGGCGCCGTCGTCACAAAGGATGTGCCGCCGCATACGGTGGTGGGCGGCGTCCCGGCGAAGGCGATCAAGGAATTGTGAATGGTGAATGGTGAAGTTGAGACAAAGGGCCACGAAACGATGAAACTGAGACAACTTTGGCAAGATGGCTGGGCAGTTTTGCGGGCACGCTGGTATTTCCGGCGGGCGACGCTGGGCGGGAAGCGGGTGCGGGTGTGGGGACGGCCGTCTGTGCGGAATGACGGCCGTATGCGCATCGCCGACCGGGTGCGGGTGGTGTCCACCATCGCCACGACCGAGCTGGTAGCAGGCGAGAACGGCACACTGGAAATCGGCGAAAGCGCCTTCATCAACTACGGCTGCTCCATCGCCGCCGCCGAGCTTATCCGCATCGGGCCGCGCTGCAACATCGGCACACACGTCATCATGATGGACAACGACTTTCACCGCCTCGAACCCCATCGCCGCCACGAAAAGCCAGAATCACGCCCCATCATTTTGGAAGAAAACGTCTGGCTGGGCGGGCGCGTCATCGTCCTCAATGGCGTCACCATTGGCAAAGATAGCGTCATTGGCGCGGGCAGCGTCGTCACCAAAGACATTCCGCCCGGCGTCGTCGCCGCCGGCGTCCCGGCAAAAGTAATTAGGAGATTGGAGACTGGAGATTAGAGGTTGCGCCAATCCCCAATCTCTATCAAAGGGAAAACCATGCACGTTACCGTTATTTTGCCAACATACAATCGGCTGCAACGGCTGCAAAAAGTTTTAGCCGGACTCGCCGCGCAAACCTATCCTAATTTCGATGTCATTGTTGTGTCCGACGGCTCAACCGACGGCACAGATGCGTATCTTCAGAAACCCAGTTTCTTGCAAAAACCGGGTTTCTCTGCCCGCGCTCTCTTCCAGCCCAACCAGGGCGTGGCCGCCACGCGCAATCATGGTTTGCAAGAGGCGGCGGGCGAGTTGGTGCTGTTCATTGACGATGACGTGGTTCCTGCGCCGCAGCTAATTGCCGAACATGTTAAGTGGCACGAAGCCAACGGCGCAGATGTGGTGGTGATGGGACCAATGCTTACGCCGCCCGACTTTGCCATGAAGCCCTGGGTGCAGTGGGAACAGGCGATGCTGACCAAGCAGTATGACGACATGGCCGCCGGGCGCTGGCAGCCGACGGCGAGGCAGTTTTACACCGGCAACACCTCGCTGCGGCGGCAGCATTTGCTGGATGCGGGCGGCTTCGACGCCAACTTTCGCCGCGCCGAGGATGTGGAGTTGGCTTACCGATTGGCGGATCGCGGGCTGCGCTTCCTCTTTAATGCGGAGGCTGTTGGCTACCATTATGCCGAGCGTAGTTTTGCCTCGTGGCTGGCGATTCCGTATGTGTACGGCCGTAACGATGTCATCTTCACCCGCGATAAAGGCCAGACCTGGCTGCTGCCCACCATCGCCTACGAATTTCGTCACAGCCGCCACCCCCTCATCCAACGCCTCGCCCGCCTCTGCCTGGACAGGCCCCGCCTCAGCCAATTCGTCATCGCCACCAGCAAACAAATCGCCCTGCTCGGCCACACCCTGCGCCTGCCGCAAATTCCGCGCTTCGCCTACAGCGCCATCTTCAACCTGCGCCACTACCAGGGCATCAGCGACGAGTTGGGCGGCAAGCAGGCATTTTTTGAATTAGCCGCCAATGCGACGGAGAAAGTTGGCCCGCCGACAAAGTAGAGATTGGAGAAACATATGTACTGGAAACTCTTCAAAATGGACGCCGCCCGTTGGGTTGTGCCGCAACAGGTAGCCGACCCGGAAGCCATCACCCTGAAAACGCTGCTAAAACTGCTGCTGCACCATATGCCACTGCGGGCCATGCTGCTGTTTCGCTTTGGTTCGTGGTGCAAATGGCGGCGCATTCCCTTCATGCCCGGCTTCATGCAGCGCCAAATTTACAAGCGGTACGGGCTGGAAATCTCGCCCGGCGCGGATATTGGCGGCGGGTTGTACATCGCCCACCCCATCGGCACGGTCATTTCCGTGCGCAAAATGGGCGACAATTGCAGCGTCATCGCCGCCGTGACCATTGGGATGCGTAACGAGTGGAAGTTTCCCGCCATTGGCAGAGGTGTTTTTATTGGCGCGGGCGCTCGCGTACTGGGCGACATTACCCTGGGAGATGGCTGCCTGATTGGCGCTAATGCAGTGGTGGTGAGGGATGTGCCGCCGGGGAAAACGGCCGTTGGCATTCCAGCCCGTGTTTTGGAGTAATCGGCAATCAGCCGCCAACTGACCCCCAACCATTATGCTAACCGTCACCTTCCTCATGGAACAGCACATCGGCCACCGCACCTTTTACGAAAACCTGCGGCGGTTCATCGAGCCGACGCCGCAGATTGCGGCGCGTTGGGTAGAAGTCAGCTACTTCCAGCCCGGCGGCCTGTGGGAACGGCTAACCATTTTGCCGCAAAATGTGCGCGGTACGCTGCGCGGCCGGGCGCAGGTACGCGCCGGTTTACGCGCCCCCGCCGATTTACTGGTGTACAACACGCAGGTTCCGGCGGCGTTGGCGGGGCGGATGGGCAGGCAACGGCCGTACATCCTCTGCACCGACATCACCCCCCGCCAATACGACGACATGGCCCGCCACTATAACCACACGCCAGACAGGGGCGGCCTGCTGACCGCCTACAAACACCGCGTCAACCGGCGGCTCTTTCAAGGCGCAGCGCGGGTGCTGCCCTGGTCAACCTGGACACGCGCCTCCCTGCTGCAAGATTACGGCGTCGCTTTGGACAAAATCGAAACGCTGCCCCCCGGCGTAGACACCGCACTATGGCAGCCCGGCCACAAAAAAGCAGGCGGCGCGGCCCACATTTTGTTCGTCGGCGGCGATTTGTACCGCAAAGGAGGTCATTTGCTGCTGCAAGCCTTTGCCGCCCTGCCGCCCGGCGCGGCCTCGCTGCATCTCGTCACGCGCACGGCCGTGCCCCCCGCCGCCAACATCCGCACCTACCCCGGCCTGCGCCCCAACGACGCCGCCCTCATCGCCCTCTACCAATCCTGCGACATCTTTGCGCTGCCCACCGAAGCCGAAGCGTTCGGCATTGCCGCAATGGAAGCCAGCGCTGTGGGCCTGCCTGTCATCGCCACCCGCGTCGGCGGGCTGACCGATGTCGTAGCCGACGGCGAAACGGGCTACCTGCTGCCCCCCGGCGACCTGCGCGGCCTGATACATGCCTTCGAGCGACTCATCGCCGACCCCGCGCTGCGCCAACGCCTGGGCCAGGCCGCCCGCGCCCGTGCCCTTTCCCGCTTCGACGCCCGCAAAAACGCAGCCCGGCTAGTCGAAATTATGAAGAATGAGGGATGAAAGCGGCATGAAATTCACCATTCACCATTCACCATTCACCATTCATTATTTAGCATTGCTTATCGCTTTCGCAGCGCTTCTCTCCGCGTGCGGCGGCGAAACGGCCGTACAAGCCGGCGCCGCAGAAACGCCAACCATCCACCCCTATTTTGCCGGAGATGGAGCGGTAGAAACGGCCGTCCCCACCCCCTCTGGCCCCTACACGCCCACCATCTCCGCCCTGTTTGCCTTTGTGCCCTCGCCCACGCCCCGGCCATTGCCCACGCGCCGCCCCACCTCCACCCCCACGATGACGCCGCCGCCCTCCCCCACCCCGCCGCCGGACGAAACGCCGCAAGCCGAGGCGACGGCCGCGCCCCTCGCCATTGCCGCGCTGCCGGAGGACGGCCGTTTCAACGAAATCATCATCTACGACGACGAGCTAGACCCAAATTGGACATTGGGCGAAAGTTGGGGGATTACGTATACGCTGACAGAAACGGCCGTTGTCTACAGCGGCGATGTCGCCGCCAGCGTTACCCCATTGGCAGAATTTGGCGCAGTTTTTTTCACCGTAGCGCCGGGCGCCCTGCAAGAATATTTGCGCGAAGATGTGCTGGGCGTCAGTCTGTGGCTGAACAGCGGCGACGACTATTTGCCCCTCGACGAAATGGCCGTGACCATTTTAGGCAGCAACGCCACCCCCTATTGGACAGAAGACGACGATTCGGTGGAGCAGGCGGAAGGGGAGAGCTTTTTCTCGGAAACGCGGCTGTATTATTTGGGGCTAAACGCCGAAATCCCGCCCAATACCTGGGTTGAGGTGATCATTTGGCTGGATCAACTGCCGTATGACCCGGATTATGTCTACATAACCGGCATTTATGTGAAGAATGGCGACGTTTTCCAGGGCACGTATTATGTAGACCGCGTGGCCCTGCTAATGGGAGGCGAATCGTGAAAACAGTAAACGGTGGTCAGTTTTCAGTGTTCAGTAAGCGGTATGCCGTAGGCAGTGGGCAGTGGATGGCGGTTTGGGTTGTGGGGTTGTTAATTGTGTTAATGGGGTGCGGGGGGGAAACGGCCGTTCCCACGCCCCCGCCCACTTCTGCACCAAACACACCGCAAGCGCCGGCAACGGCCGTACCCCTCGCCATCGCCGAAACCGACTCCGACACCGCCGAACTGCCCCTGTTTGACGACGTGACCGCCGCCGGGTGGACGTTGGCAAACAGTTGGGGCGTCGCCGTAGACGACCGCGCCAACAACCCCGTGCATGACGGCCTACGCGCCATCGCCGTGACGCCGCAAGAAGAGTACGGCGGCCTCTTTCTCAACGCCGATTCCGTTAGCGGCGCGGGATTCCGCCGCAGCCGCTTTTTGGGGCTGCGCTTCTGGCTCAATCCCGGCAGCCAGCCCATGCCCGCCGACAGTCTCGCTTTAGGATTAGTCGGCAGCGACGAGTTTACCTATTGGTCACGCGACACCAGCTCTGCGCCGCAGCAAAACGTGCCCTTCACCAGCGAAATCCCGTTGGCGCGGCTGGGCCTCAGCGGCGAACTGCCTGCCAATACGTGGACGCCGGTGGAGGTATGGTTTCAGCAGTTGGACAACCAGCCCAGCTACCCATACCTCATCGGCCTGTACCTGAAAAACAGCGCCGACCTGACGCAAACCTATTATGTGGATGATGTGGCGCTGATTGCCCTGCGCGACAAAACGCCGCCGGTTATTGTTGCCGTCAGCAATACCGACCGGCAAACGGCGCTGGTGGAATTTAACGAGGATGTTGTGCCGCAGGAGGCGGCCGACCGGGGCAATTATCGCGTGGATGGCGTCGTGCCCGACAGCGCCAGCTATGAGCCAGCTACGCGGCAGGCGCGGCTGGCGTTTGCCACGCCGTTGGCCGCCGACACGCCGCACACGCTGACGGCGAGCGGCATTCATGACCTGGGGCTGCCGCCGAATGAGATTGCAGGGGATACGGCCGTACCCTTCACCCTCGCCTCTCTCACCATTAGCGTGGATGCGGAGCAGGTTTTGCACCCAATCAGCCCCTACATTTACGGCATGGCCGGGCCGCCCCGCGACTACATCGAAAGTTTGGGCATTACCTTCCACAACTGGGGCGGCAATCCCAACAGCCGCTACAACTGGCAGCTTGGCAACGCCTGGAACGCCGCCCGCGATTGGTACTACCTCAATGTGGATTACGGCCATGCCGCCGGCATTTCCGCCAGCGATGAGTTTGTGCAAACCAATAACGAATTGGGCGTAGCCTCCCATCTCACCATTCCCACGCTGGGCTGGGTTGCCAAAGACACCGCAGCTTGCTCCTTTCCGCTGCCGGATGGCACATGCGGCGATGCGGCCGGGGCAAGCTGCGACAAGCCGGGCGACATCGCCGACCCCACGCAGACCAGCATTGCCGCGCCGCCGGAATTTATGGCCGATTGGGTGCGCCATTTGGTGGAGGAGATGGGCTACACGGTGGAGTTTTTATCGCTGGACAATGAGCCGGAGTTGTGGGGCGTGACCCATTACGACGTGCATCCTGAGTGTGTGACGTATGATGAGATTTTTGAAAAGTATGTGGCGTATGCAACGGCCGTACACGACATCTCGCCGCAAAGCCAACTGGTTGGCCCCAACACCTGCTGCTGGTGGTACTACTGGAACAGCATGGCCGGCGACGCCGACAAACGCGCCCACGATAACGCCGACTTTTTGCCCTGGTTTTTGCAAGAAATGGCCGCATATGAGGCAAACACGGGCACACGCCTGCTGAATGTGTTAGGCATTCATTACTATCCCGCCGGGCTGTACAGCGACGACGTTGACCCGGAGGTGGCCGACCGCCGCTTGCGAGCGACGGCTTCGCTGTGGGACCCCACGTATGTGGATGAGTCGTGGATTGGCGAACCGGTGTACCTGATTCCGCGCATGTTGGCTTTAATCGAGAGTACTTATCCGGGCACAAAGTTGGGCATCAGCGAGTGGAATTTTGGCGCGGAGGAGACGCTGAATGGGGCGATGACGATTGCCGATGCGCTGGGTATTTTTGGCCGCGAAGGGTTGTACTTTGCTTCGTACTGGCGCTTTCCGCCAGAGAACAGCCCCGGTTATTTTGCGTTTAAGATGTTTACGAATTTTGATGATGCGGGGGGGCGGTTTGGGGATACGGCCGTATTCGCCCAATCTACCGACCCGACCAGCGTCAGCGCCTTCGCCGCGCTGGACGGTGAAACGGGCAATCTGCATGTGATGTTGATTAACAAACAGCCCAACGACCCGGCCCAATTCACGGTAAATTTGGCAAATTATGATATGGGGGAAACGGCAACCCTCTACCGCTACTCAGAAGCCCACATCGGCCGTATTGTCAGCGAAGAAATTAGCGTCGGCGAGAGTTTTGAAATGACGCTGCCGCCGTATTCGATTACGTTGTTGGTTTTGGAAAATGGGACGTGAAGCGTGAAACGTGAAACGTGATGAACTTTTTTCGCGTTTCACGCATCACGCCAGGAATAACCATCATGAACAAATACCAAATCGCTTTCATCATTGAACAAGCCCTCGGCCATGTGACGCATGGGCAAAATTTGCGGGCGCTTGTGCCGCAAGACACGGCCGTACAAGCTCATTGGGCGCTGCCAGAATTCCCGGTAAGCGGGCTGGCGGCGAAAATCCCCCTCTACAAAAGCAACTGGACGGTACGCGCCGGGCTGCGCTCGCGCCGCCTGCTGCGGCAGATGGCGCGGCAGACCAGGCTAGACGCGCTGTTTTGGCATACACAGGTAACGGCCGTGCTCAACCCCGACTGGCTGCGCCGCATTCCCAGCATCATCTCCCTCGACGCCACACCGCTGCAGTACGACGAGTTGGGCGAATTTTACGCCCACGAACCCGGCCCGGCCTGGCTGGAGCGGCAAAAGTGGCGGCTCAACCGCGACGCCTTCCGCGCCGCCCGCCACATTGTGGGCTGGACGCACTGGACAAAAGAAGGGTTAGTGCGCGACTACGAAGTGCCGCCGCACAAAATCAGCGTCATCCCCCCTGGCGTCACTGTGGCCGACTGGCTGCGCCCCACGCCTCGCGCCGCGCACACCGGCCCGGTGAAAATACTTTTTGTGGGCGGCGACCTGGCGCGAAAGGGCGGGCTGCTGCTGCTAGACGCTTTCCGCACCCTGCGCGAACGCCACGCCGTTGAACTGCACCTTGTTACCCGCGATAAAGTAGCTGCCGAACCGGGTCTGTTCGTTTACAACAACATGCAGCCCAACAGCGCCCCCCTGAAGCAGCTATATTTTGGCAGCGATATTTTCTGCCTGCCCACCTTTGGCGACTGTTTGCCGATGGTGTTGTCGGAGGCGGGGGCGGCGGGGTTGACGGCCGTTTCCACCCGTGTCGCCGGTATTCCCGAAATTGTGCAGCATGGCGAAACCGGGCTGCTGGTGCCTGCCGGGGACACGGCGGCGCTGACGCAGGCATTGGAACAACTGGTATTGGATGGGGAACTGCGGCGGCGAATGGGCGAAACGGCCGTTGCCCGCATCACCGCCCACTTCGACGCCGATAAGAATGCGGCCCGGCTGCTGGCATTGCTGAAGCAGGTGGCTGATGGGACGGAGATTGGAGATTAGAGATTGGAAACTGGAGATTGGACTACAGCAAGTTTAACAGATCATCAACGATTTGAGGATTGGCAAGGATGGCATTACACAATTACTTTTTGTACGCCAACAAATTCACTCAATGCTGCCTGTTCTTCTTCCAGGCACAATTCAATTACTTCCTTGATATTGGTCATCAATTCGTCAAGCGTACGACCCTGACTATAGCAGGCAGTCAACTGGGGCACTTCACCAACATACATACCATTTTCATCTCGTTCAATTACCACAAAAAACTCTTTCATATTTCACCTCAAGCGGTCTTCATTATAGCAGAAGCGCCACTTACAATTAACAATTTTCTTGGAGATCCCTATGTGTAACACACTTCTTACCGTTTCCGGTACGATTCCCGACAATTTGGAAGCCGATGTGGCTGCCGGGAAACGGCCGTTACCCGACTATCTCGCCATGTCCCGCGCCTTCCCCGCCGACCTGCTGGACTACCCCCGCGCCAGGGCGCAGGCCGGCTGGTTTGGGCGGCTGCTGGAGAAGGTAGGCGGGGCGAATTTGATGTTGGCCTGGGTTTGTTTCCGGCTGAACGGCCGTTACCGCACCATCTTCACCGACGGCGAGCAAATCGGCATCTTTCTGGCCCTGTTTAGCAAATTTTTGGGACTCGGTCGGCCTCGCGCCCACCACCTCATGATCGTCCACATCCTGTCTGTGGGCAAAAAGATGAAATTCTTTGACTGGTTCGGCATCCAGAGCCACGTAGATGTTTTTTTCTGCTACTCCACCTGGCAAAAACAGTTCATCGAAGAACGCTGGAACGTGCCGCCAGAGCGCGTCGTCTTCACGCCGTTCATGGTAGATAGCGACTTCTTCACCCCCGACCGCGTAGACCCTGCCGACCCCATCAACGCCGAACTGGCGGCGTTGGCGCAGGGCAAGCCCATCATCTGCTCCGTCGGCCTGGAATTTCGGGATTACCCCACGTTGATGACGGCCGTGCGCGACCTGCCCATCCACGTCATCATCGCCGCCGGCAGCCCCTGGTCAAAACGCAGCGACTCCACCGCCGAGCAAGAAATCCCGCCCAACGTCACCGTGCGCCGCTTCACCCAATACCAACTGCGCCAGGTATACGCCGCCAGCGCCTTCGTCGTCATGCCGCTGTACAACGTCAACTTTCAGGCCGGGGTAACGGCCATTTTAGAGGGCATGGCCCTGGGCAAAGCCATCCTCTGCTCGCGCACGCCCGGCCAGACGGATGTGGTGGTGGAGGGGGAAACGGGGCTGTACGCGCCGCCGGAAAACGCGGCCGCGCTGCGCGAAAAAATTGTGTATTTGCTGGAACATGAGCGGGAGAGAGAGGAGATGGGGAGCAACGGCCGTGCCCTCATCCTCTCCACCATGAACCTCCGCCACTACGTCACCCGCCTGGCCACCCATTTATGACCTGCCAGGGCATGACACATTTGCCATTTACCCCCGCCACCCTCGCCCCCTACAATTCATCATTAACCGTTCACCATTCATGATTCATGATTTAGGAGCCTCCCCATGAGTTCAAATCGCCTGCGCACAATTTTGGGACTCGCCGCCCTTTTTACCATTCTCCTGCTGCTGGCTCCGCGCCAACCAGCCGCCGCCGTCGGCGAAACCTCCACCCGCTTTGGCATGTTTGTGCCGCCCAATGGCAATAATGCCAGCCGCGACCCAACATTGATTGTCACGGCCGTACAAGACAACACCACCCTCGACATCATCGACGACAACGCCGACGGCGACAGCGACGACAGCGCCACCGGCCTCACCCTACACACCGGCCAAAGCTACATCATCTACATCCAAGAAGGCGCCGTCAACGACGACCTCGGCGGCAAAGCCGACGGCGACTACTTCCAAATCACCGCCAGCAAACCCGTCATCATCGCCAACCTCACCGTCAACACCGACTGGCAGCACGACTTTCTGCCCGCCGACAACCGCCGCATGAGCGGCACCAGTTTTTACCTGTACCGGCCAGTAGGCTTCAGCGCCACCAACGGCCGTAACCAACTCCTCAACCTCTTCGCCTACAACGACAACACCCACATCCAAATCTTCGACATCACCAACACCCCCAAAACCACCTCCGGCCTCACCACCGTCCTCCCCCACGACCAGGCCGACCTCATCTTCAGCGCCACCCTAAACACCGGCGAAGACCTGCAAGAAGTACACGGCCGTACCATCCCCCTCCCCGCCGGGCACACCTTCCACATCGTCAGCAACAAAGACATCACCGCCCAATTCGGCGCCCTCAGCAAAGGTGCCAGCGGCAGCCGCGACGGCGGCAGCTACGTCCCCGGCAAAAACGGCTCCTCCGCCGACAAAACCTTCTACTTCGCCATCCCCTACGAATACGCCAACGAGCGCGAACTACGCCTCGTCTCCTACGACAACCCCGCCAACATCACCGTGCGCGGCTGGAACACCGCCACCCACCAATGGGACACCGTCGCCACCGTCGCCCTACCCAAATTCGGCCACGAAGAACTCGTCGGCACAACCGAACTCGGCCCCAGCTACTACCTCTTTGAAGTCACCTCCAACGAAACCATCTCCGTCTTCGAGACCAACTGGCTGGAAACCGGCAGCTTCGGCACCTCCGACATCATGACCTTCATCTCCGCGCAAAACGGCAGCGGCGCCGGTCAATCCTTCCTCGCCTACATGGGGCCGCCCGCCCTCGAACTCGGCGTACAGCTCACTCACCTCTACGTCTACGCCTACCAGCCCGTCAATGGCGTAGCCTACGACCCCGACAGCTACGGCGAATACATCGAACTCGTCAACAACAGCGGCCAAACCGTCAACCTTAGCGGCTGGTATCTCAGCAACGACGGCGGCTGGACAGTAACCCTGCCCACCGGGGCCAGCATCGCCCCCGGCGCAGCCTACTTGCTAGAATTCCACGAACGCGCCAGCAACCCCGCCGCCAATTTTGTCTATGGCAGCCTCTATCCCAAGTTCAAATTGGATAATGGCAGCGACACCATTACCTTGCACAATGCCAATGGCGAAACGGTTGATGTGGTCGCTTATGGCGACGATTGGGGCAGCCATGGCGTGTACCGTGCGTTAGAGCGCGTGAACCCTAACCTGCCCTTTACGGCCGTCAACGCCCAAGACAGCGCCACCCACATCAGCACCAGCAGCAGCAACCTCGGCGACTACTACGGCACACCCGGCCAGCGCCAGGGCACAGTCAGCGGGCAGGGCAGCATCATCATCAGCGAACTCATGACCGGCCGCATCTACGACGCCTTCACCATCCCCGCCAACGGCTACTACGACGTCGCCCTCACCGTAGACGAATGGAAAGGCATCCACAACGGCACCACCCCCGGCGCGCAAAACACGCCAGAAAACCCCTACCTCATCGTCGAAACCGACGCCCCCGTCAGCGTCATGAACGCCAACTGGAACGACAACTGGCTGGCCTACGGCACAGGCACCTTGCAGCCCGATCCCCACGTTAACCACACGGCCGACTTCTACCAACGGCAAGCCGGCGAATCAGTCACCTTTACCACCTACGCCAACAACGAATTCAACACCCTGCTCAACCCCGTCACGCGCATCACCCTGCCGCCAGAAATCCTGTACACGCCGGGCAGCTACCAAACCCCGGCACAGTTGGGCGGCGTCATGCCCACAGAAACGCAAAACGGCGACGGCTCCTGGACGCTAACCTGGACGCACGGGCAGCCGCTAACGGCCGGGGAAACATTGCGCTTTCAAGTGTGGGGCGGCATTGACCCAGCCATAGACGAGGACACGCTGCTGCAAAGCGTGGCCCTGGTGGAAGGCCAAGACGTAGTCGGCAGCGATTACGCCAGCCAGGACAGCGCCGTTGTCAATGTGGCGGCCGTTGACGAACCCACAACCATCAGCGATGTGGTCATTAACGAAGTTTTGCCGCAGCCCCTCTGCGGCAGCGAGTGGATTGAGCTGCACAACCGCAGCACCAGCGACATCAACATCGGCGGCTGGGAATTGAGCGACGAAGACGGTTTCATCTATCGCTTCCCCGACCTGACCTTTATCCCCAACGACGGCTACATTGCCATTTATCTGGGCGATGGTCTGAACGGTGGCAGCGCCTACTTCACCGGCGCAGACTTTGCCGGGGCGCTGGGCAACAGCGAAGACCAGGTTGCCCTCTACACCGGCCCCATCCACGACACGACAACGCTGATTGACTTTGTACAATGGGATGACGACGGCGTGTTGGCTTCCCCCGGCGACGATGATTTGGCGGCGGCGGCGGGCAAGTGGCCTGAGGGCGGCTTTGTGACGGCCCCGGCGGCAGGTCAGTCGTTGGGACGCGACCGCAGCGCCACCAACACCTTTGCTCCGCTAGACTGGGACAGCACGGGTGGCCCAAATTCTGCCGGAGTGGTAACGCCACAGGCAATTAATGTCTCTATTCCTGGTGCGGATGTGGCGGCGCCGGGAACGGTGACAGATGCACGGGTAACGGCCGTACTCGGCCAGGAAGGCACGCTGCAACTCAACTGGCGCAACCCCAGCGACGGCGATCTGGCGGGCGTAGTTGTGCTGCGCGACACCGACACCTTCCCCGCCAGCCTCAACGACGGCGTAGAGGTCTTTAACGGGCTGGCGACAGAGTTCAGCGACAGCGACATTACGCCGGGCGCGGCCGTCTTTTACACCATTCTGGCCTACGACGACGCGGGCAACACCGCCTGCCCCGACCCGCAAGGACGAGCGCGGGCCATCGCCCCGCAGCGCGTCTTTGTCGTCTACGAAGATTTGAAGGGCGTGGGCTGGGTGGATTGGGACACGAATGATTTGGTGGTTATTGAGGATACGGCCGTGAACATGAACGAAGACGGCATCACCCAAATCGAGGCCAAGTTCTCATTGGAAGCGCGGGGTTCCAGCTATGACCACAGCTTTAACTTTACGGTGGAACTAAATGGCGGGGCAACGGCCGTCATCCACCGCTACAACGCCGACGGCGACCTCATCGCCACCGAAACCGAAACCAGCCGCAATTTTGTAGACGTGACCATCTTCGATCACACGCGCACAGAGCTGCCGCCCACCCACCCCGGCGGCACGGCCAACGCCGTCAGCGGCACGCCAGCTATTGACGGCCCCTTCGTAGAGCTAACCATCACCCTGGCCGACCCCGCCGCCAACCCACCGGAAACGGCGCAACTGCCGCCCTTCGACCCGTGGCTGCACGTCCACAACACCGGGCAAAACATCCACCTGATGGAAGCGGGCTACGTCAGCGATTCGCAGCGCGTGTGGGATGCGTCCAGCCCGCTAAAGGGGCGCGACATCCCCCTGGCGCTGGCCTTTAACCAGGCGTGGGCCTGGCCGGAGGAGAACGCCCCCATTTGGCTGGCCTATCCGCAGTACACGGCCTACATCACCAGCGGTCAAACCATCAACCCGGATTGGTACAATGCGCCGAATGAGGCGTATTTGTGGACGCCAGAAGCCAGTAATCAGTCATCAGTAAACAATGGGCAGTGGGGAGTGGGCGGTGCGCAATCGTCAATCGTCAATCGCCAATCGTCAATCGTTAATCAACTGGGTTGGCCGCAGGCTACCGGCGGGCTGGTGTTTGCCTCGCCGCTGATTGTGGATTTGGATGGGAATGGGGTGAGCGAGTTGGTGGTGGCCGGGCAGGATGGCTATGTGTATGTCTGGCAGGCGGATGGCGCGGCGCTGGCGGGTTGGCCGCAGTTTGCCTTTTCTGCGGTGCGCAGTTCGCCGGCTGTGGGCGACATTGACGGGGATGGGGATTTGGAGCTGGCGGTGGGGGCGGATAACGGCCGTCTCTATGCCTGGCATCATACGGGAACATTGGTAAGCGGCTTTCCGGTTGAGCTGGGCGACGGCGTGAAAGCCAGCCCCGCGCTGGCGAACCTGGACGGCGACGCGGCGCTGGAAATTGTGGCGCACACGACGGCGGCAAAGCTGGTCGTGTTGGAGGGCGACGGCGCGGTTTGGGCCAATTGGCCGCAGCAAATGGACGGCGTGCCGGAACTGTTCGGCAACTTTATCACCGGCAGCACGCCCGCCGTGGGCAATATGGACGGCGATGCCGCTCCGGAAATTGTGGTCGGCTCGACGGATGGGCGCGTGTACGCTTACCGGCTGGACGGCACGCTCATTTCCACCTTTTGGCCGAAGCAGACCCGCGATTGGGTGTATGCCTCGCCGGTGTTGGTGGATTTGAACCAGGATGGCTACCGGGATGTGGTGACGACGAGCGGCGACGGCCGTCTTTATGCGTGGCGCGGCGATGGCGTGTCGCTGCCCGGTTTCCCTGTGCGTGTGCGCGGCGGCATCATCAGCTCCCCGGCGGTGGCTGATTTGGATGGCGACGGCCGCTTCGAAGTGCTATTTGCCACGCTGCGCGGGCAGGTGTGGGCGGTGGATGAGACGGGTACGGCCGTGCCCGGTTGGCCGCGCGAAGTGGGCACGCCCATTCAAAGCTCGCCCATCGTCGGCGATGTGGACGGCGACGGCGATCAGGAGGTGATTGTGGGGGCGCTGGATGGGGCGCTGCATGGCTGGCATCATGACGGTATTCCCATGGCTGACTGGCCGCTGCCTACCGGCGATTGGGTTGTCTCTACGCCGACGCTGGGCGATTTGGACGGCGATGGGGATGTGGAAACGGCCGTTGGCTCTTACGATCAGGGTGTGTATGTGTGGGATTTGGGCGGGGCGTATGAGGCGGGCAGCGCAGCCTGGCCCGCGTTTCATGGCGGGGTGCGGCGAGATGGGCTGGTGGAAACGGCCGTGCCCATCCAACCGCTGCCGGAAACCAGCACCTTCTACCTGCCCCTCATCACCAAACCATAACAAGAGTGCCGACTTTGTGTTATGATGTCAACAAAAGTAATTTTGCTGGAGGCTAAATGGTCAAGGTCATACAGGCAACATACGAAAAAGGGAAATTGTTGTTGACTGAAGAATTGGGCGCTCAACTGGAAGGACAGGTCTTAAATGTGATTGTTTTCCAGGCGGATGAAACTAAACGACGCCGGGAACGGTTTCTAGCGTTTGTGGATAAACACGGCTTCTCATTGCCGGATACATACCAATTCAACCGCGAAGAACTTTATGGCCGTTAACATTTTTTTAGACACAAACTTGTGGGTCTACTTACACGCCGATTCTGTACCCCAGAAACAGGCCATTGTCAGAAAACTGATTGTTGATGACTTTGAAACCATCACGATTAGCGCCCAGGTTTTAGGGGAATTATTCAACGTCTTAACAAAAAAGCAACTGACAACACCGGAAAAAGCCAGAGCCATCGTCTTAGAAATGGCGATGACTTTCCCTGTTTTGGAAATTGATACAGCAAAAGTTATAACGGCGCTGGATATTCATAGCCAATACGGCTATTCATATTGGGATAGCTTGATACTGGCAACTGCGTTTCTCAACAATTGCCAGATTGTTTACTCGGAAGATATGCACCATAATCAATTGATTGAAAGTAGTCTGCGAATCGTAAACCCGTTTGTTGCCAACCCGTAGTTTACCTACCCATTAATACCAAACCATAGCTTGCCGCGTTTTTCTGATTTCGTGGCATACGCCGTAAAACGTAATGCCTGACCGGAGAGTTCACGCTTCACGCCAGAATTCCCACTGTGAACAGAGTGTGAAATAAGTCCTGGATAGTAACAACGGCCTATTTTCCAATCACTTTTCCACTTTTATAGTAACGGTTAAGGTTTATTTCGCGCTTTTTGCGCACGACTTTCTGGCACACACAACACGTTGTTAAGCAACACCACATCCCGGCAGGTTGGAAGGTGTGACAAGCGCATAACGAGCAAGGTTTTTATCGCTATTGAACCATGAAAACCGTATTGGTCACGTCGCAATTTGCCCCTGAAGTGGGGGGAGTTCCACGATTGCTTTGGGCGTACAGCCAAAATCGCCCGCAGACGGTTTCCTTACGCGTTCTCAGTGTGCAGCAGCAGCCGACCAGCTTTTATGCTGATTTTGACGCCCGCGCCCCGTTTCCCATTGACCGCGTACCGCCAGGCCGCAAGCGCGGCGCCACTTCGCTAGATTTTTTGCGGCGTTTTGGCCGAATTGTACGGCAGTGGCAGCCCGACATAGCCCTTTCTGGCGTGGCCTACCCTACGGCCATTCTCGCCCGCCTGATCCACCTGATTTACCGCCTGCCATACGTTGTTTATGCCCATTCAGAAGATGTGACCATTGGGCGACCTCTGGCGCGTTGGGGGCTAGGCTGGGCTTTGCGCGGGGCAACGGCCGTTCTCACCGTCAGCCAGTTTACCGTTAACGAACTGCGCAAGCTGGGCGTGCCGCCAGAGCGCATTCATTTAGTTTCACCCGGCATTGACGTGCAGCCCTTTACCGAGGCGCACCCCCATGCTGCATGGCCGGGCAAATGGGTGCTGCTCACCGTGGCGCGGCTGGTGGCGCGTAAAGGGCAAGACACCGTCATCCGCGCCTTGCCCCAAGTGTTGAAAAGCGTTCCCAACGCCCACTACGTTATTGTCGGCGGCGGGCCAGATGAGGCATACCTGCGCCAATTGGCCGCCGAGCTGGGCGTGGCCGGGCATGTCACCTTTGCCGGGCACGTCGCTGACGCAGAACTGCCCGCCTACTATGCCCGCTGCGACGCCTTTGCCATGCTCACGCGGCAGGGGGCAGGCGAGGTGGAAGGCTTTGGCATCACCTTTTTGGAGGCGGGGGCGGCGGGCAAGCCGGTGATTGGCGGGCAGGCTGGCGGCGTGGCTGACGCGGTTGCAAATGGCGTTACCGGGCTGCTGGTTGATCCGCTGGACGGCCGTGCCGTGGCCGAAGCCATTACCCGCCTGGCGCGAGACCCGGCGCTGGCGCAGCGCATGGGGGCAGCAGGTCGGGCACGGGTGCTAGAAAACTATACAACGGCCGTTTTTGCCCGAAAAGTAACGGCCGTTTTGGAAATGTAAATGATAAAGATACTGTCAAATTTATTGCTGGCGTTCCAAAGCGTGCTGGCCGGGTTGGTCAGCTATTTACTGCTGCTCACCGCCGCCGCCCTCCGCGCC
Organism: Ardenticatenaceae bacterium; assembly: GCA_020634395.1. Classification (GTDB taxonomy): domain Bacteria; phylum Chloroflexota; class Anaerolineae; order Promineifilales; family Promineifilaceae; genus Leptovillus. Next base: position 126,701 of record JACKBU010000007.1, on the reverse strand, counting down.
CCCAAAACAACAAAAAAAGCCAACGGCCGTACCCACCGCTTCCTCATCCTCATCCCCGCCCACAACGAAGAAAAACTACTGCCCGACCTGCTTGCCAACCTGCGCAAACTGGATTACCCCACAGACAGCTACGCCGTACACGTCGTCGCCGATAACTGCACGGACAACACGGCCGTCATCGCCCGCCAACACGGCGCCACCGTCCACGAACGCTTCCACCAAACCCTGCGCGGCAAAGGGTACGCCCTACAATGGCTGCTGGCCCAAATCCAAAACACCCCCCACGACGCCATCGTCATCCTCGACGCCGACTCCATCATTTCCCAAAATTTTTTACAAGCGATGAATGCGCGGCTGGCAAACGGCGAGCGCGTCATCCAGGCCTACTACGCCGTGCGTGCCCCAGAACAATCAAGCAGCGCCGGGCTGCGCTACGCGGCGCTGGCCGTGCTGCACTACTTACGCCCACAAGGACGCATGGTCTTAGGCGGCTCGGCCGGGCTAAAAGGCAACGGCATGGTCTTCGTCGCCGACCTGCTGCGCCAACACGAATGGAGCGCCTCCCTAACAGAAGACATCGAGTTTCACATGCAGCTCATCTTAGCCGGAGAGCGCGTAACCTTTGCCCCAGACGCAGTGGTGTGGGCCGAAATGCCAGACACGCTGGCCGCTTCGCAAACGCAAAATGCACGCTGGGAACAGGGCCGGCTGGAAATGGCGCGGCAATATGTGCCCATTTTGCTGCGCCGCGCCGCCCGCGAAGGCAATTTCGCCCTGTTTGATGCGGCAATGGAACATCTCATCCCCCCATTTTCGGTATTGGCCGGGTTGAGCTTGCTGGGGATGGGCACGGCCGTATTCCAAACCAAATCACGTCGCGCAACGGCCGTCGCCCTCGGCGCATACACCATACTCGCCCAAATCATTTACCTGCTCGCCGGGCTGCGCCTGGCAAACGCCCCCCGCGCCGTCTACCGCGCCCTACTCGGCATCCCGCGCTTCCTCCTCTGGAAAATCCGCCTCTATCTCGGCGTACTCCTCGGCCAAAAAGAAGAGGGGTGGGTGCGCACCGGACGAAATGAATAGTGAATTGCTAATTGCTAGTAACTGTACAGGTGTAGCCTGAGCTTGTCGAAGGCGGAACCGGCTTTCGGCATGCTCAATCCTCGACTGACTGTATAGATACAATTGCTAATTGTCAATTGTTAATTGGTTAAGCTATGGACGAACAAGAACTAGACGAACGAGCCGCAAAAATGCTGGCAATTTATGAAAAACAAGCATTCAACAGCGCCAGAGCGTCGCAGGCATTACGGCTAAGGCTGGTAGCCTGGGTGCTGCGGGCCAAGCTGGCGCAAAGCGTAAAGCGAGCGCTAGACGTAATAGTAGCCTCGCTGGCCCTATTGGTATTTTCACCGGTGATTGGGGGAACGGCCGTCCTCATCAAACTCGACTCCCCCGGCCCCATCTTCTTCAAGCAAGTGCGCGTGGGCAAATGGGGCCGCCCCTTCTACGTCTACAAATTCCGCTCCATGTACATAGACGCCGAAGAACGCAAAGCCGCCCTCATGGCCCAAAACGAAGCCGACGGCCCCGTATTCAAAATGAAAAACGACCCGCGCATCACCCGCGTAGGCAAATACATCCGCAAATTCAGCGTGGACGAACTGCCGCAGTTGCTCAACGTCCTCAAAGGCGAGATGAGCCTCGTCGGGCCGCGTCCGCCCGTGCCCAAAGAAGTAGCCGAATACGAGTACGAAGAGCTAGGCCGCCTCAACGCCATCCCCGGCATCACCGGCTTACAACAAGTCTCCGGCCGCAGCGACCTCGATTTCAAAACCTGGGTAGAGCTGGATTTGCAATACATCGCCGAGCAAAGTTTTTGGAAAGACATCGAGATTTTACTCAAGACAATTCCGGCGGTAGTTTTGGGCAAAGGCGCATACTGATTAATAATGAATAGGACTTACGCAGGCTGAGCTTGTCGCAGCCGATTTCGACAGGCTCAATCTCCGGTCATTGAGGGCTTTTGCGTAAGCCCTGATGAATAATGAATTGAGAATGAACCGCTGATTCCTAACCAAACGGGGGCGCAATGCGAAAATTAATCCTCATACTGGGTGTGCCGATAGATGATTTGACAATGGACGAGGCGTTAGCGCGGGTGGATGAATTTGTGGCAAACGGCCGTGCCCAACAACGCAGCCATCAAATAGCCACCGTCAACGCCGACTTTGTGGTAAAAGCCCTGCACGACCCCGAACTGCGCGGCATTCTGCAAGAAGCCGACATGGCAACGGCCGACGGAATGCCATTAGTTTGGGGAGCGCGGGCGTTGGGGCTGCCGCTAGAAGGGCGCGTCACCGGCGCAGACATGGTGCCGGCGCTGGCCGAACGCGCCGCGCAAAAGGGGTACAGCCTCTACTTTTTGGGCGCGGCCCCCGGCGTAGCCGCCCGCGCCGCCGAAATCTTACAGGCGCAGCATCCCGGCTTGCAAATTGCCGGCGTACTCTCGCCGCCCAAAAGCACCGTGTTAGAAATGGACACGGCCGTTCTCGACGACATTCGCGCCGCGCAGCCAGACATTTTGCTGGTGGCCTTTGGCAATCCCAAACAAGAAAAATGGATCGCCATGCACCGCCACGATTTACCCGTGCCGGTGATGATTGGCGTGGGCGGCACCTTCGATTTTATTGCCGGTAAAACGCGCCGCGCCCCAGAATGGATGCAAAAATCAGGGCTAGAATGGCTGTTCCGGCTGGCGAACGAGCCGCGCCGCCTGTGGAAGCGCTATGTGGTAGACATGGCCGGCTTTAGCAGCTTTTTTGTGCGCCAATGGTGGCTGATGCGCCAGGGCAGCAAGCCATCGCCGGTACTGCCAACGACAGATGTAGCCCTGCTGGGAGACACGGCCGTACTCACCCTGCTAGGCCGCCTCGACATTAGCAACCACAAAGCCTTCGCCGCCAAAGGGCGCGAGGCGCTGGCCGTCGCGCCGCGCCTGATCATCAATCTGGCCCAGGCAGAGTTCATTGACAGCACAGGCATGGGCGCGTTGGTAGGGCTGCGCAAACAGGCGGTAGATGCTGGCGGAGAAGTAACGCTAACGGCCGTGCCCGACGCCATCCACCGCGCCCTGAGCATGATGCGCCTCGACCGCCTGTTTGAGATGCTGCCCAGCGTGGACGAGGCAATGCAGCACCAGCAGCACACGCCGCCCGCGCCGCAAATGGTCAACGGCCGTTGGCTGGTTCTGCCCATGCCGCGCCGCCTCGATGCGGACACCGCCGCCGCCTTTTGGCAAATGGCGCAAAGCAGCTTGCAGCAAAGCCGCTACTTGGCCCTAGATTTTGCGGCAACGGTCTTTTTGGCAAGCGCCGGGCTGGCCGTGATGGGCAAGCTGCACCGCGAAGCCCAGGCGCAAGGCGGCGAGGTACGCCTTGCCAACTGCGCCCCAGATGTGCAGCAAACATTGAAAACGGTGAATTTTGACAAAATGATGCCGCTGTTTGCCAATGTGCAAGCAGCGACGAAGGCATAGAAACCAGGTTCTTTGAAAAAACCCGGTTTCTAAGTGAGCGACATGGACGCATTACTCATTGCAACTGGAGAAACGGAAAAATTACGGCCGTTGACGGCGCAAATCCCCGCCCCCATGCTGCCGGTGGCAAACCGGCCGGTGTTGGCGTTGGCGGTAGAGGCGTTGGCGCGGCAGGGCTTCAAGCGCATGGCCGTCAGCCTGTTTGAGCGCGGCGAGCAAATTGAGGCGTACTTTGCCAATGGCGCCCGCTGGGGCGTACAGTTAGATTATTTGTTGCAGCGCGAGGGCTGGGGTGATGCTGGGGCCTTGAAATGGGCGGCCAGCCATGTAACGACGACAACGCTGCTGCTGCCGGGCGACGCCATTGTAGATGTGGACGTAACGGCCGTCGCTCGTTTTCATCAGGCGCATGGGGGGCTGGTAACGGCCGTGCTGCGCCCCGCCAACGACGAAGACCAGCTCGCAGTGTGGCTGCACCCCAACGGCGCCATCAGCGCCGAGCCGCTGGACGGGCCGCGCCTGACCTTTAGCGGCGCGTACCTGGTCGAGCCGGGGCTGCTGGCGCACATCCCCGCGCAAACCCGGCGCAGTTTAGCCGCCGACACGCTGCCGGAATTGCTGGCCGCCGGCGTGGCCGTATATGGCTGGCAAACGCACGGCTACTGCAATCCGCTGCGCACTTTTGCCGATTATCAGGCGGCGCAGGCGGCTTATTTGGACAGCGCCATGGCCGCAGGGCAGGCAGATGGCGGGCCGCGCCTTGCCCAACTGCCGCAGGGCGGGGCGGCGCTGCGTTACCCCACGCTGGATGGCAACCGCATGGGCCAGGGCGTGTGGGTGGGCAAGCAAAATGTGATCCATCCCACGGTGCGCGTTAGGCCACCGGTGCTGCTGGGCGATAACTGCCGCATTGGGCGCGAGGTGGAACTGGGGCCGTATGCGGTCATTGGGTCGGGCGTGGTGATTGATGATGAGGCGACGGTGCAGCACAGTACGGCGCTGCCGCGTACATATATTGGGCAGTTGGTGAATGTGTCGGGGCGGGTGGTGCAGGGGCAAACGCTGATTGATGCGCAAACGGAGGAGAGTACGGCCGTTACCGACGCATTCCTGCTGGGCGAATCCAGCGCGTTGGCGGTGGGCGTGGATGCGGGGCGGCTGGCGGATATGGCCGCCGCCGCGCTGCTGCTGTTTTGGCTGTGGCCGCTGCTGCTGCTGTTGGGCATTGCCGCCTGGGTGCAAAACGGCCACTTGTTCACCAATCAAGAGGTGGTGGGGGCGCGGCGCGGCGACGCGCAGCCAGCTTCTTTTACGCTGCGGCGCTTTGCGGCACGGGCGGATGGGCGGTTGGCGCGTTGGGGGCTGCACCGGCTGCCGGAGTTGTGGCATGTGCTGCGCGGCGATTTGGCGTTGGTGGGCGTGAAGCCGCTGACGCCGGATGAGGCGGCACAGGTGACGGAGGAATGGCAGCGGCAGCGCTATGCCTGCCCCGCCGGGCTGACCGGCCTGTGGGCGGTACAAACTGCGCCGTCGGCCAGCCTGGATGAGGTGTTGATGGCTGATACGTATTATGCCGCCACGCGCAGTTGGCGCGAGGATGTGAAGATTTTGGGGCGGTGGGTATGGGGCGTGAAGCGCAAAGCGTGAAAAAAAGCTGTCACGTATCACGTTTCACTTTTCACGTCAGATTTTTTAGTTAACTGGGAGATGTGTTATGGAACAAAAAGTGCGATTTGAGGGTGATGTGGCGGTGTTGGCGCTGCACGGCCGTTTTGATTCTTACCAAACGGGGCAGGTGCGGGCGTGGCTGGAAGAGGCGACGGCGGCGAGTCCGGCGCGGCTGGCGGTGAACCTGGCGGGCGTGACCTTTATTGATTCGACGGCGCTGGCGACGCTGGTGATGGGCATGAAACGGGCGCGGCAGCAAGCTGGCGATTTGCATTTGTGCGCGTTGCAGCAGCCGGTGCGCATGGTTTTTGAGCTGACGCGGCTGGATAAGGCGTTTGCCATTTTTGCCGATGAGCAGGCGGCGGTGCAGGCGTTTGATTAAGGAACCGCGTTCTTTCTGAAGAACGCGGTTCCTGGTTGGGAATGATAATGTTTAATTTTTGGGAGTCGCAAGCGGAGCAGTTGGCGCAGTTGGGGCGAGCATGGTTGGCGCGTGGCGCCAGCGGGCTGTGTCTACGCGCCGATGGCGAGGTGGTTTGGCGTTGGCCGCAGGCGGCGGAGGTTGCGCAGCCGGATGTTGTGGCGGAGATGGCGACGGCGGTAGGGCCGTCTTTAGAGTTGGGTCTTTGCGGCGGCGGCGCGGCGGATGGGCCGCGTTTGCAGGCGGACGCGCAGTTTCTCAGCCAGGCTGTCAATCTGGAATTTGAGCTGGAAATGATGACGGGCGAGTTGATTGAGACGCAAGATCAATTGCTGGCTTTGTATGATCTGACGCGCTCGACGCGCAGCCATTTGGAGGTGCCGGATACGCTGCAATCGGTGGTGGCGGAGGTGGCGCGGCTGGTGAAGGTGGATAGTTCGTTTGCGGTGTTGCAGGCGCCGCCGGAGTGGCCGCAGTTGGTGGTTTGTCACCCTGGTTGCGCGTTGGCAGAGGCGCAGATGCTGGCTTTGTTTGCGCAGGCGCAGGCGACGGGGGGTGAATTGCTGCTGCAAGGGGCGGATGTGGCGGGGCTGCTGCCGCCGGGTGCGCGGAATCTGTTGGTGGTTCCGGTGCAGGTGCGTGGCGAGGTTTTGGCGGCGTTGGGTTTTGTAAATCGGCAGTTGGGGGATTTTCAGTCGCCGGATTTGAAGTTGATTCGGGCGATTGCGGAGCAGGCGGGGGCGCAAGTTGAGAATGCGCTGCTGCTGCATGAGACGTTGATGCAGGCGCGGCTGCAAACGGAGATGCGGATGGCGCAGGAGGTGCAGTTGCAACTGCTGCCGCAGAAGCCGCCGCGTGTGCTGGGGCTGGATTTGTTTGCGTCTTCGCTGCCGGCTTTGCAGGTGGGGGGTGATTTTTTTGATTTTATTGTGGAGGCGGGACGGCCGTTGATTTTTACGGTGGGCGATGTGTCGGGTAAGGGGGTGTCGTCGGCGCTGCTGATGACGATGATTCGCACGGTGCTGCGCGGGGCGGGCAAGTTTGATGCGACGCCGACGCCGCAGTCGTTGTTGGATCGGGCGAATCGGGATTTGTATGATGATTTTACGGAAGTGACGATGTTTGCGACGGTGTTTGTGGGGCAGTATGATGCGGCGCGGCGTTGTCTGACGTATGCGAATGCGGGGCATTCGCCGGTGGTTTTTTGTCCGGCGGGGGGGGCGGCGCGGCTGTTGGAGGCGGATGGTACGGCCGTGGGTGTGCTGCCGGAGAATTTGGCGCTGAATCAGCGGTTGGCGTTTGGCGCGGGGGATGTGTTGGTGGTGGCGACGGATGGGTTTAATGAGGCGCGTAGTTTGGACAGCGGCTTTTTTGGGTATGAGCGGCTGTTGGATTTGGTGCAGGCTAACTGTCATAGGTCGGCGGCGGAGATTGCGGGGGTGTTGTATACGGCCGTTGCCGATTTTGCCGCCGGGCATATGCAAGATGATGATCAGACGTTGATTGTGGTAAAGGGTGTGGCGTGATGCGAAGTAAGGCGGATGTTCATATTCATACGACGTTTAGCGATGGGTTGAATGAGCCGGAAGCGGTGGTGAATTATGTGCTGACGCAGACGGATTTGAGCGTGATTGCGATTACAGACCACAATACGATTGATGGGGCGCGGGTGGCTTATGATTATTGGCGGCGGCATCGGCATGATTTCCGCGAGTTGGATGTGATTATGGGGGTGGAGGTGAGTTCGGCGCAAGGGCATATTTTGGGGTTGTTTTTGCAGGAGGATATTCCCATGAATATGAGCGCGGCGGATACGGTGGCGGCGATTCATGCGCAGGGGGGGCTGGCGGTGGCGGCGCATCCGTTTACGCATTTGCTGCCGTTTACGGATTTTCATGGGGTGGGGCGTTTGATTGCGGAGCTGCCGCTGGATGGGGTGGAGGCGCGGAGTTCTGTGCCGACGGAGTTGTATGCGAATTGGTTGACGGCGTGGTTTAACCGGCGGCACGCGGGCCATGCGACGTTGGGCAGCAGCGATGCGCATTATTTGACGATGGTGGGGAAGACGTATACGTGGTTTGAGGGGCGCACGGCCGTTGATTTCCGACGTGCGGTTGAGCAAAAACAGGTGCGCGACGGGGGCCGCGTGAATGGGCTGATTGCGGTGCTGCAAGTGGCGCTGCATCTAATTCGGCGGCGGCAAGCGCCCATTTTTTTGCCGAACGACCAGCATTATCGCCATGCCGCGCCTGATTTGACGGTGGATGTGACGGAGTATCGGCCGGTGGCGGCGGCGCTGCACTGCCAGGGGCAGTTGGTGCGGGCGAATGCGGATTTGTTGAAGCGGGAGGGGGCGCGTTTGTTGGCGGGGGGACGGCCGTATTTGCTGGTGAATATGACGGCCGTTTCCTTTGTAGACAGCGCTGGGCTGGGGGCGATTGTGGCTTTGCAAAAGCGGGCGCGTGAAATTGGCGGGTCTGTTTCGTTGTGCTGCGCCCAAGAGGCCGTGCGGCGCAGTTTGCAGTTGGTGCGGCTGGACAAGGTTTTTTCGCTGTATGATACATTGGAAGAAGCGGTGGGACGTTTGCCGCAAGAGTGGCCGGCGCGTTTGGAAGCGAGCGCGGCAAGGAGTGTTTCATGACGGCAAGCATGGGGCTGGATATTCCGGCGGAGCATAAGTTTTTGAGTGTGTTGGGCACGGCCGTTTCCTCATTTGTGGAGCTGGTGGGCGATGCGACGCTGGCTTATGCGGTGCAGTTAGCCGTGCATGAAGTATGCGCCAATGCCATTGACCATGCTTATCCCCAGGAAGCGGGGGCCATGCCGGATGAGGCGCGTATTCGGGTGCAGGTGCAAGCAAATGGGGAGGCGGTGCGGGCGCGGGTGGCGGATAACGGCCGTTTCTTTGACCCGCACACCCTGAATTGGCCTTTGACGACTCAATGGGAAACGGTGGAAACGGCCGACGGTGCGGCCTATCGTCTGCTGCATGTGGCCGAGCCGGGCATTGACCAGGAGCGCGGGCGCGGTATTTTTCTCATTCGGCAGTTAATGGATGAGGTGTTGTATGCCGGGCAGGCCGGGCAAAATGTGTGGCAGTTGACGAAGGTATTACAGTAGATGAGTCAAACCTTGCAGATTTGACACATCTCTTTTGACGGAGAGAGACGTATGGCGACTATTTTGATTGTAGATGATTCACCCACGGTGCGGCGCACGTTGGGGTTTACATTGAAGAAGCATGGGTATACGGCGCTGGCGGCAACGCATGGTGGGGAGGCGCTGGAGATGTTGGCGGAAACGGCCGTTGCCCCCACAACGGCCGTAGACCTGATCATCGCCGACGTCTCGATGCCCGAAATTGACGGCATTACCCTGCTCAAACTGCTGCGGGCCAACCCCCGCTACCACAATCTACCCGTCATCATGCTCACCGCCAGCGGGCAAAGCCAAGACAGGCTGCACGCCGAGCAAGAAGGAGCCAACGGCTTCCTCACCAAGCCCACCAGCTCCCACGAACTGCTGGCGACGGTAGAGCAGTTTTTGGGCTAGAAACCTTTTAGAAACCGGAGTATTTCCAAAAATCCGGTTTCTAGTATCCGTATTCGGTAATCCGCAGGCTCTACCTCTGGAAAGTATGTCGGAAAACGGAATACGGACTTCGGGTAACGGATACTAATAGCGCGAAAAAGGAACCTCATGAAACTGCGCATCTCCACCAAACTCCTGATCATCCTCATTGCCACTTCCACCATTCCCGTCGTTGTCATCGGCTATCGCGGCTACCTGAGCAGCCGCAACATCACCGACATTTCCACCGAGGCGAATCGGGAAATTGCGACGCTGGCGATGTCGGATAGTATGGCCGCGCTGTCGCGGGAAAAAGAGATTGATTTGTATGACCGCACCCAAAGCGTCGCCAAAGACATCAATGAAATTTTGACCCGCGTGGAAGCAGACACCAGCGAACTGGCAATGTTCGCCGCCTTTTTATACAACCATGCCGACAGCGTAGGGCAGTATCCTGCCCCCAGTGTCTATGGCTTTGCGCCCAACGGCGTGTTTGGCAGTTTGGAGGAGAATGAGAATTCGTGGCTGGCTATTTTTAGTTCAGGGTTAGATGAAAACGGCCGTATCCCCCCCACCCTCATGGACGAAATCCACCTCACCGAATTCCTCGACGTAAAATTTCGCAGCATCGCTGCCAACAACCCCTACGCCGTACAGCTCTACCTCAACACCGCCAGCCAGATCACCCGTGGCATGCCCTTCATCGAAGGCCAATACCTGTGGGTAAACGCCCCCAACCAATTCGCCAGCGACATAGACGTAACCGTATTCGACTTCTACTTTTTGGCAAACGAAACCAACAACCCCGAACGCCAACCCGTGTGGACCGAACTCTACTGGGACCCTGCCGGGCTGGGCTGGATGGTCTCCAGCATCGCCCCCGTTTACCAGAATGACACACTTAAAGGCGTGGTGGGCATAGACATCACCCTGGGCAAAATGATCGCCGACATCATTGATGTGCAAATTGAGCAAACCGGCTTCGCCTTCCTCATGTCCGACAGCGGGCAGGCCATTGCCTTCCCCGAACGCGCCGCCGATTTCCTGGGCTTTACCGGCAGCCTGGAAGGGGACTTTGGCAATGACGAAGAATTTTCCTTCTACCTTACCGACAGCGGCGACCTCGCTTTTCAGGGCATCATCAATGACATGCTGTCCGGCCAGGCCGCCATTACAACCTACACCTCCGCCGCCGACACCTCCTATTTCTTCGCCTACAGCCCGGTAGAGTTGACCAACTGGAGCGTGGGCATTGTGGTGCCCATTAACGAAGTAATTGCCCCGGCGCTGAACACCAACGCGCAAATTGAACAAAATATGCAAACTGTGCAGCAAGAGGTTGAAGGGCGCTCGCAAGATTATATGCGCACGCTTTTGCTAACTGTGGGCCTCATCATGTTGGCGATTGCGCCGCTGGCGATTGTGTTTGCCCGCAGCATCTCCACGCCCATCAGCCAGTTGCAGGAGGGGTCGCGGCGCGTAGGCGCGGGGGAATTGACGCACCGCATTCAGGTGAAGTCGGGCGATGAAATTGAGCAGTTGGCGCAAACCTTTAACCAGATGGCCGATGATTTGCAGCATAAAATTGGCGAAATTGAGACGGCCAATGCGGAATTGATGAAGCTGGACGGGTTGAAGTCGCAGTTTATTTCGATGGCTTCGCACGAATTGCGCACGCCGCTCATTGCCATTCGCGGCTTTGTGGATTTGCTGCGCGAGGGGGATGCGGGGCCGATTAACAGTGAGCAGCAGGAGATGTTGGATACGGTGTCGCGCAATACGACGCGGCTGGCGCGGATTGTGACGGAGCTGCTTGACCTGTCGCGCATGGAGGAGAATAAGCTGGCGCTGCATCAGGAGCAGTTTGACATGGGTACGCTGCTGGCGGAGATTGTGGCAGAGCAGAAGCCGAGTGTTGAGCGGCGCGGCCACACGCTGACGCTGGATGTGGCCCCAGATTTGCCACCGCTGTTTGCCGACCGCGACCGGGTGGCGCAGGTGGCGGTGAATTTGTTGGGGAATGCGATCAAGTACACGTCGGATGGGGGGCATATTCACATAGCGGCAGTGGCCGAGGTCGGGCGGGTGCACCTGACGGTGCAGGATGATGGCATTGGCATTGAGCCGCAGCATTTGGATAAGATTTTTAGCCGCTTTTATACGGCCGGAGATGTGACGAAGCATAAAACGGGCAAGGATGCGTTTATGGCGGGGGGCACGGGGCTGGGGCTGCCCATTGTGAAGGGGATTGTGGAGGCGCACGGCGGGCAGGTGTGGGTGGAAAGTGTGTATGGGCAGGGTTCGACGTTTCATGTGCTGCTGCCGGCGATGGATGGGCAGACGGCCGTTGCCCCCACTCCGGCTCCTGAAGTATTCAAAGCCGCCACCTTTGCCCCGGCCGACCCCACCGCCAAAGCCAGCATGATGAACGGCCGTACCCCCAAAATCCTGATTATAGATGATGAAGTAGACGCCATTGCTGTGACGACACGCATGCTGCAAGAACATTACGACGTCATCAGCGCCCAGACCAGCGGCACCGGGCTGAAAGCGGCCTTTAGCGAGCGCCCCAGCCTCATTTTGCTGGATGCCTGGATGCCGGGCATTTCCGGGTACGATGTCTGCAAGACATTGAAAGGCAACGTAAACACCAAAAACATCCCCGTCATCATGTTCACCGCCGCCGCACAGCAAGAAGACGAGGCGCAGGCGCAGGCCGTTGGCGCAGATGGCTTTTTGTCGAAGCCGTTCCAAAAGGCGGATTTACTGCGGTTGATTGAGGGGTTTAAGGCGTAGATAGAGACAGAGCAACGGCCGTTCTCTATCTCTACACTCTATCTCTACACTCTATCTATTTTAGGAAAGACGATGGACACAGTGCCCAAGATTCTAATTGTTGACGACGAAGAAGCTACCCACATATACATCAAACGGTTGTTGGCGCGGGAAAAGTATGAGGTGGCAACGGCCGTTTCCGGCGTAGACGCCCTCGTCTTCCTCGAAGAACAGCCCAATGTAGACGTGATTCTACTGGACGTGATGATGCCCGGACTGGACGGCTTCGAGGCGATGGACATCATCAAAGCCAACCCCGCTCTGGCAAGCATCAAAATTATCATGATCACCGCAATAGCCCAGGCGCAAGACAAAGTACGCGCCTTTGCCGCCGGCGCCGACGATTACCTGGTGAAACCGGTAGAACAGGGCGAACTGCTGGCCCGCATTGGCACCCAGGTGCGGCTAAAACGCGCCGAAGCCGCCCTCATTGCCTACCAGGAAGCGCTAGAGCAGCGCGTAGAAGAACGCACGGCCGCTTTGCAAGAGGAAATTGCCCGCCGCGCCCACACCGAAAAGGCGCTGCGGGCCTCCGAAGAACGGTTTGCCAAAGCCTTTCGCGCCACCCCAGACTCGGTGATTATTAGCTCCATGGAAGACGGCCGTTACATCGAAGTCAACGAAGGCTTTTTGCGCAACACCGGCTACCAGCGCGAAGAAGTGCTGGGCCGCACCGCCCAAGAGCTGGGCGTATGGGCCAACCCCGGCGACCGCCTCCGCTTTGTGCGAGCCATACAAATGCAAGGCTTCGTGCGCAACTTTGAAGCGGAATACAAAACCAAATCCGGCCAGGTGGGCATCTCACTCATTTCCACCGAAATGATCGAAATCGGCGGCGAGCCTTGCTTGCTCACCGTATCCCGCGACATTACCGAACGCAAACAGGCAGAACTCGCCCTACGCGCCGCCCACGATTCGCTGGAAAAGCGCGTGACGGCACGCACGGCCGAATTGTCGGCGACCAACGACCAGTTGCAGCAAGAAATGGCCGAGCATAGACGCACCGAACAAGAACGGCTGCGGCTGGTGATGGCGATCGAGGCGAGCAGCGACGCCATTTACATCACCAACCCCCAGGGCATCATTGAATATGTGAACCCCGCCTTTACGCAGATGACAGGCTGGACGGCCGCCGAAGCTGTTGGCCGCCCGCCCAATATTTTGAGCAGCGGCCAAATGCCAGAAGAGTACCTCGCCGAAATGTGGGCGACCATGCGGCGCGGGAAGGTGTGGCACGGCCGTATCCTCAACCGGCGCAAAAAACCAGCAAACCAGGCACAGCCCCCCGACTCACTGCTTTATTGGGTGCAGTCCACCAACACCCCCATTTGGGACCAGGTAAGAAATTTGCTGGGCTTTGTAGCCGTACAGCGCGACATTACCAACGAGGTAGAGCGGGAAAAGCGAAAGGCGTTTGAGCAAAAGGCCGCCGAGGTAAAGGCCCATGTGGCCCAGGTGTTGCAGCAGCAACGGCCGTTGCGCGACCGTTTCGACGACGCCCTGACCCGGCTTGTGCAAATGAAAGGCCTCGGCGTAGAGCAAAAAGCCGGCATATTCTTACGCGCCACCGAAAGCAACCACCTCAACCTATTTACCCTACATGGGCAGTTCTCCTCCGAATTTATCAACAAAGAAGAATTCATCCCCCTGGGCGAAGGGCTGTGCGGGCAGGCGGCCGCCACAGGCGAAATCATCGTTTCCGACGACTGCTTCACCGACGCCGATCACATCCACGACTTCAGCGACATGACCCGGCACGGCCACTACATTGTGCCCCTCAATCATCTCGGCGAGACAAAAGGCGTCTTATTTCTCTACACCCCCCCCAACCCACCCCGCGACCCCGCGCGGCTGGCTGTGCTGCAACAATTGGGCGAAATGATGGCGCTAGCCATTGCCAATGAACAGGCCCGGCAGGCATTGCAGCAGGCCCGCGAGGTAGCCGAAGCGGCCGTGCGTGCCAAAGCCACCTTCCTGGCAAACATGAGCCACGAAATTCGCACCCCACTCAATGCCGTCATTGGCATGTCGAATTTGCTGCTAAGCACGCCGCTAAACGAAGAGCAGCATGATTTTGTCAACACCATCCACACCAGCAGCGACGCGCTGCTCACGGTCATTAACGACATCCTCGACTTTTCCAAAATTGAAGCGGGGCGGCTGGAACTAGAGCGGCAGCCCTTTGGCGTGCGGGCCTGCATTGAAGAAGCGCTGGATTTGCTGGCCTCCAAGGCGAGTGATAAACGGCTGGATTTGCTGTACCTGGTGGAAGAAAACGTGCCCCAAACCATCATTGGCGATGTAACCCGACTGCGGCAGGTGTTGGTCAACCTCATTGGCAATGCCGTGAAGTTTACGCAGAAGGGAGAAGTGGTGGTCACGGTAGAGCTTGACGCGGCACGTACCCATGAAGAGGTGCGGTCGCAAACGCGCCCCCTGGCAAAAGTTTTGCATTTTTCGGTGCGCGATACGGGCATCGGCATTCCGCCGGAAAACCTGAGTAATTTGTTTCAGGCGTTTAGCCAGGGGGATACCTCGACAACGCGCCATTATGGAGGCACAGGGCTGGGGTTGGCCATTAGCAAGAATTTGGTGGAGATGATGAACGGGCAAATGTGGGCCGAAAGTGAAGCGGGGCGCGGCTCGACTTTTCATTTTACGGTTGTGGTGGGGGCGGTTCCGGGCACGGCCGTGCCCGATGCGCCGCTGGATCATGATCATCTGGCGGGTAAGCGAATTTTGCTGGTGGACGACAGCGAGACGAACTGCTTTATTTTGGCGCGGCAAACGCGGAGCTGGGGCATGCTGCCGGAAACGGCCGTTTCCGGCCCCGAAGCCCTGGAGAAATTACGCGAACATTGCCCCTTCGATGCGGCCATTTTAGACATGCAAATGCCCGGCATGGATGGCCTGATGCTGGCGCGAAAAATTCGGCAGCAGTGTACCAAACACCTGCCGCTGGTGCTGCTCTCATCGCTGGGCTACCGCCTGCCCGAAGCCGAGCAGTTGGGCATTTCCTTGCAGTTGACCAAACCCCTCAAGCCACAGCAGTTACTTGCCGCCCTGAGCGGCCTCTTTTCCGACACCCCCATGGCTTTGGCACAGCCCAAAACATACACCCGGCAGCTCACAGAAACCAATCTACAATTTGCCACCGAACACCCCCTGCGCATTTTGCTGGCCGAAGATAATGTGACCAACCAAAAGGTGGCGCTGCGCATATTGGCCCATTTTGGCTATCGGGCGGATGTGGCCGCCAATGGGCAAGAGGCGCTGGAGGCGCTGCGGCGGCAAAGCTACGATGTCATTTTGATGGATGTGCAAATGCCCGAAATGGATGGGGTGATGACGACCAGGCACATTCATGCCGAGTGGCCTGCCGGGCGACGGCCGTACATCATTGCCATGACGGCCAACGCGCTGCAAGGAGACCGGGAAGCGTATCTGGCGGCGGGAATGGACGACTACATCAGCAAACCAGTAGATATGGAAGCGCTGGCTGCGGCACTGCGGCGCTGCCACGCTTTGCCACCGGCTACCGGACTGTTGGGCACGGCCGTTGCCCCCCCCAACGCCCCCACTTCACCCGACATACCCATTATGGACATGGCCGTTCTGCAAAAAATGTATGGCGAAGACCTGGATGAAGTCTTGAATGAGCTGAAAGACCAGTTTGCCAGCGAAGTACGCGATGTCCACACCCGGCTGGTTAAGGCAGCAGCCGAGAACGACAGCCAACTGTTAATGCGTGCAGCCCATGAATTGAAGGGAGGCAGCAGCTATTTGGGCGCAGCAGAAATGCAAATGTTGTGCCAGACATTAGAGGACATGGGGCAGCAAGGGCAAACAGAAGGAGCGGCCGAGTTGGTGGAAATGCTGTGGGCGGCTTACGGCCGTTACCAAATCGCCCTGCGCGAACGCCTGCGCCAATCCACCCTGGCAAAAACAGGGCTGTTGTCCTGGCCCACCGCCCCCCCCGGATAAAAAATACCCCAGACTGCTCCGCAGTTCAACCGCCTCACCCCCACACGGCCAGCGCCCGGTGCAACCCATCGGCGCTGGCCTTTTGCTTTCTATCTCGCCGGCCGCCCCCTTCCCCGCCCCCCCTGCTCCATAAATCACAAGTAAAATGCACCAGGCTGTACCACTACAGTGTACAATGTCACACAATTATGTGACATATGTCACTACGCACCAGCACATCCTTCAACTATTCTCCCCAGCACTGAAAAAGGCGCAATGGGTACTTTTTCTTACCCGTTGCCCATGATGAAGAAAGCACGGAGGTTGCAATGCGTAGGAAGCAGATATATATGGCGACATTGGTCATGATCATGTTGCTGACCATAGGCTTCATTTGGCAAGACAGCGCCACGGCCGCGCCCGTTTTGCAGCAAGACGAGGCCGCAGCAGGCGACGAAGGCGCAGGGGCGGAAACAGAAGACGGCATCGTCACCATTCCGCCCGACCACCGCACCTTTGCCGAGCTGCAACAAGAGTTCGAGACTGGCCCCGATGTAACCAGGGCGTGCCTTTCTTGCCATGTCAATGCCGCCCAAGAAGTCATGGGCACATCCCACTGGACTTGGGAGTACGAAAACCCCGACACCGGGCAAATCTTGGGCAAGCAAAATGTCATCAACAACTTCTGCGTAGCCATAGAGTCTAATGAGCCGCGCTGTACAAGCTGCCACACCGGTTACGGCTGGACAGACAACACCTTCGACTTTAGCAATGAAGAGGCCGTAGACTGCCTGGTTTGCCACGACACCACCGGCACTTATGCCAAATTCCCCACAGCTGCCGGACACCCCACCTACGAGCCAAAAGAGTTTCCGGCCGGCAGCGGCATCATTTGGGAGCCGCCAGACCTGGCTGAGGTGGCGCAAAACATTGGCCCAACCAGCCGCGAAACCTGCGGTTCGTGCCATTTCTACGGCGGTGGGGCCGATGGCGTGAAGCATGGCGATATGGACTCCTCGTTGGCAAACCCGGACTATGCCCTGGATGTGCATATGGATGCCGAAGGGCTGGACTTTACCTGCACCACATGCCACACCTCCGACGGGCATGTGGTGTCGGGCAGCCGCTATTCCATGAATTCTACTGATGAAGAGACGTGTGAAAGCTGCCACACGGCCGTTCCCCACCAGTACGACATGCTCAACCAGCACATCGACCGCATTGCCTGCCAAACCTGCCACATTCCCGAATATGCGCGGGGCGGCGTACCCACCAAAATGTATTGGGATTGGTCGGTAGCGGGGGAACTCAACGAAGACGGCACGCTCAAGCTGATCAAAGACCCGGAAACCGGCCACCTGATTTATGACTCGCGCAAGGGGTCTTTTGAGTATGGCGAGGATGTGGCGCCGTCGTACATCTGGTTCAATGGCGAGGTGGAATACACCCTGATTGAAGACGCCTTCGACCCCAGCCAGCCGGTGGTCATCAACCCGCCGCAGGGCAGCATTACCGATGAAGATGCGCGAATCTGGCCGATGAAGGTATTCGCGGGCATTCAGCCTTACGACAGCATCAACAATACGCTGGTGATCCCGCACCTGTATGGCCCCGATGACGCCGCCTATTGGCGCGGCTTTGAATGGGCGCCAGCCATTGAAGTAGGGATGGCGTATGCTGGCCTACCGTACAGTGGGGAATATGGCTTTGTGGAGACGACCATGTATTGGCCGATTACCCATATGGTGGCCCCGGCGGATGAGGCGTTGCAGTGTAATGATTGCCATACGCCCGAAAACGGCCGTCTCGACTTTGCCGCCCTGGGGTACGACGAAGAAGCCGCCCAACGCCTGACCCATTTCCCCCCCACCCTGGCCGTCGAGGAACTCGACGCGCCCCATTTTGCTTCGCAATATTGCCAGGAATGCCACGCAGATGTGCATGGCGAATGGCTGACCAGCACCCACGGCGAAAAAGGAGTGGCCTGCGTCAACTGCCACAAGCTGGCAGACCCGGAAAACGAGCATCCCACCTCGGCTTACACCATCGACAAGTCGGGCGAAGTGTGCGGCGCGTGCCATTTGAATGAACACGCCGACTGGGAAATGAGCGGCCACGCCGCAGCCGATGACGCCATTGCCTGTGCCGACTGCCACAACCCCCACACCCAGCAGCTAAAAATTGCCAATGGGCACACAACAGTTTGCGAGAACTGCCACCAGGACGAAGCGCATCAAATGCCCGACTCGACCCATGCGGCAGCGGGCATGTCTTGCCTGGACTGCCACAAGAACACAGAGCTGAACACGGGGCACGCTTTTGACGTGGCTTCGGATACGTGCATTTTGTGCCACGCGCAAGATGCCCATACGGCCAATTCGCTGTTGGAACTGGGCGCAGAGGTTTCGCCCACCACGCTGCAAGAACGGCTGGATGGCGCAGAGGCCGCAGGGGTGCAGGAAACGGCCGTTGCCGCCCCAGACGTAGAAAGCCAGGGTATTGTTGGTCTGCCCCAGTGGACGGCCGTCTTCCCCATCCTCGGCCTGGTCATTGGCGGCGCATGGGTGGTCATGGGCAAAGACCCCGGCCACCGCCACGAAGACAAACAGCAATAAGCCAACGGCGACGGAGAAAACCATGAGCGAAGAAGGAAACAAGACACAAACCAGCTTGCTGGGCGACACCATTTCGCGGCGCGGGTTTCTGGCCGTAACGGCTTGCACCATGGGAGCCATTGCCGCCACGCAGTTGCCCCACGCGCCCGGCGCAGGCCAGGCCGCTTCTCAGGAACATGGCAGCGGGGTGGGCGACGGCCGTTACAAATGGGGCATGCTCATCGACATCAACAAATGCATCGGCTGCAACTACTGCACCTACGCCTGCCAGGCCGTCAACGACCTGCCCGTCAACTTCGAATACAACGTCGTCACCCGCGAAACCACCACCAACGGCGCAGAATACTACCTTTCCCGCCCCTGCATGCACTGCGAAGACCCACCCTGCGTCCACGTCTGCCCCGTCGGGGCCACCTACGTCCGCGACGACGGCATCGTCACCATGGACTACGACCTGTGCATCGGCTGCCGCTACTGCGAAGTCGCCTGCCCCTACGACGTGCGCCGCTTCAACTGGCAAGAACACGTCGAACCCAACCAGTTCACCCCCGAATTCGGCTTTCCCGAAGTAGAACGCCGCCCGCGCGGCGTCATGGAAAAATGCACCTTCTGCGAGCATCGCATCGACGCCGGCCTGGAACGCGGCCTGATGCCCGGCGTAGACGAAGCCGCAACCCCCGCCTGCGTGGTGGCCTGCCCCACCGGCGCCCGCGTCTTCGGCAACCTCAACGACCCCCACAGCCCCATCAGCGAAGAGCTTGCCAAAGTACCCGCGCCTATTTTGCTGCGCGAAGACCTGAGCACCAGCCCCAAAGTATTCTACGTCCCCCCCACGGGTGAGGAGGCCTGAGATGGATTACCCCATTCATGTACCCAAAGTTCGGCTTGGCAAACGCGAGTTTGACATCTTCCCCCTGTGGATTGGGCTGCTGCTGGCCGGATTCGCCTTTGGCGCAGTAGGTGGCTACCAGGTGCTGCGCTATGGCCTGGCCGTCACGGGCCTGAATGACCAGGTGCCCTGGGGCCTGTGGATTGTCATCGACATTTCCAGCATTGCCCTGGGTGGCGGAGCCTTTACCATGGGCGTCATTGTGTACCTGCTCAAAATTAAACGCTTCGAGCATATTGGCCGGTTGGCCGTCATCGTCGGCTTTTTGGGGTACTCCACGGCCGGCATGGTGCTGCTGTTCGACCTGGGCCAGCCCCTGCGCTTCTGGCATCCCGTCGTTTTTTGGCAGCCCCATTCCTTGCTGTGGGAAATTACCATGTGCGTGGTGCTGTATTTGACAGTGCTGGTGCTGGAAATGTTTCCTTCCATCATGGAACATGCCCTCTTCCGGCGGTTCCCCTTTCTGGTAAAAGTCACCCATTTCATTCACAAGCTGGGGCCAATTCTGGCGGTGGTGGGGTTAACCCTGTCGCTGCTGCACCAGGCCTCTTTGGGCGCAACCTATGGCGTCTTGTCGGGGCGCGGGCTGTGGTTTCGCCCCACCGCGCCGGTCATGTTTGTGCTTTCGGCCATTGGCGGGGGGCTGGCGCTGCTGTTTGTACTCAGCGTGCTGGTCTTTCGCGTCATGCGGCCGGGGCTGGTAAAAGATGAAGTGCTGGCGCAGTTGGCGCGTATGGCGGGGGCGGTGCTGCTGCTGTGCATTTACCTCAAGCTGTGGGATTGGGCCGTTACGTACTATTACAGTTTTGACAGCGATGTGGCGATGCAAGTGGAATTGCTAAACAGCATTGCCCCCTATAATTGGTCGTTTTGGCTGGGGCAGGTGTTGATGGGTGGTCTTGTGCCGGGGTTTACGCTCATCACCTACAAGCCCGGCCGCAATTTGCGCCTGCGCATTGTGGTGGCGCTCATGGCAGCCACTTGCGTGGTGATTATGCGCTGGAATTACAATTTTTCGGGGCTGATTGCCGCCATTAGCTATGACCCGTACACGCCAACAATTAAATTAGGCTCTTATGTGCCAACCTGGCAGGAAATTGCCGTGGGAATTGGCGTCATTTCTTATTGGCTGTTGGGCTTTAGCCTGGCAGCACGGTTTTTGCCCTTTTATGACGCCGACGCTCATCATTAGTTAAGGCCGGGCCAGTTATTTGCCAACCAGGGTAACGAATACGTCCTCCAGGGTTGGCTCGGCGGCAGCAACGGCCGTTTCCCCAAACCCCAACCCTTGCAATGCGGACTGGAGGGAAACGGCCGTGTGTGACAAATTCTTAGTCACTACGCGCAAACGACTGCCAAACAAACCCACCCGCAGCACGCCATCCACCCCCGACAAGGCCGTTAACGCACTCATTAACGGCGTAACCGCAACCTCCCAAATGGAGCCGTGCAGAATTTGCTGCTTGAGCTGGTCGGGCGTGTCCAGCGCCAAAAGCCGCCCCTGGTACATTACCCCCAGCCGGCCGCAATATTCCGCCTCATCCATGTAATGCGTCGTCACAAAAACCGTCGTGCCCGCTTCGACCAGATCGTAAATCAAATCCCAAAAAGCGCGGCGAGCCTGGGGGTCTACGCCGCTGGTCGGTTCGTCCAAAAAGAGCAGCCGGGGCCGGTGCGTAAGGGCCACGCCCAGCGCCAACCGCTGCCGCCACCCACCCGATAATTCACCGGCACGCTCCCCTTCCCGGCCAGTCAAACCCAGCAGCTCTACCACTTCGGCCACCCGCCGCGCCCGCTCTTTTACGCCATACACCCCCGCGTAAAAATCCAGGTTTTCCACCATGGTCAGCTCATCGTACAGGGCAAATTTTTGCGACGTGTAGCCCACCTGGGGCCGAATGGCCTCGGCCTGGGTATGGATGTCGCTGCCCAACACCCGCCCCATGCCCGAAGTAGGGCGCAAAATGCCCAACAGCATGCGAATGGTTGTGGTTTTACCCGACCCGTTGGGGCCGAGAAAGCCAAAGATTTCGCCCGGCTGCACGGCAAAGCTAACCCGGTCAACGGCCGTAAAATCGCCAAACACCTTCGTTAATTCTTTAACTTCAATGGCCGGTTCCATAAATGACAACTTTGCGGGTAGAGACCGGTTCGTCTCTACCCCTCACTCTCCAGCATAGCAATAAACGCATCTTCCACCGTTGGGGCAATGGGCCGCAAATACTGCACAGTCACAGCCGCAGAAGAGAGTGCCGCCGGAAGGCGCTGCTGCACTGCGGCGGCCGTGCCTGGCCGCACGCGCAAATGCAGTTTTTCGCCAAAGGGCTGCACCGCCTCCACATCGGGGTCTTGGGCGGCAAGGGCGTGCAGTTGGCGGCGCGGCGAGCCGCTCAATTCCAGGATACGGCCGTGCAGCGGGCTGGTAATGGCCTGCGGCGTGCCTTCGTCCAGAATGCGGCCATCGCGCATAAACCCAATTCGCGTGCAGCGGCTGGCCTCATCCATGTACGGCGTACTCACCACCACCGTCACCCCTTCCTGGGCCACCGCCCGGCCAATTAGCTGCCAAAAATCCTGCCGCGTCACCGGGTCTACGCCGGCCGTTGGTTCATCCAGCAAAAGCAGGCGAGGCCGGTGAATGAGCGCCGTAGCCAGCCCCAACTTCTGCTTCATGCCGCCAGATAGCTGGTCGGCGCGGCGCTGCGCAAACTCGGCCAACCCCACAAAAGCCAGCATTTCAGCGCGGCGGGGCTGCCACTCGCTGGCGGCAATGCCGTTAACCTCGGCAAAAAACCGCAAATTCTCATCCACCGTCAAGTCACCATACAGGCTAAACCGCTGCGGCAGATAGCCGATTTGCATGCGCACCCGGTTAATTTCCTTGACCAGATCGTGGCCGCCAACCAGGCCGCCGCCGCCGTCCAGCCGCAGTGCGCCCACCAGCAGGCGAAAGGTCGTGGTCTTGCCCGCCCCATCAGGCCCAATCAGCCCATAAATTTCCCCGGCGGCCACGCGCAAACGAATGCCGTTTACGGCCGTTACCGGCCCAAAGGATTTCGTTAAATCATGCACATCAACCAGCAAATCGTTCATTGATCAAACCAACGGGATAACGAGGGCAGCCAGCCCCCACCCTCTTACTGTCCAGCCTCTACAAACGCCACATCTGCCGGCATTCCCGGCTTCAGCTTGCCGCCATTCCCCGCCACAGTCAGCTTAACGGCAAACACTGTGGTGCGCCGACCGCTTTCCGTCTGCACATTTCGCGGCGTAAACTCTGCCTCATCGGCAATGCGCGTCACCGTGGCGGTAAAAACCTCGCCGGGGAAAGAGTCGGCCGTCACCCGTGCTTCCTGCCCCAGCCTGATCTGCCCATACCGCGCCTCAGACACAAAAACGGTGATGGTCAGTTCGTCGAGCTGGCCGATGACAAAGGCGACCGCCCCCGGCTGCACCGTCTCGCCGGGTTCAATATTGCGCACCATGACAATGCCCGCAACGGCCGTTGCCACCACCAGCTTCTCCATCTGCACATCAAGCAGCGCCAGTTCCGCCTCCGCCTGGGCAACCAGCGACGCCATCACAGCCACCTCCTCAGCCGTCGCCCCCAATTCCAGCCGGTCGCGCAGCGCCTCCGCCTGCGTCAGGTTGGCCTCGGCAATGTTCACCGCAGCTTCAGCCTGAGTCACGGCCGTTTCCGCCACAGACACCGCGCTTTCCGCAGCACCTTCTGCCGCACGGGCACTGTCCGCATTAATTTGGGCCTGGGTCAGGGCCGCTTCCGCCACAGCCACGGAGCCACGCGCCGCCGCCACAACCGCTTCCGCAGCGGCCATGTCTTCCGGCGTTGCCCCGGCACGCACCTGGGCCAACTGCGCCTGCGCCGTGCGCAAAGCAGCCTCGGCGCGGCTGCGCTGCGCCAGCATGATGTCATCTTCCAGGCGAAAGAGAACGTCGCCCGCCTGCACCAAATCCCCTTCTTCGGCCAAAATTTCGGTGATGCGTCCGGCCATTTCGGGGGCAACAATAACTTCCACAGCTTCCACCGTGCCAGAGGCTTGCAGCGCGTCCACTTCTTCGGCCCCAGACACGCTGTACAGGTACATGAGTACGGCCGTTACCACTCCCACCAAAACCACAACCGGCACAATTTTTCGTATACGGTGATGCATCTCAACCTCCGCAAAAAATCAATAAACCACCTAATCCAGCCGCTTGCGAAAACGCATGGCTGCCAACGTCATAATTCCCAGGCCAAACAGCGCCAGCGCCACCACATCCCCCTGAATGGCGCCAAACCCCACCCCCTTCACCAACAGCGCACGAATAATGGTCAGGTAATAGCGCAGGGGCGTCAGGTAAGAAAACCACTGCAACACAATAGGCATAGCTTCCAGGGGAAAGAAAAACCCCGACAAAAAGATACTCGGCAGCAGCGTCATAAAAACGGTTAACATGGCCTCCTGCTGCGTATTGGCAATTGTCGAGGCCAGCAGCCCAATGCCTAAGCCAGACACCAAAAACAACCCCGAAAGCAGCAGAATCAGCGACAAATCGCCGCGAATGGGCATGCCAAAAAGCAGCCGTCCCAGCAAAAGCACCTCGATAATATTGCTAAAAGCCAGAATGACGTAAGGAATCAGCTTGCCCACAATAAGCTCCCAAGATTGGATGGGGGTCACAATAAGCTGTTCAATCGTGCCCCGCTCCCGCTCGCGCACAATGGCCGTGGCCGTGAGAATAGAGGTAATGGCGTACAAAATCATGCCGATTACACCGGGAACCATAAAATAGGCGCTGACCAGATCGGGGTTGTACCAGACTTGTGTACGCACCTCGATGGTTGGCTGGGCGGTGATGGCCTGCCCGCGCCGCGCCAGGCGAGCTTCTAACACCTGCGTGCCGTGCTGCTGGGCAATCAACTGCGCCGCCGACAGCGCCGTCGAAGCAATCGTCGGGTCACTGCCATCCAAAACAAAGGCCACCACGGCCGTACCATTCCCTTGTAAATCGTTGCTGTAATTGGGGGGAATAATAAGGCCCACCCGCGCCTGGCCGCTGTCAATCAGGTCGCGCATTTCGGCTTCCGAACCGGCGTCGTGGGCAATCAGAAAATAATCTGCGGCACGGTAAGCATCCAGCAAACGGCGAGCCGCCGGGCTTCGATCCTGGTCAAACACAGCCATAGGCACATTGCGCACGTCATTGGTGGCGGCATAACCCAGCATCAGCAGTTGAATGATGGGCATCACCAAAACCAGGGCCATCGTGCGCGGGTCGCGGATGATTTGCAAAAACTCCTTACGAATCAACGATCTCAGGCGAGAATTGATCATTGGGTTAGCCTTCTGCGGAGGGCCGCAGTCCGGTCAGAAAAATGTCGAACATGGTTTGCACATACGTGTCGTTTGGCACCCCATCCAGGCGCAAACCGGGGAAAAAGAGCAGGCCAAATACCTGGGGGGCCATCAGGCCGATGAGGGCGCGGGCGCTGAAACGCACATCATGGGGGCGCAGCCGCCCCATTTCAATTTGATGGGTAAGGTAAGTTTGCAAAAAGTCCAGCACCGGCTCCATCAAACCCTGGCTGACCAACTCGGCGAGCTGCGGCCGTTTGCCCAACTCGGAGAGAAGCAAGCGCATGAGATTTTGGATGTTAGGCTGGCTCATGTAATACAGATAGCTTTGCGCCAACTGGGTCAGCACAACGTCAGGCGGGGTGTCTAGCAGGGGCGCCGGGTCTAAAACGACTTCGGCAAAGGGGGAATGAGATTGAATGGCGGCCTGGAACAAGGCTTCCTTGGTGGCAAAGTACCAATAAATGAGGGAGGGCGATTGCAATTCGGCTCTTTGCGCAATGCTTTTGATGGTTGCCCCCCTGAACCCTTTGTCGGCAAATTCGGCAAAGGCGGCATCCAAAATTTTTTGGCGGCTTTCCTGGTCTTCGGTCATGGTTTTGACTCTTGTATGACTTGATTGAACATTCAATCAAGATTGTAAGCCAATTAAAACCGGGTGTCAAGCGGCAGCAGCAAGCCGAGCCTACGAACAAGTTGTCATGGGAAAAGAAAACAAACCGCAGATTACCTGGTTGACTGACAGAATTAATCCTGGCCTAAAATGACAACAATAGATGGGAATAATCAACAGGTTTTTTCAGAGGTGAGCAATAGTTGTTTTTTACTCAAATCTGTTGTTGTCACCCTGAAAATGAGATTTGTCGGTCAATCTGCGGTTCAATCCTTAATTTCTCTGACAGGTTGTTCGTGCGCCCCAGCAAGCCGGGCATGTTTGGGGGTGAGCGGGCGGGGAAACTGGAGCAGGTCAGGCCATGGGCAGCAGAATTCGGAACGTACTGCCTGCACCGGGCTGGCTTTCGACGACGAGCTGACCGCCGTGCATTTCGATTATTTTGCGGGCGATGGGCAGCCCCAGGCCAAAGCCGGGGGTGGTGTGTGCTTCGTCTTGCCGCCAAAAAACGTCGAAGATGCGGGGTAGTATTTCTGGGGCGATGCCGGGGCCGTCGTCTTGAATCTCGATTTTGGCCTGGGGGGGTTCTGCAAGCAGGCGCAAGGTGATGGTCCCAGTGGGGGCGGCAAAGCGAACGGCATTGTCGATCAATTGGCTGACGGCTTCCCAAAGGAGCTGGTGGTCGCCGCGCACGGCCGTTTCCTGCGCCACATAATCACAACAAACCGTCTGCTCATCCGTCAGCTTGGCCCGCAAATTCGTGCAAGCCGTATCTAAAAGGGGCCGCAGCTTCACCACGCCCGCCTCCTCAATGGCCTGGCCGCTTTCCAACCGCGTCAGCAGCAGCATCATACCCACCAGGCGATCCATGCGTTTGATCTGCCACTCAATTTGCGCGATTTTCTCTCGCTGGCGCTCTTCGTCCTGAATGCGTCGCAGAAGCTGCGCGTTCAGGTTGATGATAGCCATGGGCGTGCGGAACTCGTGTGCGGCATTTTGGATGAACTGCGCCAGCATTTGGTGACGCTCTTTCTCCATCGCCAGCAGCAGCTCCTGGTCTGCGGCGTGTTTGCGCTCGCTGATGTCGATGACAAAGCCGCGCACGAGCAAGGCACCGGTGTCTGACAGCGCCCTTTGCCCACGATCGTGATGCCAGGCCCACTTGCCAGACGCCGTGCGAATGCGAAAATCAACTGCGTACAGGTCAGAGCGCCCTTCCAACAAGTCGCGCATGTTGGTCATCACATGTTCCTGGTCTTCAGGATGAATCAGATCAACAAAAGCGTGGTAGGTAACGTTTGCAAAATCGTCTGGGTCGTAGCCCAGCATGGTCACTTTACGCGGGTCGAAGTTGACTTTGCCGGTTTCGGCGTCGATTTCCCACCAGGCAATGCGGGCTGTCTCTACGGAGAATGTTAGCCGCTCTTGCAAAATTTCTAGCTCGCGGCGGGCTTGCACCAGGGCTGTCATATCGCGGGAGATAGCCAATACTTCATTGCCGGAAGGCACGAACCGGACTTCAAAGTGGCTGGGGCGGCCTTGCAGCACGGCCTCGAATTCGATGGCGGCCAGTTGGCCGGTGCGCTGCGCCTCTGCCAGAACGGCCATTTGGGCCTGGGCCTGTTCGGGGGGGAAGACTTCGGTGATTTTGCGCCCCAGGAAGTGTTCTGGGGGGAATATGAGCAGTTCGGGGGCTGGCGTATGGTAGTCGAGATAGACGCCGTCGGCGCTGAGGCGGAAGATGAGGTCGGGGATGACGCTGAGCATGGCCCGCCAGCGGGCCTCGCTTTGGCGTAAAGAGTCTTCGATTTGTTTGCGTTCGGTGATGTCGCGCACGATGCTTTGGATGTAGAGGGGACGGCCGTTGCTGTCGCGCACTACTTCTACATTGAGTTCTACCGGGAAGGGACGGCCGTCTTTGCGGCGGAAGGTTTTTTCATAAGGCGGTACGCGCTCTCCGGCCAGCAGCCGCTGCAAAACTTGTTGGCTGTGCGTATGTTCGGTAGGCATAGCCAGGTCGCGG
Source organism: Ardenticatenaceae bacterium (assembly GCA_020634395.1). Lineage (GTDB taxonomy): Bacteria > Chloroflexota > Anaerolineae > Promineifilales > Promineifilaceae > Leptovillus. Next base: position 99,206 of record JACKBU010000007.1, on the reverse strand, counting down.
TAAGTTAGCTGCACCAGTTCTTCCCGCGAGTAGCCAAACATGTCGGCAGACCGCTGATTTACCGCTGTATGGCTGCCTTGCAGGTCGAGAATAAAGACGCCATCGTTGCTTTGCTCAAAAAGCGACGTGTAGCGCGTTTGTGTGACCTGCAGCGCCGAATTCGTCTGGGCGCGTTGCAGCGCGATGGAAGCCTGCTGCACAAAGGCTTCGATGTGTTCGGGCTGGTCGATTTCACGGGGGGTAAAGATATGTAGCCCGGCGTAGAGGTCGCCAGATTGCACAAAGCCGATGAGGTAGGTGTGGTTGATGCCCAGCAGGGTTTTGAACTGCGCCATCAGCGCCGCGTCGGGGTGGGAGTTGGGCATGGGTGCTAACTCTTCGTAGTTGTGGTAGAGCTTGCCCTGGCCGAGAACGGCCGTAACCTGCGAATCCAGCTCATAACGCTGATCAAGGATCGCCCCCCCAAACATGCCGTCCAGGCGGGCCTGCACATCGTCATTTAGGCCATAGACTCCCCGAACCACCATTTTCTGCGCCTGTTCGGTGGTGCTGCCGATGATAATAATGGCCTCGTCGAGGGTTTGCTGAAGCTGGCTGCCAATGTAGGCGTAGATGCTGGCCTCATCGGGCAGGCTGATCAATTCCAGCGCGGTGCGGTTGAGAAAATGCAGGTGGCTGAGCAGCTTTTCCTTTTGGGCGTCGGCGGCACGCCGGGCAGTAACATCGGTAACGACGGAGTAAAGGATGCGCCCATTGGTTGTGTCGATGGGGCTGGAAAAAACGTCTACGTCACGAATTTCGCCCGAAGCGAGTTGGTGGCGAAACTGGAAAAACTGGCGTTCTTCGCGGTAAGCCTGCTCCATTTCGCGGGTCACTTCGGCGGCGGAAAGCTGGTTGATGTTTTGGATGAACATGGCCTGCAACTGCGCCTGGGAATAGCCATAAAAATTTTGGGCGGCCGGGTTGGCGTCTAAAATTTGCCCGCTCTCGGGGTGAACGAGCAGTTGAATGGCCTGATTGTCGTGAAACATCTGGCGGTAGCGGGTTTCGCTTTTTTGCAGGTCGGCAATGGAGCGGCGCTTGATGGCGTTGTTGGTAGCCAGAATGACGCCGTTGAAGAGGAGCAGGAACAATATGATGTCGATGCGGCCCTGTTGGAGCAGCAGACGGCCGTGCAGCAAAACCAGGCTGGCACTGACGGCCGTTAGCGCCGCAATGACGCGCCCGGAGAAAAAGAGGCTGGCAAGCAGCACCGGCAGCACAAAAAAGTGCAGCACGCCCGGCATGGGGCGCTGCCACACAGTCGCCAGCGCCAGCGCGTAAGCGGCAGCAACGCTCAGGTAAATGCCCGCCCGGTAGTGGCGGCTGCGGCCCAACACGTAGATGACGGCCGTTGTCAGCAAAACAAGCGGTACGGCCACCCTGGCTTCCAAAAGGGGCGGCGTCGCAAAATATCGCCAGCCCAAACTTGCCAGGATCATGCCGGAAGCGGCCAATAAAACGGTGGTTAACAGTGCGGCTTCTTTCTTTTGCGCCTGGGGCAGGCTGGGGTGTGGGGCCACAATTTGGCGGGCAAAGCCCTTTAATAATTCTGCTATTGGGGTTTGTCTTATCAATTTTGTGCGGCTCTCTATAAACATGTGGCTGTACAGATAGCTCTGGGCTGTCTTTCCCGCGCAGGCGGGGACAATCTGTACGCCCACAAAAATTAAGCAAGCAATTATAGCGGCTGGCGGTTGGGTCAACATCCCCCATTTGTCATGGCGGGCACGTTTTTGCACGCGCCGGGCAAAGTTGTGGCTGTAGCAGCCCAAATTTACGTCTTTTAGACGACATACCCCCCAGGAAATACAACTAATGGCCTAATACAACTAATGGCCTATCCCTTTCTCTGCGTATGTCCGTATAATCAGTTTGCCGAATCGAGCCATCCGATTTCTCCAAGCAATCGGATGGCTATTGATGACAGCCGGACTCTGGTTTTTTAGCAGGAAGGCGCCGGCATTTTTTGTTTCACCAGAGAAGACCTGCGAGGTTTTAGCGCAAAAATCATGGTCACGAAACCTCGCAGGTCAAAAACGCGCCAGATTACTGTATAATGATTTTTAGGGCCAGGTACCTTTGTTTCAGACCTGGGGAGCTTATTTTGAAAAACATTAAAGATTCTTACGGTTTCCCCCTTCAAGGATAAACCGTTACTATGTCTACAACACATCATCGCTCTATTGGGAAATCTTCACCGAGGCAGCTAACGACAACGGCCGTTTCTCCCCGCCCGCTTACCGGCAAAACACCCCCACCTACCCCAAACGCCACCAAAGTTAGAAAGTGTGGTTCAGCCACGCACCCCACCTCCGCCACTCCCATCAGCGAGTTTTATACAAAAGCATTTGATTGAAGTTGGCAAATTGGGCCGGCAAACGGGTTTGACACAAGCCTTGCAAGCCCAGCCCGACAATTGCCCGCACAGGAGACGTGCAAACTGCCATCGTTTTAGCCTTTCTAGGAGATTGTATGAACCGCTTACAAAATGCATCCATTCGCAGCAAAATATTGCTTCTCTTGTTTGTCATTCTGGCGTTGCAAATTGCGGTAGCCGGGGTGGGCATTGGCTACCTGCGCCAGACAAACCGCACCCTACAATCCATAATTGATGTGCAGACGGAAAACATCGCGCTGGCAAACCAAATTAACACGGCGCTGGTCAGCATCCATCGCGCCGAAAAGAACATGCTGCTGGTTGCCAACGACAGCGACTTGCAAAAACAAATTAACGATGCAGCCACGCTGCAACAGCAAGTTGAAAGCGATTTGGCGCAGCTGCGCACGCAGGCCGACGCCCAAAGCCAGGTTTTACTGGATCAGTTTTACACCGATTACCGCGTCTTTATTGCCAACCAGAAACAAGTGCAGCAGCTTGTAGAAAACGGGTATGGGCAACTGCAACCGGGAGAAGTGTGGGCGCAAACGGCCGATTTCGAGCGAGCCAACAACCTGTCTTTGGGCAACGGCCGTCAGGCCTACGACCGCGCCGAAACCAGCCTGCAAGCCCTGGTACAGCTAATCCAAGACAAACTAGAAACCAGCCAGACGGCCAGCAACCAGCAAGTCGCCATTGCCCAAACCGTCATGGTTGGCCTGCCCGTCTTCTCCGTAGTCCTCGGGTTTTTTGTTGGCCTGGGCATCCTCCGCTCCATTCAGCAGGGGCTGCAAAAATTAGCCACCACCGTGCTAGCCATTGCCAATGGCGACCTGGATATCCCCGTGCAAATGAACAGCAAAGACGAACTGGGCATATTGGCCGAAGGCGTCAACCGCATGCGCACCGCCCTACGCCAGCGCGAAGAAGAATCCAGCGACCAGGCCTGGCTGCAAAGCGGCCTCATTCGCCTGAACGAAGTCATGCGCGGCACGCAAGAAGCGGACACCATTGCCCAAAAAGTCCTCAACGAAACCATTGCCTATTTGCAGGCCCAGCTAGGCGCAATCTACCTTTTACAGCAAGATGATGGCGAGCCACTGCTCAAACTTACCAGCAGCTACGCCTACACCAAGCGCAAAAAGATTTCTAACAAGTTCCGGTTGGGCGAATCGCTGGTGGGGCAGGCGGCGCTGGAAGGCGAGCAAATTTTGGTGCGCCACGTGCCAGAATCTTACGTGCGCGTTACCTCCGGGCTGGGCGAGGCTGTGCCAAAATTTGTCGCCGTGACGCCCATCAAGCACGAAGGCAGCGTGTTGGGGGTGCTAGAAGTGGGCACGCTGGCTGAAATGGGCGACCTGGAGCTGGCTTACCTGGCGCAAATGGCCCCGGTGGTGGGCATCAACATGGTGACGGCTAAGGCCCGCGACGAGCTGGCTCGGGCGCTGGAGGAGGCGCAGACGCTGAGCGAAGAGCTGATGGCCCAACAGGCTGACCTGGAGGCGATGAATGCGGAACTGGAAGCGCAAACCACGCTGCTGCGCTCTTCGGAAGAAAAGTTGAAGGTCCAGCAGGAAGAGCTGCAAGTGGTTAATGAGGAGTTGGAAGAAAAGAATGAATCGCTAAAGCGGCAAAAGCAATCTATGGAGGAGGCTAACGTCAACTTGCAAAAGGCGCAAGAGGAAGTGGAGCGCAAGGCGGCCGATCTGGCGTTGGCGAGCAAGTACAAGTCGGAGTTCTTGGCGAATATGTCGCACGAGCTGCGCACGCCGCTGAACAGCTTGCTGCTGCTGGCGCACATGCTCAAGGGGAACAAGGGCGGGAATTTGACGCAGGAGCAGGTGGAGTCGGCAACGATTATCTATAACAGCGGCCAGGATTTGTTGTCGCTGATTAATGAGATTTTGGATCTGGCGAAGATTGAGTCTGGCCGTATGGACATTATGGTGGAACCGGTGATGGTGGCCGACGTGACCCAGAATTTGCAAGAGACCTTTGGGCATTTGTGTGCGGAGAAGGGGCTGGCGCTGGTGGTTGACGTGGAAACGGCCGTTCCACCCATGTTCCAAACAGACCGTAAGCGCCTGGAGCAGATTTTGAAGAACCTGCTTTCCAATGCCATCAAGTTTACCGAGGTGGGGCAAATTACGGTGACATTCCGGCCGTACCCCGACCAACACATTGGCATTGCCATCGCCGACACCGGCATCGGCATTGCCCCGACAGACCATGCCCGCATTTTCGAAGCCTTTCAGCAGGTCGAAGGCGGCGCGGACCGCAAATTTGGCGGCACCGGCCTGGGGCTTTCCATTTCCCGCGAGATGGCGAAGCTGTTGGGCGGCAGCATCCAGTTGGAAAGCGCACCGGGGCAAGGCTCAACCTTTACCCTGGTGCTGCCCCTGGCGGCCGCCTACCGCAAACCTGAACCCCTGACGCTGCCCAGCGTGCCGCTTGTCGTTCCGCCTGTGCCGCCCGCCCCGCCGGCGAGACGGCCGTTGCCCACCTCCAGCCTGCCCGACGACCGCGACACCCTTACCCCCGGCGACCACGCCATTCTCATTGTGGAGGATGACACCAATTTTGCCAGGCTGGTCGCCAAGCAGTGCCAGGCCAAAGGCTTCAAAACTCTGCTCAGCACCACCGGCGAAAACGGCCTGGAGTTGGCCCGGAAACATTATCCCGCAGCCATCATTCTAGACATTCGCCTGCCGGGAATGAACGGGCTGGAAGTGCTGGAGACGTTAAAGCGCGACCCGGCCCTGCGCCACATTCCGGTACACATTATGTCTGTAGAAGAAAGCGCCTCGTCGGCGCTGCAAATGGGGGCCGTGGGCTACCTGGTCAAGCCCGTCTCGCAAGATTCGCTGGAAGATGCTTTGCGGCGGCTGCAAAACTTCATCGATCGGCCGGTGAAGGAGCTGCTGCTGGTAGAAGATGACGCCGCGTTGAGCAAGAGTGTGGAGAAGCTGTTTAGCGACAACGATGTCAACCTGACGGCCGTTGCCCTGGGCCGCGACGCTATTCAGGCCATCAGCCACAAAAACTTCGACTGCGTCATCCTCGACCTGCGCCTGCCCGACATGAACGGCTTCCAAATCTTGGAAACCCTGGCTGCCGACAAAAGCATTACGCTGCCGCCCATCATCGTCTACACCGGCAAAGAGCTAACGGCCGAAGAAATCTTCAAGCTGCGCCAATACGCCGAGTCCATCATCATCAAAGGCGTTCGCTCCGAAGACCGACTGCTAGACGAAGTTTCCCTCTTCCTGCACCGCACAGTCAGCAAATTGCCGGCCGTCAAGCAGCAAATGATTGCCCGCCTGCACGACGACGACGCCGTCTTTAAGGACCGGCAGGTCATGATTGTAGATGACGACATGCGCAACGTATTTGCCCTGTCCAAGCTGCTAGAAGAGCGCGGGCTGCGGCTGCTGCGTGCCGAAAATGGGCAAAAAGCCCTCAAGATTTTGGAAACCGAAACCCCCGATTTGGTGCTCATGGACATTATGATGCCGGTGATGGATGGCTACGAAACCATCAAGCGCATCCGCGCCCAAAAGCAGTTCCAAACCCTGCCCATCATCGCCCTCACGGCCAAGGCCATGCCCTTTGACCGCGACAAAATTGTAGCGGCGGGAGCCAGCGATTACCTGGCGAAACCGGTAGATGTGCCCCGGCTGCTGTCGATGATGCGGGTTTGGATGTATCGTTAGGAAACGGGATATGCACAAGGTAGATGTTGAAGAAATTGCCATTGATTTGCTGCTGGAAGCGATGTATCGGCGCTATGGCTATGATTTTCGCAACTATGCGCGGGCGTCGCTGCAACGCCGCATTCACAACTTTCAGGAGACGCACAAGATAGGGAGCGTGGCGGACTTGATTCCCCGCGTGCTGGGGGACGAGACGCTGTTTCTGGCATTGGCGGGTCAATTTTCTATCATGGTCACGGAGATGTTTCGCGATCCTGATTTCTTTCTGGCTGTGCGCCAAAAGGTGCTGCCGACGTTGAAGACTTTTGCCGCGCCGCGCATCTGGCATGCGGGCTGCGCCACGGGGGAAGAGGTGTACTCGATGGCGGTTTTGCTGCTGGAGGAGTCTCTCTATGGGCGGGCAACTATTTTTGCGACCGATTTTAATGATGAGGCGCTGGTGGCGGCTAAAGATGGCATTTATGCGCTGGATGACATTCGGCAGTATACGCGAAATTACCAGTTGGCCGGGGGCAAGCTGTCGTTTAGTGATTATTATCATGCGGATTACGGCCGTGCCGTGATCAACGGCATGCTCAAGAAAAACATTACCTTTGCCAACCACAACCTGGTCAGCGATAATGTTTTCAGCGAAGTTCAGGTCATCTTTTGTCGCAATGTGCTCATATACTTCAATCAAGAACTGCAAAACCGGGCTTTGAGGCTCTTTCGCGACAGCCTGGTTGGCGGCGGGTTTTTATGCCTGGGCAACAACGAATCGCTGCTTTTCTCCGCAGTAGAAAAAGATTTTGTGGTGGTTGATGAAAGGCAAAAAATTTATAAGAAGAAAAGGGTATAAAGCTGTGGTGGTGGGCGTGTCTGCCGGCGGCGTAGAGGCCCTGAGCCAATTGTTTGCCGATTTACCCCCCCATTTCCCGCTGGCCGTGCTCACGGTGCAGCATATTCACCCCGATGAAGGGGGCGCGCTGGCCGCCTACCTGAACAACGTGAGTGCGCTGCCGGTAAGCGAGGCGTTGGACAAAGAACCGGTGCAGGCCGGGCACATTTATCTGGCCCCGCCCAATTATCATTTGCTGGTAGAACGGGGAGAGACATTGGCTTTGAATGTGGATGAGCGGGTGAATTATGCCCGGCCTTCTATTGATGTTTTGTTTGAGAGCGCGGCTGCGGTGTGGCGCGAGCAGTTGATTGGCATGGTGCTGACCGGGACAAATCGAGATGGCGCGAAGGGGCTGCGACGGGTTCACGAGCTGGGTGGCCTGACAATTGTGGAAGACCCGCAAACGGCCGTGTACCCCATCATGCCCCAACAAGCCCTGGCCCTTACCGCAGCAGACCTCGTTCTGCCCCTGGCCCAAATTGGGCCAGCGCTGGCGCAGGCTGCCGCCGGTCAAAGCGCATTCAAAACACAAGGACTGAACGCCTAACGGTTTCGCTGGGAGTGAATATGACGAAATTATTGATCGTAGACGATGACCTGGCAGGGCTGCACATGATGGAGTCGCTGTTCACAGAAAATGGATTCGAGGTGGAAACGGCCGTAAACGGACAAGACGCCCTGGAAAAAGCCCTGGCCGCACCCCCCAGCCTCATCATCAGCGATGTCCTCATGCCCATCATGGACGGCTTCTCCCTGTGCCGCCGCTGGATGCAAGAACACACCCTGCGCCGCATCCCCTTCGTCTTTTACACCGCCACCTACACCGACGAGCGCGATATTGACCTGGCCCTCAATTTAGGCGCCGTGCGCTTCATCACCAAACCCGCCGAACCCCCCGTCCTGCTGCGGGAAATCCAAAAAGTGGCCGAATCTCACCCTACAACCAACCCCGAAATAGGAATCGATGAAGAGCCTGTGTTCCTCAAAAACTACAACGAGCGCCTGGTTCACAAACTGGAAGAAAAAATATTAGAGCTAAAGCAGGCCAACGAGCGCCTCAAATACCTCTACCAGGCCAGCGTACACCTCAACACCATTCAACCCTCGCCCCAACTCCTGGCCTCCGCGCTCCAGGCCATTGTAGAAGCCCTGGGGTACACCTACGCCAACTACTTTAATTATGATGCAGAAACGGGGCTGTTTCATTTAATCGAAAGTGTCGGGTATGCAAAAGAAGAAGTACAAAGGCTAAGCCAAGACCTGGTCTTTAAGCTGGGAGACCCCCAAGGGCTGGTGGGGCTGGTGGGGCAAACAAAACAACCCCTGATTCTCGGCGAAACCGGGGCCGATTCTCGCTGGCTGCCCCTTGACTCCACCTCGCGCTCGGCGCTGTACGTGCCCCTGACACACAATGAAGAGCTGCTGGGCGTCATCAGCATTCTCAGCCGCACACCGGAGGCATTTACAGAAGAGGACAGCATTAACGCTCAAACCTTAGCCAACAACCTTGCCCTGGTTCTGCGCAATGCCGAATTAAGTGATTTGCAGCGCCAAAAAATGGACAGCCTTGAGGACATGGTAGCGAAGCGAACGGTCGAACTGAAAGTGGCCTTGGAGAATGCAGAGCAGGCCACGCGGCTCAAAACGCATTTTGTTTCCGACATGAATCACGAACTGCGCACCCCCTTGAGCAATGTCAAACTTTACCTGCAGCTGATGGAATTTGGCAATCCCGAAAACCGGTCGCGCTACCTGGAAACCCTTAACCGCGAAACTGACCGCCTGCAAAAAATGATTGAAGAATTGCTTGATTTGTCGCGGTTAGAGCTGGGAAAAACGACAGTAGACCCCGTACCCTTAAATGTCAACCAACTGGTCGGGGAATTGATCGTTGACCGCGTCGAGCTGGCTCACGAAAAGGGGCTTTCGCTGGACTTTCATCCCCAGCCAGAAGGAACCGAAGCCCTGGTGGACCCCCAGCTCTTTTACCAGGTGTTGACGAATTTGTTAGCCAATGCCGTCAATTATACGCCGTCTGGGGGAAGTATCTGGCTGGAAACAGCAACGGCCGTTGCCGACCGGCAGCGCTGGGTCACTATCAGCATCATCGACAATGGCCCCGGCATCTCCGAAGAAGATTTGCCCCACCTCTTCGACCGCTTCTACCGGGGGCAGGCCGCCCGCGAAAGCGGCGCGCCGGGCACAGGGCTGGGGCTGGCTATTTGCCAAGAAATCATGCAGCGCCACGAAGGCAAAATCACCGTCGAAAGCATCCCCGGCATGGGCAGCAAATTTACCATGTGGCTCAAGGCCAGCACATAAAACGCTGGCTTACTGTGCCGCCAAAACCGGCAGCCGCCTCGCCGCCACTTGCACCCCATGCGTCCCGCAAGCAGGGGCGCAATACACCGCAATACCAGCAGGACTAACTTGACTGAGCCTGTCGAAGTCAAGCTCAGTTAAGTCGTCGCAGCCGATTTCGACAGCCGATTTCGACAGCCGATTTCGACAGCCGATTTCGACAGGCTCAATCTCCGGCCGTTGAGGGCTTTTGCGTAAGTCCCGACCAGTTAACCCAGGTGTCCGTCACCCGATGAGTATGCATCACCGCGCGGTACAGGGCGTCGGCAGGCTTCTCTGCGGCCGTGGCAAAAACGCGGGTGCAGCCCAGCCGCTTCAGGCGGCGCATTCCTTCCAGCACCACCGCTTTGCCCAGGCCGCGCCGCCAATGTTCGGCCGCAACCCCCACCAGCACCGTCACGGCGCTGCGCGTGTAGTCGTCATAGGCGCAGGTGCAAAAGGCGGCAATGCTGCCATCCGGCGCAGCGGCAACCACATCCAAATCGCGGCGATAAAGCGGGGCCGTCTGCATGTTGCCGTACCATGAATAATCGCCGTCGTAATTGCTATCTGGTTCGTCGGCGTGGAAAGCCCGCCAGGAACACCAACTGCGTGCCGGGTACTCGCTTTCGTCACCCATTGCCCGCAGCCGGTAGCCTGCGGGCAGAGGCGCAGTGGGAATGGGTGCGGCCAGGTCGCGCCAATAATGGTGGTTCCAGCCCGGCTGCCTGCTGAACCCCAGGGAGGTCAGGGCTTCTTGGCGCAGGGTGTCATCGGCCAATACCGGCACAATGACAATCTTGCCCCTGGCTGTTTCTGCGGCCAAATGCTCCCCGGCGTAGGCGAAAATTTCGGCCTCTTGCGCCACGCTGCGAAAGCGGGGGTGAATGTGCAGCCGAATCTCGCCGTCGCCAAAGGGGTGGAGTACGGCCGCCAGTTCCCCTGCGGCAGTTTCCCACACGGCCGTCACCTGGGTAAAGGGCGGCGTAATGTGGCAGGTTTCGATCAAATGCCAGCGCCAATGGTCCAGGCGGGCAACGTGCCAACTGTTTTCGAGACGGCCGTTCGCCACAAACACCTCCCGCAAGAAATTACGCACGCGCCAATAATCTTCCTCATCATCACAGACTCGTTGAAAAAGGTTCACCTGTTTGCCTCCGTCATGTAAACCCAGCACACGCCATCACGGCTGGGGCGGCGGGCCAGCATCCGCCGGAATAGGCGTCCCATCCGGAATACTGCGCAAATCGTCACAGCTCACAAAATAAACATCGCGCCACACATACCCCCGCGCCTCAAACGTCTCAATCGTATCCACCCAGCGCTTCTGCCCATTTTCCAGCAGGTAAATATGCTGGCTGGCCGCACATTTGAGAAGAATGGGGTTGGCATGTTCATAAACAATGTTTTGCACCGCCGGCGGCAGCGCTTCCACCATTTCCTGATCAATCCCAAAAAGCCAGGGGAGCGCCAGAATCATCACCAGCGCCCAAAGGGCATAGACAACCGTTCCGGCGCTGTAAGCCTGAAAAAACCCTTGCAGCCAAAGCCCCGCTTTAGCCCGCGCCTGCAAAAACAGCAGGTACGCCAGCAAGCCAATGTTGATCACATTCCAACCGATGAAAGCAAGCCGATTAGGCGTCAGCCGGTCGAGGCTGGTGCGGTACAAAATGGCCGCCAGGGCATACAGGCTGACAACCAGGGCCAAAGCCGCCACAGCCACAATGCCCCGGCGCAGCCAGCGAGCCAGGTGGGGCGAAATGTCGGCCAGGCTGACCGGGGTTGCGCCCACCAACAAGGCAATGACGGCAAAAAGCATGCCATTGTAAATGATCAGCACATCGCGGTTGTCGAAGGGTTCGCGGAAATTGAAGGGGATGAAGGCCAGGTAAACGACGAGGACCAGCAGGGTCAGGGGCAGCAAAATGCGCATGAGCAGCGCCACCAGCTTGCTCAAGCCTTCATCAAAGGCTTGCCCGGCAGGGGGGCGGGTGGGGTCGTAAATGATGGCGACGGCAACGACGGGAATCAGCCCGCCGCCACCGGCAATGAATAAGCGCTGCACCAATGTGGGAAATTCCACGTCGAGGGCGGAAAAAAGGCCCACGGTGATGCCGGTAAATAAGCCGCCGGCTATCACGAACAGGCCGCCTACTATTGCCACTTCGAGGGATTTGATGAGGAAGGCGAACCGCGCAGCCGGGTCACGATGCCCGGCAATGGCGAACAGCCCCACGCCGGCCCAGGCCAGCAGGGGTAAATGCCCGACCATCAGGGTGAGGTACTGCTCTTGAAACGGCCGTGTGCCGGTATGCGGGTAGCGCCAAAGCACATAGGCGGCGGCGGCCAGGGGGACCAACCCGATGAGGGCGCTGAGAGACCAGCGTTTACGGCCAACGGCCGTCAGGTAAACCAGCACAAATATGGCCGAAATAGGCCCCGCCCACAAAATCAGAGTAGGCAAATAATTATAAGTGGTCTGCTGGTCTGCACCCGCTATCTGCACCATAAAGCGTTGGTCGTCAGACAGCCCCCAAAACAGCAGGCCGTTGCACACAGCCAGCGGGATGACCCAGGCCCAGGCCACAGCCATATTTTTAGCCTGCCTGGCCGCATATGCCAGGCGGTGATACCAGGCAGCATACAGCAAATTTTCCGGCGCAGCGTGGTAACTGTCGATAATAGCCTGGCCGAATTCATCCGCGTTACCGGCTTTTAGAGCCGCCTGGTAAGCCAGTTCCAACTGCTCTGCGTCTGCGGCAAGCGCGTTCACGGTGTCTTGATATGACATGGTCATTGCCTCCTATGGCGCACCATCAGGTGTCGTTCTTTATTATAACGTACAAAGCATTCGCAATGAACGCATATCGGAGGCAGCCACCGTTAGCCCGGTAAAGGCACAACCCCGTCCCTTACCTCGGTCACTTGTCGTGAATCTTTATTCTAACGGCCGTTTGTCCGGCACAAAGGGCCAATACGAAATATCCCCCTCAACCGGCGTCTGTTGCGTCAGGCCAAATAAACCCGTCTCTCCCAGACGCATGACAACTTCAGCCAGTAACGCCGGGGCATAGTTTGATTTTGTTTCTAACCACCAGATAATTGCCCCTACCCCCAAATCACCCAGCAAGCTGCAAACCATATCTTTCGGAGCAGGCAATTTACTTAATGTGCCCGCTTGCTCCATTGTGTTGATGATAATCCCAGTAAGTACATGTCGAAAACGGGTCCGAATGACCGGGCTGGCCGAACTGGTCAACAAAGCCTGATACAATGGCCGGTTCTCCGCCACATGTGTGTAAAACATAACGAGATTGGCATAAGCAGCAGGCGAAGTGTGCCCCTGCAGCGTACCTTTCGGATAAACGACTTTGTCTTTGATTTCTTCAATTGAAGTTGTGAAACAATCCAACAATATAGCCTCTTTATTGGCATAGTACCGGTAGGCAGTTACCCGACTACGCCCGGCCCGTTGAGCGACCTCTTCCCCTGTTGTTTGTGATGTTGTTTGTAACTATCGGTTTAGCGGGTATCAATTGGCTGTTCACCCTATCATTGGCAACGGCCGTTGCCGCTCCCGGTTGGTTGGGTTGATGGGTTGGTGGGGGGGATGGGAACGGCCGTTCTCCAGCCCAAAAAGAGATAACAAACGGCCGGCACGCCCCGAAAAATATTAGGTCAATGGCTGCGTCCTTCCGACGCCGGCAGCGTAAAACTAAACACACTGCCCGCACCCTTTGCGCTCTCAACCCCAACCCGTCCACCCAGTTTGTCCACAATCCGCTGAACAATGGAAAGCCCCAGCCCATGCCCCTGGGCACGCGTCTCGTCCAGCCGCGTAAACTGATTGAACAGCCGCGCCTGCTGGTCGGCATCCAGGCCGACGCCATTGTCTTTCACCCAGCAGCACACGGAATGATCATCCAGCAGCGTTGCGCCCACTTCAACCACCGGCGGCGTGCCGCCATATTTAATGGCGTTGCTGATGTAATTTGCCCACACTTCTTCCACCCAACTTGCATAACCCGATGCGGCTGGCCACAGCTCCGGCATCACAATCTCGGCCTGATATTCCTCAATCATCAACTTTAAGCGGCCCAATGCTTCCCTGATCACAAAGCCCATATCCAGCGGGACGATTTCAACCTCATCCAGTTTGCGCACACTGGCTAACAGCAATAATTCGTTGATGATACTGTTCATTTTTGCGCCGTTTCTGGCGAGCGCTTCTGAAAAAGTGCGAATCAGCTCGGTAGGCATTTGCTCAACTTCGTCCAATAACATCCAGGTATAACTCAGCATGACGCTTAATGGGCTTTTAAGATCATGAGCGACGGTGTGGGCAAAAGCGTCAAGTTCTTCCACTGCCTCGCGCAAGGCGATTTCGGCAGCTTTGCGTTTGGTGATGTCGCGCACAGCGTTTTGCACAATTTGATGATCACCAACCGTTACCACCCGACTGCTCACCTCAACCGGAATCAGCGAGCCATTCTTGCGCCGGTAATGACATTCATACGTGCGCGATCCGCTAAATGACGATTCCCAGGCAGAGAGCATATGCGTTTCATCCTCTTGCGGCAGCACTTCGAGATCATCCAGGTTCAGGCGCAGCAGTTCGTCTCTAGTGTAACCCAGGCGGCGCGCGGCGGGCGAATTGGCATCAATGATGGCAAACGTAACCGGGTCCGCGATGTAGATTGAGTCACCCGCGTGTTCAAACAGGCTGAAATATTGCTGCTCAGTCGCTTCCAACTCTGCCACCCGCTGCCGTAATGCCGCAATCAGTTGATCTTTGGTCTGCTCATTTTCCGTCATCAGAAGACTCCTCGATGAATGTCTGTTCTTCGGTGGCGACAGCCTCAATTTGCGCCAGCCATTCCCGCACCGTCGTCTCCAGATCGAGCGCCGCGCCCTCCGCGCTGAGGGCGGCGAGCTGCTCGGCGGGCAGCAGCAACGCGAGCTGCTGTTGAAGTTTCACAAGCTCAATTCTGATGAGCGGTGAGCAGGCTGGATGCGCATCCACCAAACCCGCCAACCGCGCGGCGGCGGGGGTGTCGCCATGCCGTGCCGCCCATTGCCCGGTTACAACCAACAGAGTCAGCAGTTGAGGTTTCACCGAAAGATTCAGGCTTGTTACCAGCCCTTCTTGCAAATAGGGCAGAAAATCTGTTTGCCGATCTTCAAGCGCCGTCTGGGCAAGGCCAATGATCCCCAAAACTGTATTGCGTTTGTTATCGAATTCCTGCGCCGATGTTAAACACTGCTCGTAACAATCACGAGCGGTAGGATAGTCCTGCTGATGCCGCATGGCATCTCCCAGACTGGCAAAGGTACTCGCAAGTTCGTGCTTGTAGCCAAACTCTTGCAGGAGTTTCAAGCTCTGCCGATGGTAATCTTCTGCAGCAGTATAATCGCCCTTACTCAGGGCCACATCGCCCAAATTGTGTAAAACATTTCCAATACCATGGTTATCGCCCATTTCGCGTCGCAGACTAAGTGCCTGCTGGAATGCATCATTTGCACTTGCAAGGTCGCCCATCGTCACAATCACGATACCTAAGTTGCTCAAGTTCGTAGCCGCTCTATGTTTGTCTCCCATTTCACGGGACAGGGTGAGAGCCTGTTGAAGCGTATCGGCGGCAAAGCGATAGTCGCCTAATTGTTTTGCGGCAATGCCCAAATTATTGAGACTGCGCGAGACACTCACTATATCTCCGTTTGTGCGTGCCAGTTCAAGCGCTTGCTGGTAGTAGTTGCTCGCCTCTGAATAGTCGCCTTGCAAATGTGCAGCTATGCCCAAGCCATTAAGACATATCGTAATACCGCACAAATCGTTTCTTTCGCGCGCGAGCGCCAGGCTTTGCTGGTGGTAGATACGAGCGGCTGAAACATCACTTCTGGCATTGGCAATAACACCCAAGTGGCTCAAGGCATCCTGTAATTCTTTCGATAGCGCGAGTTTCTCTGCGTGAACGCGAGCGGCTTCGGCTACTGGTTGAGCTATATCAAATTCTCCCCGCATCCAGTGTCCATAACTGCGGTTGTTCAACAATGCTGCGTTACGGGCATCATCCGGTGGCAGTAGTGCCTGACCCCGTGTAATCAGTTCATCGGCACGGCCGTACTGCGCCCGCCGGTTCACCATATCCTCTACCACCGGCAGCAGGTAATGCAGCTCCCGCGCCACATCGCCTGCTACGCGCCAATGGTCCATCAGCACATCATAGTAGGCGGCGTCATCCGGGTAGACTGCTTCAATGGCTTCGGCTACGGCGCGATGCTGCTGCTGTTTATCCTCATCAGGGATTGAACGCAGCAGCCCTTCGCGCAGCTTGTCGTGGGCAAAACGCCATGCCCCATCCGCCACTTCCAGCACCGCCGCCTCTGCGCCCGCTTGCAGAAACGCCGCCGCCTCGGCTGCGCCGCCCAGATGGGCGAGCACGGCGCTGTCGATGGCGCGCCCGGCGACCGCGACCCGCTCCAACAGCGCACGATAGACGGCGGGAACCCGACTCAAACGGCGCACAACCAGCCGCTGGACGCCGCCCGCGAACACAGTGGCGGGCAGGGCTTCTACACCAATCGCGCTCAATGTCCCGGCTTCTTCGGCCAGCGCCCGCACCGTTTCGACCATGAAAAAAACGTTACCTTCGGTTTCATGGTGCAGCAGTTCCACCACGTCCTGCCGCTGCCCCACATTCCCAAGCATCGACCGGGCGAGCGCCGCCACGGCCTTTTGCGTCAGCCGCGCCAGCTTCAACACCTGTGCCCCCGCCAGTTCATC
Organism: Ardenticatenaceae bacterium; assembly: GCA_020634395.1. Classification (GTDB taxonomy): domain Bacteria; phylum Chloroflexota; class Anaerolineae; order Promineifilales; family Promineifilaceae; genus Leptovillus. The sequence goes on along the minus strand of JACKBU010000007.1, from coordinate 83,070 downwards.
CGGCAGACCGGGCCGCTCATCGTCACGATACGTGGCGATGAGCAGCAAGTGGGGCATTTGGTCACGCAGCAGCACGATCTGCTGGAGCGGACCGAGGCTTTCAGTCGCCCACTGCAAATCCTCCAGCAGCAGGACGAGCGGGCGATTCTGTCGCTTCAAAAGGTCGATCAAGGTGAACGTCAGGCGCTGTTCACCCGACTTACCCGTCAATTCTGGCGCATCCAGCACTTCACGTCCGAGCAGCAGGGCGATATTGGGAACTAACGGCTTGAGGACTCCCGCTTCCAGGTCGCTGAGGGGCGTTTGCAGCGCGAGCAATTGCGCCGCGTCGCGCCAAAGTTGGTACGGCAAGCCGCCGCCTTCGACGGCCTGCCCGCGCAGTACAATGGCACCCGCCACCAGTGCCTGCGTGCGCAGCTCATCCAACAGCCGCGACTTGCCAACACCGCTCTCGCCGCCGATCAGCCACGCGGATCCGCTGCCTTGCATGGTGGCCTGAAGGGCGCCGGTCAACTGCGCCAGTTCCGTGTCGCGTCCGACAAACTGCGCCGCCTGCAAAAAGCTGTCGCGGATGGCGCTGCTTTCCTGGGGTGGTGCATGTTGGATGGCGGCGCTTAAGTCGCGGATGACTGCGTTGGCGTCTTGGTGTCGGGCGGCCGGGTCTTTGGCGAGCAGGCGGGCTACCACGGCGGCCAGTTTGGGGTTGTCGATGGGTGAGACATCCGGTTGCAGGGCCACGATATGGGCGATCAGGCGAGACGGGCTGCGCAAATTAAAAGGGTAGCGCCCTGTGAATAACTCGTAGGCCATCATCCCTACTGAGTAGAGATCGGAAGCCTGAGATACTGACTGGCCTTGTATGACTTCGGGGGCCATGTAGGTTAGTGTGCCGGAGGTGCCTTTGGCGTGTTCAACGGCCGTTGACAACCCAAAGTCCAGCACTTTTACCTGCCCCTGCTCATTCACCAGCACATTCGCCGGTTTTAGGTCGCGGTGCAGAATGCCGCGCCGGTGCAGATAGGACAAGGCTTGCAAAACCTGGATCAGCAGCGTCACCTGGGCTTCTACCGGCTGATTTCCCCCGGCTGCGAGCAGAGTCTGCCCCTCTTCGAGCAAGTCCATCGTGAAATAGGGCTGGCGGTCCGCATCGAACCCGTAATCCAACACGCTGATGATGTGCGGATGGCGCAGCGAGGACAGGGTGCGGAATTCCTGAGCCAGCGCCAGCCGAACATTGCCGCTGTTTCCTTGCGCTGCCCGCGAGGCGAAATCTAGCTGGCTGCTGTTGATGGTGACGCGCTTCAGGGCGATGGTGTCGCCGGTGATGCGGTCGGTGGCGCGGTAGACCACGCCCATTGCCCCTTCGCCGAGTTTTTCTTGAATGATATAGCGCGCGTTGATTTGTGTTTGAATCGAGTGGAATGCCATGCGCTTTTCTAATGCTAAGCAATCGTCTGAAAATTACGTGGCGCAGATTGGTCCAATCTAAAAAACGGGAAGCTATTTTTGGACGATTACCAAGCTGAAAAATAACCGTTGACCAATAAGCCTTTCAAATCACACACCCGCGTTTGTCTAACAGGCGCACAAAAAGGGTATAAAAAGAAAGGTCAACAGATTATATTACACGAGCCGCATGAAGTGCTATTTTAATGGTGATATATAACGAGAGGCATTGTGGTTGTTGCAATCTAGCTGCCGCAACGCGCCTGATGGGGCGAACCCTGGTCTACAAGATTTGCAATGAGTGGTTCTGCTCATGATTCTCTCCTTACCAGCCGTTTAACCCATTTCTACCTGTCAGTGATTGGTGGGTGTAGCCAGGGAGTACATCTGGCGGTGGCGAACCAAGAAAAGTGGGCCAAAACACACAGCGTCATGTGATAATGCCAGCCAACCCAACTCCGAACCTGGTAATTGCCTAAACCGAGTTCCTGCTTCCCTTCTTCAAAGCAGGTCTCGATCGGCCAGCGCATCCCGCTGACTTGGGTAAACTTGGCCAGCAGCGTTTCAAGTGGAGCATTGCTCAGGAAAAACTTGAACTCGCCCGTCTCCACCTCGCGGCGACAAAGGGGCCAAACTGCTTGTCCAGGCAGGTTGTTACGGCTGTTTATCACCCGGCACGCAAAAAAATTAGCGGCGATGGTGCTTTTGGCCCCTTCTTTGCCGCCCAGACGTTGCCGTTGGGCAGCATCCCACCCGGCGGCTATCTCAACCACCGGTTGGGATGGGGGGTAGCCGTCAACTAACCGCAGACGTGATGGTTTGCGCCCATGACCAACCCAGGCCGGTACGGCCGTTTGCGGGCGTTCCAGCCACACCCGCGTGTCTTGTGGCACTTCCGCCAGATACCAAACCCAAGGAGCAACCTCATCGAGAAAATGGGTATCCCGGCCAAACGCTTCATCACAAGTGGTGATTGTGCATCTTCATGAACATGGTAGCGTTTTAGAGGTGACACCCCTTGATTAGGAGTTTAGTAATATGCTGGGCCAACCACATCCTCATTCACAGGCAGGCCAGCCTGAAAGAGATGAACCCGGAGCAGCCCCTCTACCTGCTGGATGATGGCACACAGCCGATTCCACCCCTTCCCACACGGCAGGTTCTTCCTGGGCGCATGCAGCAACCAGCAAAACGAGACCAAGCACAAGCAAAACTCTTTTTAAACAACCATCGCCAACTTCTTAAAGTCGATTACCGGTACAGAATCCGGATAATGCGGTTGTAGATGATGACTGATATGCCAGTTGCCTTGCCACCTACCACATTTGCTGTGCCCCAGGTTTCTCCGCCGGTAGTACTCACGAACTGAACCACGACTGTGTCAATATCTTCATAATAGTGGGCCATGCTGTGGTATCCAGGCACCCAACCGTCATGATTATATTCGTAAATTGAGGTGTAGATTTCCTGCTCATCGTCATTGAGCAATGTGCCATCATTTAAGGCTCTCAGGAATATGCCCACATCCTCTGCCGTGGCGATCATCGATCCACCCAAAAACCTGAGGTCATCATCATATTCATACCAATACCCACTGACAACATCGTCATATTCCACCTCGTCGAGCGAAAAATACGTATGCGTTAAGCCGAGCGGAGCCAATATTTCATCATAGACATATTGATGGTGGCTGTAGCCCAATACCCTGTCCAGGATGCGGCCAAGCAGCAGATAGTTTGTATTGGAATAACTGTAACGCGCGTCCGGCTTAAAATCTGCTGGGGTATCTAGCACCAGTTCCAACGCCTCCTCCTCGTCCGTCAGCGGCGTGAACCAGTCAAACTCGCTGTCGTCCGTGAAGTTGGGAATGCCGCTGCGGTGCTGCACCAGCATTTTTAAGGTAATCTGGTCGGCATATTCGATTCTGCCCACAAGTTCCGGCATGTAATCAGCGAGGGTGCCGTCCAGGGGCAAATTCCCGGCGGCGGCCAGTTTGGCAACGGCCGTTGCAATATACAGCTTATGAATACTGCCAATTTTGAACAAAGCGTGCGGATCAGCCGGTTCTTGGGTCAGTTTATCTTTCCAACCAGCCGCATAAAACTGGGGGGCTTCGCCTGCCTTATCCACATAAACGATGATGCCATCCAGCTCATAATCAATCGCAGCATCAACCTGTTCTTGCACCGTATCGGGCAAGGGTGCTATCCAGGCGGGCAGCAGGTCCAAAGGAGGGATAACGATGATGGTGATGAGCCCGATGAGGGGGCCGATGATTCTAAGTATGCGAACAATACGGGTCTTATTAGGATTTTCCATGACTTTTTCATCCTTACTATCGGTTATGGTTCTTTGAGATTTCGGGGGCGATGATGGCGTGATGCGTGAAACGTGAGGCGTGATAAGCGTTTCACGTTTCACGCATCACGTTTCACCAATTTATTTGTGAACGTTTCCGTTGCCCGGCTTCTTACTGGGCCGCTTGCAGCAGGGGGAGCGCTGGATTGAGCATGTCTGCCTGGCTTTGTTCGGGGCCGACTGCATCCGTGTTATAAAGCATCACCACGACCGTGTCGAACTCGGGCGAATAGTTGAGCACCGAACGAAAACCGGCAATGCCGCCTGCGTGGCCCCAATACCCATCCTGGAGCATGATGCCCAGACCGTAAGCGCTGTTGGGAGCAGCGGTTGTCATTGCTGCCACCGTTTCTGGATTGTCAAACAGCGCCCCGCTGAACAAGCCGCGAGCGAAGGCGGTCAGGTCTGGTGCGGTAGAAACCAGGCCACCGGCTGACCAGCCCACCGATTCATGCAGTTCCGTGACGTCGGTCATGGTGTCGCCAGAGGCTGAGTAACCGTGGACCACATCAGCCAGCGGCGCTTCGTAGCAATCCAGGAAGGTGGCTGTCATGGCCAGGGGGTCATAGATGTTTGTGCGATACGCTTCGGCGAGGGGCATCTCCGCCGCCGTTTCGATGACCATGCCCAGCAGCGTGTAGTTGGTGTTGCTGTAGCGCCACTGCGTCCCCGGCGCAAACTGGGCCTCTTTGCCGTAGACGTAGCGGGTTAGCGTGTCGTTGGGGTCTCGTTCAACGCAGTCCAGCGTCACGTTGCCCGTGGCTTCATCAACGACCATTTGGGTGAAGATATCGGCATAGTAAGATTCGTGTTCGACGACGTTAAACAGGCCAGAGGTGTGCGTCAGCAGGTGGCGCAGAGTGATCTGGTCGCCATAGGGCAGCTGCTCGGCGACATCTGGCAGCCACAGCGCCAGCGAATCATCCAGGGTGAGCACGCCGTCCTCTACCAGCTGCATGATCACCGTGGCGGTGAACATTTTGGTGATGCTGCCAATGCGGAAGGCTCCTTCTGGCGGCATCGCGGTGCCATTGGCCAGGTTGGCGGAACCGCTGGCGCCTTCAAATTGGTACTCCGGCGCGTCAATCCACATGATCATGCCGGGCGGAAACCCTTCTGCGGTCAGCGCATCCATTTCCGCTTGCAGCTCAGCAACGACCTCTGGCGGGAACGCCTGCGGGCCGTCCTGGGCGATGGTATCGTCGCTTGCCGCTAGTGCCTCCGCAGCAACATCTTGTGGGGCGGTCGGTTCGATGGCTTCGGTAGCGACGTCGTCCATTTCTACGAGGGTCTCCGCAGCGGTATCGGCCGGAGTTGCTTGTGGTTCGTCCGGGGTGCTGCTATTGCAACCAATCAGCAGCAGGAATAATAAGGTTACGCTCAAAATGATTTTTTTGTTCATGGGGATTTCCTAGATAGATCTGAATTTTTTACTAGATGAGTGTAGGGAAACGGCCGTTGCCCTACCTAAAGATTAACTAACGGTCAGCTATCAATCGCGTATCAGGCCACGGTAATCACGACGCTTCCTTTTTTCTGTCCCGTTTCAAAGTAGCGGTACGCTTCGGCCGTTTGCGCCAGCGGATAGCTTCTATCAACGAGCGCTTTCAATTGGCCCGCTTCCATCAGCCCGGTGAGGAAGCGCAGATCTTTGGCCTGTTCGCTGGCGGGTCGCAGACCGGCGAAGGCGATTTTGGCCTTTTTGCGACCCACGATGGAGGTCAACAGCATGTTGAGCACGATGCTGGGCAAGAGCACGGTGGACAAGTAGATGCCGTTTTCTTTGAGGAGGTGTTTGGAACGGCCGTAACTACTCTTCCCCGCCGCATCAAAAATAATGTCATACGTCTCGCCGCTGTTGGTGAAATCTTCGGTCTTGTAATCAATCACCTTGTCCGCACCCAACGATTGCACAAATGCCATTTTCTCGGTGCTGCACACGCCGGTCACTTCGGCCCCGGCCTGTTTGGCCAGCTGCACCGCGTAGCTGCCCACGCTGCCGGACGCGCCATTGATCAACACTTTTTGGCCGCGCTGAATTTGGCCGGTGTCGCGCAAGAACGGCAGGGCGGTGAGCACGGCGTTGGTGGCGACCGCTTCTTCGTAGCTGATGCTGGCGGGTTTGAGCGCCAACGCCCCATCTTCGGGCAAGCAGATGTACTCGGCGTGGGTGCCAAAACCGGCGGTCGAGCCAAACACCTGATCCCCTTTCTTGAACAAGGTGACATCTTTGCCTACGGCTTCCACTTCTCCGGCTAGTGTGGACCCTAGCACAGGCCGTTTGGGGCGTTTGAGACCGGTGTAAAAACGGCCGCTTAATGACGCGCCCTGACGAAAAGTGCTGTCAACGGCCGTTACCGTCGTTGCCTCAATGCGAATCAAAACTTCATTCTCTTTCGGGGTTGGTTTGGCCACTTCTGTGAGCTGCAAAACATCAACTGAGCCATATTCGTTATAAACAACTGCTTTCATGAGGTTTTCCTTTTTTCTCAAGACCCTAAGGGTTTACAACTTTCGGCGACAAAATAGTCGAGTCAAAACCCTTAGGGTCGGTATCGGTTCAAGTTTTTAGGCAGTCTCAAGCGCCAGGGGGCGCGTTTGCCAGCGGTCCATGTTGACGCCTTTCACCAGCAGCCAGAGGGGGAAGGCAATTTCGGCAAGGGCGATGACGGCGGCAATGACGCCGGGGGTGGTGGTGTAGCTGGCAACCAGCAGCAGGCCCAGGCTGTCGAACAGGTAACCAATCCCGGCGGCGATGAACAGGAAGCCCAGCACCTTGGGGAAGTAGCCCGACTGCACAATCAGATAGCCCAAAATCAGCACGTGCGGCACCAGGAAGGCGATGCCAATGGTAAAGCCGATGCTGTGCGCGTCGAGGAACAGCGTCACCAGCGCGTTGATCTGGTCAGGGCTAAAAGCAGTCGCCAGGCTGCCGCCATTCAGCAGCTGGAAGACGAAGTAGTAGTTGAGCAGGTTTAGGCCATGAATGGTGGTCATGGCTAAGCGGGAAACGGCCGCTACCAGCGACAGCGTCTTGCTCACCGGCTTCAGCAGCACATACAGCACCACAGCCAGCACAATTTCGCTCAGCAAAATAATGAGTTCGCTGCCCACCGTGCCCAAGCGGAAGGTGTTTACGTTAGCGGCAATGTTGGCGGCGGTAGTTGCTGCATCCCCTGCTACAATGAACTGCTCCGGGATGACCATGTGGGCAAAAATGGCGGCGACGGTGATGACCAGGTACAGCACACCAGCAAAACGAGCATAAGCGGACGGGGATATTGCACGGATCTTGGTTTTCATTTGAATTTCTCCTTATGGATTGATGGGGTTGATGGAGAGCAGGGGCAAGCCTAGGTCACGTACTTTTTTGAGTAAGCCGTGCAGAGCAGCCTGGTCAGCAACCGGACCGGTGAGAATCGTCTCGCCGCTGTCGGTTAGGGTGATGGTGAAGCCATCAAACCAGCCCGTCCAACGCGCATCCAGATGTCCTTTGAGGCACATTTCGTAGTTATCCGGTTGGCTTTGGTTTTCAAATGCTGCGTCTTTACCTGCCATCTTGCGCTCCATCAAATCCGTTGTTTTCATTGCCCGGAGAATACAAATTAATGTGGTGAGTGGTCATCACCACATCTGGTGATTGATGTGGTGATTCTGATGTAATCTGAGGATGAGCAGGGTATACAGATAACAAAAAGCCCCGGCAGCGATTGGTCATCCTGCCGAGGCTTGTTTTTGGGAAAGGTGTGGTTAGATTACAACAAGTTGAGTTTTTCCGCGCGGCGAACGGCCGTTCGCCGACTGTTCACCCCCAGCTTCGAGTAAATATTCTTCGTGTGCGTGCGCAGCGTGTTCAAAGACACCATCAATTCGCGGGCAATTTCCGGACCGGTCAACTCCGTTTTAAGCAGTCGCAACACATCCAGTTCGCGCTCAGAAAGGGGATCGGACATTGGGGATTGGGTAGCTTCTGTTTGATTGCCCTGATGCAGATGGATTTGGTTGCGAACGGCCGTTATCTCCCCTTCCCAATGCCCAAACTTGTGCTGCTGCACAAACTGTTCTGCCTCTGCCAATGCGGCCAGCGCACCTGCCGCATCCCCCTGCGCCAGCTTCACGCGAGCCAGCAAAACGCCGCAGGCAGCGGGCGTATCCACATTTTCAACTGCCGCGCCAGCGCCAGGGCTTAGTGCCCGTACTGTTCGGCGGTCTCCAAATCATTCCAGTGGTAATGGATACGCCCCAGCCCACACGCTTCACACGCCGCCGGCCAGGGCGGGTCGCCGACTAGTTGCAAAACACGCTGAAAAGTTGCCATTGCCTGATGGGGTTGATTTTCTGCTTCCTGAATTTGCCCCAGACAGGTTGTGGCGGCTATTTCAGTCATGATATTGCCCGATTTCTGGCTTTGAGCGATGGTTTCGGCATAAGCCTGGCTGGCGGCCGCCCGGTTGCCTTGAACTTGATAAGCATAGCCCAATGTCCAGGTTGTGGTGGTGCGCATGGGCACGTTATTGGGGTGGAGCAGTTCCAAAGCGCGGCGCGACTGGGTGATAATCTTGTCCACCTCATTTTTTACAATGCCCAACATGGCGCGATTGGCTGCAATCTGGCCGTGCAGATCGGCCGTAGTGTCATCATGGTCAGCTTTCGGCAGGGCGGCCTCTGCTGCTTGCAAGGTTTCTTCAATGTTGTCGTGCAGCCGGCCGGTCATGGTGAGAACAGAGGCATATGTAACCCACAAAGCGGGCCTGGCCTCAAATTCGGCCTGGGGCAAAGAAGCCAGCCATTGCCGCACGGGAACCGCCTCGCCCCGAAAGTAAAGGGGCAGCCCACCGCCCGCAATCAGCCGCGCCGCCCGTGCGACGTCGTGGGCGACGGCTGCATGGTGAAAGGCTTCTAGCTCTAAACCGTTGTCTTCGTACCATTGGCTGGCACGGCCGTGCAGCGCAGCCACTTCGCCCTCCGCCATGTTTTGCGGCAAGCGTTGGCGCAGCAAATCGGCAAAAAGGTGGTGGTAACGATACCAGCGCCGCTCGTTGTCCAGGGGAACGACAAACAGGTTGGCGCGTTCCAGCGCTTCGAGAATCTCCTGGCCGTCGTCTTCGCCGGTCAGGGCATTGCACAAGGGACCGGTTAGCTGGTTGAGAACGGCCGTTTGCAGCAAAAACCGCTGCACCCGCTCTGGCTGCTGGTGCAGCACCTCTTCCACCAAATAATCCAGCACAAAGCGATGGCTGCCGCTAAAAGATTGGATGAACTCAGAAACATCTTGCTGGCCCTGCATAGACAACGCCGCCAACTGCAGCCCGGCAATCCAGCCCTCGGTGCGAGCTTCCAGGGCGGCCACATCCTCTTGCGCCAGGTTCAGGCCCATCATCTGGTTAAGGAAAACGGCCGTTTCCGCCAGCGTAAAGCGCAAATCAGCCGCCCGCAGTTCTGTCAATTGGCCCCGCACCCGCAGCCGCGCCAGCGGCAAATTAGGGTCCTCGCGGGTAGTCATCACCAGGTGCAGTTGCGGCGGCTGGTGTGCCAACAAAAAAGCCAGCGCCTCATCCACCGGCGGCGCGTCAATCATATGGTAGTCATCAAGCACAAAAATGAATTCGTGGGGAATGGCAGCAATGTCATTAAGCAAGACGGCCAAAATCGATTCGGTTGGCGGCAGCGGCGAAGATTGCAGCAAAGCCAGTACCGTTTTCCCCAGTTCGGGCGCAATTGTTTGCAATGCGGCCGTAAAATACGCCAAAAAACGGGCAGGATCAGCGTCCCCTGCGTCTACCGACAGCCAGGCGCACGGCCGTGCAACTGCGTCAAGCCATGCACTCACCAGGGTCGTCTTGCCAAAACCGGCCGGGGCAGAAATGAGAGTGAAACGGCCGTGCAGCCCCGCATCAAGCCGCGCCAACAGCCCCGACCGGGCAACCAACCCACGGCGCGTTACAGGAATATACAACTTCGTTTGCAAAAGAATATCAGTCATCAAGACATTATAAAGGAAGCCATAAGGCACGGCGAACCGCAACAAAACAAAAAACCCCAGCAAAAAGCCAGCGCTACCTACCATTTGAAAAGAACTTCACCGGCAGCCGCCAACCACCGCCCCCAAAAATGTGCCAGGTATCAGGTGCCAACGTATCAACACACCCGACACCCGATACCCAACCACACAACACATATTTACAAAGCAACAGATGATAGACGCTTTACAATTCCCCCCGATTGCATAAAATAAACCCTATCTTATTGGCCTGCACGGCACACTCTTCAAACACATCGTCAGTTGTTGCTGAACAAAAAAGCATCCTCTGCTCAGAAAACCGGCAGCACTTTCACCACAACCTTTGCAGCCCACAATTCCGCACAAATAACCGATAACCCCCACAACCCCGCACGCCAAACACACGCGGTTTAGCGCAAACACGAGGCCCTTGTATGGATTGTTTATGTATTTCCCTCTTCGGCAAATTCTGTGTCACTGCCCCCGTTCAAACCACCATCGTCCTGGATCCCACCAAAGTTCAGGAACTATTTTTCTATTTACTCCTCCACGCCGACCGGCCCCATACCAGAGAAAAATTAGCCGAACTGCTGTGGCAAGACAGCTCAGCCGCCCAATCCAGAAAATACCTGCGCCAAACCCTCTGGCAGTTGCAATCAATCTTAGATCAATTCCCCTGCTGCCAAAACCTGCTAACCGCCGATTCCGACTGGATCCAAATTAACCCCGCCGTACCTTATTGGCTAGACACCCAGATGTTCGATCACGCCTACGGGCAGGCTACCGGCGTCGATGGCGCAGCCCTCGAAACAGGAACCGCCCAGGCCTTGATGAATGCCGTCATGCTCTACCAGGGCGACCTGCTAGAAAACTGGTATCAGGATTGGTGCCTGTTTGAGCGCGAACGCTTACAAAACGAGCTGATTACCATGCTGCACAAACTCATGGTCTATTGCGAATGCACGCAGCAATATGAAGCAGGGGTCATTTACGGCATGCAAATGCTGCAATTCGACCAGGCCAGAGAGCAAACCCACCGCCGCTTGATGCGCCTGTACTTTCTGGCCGGAGACCGTACCCGTGCGCTGCGCCAGTTTGAGCGCTGCAAACTGGTATTAAGGCAAGAATTGGGCGTAGAACCAGCCCAAAAGACTCTGGAACTCGTCCAGCAAATTCGCCAGGGCACGCTGTCAACCCCCCATTCGCCAGCCTTCCAACTGCCCGCCCGCCCCATTTCCGCCCCCCCCGCCGCCGAACTGCTCGCTCATTTGCACCAGCTAAAAGAAACCCTGCTGCACGCGCAGGCACAAATCGACCGCAACATCAACTTACTGCAAAATCAGCAGCCCCAAAACCCATAACCGGCAGGCCAAAAACAACGGCCGTTATTCCCCACCGCAAAATTACCCAAAGACGCGCCCGCAGACGCAGAAACAGCCGCAGTTACAGACACCCCCCGTTTACACTGACTACAGTTTTGCCGCTGCGATCCCCCGCAAAAAGAACCCTTTCTTCTTTTTGGCCCATCATTCAGCGAAACCGGCAACCAGGAAACCATGAATGCAACTGATGCCATCAATCAATCCTTCATTATTAGAGTCTGGATTGAGGAGCCCGCATCAAACGATCATCCGGCTGTCTGGCGGGGGCATATCACCCATGTACCCACCGGCCGCAGAAAATATATCAGGGATTTGCACCAGATCGCCCAAATTATTGCCCCTTATCTAAGCGAATTGGGCGTTGAGTTTACAACAGGTTCTAGCGAGTGTTAGCAAGCGTATGGCTACCTACCAGGCTCTAACGGCCGTCTGCCAGGCCACCATCTACCTCCTGCAATCCAGCTACGAGGCCAACATGGTCAGCGAATTCACCAGCGAGCTGGAATTCGCCGTCTACACCCCCGACAACTTCCTCTCCCCCATGGACGCCGGGGTATCCCTCTTCCTCTACCGCGTCATCCCCAACAACAGCCACCGCACCCCACCCGGCCGCATCGCCCCCAACGGCCAGCGCTACCACCCCCAGCTTCCCCTCGACCTGCACTTCCTGCTCACCGCCTGGGGCCGCAGCGCCTCCTTACAGCAGTCCATCGTCGGCTGGATGATGCGCGTGCTAGAAGACACCCCCATCATGCCCGTTGGCCTCCTCAACCGCGTCATGCCCGGCGTCTTCAACCCCAGCGAAACCGTCGAGCTGACCCTGGGCGAACTCAGCACCGACGACCTCTTCCACCTGTGGGAAATTCTTCCCCAGCAGCGCTACCAGTTGTCCATCCCCTACACGGCCCGCAACGTGCGCATCGAATCCACAGAGCTGCCCGGAGTCGGCGAGCCAGTGCAAGAACGCATCATCAACTACCAGCAGGTGGAAAATGGCTAGACCGCTGGAAACCCTTACCACCCGCACCTTACTGGGCATCCGCTTTTGGGACCCGGCCACCGACCGCCAAATTAGCGACGGTTTGCAGGTGAGCGCCGCCCCAGAAACAGCCCCCGACCTGAAGGTGAATGCTTTTCGCACGGCCTCCGGCAATTTCGCCTTCCAAAATCTACCCGGTATGCGGGCCTATGAGTACCCCGCCGCGAGCGAAGATTTGCTACTGAGCAGCCCGCCCGCCCCACGGCCGTTCATCGTCACAGCAACAGACAGCAAAAGCAGCTTCATGCCTGTACGCTTTCGCGTCGAGCTGCCCCTGCTGGACAGCAGTCTCTACCAGCCCGCGCCCCTCACCAGCCCCCTGGGCAACGAATCGGCCCGCTTCTACCTCTTCTCCGCCCCAGCCCGCCCCACCCCGCCCGGCCTGGCCGCCATCCGCGCCACGCTAACCAGCCCCGACAACGAAACACCGGCCGCTTACGCCCTGCTAGAAATCGCCGAAAACGGCCGTCGCTGGTACGGGCTTACCGATGCGCGAGGCTGCGCTACCATCCTCTTCCCCTACCCCACCTTCATCACCGCCCTGGGCGCGTCCCCCCCTGGGCTGCCCCCCGCCCAACAGCATTGGCCCCTCACCCTACGCGTCCGCCACGACCCCGGCCTCATCAGCACACAAGCCCCAAACCAACCGCCCACCATTCGCCAGATACGCAACCAGCCCACCGCCGCCCTCTGGCCCACCGTCGCCGGCCCACCCACCCCCACCCTATCCCTCGAACTCACCTACGGCCGTGAACTAATTTTGCAAACCAGCAGCCAGTCCAACTTGTGGATTGGCCCCGCCCCACCCTAAGCACCTTCATCATTCACTATTCAGTCAACCAGGAGAGTGAACGGAAAAAGAGATTGAAGACTAGAGACTAGTCCCCACTCCCCAATCCCCAATCTCCAATCCCTATTTCATAGGAGCCTTCATGAGCAACTGCTCAACACCATGAATGAAAATGTGTCAGGTGTCAGGTGTCAAGGCGCATTACCTGACACCTGACACCTAAACACATGACACTTATTTACGAAGGAGGATTATTATGCCCGAATATCTCGCTCCCGGCGTCTACATCGAAGAAGTCAGTTACCGCGCCAAAACCATAGAAGGCGTCAGCACCAGCACCGCTGGTTTTGTTGGCGCCACCCGCTACGGCCCCATAGAAGGCGAGCCAGAGCTGCTCACCAGCTTTGCCGCCTTCGAACGCATCTACGGCAGCATGGAACCCCTACTCTACGGCACAACCAACATCACCAACTACCTCGCCCATGCCGTGCGTGCCTTTTTTGAAAATGGCGGCACCCGTCTTTACGTCACTCGCGCTTACCGGCATGAAGGCAGCGGCGATTATCCCGGCTATGCCCAATGGCCAGAAACCCCCGCAGAAATCACCCTCCGTGCCCGCTACCCCGGTGCGGCCGGCAACATGCTCGTCACCTTTACCTTCCGCATAGGGCAAAACGTCCTCGCCACCAACACCAACGGCAATATCGTCCTGCGCGGCGCCGCCAACTACGACCTCGTCTGGGTCGCCGACGGCAGTTCCCCACCCGCCAGCGGCGCCCTTTACTGGCTAGAACCCTACTTCGACGCCACTACCCAACGCAACACCTACCGCCTGCGCCGCAACGACGCCGACGACAGCGACACCACCGACGCCATCTTCCTCACCGACCCCAGCCTGAGCGAAGTACGCATCATCACCGTCAACGTAACCGTTGCCACCCCCGGTCAGGAAAGCCGCGAGCAAACCTGGGAAAACCTTTCCTTCCATCCTGACCACCGGCAGGCATTGACCAAAGTCTTCGCCGCCGAACCGCGCAGCCGCAGCACCGCCCTTTACGTGCCCCTGGTCATCGAAGTCACAGCGGTAAACAACGGCGTGACCATTGTCGAAGCGCTGCTCAACCTCTTCGCCACTTCGCCGCCCAGCGACCCCCTCGACCCGGCGGCCAGCGAAACAAGCCGCATTTTCCAGGCGCTGCTCACCGGCGGCGACGATGGCGTGCGGCCCACCGCAAATGAATTTGAAGGGGAAGGAGACGACGACCCCCGCCGTAAGAGCGGCCTGAAAGCCTTCGAAAATATCGCCGACATTTCTATCGTAGCCGCACCCGGCACAACCTACGGCTACAGCAACGGCTACCAAACCCAGGCCGAGCAAATCACCGGCCTGCTCATCTCCCACTGCGAGCGGATGCGCTACCGCATTGCCGTACTCGATGCCGCCGATAACCAGGTCATCTCCGAAGTACGCCAATATCGCGGACAAATCGACTCCACCCACGCCGCCCTCTACTACCCCTGGGTGACTACGGTCAATCCTCTGGATGGCGAGGAAATCAACCTGCCGCCCAGCGGTTTTGTCGCCGGCATCTACGCCCGCAACGATGTGGAGAAAGGGGTACACAAAGCACCCGCCAACGAGGTGGTGCGTCTGGCTATCGGCTTTGAAGCGCTGCTCAACAAGGCCCAGCAAGATGTACTCAACCCCGAAGGCATCAACTGCTTCCGCTTCTTTGACGGCCGTGGTTACCGGCTGTGGGGCGCACGTACCATCAGCTCCGACCCGGAATGGAAGTACGTCAACCTGCGCCGCTACTTTGCCTACCTGGAACGCTCCATCGAGCTGGGCACGCAGTGGGTGGTCTTTGAGAACAACGACCACCGGCTGTGGGCCAATGTGCGCCGCACCGTCGAAGATTTCCTCTTCAATGAGTGGAAATCAGGCCGCCTCTTTGGCGAAAAACCAGAAGAAGCCTACTTCGTGCGCTGCGACCGCTCCACCATGACCCAAAACGACCTGGATAACGGCCGTCTCATTTGCCTTGTTGGCGTCGCCCCCGTGCGCCCCGCCGAATTCGTCATCTTCCGCATCGGGCAGTGGACGGCCGAAAGACGCGGCTAGTCCGTGGTCAGCAATCCGTAACCGGTTAATGCTGGCTGAACAAACTCATCCAGCATTCCCCATCTAGGAGAATTATCAATGGCAGAACTACGCGAACGCCCCTACAGTCAATTCAACTTCACCGTCAATCTCGGCACCGGCGACACCGACAGCGTGCAGGCCGGTTTCCAAGAAGTCAGCGGCCTGGGCATGGAAATTACCATCGCCGAATACCGCAACGGCAACGAAAAAGACAACGCCCCGCGCAAAATCACCGGCACCTACAAAGTACCCGACATCACCCTGAAACGAGGCGTCATCGGCGCACTAGACCTCTACGAATGGCTCGATCAGGTACGCAGCGGTCGGCAAGACGCCCTGCGCACCGTCACCATCCAGCTTCTCAGCGAAGACCGCAGCGCCACGGCCATGGAGTGGAAGCTCACCAACGCCCGCCCCATGAAATACACCGGCCCCTCCCTCAACGGCAAAGGCACCGATGTGGCCGTGGAAGAGCTTGTTCTCGCCTGCGAACGCATTGAATTGGCGTAATTCAGAGGCCGGTAATCAGTATTCAGTGACCGTTAGCTGATTCTGAACACGAACCAGACTATGACTACGACCACCCACATGCGCCTGCCCGGCATCTACTTTTTGCCCGCCGAACGGCCGTCGGCCCCCACACTGCCGCCGCTAGACGTTGCCGCCTTCGTCGGCTTTGCCCAACGGGGGCCGCTGCACGCCCCGGTAGCCGTCGAAGATATAGACGTCTACCGGGCCATCTTCGGCGGCGACCTGGCCCTGGCACGAGATGCGGGGCGCACCATTTATGCCTGCCTGCCCACGGCCGTCTCCGCATTCTTTGCCAACGGTGGGCGGCGCTGTTACGTGGTGCGCGTGGCCGCCGACAGCGCCACCCCCACCCGGCTGCCCCTACCCGGCGTCATCTCCCTGGGCGGTGCAGGCGCAGCCCCACGGCTCACCCCCCTCTACACCTCCTCACCGGGCGCGTGGGGGGCGCAGCTGCGGCTGGGCAGCCGCCTCGTCACCACCCCCCTGCCTGCGGCCGTCTTCACCCCGGCAGGCAGCCTGGCCCTAACCTGGCAAACAGGCAGCGCCCCCCAGGCCATCCAACCCGGCGACGTGCTGCGGCTGGCCTTTGGCGACGCGCAGTTCCTATTCCCGGTGCAGTCGGTTTCCACCCCGGCCACCGCCCTGGCCCAAACCCCCGTCATCCTCCAGGCCGCTCGCCTCTGGCCCCTGGTCAGCGCCGCCAATCTGGTTTCCCCACCCCTCATCGACGCCGTGGCCCGGCTCACCCTCGACGGCAGCGAACCCCTCGCCATCACCGCCAACCTGCTTGCGCAGGATGGCCTTCTACACCTGCACCTCAGCGGCAGCGACCGCGAAAAAGTGAGCGCCGGCGACGTGCTGTGGCTCCAGCCGTCGGGCATGCCCGGCTACCTCTTCCCCGTCACCCAGTTGCAAACCCTGGGCGCCTGGGGTTCGCCGCCGGAAACCACGAACCTGGCTACGGCCGTTTCCATGCTTTCCCTGGCCGACAATGCCACGCTGCCCGGCAGTTCCCCCCTGGCCCAGCCCGACCAGGTAGACCGGCTGCGCTTCGAGCTAAACCTGTGGGAAGGCGAAAGCCGCCGCCCCACCCTCCCCGAAATGGCCTTCAACGCCGGCCATCCCCGCTTTTGGGGCAGCACCATCCTGCTCGACTCTAGCGGCCTGCGCGCCAACGCCCCCGCCGACCCCAACGGCCAGCAGGCCGCCCAGGCCAGCCTGTACTTCCAGCAAATGCAAGCCGCAGAACGCACCGCCGCCCCCAGCGTGGCGCTGCAAACCATTGCCCTGGCCGGGCTGCTGGCCCCCAGCAGCGCCGCCGAAAGCGAGCGCATTCATCTGCCCCTGGGTATGGCCGCCATTTTGCACGAAGAGGCCCTGGCCGCCCCCGCCGAAGCTGATGTGGGGGATAACGGGCTGGCCAGTTTCGCGGCGGACTATTTCCTGGACCCTGACCTGGCCGGGGTAGGCTGGCGCACGCTGCTCGATGAAGCCTTTGCCAAATATTACGTAGCCGACCGCCGTCTGCGCGGCCTGCACAGCCTGTTGTACATTGACGAGGTCGCGCAGTTGGCCCTGCCCGACGCCATTCACCGCCACTGGACGGCCGTCCAACCCACCCCCGTTGCCGATGCCATCGACCTGCCCCAGCCGCCGCCGCCCGATGCGTCAACCTTTGCGGTGTGCGGGCTGCCGCCGGAGATTACGGCCGTGCTGCCCCACAGCGGCCACGTGCGCGGCGGCGAGACTATTGCCATTCTGGGCGCACGCTTCGACAGCGGCCTGCCCGCCGTCACTGTTGGCGGCCAACCGGCCACCGCCGTGCAGGTCATCAGCTCGACCATGGTAACGGCCGTAACCCCCGCCAGCGCCATCACCGGCCCCGTGCCCGTCACCCTGAGCAACAGCCTGGGTACGGCGCAACTGGCCGAGGCTTTCCGCTACGTGCGCCCCACCCTGGCTCCCCTGCCAACGCTGCCCGCCGCCGCCGCCTACGCGGGGCAAACGCTGCTCACCTTGCAAGAGGCGCTGGTCAATTTTTGCATGGCGCGGCGCGACGTGGTCGCCATTTTTAGCCTGCCGCAGCACTTTGAAAAGCGGCAGTGCATCGAATGGCAGGAAGGTTTGCGACGGCAGTTGGGCCTGCCCCGGCGGCGCGTGCCCAGTTTTGATGACGTGGGCACGCTGGCCGATTTGAGCTACACGGCCGTTTACCACCCCTGGCTCTTTGTCCGCAACGGCAGCAGCGGCAGCCTGCGCCCCATTCCGCCAGATGGTGCAGTGTGCGGCCTGATTGCCGCCCGCGAGCAGGCGCGGGGCGTGTGGGTAGCCCCTGCCAACCAGCCGCTGCAAGGGGTGCTGTCTCTCAATCTGCCCTTTGCGGCAGCAGATTGGGCCGATTTGTTTGAACTGCAATTTAACCTGATTCGCCGCGAGGCGCGGGATTTCCGGGTGATGAGCGCCCATACCCTGAGCGATGACCGGCTGCTGCTGCAACTGTCTGTGCGCCGCCTGCTGATTTTGCTGCGCAAAACGGCCGTAGAGCGCGGCATGGATTTTGTCTTTGAGAATAATGACCAGCGTTTGTGGGAAAACGGCCGTTTGCTGCTGGAAACCATGCTGCAAGAGTTGTTCTATCAAGGCGCATTTGCCGGGGCCACCACCCAAGAAGCGTACCGCGTCAACACCGGCCCCCGCATCAACACCCGCCAGCGCATAGACCAGGGCCAGTTTTACGCCGAAATTCAGGTCGCGCCCTCCCAGCCCCTGGAATTCATTACCGTGCTGCTCACCCGCACCAGCGAGGGCGCCCTCCGCGCCACCGAAACGACTAACAGCTAACCGCTTACTGAACACCGCTTACTGGATACAGATTACCGAAATGGCCGATAACACCTTATTCACCGCTTTTCGCTTCGACGTGCAGCTCAACATCAAAAACGCCCAGAGCTTGCAGCTTACCAGCCCGCTGTGCGACGCCGCCTTTGCCGAATGCAGCGGCCTGGAAATGACCATGACGCCGAAAACCGTGCAAGAAGGGGGCAACAACACCCAGCAAATTCACCTGGTTGGCCCGGTCAGCTACGGCACGCTGGCCCTGAAACGGGGCATGACCGCCAACCTGGATTTGTGGAAATGGTTCAGCGCGGCCGTCAGCGGGCAGGGGCGCGGCGTCACCGCCGAAGGGCTGGTGATTATGCGCGATGGCGCAGGCAGCCCCCAGGTGCGCTTCCGCATTACCGGCTGCCTGCCCATCAAAATGAAAGCGCCCGCCCTCAATGCCAAAGAGGGTCTGCTGGCTATCGAAGAGATGGAAATCGCCTACCGGCATTTTGAAATAGAGGCAGCGTGAAGGGTTAAGGGCGAAGGGTTAAGGATAAGCATGATTGAAAAAGTCGCCAAAGCGTATCTCATTGAGATTGAAAACTACACCACCGATGTCAGCCAGAAAGAGGAAGGCAATCAAAGTACAAAGGTGGAGGTACATTTTAACCCGCAAACGTTGAAGCTGAAGTTCGCCAACCAAAATACGGGGGGCGACCAGCCCAACGGCGCGTCGGCGCAAAATGTGGGCAATCTCACCTCCGACCTGACGGTGGAGCTGCTTTTCGACACCACCGAAACGGGCAGCGACGTGCGCGAACTGACGAAAAAGGTGGCGTATTTCATCATGCCCAAGGAAGAGGGCAACCGCACGCCGCCGCGCACGCGCTTTCAGTGGGGCAGCCTGGTCTTTGAGGGCATCGCCGACGCCCTGGAGGAGACGCTGGATTATTTTTCGGCGGAGGGTGTGCCCATGCGGGCGACCCTGTCGCTGACGCTGAAAAGCGACAATATTGTCTTTCTCATTGACAAGCTTAAGGGCAACGGCCGTTCCCCTTCCGCACCCACCCCAGGCACAGGCATCACCACCCCGTTGCAGTCAGCCCGCCCCGGCGACAGCATTACCAGCCTCGCCGGCCGCGCCGGCCTCAGCGCCAACTGGAAAGCCATCGCCGCCGCCAACAACATCGACGACCCCCTGCGCCTGCAAGCCGGCGCCCTGGTGAATTTGAAAGCAAAAACAGGAGGCTAGGGGTCAGGAATTAGGAATTGGGGCATCAACCCCCACTCCCCAGCCCCCAGTCCCAAAAGGCAAAACCCATGTCTATCATCATCAACGATTTTGAAGTGGTCGTAGAAAACCCGCCAGAACGAGACCCCAACGCCAGGCAGCCTGAACCCCGGCCAGAAACGCTGCCGCCCCTGCGTCCCGAAGAGGTCATCCGCATTAACCGCTGGCATGAACTGCGCCTGAAACGCCTCTGGGCAGACTGATGAACAATGAATGATGAACAATGAATTGTGAACGCAGATCGACTACAAGACCAAGTGACTAAATGACAAACGGCAACGGCACAACCCCTGTCTATTACGCCTCCCACCCGGTCATCCGCATTGATGGCGAGGTGCGCGAGGGGCTGGGCGACATTTTGCTCATTTCGCTGCTGGTGGAAGAGACCAGAGCGGGGCTGTATCGCTGTGAAGCCCGCTTCACCAACTGGATGCCCATGGCCGAACAGCCTTTTCCCTTTTTCGACCAGGAGCTGGTGGATTTTGGCAAGGCCCTGGCCGTGGAGTTGGGGCCACCAGAAGGAGCGCGTCAGGTCTTTAACGGCCGTATCACCGCCATCGAAGCCCATTACCCCCAGCAGCAGCCCCCAGAGCTAACGCTGCTGGCCGAAGACCGGCTGCAAGATTTGCGCCTGGAACGGCGCACCCGCACCTTCGAGGACGTGGGCGACGCAGATGTAGTCAACCAGATTGCCGCCCAGCATGGCCTGACGGCCGCAGTAGACGCAGACGGCCCAACCTACCCGGTGCTGACCCAGCTCAACCAGAGCGACCTGGCCTTTTTGCGCGAGCGGGCCGCAGCCATTGACGCCGAAGTATGGGTCGAAGACCGCACGCTGCACTTTCAGGCCCACAACGGCCGTTCCGCCGGGGACGTGCAGCTCACATACGGCGGCAACCTGCTGCAATTCTCGGTGCTGGCCGACCTCGCCCACCAGCGCTCTTCGGTCAAAGTCAGCGGTTGGAACGTGGGCGACAAGTCCGCCATTGACGTGTCCGCCGGGCAAAGCGCCATCAGCGGCGAGCTAAACGGCGACCGCAGCGGCGGCGCGGTGCTGGCCGCCGCCCTGGCCGAACGCCACGAGCGCATCGTCACGGCCGTACCCCTTTCCAACGACGAAGCCCAGGCCATGGCCGACGCCCGCTACCGCGAACGCGCCCGCCGCTTCCTCACCGGCAGCGGCATCGCCGACGGCACGCCCGCCCTGCGCGTGGGCACGGTGGTGGAAATTAGCGAGGTGGGCAGCCTGTTTAACGGCCGTTACATCGCCACGGCCGTGCGCCACACCTTCGACCGCATCCACGGCTACCGCACCACCTTCGAGGTAGAACGCCCCGGCATCGGGGGACGCTAAACAGCACATAGTAAATAACGGATAAACCATGTACTTACTCGATCAGCTTGACCAGGCAGTTACCCGCAAACGCTACTACGGCGTCTATCCCGCCCAGGTAACAGACATCGCCGACCCCGACCAGCAGGGGCGCGTCAAAGTGCGCCTGCCCTGGTCGCCCGATAACGGCGCCGGCTACGACACCTGGGCGCGGCTGGCTACCCTCATGGGCGGCAACAATCGCGGCTCCTGGTTCATCCCCGACGTGGGCGACGAGGTACTCATTACCTTTGAGGCCGGGGATTCCCGCCGCCCCTACGTGGTGGGCGCCCTGTGGAACGGGCAAGACGCCCCACCAGAAAGCATGGACAGCGGTAGCGAAAACAATCTCAAAGTACTGCGCTCCCGCAACGGCGTCAAAATCACCCTCGATGACCGCAGCGGGCAGGAGCAAATGATTCTCGAAACCCCCGGCGGCCAATCCATCACCCTAAAAGATGGCCCCGGCGCTATTGAAATCGTGGACGCCAACGGCAATTCCGTCAAGCTGGAGACAGGCGGCATCACCGTCAACGCCTCCGCTCAGGTAACCATTAACGCCAGCCAGGTCGCCATCTCGGCGGGCATGGTCACGGTAGACGCCGGACTCTCCCGCTTTAGCGGCGTCATTCAGGCCGACACCGTCATCAGCAACAGCGTCATCAGCGCCTCCTACACGCCCGGCGCAGGCAATATTTGGTAAAAGTGCAACGCACCTGGGAGGTGCGTCGCACTTGAGGAAGGAATATGACCCACCCACCGGTAAAATGGACGGCTCCCAGCCCCCTATGGCCCACTGCGGTTGGCAGCGGCAGCAGCAATGGCGGCAATGGGCAAAGCCCCTACCGCCAGCCAGCCATCCTGCGCTTTGCCAGCGACGACTTCATGGAGGAATTTATGAACACCGTCGCCGCTGACCCCGGCCGTTTGGGCGAATGGCAGGCCACCCCGGAAACGTGGCGCGGCCCGGCAACCTCGCCCATTCCCATCAAATCGCTGCCCACCTTTGCCCAACGGCTGCACCGCCTGCGGCTGGGCCTGGCGGCCGTGGCCGAGGGCAGCAGGCCGCCCGCCGCCATTCCCGAAGGGGCCATGATTCCCGCCGGCGACCTGAAGCTCTACCAGCCTGCTCACCAGCGCTACTACCTGGTAACGGCCGCCCTGGTCTGCACCCGCCCCGGCCTGCCCGACCGGCAGCTCAATTTTAACGCCGGGGAACAAACCAGCTATGTCATTCGCCGCTTGCAGGCCCCCCAGCCCGACCTGAAACCCACGCTGGCGAACCTGCACCAATTTACGGAATATGCCTTTGTGCTTTCTGCGGCGGGGAACCGCTGGCAGCGTTTGGGGGCGGTGGGCAGCAGCGCCACGCAACTGTTGGCCGAGGGCGAGGAAAAGCAGAAACTTTTTGGCGTAACTTACGGTGAAAACGGCCGTGCCCGCCGCATTTTGGCCGGTATGATCCCCGTGGGCAAACGCGAAGCCCTCGCCGCCGCCCCCCTGGTCAGCGACCCCGCCAGCGACCCCACCGCCGGCCTTCCCGACCCGCGAGCCATCGACCTGCAAGCCACCGTCATTCAGCCCTGGGAAGCTCTGCTGGGCCTGGAAGCCAGCGTCACCGACCGCTTCGGCACGCGGGCGAAGCTGGAAGACGACCTGGACGATGCCGACGTGAGCGCCAGCGATCGCGCCAAGGCCCTGGCCGAGTACGACGATTTCCTGGCGCAAACCGCGCACCAGATTCAGGGCACCTCTTTCTACATTTTGCTCGACTTTGCTGACTTCTTGCAGCGCTATTTGCCAAACGTGTGGGCGGCATTGCCCACGGGCAGCGGCGCAAGCCTGGAACCGGGAGAATTGGCGCTGCTAAATGGGTTGAAAACGGCCGTTGCCCACGGTCAAACCTTCGCCGCCGCCCTGCACGCCATCGTTAACTTCCGCCAGCAGCTAGAAGACGCCGCCCTGCCCTACCCCAAAGGCGATACCATCTGGCCCACGCCCTTCTCCCTGGCCGACGCCGGTTTCCTGGCCGCCCTGCCGCCCGACGAACTGGCGGCCCTGGTAGACGACGCCCTGGCCGAGAACGAAGCCCCGGCCAACACCCCCGCCCTGCCCCTGGCTGTGCAGCAAACGGCCGTTGACCAAAGCCAGCCCGCCTGGTACATCATCCGCTGCGTCTTCGAGCGCCCCCAATGCGCCGCGCAAGAAGCCTTCACCTTCAGCCAGCCCACCGCACCCTTCCAGATGGCCAGCTTCTTCGACCCCGACGCCCCGGCCCGCCCCATCCGCATCTCCCTGCCCCTGGACACCTCCCCCGCCGGGCTGCGCAAATTCAGCAAAAACACCGCCTTCGTCATTTCCGACGTGCTGGCCTGCCAGATGGAGCGTGCAGGCAACCTCTCCCTGGGCGACCTGGTGCTTTCCGTGCTGCCCTGGCCCTTCCACAAATCGCTGCCCGGCGACGACCCCGGCTCCTGCTCCGAAACCACCGGCCTCAGCCTGGGCATGATCTGCACCCTCTCCATCCCCATCATCACCATTTGCGCCCTGATTTTATTGATGATTATCGTCACCCTGCTGGACACCATCTTCCGCTGGCTGCCCTACTTCATCATGTGCTTCCCGCTGCCCGGCCTAAAGGGGAAAAAGTAGAGAAGAGAGATTGGAGACTGACTATGATAAGTAATTCGCAGCTTTTTGGGCAAGGATTGGGCTTTCCGCCCCGCGTGGGGGCCGACGGCCGTTTAGTCTGGTCCCAGGGTGAAGAAAACGTGCGCGAATCGATTCGCCTTATTTTACTCACCGAGCCGGGCGAGCGGATCATGCGCGAAGGCTTTGGCTGCGGCCTGCGCCAGTTCCTCTTTGAACCCAACACCGTCGCCACCCGCCAGCTCATCCGCGAGCGCATCACCGAGGCCATTGGGCGCTGGGAACCCCGCGTCAAAGTACAAGAAGTCACCGTCGATGCCGATCCCGACAACCCCCGCCTGGCGGCCGTCACCATCCGCTTCAAGCTCATCGCCACCGGCAGCGTGCAGCGCCTGGGACTAACCGTACAACTAGAAGGATAAGACCATGCCTCTTGAACTCCCTGTTTTAGACGACCGCAATTTTGAGCAGCTTTTGGCCGAAACCAAGCGGCGCATCCCGGCCCACACGCCGGAATGGACCAATTACAACGTCGAAAGCGACCCCGGCATTACCCTGGTGCAGCTTTTTGCCTTCCTCACCGATAACCTGCTCTACCGCGCCAACCGCATCCCGGAGCGCAACCGGCTTAAGTTCTTGCAGCTCTTGGGCATTCCCTTGCAGCCCGCCGCCGCCGCCGAAGGCATCATCACCATCCAAAACGAACGCGGCCCGGTAGCGGCCC
Source organism: Ardenticatenaceae bacterium (assembly GCA_020634395.1). GTDB lineage: Bacteria > Chloroflexota > Anaerolineae > Promineifilales > Promineifilaceae > Leptovillus. The sequence continues at coordinate 58,521 of JACKBU010000007.1, read as the reverse complement.
TACAGTTGGAAAAGGGCATCGTCGTTGCCGCCGGCAGCACCCAATTTCTTACCCGCGACAACCTCACCGTGCTGCCCCTGCAAGCCCAGGTTTACTACAAGCGCCCCATCGCCGAAAGCGACCCGCGCTACGCGGAATACCAGCTGCGCTATGAGGCGCTGCTGGCGGCCATGAGCCTGGCGGAAGAAGCCACCGGCGTCGCTGCCACCCTCAAGCCCGTCTTTTATGAGTCGGTGCCCATGACCCAACCTTCGGCCACCGACCCGGCCCCCGTGCTGGACATGGTGAAGGAGACTACCGACCAGGCCCTTTACCTGGCACTGCTGGCTCCCAAAAACGTAGACCCCGCCACCGTGCGGGCTGCCATTGCCAACAAAACCCTCTCCATCGGCATTGCCCCCGCCTTGAGTGACGAAGTGGCCCCTTTGCTGCCGCAGCGCCGCGCCCAGCGCGAGCCGCTGCCCGACCTGATGTACGAAATCGCCGCGCCGGGCTTGCAAACGGCCGTAGCCGCCGGTGACAAGGCCCGCTACACCCGTCTGCTCATCCGCCAGCAGCCCGACGTGCTGACCCAGGAAGGGATTGTGCAGGTAGTGCTGCCCGCCGCCGCCGACTTGGCAACCTGGACTTTCCCCGAACCGATGCAGGAAGGCACCGGCGCTTTCCCCCCCGCCCTGGAAGACGAAGAAATTCAGGGCCGCCTCGTCACCTGGCTGCGCATCCGCCTGCCGCAGCAGACAGAACAACAAGGGGTCATCAACGGCCGTCTCAGTTGGGTGGGCATCAATGCGGCGCGAGTCGTGCAGGCCGTGCCCATTAGCAACGAACTGCTGGGCAGCGGCAGCGGCGAGCCAGACCAGGCCGTGGCGCTGGCTAACACCCCGGTCATTGCCCACACGGTGCGCCTGGAAGTCGAAGACGGCCAGGGCAGTTGGCAGCTATGGCGGCTCACCGACGACCTGCTGGCCGCCGATCTGGACGACCGCGTCTTCATCCTGGATCGGGAATCGGGGCAGGTGCGTTTCGGTACGGGCATCAACGGCCTGCGTCCGCCTCGCGGCCAGCGCATCCGCGCCAGCTACGAATACGGCGGCGGCATCGCCGGAAACGTCGCCATTGGCGACATCAAGAAAAGCCAGGACGTGCGCCTGCAGGGCGGCTACAAGGTGACCAACCCCCTGCCTACCATGGGCGGCGACCGGGGCGAAACCACCAGCGAAGGGGAACGCAACATCCCCCTGCACCTGCGCCACCGCGACCGGCTGGTCACTCAGCAAGATTTTGCCGACATCACCCGCCGCACTCCCGGCGTAGACGTGGGCCGCGTGGAAGTGCTGCCCCTTTTCAAACCGACGACGCCACCCGCCACCAACGCCGCCGGCATCGTCACGCTGCTGGTCATTCCCGAAACCGACGCCTTGCAGCCTCGCTGGCCCACGCCCGACCGCCTCTTTTTGCAGCAGGTTTGCAGCCACCTGGACGGCCGTCGCCTGGTCACCACCGAAATTTACGTGCGCGGCCCGGTCTACCTCTCGGTACACCTCTCCATCGGCCTCCAGGTGCAAGAAGGCCATTACCGCGACGACGTGCTGCAAGCGGTGCGCGAGCGGCTGGCCGAATATTTATCCGCGCTGCCCCCCGGCGGCCCCGAAGAAACGGGCTGGCCCCTGAACCGGCGGCTCCTCAAAAAAGATTTGGAAGCCGTGGTCACGCGGGTGACCGGCGTGGAATATGTGGATTCCATGGAAATGGGCGTGGGCACCAGCCTGGGCCTGGACGAATTCGACCTGACCGGCCTGCACCTGCCCTTGCTGGCGACCCTGGCCCTGCGCGAAGGGGAAGCCGAACCGCTGGCGGCCATTCTCAGCGGCGGCGATACCGGCGACACCGCACCAATCGTGCAGCCCGTGCCGGTGCCTGTGGCGCGGAGCACTTGTTGATCAGAGTAGAGAGTAGAGAGTTGAGAGGAGAGATCACTGGCTGGCGCACTGCTTTAATCTTCCCCCTCCAATTTTCAATCTTCATATGGAGCAAACGTGGACGTAAACGGAACACGCTTTCATTTAATACAGGGTCAGGCTGACTGGGCAGAATGCCAGGAAGCGGGAAAAGCGGCCTGGGAAAACGCCTATTGGAGCGGGGAGACCGGCTCGGTGATGCTCAGCCCGCTGCTTTCCCTGTTTCCCCGAGGTGCGCGGGACGTGCCCCTCACCCCGGCCGTGCGGCGGGGGGCGGCCGCAGACAAGTTTGGCAACTGGTACTGGATCAGCCAGGATCAGCAGCAAATTTATTGGCTGCCTTCCGGCAAGGGTAAGGCGGAGGTGTATTGGTCGCAAACGGCCGTTGCCACCGCACCCGCCCCCGGCGCCTTCGCCCCCGCCCAGCCTCCAGCGCCCGCCATCGACACCCTCTCCGGGCTGGCCGTCACAACCCACCATTACCTCGTCGTGGGCAGTCTCACCCGGAGGGGCCTCTACCTTTTCGACCTGCACGCCGGCGGCGCGCCCACCCTGCTGCTCTGGCCGCAAGACGCGCCCTTTGCCCCCTTCGACATGGCCGCCCGGGAAGGCGGCGGCCTCTGGATTTTAGACCGCCGGCACCGCGCTTACTGGGGCCTGGACCGGTTTTTCCGGGTCATTGGCGAGCCAGCCCATTTGTCGCCGCTGGAATCACCACCGCCGGAAGAGACGCTGCCCGCCTTTCAACCCGTGGGCGGCACGGCCGTTGTCTGTCCGGGCCGCGCATTTCCCCACGGCTTCCCTGTGGCCGCCCCCGATCCCATCAGCATTGTCGCCCTGCCCGGCGACCAGGTGCTCATTCTCGACAACCCGCCGCCCGCCACCAGCCATGCCGCCAATCTTTACCATTACGCCCTGGCCGAGCTGCTGGCGCTCCCCCTGCCCCTGGCCGACGAGGTGGAAGTCGCCACCGTGGGTCAGACGACCACCAGCCACCAACTGGCCGTTCTGGGGGCCGATATGGCCTACACCGCCCACAACCAGACCCTCTACGTCGTGGAGAGAGACGGCAACCAGGTGGTAGCCTTTCACCTAGACTTAGAAACGGACCCGCCCACGCTGACGGTGCGCCGCGACTATTTGCCCCTGCACTTTTTTGGCGGGCGGGCGCTGGCAACCAGCATGGGCAGCGACACGCAGCCCGCGCAGGTTTACTACGACGTGGTTGGCCGCCCCACAGACAAAGATGCGGCGACGCGCTGGGTGGCGCTGCAAACCATCCGGCAGCCGCGCTACACGCGCACCGCCACCCTGGAAACGGCCGTTTTCGACGGCAAAGAGCGGGATTGTGTCTGGCATCGGCTGTTTTTAGAGGCGTGCATTCCGGCAGACACGGCCGTTACCCTCTCCACCCGCGCCCACAACGACCCCGACCTGCTGGCCACCGTCAGCTACAGTCCAGAACCCACCCTCTACCGGCGCGACAACGGCCCAGAACTGCCCTACTACCAGCCCTTTACTCCTGACGACCCGCTTGCCGAGGGACAGGGCACATGGGAGCTGCTCATGCAGGCGGCCAACGGCCGTTACCTGCAAATAAAAATCGAGCTGCACGGCAACGGCCGTGTCACCCCCCAGCTCCACGCCCTACGCGCCTACTACCCCCGCTTCTCCTACCCCGGCCAATTTCTACCGGCCGTCTACCAACAAGAAAGCAGCTTCCTGGAACGCCTTCTCGCCAACATGGAAGGCATCTTCACCGAAACCGAAGGCAAAATGGTAGACGTCAGCCGCCTCTTCGACGCCCGCAGCGCCCCGCCCGAAACCCTGGACTGGCTCGCCGGCTGGCTGGGCCTGATGCTAGATCCCCTCTGGGCACAGGTACAGTCCAAACGAAACGGCAGCCATACCCTTGCCCAGCCCGCCCCCGACCGCCGCCGTCTCTTCATTCGCTGCGCCCGCATTTTGTATGAACAGCGCGGCACGGTTGACGGCCTGCGCTTCGCCCTGCACCTCTTCCTCGACCCCTGCCTGGAGGCCACTTTACGCGCTTTCAAACACGCCGCCATTACCCCCACCTCCACCCTGCCGCAGCGGTTAGCCCGCTACAATCTGGCCGCCCCTACGCCCACCACATCCGAAACCGGCCTGGAAGATTTACTGTACGCCTTCGTCTTGGCCCGCCCCTCCAAAATCCGCATCGTCGAGCAGTACCAAACCCGTGGTGGTCGCGCCCTGGTAGCCGGAGACCCCACCGAAACCCCCAGCGACGCCTATGCCCACTGGTTCACGGTACTCATTCCCGCAGGGCTGCCCGCCGCAGAAGAGGCCATGGTCAACCGCATTATCAACCTGGAAAAACCGGCGCACACCGCCTTTGTGCTGCGCCGCTACTGGGATGGCTTCCGCATTGGCGAAGCGCGTCTGGGCATCGACACCACCGTCGATGAATCCAGCCGCTTCACCCCCTTCATCCTGGGCCGCAACACCCTGGCTGCGGGCTACCTGGGCGCGGCGCATCCCTTTAACGTGCGCGAACGTTACGTCTCAGACCGCGACAATTTGGGCAATTTGCCGCCACTCTAAAACGACCTGACAGGTTTCTACCAGAGTAAGCGCCTGTCAAAAACATCTCGAAAACATGTCAGGTCTTGGTGTTTTGACAATCAGAGACAGAGAAGCCCATCCCTCTATCTCTACACTCTATTCGAGGAGGACATTATGTGCGAAACGGAAGCAACACCGGCGACCACTGCGCCGCTGACGCCAAATAAACGCGTAAATTACAATTTGGGCATGGTCTTGGGAGTGGATGACTTCCGCCAGGAGCAGGTACACCTGGAATGGCAAGACCACCTGGCTAACCGGCTGCTGCACGGCTATGGCACGGTTTGCGGGCTGCACGTCGCGGCACGGCCGTCCGAGGGTGACGTGGAAATCCTCATTCGGCGCGGCTATGCCCTCAGCCCCCACGGCCGTTGGATTTGGGTAGAGCAAGACCAATGCGCCCGCCTCAACCAGTGGATTCAAACCCACCGCGATGCCCACGGCGCATTCTTCACCCCCGGCAGCTACACCGTCTACGCCAGGCTGTGCTACGTGGAATGCCCCACAGACCAGGTACCCATCGCCGGGCAGGCCTGCGCCCCCGAAGAAGAAAACATGGCCCCCTCGCGCACCCTAGAAAGCTTCCATGCCGAGCTGGCCTGGACCGCGCCAGAGCAAGGCAAGGAAGACACCTTCCGCGCTTTGGGCGATTTGCTGGGCCGGGTCATCGTTGTCGGCGCGGAAACGTCGCCGGTAGAGCCAGACGAAAGCGACCTGCTGCTGGAGCTGGTGCGCCACCTGCCGGAGCTGTCGCCGCCCGCTGACGACGGGCCGATTTACCTGCACGAAGCCGCCGCCTGCGCCACCATCCAGCAGGCGCTAGCCATCTGGGTGACGGAGGTGTGCCCGCGCTACGCCCCGCCGGAGAACGAAGATTGCATCTTGCTGGCCTGCATTGCCTTTGACGTGGATGAAGGAGGCGCCCTGATTCCCGGCAGCGTGCAGGTAGACAACTGCCAACGGCCGTTGCTCATTCCCACCCGCTTGCAGCAAGAACTCTTCTGCTTAATTGGCGGCGGCCAGGACCACGGCGCATTAGAAGGGCTGAACGACGACGACCATCCCCACTACCTGCTGGCCGACGGCAGCCGCCCCCTGGGCGGCCCCTGGAGCGCCGGCGACAACCCCATCACCGATTTGGCCCCCGGCAGCAGTGGCGGCGACGCCATCCGCTATGACCAGGCCGTCAAAATTGGCGACCCGGCCGGCGGCGACCTGGCCGACACCTACCCAGACCCCCGCGTGACCGGCCTGCAAGGGCGGCGCGTGGCCCCCGCCCCTCCCAGCCCTGATGCCGTCCTCACCTGGGACGACGACCAGGAACGCTGGGAACCCCGCGTTCACCGGCACAGCATGGATGACCTGACCGACGTCAGCGCCCCGGCCGGTTCGGCCACCGACGGCCAGGTACTTACCCATCGCGGCGGGGTTTGGCTGCCAGAAGACGCGCCCAGCGGCGCGGAAATGCTCGACGACCTGAGGGACGTGGATGCGGCAGAACCCGACAGAAACGATGTGCTGACTTTTAACGGCCGTAGATGGGTTCCCCGCCCCCTGCCTGAAGGCAGCAGCGGCAGCTTTGTCCAGGCCCCTGGCGGAGAATACGCCATCGTCGCCGCCGGTTTCTTTGACGAAAACGGGCAGTCACTCTTCGGCCGCCCGCCCTACAATGGCCTGGAAGCACTGCCTGTCGGCGAAGGAATGTACCTCCTGACCTTCCCCCTTTACCCAGAGCTAATCGAGCGCGTGGAAGAAATCACCCTCATCGTGAAGGGCACCCTTGTAGACCCCAACTTACCCCGCCACTTAGACAACCCCTTCGACCCGGAAACCCGCGCCGATATGCCCGCCACCTTCCAGGTGATCGAGATGAACCAGGAAGGCGTCCTGGTGTGGATTACACAGCCGGTGCTGCGTTTTGACCACCTGCTGGCGGTGGTCCGCGAAGAGATGCAGTTTCCAGACGACTTCAATGTGCTGCATTTTGCCCCCACCCCCCGCCCCTTCATGGTGGAAATTAGCGCTTTTGGCCCGCTGGGGCTAGACAGTGCGCCGCGCGTCGCGCGGGTAAACCTGAACACGGCCACGGAAACAGAGCTGCGCTCGCTGCCGCGCATTGGCCCAGCCCTGGCCCGGCGCATTCTTGAACTGCGCGAAGCCCAGGGCGGGTTTACGGCCGTTACAGATTTGCGGGATGTTTCCGGCATCGACAACTTCCTGGTCAGCCGGCTGGCCCACCTGGTCACGCTTTAGCGAGGTGCAAGGATGACAATAAACCTATTAACGCCCATATTAGATGGGGGCATCGCCAACACCCACTTCTTCAACGGCCGTCTCCTGACAGCCGAAGCCCTGCGCGACGAACAAAACGCCCAGCGCCGCCAGCACGAAGCGCTAGGCCAGGCCGCAGGGGCCGGCATCATTTCCGGCCTCACCGTGCGCCGCTCCACCCTCACCCCGGAAGGCAACGTCGTCCACGTTTCCGGCGGCCTGGCCCTCAACGGGCTGGGGCAGCCCCTGGCCGTACCCGAAAGCGGCCTGGAAATTACGCTGCTGACCGGCCCGCAAACGGCCCCCACGGCAACCGCAGCCGGTCTCTTTGCCGACTGCGCCACGCCCACCACCGCCACCCCCGACCTGCCCCTCAACGCCTTCATTTTAGCCCTCACCCCCGCCTCCGGCTTTCAGGGCAAAGCGCCCATGCACGGTCTCAACGACCAGGGCGCCATCAACGGCTGCGGCAGCCGCTACGCCGTGGCCGGTATCCAGTTCCGGCTGGTGGGGCTAAACGTGGCGGAATTAGAAGGCATCAGCCCCGCCACCCGCAGCCAGCTTAATACCCTGCTGGCCAGCGACAACGACAACCCGGCCCGCCTGGCCCGCCTGCGCAACCTGCTGGCCCACCTCTGCTTCGGCACGGAAGAGCTGGCGCTGTTTGCCGTTGACCCCTTCGCCCTGGCAAGCGGTGCATCGGACTTTGCCCGCTATGGGGCGCTGGACGCCGTGGGGCTGCATGCGTGCGACGTGCCCCTGGCGCTGCTGCACATTACCAATCGCGGCATTCGCTTTATCGATAACTGGGCCGCTCGCCGCCAGGTTACGCCCGCGCCGCTTTCTACGCTGTGGCCGCTGCCCACGGCCGACCGCCGCCAAGCCGAGGGGGCCGCGATTTTTTTGCAGTTTGAAGAGCAAATAACGCAGTTAGTTCAAACCAACCCGGCAACGGCCGTTACCATCCAGGCCACCGACTATTTCCGCTACCTGCCCCCCGCCGGGCTGCTGCGCCTCAATGCCGGAACCCAACCCGGCGTCAGCGCCAACACTTTTTTCACCGGAATTCCCGCCCCGGCCAGCCCCATCACCCTGGAGGGCGCGTGCCTGCTCCCCCTGCTCCATGCGGCGCGGCACTACCCGCCCATCGACCTGCTGCGGGGAGAGGCCATCTGGCTGTACAGGGTGCGGGAAAACGACGCCTCTGGCGCGGCGCAGCCCTACCTGCTGTTTACGTCGGGCCACATGCCACCCATGACGTACAGCCGTTTCGACGTCAACCGCTGGAATTACTTCCACTTTTCGTAACGAATGGATATTCGGAAGCCAGTTGGTGAAACCCCCAGCCAACTAGCCAACTCAATTCTAGAAGGAGATCATGATGCCATTTACACCTGATGTGAAACAACCCGGCGACCTGGCCCGCGCCCAAGATTGGAACGAAGCCATGAGCGAAGTAGTGCGCCTGGAAAACGCCAAAGTCGATAAAACCGGCGATACCATGACCGGGCGGCTCACCATCAACGGCGGCGGCGACGTTGAACCGGGCAGCGGCGGCTATTTGGTGCTGGGCAGCGCCAGCGGCGTAAACATCGCCCTGGACAACAACGAAATCATGGCCCGCAACAACGGCCAGACGGCCCCCCTGCACCTGCAAGTGGATGGCGGCGACCTGATCGTCCACAACAGCCGCACAGACGCCCAAAAGGTCATAGTCACCGACGCCGGTCTGGTGGGCATTGGCACAGCCACCCCCGAAACCAAACTCCATGTCGTGGGCAATGTCTTGTCTACCGGCTACGGGGCCAAAACAATCTGCCACCGCCTGATGACCGCGCCCTGGCTCAACGAAAATGCCGCCTTCGGCAACGCCCGCAGCCACGCCCTCAACAACAACCGCCTGGACATTGGCGCAGGCAGCGCAAGCTGGGAAAAATTATTCAGCGTCCCCCTGGTTCCGGCCAACACTCTGTCGGCAAATCGTACCTATGCGGTACGCATTGCCGTCTCGGCCACCAACCTGACCAGCGACAATGACCTAACCATTGGTCTTTCCGACGGAACCAATGTTGTGGGATTTCTGCGCCGGGACGGAGGCAACAATATCATCGGCACGACCATTGCCGGTACAGATGGCAACACCCTGGGCAGCCGCGCCACCGGGCCGGAGGGCGGCGCTTCTAACGTTACCCATAAGTCGTTTGAAATCCAGATGCGGCTGGCCGCCGACACCTGGGTGTTGGGCAAGGTCAATTCAGAAATAGAGCCGTCGGCCTGGACGGCGCCGCGCACTATTCTGCGCGAAAACACCCTTTCTTTGGTTGCTTTTGGCGAAAACGCCGGGGAGCAGTATGGGATTTATGCGGTGGAAGTTTCCATTATGCATGAAAGCCCTATACCGATAACCTTTATCTTTGGTGAATTGCTTGGGGTTTTGGAACCCATCTTTGTAAACCCTTAAAGCGGCTATGAAACCTTTGCCCCCAGGAAAAATGCGTGCCGGGCTGCGGCTGCGGTTAAACCGCCTGCTCGGCACGGCTGATTGGCGGCCACCGGGCATGTCACCGACGGCCGTACTCATTGTGCGCCACCTGGCAGACCCGCTGCCCGGCCAACTGGCGGCCACGCCAACGGCCGTGCGCCCCCCCATTGCCTGGGAAACGGCCGTGCAGCAGCAGCTTGCCCAGCTCGCCCGCCACGCCACCCGGCCATACCGGGGCCACCTGCCGCCCGACGCCATTAAAGCTGCGGCCGTCCTCTTTGCCGACGAGGCAGAGATGTTGGCCTGCCTGGCCCTGGACGCCGCCCGTGGGCTGGCCGCCGACCGCTGGTGGTGGCTGGCCTTGCGCCGCGCCCGCCCCACCCTACCCCTGCACGAACCGGCACATCTGCTGCGCCAAGACCCACGCCTGACACCGGCCATTCTCACCTGCCTGCATGAATGGGGCCACACGGCAGCCATTGCCGCCATTTTGCCCATTGACCAGGCCGTGGCGGTGTTGACGGCCGTCACCCACGCCTGCCAACTGCCCCGGCTGCCCGCGCTCAGCCCCGTTTTGCCGCCAGCACCGCCCCACCCGGCTGCCGCCGCCCCCGCACCGCCCTGGGACACGTTTTTGCCGCCCACGGCCGTACCTGCTGCCTTTTCCGCCACCCACACCTGCCTGCTCGGCCTCAGCCTCAGCCTGACGCGCCGCGCCGCCGCCGTGCGCACGGCCGTTTTCCAGCGCGAGCTGCTAAGCTGGTGGCAGGCCGCGAGCCAGCCAGCCCCCAAAACACCGCCCCACTCTGCACCGCCGCCGGCCCACCCTGCCCCACCAGACCAACCGGCTGCCGCGCTGACCCCCGGCATATCGTTGCAAACGTTGGCTGTTGCCCCACGGCCGCTGTCCCCACAACCCACACCCATCGCCCCCCGCCCGCCACGCGCCCCAACCGGCCTGGCCCGCGCCAACCCTGCCCCGCCAACCACCCCCACCTCGGCCAAAGAACCGGCTGCCGCCGCGCCGGCAACGGCCGTAACTGCCTCTGCCCCCCAATCCAGGCCGCCAACTGCGCCGCAAACGGCCGTTTACCTCGCCGAAGGCACCTTCACCCAACTGGGCGGCATCTTCTACCTCATCAACCTGATGGCGCGGCTGGACATCCCTGCCTGCTACGAAGAAACGTGGGGCCTCGCCAGCCAGGTTGGCGCGTGGGGCACGCTGGCCCTGCTGGCTGGCGGCCTGCTGGAACCCATGCCCGGCCCTTTGCAAGACGACCCCATCTGGGCGGCGCTGGCCGAACTGGACGGCCGTTGCCCTGACCCACCCCACCCTACACCCACCACCCATCAAGCCGCCTGGCTCGCCCACGCCCTGCCCGACTTCCGCACCCGCCTGTTGGCCCTGCTGCGCCTCAACGACCCTGCCCAACTGGTCGAGACGCTGCTGCTGGCACAAGCAAATTTGCACCTCACCACAACCCACGTTGACCTGGTCATGCGTCTGGCAGCCATCTCCCTGCCCGTGCGCCTGGCCGGGCTGGACTTTGACCCCGGCTGGCAGCCCGCCTTTGGCCGCGTCATTCAGTTTCATTTCAGATAGAGACTGGAGATTAGAGATTAAAGACACGCTTCCATCTCCAATCTGCCCATCAATAAACTATGAACGATTTGCCTTCTACCCCATTTCAAGATGTCCCGCCCACGCCCCACCAGCATTTTGTCCTGCACCTCTTTGCGGCCGTGTTTCGCCTCATCAACCACATCCGCCGCCTGGGGGAAAGCAGCGGCGAAGAGCTGGAAACCCTGTTCGGACAGTACCCCTTTCTGGGCGGCTATTTTGGCGAAATGCTGGCCTACATGCCCGCAGAAACCACCTGGGAAGAGGGGCCAGGCTGGTGGGAAGGGCACATTTCCGCCTGGGAAGCACCCCACGCCGCCAGCCTGCCCCTGTGCGCCCTGACGGCCGCAGGGGGTGTAGATTTCGACGGCCGTCTCACCCTCATTCTCGTGGGCCTGGTGGAAGAAGATTCCCGCTTTGGCACCCTCTTTGCCGCCCTGCAAGCGCCCCTGGTGCAGCGCCGCCCCTGCCTGGAACTGGTCGGGCACATCATCGGCAAGGAAACCACGGTCAATCCCTGGCGTACCTGCCACCCCCTGCTCAAAGCGGGGCTGCTGGCCGCCGATTACCGCGAAGCGCCCCGCTCCGAATGGGTGCTGCGCGTGCCCGGCCCCATTTGGGACGCCTTGCGCGGCGATGGCGCATCGCCCATCCCGCACTGTGCTTACAGCCCCCCCACCGCCTTTCCCGCCGTGGCCGACCTCATTTTGCCGCAGGCTTTCCGGCAGCAAGCGGCACATCTCCCCAATTTGCTGCACAGCGGCCAGGCGCACACCGTCATTGTGCGCGGCTCGCCCGGCAGCGACCGCCTGCAAGTGGCCGGGGCGGCAGCCCAGGCACTGGGCAAGGGTCTTATCGTCGCCGCAGAAGCTGCCGCCGCCGCGCCACCGCCGGAACTCGGCCCATTGTGCCTGCTAAACCGGGCGCTGCCGGTGCTGGTGTACGACTTGGGGCCGGGGGAAACGGCCGTTGCCCCCCAACTGGCCGGGTACCACGGGCCGCTGTTCATTCTGCTGGGCGAAAGCGGCGGCATCAAAACCGGCGAAACCGGCGGGGCTGTTACCCTGACCCTGCCGCCCACCACCCCCCACCTGCGGCAAAAACAGTGGCAAAAAGCCTTCAACGGGCAGCCCGCCGCCGACCTGGAGGCCATCAGCCAGCGCTTTCGCCTGCCCGGCGGCTACATTCGCCAGGCGGCGCGGCTGGCCGCCCTGCACGCGGCCGTGCAAGGGGCAGCGGTGGTGACGCCAGACCACGTCCAGGCCGCGTGCCGCACCCTCAACCGGCAGCAGTTGGATACTTTAGCTACGCGTCTAGAAACGGCCGTTGGCTGGGAGCGGCTTGTCGTCAGCCCGGCCATTGAAAACCGGCTGTATGAGCTAGAAAACCGCTGCCGCCACCGGGAAAGCCTGCGCGACCACCTGGGCGCGGCCTTCACCCACAGCCACAACGCCGGGGTGCGCGCCCTATTCACCGGCGGCAGCGGCACCGGCAAAACCTTGGCCGCCCGTATTTTGGCCGCCGAATTGGGCATGGATTTGTACCGCGTAGACCTGGCCGCCGTGGTGAACAAGTACATCGGCGAAACGGAGAAAAATCTGCACCAGGTGCTTTCCCGCGCCGAGGAACTGGACGTGATTTTGCTGCTGGATGAGGGGGATGCGCTGCTGGGCGGGCGCACCGAAGTCCGTTCGGCCAATGACCGCTATGCCAACCTGGAAACCGACTATCTCTTGCAGCGGTTGGAGCATTACCAGGGCATTGTGGTCGTTACCACCAACGCCGCCGAAAACATCGACAGCGCGTTCCAGCGGCGCATGGATGTGGTGGTCAATTTTGTCGCCCCGCAGGCGGAGGAGCGGTGGCGCATCTGGCAGTTGCACTTGCCCGACGACCACGGGGTTGGCGCGGCGATGCTGGAAAGGGTGGCCGTGCGCTGCGAACTGACCGGCGGGCAGATTCGCAATGCCGCCCTGCAAGCGACGCTGCTTGCGCTAAACGACGGCCGTACTGACGGCCGTTCCGACGGCCGTTCCGACGGCCGTACTGACGGCCGTACTGACGGCCGTACTGACACCCATTTCCTTTCCGCGTGGCATCTGGAGCAGGCCATCCAAAGCGAGTACCGCAAAGCCGGGGCGACGTGCCCGTTGGGCAACGGCCGTTACACCCCCCAGGCTGGCATGGGCGCGTTTTTAGATGCGTTTGCTGGCGATTAATCCGTGAAAGGTCATGCGTGATACGTAATCCACAAACGCATCATGCATCACCCTTCACGCATCACCCTCTATGAGCGACCTGACCACCCCAAAACGGCTGCAAAAGAAGGCCGAACCGCAAAAAGCGGGCGACGCGGGCAACGGCCGTGCAGCCCCGCAAGCCACACCCACCAACGGGCAAATGGGGCCTTTTTATGCGGCCGGCCCGGCCGTGTCGCTGGGCAGCCCGGTGCAAACCAGGCTCATCGTCGGCCAGCCCGGCGATGTTTACGAGCAGGAAGCCGAAGCCATGGCCGACCGGGTAACAACTGGCGGCCCGGCCCCGGCACTCTCCCCTGTCAGCAATGGCAATTTGGACAAATCGGCGCAAGCGCAGGTGGAAGAAGAAGAGCCGGTTCAAGCGCAGGCCGAGGAAGAGGAAGCGGTTCAGGCACAGAGCGGTAACGGCCGTCCTTCCACCGCCACCCCCACCGCCACCGCCGCCATTCGCAGCCCCGGAGCCGGGCAGCCAATGTCTCCTGAAGTGCGCTCGCGCATCGAACCCCGCCTGGGGGCGGATTTGGGCGGCGTGCGGGTGCATACCAACGGCCGTGCCCAGCAAGCCGCCACCAGCCTGGGCGCACGGGCCTTCACCCACGGCAGCGACATCTTCCTCAACCGGGGCGAATCCCCCCGCGACCTGCGCCTTATGGCCCACGAAGCCACCCACGTCATGCAGCAAGGGGCAACGGCCGTGCGTCGGCAACCTCTGCCCGATGTGCAGCTTCTTCCCGGCGTCATCATGGAAGAAATCAACGACTACGCCCGCCACATCCCCGGCTACACCCTCTTCACCGTCATCATCGGCTTCAACCCCCTCACCGGCGCCCCCGTCGAGCGCAGCGCCATTAACCTGCTAGAAGGGCTGATGGGCCTGGTACCTTTCGGCACGGCCGTCTTCGACAAGCTGCAAGAATACGGCATCATCCAAGACGCCTTCAACTGGGTAGAAGGGCAGCTTAACCGCCTCGACCTCTCCACCAGCCGCATCGAGCGCACCCTGGAAGCCGCCTGGGAAGACGTGCGCCTGCTAGAAGGGTTCAGCTACAACTTGCAAGTGCTGCGCCGCCACTTCGGGCGTCTTTACGACGATGTAGTGGCCTTCGCCCGCACCCTGGTTGACCACATCATCACACTCATCAAAGCGGCCGCCCTCGACCTGGCCGAAGGGCTGCTGGCCGACAACAGAGCCTACGCCCTGCTCAAGAAAATCATCAAGTATGACCCCCTGCGCGGCGAAACCGTGGAAGCCACCACCGTCGAAATCTTGGAGGATTTTCTACTGCTCATCGGTAAGGAACAGGAATTGGCGCAAATGCGGGAGCGAGGCACGCTGCAAGAAACGGCCGATTGGTTGGACACCCAGTTTGCTACCTTCATGGGGCTGCTCGGCCAGCTCCGCAGCCTGTTCAGCGCCGCCTGGGACGCCATCCAGCCCGCCAATCTGCCTGACCTGGCCGCCAATTTGCAAAATTTGGTCGCCCAGGCGGCCGGTTTTTTGCAGCAGGTATGGGATTTTGCCAGCACCGTCGCCCTGAAGGTGTTGGCGCTCATCAAGAACGCCTTGCTGAGCTGGCTCAGCAGCTTTGCCCACGAAGTGCCCGGCTTTCACTTGGTGACGGTGCTGCTGGGACGTAACCCTTTCACCGGCGAGCCTGTGCCGCGCACGGCCGTCAACATCATCAAAGGCTTCATCACCCTGCTGCCCGGCGGCGCAGAAAAGTTCCAGCAAATGCAGGAAACGGGCACCATCCCCCAGGCGGCGCAGCGCATCGAAGGGGCCATGGCCGAGCTGGGCATCACCTGGGAATTCGTCGTCGGCCTCTTCACCGAAATCTGGGACAGCCTGAGCATCAACGACCTCATCGACCCCATCGGCGCCTTCCAGCACATCATCGACCGCTTCGGCGAGCCAATTTCGCGCCTCTTCACCTTCATTCGCGTCGTCGTCGAAGAAATCATCAAGCTCATTCTGGAACTGATGAACTTCCCCACCGACATCATCGCCCGCATCCTCAACAACGCCATGCAAGCCTTTGAAGACATCAAGCGCGACCCGGTGGGCTTCCTCAAAAACATGCTGGAAGCGGTGAAGCTGGGGTTCGGCCATTTCTTCGACAATATTTTGCAGCACCTGCTCAGCGGCGTCACCGACTGGCTCTTTGGGCAACTGCGCAAGGCGGGCATCGAGCCGCCCGCAGACCTTTCGCTGGCGGCGGTGCTGGACTTTGTGCTGCAAGTGTTGGGCCTCAGCATGGAGCGCATCTGGGAAAAGCTGGCAGAGCGCATCGGCCAGGAAAACGTAGACCGCATTCGTGGAGCCATCGACCGGCTGGTGGGCATCTGGAATTTTGTGCGCGACGTGCAAGAGCGCGGCGTGGCCGCCATCTGGGAGTATATTCAAGAGCAAATTAGCGGCCTGTGGGACATGGTGCTGGAGCAGGCCAAAAACTGGATCGTGACCCAAATCATCGAGAAGGTGACGGTGAAGCTGCTCAGTATGCTGGATCCCACGGGCATTATGGCCGTGGTCAACAGCTTTATCGCCTTCTTCAATGCCGTGCAGTCGGCCATTGAGTACATCCGCGAGATTTTGCAGATTGTGGACGATTATGTCAGCACCATCGCGGCCGTGGCTCGCGGCGACATTGCGCCGGGGGCGGACAAGATGGAGCAAGGGCTGGCTAACGCCATTCCGGTAGCCATTGGCTTCCTGGCTAACCAGGTGGGGCTGGGCAACATGGCGGAGAAGATTGCCGAAATTGTGGGCGGCATTCGCAGTTATGTGGATCGGGCGCTGGACTGGCTGCTAGATCGGGCGGTGAGTACGGTGCAGTCGGTGCTGCGGGCGCTGGGCGTGGGCGGCGAAGAGGAAGAAGGGGAAGATGGGCCAGAAGGGAATTATGATGGGCAAATTGGCAAAACGGTGAATTTCCGTGCAGCCGGAGAAGCGCACCGGCTGTGGGTGGCGGTGCAGGGGGCGCAGGCCACGGTGATGATGGCCAGCCAGGAGATGCCGGTGACGCAGCGGCTGGACGAGTACGCGCAAATGGCAAACAGTCTGGCGGATGAACAGAAAACGGCCGTACTCAACCTCATTACCCAGGCCCGGCAAGCCCTCACCGAGGTGGACGGCAAAGCCGACGACCTCTCGCAAAGCGTCAGCGGCGGCAGCAGCCAGGCCAACACCGCCGAAGTGGCGCAAAAAGATGGCGAAGTGGAAACGGCCGAAGAGCGGCTGGCAAATTTACTGCGCCAAATTCAGGAAGGGCTGGGCATTGCCGGTACAGTAGACATTCCGCCCCAGGTAGACGTAGAAGACAGCGCCGGAACTCCGCGCATCCGCGATTTCCAATACGACAACCGGCAGGGTACTTTCCAAAACAACCTTTTCGCCAGCGGTGTCACCCTCACCCACATTGCCTACAACCAAACCGACGGCAGCCGCCAGCGCGTGCCGGTGGGCAGCGTCAGCCTCAACTACAACATCACGGCCGTTCACCCCCAGTTTCCCCACCCCCGCAGCGCCTTCACCCTGGTAGACCGCAGCGACCCCGACGAAGGGGGCAACTACCGCGAACTGCGCGAGAATTTCCCCACCCTCATGCGCCAGTGGTACCGCGACGCCGCCGCAGACAGCGGCATGATGGGCAAAATAAGGCAGTTGACAGGCGTAGGGCTGGTACACATGAGCGACGAAAGCCTTACACGGGGCATCGGTAAATGGCGCTTCATCCACGAACAGCTTGGGCAAGATTTGGGGTCGAACGAAAAAGCGGTGGTAGAGCCGGTCTTTAACGCCCTGCCCGCCGCCGACAAAGATCGCATCGGCCAGGCGTGGCTCGACAGATGGGCGCAGGGCACACATTTGCACCACATTTTGCCCCTCAACTATGGCGGCGCTAACGAAAACTTCGTGCCCCTCAGCGCGGGCGTCCATGTGGGCAGCGGCGGGGTGCATCCCGGCTTTTGGACGCCCCTAAAGGCGTATCTTTTGGGCATTAAACCCAAGGTGGAAGAGGCAGAACGAGCCAATGAGTGACCATCAAGTTGCCAGAGAAGCGCACAGTGTGCATGTAGATGCCCTGACCCCCACCCATGTTCAGGTGGGCTACGGCCGTTTAGGGACCCACGGCCGTTTAGGCTACGAAAACAAAAACGTCACCGTGGGCGGCCAAGAATACCGGCACGCCCTGAGCGCCCACCCCCCCGCCCGGCTGCGCTACGCGCTCAACGGCCGTTACCACACCTTCACCAGCCACATCGCCCTCAACGACGACGTGCGGCCCGGCGTCAGCCACGCCGAATTCACCGTCAAGGCCGACGGCAGAGTGGCCGCCAATGTCCATGTAGCCGCCGGCGAAGCGCCGCGCCCCATTCACGCCGACATCAGCGGCGCACAAACCCTGGAACTCATTGTAACCACCAGCCGCTGGGAATTCTGCCACGCCGTCTGGCTAAACCCCCAACTCGACGCCCCCGAAAGAGCCACGGCCGTTGCCGCCCAGCCCCTCACCGACTGCCTCGGCCGCGCCGAAATCACCCTGCCCCCCCACCCCATCCACGCCCGCCGCATTCTGGCTACCATTGTCTCCCCCGGCTTCGAGCATTGGCTTGACGACCTGCTTGGCTCCTTCTACGCCTACGGCAACTGCCCCGACGCCCGCATCGTCGTCTTCACCGCCGGAGACAGCGCCGCCTGCCGCCAGGTCATCGCCAAATATGGCGCAGCCGCCATCTCCTGCCACCCCCAAACCCACCTGAACCCCACCCTCAAATCGGTGCTGTACACCGTGGCCCACATCGCCACCGCCGAGCAATACCTCTGCCTGGACGCCGACATGCTGGTGGTCGGCGACCTCAGCCCCATTTTTGCCGCCCTGGATGCCTGCCCGCCACAAACCATTCTCGCCTGCCGCGAAGGCAACGGCCGTGGCTTCACCGACCTGGGCCACATCCTCACCACCGCTTACGGCGGGCGCAGCCAGGACTTACAGCGCATTCTGGGCCATGCCAACGGCGAACACGCTTACCCGCTGGTGGTCAACGACGGCCTGTTTGCGGGCAGCCGCGCCGCCCTGCTGGCCCTGGACGATGCCATTCGCGCCATGCCCGAAGCCACGGCCTGGGTAGATGAGTACCGCCACATCCGCTGGCGCAACCAGTTCATCTTCAATCTGGCTCTGGCCCGCCTCAACTGCGGCGTAGAGCTGGACCCCGCCTACAACCTACAGCTCCACGTGCAGGATGCGGAGCTGAGCTGGCGCGGGGGGAAAATGACAGCCCAATGGCACGGCCGTACCGTGCGCGTCCTCCATTTCAGCGGCAGCGGGCGGGGCAAATACCCCCAATGGCGCGGCCAGTTCGCCGGTAAAGACAACCCCCTGGCCCAACCAGGCCACGACGACCATTACACCAACTTTGTGGCAGCCCTGCGCGGCTGGGCCGGCCGCTTTGGCGCCAAAGGGCTGGCCTGGTCCTTCTACGGCACCACCGACGGCCAAAGCGCCCGCGTCAACGACCCGGCGGCGCTGCCCCTGCTGGCACTGCTGCACTACCTGGTGCGGGCCAATGGCTGCGTGCGCGTGCTGGAAAGCGGCACAGCGCGAGGCATTTCTGCCGCCTGCCTGGCCGCCGCCGTAGCCCACCGCCCCGCCGGGCGCGTAGTAACCATGGACCTGGCCCCGGCCCCGGAGCGCGAGGCGTTGTGGGCGGCGCTGCCCCCGGTTGTGCAGGGCTGCATCGAGCAGCGAGTGGGCGATTCATTAACGTTAATGGCTGCGGCCGTCGCCCACGGCGAACAATACGAAGCCGCCCTGCTCGACTCCCTGCACACCGCCGACCACGTTTGGGCCGAATTTCAACTGGCCGCCCAACTGGTTTGCCCCGGCGGCCTCATCCTCATCCACGACAGCAACTACGCCCACGGCAGCGTTGGCCGCGCTCTGGAAAAAATCGAAGCGGCCGGTTACGCTGTGGCACGCCTCTGGTCGGCCCAAAGCGGCGTCCGCGAGGATGATAATTTGGGATTGGCGATGGTGGTGAACAAACAGCCCCTGCCGCCACCACACCGCCGCCCGGAGCAGACCGCGCCATGAAACGCATCTGCCTGGGCGTTCACATCCATGCTGGCGGCGCAGAAGGATTGGCGGCAACCCTGGCCGGGCTGCACGCCAACACCACTCACCCGCTGGAGATCGTTTTGCTGGCGGATGGGCCAGACCCGGCCACCCAAAGGGCTTTGGCTGGCTATGCAGAATATGCGCAATGGGCAACGGCCGTTCCCCGTGGTGGGCCTTTCTACTTCAACCACCTGCTCCACCACGCCCCGGCCGACCTGTACATCTTTCTCGAAAATGGGGCCGTGGTGGGCCACGGCTGGCTCGACTACCTGCTGGCCGCCCTGGCCGCCCACCCCACCCATGGCCTGGCCGGGCCATCTACCAACCGCGCGTGGAACGAACAAGGCATCTTCCCGCGTGGCGGCGGTTCGCTGGCCGAAGTCATGCACACGGCCGAAACGGCTGCCACCCGCTTTGGGGCAAGCTGGCAAAGGCTGGCCCCCCTTTACAGCCTGGGCGATTTTTGCTACGCCGTCAAAAAGGAAGTGGTGGCGGCCATCGGCGGGGCAGACGAAGCCTACGGCCTGGGCCCGTGCTGGGAAATGGATTACAACATTCGCGCCGCCCGCGCCGGGTTTCAAGGGGTGTGGGCATGCGGGGCTTACGTCTATCGCGCCCCGGCTGCTGCACAGCGCCGCCGCCAGGAACACCAGTGGTTCACCCCCAACAAGCAGCGCTACCAGGATCGGTTTTGCGGCCGGCGTCTGCGCGGCGAGCAAACCGGCTACAAGTCCCACTGTCGCGGCGACGCCTGCGCCCATTTTGCCCCGCCTAAACTCATTCAGGTGCAAATTCCCCTGGCGAAAAAAGCTGCTGACCAAGATTCAAAGGAAGAAAGTGACAAAGGTCAGGATGAAAAAGGGCCGCCTGTCGCCAATCCCCAGTCTCCGATCGCCAGTTCTTCATTGCTGTCGCCCGCCCAGCCCCTCATTACCTGCATGATGCCCACCCGCGACCGGCCGGATTTTGCCTTGCAGGCAGTGGACTATTTTTTGCGCCAGGATTACCCGGAACGGGAGTTGATCATCGTCGATGACAGCCTGGAAGATTGGCAGGCGCGGCTGCCGGATGACCCGCGCCTGCGTTTTGTGCGGGTTCCGCCGGGCAAGAGCATTGGGGAAAAGCGGAACCTGGCGTGCAAGATGGCGCGGGGGGACATTATCGCCCATTGGGATGACGATGATTGGTACGCACCGGGCCGGTTGAGCGCCCAGGCCGCACCGCTGCTCTCTGGCGCAGCCGATATTTGCGGGCTGACGGGGAGTGTCTTTTTTGAGTTGGACAGGTGGCGGTTTTGGACGTGTACACGGCCGTTGCACCAGCGCCTCTTTGTAGAAAACGTCCACGGGGGCACGCTGGTCTACCGGCGGCGCGTGTGGCAAAGGCTGGCCCAATACCCCCACCGCTCCCTGGCCGAAGACGCCATGTTCCTGCGGCTTGCCGTGCAGCGCGGGGCGCGGCTGCACCGTTTACCCAACGATGGCCTGTTTCTCTACCTGCGCCACGGGGAAAATAGCTGGCGCTTTCCTTGCGGCCGTTACCTGGACCCGGCCGGCTGGCGCGAAATGGCTGAGCCAGCCTTGCCGCCAACTGACCGCGCCTTTTATGCGGCACAAAGCGCCCAGGCTTCACCGCCAGGTCTGGTTTCTTGCATTATGCCTACGGCCGACCGCCGGCCGTTTGTGCCCCAGGCCATCGCCCAATTTTTGCAGCAAGATTACCCGGCGCGGGAACTCATCGTCGTCGATGACGGGGCTGACGCCGTGGCCGACCTGATGCCCAACGACGAGCGCGTGCGCTATTTCCGGCTGGAAACGCGGCAAACGGTGGGCGCCAAGCGCAATTTTGCCTGCGAACAGGCGCGGGGGGAGATCATTGCGCATTGGGACGACGATGACTGGATGGCGCCCTGGCGGCTGAGCTACCAACTGCGGGAACTGCAAGGGGCGGGCGCGGACGTGTGCGGACTGGCCACGGTTTATTACCTGACGGCAGAAAGAGATAGGGCCTGGCAGTATGTGTACCCGGCAAACGGCCGTGCCTGGGTAGCGGGCAACACCCTCTGCTATGCCAAAGCATTCTGGCGGCAAAACCCCTTCCCGGCGGTGAATGTGGGCGAAGACACCCGCTTTGTGTGGAGCAAAACGCCCAAGCGCATTATCCAGTTAGCGGACCCGACCTTTATGGTGGCGCTGATTCATGGGGGAAATGTGAGTCCCAAACGGCCGCAGGGAGAGCGCTGGCGGCAGGTTCCGGTGGCGGACGTGCTGGCGGTAATGGACAGTTGGGCGGGGCCGCCGCTGTTTAGCGGTCTGGCTGAGCGGCCAGGTACACATGGCGCAGGCGGGCAGCGACATCGGCCAACTGCTGCTGATTTTCTACCGTAGAAATATCGAGAGCTACCCCCAGGTCGTGCGGGGCAAAAGACACAACACGGCCGTCGGCAAAAATCAGCTCCAGCCAGTGCCGCGTATACGGAATGTTGCGCACCCGTATTTCCCCCTGGCGCAGCGCCACCTGTTGCAAATGGCGTGGGTTCCAACGCCGCACGCGCAGCACCGACCGCCAAACCATTGCCTCGGCGGCAAACTGGTACAGGTAGACATAATCCCACAGGGCCAATTTGAGGCCGGTTATGCCCAGCACGGCGCAAATGAGGCTAAAGGCGAAGACCCCCAACCCATCGCGGCGAGGCAAAGCGGGCTGATCATGGATAAAAGCGGCGACAATGGCAAAGGCAGCGCCCAGCAGCACGAACCCCAGGGTTCCCAACAACCACGGCATCGTTCGCCGGGGCCGAATGGCAAAGGGCAGCGGCGCTGTGCGCCAGGCGTGCTGCCGAGCTTGCAGCAAAGGCACGGTTTGCTGCAAGGCTTGCCACAGTAATGCGGCGTGGTCCAGGTGCAGGCGGGTCAGGCGCACGCTTGCTTCTGCTGTACTCAGAAAAATGAACAGGCGGCGGCGAGAAACGGCCGTTACGGCCGTCAGGGCAATGCGTACATCACGACCCCAATAACGAACCTCCAGGTATGCGGCAGAAATACGCACCTGGCGGGGAACATGCCACAGCAAGTAGCCCAGGCCAACCGCACCCAGCCCCACCCCCACAGCCAAGACCAACCAGCTAACACCGCCTGCTTCCCGGTAGGCCATCACAAAAACACCGGCCATGCCCAGCAGCACAACCAGGCCAACGACCAATAACGCCCAAAACCCTGATGGAAAGGCCAAATGAGTAACAAACGGGTCAGATTCGCGCCGCAGCTTATCCATGCTGCCTTTATACCACAGGTTAAACGGCTGGCTAACAGGCCGCGCCAGTGCCGCTACTGGCGTGCTGTGCGTGTGTGCGTGCATGGCAACCACTTATCCGCCTATAGAACCACTTGTCGTGATTGCCACGCCGGGTACGCCCATTTTGGTTATGCTGTCTCCAGTATGAAGACCCGAACCGTTTGACGCGTTCAGGTCGCCACCCGGAGACAGCGATGATGACCTATGACCGCCGCACATTTTTCAAAACCCTGCTAACGGCCGTTGCCCCCACTCCACCGGCCGACCCCATCCACCACCTGCTGCAACGCATCAGCTACGGCCCACGCCCAGACGAAATAGCCCGCGCCCAACAAATGGGCATCCCAGCCTATCTCGAAGAGCAGCTAAACCCCCAATCGATTCCCGACAGCGACTGCGACGCCCGGCTGGCGCGGCTGCCCATCCTCTTTATGGATCGCCACACCGCCCACAGACTCAGCGACAGCCAATATCGTACTTACAAAGCCCTGGTGCAAGGCTTCGTCACCCGCGCTGCCCACAGCCGCCGCCAACTTCTGGAACGAGTTGTCGAATTCTGGGCCGACCACTTCAACGTCGTCACCGACGACGCCGACCTGCTCATTTACCAACGGGAAGCCATTCGCCAACACGCTCTGGGAACCTTTGGCGAACTGCTAACAGCCACCGCCAAAAGCCCGGCGATGCTGGTCTACCTGGACAACTACGTCAATGTCGCCGCGCACCCCAACGAGAATTACGCCCGCGAACTGCTGGAACTGCACACGCTGGGCGTAGATGGCGGCTACACCGAACAGGACGTGAAAGAGGTGGCACGGGCGTTTACGGGCTGGACGATTCACAACGGCGTCCGCAGCGGCTTTTACTTTAATCCGGCAGAGCATGACGATGGGGCAAAGGCGGCGCTGGGCCACCACCTGCCTGGCGGGCGGGGCATTGAAGATGGACTGCACATGCTGCAAATCGTCGCCAATCACCCGGCAACGGCCGTTTTCGTCAGCCGCAAGCTCGCCACGCGGTTTGTCAGCGACGATCCGCCGCCCAGCCTGGTAAACGGCATGGCGCGTGTCTGGCAGCAAACCGGCGGCGACATTCGCGCCATCCTGCGCCACCTCTTTCTCTCCCCCGAATTCCAGTCCAGCGTCGGCCAAAAATTGCGCCGCCCCCTGGACTTTTTTATCGGCACGCTGCGGGCAACCGGCAGCGAAATAAGTGATTGGTGGCAGCTTGAGCAAATGCTGCACGCTCTGGGGCAGCCCCCTTATGGTTGGCATCCGCCAGATGGCTACCCAGACACGGCCGTCGCCTGGCTTTCTACCAGCGGCCTGCTGACGCGCTGGAACCTGGCAATGCAGCTCACCCACGCCGCCCACGAAGACCCGCAAGGGTGGGGCTGGGGGCTGCGAGCAAACCTGCACGAACACATTGGCAGCCCGCAAACCGTAGGCGAACTGGTAGACGAGGTGGCCGCCCAGGTGTTTGGCATGCCCCTCGGTGGCGAAGGGCGCGATGCCTTCATCGCCTACGCCGCCGACGGTGGTGGGGCAAATACCCCGCTGACAACCCGCCGCAGAGGGCGCAAGCTGGGCAGCCTTTTTGGGCTGATGCTGGCTTCCCCCTATTTTCAATGGCGCTAAAGCCTACAATGCCCGTAATCCGTAATCCGTAATCCGAAGGCTCTACCTCTGGAAAGTATGCCAGAAAACGGAATACGGGCTTCGGATAACGGATACAAATTTCAATTTTTGCGCTACCGGAGGTACTTATGACACTAACTCGTCGTGACTTTTTACAATCAACGGCCGCCCTGGGCATTGTGGGCGCAAGCAAAGGCCTGTTTCCGCGCTGGATGCCCCGGCTGGCCTTTCACCCCCACATGCAGAGCGGCCCTGGCGATGTGCTGGTGGTGGTGTTTTTGCGCGGCGGCATGGACGGCCTGAGCGCCGTTGTGCCCCTGCTGGAAGGCGACCATTACTTCGACGCCCGGCCAACCCTGGCCGTCCCCGAAGCGTTGGCGGTAAACCTGGACGGCCGTTTCGCCCTGCACCCGGCCCTTAGCCCGCTAAAAGAAATCTACGATGACGCGCAGCTCGCCATCGTCCACGCTGCCGGGCTAACCGACGACACCCGCAGCCACTTCGACGCCATGCGCTTCATGGAATATGGCACCCCCGGCAGCAAACTCACCGGCACCGGCTGGATTGGGCGCCACCTGCAAACGGCCGCCTGGCAAAACGATTCCCCTTTCCGTGCCGTAGGCATGGGGGCGCTGCTGCCCGACTCGCTGCGCGGCGGCGTCACCCCGCTGTCGCTGCAATCCATTGCCGACTTCCATTTTCGCGGCCGCGAAGACGAGTTTCGCGCTTTGCAGCACTCTTTAGCCAGCATGTACAGCATTAACGCCCCTGGTGATGGGCTGGAAAAACAAGCCGGATTGGTGTTTGAGACGGTGGAGCTGGTACGCCAACTCAACGCTCAGCACTACCAGCCTGCTGGGGGGGCCAGCTACCCAGAGGGCGAATTTGGGCTGGGCTTGCAGCAGGTAGCGCAGCTCATTAAGGCTGGCGTGGGGCTGGAGGTAGCCTGCATTGACCTGGGCGGCTGGGATACCCACGAAAATCAGGGCACGATGGGCGGCACATTTGCCGCGCTGCTGGATTCGCTGGGGCGCGGGCTGCACGCCTTTTACACCGACCTGGGCGAGGCAATGCGCCGCGTGACGCTGGTGACGATGAGCGAGTTTGGCCGCCGTGTGCAGGAAAACGGCAGTGCCGGAACGGATCATGGGCATGGCAATGTGATGTTTTTGCTGGGCGGCGGGGTGAACGGCCGTCAGGTATTCACAGAATGGCCGTCGCTGGCTCCCCAAGCGTTGGCCGACGGCGACCTGGCGATTACGACGGATTACCGCGACGTGCTGGCCGAGGTGGTTTCGCTGCGGCTGGGCAACCCGGCCATTGCCAACATTTTCCCCAACCACGCCCCTAAAACGCTGGGGCTGGTACGGCCGTTTTCACTGTAATGCGTATCCCATAAAAAAGAAATGGAAGGAATAAATGATGCGATATAAACTGATTGTGCTGCTGTTAACGGCCGTGCTGCTGGGCTGCGGGCGGGTGGCGGAACCCGGCAACGAAACCGCCACGCCGGTATTTGTGGTGCTAACGGCCACCCCAGAGCCAACCCCAGAACCGGTCTTAGATGCTTCTACGGCCGAGATGGACAGTAACGTAATGGGCATGACCGCACCGGAAACGGCCGTTCCCCCTGCCCCCACAGCCGAATTTGTAGAAGAAACAACCGGCGACGCGGCAGGGGCCATTGCCCTGCTGGCTGCCCACGAAGAAGTTGCCCTGCACCTGTCTAACTACCCCGACTGGGAAGGAAACGCCTGGCCGGAAGACGACAACGGCATCTGGGGCATCGATTTCTACAGCCCGGCCGCCGACGAGTGGCTGGGTTGGGGGCAGGTCAATGTGATGACCACTGAGGTACTGGACTACTTTGTGCCCATAGAATTAAGCGCGGAAGATTTTCAGGAAGGGTTAACGGCCGTTGAAAATTTCGTCTTTAGCGACCCCGAAGTGCTGGCCCTGCTCGGAGAAGCGGCCGACTGGGAGCATGAAACATCATTCAACCGCTGGGAGCAGCGCTGGGAAAGCTGGTTTTGGCGCGGCCTCGACGCCTTCGGCGTGCTGGTGCATTACAGCGACGACGGGCTGTGGCTGGACGGCATCGTTGACCCCAACGCATTTGAAGCCGAGGAAGCCGCAGAGCTGGCCCGCAACCAGGCCATAGAGCTGGCCTGGGAAGCCGGGGGCGTCGGCGACGCGCTGAACGACAACGACAACTGGGTCACATATGTTTCCCCGCAGCCAGATGGGAACTGGCTGGTAGAATTTGTTGCCGACGAAACGCTGCAATTTTATGCGCTGGTTGACATTGCCGAATGGATAATCGTAGAATCTGGCGAATGACCACCGCCGACCGCCTGCCGCCGCAGCTTGTGAAAAACCTGCCCGCCTGGGTTCCCTCCCTGGCGGGGCTGGTTGCTGCCACCCTGGCGGCGTTGGGGTGGGCACTATTTTTGCGGGCCACCAACAGCGACAGCCCCATCTCTTTTGCCAGCCTGCGCGAAATTTCTTACAACCCGTATATGTTTGGCATTGCCGCCCAGGAGCTGGCGCTGCCGCTGCTGCTGCTGTTGTTTTTCAGCCGCACTGCGCTCTTTCAGCGGGCGCTGCTGCCCAACACCAGCGCCATTGACCTGCTGCGGCTGGCGCTGATCCTGTGCGGCATTCAGGCGTTGTTTTTTCTGTACCGCTATGGCATTTACACCATTGTGAATGATGTGGTTTATTTTGGGATGTTTGTGGTGCTGGTGGCGGGGCTGCTGGGCGGTTGGCGGGTGGGGCTGGCTGTGGGCGTGGTGACGCTTTTGGGCATCAGCGCCTTCACATACCTCTTTTGGTATGATGGCACGCCCATTCCCCTGGCAGAGTTTTTTGAGTATGGTGTGCTGAAGAATATGGAGGCGGTGAGTGTGGTGTGGGTGGGCGTGGCGGTGGGGCTGGCTGCGCCGCTTTTGGGTGGCCGCCGGTTTCTGGTGTGGGTGGTGGGGCTGCTGGCTGTGGTGATGGAAACGGCCGTCTTCGTCCTCAACTTTCTCAGCGACAACGACCTCTGGTTTTTTAACCAGAGCGTCCTGCCGACGGCGGCCATCTCCACCATTGCCATGGTGGGCTTTGCCCTGATGGTGCGCAACGCCCTGGACGATAAGGCGCGGCGGCAGGCAGAAGCCGCGCAACTGGAGCTGGCCCAGGCCAACCTGGCTCTGACCGAAACACGGCTGGCGTTGGCTCAGGCCGAGCTTCGTGCCCTGCACGCGCAAATTAACCCCCATTTTTTCTTTAACACCCTCAACACCATTCGCTATTTCATTCGCACTGAACCGGAGAAGGCGCGGGAGCTGCTGGTGCGGCTGTCGGAGATTTTCCAGCGGGCGCTGAGCGCCGGGGAGTTTGTGGCGCTGGCCGATGAGATTAGCTATGTGGAGGCGTATCTGGCGCTGGAAAAAGCCCGTTTGGAGGAGCGGCTGCGGGTGGTGTGGACGGTTTTGGCGAAGGAGTATATGGCGACGGCCGTGCCCACGCTGGTGCTGCAACCCATTGTGGAAAATGGCGTCATTCATGGCCTCGGCCCGAAGCCCGCAGGGGGTACGCTGCACATTGTCATCTCCCGGCTGGGTCAGGACTTGCTGTTTCAGGTGGAGGATGACGGTGTTGGTTTTGACGTAAATGCCGTTTTGGCTGCTGAAAATCTGGGGGGAGAACGGGATGGGATGCAACGGCCGTCTATTGGTTTGCGCAATGTGGATGAGCGGCTAAAAATGTTGTATGGCACAGCATATGGGCTGATGATTGAATCGACGCCCGGCGCGGGCACGCGGGTGGTGTTTAAGGTGCCGCTGCCCGCCGCACACCCTCCGGTTTAAGCCATGCGAATTTTGATTGTGGATGACGAACGGCCGTCTCGCGGCGAGCTGCGCTACATTTTGCAGCAGTTGGCGGCCACAGCGGAAATTGTGGAGGCAACCAACGGGCAGGAAGCGTTAACGGCCGTTGCCCGCGAGTCGTTGGATGTTGTATTTCTGGACATCAACATGCCGGGCCTGAACGGTCTGGCGGCGGCGGCAGCCATTGCCGAACGACCAGACCCGCCGCTGATTGTCTTCGCCACCGCTTACGATGCGCATGCCGTGCGGGCCTTCGAGCTGGCCGCCCTCGATTACGTCGTCAAGCCCTTCGACGAGCGGCGGCTGGCGCAAACGATGGTGCGCATCCGCGAGGCGCTGGCCGCGCGGGAAAAGCGGGACGCCCAGCAGTCGGCCGTGCGGGCCTACCTGGCCGGGGCAGCCGCGCCCACACTGCATAAATTGTGGGGCGAACGGGATGAGGAAACGGCCGTACTCGTCGATTACGCCGACATCCTCTGGGTGGAAGCTCTGGACAAAAAGGTGTTTATACACACCGCCGCCGGGGCAACGCTGCGCGTACAGTTCACCATGCAGGAGCTAGAGGGCCGCCTGGCTGTGGCCTCCTTTACCCGCATCCACAAAAGCTATCTGGTCAACCTCAATCACGTTGCCGAAATTGGCAAAGGCTTCTCCGGCACCTACCTGGTGGTCATGGCCGATGCCGCCCGCAGCCGCCTGCCTATGTCACGCCAGTACGGCCGTCAACTGCGTGACAACCTGCGCGGGCCAGGGTAAACGGCCGTTGCCTCAGTCAAAGTTTTCGCCATCCACAATCACCCCGCCAATAGTCGCGCCGTGACCGCATTTAGTTGTTGGCGGGAAGTGTAGTGACGGCCGTGGGGGGATGTCAAGGGCAAAATTACGACGCCTGCCGCTTTGTCTGGCCGCGCTTCTCTGCTACGGCCGTTGCCCTGGCAAAGTAAAGTAAAACGTACTCCCTTCCCCTTCCCTGCTCTCCGCCCCCGTTTCACCACCCAGCCGGGTGATAATGCGCTGCACAATAGACAGGCCAAGCCCATGCCCATCCAGGTGTACCTGCCCCAGGCGTTGGAACTTGGTAAACAACAACAAAAGCTTCTGCGGCGGCAGCCCCGCGCCATTATCGCTAACCCAAAAACGAACCATCCCTTCAGGCGTAACATCCGCGCCCAGCTTCAGCACCGGCGGCAGGCCTCCATACTTCACGGCATTGCTAAGGTAGTTAACCCACACCTCCTCGATCCAGGGGGCATATCCCCAGGCAGCAGGCCAGCCATTTTCCGGCAAAACGATCGCGGCCTTGTGCTGCTCAATCAATGGCGTCAGGCGCGTTAACGCTTCGGCCACAATCCTTTCCATCTTCAGCGGCTCCAAAGGAATTTCAGCCATGTCTCGTGTGCTTGCCAACAGAAGCAATTCGTCAACAACGGTAATCATTTTGCGGTTCATGCGGGCAATGGCAGACAGCCCAGCGCTCGCCTTTTCCTCTGTCAGATGGGTGTACTCATCCACCAATAATTCTGCATAGCCCACAGCAATCGCCAGGGGCGACTTAAGATCATGCGCTACTGTATGGGCGAAAGCGCTTAATTCAGCTATCAATTGTTCCCGTTCAGCTTCAACTTCTTTGCGCAGGCTGTTGTCGCGTACAATTTGTTGTTTATAGTCGTGCCCCCCCATTTCAATGATGCGGCTGCTTACTTCTACGGGGATGAGCGACCCGTTTTTATGACGGTAGTGGCATTGATAGACAAATGTGCCGGTATAGGTAGATTGCCAGGTGCATTTGGCCCCTGCATTTATATCTGTTTCAATATTATCCAGGGTCAATTGGAGCAGTTCTGACATTTCGTAGCCGAGGCGTCGCGCTGCATTGGTATTGGCTTCAACAATTCGTTCGGTCAACATCTCGACCAGCAGAATGGAGTCGCCAGAATGCTCGAATAAGCCCTGGTAACGCTGTACGTCTTCTTGGAGTGTGGCTTGTGCCTGGAGAGATGAAGTAAGCTCTGCTTCCAGTTTGCTAATTTGCTGTTTGGCTGTGTCTAATGCATTGAGTAGTTGTGAGCGCGTTAAAAAAGTATCTGTCATAGGGCTCCTTCTTGTTTAGAGTAGATGATTTTATGCGCGTTCTTGTTGGTGTTGGGCTTGCCAGGCTGCCCATAACGGCCGTATATGCACCTGCTGCAAATAGACCTCGCGCAAAGCGGGGTCCGGCTGGCTTTTCAGGTCTTTTTGTATCATCTCTGCTGCTGCTGCCAACACATTGGTCTCCTCTGCCAACCCCAGTGCGTGGCACACCTGCCACATAAAATGGAACGTGCGAAGAGGTTGATCCGTACCAACAAGCATCCGATTATCAACCCATTTTTCTAACATCTGCACGATATATGTTGTTGCATGGTCACGCTTCCCTTGCCGCAAGGTAGCTAGTGCTAACCCGACCAAATCCTCAAGCAACAATATGGTTTGGGCAAGTTCCCTGCGGATTTCACTGGCCTGCTCGTAGTAGGCGGCGGCTTGCGACCAATGAGATTGAGCCAGTGCCAGTGCGCCTAGATTGTTGAGGGTAAAGGCGATCATATCTTGTGCGCCAATCGCTTGCTTAATTGCCAAACTTTGCTCATAGCATTCCTGTGCATACGCATACTGTCCCTGCCCGTAGGCCGCCAAACCTATATAGTTTAGCGCAAAGCTGGCTGTGTGTTTATCGCCAAGTTCTTGGCTAATCATTAGCCCTTGCTCAAGATAATCGTGTGCCAACTCGTACTGCCCTTGTAGCAGGGCTAGATATCCGAGGCTTTGTAAAGCAATGCTTTCGGCATATCTGTTGCCTATCTCGCGGGTGATGATGAGGAGTGCTTTTTGATACTTGGTGGCGGTGGCGAACTGTCGTTGGGTGTTTAAGGTTTGTGCCAGATGGCTCAAGGCGGCGCTTTCGCTGTATCGGTCGCCAATCTCTTGGGCGATGTGTAGGCTTTGTTTTCCGCAAGCGATGGCTTGTTCGTACTGCCCTTGCTGTCTCATGGCATTGCTCATGCCAATGAGGGCGAGGCTTTCGGCACTGCGGTCGCCAATCTCTTGTGAGATAGTGAGGCTTTGGGCGTAATAAGCGTGACTGCGTTCATACTGCCCCTGCAAATTGGCGACGACACCCAAATTTCGCAAAACGGCCGTTTCCCCCACACGGTCGCCGATGGCTTGCGCAATAGCCAGGCTTTGTTGATGGTAACTAACGGCCGTTTCATACTGCCCCTGAAAATCAGCCACGATACCCAGGTGACGTAAAACAGTGGCCTCCAGGCGTCTGTCATCAACGGCCTGGGCCAGTTTCAGGCCTTGCTGTAAGTTAGTTTCCGCTGTGGCGAAAGCGCTTTGCCGCCAATCGCATTCGCCCAAATCGAGCAGCAGGCGAGCTTCTGCCGGTCGGTCGCCCATTTGCCGGGCCTGCACCAGGGCATCGCGGAAATAAGTACGGGCGGCAGCGTAATCTCCTTGGGCGACGGCCGTTTCCCCCAAATCACGCAACGCCTCCATCTGACCGGGCAAATTATCCAACGCATGGTGCATTTCCAAAACCCGCCGGTGGACCTGGATGGCGGTGGCATAATCGCCCTGGCTTGTGGCAATTTCACCGATACCGCTTTGAATTTGCGCCACGTAGGGTTGGTTGCCGGCCGCCTGAGCCAGGGCCAATGCCCGTTTGTAAGTGTCAATGGCGGCGGTGTAGTTGCTCAACCGCTGCCGGGCCTGTGCCGCAATGATGAGGGCTTGGGTTTGTTGATCGCCGTCATCAGCTTCCAAAGCAAGGTCATAGGCTTCTTTTGCTGCTTCTAGTGCTGCCTGATAATTGCTAAGGCTGTTGTAATAGGCGGCAAAGCGTAATGCCAGCGCCGCTTTTTGGGGGAGCGTTGTGGCCAGCGGCGTCAGGGCAGCCAGATTGGCGGCCTGGGCGGCACGCTGCCCCAGCCGGTTGTGGATTTCTTCATGTCGCAGCAGCAGTTGGAAGCGCACGGCCGTTTCTGCTGGGGGCGTCAGGGTTAGCGCACGAGTGAAGTAATATATGGCGTCCTCGTTCACGAACTGCGCGGCCAAATAGTCGCCGGCGGTGCGGGCGTACCAGGCGGCCTTCTGTGGCATGTTGGCCTCTAGCCAGTGACTGCTGAGGAGGGTAGCGTAGGCGGGCGCATCGGGGTAGGCGCCTTCGTAGGCTTCGGCCGCCTGCCGGTGCAGGGCCTGGCGCTCGCTGGCTGTCAGGCTGACCAGCAGCGTCTCGCGCAGTTTGTCGTGGGCGAAGCGCCAGGTTCCTTCTTGCACTTCTAGCACGGCAACGTCGGCGCAAGCTGCCAACATTTGCGCCAGCTCTGTGGCGGGCCTGGCTGCTTGCAGCATGGGTATGTCTAGTGTGCGCCCGGCCACGGCGGCCAGCCTGAGCAGTGGCCGGTAGGCTGGCGGTGTCTGGTCTAGCCGCCGCAGCAGCAGGTGCTGCACGCCGCCGGCAAATACTGTTTCTGGCAAGGCCATTGAGCCGACGGCGTCTAGTCGCCCAGCCTCTTCGGCCAGGGCACGCATGGTTTCGACAAGGAAGAAGGTGTTGCCTTCGGTTTCTTTGTGCAGCAGGTGTAGGATGGACGGCCGTCTGCCGGCCTCCCCCAGCACGGAGGCACTTAAGGCCTCCACTTCCTCTGCCGACAACCGGGAGAGGGGTATGGCTTGCATGTTGGGGCATTCGGTGGGCAAGGACGGCCGTTCTTCCCAGCGGTAAGTGCCAATGATGAGCAGTGGCAGGTTGGGGACCAGGCGGCTGAGGATGCGTAGAGGTTCCAGGCTTTCGCTGCTCCAGTGCAAATCTTCTAACAGCAGTACCAGTGGCGGGCTGCTTTGGGCCGCTGCCTGGCAAATGTCGGCAATGGTCAGGTGCAGGCGCTGCTGCTGGGCTGCACCAGTAAGCTCTAATGCAGCGGGAATGGGGCGGCGCAGTAATGTTTCAATTTTGGGCAGCAGCGGCTTGATGACGCCGGCTTGTAGCTCATCCAGGTCTACCATTAGCGCCAGTTGCGGCAGAATATCGCGCCACAGTTTGTAGGGTTGGCCCTCTCCGGCTATTGCCTGCCCGCGCAGTACACGCGCCCCGTTGACCAGGGCGTGCGTACGCAGTTCGTCCAATAGGCGCGATTTGCCTACGCCACTTTCGCCGCCAATGAGCCAGGCGCTGCCTTGGCCGGTGGCTGCCGCTGCCAGTGCTGTAGTCAGCCGGGTTAGTTCGGCTTCGCGGCCAATAAATTTGGCTGCCTTTAAGAAGCTGTCGCGGATGGCGGTGCTTTCGGAGGGTAGGGGGCGGTTTACGGCCGTGCATAAATCGACAATGACTTCCCCGGCGCTGGCATAGCGATCTTGGGGGTCTTTTCGCAGCAGGCGGGCCACAATGTCGGCCAGATGGGGGTGTGTGATGATTGTGGTGTCTGGTTCGGCGTAGATAATGTTTGCCATCAGGCGAGAGATGTCATCCACAAGAAAGGGGCGCTGACCGGTTAGCATCTCGTAGGCCATAACACCGACGGCATAGAGGTCGGTAGCGGTGGTGGCGGGCTGCTGCCGTAATATTTCGGGAGCCATATAGGGCAATGTGCCAGCAATGCCATTTTGATGTTGTGCTGGGGCTGACAGGCCAAAATCTAGTACGCGCACATGGCTGTTCGTCACCAAAACGTTCTCTGGTTTGAGGTCGTGATGTAGAATTTTGCGCCGGTGCAGGTAGGCCAGAGCTTGCAGCAGCTGCAGCAGCAGGTTTACTTGGATATCTAAAGGCTTTTCTTGGGCGGCTTGTAATAGGGTTTGGGCGTCGGTCAGGAGTTCCATTGTGAAGTATGGCTGGCGCTGCTGGTCGAAGCCGTAGTCGAGAACGCTGATGATGTGCGGGTGGCGCAGGGTGGAAAGGGTACGAAATTCTTGTGCCAGGGCAAATCGAGTATCGTTTTGTGGTGTGGAAAGGTAGGAGAACGGCCGTTTCGCGTCTGGCAAGGCCACTTTTTTAAGCGCAATGGCCTGGCCAGCCAGGTGGTCATAGGCGTGGTAAACCACACCCATGGCACCGCTGCCTAGGAGGTTCAAAAGTTCGTAACGGTTTGCTAACGAACTGGGTAAAACGGAGTTGATGGGGCGGCCGGCTCCTGACGTTTGGTGCATATGCTTTACTTCTGTCACTACTTTTGCAGTTTTCACAAAAATCCAAAATCTGGACGCTGATAAACGCCGAAAACGCAGGTTTGATGAACATGCATCATAAAATCAGCGTCCATCTGCGTTCCAAATCGAAAAGCTGCAAACATATCGTTCTGTGAAATAGAGCGATTATATCAAACTTATTCTGTGATGATGTTTCGCCATTGCAAGAGGCAGGTTGTTTCCTTAATTTTTCCTGTAAGCGTCATGGTCTACTATGTAAAATGGATATTTATGTGCAGAGTTGTCCTACAAACATGGTATCCTTTTTCCGATGTGTGGGAGCAACTTGGTGGAGCCGGGCTGCTTCAAAAAGGTCTAATAATGGGCGTTCTTGCCAAGCGATGATGGCCGATGGTTAGTATCTAACCGTCGGCCATCTCTGTTTTGATTTAAACCCCTCAATCTTTTGTGGCGGTAAAGTTATTGAAATTCTGCTCATTGAATTGGCAATTCCCTGAGCCAATTACAAGACGCCCTGATTTTTCGCCTGTTTTCTTAGCGCGTTGACGACCGCCACTTTTTACTTCCCATACCATACTTTAACAATAGGACTTACGCAGGCTGGGCTTGTCGCAGCCGATTTCGACAGGCTCAATCTCCGGTCATTGAGGGCTTTTGCGTAATTCCTGAACAAAACCTTGCGGCTAAAAGCAAAAAGGAGGTCCTTCATGCGCCGTTCTCTCGCTCTAATCCTATCTGTCAGTATAGCATTGCTAGGATTTTGGGTGCTTTTCCCCGTTCACTCTGTTCCTGCACAAGCTGAACAACCTGGGGAGCTGATTCAAGTATCAAAAGTTGCTACCTCTGAAACAAACGCCCCCCCCTTAAGCTTGCTATACCCGCCTAATAATCCGTACCTGCTGGATAGCATCGCTGCAGAAAATGCGCCAGCAGAAAATATCCTTAGAACGCCAAATTATTTTGGGGGTTTAACGGAAGAAATAGCGGTTGGGGTTTCTTCCGCCGACCCATTAGACGCTTTTGCAGACAAAACGGCCGTCCTCCACCCCGCTAACAACCTCCCCCTCGACTGGCTGCGCTGGCGCAGCGCCCAAGAGGAAAGCAATCCGTATTCCGTGAACGGTAATCCGTATTCCGTAAACAGTACCGGGTATTCAGTAAACAGTAATCAGTATTCAGCGACCCACTACCAACCCCCAACCCCTATTCACCATTCACCATTCACCATTCACCATTCACAATTCCCTTCCCTCCGCGCCCCCACCGCCCTCTACACCACCACCCTGCAACCCCTGCACCGCGCCACCGGCTACCCCGGCTTCTCTTCCAGCTTCGCCTTCACCAATACCGGCGTAACCACCGTCACTTATGACATTAACTTCTACTGGCTCAACGGCCAATACGTCGGTTCAGACAATGGCTATCTCCTCAGCCCCGGACAAAGGCTAGACTATTACATGGACAGCGCCGCTATCGGCGAAACCACCTTTGTCGGCATCGTCGAAATCACCGGCGACGAACCGCTAGACGCCCAAATCACCTCCCCCGACTATGGCATCATCCAGGGCACAATCTATGAAGATGACGGCATAACGCCAGCCTGGGTACACAACGTTCGCTCCAATTCTGCACCGCCCAACTGGCAAGATTATGGCAACACCTACAACCTCGGCGACGGCCGTTTCTATCTCGGTGGCCTGCCAGACGACAACTACAACCTGTGGATACAAGCCCCCTACCCCTGGGCCAGCCAATGGTACAACCAGCGCCCCAATTGGGAAGATGCCGACCTGCTCGCCATCAGCGGCGCAGGCACCATCAGCGTCGCCGTTGTGCTGCAACCCGGCGGGCGCATCACCGGCACAGTCTATGCCAATGATGGCGTCACCCCCCTGCCCAATATCAACGTAGACCTCGAACCCGGCGGGTATGGCGCCTGTACCGATGCCAACGGCCGTTACCTCATCGAAGGCATCCCCTACGGCGACCACATCATCCGCGCCGGCGGCGATTGGAACTTCTGCCTCGGTCAAGACTCAATCTACCCCACAACCTACTACTCCAACACCCACGACTACAACCAGGCCACTCCCATCGCCATCAGCGGCACAGCCGACACCGTCGTCGGCATAAACTTCCACCTACAACAAGGCGGCATCATCACCGGGCAAGTCCTCGATAACAACACCGGCCTACCCATCCCCAACACCCACGTCAACGCCAACGAATACGACAACGGCTGGTTCGGGCGCGGCGCCTGGACAGACGCCAGCGGCATCTACACCATCACCGGCCTCCTCCCCGCCGACTATCGCGTAGGCGTAGACGACGGCAACAACCTACCCCTCGGCTACGCCCGCCAATACTACGACCACCAACCCTACCACCACCTCGCCGACCCCGTACCCGTCCCCCCCGGCGGCCTTGTCGCCAACATCAACTTCGACCTACTGCCCGGCGGCGCCTTCAGCGGCACAGTCTACGCCGACGACGGCATCACCCCCCTACCCAACATCAACGTGGACACGGAACCGGGTGGTCACGGCACATGTACAGATGAGAACGGCCGTTTCTACATCAACGGTGTCCCCTTCGGCGACTACCAAATTACCGCCGGCGGCGGTTGGAACTGGTGCCTCAACCAACCCTCCCAATACATCCGCGAATACTACCTCGAAACCCCCGACCCCAACGCCGCCGCCATCTTCACCCTCGACGCCGCCCACCTCCTCTACCCCAACCTCGACTTCACCCTCAGCGTCGGCGGCCGCATCACCGGGCGCGTTACCAACGAAAATGGCGATCCGCTGGTTGATGTAACCGTCAATGCAAACAACTACGACCCCGATTGGCCAACCGGCTACGCCCACACCGACACCAGCGGCTACTACACCATCACCGGCCTCATAGAAGGCGATCACCGCGTCGCCGTCTACAATCCCCCCGATGGGTACGCTTTCCAATTCTACCCCGATACCGTGCGCCAAGATGACGCCGCCCGCGTCGCCGTGACAACAGGCAACATCACCCCCAACATTGACTTCGTCCTCCACCCCGGCGGCATCATCACCGGCCAAGTCGTAGACCAAAACAGCGGCCTGCCCATCGCCAACACCAAAGTAGACGTACACGCCGACAACTGGGGCTGGGGCACCTGCACCGACGACAACGGCTACTACGTCCACCGCGCCATGCCCTACGGCGACTACCGCGTCTCCTCCGGCGGCGATTGGGATTGGTGTCAGCAGCAGCAAAACGAATACGGTCAGGAATACTACAACGAAAAACACAACTGGGATGAAGCCGACATCCTCACCCTCGACGGCGGCAGCACCCCCATCACCGGCATCAACTTCACCCTGGAAAAAGGCGGCTTCCTCGCCGGGCACGTCAGCGACGACATCGCCCAGC
Organism: Ardenticatenaceae bacterium; assembly: GCA_020634395.1. Classification (GTDB taxonomy): domain Bacteria; phylum Chloroflexota; class Anaerolineae; order Promineifilales; family Promineifilaceae; genus Leptovillus. The sequence goes on along the minus strand of JACKBU010000007.1, from coordinate 20,796 downwards.
CCGTCGAGAACCTGCGCATGGTCGCCGTGCAAGGCTCCGGCAACTGCCCCTGGTGCGAAGACCACATCGCCGACACCTACACCGACGCCGCAGGCAACTACGTCATCGGCCCCATTCCCCCCGGCGATTACACCGTCCTCGCCGACACCGATGCCAACGGCCAACTCCTGGTACGCGAATATTACAACGATGTGTACGAGCTATCTGCCGCCACCTTTGTCTCCGTCACCAGCGAAATCACCACAACCGGCCTCAACTTCATCCTCGACCCCGGTGTTTGGCTAACCGGGCACATTGACGTGCCGTCCGGCTACAGCAACGAAGGCATCTGGGTCAATGCGTGGAAGACAGATGGCATTTGGTACGGCACAGGCCGTCACACCAATGCCAGCGGCAACTACATCCTGCCCCTGCCCCCCATTTACGACAGCTATTGGGGCGTCAGCGCCCACCCGGATGGGCCAGACCTGATGTACAAATGGGCGCACCAATTTGACCTGGCGCAGCACACCAATTGGGACTTCGACCTCGGCTATGGCGCCACCATCAGCGGCTGCATCACCGATGACGGCACGCCCGTCGTCAATGCGTGGGTCAATGCCGACGCTGGCGAAATGAACAACGGCGCTCAGACCGATGAAAATGGCTGTTACGCCATCACCAATCTACCCCCTTCACCCACCGGGTATCAAATCCGCGTGGACGATTGGGAATCCGGTCGCATGTGGATGAGCTACGGCGGCCACGATTGGGGCTGGCAAACACGGATACCGTTGGTTGAAGGCGACGCGGTCGGCGGCATTGACTTTGAAGTGCCCTGGCGCGGCCAAATTGAAGGCTACGTGTACGAAAGCGATGGCACAACCCCCATCGAAGGACTGCGCGTCGTTGCCATGAATGATAATGGCTTTTGGGAAGGGTACAGCCAGCCGGATGGCTACTTCACCATTGACGCCCCGGTGGGCGAGCTTCGGCTGATGTTTGCCGGAGATTACATCCCGGTGGCGTATTACCCGGACAGCAGTGTGCATCAATACGCCGACGCCACGCCGATTATGGTCTCGCCATTGCCGACGACGACGATGGTCACAATGGCTATCGAGCGGGCGGCGACCGTTCACGGCCAAGTTACAGACAGCGGCAGCGGCGACCCGCTTGGCGGCATCCTCGTTGCTGTGAGAAACATTGACACGGCCGTCAACCGTGATGTGGCTTCGTCGGGCTGCACGGATGAAAACGGCAATTACTACCTGGAAGGCGTGTGGGCTGGCGATTCGCTGGTGGAAGCGATTGGCACTTGCGGCAATTGGGACTACAGACTGGTGACAACCACCGTCACCATTGCCGCAAACAGCGACCATGAGGTGAATCTGACGATGACGGCCGTTCCCATGCCGCCAACCCCCTTCACCATCCACACCAACGACACCTTCAACTACAACGCTCTTTCCTCCGGTGGCAACACCTACTGGGACGCGCAGTACAACGCCGAGCAAATCCTCGCCGCCCTGTTTGAGCCATTGGTTGGCCTGAACGACAGCGGCGACTGGACGAGCGAACTGCTGACGCAGATTCCCACGCTGGGCAACGGCGGCGCGGCCATTGTAAATGAGCGCCTCGTCGTCACCTACACGCTAAAACCGGGGATGCTCTGGTCGGATGGCGCACCGCTGACCTCGGCGGACATCCGCTTCACCTGGGAGATGCTCTCTACACCCACCCCCTGGTCGGATACCTGGCTGGCAGAGGTGGGTAATGTGACGAAGATTGAGTCGGTGGAGACGCCGGATGCGTTAACGGCCGTTGCCACCTACAAAATCCGCGCCTTCCCCACCAGCTACCTGTTAGCCATCACCTACCTGCTGCCCGAACACCAACTGGGCGGGCAGTACCCGTTGGATGTGAAATGGCTCAGTGAATATGCGCACAATCCCGTCGGCAACGGCCCCTACATGGTCGCCGACTGGATACCCGGCAGCCATCTCGACTTGATTGCCAACCCCAATTACCACAAACGCGCCCTCGGCTTGCCGCGTATGACGCAAGTGCGCTTCCTCTTCACCAGCCATCCGTTCTACAGCATGGTCTATGGCCCAACGGATGTGAGCCTCAACGTCGCCTGGGATATGCCGGAAGATTACGACACCTACGGCCTCGCCATCTACGAAAGCGAAGAGAACGCCTATTGGAGCATTGTGCCGAATACGGAACGGCCGTACTTCCAAGACCCCGTTGTGCGCCAGGCCATCTACACCGCCTTCAACCGCGCCCAGGCCGCGCCGCGCATCTTCAACGGCCTCGTCGCCGATAGCTGGCTGCCGCCCAGCCACTTTATGTACAGCGACACCGTGAACCTGTACAACTACGACCCCACCGCCGCCGCCGCCATGCTCAGCGCCGCTGGATGGATTGACCACAACGGCAACGGCATCCGCGACAAAGACGGCGTGGAGCTGCAATTCGACCTGTATGCCGGGTACAACAGTTACCAACCCTACCTTGAAGTCGCCAGCGTTTTCCAAACGAACATGGCCGCTGTGGGCATTGATGTCAACATCATTGACACCCCCGACAACGACAACAACCGCTACTGGAATGCAATCCAACACGGCGAAGCGGATGCCTTTATCACCGGTTGGGGCTTTGATGAACGGTATGATCCTTTTGCCTTTAAGATGGGGCACAGCAGCCAGATTCCCACCGGCTACAATTCGTACTGGTATTGGGGTTACTTTAACGGCCGTTGGCAAAACGCCGCCTACGACACCCTGCTGCTGGCCGCCCACAGCGAATTGGACACAGCCACATTGCAGGGGCTGTACGCCGGCCAACTGGACATGCAAACAGACCAGCTTCCCCTCTGGCCGTTTGCCCACCGGCTGCATGTAGATACGGCCGTACCCACCCTCCTCAACTTCCGCCCCGCCGCCTACCTACCCGCTACGTGGAACATTGAAGAGTGGCGCGTACCGGCCAACCCCTACGACCTGACTGTGCGTAAAACGCTGGCCGCAGACAGCCCCGCGCCGCAGCCCGGCAACGACATCATCTACGCCATCACCGTGCGCAACGTCGGCTACTTCCCCGTCACCGGGGCCACGCTGGTTGACACACTGCCGACGGCCGTTACCTTTGTCAGCGCCGACCCTGCGCCAACGACCATCAGCGGGCAAACGCTGATTTGGGATTTGGGAACCGTCCCCGGCAGCAGCACGCCGCAGGTCATCCGCGTTACCGTACACATCCCCGCCGCAACGCCGCACGGCACGCCGCTGCTCAACACAGTTGAGGTGTTCGGCGACCAGCCCGACACCTTCCCCAGCAACAACGGCTACAGCTACCAACTCACCGTGCGCGAAGACGTTGACCTGGCAGTAACCAAATTCGGCGTCGGCGAACCGGCCATTGGCGAAACCTTCAACTACTACGTGGACTACGCCAACTGGGGCGGCGCGCCCGCCAGCGGCGCTGTCGTCACCGACACGCTGCCGCCAGAAGTAAGCTTCATCTCCGCCAACCCGGCCCCAGATACAGTCAATGGCAGCACCCTGACCTGGAATCTGCCAAACCTGGTGGGCAACCAGTGGGGCGGCCAAATCGAAATTACCGCCGAAATTGTCGGCGCAGGCACGGTAACGAACAGCGCCGACATCATGTTTGGCGGCGTAGATGTAGACCTGGGCAACAACAGCGCCGACAGTGTGGAAGAGGTCAACGCCATCCTCTCGCCCATCATCACGCAGCCGACGCAGGGCGTGGCCGATGGCACGCCCACCATCGCCGGGCTTGCGCCCTCTGAGGCGGTGGTGGAGTTGTGGGATTTAACCAGCGCCATGAATGCCTTCGCGCCCAACACACCCACGCTGCTTGTGACGACGACAGCCGACATCAGCGGCACGTTCTCGGTGGAGCTGGCGTTGGATGAAGGGACGTATATCGTAACGGCCGTTGCCCACAAAGCCGGCCTCTCCAGCGGTTACTCCAACACCGCCACCTTCGAAGTAAACCACAGCCTGCCCTTAGACACCGACAGCGTCGCCATCACCGCCGATGGCGCCACCATCAGTCGCGGCGTGGTGCGGGCCAACAAGTACACCATCCCGCACCGCCTGCTAAACGTGGGCGTGGGCCTGACTTGCTCCGGCACATTGGAAACACACCTGGAAGTAACCGAAAACGCCCTCTTCACCTACGACGTACCCGCCGTCAGCCTGATCAACAGCGGCGGCGACCAATGGCAGGCTGAATACCGCTTGTGGCTGGCCGAGCCGCACAGCACCTACGACGTGTGGGTGGAATGGGATTGCGACGGCGTAATCACCCGCGAGCTGCTGGTGTACATTCTCATTGACCCGGACGGCTACCTGTATGACCAATCTCTGGTAGATGGGGGTTCGCCCATCACCGATTCGCTGGTATTGGATGGCGTCATCACCGCCTACGTGCTGGTGGGCGACGAGTGGCAGGTTTGGCCGGCCGAATATTACGGGCAAACCAACCCGCAAGTCACCGATGAGACCACGGATGATGGCGTGCTGGAAGCCGGTTACTACAGCTTCCTCACCCCGCCCGGTAAGTACCGCATCGCGGCAGTGGCTCCCGGCTACCAGCCCTACCAGAGTCCGGTGCTCACGGTGGTAGACACGCCCATTCACCTGGACATTGGCCTGGAGCCGCTAGCGGGCGGCGATGGGCAAACGATGTCACCGGCAAACCTGAGCGCATCGGGGAAAGCGGTTGACCTGGCAGCAGCATGGGTAGGCGATGTGCTGACGTATGACATCTGGCTGGCGAACAGCGGCGGGGAGGATACGGCCGTACTCAACCTCACCGACCTCATCCCCGACAACACGGCATACGTGGACGGCTCGCTGGGCTGGGATGGCGGCAACGCCGGCTTTGACGCAGGCAGCAACACCATCTGGTGGGACGGCATTGTGTCCGGCGGCGAGACAGTTCACATTAACTATCAGGTGCAAGTGGTGAACTCGCCCGGAACACCGTTTGACGTGGTGAACGAGTCTGTGGTAACGGGCACGCTGGCAAACCTGGCAACGCTAGATGGGCTAACGGCCGTGACCACCATTCAAAACGTTGTGGGGGTAGACCTCAATGACGACGCCGCCACCCAAGACGACCCCGGCGCATCGGTGGTTTATGAGCTGCACATCAGCAACACCGGCAACAGCACCGACACCTTCACCATTGCCGCTGACTCCAGCGCGGGCTGGCTGGCAACGGCCTTTGAGCCGGTGACGGTTAGTGCAGGTACGATGACCGTGCTGCCCGTCTACTTTGACATTCCCGCCGATGCCCCGGCGGCCGCTGCGGATGTGACGACGCTAACCGCAGCCTCTTCCCTGAGCAGCGCGGTGAGCAATACCATTGTCTTTACAACAACGGCAAACCAGGTGGCCGCGTTGACCCTGGCGGATGCCGCACCGCAAGCAGCCGCTCCGGGCACGGCCGTTACCTACACCCACTTGCTGCAAAACCTGGGTAATGGCGTGGATACCTTTGTGCTAACGGCCGTTTCCGACCAGGAATGGCTCATCACGACCCCCGCCAATCCCACCCTGAACCCGGGAGAAACGATTACAATTACACTGGTGGTGCAGGTACCCGCCGGAGCAGCGCCAGACACGATGGATACCACCACGCTCACGGTTTATTCCAGCTTCAACAATGGCGTGGTCGCATCGACAATGGATGAAACTACGGTGAAGTTAGCCAACCACTTCATCTATTTACCGGTCATTACCCGGCAATAACGCAAAACGGCCGTAGGGTGTTGTGAAATACCCTACGGCCTGAGCGCCATCACCACTCCATCAACTGCCAAATTTCCGCCTGCCAACTGTCGTGGGCACGGCCGATTTCGGCATAAATGGTGACAGATTCGCGGATTTGCGCCTGTGCGGCCGTTTCTGCCCCAGCCTGATGGTACATATCCGCCAAATTACTGCGCAGCGCGGCTTCGTAATGGCGGTCGCCGTACTGTTGGCACAGCTTAATTGCTTCGGTCAGTACGGCAATCGCTTCACCGGTTTGCCCCATGCCGCCCAGCGTCAGCGCCAGATTGTTACGCGCCGCAATCTGTAGTTCCAAATGGCCGCCATCATCAGCTAATGCGCGGCTGCGTTGGTGACAGGCAACGGCCGTTGCCATTTCCCCCCGATGCCGCGCCAAAATCCCCAGAATATTCTCTGCCAGAGCCAGCGTCACCGGCATCGCGGCCTGCTGCGCCAGCGCATGGGCCTGCTGCGCCAACGCCAGCGCCGCCTCGGCCTGCTTCTGGCGATGCGCCACCAGGCTTTGACCCAAAATGAGCTGCGCCAATTCTGCGGCGGGCGCATTCTCGCCCAGATGACGACGCGCCAGGGCCAGCTTGTGCGCCGCCAGTTCCCATTGCCCCTGCCGCTGGTACACCTGCGCCAACTGATGCTCCAATGCGCCCAGCTCCGCAGCAGGCGCAACGGCAGCGGCCGTTTCCAGGGCGCTGAGTGCGGCGGGATAATTGCCCAACCGCATGTGCAGCGCACCGCAAGCCGCGTGCCAGCGCCACGGCTCATCTGCGCCCAATGCCAGAGCCGCCTGGTAAAAGTGCAGCGCATCCTGATGGGCAAAGAGAGCCTGCGCCTGCTCGCCTGCCTGCACAAAATAAGCGGCGGCCTCTGGCTCCAGACCGGCGTGCTGGTAATGGCTGGCAATTTGAGCAGAAACGGCCGCATTCGGAGCGCGATTTGCCACCAGCGTGGTCGCCAGACGCCGATGCAGCAGCCGCTTACGCGCCAGACCCGTCTCCTCATAGACCAGCACGCGCAGCTTGTCGTGGCTGAAATCGTAGGCAGCGTGGTCACGGCCGATTTGCTCCACCAGCAGACCCCGCGCCGTCAGCGCTTCCAGCGCGGTGACGGTTTCCTCATCGCTGCGCCCGCTGGCGGCCTGCACCAGCAGCAGATCGAAGCTGTGGCCGATGGCAGCGGCCGTTTGCAAAATTTGCCGCTCCGTCTCGTTGATTTGGGCTAATCGCTGGTGCAGCAGATCGCGCACGGAGGCGGGCACGGCAAAGCTGGCGGGCAGCGCCAATGTGCCATCGCTGGCGCTGAGGGCGTCGAGATAGGCAACCACAAACATGGGCAAACCTTCGGTTTCTTCGTGAAGCTGCTGGTGCAGGGTTGGGGAAAAGGGTTTGCCGGTGGCTGCCAGTAAGGCTGCGACGTGTGCCTGGGTAAACCGATGGGGCTGGATGATTTGGCAGGCATTTTCGCGGCGCAGTTTGGCAACCAGCGGCGGCAGCGGGCTGTTGGCAGGCAGCTCTTCGCCGCGCCAGCAAAATAGGGTGAGCAACGGCCGTTCCCGCCAGCGATGCAGCAAATAAAGCAGCAACTCCAGCGACGCCGCATCCAGCCAATGCACGTCGTCCAGCCACAAAATGCCCGGCGCTGCGCCATCCAGCAAGGCCAGCAGCGTCTGGATGACGCCTTCGTAAAAGCGCACCTGCTCGCCGGGGCCGCTGAGGTTGGTCTGCGGCGGCAGATTGCGACCCTCGGCCAGCTGGGGCAGCAGGCGAGCGGCTTCGGCCAGATGGTGCGCGGGCAAATCGGCCAGGCGCTGCAACGCTTCCGGGGTCAATCCCGCCTGAAGCGCCTGAATCAGTGGGGCGTAGGCGAGGTTGGTTTCGCCTTCGTAGCAGCGGGCGGTCAGCGTTTTGGCGTCATTCGCGGCTGCCCAGTTGACCAATGCTTCGGCCAGCCGCGTTTTGCCAATGCCGGGTTCGCCTTCGATGATGAGTAAACGGCCGTCTGGGCGAACCTGTTGGTAGAGCTGCTGCATCTGGTGCAGTTCACTGTCCCGACCAATCAGCGGGGATGGGGTGACAATGTGAGGGGGTGACACGGTGACAAGGTCGTTTTCGGTCACCCTGTCACCTTGCCACCTTGTCACCTTGTCACGCTGCGTCACCCTGTCATTTTGGATGGCTTGATACAGCTCCGTCGTTTCCGGCAGCGGGGGCACGCCCAGCTCTTCGTCGAGGATGCGCACACAGTCGCGGTATTGGCGGAGGGCGGCGGTGGAACGGCCGTTTGCGGCCAGCAGGCGCATCAGGGTGCGGTGGGCTTCTTCACGCAGGGGGTCCATCTGGCACCAGCGGCGGGCATGGGTGACGGCCGTTTCGCCGGTGGTGGTTTTTGCCAGTTGCGCCAGCGCCTGCGTCAGGTCGCGGCGCAGGCTTTCCTGCTGCTGCACCTGCCAATCATCAAAGGGGATGCTGTCGCGCAGGCTGAAACCGACCAAAAAGTCGTCGCGGTAGAGGTTAACGGCCGTTGTCAAATCACCCTGCCGAACCGCCTCCTGAAAGGCGCTGACATCACACCAAACGGCGTCGGCTTCCAGGCCGATGACTTCGCGGTTGGCAAAAATTGCCGCCGCGCCTACGGCCGTTTTGAGGGCGGAAAGGGTGCGGCGCAGAGCGGCTTTGGCGCGGCGATCGTCGGTTTCGGGCCAGAGGAAAGCGGCCAGCCAGTCGCGGGACGGCCGTTCGCCGGACAAGGCCAGGTAGGCCAGCAGCGCGGTCGCCTTACGCGTGTCCACTTCCAGAATCTGGCTATCGCGTTCGAGGCGGGGTGGGCCAAGCAGCAGCAGGCGCAGCGGGTTCATGCCGCCATTTTAGCCATAATCGTCCCGAAATACGACGGGGGACGATTTCGTAACGATTGGCAGACGATGCCCTGCTATTCTGCCAGAACAAATAACGTCTGGCAGGGTAAAACTGCCACTGCCAGACCAAACCATCAAGAGTGAGGTGCAATGATGTTACGTTTTCGTCGGATTGTGGCGGTTACGGCCGTCCTGGTGTGTCTGGTAGCGGCTGGCATTGCTCTGGCTGCGGGGCCATTGAATCAGCCCAAAGAGTTGACGCCGCTCGCGCCGCCAATTACAGAAAGCCCTGCTGCTGTCGATGCAGCCATCGACACGACCTTTACCTATCAAGGACGCTTGCAGCAGGCAGGTACGCCCTTTACCGGAAGCTGCGCGTTTCAGTTCAGTTTGTGGGATGCGGCAGCCGGTGGAACCCAGCAGGGCAGCACCCTGTCTTTTGGCGCGGTTGCGGTGCAGGCTGGCTTGTTTAACGTGGCGCTAGACTTTGGCAGCCAGTTTCAGGGAGATGCGCGGTGGTTGGCAACGGCCGTGCAGTGCCCCGGCGACGCGAATTACACGGACCTGACCCCGCGCCAACAGTTAACGGCCGTGCCCTATGCCCTCAGCCTGCGCCCCGGTACGGTAGTCACCCAGCGCACCGCCAACGCCCAGGCCATTCACGGGTACGCCACCGCCAGCAACGGCATTGGCGTGTGGGGCCAAAGCGACCAGCACGTGGGCGTGTACGGCACCAGCCCCGGCGGCCAGGGCGTGTGGGGCAACAGCACCACCGGCACCGGCGTCTTTGGCGCCAGCGATTCTTGGGCCGGCGTGTGGGGCCAGAGCAACTCGGCCAGCGGCGTTGTGGGGCGCAGCAGCGGCCAGTTTTCCGGCGGCGTTTATGGCGAAAATCTGGCTAACGGCTACGGCGTTTATGGCAGAGCCGCCAACGGGGCCGGGGTGTTTGGCAAAAGCACCAATTGGGTAGGCGTTTATGGCGAAACGGAGACGGGTAATGTTCCCGGCGTGTGGGGGCGCAATACGGCGGGCGGCGTGGCCGGGCGCTTCGATGGCACGGTGCAGATTACCGGCGGCGCTGACCTGGCCGAGCGTTTTGTGGTGACGGGGGAGCGGGCTGTTACGCCCGGCACTGTCCTCGTCATCGATTCGGCTAACCCCGGACAGCTTGTGCCCAGTGAACGGCCGTATGACACCCGCGTTGTTGGTATTACCAGCGGCGCCGGCGGCGTGCAGCCCGGCCTGACCCTGCACCAGGAGGGCTTGATGGAAGGCGACACGCAGGTTGCCATTGCCGGGCGCGTCTACGTGCTGGCCGAAGCCGACTCCGCCCCAATTCAGCCCGGCGATTTGCTTACAACCTCCGCCCTGCGCGGCTACGCCATGAAGGCCGCCGACCGCGACCAGGCTTTTGGCGCGGTGCTGGGCAAGGCATTAACGGGATTGGACGAAGGCACAGGTCTGGTGCTTGTGCTGGTCACGCTGCAATAACCAGGAGCGACATCATGAAAAAGCCCAACCGTTTAATGCTTTTTATGGCCGGTGGCGCGTTGTTTGGCCTGGCAGTTCTGGCCCTGGTTTTCAGCGCTCACCCAGGCTATGCCCAGCAAGATACCCTTACGCCGCCCATGCCCATGCCCACGCCGCCGCCCACGGTGCCCGCTTTGCCGCCGCAGCCAGACCAGGTGCTTTCGGGGGTCGTTCCTGGCCTGCCGCAGGGCATGATGCTGGTGGAAGGCGACATTCTCATCAAAACCAGCGATTTCACGCGCCGTTACAACATCCCTGGCAGCAATGCGCCACAGGGCACCTATGAAGTGAACACCTGGACCAATGGGCTGGTACCTTATGAGTTTGACGCGAACGTGACGGCCGTTAATCGTACCGCCATGCAAGACGCCATGGAGTGGTGGGAAGATGTAGCGGCCGTTAGCTTTGCCCAATGCACCAACAATGTGTGTTCTGGCGATTTCGTGCATATTCAAAGCGGCGCGGGCAACAATTCGGCCATTGGCCGCGCAGGCGGGCGGCAAATTATCAACATTATTAGTTGGGGCAATACGGCCATTATGGCCCACGAATTGGGCCACACGCTGGGGCTGGAACACGAGCAAAATCGCCCCAATCGCAACAGCTTTGTGACCATTAACACCAACAATATTTGCAAAGCAACCGATCCTTCCTGTACAGGCGGCTTTTGCTTTGACAACGCCACGCCGCCCGGCCGTATTGATTGCGACTTCAACTTCAATCTCATCTCTACGGCTTCTACTTATGGCCCCTATGATTTTGACTCGGTGATGCACTACAACCGCACGGCGTTTTCTCGCAATGGCAGCGACACCATCACCGTGCTGCCGCCTAACAACACGGCGTGGCAAGATGCCATCGGGCAGCGCACGCACCTGAGCGCGGGAGACAAAAATGTGGTGGGTTGTATGTATGCCCGCGCTAACTGGCGTTGGGTTTCTACAACGGCTAATCCCGGCACGCCTTTTGGCACATGTACGCAGCCCTATACATTGATGTCTGTGGGCCTGACCAACACGCCTGAGCAGGGTACGCTGTGGATTGAACCGGGTACTTACTGGGAAATCGGGTCATTCACCCGGCCGATGACGCTGAAAGCGCCTAACGGCACGGTGACGATTGGGAATTGAGGAGGCGTATGATGCGCATTCGATTGACGATGCTTGTGTTGGTAATGACGGCCGTGCTGCTGCTGCTGGCTTCTCGACCGGCGACACCGCAACTGCTGGCGCAAACTGGCGGCGACTATGTCCTGCTGCTGACTTCGGCGACAGCGGGGGGCACGGCCGTTACGGGCAGTTACCAGCTTAATCTGGCCGTCGGCCAGGCTGAGGCCGGGCTGCAAAGCGGCGGCGCTTATGAATTGGGCGGCGGCTTTTGGGGTGGCGGCCCGGTGACGGTTTTAACCTTTAATTCGGAGGTTTATTTACCGATGATTGTCCGCTAACATAAGGGAGGGCGGCAACGGCCGTATCTTGTTGGCAGGCAATGTGAATCAATGACCGCAACGCGTGTTGCACAATTGAGATGGGTAGTTATGGGTATGGCAGCAGCGTGCCTGGTGGGTTTCATAGGCATGCTGCTGCTGTTTCCGGGCTATGCGCAACAGCTCCCGCCTACCGTGCTGCCCAACGGAAATTGGACTACAGAAACGGCCCAGGCGGCGCTGCACAGCCTGGGCTGGTCTGCGCACACGTACATGCTGTGGCGCATGGGTTTGGTGCTGGTAACGGCCGTTTTCTACTGCGGGCTGGGTCTGTTTGTGCTGCTGCGCCGCCCGGACGATCCCTTTGCCCTGCTGCTGGCTTTGAGCATGGTTTTCTTTGGCGCCTGGGCGACCGATGCGCCGCAGGTGTTGGCCCAGTGGGGCGCTGGTGGCGAGCGCCTGGCCTATGGGCTGTCTACGTTGGCCTATGGGCTGCTTATTTTCTTGACTGTTTTGTTTCCCGACGGCCGTTTTGTGCCCCGTTGGACACGCTGGATTGGTATTTTGGGGACGGCCGTCATGGTGTATGCCGTGTTTGGCGTCCCCCACCCTACCCGTCCTCCGGCAGCCCCCATTGTGGCGCTGACCTCGCTCTTGTTTCTGGCCGGTGCTGCGGGGCAGGTATTCCGCTACCGTGTGGTGGGAACGGCCGTGCAGCGCCAGCAAACCAAATGGGTGCTGGGGGCCATCCTGCTCAACCTCGCCTTCCAATTGGGCCTAAACATTATTTATGCCAACCCTGTTGTCAACGCCCTGGATGGACAGGGCATGCTGTTCTCGCTGCTGCGCACCACCATGCTAACGTTGGTAACGGTCACGGTGCCGCTGGCGCTCTCCGCAGCCATTTTACGCTATCGTTTATGGGATATCGGCGTCATCCTGCGCAAAACGCTGGTATACACACTGCTGTCGGCGCTGCTGGCGCTGGTTTACTTTGGCAGCGTGGTATTGCTGCAAAATGTAATTGGTCGGACGGCCGATGAGCAGCCGCCACTGGTTATTGTGCTTTCCACGCTGGTCATTGCCGCGCTGTTTACCCCCCTGCGCCAACGGGTGCAGGGCTTCATCGACCGCCGCTTCTTCCGCCAAAAGTACGACGCCCAGCAAATTCTGGCCCAGTTTGCCCAAACCGCCCGCGATGAAGTGGAGATGGATGTGCTGCAAACTGAACTATTACGGGTGGTGCAGGAGACGTTGCAGCCGGAGCAGGTTTCTGTCTGGATAAAATCGGAGGCCCGGCTTCCGTAACGCTTAGCAGACGGTACCCTGCTATGATGAGGACATGATGACGACGATTCGAGGATTTTGGCGCAATTTAATCGGGCAAAAAGAGGTGGATGTGGCGGCAACGGCCGTTCCCCCTTCCCCCGCCGCCACCACCCAGATCAACAACTTGAATCTGGATATTGCCCCCAACGACCCGCTGCTGGCCTACATGCAGCAAAATCCCGGCGTGGTCAGCGTATCCCAACTCCGGCTCGATTCCCCCGCGCTAACCGCCATGCGCGAGGCTGGCATTGAGCTGGTCGTACCGCTGGTCAGCCAGGGCGAACTGATTGGCCTGATCAACCTCGGCTCCCGCCTCAGCGAACAGGATTATTCCAGCGACGACCACAAACTGCTGGCCGATCTGGCCACCCAGGCCGCCCCCGCCCTGCGCGTGGCGCAGTTGGTCAAACAGCAGCAGCTCGAAGCGGCCGAACGCGAACGCATCGAGCAGGAGCTGAAAGTGGCGCGGCTGATTCAGCAAACCCTGCTGCCGCAGGAACTGCCCGCGCTGGCTGGCTGGGGCGTCTCTGCCTACTACCAGCCCGCCCGCGCCGTCGGCGGCGACTTCTACGACTTCATCACTTTCCCCGACGGCAAAATTGGCTTCATCGTCGCCGATGTCACCGACAAAGGCGTGCCTGCCGCGCTGGTGATGGCCACCACACGCACCCTGCTGCGTGCCGCAGCCGAGCGGCTGGAAGCGCCCGGCGCGGTGCTGGCCCGCACCAATGATGTGCTGGTGCAGGAAATTCCGCCCAAAATGTTTGTCACCTGCTTTTATGCCGTCCTCGATCCCGCCACCGGCCACCTGCGCTATGCCAACGCCGGGCACGACGTGCCCTATCACTACACGGCCGATGGCGTCGTTGAGTTACGTGCCAGGGGGATGCCGCTGGGGCTAATGCCGGGCATGGACTACGACGAAAAAGAGACCACGCTGGCTGCTGGCGACTATGTGCTGCTCTACAGCGATGGCCTGGTAGAAGCGCACAGTCCGGCCAATGAGATGTTTGGCTTCCCGCGTTTGCAGGGGCTGCTGGGCACACATGGCAACGGCGATACGGTTAAAGATTTTCTTTTGGAGGAATTGGCCGCCTTTACCGGCCCCGGCTGGGAACAGGAGGATGATGTGACGCTGGTGACGTTGCAGCGGGAGGAGTCAGTAAGCGGTAATCAGTTGTCAGTAATCAGTGAACCGGTTGAATTTGAGATTGCGTCGGCGCCGGGGAATGAGCGTTTGGCGATGGCGCGGGTGGCCGAGATTGTGGGGGATGGGCTGCCGGCGACGCGGCTGGACAGGCTGAAAACGGCCGTTGCCGAAGCCACCATGAACGCCATGGAACATGGCAATCAATACGACCCGGACAAACCGGCGCGGCTAACCGTGTCTGTGGCCGAAACGGCCGTGCGCGTCACCATCACCGACCAGGGAGGCGGCACACCGCTCAACCCAAACACCGCGCCCAATCTGGAAGCCAAGCTGGCGGGCGAACAGTCGCCACGCGGCTGGGGGCTGTTCCTCATCAAAAACATGGTCGATGAGATGCACGTTCATCAAGATGCAGAACACCATACGATTGAGTTGGTCATGAATCGGTAAACGGTTAACGGATTACCGATGACGGAAAACGGAGAAAGAAGATGGCAGAACAAACCGCAGCCTTTTGGGCTGAAGCAAGACAGGAAGCGGCAACGGCCGTTATCGACCTGCACGGCGAAATCAACAGCCAGGCCGATGCGGCGCTGGACGCCGCCTACAGCGCCGCCGACCAAATGGCGCCATCCAAAATTGTGCTCAACTTTGCCGCTGTCGACTACATCAACAGCACCGGCATCGCCCTGATTGTGCGGCTGCTGGCCCGCGCCCGCGCCGCCCATCGCCCCATCGCCGCCATTGGCCTCAGCGCCCACTACCGCGAAATCTTCACCATCACCCGGTTATCCGACTTCATGGACATTCAGTAAGTGCGCGATTTGTCAAATCTGGGAGATTTGACAAATCTTTGACGAAGGAGTTTGCTCGATGCCCAACCCCTTAACCACCACTGTCCGACCGCTCAGCGGCCAAGCCTGCATCATCGACATTCAGGGCGACATCACCGCCCAGGCAGAAGCCACGCTGATGGCGGCCTACAACCAGGCCAGCCAAAATGGAACCAGCGCCATCATCCTCAACTTCGACGGGCTGGATTACATGAACAGTTCTGGCATTGGCCTGCTGGTTACGATGCTGATTCGGGTGCAGCGGCAAAAACAGCGTTTGCTGGCCTACGGCCTCAGCGACCATTATCGCCAAATTTTCGAGCTGACCCGCCTGAACGAAGCGATTGGCATATTTCATGATGAAGCGGCGGCGGTAACGGCCGTTGCCCACCCCAACTAACTCGTCACCCATTCACACAGCCTACCAAGACCTGACAGACTTTTTGAAAACCTGTCAGGTCTGCAAAAACGAGAATTGCATGACCGAATATGACGCAATTGTAGTGGGGTCGGGGCCGAATGGATTGGCGGCTGGAATTACGCTGGCGCGGCAGGGGTGGCGCGTATTAATGTTTGAGGCGAAGGCAACTGTCGGCGGTGGCATGCGCACGGCCGAATTAACATTTCCCGGTTTCCGCCACGACATTTGCTCCGCCATTCACCCGCTGGGGATGGGATCGCCCTTCTTCAAAAGCCTGCCGCTGGCCGATTATGGCCTGGCATGGATTCAGCCCGATTTGCCGCTGGCACACCCGCTGGATGACGGCACGGCCGTTGCCCTGCACCAAAGCCTGGAAGAAACGGCCGTGCAATTGGGCACAGACGCCGCCGCCTACCGCCGCCTCTTCGCCCCCCTCGTCGCCGACTGGGACAAAATCGCCCGCGAATTTCTGGGGCCGCTGCGCACGCCCCGCCACCCGCTGGCAATGGCAACACTCGGCATTCGCGCCATTTGGCCCACAACCACGTTAGCGCGAACCATTTTTCGCACTGAGCCAGCCCGCGCCCTCTTCGCCGGACTGGCCGCACATTCAATTATGCCGCTGGAATGGCCGCTCACCGCCTCCTTTGGCCTGATGCTGGGCACGTTGGGGCATAAGGTGGGCTGGCCGCTGCCACGCGGCGGCAGTCAGGCCATCGCCGATGCCCTCGCCGCCTACTTTGCCGATCTGGGCGGCGAAATTGTCACCAGCCACGAAGTGACCTCGCTGGCAACGCTGCCATCTGCCCGCGCCGTGCTGCTGGACATCACCCCGCGCCAACTGCTGGCGATTGCGGGCGAGCAGTTGCCCGCTGGCTACCGCCGCCAGTTGCAAAAGTACCGCTATGGGCCGGGGGTGTTCAAAGTAGATTGGGCATTGTCGGAGCCGATTCCCTGGCGGGCGGCGGCGTGCCGCCGTGCCGGAACGGTGCATGTGGGCGGCACGCTGGCGGAGATGGCGCGGAGTGAGCGGCTGGTGTGGCAGGATGGGGTGGCGGCACGGCCGTTTACCCTTGTCACCCAGCAAAGTTTGTTCGACGACAGCCGCGCCCCCGCCGGAAACCACACCGGCTGGGCCTACTGCCACGTCCCCAACGGCAGCGCCCAGGACATGACAGCCGCCATCGAAAGCCAGATCGAACGGTTCGCCCCTGGCTTCCGCGACACCATTCTGGCCCGCCACACCATGACCACGCACGATTACCAACGCTATAACCCCAACTACATCGGCGGCGACATTAATGGCGGCGTGCAAAACTGGCGGCAGCTCTTCACCCGCCCCGTGCCGCGCCTCAACCCCTACACCACCCCGCTAAAAAATGTGTTCCTCTGCTCCTCGGCCACGCCGCCGGGCGGCGGTGTGCATGGCATGTGCGGCTACTTTGCGGCGGAAACGGCCGTTGCCCACACAGGCAGCGCCACGAGTTTAGCGCGGCAAAGCCGCAAAAGGTGAACCCAGGCCCGCCGCAACCGAAAACGGATCCGGTCGCCTCATTCTTTCAGCCGATACGACACAAACGCCAACATACGGCCGTCGGGTGACCAGGAGTTCACGTTCATCGTGCCCTGGCCGCCGAACAGCCTGACGAGGGTTTTCGAGTCGCCGCCAGCGGCAGGCCCATTCGGCAAGCGCAGAACAGGAATGAGCCGAATCTCGATATCCTTGTTTGGGGGATGCTCGCCGGGAGCCACATCATCTTTGCTGTAGGCGATGTAAGCCACCCATTTGCCATCGGGCGAAACGTGTGGGAACCAGCAGTTGGCCTCCTCCTTGATGATGTGGGTGGGATGCGAGCCGTCAGCTTCCATACGCCAGATTTGCATCAGGCCGCCGCGCACAGAGTTGAACCAGATGTGTTCTCCTGATGGCGAATATTCCGGGCCGTCATCCAGCCCTGGCTCATCCGTCAGTTGCGTTTCCGGGCCACCTTTGGCAGAAACCGCGTAAACGTCGTACTGCCCGTTCCGCTCGCCGCAATAAACCAGGCGTTTGCCATCCGGCGACCAGCCGTGCAAATAGCTCGGCCCCTTTTCGGTGATCAGGGTTGGGACGCCACCGGCGACTGGCAGCATGTAAATGCGTGAGGTGGCGTCTTCGTTGGTGAAATGGCTGATGGCGAGTTGGCTGTTGTCTGGCGAGAGCAGATGGTCATTGTTGCAGTCGATGGCAAAGCCGGTGTCGAGCTGGCCGATTTCTCCCGTTGCCAGTTCGTAGGTGTATAGTCGCCCCCGGCTGTTGTAGATTAGATAACGGCCGTCATTGCTCCAGTTCGGCGCTTCAATAACGGTATCAAATTCGCGGAGGGTGGTTCTTTGCCCGGTGTGTATGTCTACCGTTTCTAAGATGCTAAAGGTGTCGCGTTCTGCGAGCCATTTTCTAAGCATGTCAATATCTGTTGGGAAGGGGAGCCTGTGCGGGGCGGCTTTGTCGGGCGCTTCGTCGCCCACAGAAATTTCGGGAATGGTTGTGATTAAGAGTGTGGAAATTGTCATGGTGACGGCCCCTACCAGGAAAACGAGCTTCAACCCCCCTTCCAGGTCTGGGGCGCGGCTTTGGGCCAGGCCGAGAATGGCGGGAGCGACGGCGATTCCGATCATTTGGAAGAAGAAGATGGCCCCCACCGCTACACCGAGCAGGCGTCGGGGAACGGCAAATTGGGCCACGATGGTATTGACGGTGGGAATGACCCCCAAGCCAAACCCGGCTACGGCCGTAACAAGGATATAGAGCCAGATGGGCGTGCTGGCCGTAAAGCGCCACATGGCGAACAGCGTCAAGGTCACAATGGGGTAGCCGGCGAGGTACATCCACCTGTATCTTTGGGTTTTAGCGATCAGAAAACCGGCCGGAATGCCCATAAAGGCCACGAGTACCGTGTAAGGGGTCAACATGGAACCGCTGAGGGTTGGGCTGACCTGCATCACATCTTGCACAAAGATGGGCGAATATGCCACGATGCCCACAATGCCAAAGAATGACAGCATACCGGTGCTGGCGGCCGTCAAAAAGGTGCGGTTGAAGAGTACCTGTGGGTCCAGAATGGGCGCTTCGGCTCTTTTCTCGATCTGGATAAAGCTGAGCCAGCCGATTAAGGAAACAAACAGCAGGAGGGCGCCGATCGCGCTTTGGCCTGGCACACCGACGCGGGAGACTCCGATGATGAGCGTTGTTGTGGCGACGGCCATGGCGAAGGCGCCGCGCCAATCAATTTTGGGTTTTTGGAGCTGGGCATTGCGGGGCAGAGCAAAGGCGACCAGGATGCCTGCGGCTAACATGAGCGGGATGATGCCCCAATAGAGGCCGCGCCAGCCAAACGCGCTTTCGGCGATTACCCCGCCCAGTGCAGGGCCGATCAGGGCGGCAACGCCGATGGGTAGATTGAGCAGGCCGGTCCATTTGGCGCGTTCGGATGGGTCGAAGAGGTCGCCGATGGCGGCAAAACAAAAGGGGACAATGGGAAAATGGCCGATGCTCATAAAGGTTGCTGCCGCTACCAGGAAGAGCATGGATGTGCTTTGGGTGGTGAGGCCTAATCCGAGCAGGAAAATTGCGATGCAGAGCAGGAGAATGACGCGACGGCCGTAAATGTCTGAGAGTTTGCCCAGGAGCAGCGTCGAAATTGAGCCGCTGAGAGCGGGTAAGGCGATCAGCCAGGCAAAAAGCGCGATGCCCTCAAATTCGGCAATCATTTGCGGCTGGGCGATGTTGCGGGCGTTGATGAAGAGAAAACTGACGAATTGGGTGATGAAAACGGCCGTTACGCCAAAAGCTATCTTTCTTTTCTCCACCACGTCTGGTTCAATGGCGGCTATTTTTACGTGGGTCATGGAAATTTCCTGTTTCAGGACTTACGCAAATGTCCTCATTTAGCGGAGGTTGAGCCTGTCGAAATCGGCGGCGGCGGCTCGACTGAACTCGCCGAAGTCAAACTCAACCGGCATCCAGTTATTTTTGCGCACTCAACAATTGAGCGCCGTATGGAATCAAGCCCACAATGGGGTGCGGCACGTATGGTTCTTGCAGA
The DNA here is from genome assembly GCA_020634395.1 of Ardenticatenaceae bacterium. GTDB lineage: Bacteria > Chloroflexota > Anaerolineae > Promineifilales > Promineifilaceae > Leptovillus. Next base: position 1,361 of record JACKBU010000007.1, on the reverse strand, counting down.
TAGGCCACATCTTCGGCCGTTAGCGTAACCGCCAACGACTCCACGGCGCTTTCCAAATGGGTCAGCCTGGTTGCGCCAATCACCGGGGCGACGACTGGGTTTTTGTAACGCAGCCAGGCCAGCGAGATGTGCGCCATCGGCACGCCATAGTTGGCGGCCATTTCGGCCACGCGCTCTACCACCAGTTTGTCGGAAACGGCCGTGGCGTCATACTTCTGTTTGGCGATGGGGTCGGTTTCCAGACGCGGCGTACTTTCCGACCAGGCCCGCGCCAGGCGGCCAGAAGCCAGCGGGCTGTACGGGGTGACGGCAATCTTCTCCTCCACACACAGCGGCATCATCTCCCGCTCTTCTTCGCGGTAGAGGAGGTTGTAATGGTTTTGCATGGCGACAAAGCGCGTCCAGCCGTGCTTTTCGGCCACATGCAGCGCCTTGTGGAACTGAAACGCATACATGGCCGACGCGCCGATGTAGCGCACCTTGCCCCCCTTCACCATGTCGTGCAGCGTTTCCATTGTTTCCTCAATGGGCGTGTTGTAATCCCAGCGGTGAATGATGTACAGGTCAATGTAATCTGTACCCAGCCGCCGTAGGCTCTGGTCTACCTGGCTCATGATGTGCTTGCGCGACAGGCCGCCGCCGTTGGGTTTCTGGTTCATCGGCACAAAAACCTTCGTGGCAATGACGACCTCATCCCGATTGGCAAAATCCTGCAAAGCACGGCCCAGAATTTCCTCGCTGGCACCGTAGGCATACGCATTGGCCGTGTCAAAAAAGTTCACGCCCAAATCCAGCGCCTTTTTGATGATGGTGCGGCTGTCTTCTTCGTTCAGCGCCCAGGTGTTATGCACCCAGTTTGCGGCCGTGCCGAAGCTCATCGCTCCCAGGCAAATGGGGGAAACATCCAGCCCGGTGCTGCCAAGTTTGATGTACTCCATCTTGGTCTCCTTTGTAGGTCGGATTGACAATCCGACTTTACAGTTCTGCCGCTGCCGGAATGATCTCTTTGGCAAAGGTTTCCAGCGGCGTGATTTTGTACACGTCTGGCATGTTGAAGATGGCGTGGGTGAAGCCCATCTCCGAAAGCTCTTGGAGGCGGTTGATGGTACTGGCGGCCGTATCCTTCGCCGAAAGATGCACCGTAGCCAGAGACGTTTTCTCCACGCTGTCGTAATCGCGGCCCAGATCGTCACAATGCGCCTTAAGGTTGTCCAGCGCTTTTTGCATATTTTCTTTACCCACCCAATCGCCGATGTTGCAGGCGTCGGCGTACTGGGCCACCATGCGCAGCGTCTTCTTTGGGCCGGTGCCGCCAATCATGATGCGCGGGTGCGGCGTGGAGAGCGGGCGCGGGTTGTTGG
>JACKBU010000006.1 GCA_020634395.1 Ardenticatenaceae bacterium | reverse complement strand
AGATGAGTGACGGCCGTTTTCAGGCCTATCGCGGCGGCTACAGCAGCTACGTGCGCCAGCGCGCCGACGAACTGGAACGCGAGCGCCAGCTTTTCCTCAGCGAAAAGGCGCGGTTGGACGAGGAGATCGCCTTCATTCGCAAGCACATTGCCGGGGGCAAAACCGACATCGCCAAAGGTAAGCTCAAGCGCCTCACGCGCGACATTGTGCTGCTGGAGCAGGCCGAAGCGGGCGCGTCGCTGGCCGAACTACAGGCCAAAAGCTGGCTGGAAGTTGGCGGCCGCGTGCGCACCATCAGCATTAATGAGGCCGAGCGGCGCGTGCGAGCGCTCATCCCGCCGCAGGAGCGCACGCCGCAGCTCAAAATGAAGCTGGAAGCGGCCGAACGCAGCACGCGCACGGTCCTGCGCACCAAAGATCTGGCCGTGGGCTATCCCGGCACGCTGCTGTTTGAGGCCGAAGACATCAAGCTGGAGCGCAACGCCTGCGCCGCCCTCATCGGGCCAAACGGCAGCGGCAAAACGGCCTTTTTGCGGCTCTTGATGGGCGAGATTGCTCCCCGGCACGGCGAACTGCTGCTGGGCGACAATCTGCAAATGGGCTACTTCGCCCAGGCCCACGACCAACTCATCCAGAGCAACCGCGTGCTGGACGAGGTGCGCCGTCACCAGGACGTGACCGAATTGGAGGCGCGCAGCTATCTGGCGCGCTACCTTTTCCGGGGCGACGACGTGTTTAAGCGCGTGTCGGCCCTCAGCGGCGGCGAGCGCGGGCGGCTGGCGCTGGCCATCCTGGCGCTGACCGGGGCCAACTTCTTGCTCCTCGACGAGCCGACCAATCACCTGGACATCCCGTCGCAGGAGGTGCTGCAAACAGTGCTGGAGCAGTTCGACGGCACGATTGTGCTGGTGTCGCATGACCGGTATCTGGTGAGCCGGTTGGCAACGCAGATTTGGGAATTGGTAGACGGCCGTCTGCACATCTTCCACGGCACGTATGAGGCGTACGTGGCGGCGAAGGGGCAGGTGGAAGCCGAGGCGGGGGAAGCGGCCAAAGTGCCGCTGCCTTCTGAACCGGTGGAACCAGCCCCGCCGCCGGTGGATCTGGACTGGATTGAAGAGATAACGGCCGTGCCTGTCTCGCCGCGCAAGGGCAAAAAGCAGCAGCGCAGCCGCGCCCAACGGATGCGTGAACTGGTGGATGAGGTGGAAGACGCCGAGGTGTGGCTGGAACAGATCGAACGGGAATTAGCCGCCGCCCAAGCCGCCGCCGACGAAAGCGAAATCGCCCGCCTGCTGTTGGAGCAGGAAACGGCGCAAACGACGCTGGAGGCGCTGGTGGCGGAGTGGGATGAATTGCAGGCGGGATAAGAAGGAGATTGGAGATTGAGCGAGTCTCTAGTCTCTAGTCTCCTAATGGAACTGAAGCCAGAGGTATAGGCCGACGATCAGGCCGATGAGAGCGCCAACGGCCGTGAAGATGGAAATTGGCAGGTAGTTGTCGAGCAGGTTGCCGAGGAAGGCAAACAAGGACGTGAGCGGCGTGAGAAACAAGCCGAGGATCACAATCTCGCTGACGACGTAGATGGTGGAGATGGTGGCTTTGTAAAAGCGGTAGATGACGTAAGCGGTTAGGGCCGCAAAGGCCAGCAGCGAAACAGCCCAGACAAACCCGGTGCCCGCTTCTGCCAGAAAATCGAGAAAATCCCCCACAGCTGCACTTCCTTGATTGGCGATAATGTTACACTGTCACTGGCTAGATTGTACATGAAGGGAACGGCCGTTTCAATTCCCAGATGTACGGCCGTAGATTGGTCCAATCTTTAAGATTGGACCAATCTTGTTCGTTATCAGGAAAAGTGGCTGTTGTCTTCGTCGTCGGGGAGGAGGCGGAGGGGGATGTGGGCGGCAGGATTGCCGGACTGCGGCCGGTAGACCACCTGCGACTGCCCGATGAGCGCATCCCACACGTCGCCCAGGGTGTCGGCCAGGGCGATGGGGCGGTTGAGGCGGTTGGCAATGTCTTGCGGCGAGATGTCGTCCAGGGCGATCCGGTCGGGGTGGTCGAACATGACGCGGGGGAGGACGATGAGGTCGGGGGAGGAAACGGCCGTTTTCTCTTCCAACGCCGCCAGCACATCCGACCCAATTAACAAACCAGCCACCGTAATCGTCTCGCCCAGCCGCTGATTGACCACAGGCAAAACCTCCACCTCTGTCCCCGTCAGCGCGGCAAACTCCGCCGCCGTCTCGCGCAGCGTGGAGGCGAAGAGAGTCGCTGTCGCCAGCAGGAGAGAATGGAGATTGGAGACTGGAGATTGGGGGCCATTGACCAATCTCCAATCTCTAATCTCCCCTTTGACCCCTTCCCAATCATCCAAAAACTGCCGCACCAGGCCCAGGCCATTTTCGTGAAGCTGCTGGTCGTCGTAGGCGGCCAGGGGCGGGACTTCGCGGCCGGTTACCAGATACCATTCGTCCGTGGGATAGACAAAGCGCACGCCAAAGCGCTCCTGGAAAATGGGCTGCAGCGCTTCGACGTAGTCGAGGGTAGCGGCGGCTTCTTCACAGGTGTGGACGCGCATGGTGTATTTGTGATGGCGCGTCAGGCCCACCGGCACCACGCTAATTGACTGCACGGCCGGCCACAGTTCAGCCAGTTCGCGGATAGAGCGTTCCAGCCAGGGGCCATCGTTAAAGCCGGGCACAACCACCAACTGTGTATGCACCTCGATATGACGCTCGGCCAGCCAGCGCAGCTGGGCCAGGATGTCCGGCGCGTTGGGGTTGCGCAGGAATTTGCGGCGCATCTCCGTATCGGTGACGTGGACAGAGACGTAGAGCGGCGAAAGGCGCATCACGGCAATGCGCTCCCAGTCATGGTCGCTGAGGTTGGTAAGGGTGACAAAATGACCAAACAGGAAGGAGTAGCGGTAGTCGTCGTCTTTGATGTAGAGCGTGCGGCGGAACTTAGGGGCCATTTGCAGCACGAAACAAAATTCGCACAGGTTGTTGCAGCGGCGAATGTCAATGTCGAAGGTCGGATGCTCAAATTCCAGACCCAGGGACTGCTCATAGCTGCGTTCGGCTTCGTACAGGAGCAGTTCGTCGCCGCGCCGGATAAGCAGTTCCAGGTATTCATCCGCGCCGTAAAACTGCACGTCGATCACATCTTCGACGGGATTGTCGTTGATGGCCAGCAGCTCGTCGCCGGGCTGCAAGCCGACATCCGCGGCCACGCTGTCCGGTTCAATGCCCGTGATACGGCCGCCGGCAAACGTGGTGGGGTCAAGTTCTTGGAATAAAGGCATGGGATTTCGGATTTCGGATTGTGGCTTACAGCTTATAGCTAATAGCTTACAGCTTAAGCCTTACGGTTCACGGATTACAGATAATTTCTTGATGATGTCGGCGACGATGTCGGCGACGGTGTGGCCGGTGGTGTCGATGATAATCGCGTCATCGGCGGGGCGCAGCGGGGAAACTTCGCGGTGGCTGTCGATGTCGTCGCGCCGTTTAACGTCGGCCAGGATTTCCTCGAAGGAGGCGGCGTGGCCCTGCTGCTGCCGGTCGCGCCAGCGGCGGCGGGCGCGTTCGGCGGCGCTGGCGGTGATGTAGAGCTTCAGCGGCGCGTCGGGCATGACCACCGTGCCGATGTCGCGGCCGACCATCACCACCTGGCCGCGCTGGCCGAAGGCGCGCTGGCGCTTAACCATTTCCTGGCGCACGCCGGGGTAGCTGGAAACCAGGCTGACGTTGGCGTCGATTTCGGGGGTACGCAGCGCCCAGGTGACGTCTTCGCCGTTGAGGAGGGCGGTGTAGTGACGGCCGTCTTCATTTTTGCCTGCCGGCTGCACATCCAGGTTTAGTTGGGCGGAGAGGGCGGTAACGGCCGTTTCATCCCTCAGATCAATCCCGGCGCGCAGGCCGGCCAGCGTGACGGCGCGATACATAAAGCCGGTATCGAGAAAAAGGAAGTCTAGTTCTTCGGCCAGCAGGCGGCCGACGGTGGATTTGCCGGAAGCGGCGGGGCCATCAATGGCGATGACGGGATAGGTGATGGGTGCGTTGTTCAAGATTTGCCTCGTTGGTGGGGGGAGGATGGTTTGTTAGTTGGTTTGTTGGTTGGTTTGTTGGTCTTTTTGCCGGTGGCGGCCTGGCGGAGGGCGGCCACTTCTTGGGGTTTGAGGTAGCGCCATTTGCCGGGGGGCAGGTTGCCTAGCTGAAGCGGCCCGATGCGCAAGCGTTTGAGCTTGAGTACGGGATGGCCAAACTCGGCGGCGATGCGGCGAATTTGCCGTTTGCGCCCTTCGCGCATGACAATTTCCAGGCGGGTGAGGTCGGGGAACTGCTCCAAAACGGTGATGCGCACGGGGGCAGTGAGACGGCCGTCCAGTATGACCCCTTGCCGCCACTGCTCTAGCTGGGCCGGGTGGATGTCGCCTTCGATGTCCACGCGGTAGGTTTTTTCGTGGCCGTAACGGGGATGGGTGAGCCGGTGGGCAAGCTGGCCGTCGTTGGTGATGAGCATAAGGCCCTCGCTTTGCTTGTCCAGGCGGCCGACCGGGTAAAGGTGGCCGGGCAGGTCGATGAGGTCGCGCACCGTCTGGCGGCCCTGTTCCATTTCGTCCTCAGTGGAGGAGAGCACGCCCTTGGGCTTGTTGAGGGCAATGTAGATGAATTGTGATTCAGGTTGGGCGAGTTTACGGCCGTCCACCTCGATGCGGTCTTTTTCGGGGTCGGCTTTATCGCCGATGTGGGCGAGACGGCCGTTAACTTTGACACGGCCGTTGCGGATCATCTCTTCACTTTCGCGCCGGGAGGCGATGCCGGCCTGGGCCATGAGTTTTTGCAGTCGTTGTTCCATAAGGTCTCCAATCGCTAATTGAAAGATAGCAAAAGAAGCGGGAAAAGCAACCGGGACGGCCGTTGGGTTTCACGGGCCTCCTGGTCGGTTTCCAACGATTCCATTTGGTGTGTCTGGAAAGTGCAGTATACGGTAGACGCGGAAGTCGGCGTTGGCATAGGTCAGCTCCAACAATTCCTGATGAGCGTTGATGAACTGCTGCCAGTGGGGCTCGTCCCAGTTTCCCACAATCAGGTAGGTGGCTTTAATTTCTTGCCAAAACGCCCACTGTTCCGCTTCGGTGGCGCTGGCCGGATGAAAAATGGCGGCCGAACGGCCGGTGTACAATGCCAGGACGCGGGGTTTACGGAAGATGAAAACGTCGGATACGGCCGTTTCGTTTTTTACGTAGTCAAACAAAGCGGTGCTTGCAGGACGATCCGCGCCAGTAGGAATGGCATCGAATGGCATAGTGCTGTATCGGGCGAGGTAGGAGAGCAGGATAACGGCCGTGACACCCCAAAACACACCCTCTCCCCACCGGCGTGGCAGCGTGGTACGCAGACGCTTTAAGCCATCTACCACGTAGAAGAAGTACAGCGGCAAAATGGGGATGAGAAAATGTATAGACTAAAGTCACCGCCCCATACATGCCCCTGGCGCAAGGTCAGGCTCCAAAACACACCCACACTCAGGATGAGCACACAGGCGAGCCACGGTTGTTGGCGTGGTTTATTGGCCAGAGATTTGAGGGAGTGTTTGGTTGAGTGCATCATAGCTATATGCCTGTTTGGGAACTGCGGCAAAGCCTGGTGTGTCGCTGTTACATGTTATCAATAGAACAACCTGTGTGGCAATTACTCGTTAACGGTGTCAAAATTAGGATCAGGTTGAGTCAACTACTATGGTAATTGCGGTTTGGAAATGTCAAAAACGCGAACAGAATTGACCATTGTTGTCACCCTGTTATTGTTGGTACTTCTCTTGCGCTTGCCCGCTTTTTATGTGCCTTTCGAGAATGACAGCGGTGATCACGCCTACCATGCCCATCTCATTTTGCGCGGCGAACCGTTGTACGGCGAGCATCATCCAGACCATCACATGCCCGGCGTATTTTACACTTACGCGCTGGCTTTTGCCTTGTTTGGCGAATCGGTGGCCGCGATCAAGGGTGTGCTGCTGGTATGGATTGCCGCCACCGTTTATTTGATTTATCGGCTGGGGCGGCGGGTGGCAAACCGGCGTGTAGGGGTGATAGCTGCCGTGGCGGCGGCATTGTTGTTTGCTACCTGGGAGTTGTCGGCGTTTAGTGCGCGCACGGAATTGTTTCTGGTGTTATTTGACGTTGGGGCGGTGCTGCTGCTGGCTGGGCGGCTGCCTGGCGGAGGAGATTACGGCCGTTTCCTGGGTATTGGTTTGCTGGCCGGACTGGCGTTTCTGTTTAAGGCCAACTACATCATTGCGCCTGCCGGGTTAGTAGCCGTGGCCCTGTTGTGGGATTTGTGGATGGAGCGGCAGTGGAAAGCGGTTTTGGGGCGAGGAGCAACGGCCGTTCTAGGTGTGGTCCTCATCACTGTCCCTGTTTTCCTGTACTTCGCAGCTGTGGGTCTGCTCGACCGTTTCTTACAAGTGTTTCAGATTGGCGAGAAGTATCTAACGGCACGGCAGCACCCCCTGTTTACCGGGCCAGAACATCATGTCTTAGTTCCATTGGCCGTGCTGGCGCGTAGCAACGCTGTTTTGCTGCTGTTGGCCATCGCCGGTTGGCTGTTTCTGCCGCTTACACGCCGCCAACGCAGCCACGCAGAAAATGGGCGGTTGGCGCTACTCATGGCGTGGTTTGTGCTGGCGTTTGTAGAAACGAATGTCAGCAATTCTTATCTACAGCATTATTACGTCATGTTTATTGCACCGCTGGTGCTGCTGGCCGCCTGGTTTGTGGACAAACTGGCGCGGGACGTGGAGCGAAAATGGGGGCAGGTGGGCGAGACGGCCGTAATCGCCAGCCTGGTTGCGCTGGTTGTGCTAATTAACTTCTTGCCCAACTTCACATTTTATAAGGAATTCGGCCGTTATGCCCTGGGGCAGCAAAACTATGACGATTTTCTGGTGAACGGTTTGCCTGATGGGGCGGGCATGGTGGCGCTGGAAATGGAAGATTTGGCAGCCTACGTCCAGACGCACACTGCACCAGATGATACCATCTACTTCTGGTCCAACTTCATGGAGCTTTACTTCCTGGCCGACCGACACGCCGTCATTGATACTATTTGGCCTATCGCCGTTTCTGTCACTGGCGCGGACTCCCTCAAACGTGACCAGATTTTTAACGCCACGCTGATCATCATCGACAACTATACGATTGTGGGGGTGGAGACCATGCCGGACTGGCTGGCCGCTGGCTTGGCAGAGAAGTATGAGCTGGCGTCAACAGTGGACGACCGGTTGGTTTATCGTCGTCGAGACGAGGTGAACTGAGTGGTTTTATGGCTGCTCATAGTCAAATCTGACGATTTTGTTTTTCGGAGACCGTGAAAGTACGCACCTTTTGGCAGCGTTATGAAGCTGTTGTGGTGTTTTTGTTTTTTGTGGGACTGACGGCCGTTGCCGCCTGGAACGTCCTCGCGCATCTGAACACCGCTATCATCGGTTTCGACAATGACGTCTACATCAATCCGTGGGCCGATTGGTGGACGCTCAAAGCCATTACTGAGCCACAGACCACGCTCTGGCACACGGATTTGTTGTATTTCCCCATCGGCGCGGACCTTACTTACCACAGTTTTAGCCATTTGAATACGGCCGTTTCGTTGTTGTTACGGCCGTTTCTCGGCGCTATTCCGGCTTATAACCTCACCATTCTGTTTAACTACGTGCTCATCGGCCTGAGCATGTACTATATGGCAAAATATTTTACCCATTCGGCCGTGGCCGGCTTGCTGGCGGGTATCGTGTTCGCTTTTAATACCCACAGCATCTATCAAAGCGCCCACCCAGTTCTGGTGAGTATCTGGTGCTTTCCTTTGGTGACCCTCTTTTTTAGCCGGGCAGTACGCGAAAACAGTTTACGGTTAGCGGCCGTGGCCGCTTTTTTTGTCTTTTTGGGTGCGGCCACCAGCACTGTGCTCATCATACTGATGGTTTTCTGGCTGGCGCTGCTGATCCTCTTTATGATGTTCTCGTCGCAGTTTCCCCGCCCGCCGTGGCGCGTCGTCCTGACGTTTGGCCTGCTGAGTGCAGTCTTTGTCTTGCCTCTGGTACTTCCGCAGCTAAAGGATGCCATTCTGAACCGCGATGAATCCTTTCTCGTCAATCCTCAATACTCCATTCGCACCGACACCTTATCAATTTTTATTCCCCAGTGGCGCACCTGGCTGATGCGCCGCATGTACTTGGGAATCATTCCTATTTTCCTGGCGTTGGTGGCGCTGGTCAGGCAGTTTCGGCCCGCTTTGCTGTGGATTCTTTTAACCGTGATTGCTTACCTGTTTGCCATTGGTCCGGTGCCAACGGCAAATGGGCACAGCCTGGGCATCTTGCTGCCGTGGACCCTGCCGGTTGCCCTGGTGCTGCGCAATATGTATCGCATGATGATCCTGATGGCCCTGGGCTGGTCGATGGTGGTGGCTTATGGCTGGTTGGGTTTCCGCGATTTGTTGACTAGAGGCCAACGAAGCTGGCAGTGGGTGGCGGCGCTGGTGTTGGGGGCGCTGATATTTGTGGATTATACGGCCGTTCCCTTCCCCATCACCCCCATCGTCGTTTCGCCTTTTTACACAGAGATTTTGCCGCAGATTCCGGATGATGTGGCCCTGGCGATTGTGCCTACCGGGCGGCAGGAGGACAAGCGCTATTTGTTTTACCAGACCTATCACGGGCATCCGATGACCAACGGCGTCATTTCTCGGGCCGACATGAGCGTGTTTCGATTCATTGCGGGCAATCCATTGCTGCGCGCCGGAGCGGTGGATTTTGTGCCCGAAAAGGCTCCGCCGTCCAACCCTCGGCTGGCACTACAGGCGCTGGCCGCCGCGAATGTGGGCTATTTCATTATTGATAAGACTTTGATGGAGGATATACGGCCGTGGCAGGCGTCGTTTGCCGCGTTGGAGCCTGTTTATGAAGATGATTTGGTTGTGGTGTATGCCACGTCGGACGCTTTCGCCAGATAAATCCTTTTGGAGAGTAGGCTGTGACGGCCGTAATTGCCAGCTTGCCGGTGCTGGTATGCGGATAAATTTCTGGCCCCATTCTACTCAGAATAGCGCCTGGTCAGCTTAAGAACTGTCAGTCATGTTTGTAATGTCATATACAGACAAACGTATTCCGGTGAAATACCATCGACCGGCAAGGTGCGAATTTGTTTCCATCCATGACTCAAGTGCATTTTTCTCATTGGAGGAGACAGCCATATTTCTGGTTTGTGGGAACCCATGAGTTTCGGCATTGTCAAAAGGCCGGACGAGCCATATCCGTTTTGTGCCAGCGGGGACAGTCGAAATGGTTTCTTCTAACACTTGCTCTAGCTGCGTTTTTTGTTCAGGCTTCTCATATTCGAGTAAAGAAGGCAGGACGACTTGCGGTAAATGAGCTTCTGTATAGTACAGGAAGGGCAAGACCTGCCCGCCGTTTAGAAGCAAGACGTCTCCAGGCTGTTGATTGGCGGCCATATAGGCGGCGGCAGCGCGCCAGTCTTCGCGGGCATAGGCGGGCTCAAAGTATAGGTTTCTTAGGCTGAGCCAGGTGGGGACCAATAGAGCGACGGCCGTAACAGCCAAAAGCCAGCGGCGCCCGTGGAGTTCCCGTGTGGCGAGAATGGCACCCCAGGCTGTTAGTAAGATGAAGGCGGGTTGCAAGCTAATGATATATCTGTCCATGTATACAAAGCGCTGCTGTGGAATGGACCAATCCAACGAAACAAGGGTGAGGAGGAACAGGGGAACGCCGAGCCAGGCCAGGAGAAGGTGGAGCGAGAGTCGCTGGGCCGTGTTGGCGGACCGGCGGCTTCCATAGTAGACGGCCGTCAGGGCAAAGAGCAGGTAAGTGAAGAAGGTTAGGTAGAAGAACGGCCGTGAGGGATCGATTGTGCGGCCAATGCTGAAAGCCAGAAGCGTTAGCAAGGGTTCATACCAGTGGACAGGAGCAATCCAACTGATAGATGCCTGCGTGAAGGAACTAATAAAAAAGACTGCCAGAAACCAAGCCGCAAAGATCGCTCCGGCGATGAAAGCACAGATGAACCATCGTTTAAAACGCTCCTTATCTTGCCGATAGTGGAGAGAAAAGAAAACGTAGTGGGCAATGAGGATGAGCACACCGAGATAGTGGCTGTAAAGAGTGAGGGTCAGCGTCACAGTATATCCGAACCAGTCGAGCCGGCTCTCGTGGCGGAATAGGCGCAGTAAAAAGTAGTTGGCGGCCAGGGCGTCGAACGCAAGAAATGTGTACATGCGCGCTTCTTGAGAATACCAGACGTGAAAAGGTGAGATCGTCAATAGAAATGCGGCTAATAATCCCGCCCGGTGCCCGGCCAGCAGCCGACCGGACTGATATATAAGGGGAATTGTTGCCACACCACAAAGTACAGAAAAGTAGCGCAAAATAAATTCTGATCGCCCAATGTCAGACCATACCTGAATCAGCAAAAAGTAGAGCGGCAGATGAACACGCGACTCGAAAAGATTCTGTATCAACTCGGGCACGGACATAACAGAGCGGGCTACTGTATACACTTCATCCCACCACAGGCTTTGCTGATCCAGGCGGTAAACGCGCAGGCCAAACCCTAGCAGCATAACCAATATGAGTGCTACATACGGAGGGAATTTTTCGCGCCAGTTTAGATCATGATTGTTCATAGGTCTTCTTATTTTGAAATACCCCGCCATGATTGTGCGCCTGGCTAGGGCCGGTCCACCCACCCAGTGTGGACTTCGACGCCAACACGGCCGTTTGCATCCGTCTTGGCTGCGAAGCAATTAGTTGTGTCATACCAGGCGGTCAACAAGGGAAAGCGGCCAGGTGGAATAGACGCTGGCAGCTGAATGTCGAAGGTTTCTTCAATGATTTGTCCGGCTTGCCATGTCGGTGTGGGATGGACAGCCAGTGAGGGTAAGTGGACGAAACGTGCTGTTGGCATACCTTCTATTCGGGACACGGCGATGAGAGTAGGAGAGTGTGACAGGTCTTTTAACGCTTGCCAGGTGAAAGTTAGGCGGTAACGGCCGTTGCCTAAAGAAGCTGCGTGTGCTTCTCTTAAGCCGATGAAATCATTGAATAGGGTCAGGCTTTCGGTTATTGGCTGTGCTTCATCGACGGCCGTGTTTATTTCCAGTCCTTCCCCTTCACGCCCAAACAGCAGCAGACCGTCCTCCACGTGCAAAAGCTTAAAGTCCGGCTCTCCAGCTAACTGGCTGATGATGTCATAGTCTATAGCCATGCCGCCTTCGCTGATTTCATTCGAGCTGCAGACAACAAAATCGTTTAAGGCATCTACCACTACGTAGTCCACTTTTGGCAGATAATCGGCAAGAGCCTGGAACTTATTATGGGTGATAAACAAAACAGGACGATTAACAAGATGGAGTCCTAACTGGGCACTAGCCGCTACTGGGCGGGCATCGGGTACATTTTTCACCAACCATGAATCTTTAAATGCGTCTCGTGCAGTAAGCCCATAACTGGTTTCGTCCATCCCCATGCGACTGCCCGGTGAAGCGAGGTAAAAAAAGGGATTCAGTGGCGTATTCACCAGTAAGGCGTTAAGAAGAAGGGTCAAAGCCAGCGTTAGCCAGGCATAATTTAGCCATTTTTGAGGTGGAGTTACCGATTCGGCCTTTTGCCGTAAGCGACTTAGTCCATAGATTGCCGCTGTCATGAGGAATGGCACAGCCAGGACGTAATGATGATAGCGATAGTCAAACGATGGACCTGGGCTGTTGCTAAACATGACGGGGATGACGATGGATGCCGCCGGCAGCAGCCACATTGGAGCACGGATGGCTACCAATAAGACAGGAGCGAAAACGATGAGCGCATTGGTAAGCCGAATCAACAGGGTTGTGTCCAACGTGAAGAACTGGTTGAAGTAGTAGCTGAGGTAGTAGTCGATGGAAGCGCCGGTTTGGGCGGCTTCAGGAGACGCAAACAGGGGGCGAATCAAGAAAAAGGCCGTGCAGCCCCAACCGGCAGACACCAGAAAAGTTAGCAAACCTGCTTTTCGTTCACCCTGCCACCAAAGGATGATGCCCACAGTGGCAACAGGTATCGCGACGTAGAATTTGCAGCTCAGAGCAAGCAATAGCCAAATTCCATAAGAACGCCAGGCTTTTTTGTCCTGAGCATTTAGCATGAAGAGGAGAAAAGGGATTGCCAGGGTATCGCCGTGGAAGTGGAAGAGCACGGCCGTTTGCCCTACAGGGTAGAGCAGGTAAACGGCCGTTAGTGCCAGCGCTGCTCCCGCGTGGTTTAGACGGCGAGCGGCAAACTGGAAAAGCGGCCAGGCTCCAACTGCATAAAGAATCGCCTGGAGAATGAGTAACGTTTCTGGTGACGGCCGTAAGGCGTAAAGAGGCGCAATCAGAAAATAAATGAGTTCTACGTGTAATGACAGCCGGCTCCAGACAATGCCCGCCGTGGTGAAGACCAACGGCCGTCCTTGTGTGGCCGACCAGATTGCCTGGCTCATGTTCCCCAGATCAAAGGAGCCCATGTTATAACCCCGATATTGCGCCACGCTTAACCAGGCCAAACCTATGGCTGCAAGTACAACAATTCCCCCTAGAAAAAGGTAGTAAAGCGGTGGAAGATATTCTACAGTTTTGGGGAAACGCATTTTCAACTTATAAAGTCGGCGTTGCAACGGAAGCATGTTAATCATGTTAGGGAGAAAAGACTGATAATGAGGAATTTGGTTTGTGTTTTACGGCCGTATTTTCTCTCATCGATGAGGCTGTTCCCATCGCGCGTGTCTCTCAAACTCCTGTTTTCCGTGCCAGAATAATTTGCCAGGGTAATGAATATTCATGTCCGAGCACTTCAATCTCAGGTACGCGCCCGGCCATTCGTTTGAGAGCCCGTCCCGAGTAAGTATGCAGGTGCTCTGGATCATTGCCCCAACGTGACCAATGCTTGCCACGTAAAAAGTTCAGTCCGCGAAAATATGGCTCGTGGGGAACGCTAAAAATGACAAATTCCGACGACACCCGCGCCAGTTCCCGCAGTCCCACGGCCGAATCAGGAATGTGCTCCAATACCTCCAGGCACATAACAAGTGGAAAGGTGTCATTTGGGTAAGGCAGGTGATGCACGTCGGCTGCCGCTGCTGGCAGGCCTGGCAGCACATTCTGGCGGCCCCATTGCAACGCTTCCAGGCTGATATCTGAGCCTACGTAGACGGCCGTTACCCCTTCTTTCAGCAAGTGCCGCAAACCAAACCCCTCGCCGCAGCCCGCGTCCAGCAGTCGCGCCGCGCCCGTCTCTTTGATCAAAGCCGCCACCCGCCGGTGAAAACGCTCAATTAACTGCTTCTGCAGGGGGTTAGGGTTCTCATGTTTTTGTCGGTTGCCATGCGTTGCTCGCTCATCACTTGCTTGTGTCATGCTGTCCACACCTTTCGGATCACATATTCATCACTGGGACGGTAGGTAAAATAGCGAATCATTTCACCCAATAAGCCAATTGAAATGAGCTGGATGCCTAAAATTAGACTTAGAATACCCACGGAAAACAACGGCCGTGTCCCAATTGGCGCTATAGCAGCCAGCCCTAAAAAACGGATCAGCCACAAGGTGGCAAAATAAACATTTAGCAGTACGCCTAAACTAAATACACCGACACCCAGCCAGCCAAACAGCCGGAGCGGCTGCCGTAAAAAACGGGTGATAAAAAGAACCATAATCAGGTCCATAAACCCACGCAATACACGGCCAGTTCCATATTTAGATTCCCCCGCGTGACGAGGATGATGAACGACAGGCCGTTCAGTCACCCGAAAGCCGTTCCAGGCCGCCAGCACAGGCGTAAAGCGATGCAAGTCGCTGTATAGTCGGATAGATTTTATGACTGTATGGCGATAAACTTTGAAGCCGCAGTTGAAATCGTGTAAAGAAACCCCCGCGAGATTGGAGACAGTTTTGTTGAAGATGCGCGAAGAAAGCTTTTTCTTGGCCTTGTCCATGCGTTCTTTGCGCCAAGCAACCACCAGGTCGTTGCCTTCGTTCAGCGTTTCCAGCATCCCTGGGATTTCGTTCGGATCGTCCTGAAGATCGGCATCCATGGTAACAATGATGTTACCCCTGGCATTTTGAAAAGCCGCAACCATGGCTGTTGTTTTCCCAAAGTTTCTTTGCAGCTCCACAATTTTCACATGATCAGGATCACATTCAAGCAGCCCCTGCAGCACTTTTAATGAGTTGTCAGTGCTGCCATCATCTACGAAGACGATTTCGTATGAGTGGGGAGAGCTGGTTAACACGGCCGTTAGTCGTTCGTGTAGTAACCTCAAATTATCTTCTTCATTTAACAAAGGTATGACAATTGACAAGTCGACCATAAGTTACTCCTGACGTTTGCTATGGGATCGTATAGATAAACTTGAACACCCCCGATCTCTTGTTTATCGAGTAAATGATAACGTTTCGAAAAATAATCCGACTGGGCCACCTGCCACTCTACACTGTGCTCTAAAGCCACAACCAACCAGAGACGGCCGTGATGCTCCAAAACCTGTTCTTGTGTCCACACATCGCCGCCTACCAAACGATGTACTGTGGTGGAACGTCGCGGATCTGGATCACCTGCTAACACAACGTGATATGGCCAATTGACGTATCGTAAGGCTGGCCAATAGGAGCCGTCACTGGTATGCAGAATAACGTCATTGGCTTGTCGATTTTGAGCTATCCAGTTCACGACATCCCGATAAGGCGGCTTGTTGGCTGGCTGGAATGGATAAAGTATGGTCCCTATTACTAAAATAACCGTGGTGAATCCCACCAGGTAGGGCAATGGACTTTGCCGTTTACTTAAGCCCCAGCCTAAGATAATAAAGAGAAAGGGTGAAGTTGCGGCCATTGTCCGTTCAGTCAAAAAGTATGGGTGGACAAAGTAGATCAAAAGTGGGCCTGCAAGACCTGTTACGATTATTAGGAGAACCAATACTAGGTTATCAGTTGTACCTTCCTGACGGATGCGTCGCCAATCTAACAGTAAAACGGCGCCTAGAGCGACTATGGCAAACATTGCAAAACCTGTGTACCAGAGATAGTTCGACTTGCCAAAAATTAGGAAGACCAAGGTGGTTAACGGTTTTAGGGGATCTAATGAATAAGTTTGGGTGAGTGGCCGTAATGCCCCTAGTTTTGGATCTATATTCCGCCATACGATCCAAACCCACGGGACCATTAATGCTCCTACTATGGTCGATACTAAAACAGTTTTCTGCAGCACTGCCTTCTCACGGTAGTGCAATAGGGCGTGAAACCCGATGGCCCCTAGGGTCCAAACGGCAAAATAATGCGTATAAAGTGCCAATACAAAACTGGCGCCAAATAGTAGCCACCAAATCCGTCTGCCAGTCTGTTTGCCTTGCCAGTATCCCAAGGTACCTAAAACCACGAACAGCATTAGTTGGGTGTACATCCGTAATTCCTGGCTGTATAAAACGTGAAAAGGAGATATGGCGATGAGCAACGCAGTGAACAATGCGAGATTCCGTTTTCTAAAAAGCGCCAGACTGAGAGCATAAGTCGCAAGTATGAGTGCAATATCCCAAAAGACACCTAACGTGCGTAAAAATGTATCCTGGTCAGGTACGACTTGTTGCCAGTAGTGCAGGAAAAAGTAGTAAAGTGGCGGATGGCTTGATTGAATGGCATTGCTCCAGATTTGGAGCGGAGAAAGCGAAGCGGCCAGATAACTGAGTGCTTCATCAAACCAAAGGCTTTCCCCCCCTAAATTGATGATTCGAAAGATTAAGGCAAGGATTAAAACCCCTCCCAGCAGAAGTAATTGAGATCCTTTGTTCTCGTTTTTCATTGTCATTAATTTAAACGAATCGACGAAAGATAAGCTATAGGACTATAGGGGGAATCGGCTTTTTGCTAGAGAGAGAAAGGCATTCGCCTTTGGTTTTCATATCATTCCTCATTTTCCTCTTCCGCCAGGGGCGGCAGTTCCCCCAGGCCTCCCAGCCCAAAATGCTGCAAGAAAACCGGCGTCGTGCCATACAAAATCGGCCGGCCAGGAGTGTCCAAACGGCCGTTTTCCTCCACCAGCCCCTTGCTCAACAGCGTCCGCAGCGCAGCGTCTGAATTTACACCGCGGATCTGGTCAATTTGTGGGCGGGTGATGGGCTGCATATAGGCTACCATCGCCAGCACTTCCAGCGCCGCCTGGCTAATGCGCGTGGTCACTTCCAGGCCTAAAAAGCGTTCGACCACGTCGCTGGCTTCTGGCGCAGTTGTAAGCTGGACGGCGTTGCCCGTCCACTGCAGCCGCAGCCCGCGTTCTGCGTAGGTCTCTGCCAGATCATGCAGCAGCGATTCCACAGCTCCGCTGGAGATTTCCAATGTTTTTGCCAGCCGGGACGTGGACACCGGGCCGCTGGCGACAAAAAGGATGCTCTCCAACAATGCAGCATGGCTCAGTTCTAATTTCTGTGTGTGAGATTCTGTCGTCATTCCTTACCCTGTAAGTTATAATGCCTTTCGGTTGTTGATTATACCTGACCTGGACAAGACCGAACGAACGAAGTTCCCTCAGATTCCGGACGAGATACAATGGATGCTACCGGGCAGCGTGCGCCCCTTGACTCTTGTCGACAGTAGGAAAGGTACCATAAACCACAAAATGAAGTGAACTGGAGAAATATTATGCCTAGCCCTCTGGAATATGCGCAGCAGCATCGGGCAGATCATCTTGCCGAACTAAAAGATTTTTTAAGTATTCCCAGTGTCAGCACGCAGCCGGCGCATGCGGCGGACACGATGCAGACGGCCGTCTGGCTGGCTGAATCCTTGAAAGCGGCCATGTTGGAAAACGTCGCCATCATCCCCACCAACGGACATCCCCTGGTGTACGCCGATTGGCTGCATGCGGGTCCAAATACTCCCACGGTCCTCATTTACGGGCACTACGATGTGCAGCCGGTGGAGCCTTTGGAAGAATGGCACACGCCACCATTTGAACCCACCGTTCAGAACGATTTTTTATACGCGCGCGGCGCTTCCGACGATAAGGGACAGGTGTTCATCCACGTGAAAGCGGTGGAAGCCTATCTAAAGACGCACGGCCGTTTGCCTGTCAACGTCAAATTTATCATTGAAGGTGAAGAAGAGAGCGGCGGAGCCAGTTTGCGCGCCTTCATTCCTGAAAACAAGGAAATGTTGGCCGCCGACGTCGCCCTGGTTTCAGACACGAGTATGATTAGCCGCGACCAGCCGAGCATTGTGTATGGTCTGCGCGGCATGTGTTACCTCCTGATGGACATCACCGGACCGGCGCGCGACCTGCACTCCGGCAG
Source organism: Ardenticatenaceae bacterium (assembly GCA_020634395.1). Classification (GTDB taxonomy): domain Bacteria; phylum Chloroflexota; class Anaerolineae; order Promineifilales; family Promineifilaceae; genus Leptovillus. Next base: position 198,885 of record JACKBU010000006.1, on the reverse strand, counting down.
TTTTGGCGGCGGCATCGACAATCCGTTGAACGTTTTGGGCCATATCGTCGCCCGGCTTAAGGACGAGAATGGCCATATTCTGATCCCTGGCTTTTATGACAAAGTACGGCCGTTGAGCCAGGAAGAACGCGAAGTCTTGTCCCGTTTGCCGCTGGACGAAGCGGCGTGGCTGGCCGAAACAGGCGCGCCAGAAGCGTGGGGCGAGCCGGAGTATACGCTTGTCGAACGCCTGGGTGCCCGCCCGACGTTGGACGTGCACGGCATAATCGGCGGCTACACTGGGCCGGGCGCCAAAACGGTTTTGCCGTCCACCGTCCACTGTAAACTGTCCATGCGTTTGGTCCCCGATCAGGATCCGCAGGAAATTGCGCAGCTTTTCCAGGAGTACGTTCAATCCATAGTTCCGCCTACAGTGACGGTAACGATTAACGGCCGTGGCGGCGCTCCAGCCACCATCACCGACCGGACTATTCCGGCCATGCGGGCCGCCGTAACCGCCTACGAGGCCAGCTTTGGTAAAAAACCTGTTTTCATGCGCGAGGGTGGTTCCATTCCCGTGGTCGGTCAGTTTCAGGAGTTTTTGGCATTAGAAACGGTGCTGATGGGTTTTGGCCTGCCGGATGATCGCATTCATGCGCCCAACGAGCGGTTTTATTTGCCGAATTTTTACCGTGGGATTGAAACCAGTATCCGCTTTTTAACCGGATTTGCGCAGTTGGAAAGTTAACAATCAACCATGCGGTTGCGGCCAGAATTGCTACTGTCGGCGTACAGCCAGGGGTGGTTCCCCATGGCCCATGAGGACGGCGAGATTTACTGGCACGAGCCGGAGCCGCGGGCAATCTTGCCGCTGGATGCATTTCATGTTTCCCGCTCGTTAATGCGTACTATAAAGAAAGGATTGTTCAGCGTGCGGCGAGATACAGCCTTTACGGCCGTAATCCATGCCTGTGCCGCTTCCAAACCAGGGCGGGAATCAACCTGGATCAGCGATGAAATCATAGACGCCTATACGCTGCTGCATCGCCTGGGTTATGCCCACAGCGTGGAGACCTGGCGTGACGGCCGTCTGGTTGGCGGCTTGTACGGCGTGGCCCTGCAAGGGCTCTTTGCCGGCGAGAGCATGTTTTCTGACGAGACAGACGCCAGCAAAGTCGCTCTGGTCCACCTGGTAAACCACTTGCGGGCGCGTCATTTTCAACTGCTAGATGTGCAGTACATGACGGCCCACCTGCGCCGCTTTGGCGCAGTGGAGATACCGGCTGAATCCTACCGGCAGCGTTTAGAGGCAGCCCTAAAGGTCACGGCCGTTTTTTAGCGCAAGAGTTTTGACTGAGGAATAACACGATGGGAGACGCAAACACAGGAGAGGAGAGTCCGCACATGGAAGAGAAGCAGCCTCTGTTAGATGTCCAGAACGTCCGCTTTTTTAGCGGCCGTTCCAACGTGCCCCTGGCCCAAAAAATCACGGGCTACCTGGGAGTGCCCCTGGAAGAGACCCACTTTTCCAAGTTTAGCAACGACAATTTATATATCCAGCTCGGCGCCAGCGTGCGTGGACGCATTGTCTACATCGTGCAGTCACTCACGCCGCCCGTCAGTGACCACCTGTTTGGCTTGTTGATGATGTGCGATATTGCCAAGAGCGCGGGCGCTTCGGAAGTCCATGCCATCATCCCCTATTTTTCTTACGCCCGGTCGGATAAGAAAAATGCGCCGCGCATCTCTATTACTGCCCGGCTCATTGCCGATTTGCTCTCCACGGCCGGAGCCACCCACATCATGACAATGACCCTGCATTCGGCGCAGGTGCATGGCTTCTTTAATGTGCCGGCCGATCCCTTAACGGCGCGCACGCTTTTCACTGACTATCTGGCTGGCCGGGAGTTTGATCCAGAGGAAACGGTTGTGGTTTCGCCCGACATGGGCCGGGCGGAATCGGCGGCGCGCTTTGCCGCTAACCTTAAGCTGCCGGTGGCGACGGCCAGTAAAACCCGCATTTCGGACACAAAAGTGGAGATTGGCGGGTTGATCCGGCGGCAGGTGCGGGGTTTTAGGGAAGCCCTGGTGTACGATGACGAGATTGCGACCGGCGGTTCCGTGGTCGGTTTAAGCAAGATGCTGGTGGAAAGTGGTATCGAGCGGATTCGCCTGATCTGCACGCACGGCCTGTTTTTGGGCAATGCCCTGGAACGGATGGCTTCCATTCCCCAAATCGAAGAAATTGTTACAACGGATACGGTTTATATTCCACCGGAAAAGCAGCCGCCGAACATGCATATTTTGTCTGTTGCCCCTATCATTGGGGAAGCTATTTACCGCAACTACACGCATCAATCCATCAATGAGTTGTTTTCGTTTGGTGATGATCCCGATTATAAGGAGGAGTTATGAGCGAGTCGTCTGACGATTTTGGCCTGGCTTATATTGATAGTTGTGACCAGTTGACGTTGTTGTGCATTCATGGGTTTCCGTTTAGCAGCGCGATGTGGGAACCGCAGGTAGAGGATTTGTCTGGTGTGGCGCGGGTGATTGCGCCTGACTTGCGCGGACACGGCCGTTCCGAGGCCGCGTCTCCACCCTATACCATGTCCATGCTGGCCGATGATTGCGTGGGCCTGCTGGATTTTCTAGGTATTGAAAGCCCGGTGGTGGTTTGTGGGCTGTCGATGGGCGGCTACGTGGCTTTTGAGATTTACCGCCAATATCCGGAGCGTGTGGCCGGTCTGATCCTGGCCTCGACGCGGGCTAAAGCAGATACGCCGGAAGGCAAAGCGGGCCGGGATGCGACCATCGAAAAGGCGAAAAAGCAGGGGGTAACGGCCGTGGCCGCCGACATGCTGCCGAAGCTGCTGGCTCCCCAAACCTACGAAGAAGACGACGAAGTTGCCGACTTTGTACAGGAAATGATGGAAGGGACTTCCCTGGAAGGCATGGTAGGCGCCCTGCAAGCTATGAGGGACCGCCCCGATTCCACGCCGCTACTGGCGGAGATTGACGTGCCGACGCTCATTATCCACGGCGCCGATGATCAGCTGATTCCCGTCGCGGAGGCCCGTGCTATGAAGGCGGCTATCAAGGGGGCGCAGCTCGTTGTCATCCCGGATGCCGGTCACCTGCCTAATCTAGAGCAGATTGACATGTTCAGCGATGCCGTCATTGATTTTGTCGATGCGTTGACCGAAAACGATCACGACCACGAGCATTAAATTTTACGATTCGTAAGGGAAAACCTACAATAACGCGCGCCAGCCCTGAGCTGGCGCGCGTTGTTGTTTGTCTGACACATTTTAGGCGGTCTGACGGCCGCCTTTTAGCGTTTCTTGCAATTCTTCTAGTGCCGCCCAATCGGCCAGGGTCGCCAATTTGGCCTGCTGCGGCCAGGTAGAGGGGTCGGCTAACTGGTAGCGCGGGCCGGCCTCTTCCAAAAGTGCCTGCAGATGGGCGACGTCGGCCTCAGCGAGTTGGGCAAAGGTGTAGATGCCATCCTGGTTGAGGATCTCTGCGATTTTGGGCCCAATGCCTTCGATGCGTTCCAGGTTGTCGGGGGCGGGAGGGGCGGAAACGGCCGTTTCTTCGGCCTCCACCTCTGTTTCTTCCCCTTCTTCGTCGTGGACGTCATGGTCATCCGGGCTGGATACAGGGGCGATGACAACCGGCGGCGGTGTAAAGCCTTCGGGCATAGCCAACGCCTGCGGGTGCTGCTGCTCGAAAGCCACGACTTTCTCCAGGTCCTCTTCGCTGACCCGCCGCCACCAATACAGGAAAGCGACAAGCAGGATAAGGCCGACAATAAACAACCACCACCACTGATAGCTGTTTGCCGATGTTTGCTGCGCGGGTAGGCTAAGCGCGGGTAGGCTAAGTAAAGCAGATAGCAAATACATGGGGCAGGATCCTCCTGTGAATTGCGGTTAAAAACCTTGGTGCCATTGTGGTCTGAATCATACCATTGGCGGTTGGATTTTTCACGCGATTATGACGGATTATCGGAAACTGGTGCGCAGTCCAGGCCTAAACCGGCGCGTATCCAGCAAGCCATGTCCTGCGCCAGCCAGGCCTGGGCATCGACCCAGGTTGTGCCGACCAGAAAATCCCAATGCAAGTGATTTCCCGTGGACAGGCCGGTTGTACCTACGGCTCCGAGCACGTCGCCAGGTGAAACCTTCTGGCCCGGTTCGACCAATACCTGGCTGAGATGGTAGTAGCCGGAGTGCAGCCCCAGACCATGATCCAGAATGACCGCCCCGCCGCGCACCTTCAGCTCTTCGGCGACGACGACCTGCCCGGCCGCCGGGGCCAGTACTGGTGTGCCGCCATAAGCGCTAAAGTCGACGCCTTCATGGTAACGGTTGTAAGGTCCGCCGTTGACGGAGCGCCTGTCGCCAAAGGTGGAGGTGATGCTGAGGTAGTCGTTGATCGGCAAAGTGAAGGGGGCTGTCCACAGCGGTTTGGGCGTTACCTGGGACCAGACCTTTCGCAGACGCGCGCGCTCGGCGTCGATGTCATCCTGGGTTATTTCTGCGGCCGCTCCTGTGTAGCTCAGTTCCTGGTACACCCAATCGGCACGATCTTCAAAGCGCCAGGGCTGCGACCACAGCGGGGCATCTCCAACCTGCAAGTTGAGGCTTGGTTCGCCGCTGCCATAAAACGCTCCCGTACCGATCAAGCCAACCCGGAAACGGCCGTCGCCCACTACCACAAACGGGGCATCATCCAGCGTGGCTGAAATGACGGCCGTTTCCGCAACTTCACTGCGCCAGCCCAAAGCCACGCCAGGCTCGCCAATCGTCTGCGAGAGTTCCAGGGTCTCAAACCCGGCGGGCAAATCTTTGGGCGGCGCGTCACCGCCCGGAAGAAAAAGCGGCTGGTAAAGCAGCGGGCGGTAAGGGGAGGGCAGGTCGTTTTGCCGGGCAATGGCCCAGGGAGAGGTGTTTTGGCGCACGGCCGTTTCCAACAGACCGCCGTCTCCGGTACGCAGTAAAACACCTTGTCGCTCGGCGCTGTCCGGCGGCAAAAGGATTTCCCGCCCAATGGTAGGTTGGCGCTGCCGGTTGAGCTGCGGATTAACGGCCTGCACATCCTGGCCGTAGCGGTAAGCCAGCGCCGTCCACGTATCGCCGGGAAGTATGGTGAGGGTGGAAGAAACGGCCGTATCCTGCGCGGTCACCACCGGTTGCCAAAACGCCCCAACGCACAAGGCCAGAACCCAGAACAAACCTCGTAACAGCCGCCGTTTACTGTGCCACATAAGCCCAAAATGTTACCCGACCTGCTGCTAATGGTCCAGCCTAAAACCTCTGATGAAGCCTGAATTCTTGTTAGCGAATGAACCGCTCGTGTTATACAATCACCATTATGAAGAACACTTTTACAAACGTGGAAACGACTACTCATGTCCTCTAAAATGGTTCCCCCATCCCACTTCTGGGGGAAAATTTCTACTTTCTTTTCTCGTTACACTGAAAACTGGACCACGATGTCAGAAATGGCGCTCGTAAGCGCTGCGGTCCTGGTGGGCGCTGGCACCGGTGTCCTGGCCGCTTTACTCATCTGGACAATGGGCCAGGTTGAGAACTTCGCTATATGGGTGCAGAGTCTCATTCCCGATCCCTTTGGTTTGCTTTTTGGGTTAGTTGCCGCTGGATTGATTGTTGGTCTGGTGGTAGAGCGATGGGCGCCCGAAGCAAAGGGACACGGGGTGCCGGAAGTCATCAAAGCTGTCGCCTTACGCAGCGGCCGTATTTCTGGCTGGATTGCGCCGGTTAAGCTTGGCCTTTCGGCCATCACCATTGGTATGGGCGGTTCGGCAGGGCGCGAGGGGCCGATCGTACAGATCGGCGGCGCATTTGGTTCGGCTATCGGCCGTCGGTTTCGGTTTTCCGGCGATCGCTTGCGGATTTTGGTAGCCTGCGGTTCCGGGGCAGGGATCGCGGCCGTGTTCAATGCGCCAATCGCGGGGGCAATGTTTGCTCTGGAAGTCATCATACACCGGTTTACTGTGGGTAACTTTGGCGCCGTCGTAGTCAGTGCTGTCACCGGCAGTATCGTGGTGAGTCGATTGGTTTCCAAGGTGCCGGCCTTTCCGGTCCCCGCCTATAAATTTAGCCATCTCAGCGAGCTGCCGATCTACATTATATTGGGTGTATTGGCTGCTCTGTGGGCCAGCTTGTTTATTCGTGTATTCACCTGGGGCGAGCGAACCTTTGACCATTGGCATATGTCTCTGCCAGTCAAAGCAGCGATTGGTATGCTTATTACCGGCTTGCTGGCGCTGCTGCTGCCCGATCGCCAGATTCTCGGCTCTGGTCTGGAGTTTATCGGCGAAGCAATCAGCAACAATATCACCATGCCCTTGCAGCTGATGATGGCTTTGCTTGTGCTTAAGATGTTGGCTACGACTGCCACTTTAGGCTCTGGGAACTCTGGTGGCGTTTTTGCGCCAAACTTGTTTATGGGAGCGCTGTTAGGCGGTATCGTTGGCTCGGTGGCGCATGCTTTCTTTCCCACGGTAGCCGTAAATCCTGGTTCTTATGCGTTAGTAGGCATGGCGGCCGTGCTGGCGGCCGCCGAACATGCGCCCATTACCGGCATTTTGCTGGTGTTCGAAATGTCAGCTGATTATCAGCTCATTCTGCCGCTTATGTTAACCACAGTGCTGGCGGCGCTGCTCGTGGAATTGTTTGCCGGTGAATCGATCTACACCTCTGAATTGGGTCTGGAAGGAATCCGTTTGCGGCGCGGGCGAGATGAAGACGTTTTGTCCGGGGTAACGGTGGGCGAGGTGATGACGGCTAATTTGGAAAGCGTCTCGCCGGATATGACGCTGGAGGAGTTTGGGCGCAAGCTGCGTGTTACCCACCATCACGGCTTGCCTGTTATAGATCGGGAGGAACATCTGGTTGGGATTGTGACCATTCGTGACCTGGAAAATGCCCTGGATAAAAAAACCCCAGGCACAACGCCTGTGCGGGAAATCGCCACGCTGCGCAAAGATTTGTTGACTGCCTTTCCTGATGAAACGATCGGAGACGTGCTGCGCAAAATGGGCCAACATGCTCTGGGGCGCATCCCTATCGTTGACCCTGATGATCAGGATCGGCTGCTAGGCATGGTACGGCGAGAAGACATTATTAACGCCTACAAGGTAGCCCTGGCGCGCAAAGCGGAGCTTCAGCAGCGTGTGGATGAGGCCGGGGCGCGTCATGCGGACAGTGCGATGTTTGTGGAAGTAACTATTACGGAAGACTGCGCGGCTTGTGAAAAAACGATTCAGGACTTGTCGCCGTGTTTGCCGCATGATTGTGTGCTGGTGGCGGTGCGCCGCCGCGGGCGGCTGCTCATTCCGCATGGCGATACGCGGCTTGTTGATGGCGATCTGGTCACTGCTCTGGTCGCGGATCGCGATCGGGAAAAATTAGAAAAGTGCCTGGGCCACCATGCCCTGGACAGCATTGCTATTAATCCTTCTTAGACCGTTCATTCGGGAGTTGGTGCTGAAACATGAGTGGAGCAAACCTGGAAACGATCACGGCGCTGGCTAAACGACGCGGTTTTGTCTATCCGACCTCGGAGATTTATGGCGGCCTGGCCAGTTCTTACGATTATGGTCCGCTGGGAGCGGAGTTGCTGCGTAATGTTCGTAATTTATGGTGGCGGGAGTTAATCCATAAACGCCAGGATATGGTGGGCCTTGATTCACAGATTCTGCTGCATCCAGAGACCTGGGTAGCCTCGGGGCACGTGGCCTCTTTTACGGACCCGCTGGTAGAGGATAAGGTGACGCATAAACGGTACCGGGCTGATCACCTGATTGAGACGTGGCTGGCGGCGCATCCTGGCGAAGCAGACGTGGTGGTGGAGGACTTGAACATCTCCGACATGGCGGCGTTTTTGGCCGAGCACGGCGTTTGCAGTCCGGAAGGGCATGAGGTGACGGCACCAAAAGCGTTTAATATTTTATTTGAAACGGCCGTTGGCGTGGTCGAAGGTGAAAAGTCGAAAGTCTACCTGCGGGGCGAAACCGCGCAGGGCATCTTCACCAACTTCCGGCAGATTTTGGACTCTTCACGGGTGCGTCTGCCTTTTGGCGTCGGGCAGTTGGGCAAAAGTTTTCGCAACGAGATCACCACGGGACAGTTTGTGTTTCGCACACTCGAGTTTGAACAGGCCGAAATCGAATATTTCTTCGATCCGGAGCAAAGTGACTGGCAGGAGCTGTTTCAGATGTGGCAGGATACTATGTGGCAGTTCGTGACCGGTACGCTGGGAATCAGCGTGGAAAATTTGCGCTGGCGGCGGCACACTGACCGGGAGCGCAGTCATTACAGTCGGGAAACCTACGATCTGGACTACCAGTTCCCCTTTGGTTTTAAAGAGCTGTGGGGGATTGCCTACCGCACGGACTATGATTTGCAGGCGCACATTGCCCATTCCGGGCGCAGGCTGGAATATGTAGACCCGCAAACGGGGCGGCGGGTTGTGCCGCATGTGATTGAGCCGGCGTTGGGTATCAACCGTGTCTTTTTGATGTTGCTGTGTGATGCGTACTGGGAGGATGAAGCGAACCAGCGGACCGTGCTGCGCTTGAAGCCATCTATTGCGCCGTATAAAACGGCCGTTTTCCCTCTTCTCAAAAACAAACCCGAACTGGTCGAAAAAGCGCGCACCATCTTCAACCACTTGCTCGATCACATGACCGTCACCTGGGACGACCGGGGCAACATCGGCAAGCGATATTATTACCAGGATGAAATTGGTACTCCTTTTTGCGTGACAGTGGACTTTGACACCTTGGCCGATGATACCGTGACGGTACGTGATCGGGATACGGCCGTGCAGCAGCGGGTAGCCATCGATCACCTACTGACCTATCTCCAGGAACGAATCATCATCTGAGGCGCTTTTTCAGCCAAACTTTCGACTTTTTGAACCTCCAACCCGTTTAAAATTATCTTTTAGCGAATTTTCGCTTTCTATTGACACTCATGACGCGCTGTGTTATAAATACGGCATAATGATGCAGTGCGTCATATTGTGCAAAATTACCAAGCGAGGAAGAGCAGGCAGCCGTGTTCAGAAAGTCCGGTCCTTTAAACCAGACAGGCTTTGTTGAACACCGGGCAGAAGACGGAATACACGGGATACGGCATGAGTCAGATTTATTTAAGCTTAGGCACGAACCTGGGTGATCGCCCGGCAAACTTGCAAAAAGCTCTGTCTGGTTTGCAAAGTGGGGTAGCATTTACGGCCGTTTCCGCTGTTTACGAAACCGAACCCTGGGGGGTGGCCGATCAGCCTGCCTTCCTGAACATCTGTGCCGCCGGAACCACTGCTTTAACTCCCTTTGAACTGCTGCAGGTATGTAAATCTGTTGAAACCCAGGTTGGCCGCCGTCCCACATACAAATGGGGACCGCGCCTGATTGACATCGACATCCTGTTTTATGATGACCTCATTCTGGATGAAGACACCCTGATCATTCCCCATCCTTTCGTGGAAGAAAGAGCCTTTGTGCTGGCCCCCTTGGCCGACATCGCTCCTGATTTTGTGCATCCGCAAACCGGTGAGACTGTGGTGCAAATGTTGGCCCAGGTGTATACAACGGCCGTTCACCGTCTGTCGCGCCAGCCCCTGCTGCTGGAAGTTGGAGATTAAGGTTGGACCCCAAAACGCCTGTCGCCAGTTTGAATTGGGGTGAGCGTACCTACGTCATGGGCATCCTCAACGCCACCCCAGATAGCTTCTCTGGGGATGGCGTTTTGCATGAGGCCGAGGCGATAGATACGGCCGTGGCTCAGGCGCAACAATTTGTAGCCGATGGGGCCGACATTATCGATATTGGGGGCGAGAGCACACGGCCGGGCAGCCAGCCGGTCACCGCCGAAGAAGAATTAGCCCGCGTGATACCCATTATTCGCGCCGTGCGCGCCGCGGTGTCGACCATCATTTCTGTAGACACCTACCGTGCCTCCGTGGCCGAAGCGGCCCTGGCCGCCGGAGCAAACTGGATCAACGATGTGTGGGGTTTACGCATGGATCCGGGCATGGCGCCGCTGGTGGCTGCGGCTGCCTGCCCAATTGTCTTGATGCACAACCGCAGCCAGCCCAAAAACGTGGCCCAGGCCGAACGCCTGGGCGGTCGCTACGTGGGTGTGGCGTATGATGACCTCTTGTCCGACGTGCAGCAGGAGTTACAAGAAAGCATTGACCTGGCTCATGATGCGGGCATCGCCGACTCGCAGATAATCATCGATCCGGGCCTGGGTTTCGGAAAAACAGTTAGCCAAAGCGTGCTGCTGCTGCACAAGTTAGACCAGTTCAAGCAAATGGGATATCCCATTTTGATTGGTCCGTCGCGCAAATCGTTCGTTGGGTATACCTTGAACTTGCCGCCGGATGAACGAATGGAGGGAACGGCCGCGACCGTGGCCATTGGTATCGATCGGGGGGCGGACATCGTGCGTGTTCATGACGTCAAAGCCATGGTCCGCGTAGCCCGAATGACGGATCGGATAGTTAGACAATAGCGACTAGTTGAGAGTTGGGAGCTGTGAGAAAACCAGCTTTTCCTGACAATCGACTGGCGGCTATGAACTCAATGGTAAGGAGCTGAGCATGATAAACTTTGAGCTTGACCAGGAACAAAAGATGCTGACTGAAGCCATCGGCCGTCTGGCGAAGGAGCGCATGCGGAAGGTGTTTCGTGATGCCGACGAGGATGGCGTTCTGCCACCAGATGTGGTGAAGGCGGGCTGGGAGATTGGCGTACTGCCGACCAGTATCCCGGAAGCGTACGGGGGTTTTGGTGAGTATTCAGTCATAACCGGTGCGTTGGCGGCCGAAGCGTTCGCCTGGGGTGATCTGGCCGCGACGTTGTACATTATGACGCCCAATCTTGTGGCCGTTCCTCTGATGCTGGCCGGCACGGAAGCCCAAAAGGAAGCCCATCTGCCTCTGTTTTGTGAGGAGGCTTTGCCCAAGGTGACGGCTGCGTTAACCGAGCCAGTGATCCAGTTTGATCCACGCCAGTTGAAGACAACGGCCGTTCTCGAAAACGACAGCTACATTCTCAACGGCACCAAATGCTTTGTTCCCCTGGCGGAAGACGCCGAGACCTTCCTCATTTACGCCAATGAAGCTGATCAGACCCAGGCCTTTTTTGTGCCGCGCGGGGTGGAGGGACTGGAGATAGGCCAGCGGGAAAAATTGATGGGCGTGCGCGCCTTGCCCACTTATCAGGTGAAGCTGAACAACGTCCGAGTTTCGGCCGTCAACAAGCTGGGCGGCAACGAAGGGATTGATTTTGGGCGGCTCCTGAACCACAGCCGTGTGGCGTTGGGCGCTCTGGCCGTAGGCATGGCCAAAGCAGCGTTTGAATATGCCCGCGATTACGCCAAAGAGCGCGTGCAGTTCGGCGAACCCATCGCCCATCGCCAGAGCATCGCCTTCATGCTGGCGGAAATGGCCATGGACATCGACGCGGCGCGCCTGATGGTCTGGGAGGCAGCCTGGCAGCTTGATCAGGGTAAAGATGCTACCCAGGCAACGGCCGTCATGAAGTACTACGTCGACGACATGGTCATGAGCGTGTGTGACCGTGCCCTGCAGACGTTAGGCGGTTATGGTTACATTCGCGAATACCCGGTGGAACTCTGGCTGCGCAATGCGCGCGCTTTCGCTACGTTTGATGGGATGGCGATGGTTTGAGATTGAGGATTGAAAGTCAACGAGCGAGGACAGACAGCAAATCGTCTATCTTTATCTCCAGCCTTTAATCTTTGGTCTTTCACCTTAACGGAGACTCTGAAATGATTAGTTTTGAAATTCCCGAAAAAATAACCAACGAAATCCAGATGGCAAAGATGGTGGCGGAATCGGTGATGCGCCAGTATTCCCGCTATTATGACGAGCACGAACATGAACGGCCGTCTGAATACATCAACATGATGTGGCCCGTCATGCGCGAGCAGCATCGCCGCCGCACCGAAAAACTGCAGCAAAATGGCAACGGCAGCGGTCCCAAGCGCGAAGGCCCGGATTTCAGCATCCTGCGCCTGATTATGATGATCGAAATGTTGAGCTGGGGTGACGCCGGTCAGTACCTTTGCACACCCGATCCGGCGCTGGGCGGCGCGGCATTGGAAGCGGTAGGCACCAAAGAGCAAAAGATTCGCATTCTGGGCAAGTTCGGCCAGGGCGAGCCGAAGTGGGGGGCGATGGCTATGACCGAACCGGGCGCCGGCTCAGATACCAGCAACATTCGCACCACCGCCACCCTCGATGCAGAATCCAACGAATGGATTCTAAACGGCGAGAAAATCTTCTGCACCAATGGCGGCCTGGCTTTGGATGAATCCGATGGCTTTGTGGTGGTTTGGGCCACAGTGGATGCCAGCGCCGGCCGTTCCGGTATGAAATCCTTTATCGTCGAGGCCAAAACGCCCGGCGTTACGGTCACCAAGAAGGAGCACAAGCTGGGCATCCGCGTCAGCGACACGGTCGCCATCGTGTTTGACAATGCCCGCATCCCCTACGACAACATCTTGGGCAGTGCCGAAGTGATCAAGCGCGACGGATCCACCAAGGGCTTTAAGGGTGCGATGGCTACTTTTGACGCCAGCCGGCCGGCAGTGGCCGCCAGCGCCATGGGCATTTGCCGCGCTGCCCTGGAATTCACCCGCGACAAGCTGGCCGCCGAGGGCATTGTTGTGGACTACACCAAGCCCAAGCACCAGATGACGGCCGTTGAACGCGACCTCCTGGAAATGGAAGCCCGGCACAAGTCGGCCTGGCTGCTCACCCTGCGTTCAGCCGTGCTGATGGCCCACGGCCAGCCCAACCGCCTGGAAGCCAGCATGTGTAAAGCCCGCGCCGGCGAAACCGTCACCTGGGTGACCCAAAAAGCGGTCGAACTGCTGGGGCCGATGGGATATACTCGTGAGTGGCTGACCGAAAAGTGGATGCGCGACGCCAAAATCAACGACATCTACGAAGGCACCAAGCAAATAAACACGCTGATCGTTGCCCGCAGCATACTCGGTTATTCCCGCCGCGAACTGAAGTAATCGTTTGATAGTCGGGTAGTCGAGTAGTCGAATAGTCAAGTAGTCGGATGGGCCGCCAGCTAAACCCGATTACGTGACTACTTGACTGCCCGACTACCAGACTTCCATACCCACACAGGAGAATTTCCCCATGAGTTTTCGTATAGACAAAGTAGGCATTGTCGGGGCTGGCACAATGGGCGGCGGCATCGCCGCTCATCTGGCTAACATCGGCATACCGGTGGTCCTGTTGGATATTCCCACGCCCAACCTGTCCGACGCCGAGAAAGATGACCCCAAAGCGCGCAATCGCCTGGTGCAAAGCCTGTTCGACCGCATGGCCAAAGCCAAACCGGCCAATCTGGCGCGCGCCGACCGAGCCGAGCTGATCACCATCGGCAACACCGAAGATGATTTTGATCTGCTGGCCGACTGCGATTGGGTGGTGGAAGTGATCATCGAGCGGCTGGATCTGAAGCAGGCGCTGATGGAGCGGCTGGAAGCGGTGTGCAAACCCACGGCCATCATCTCCAGCAACACGTCGGGTATTCCCATCCATCAGATTACCGACGGCCGTTCCCCCTCTTTCCGCTCCCGCTTCTTAGGCACGCACTTCTTCAACCCGCCGCGTTATCTGAAGCTGCTGGAAATTATCCCCACGCCGCAAACGGACACGGCCGTGACCGATTTCATGGTCCAGTTTGGCCGCGACGTACTGGGGAAGGGGGTCGTGGTCTGCAAAGATACCCCCAACTTCATCGGCAACCGCTTCTTTGCCGTCGCCGCCTCCTACGGCATCGAATACGCCCTGCAAAACGGCTACACCATCGCCGAAATCGACGCCATCACCGGGCCGACAATTGGCCGGCCGAAAACCGCCACCTTCCGCCTGATGGACCTGGTGGGCCTGGACGTGATGGGCCACGTCAACCAGAATCTTTACGAAGCCGTGCCCCATGATCCCTACCGTGACATCCTGAAACCGGAAAAAACCGCGGCCGTCATGGGCCAGATGATCGAAAACAAATGGCTGGGCAACAAAACCGGCCAGGGGTTTTACAAACAAGCCTACATCGATGGCAAGCGCGTTTTCCTCACCTTAAACCCGGACACGATGGAATACTTCGATGGCGGCAGCCCACGCTTCGAGTCGATCGGCAAGGTACGTAAAATCGAAAGTTTGGGCGAGCGGGTACGTAAGCTGCTGGAATTTGACGACCGCGCCGCCAGTTACGTGCGCAATTTGCTTTATTATGGCTTTGCCTATGCTGCCCACGTCGCCCCGGAAATTGCCTACAAACTTAGCGACGTAGACGATGCCATGCGCTGGGGTTTTGCCCACGAAGCTGGACCTTTTGAGATGTGGGATATGCTGGGCGTAGCGGAAACGGCCGCAAAAATGGAAGACGCCGGTCTGAAAGTGGCCGATTGGGTCAAAGAAATGCTGGCTGCCGGCTACGACTGCTTCTACAAAAACGGCAGCGTCTACGATTGGGAAACAAAGTCCTACACGTCGCGCGACATTGACAAAAAGGTGGTGGTCATCAACGATTTACGCGCCGCCGGCAAAGAGGTGGCTCGCAACGACAGCGCCAGCCTGATTGACATGGGCGATGGCGTGGTTTTGTACGAATTCCACGCCAAGATGAACGCCATCGACGACCAGATCATCGCCATGGGCCACGAAGGGCTGGCCCGCCTGGACAGCGATTTCGACGCGATGGTGATCGGCAACGACGCGGACAATTTCTGCGTGGGCGCGAATCTGTTTGCCGTAGGTGTGGCCGCCGCTTCCGGACGCTGGGATGAACTGAACCAGATGATCCACGACCTGCAATCGCTGACGTTTAAGCTGCGCCACGCGCCGAAGCCGGTGGTAACGGCCGTGCAGGGCATGGCCCTCGGCGGCGGCGCAGAAATGGCCATGGCCGGTTGGGAAGCCGTGGCCAACCACGAAAGCTACATGGGCCTCGTCGAATTTGGCGTCGGCCTGATTCCCGCCGGGGGCGGCTGCAAGGAAGTGCTGCGCCGCAAAGTCAACCCGGTGATGAAAACCCCCAACGCCGACGTCGTGCCGGTGCTGCAGACCGCCTTCGAGCAGGTGGCCCTGGCGAAAGTGGGTACCAGCGCTTGGGAAAACAAAGAACTCGGCTACCTGGCCCCCCACGACATGATTGCCATGAACGGCGACCATCGCCTGGCCCTGGCGCAGCATCGCGCTTTGCAATTGGTGCGCATTGGGGCGCGGCCGCCGGAAGTGGAGAAAATCTACGCCGCCGGGCGCGACGTGTATTCGGCGCTGGTAGTGGGCGTCAAGAGCTTGAACTGGGGCGCTTACGCCACTGACTACGACGTGGTGGTGGCTAAAAAGCTGGCCTACGTGCTGTGCGGCGGCGACATCAGCGCCCCAGCGTGGGTAGATCCCTGGTACATTCTGGACCTGGAACGGGAGGCGTTCCTCTCGCTGCTGGGCGAAGAGAAGACGCGCGAGCGCATGACCGCTATGCTGACCACCGGGAAACCGCTGCGGAATTGATAATGTCGGATTTGGGATGTCGGAATTCGGATTTGCGCATTTGGCGTTCCGAAGTCCGACATCAAAAATCAAAAATGGAGACAACATGACACGAGAAGCTGTAATTGTGGCGGCCAAGCGCACGGCCGTTGGGAAATCTAAAAAGGGTACCACCCGCAACTGGCGCTCGGACGAGATGGCGGCATCTGTGATCCGCGCCTTGTTGGCCGAGACTGATGGCGCGCTGGATCCGCAAGAAATTGACGACGTGATCATCGGGTGTGCCATGCCGGAAGGTGTGCAGGGCCTCAATTTTGCCCGCTCGATTGCCATTCGCGCCGGGCTGCCCGTGGAAGTGCCCGGCATGACGGTGAACCGCTTTTGCTCCAGCGGCCTGCAAACCATTGCCCTGGCTGCCGAACGTATCATCGCCAACGGCGCGGACGTGATCATCGCCGGGGGCGCGGAAACGATGAGCCTGGTACCGATGACCGGTTTTCGCATCAGCCCCAATCCCTGGCTGGCGGAAAACGCGCCGGAGGTCTACATGGGCATGGGTCTGACGGCCGAGCAGGTGGCTCAGGAATACGAAGTGTCGCGGCAGGCGCAGGATGAGTTTGCGCTGCGCAGTCACCAACGGGCGGCACGGGCGATAGCGGACGGCCGTTTCCAAGACGAAATCGTGCCGCTGGAAATTGAGGAAGTCACTCCCGGCCCCGACGGACCGCAGCGCAAGACCGTTCTTTTTGACACCGATGAGCATGTCCGTCCAGACACCACGTTGGAAGCGTTGGCCAAACTCAAACCGGTCTTTAAGCAGGGCGGCACTGTCACGGCTGGTAATTCTTCGCCGCTTAGCGATGGCGCAGCGGCAGTGATTGTGATGGAGCGCAGCAAAGCGGAAGCGTTGGGCCTGAAGCCGCTGGCGCGGTTTGTGGGCTTTAACGTGGGCGGTGTGCGTCCGGAGATTATGGGCATTGGGCCGGTAACGGCCGTGCCCCGGTTGTTCAAACGCACCGGCATGAGCCTGGCCGACGTAGGCGTGATCGAGCTGAACGAGGCGTTTGCCGCGCAGTCGGTGGCCGTCATCCGCGAATTGGGCTTCGATGAGGAAAAGACCAACGTCAATGGCGGCGCGATTGCCCTGGGACACCCGCTGGGCTGCACGGGAGCCAAGCTGACGGTGCAGGCCATCAGTGAGATGAAGCGGCGTCAGGCGCAGTTCAGCCTCGTGACGATGTGCATCGGCGGGGGTATGGGCGCGGCCGGGTTGTTTGAAAATCTACCGTAGTTGTGTGGATCGCTAAAAAGTTGTTCCTGAAGGCGGTTTTCGGCCGTTTTAGAGGCTAGCCGATGTCTTGGTACAGGGAAAGTGGTGGTAACGCCGCTTTCCCTGTTTTGTTTTGCGCTCGTTATGTCTATAAAATGCAAAAAAGTTGGTTTCGGAAGGAAAAAAAGTTGGTTTCTGAGCTATGGGTGCGGAAACTTAGGGGAAAGTCATTGGCAACATTCACCATGTAAAAGAATAGAAGCCGACGAACGCCACCCTTCCGTCGGACTGGCCCAGGCGTTGACCGCCGTCCGGCAAATTCTGCCTGAGCAGCAACCCGTTTCTCCATTTTCACCCACCACTGCCACAAGATCCAATCTCTAGTTTACCCCGTCCCGAAACCCCCTTCATTGGCCGCACCAGGGAGCTGGCGCAAACTACGTTCACATTTTTGGGAGACACCCAAAACCGTTGAAATTCAGGCACTTATGTCAACTTCGCCACAGAATTCCCAACGCATATGACACAAACCCTAAATCCGCTTCTTGTAATCGTCCAGTAAATGCCACGGTTTGAAGCCGCAGGCCTGATAAAGCCCACGAGCAGCCTCGTTGTCCCCAAAATGAGCCACTGTAGCGAAGGCCATCCCTGCCGCCGCCATCTGCTGCATGCCATACAGCATAAGCGCCCGCCCAAACCCACGGCGACGGTAATTCTTATGCGTGCCCACGGGTTCAAACGATCCGGTGCGGTTCAGGTGGTCGAACCAGATGATGGTGAAGGCCACATAGGCGCCATCCGGGCCACAGATGACCAGCTCGCGTTCCGGCGCGTAGCCCGGAGAGGCCATCACTTTCCGGTACAGCGCCGGGGTCCAATTCGAGCCGAAGGAAGCGCTATGCACCTCGGCCAGCCTGGCCGCATCTTCAATGCCGGTGGCCGACGTAAACGCGAACCCCGGTGGCAGTGGTGGCATCTCAACTGCCTTTATTTTAGTTTTGTTCAGCAGGCAAGGCTGCCCATCGTCGGATTCATAGCCCAATCCCGTAAGCAGGTCTCGGCGGGCGTTGTCCCCGCGAAACGTTTCCGCATAGATGTACTCGCTATCGATACTATGCTGCTGCATGAGGACAATCGTGCGCTCGGTGGCCAGTTGCAAAACGTCCCACTCAAAAGCGCCCCCGCGCAGGTCTGGGCGTACCTGGGCATCAAAACTCTTGTGGCCGGGGTCCGCCAGCAGCCACGCAGCCACGCCGTGATCGTCCTCCCAGATTGTCATCAGGTCCACGGGATCGTAATGTTTGTTCCCATTGTAAATGTGGTGAGGGATGTCACCAGGGTGAAGATAGCCACAATGATCGGTGGCAGCAATCGCCACGGCATTGAAATCCTGGAGGCGTTTCAGATCGGCTTCTCCGGTGTATGTTCTCTGTATCAACTTTCACAACTCCTGATCCATCAGATTGGTCATAGGGTGGTCACCAGGACCACCTTGCCTGCGTAGCCGCCGCGTTCCAGCAGTTCGTGGGCATGGGCGGCTTCGGCCAGCGGAATGCGGGCGGCTACCAGCGGGTTGATTTGGCCGGCCGCCAGCAGGTCAAGTAGTTCCGCCAGCGTGTTTCGATACCAGTTGTTCTCCTTGCTCAGATCGGGCGTCAGCAGCAGGCGCCTGCCCGGAAGCAGCTTGAGCAGCGCCACCATCAGCAGCGTAAGGGGAATCACTTTCAGCCCCGCCTGCTTGGTGGCGGCAACGCCGAACCAGACGAGACGGCCGTTTCGCCGCAGCGCCCGGCTAGACCGCCACAACTGCCGGAAGCCGCCAATCGGATCAAACACCACATCCACACCGCCGCCGGTTAATTCACGCGTCCATTGTACAAAATCTTGCGTGCGGTAGTCGATGGGGGTTGCGCCCATAGCGGATACGCGGTCATGGTTGTAGCGGGATGCGGTGCCGATCATTACCAGCCCAGATAGCTTTCCTAACTCCAGCAGCGCGGAGCCCACACCGCCGGCCGCCCCGTGGATGAGCACGCGCTCGCCGCGCTGTACCTGGGCGGTGCGGTGCATGGCCATGTGGGCCGTGAGATAGTTGACGACCAGACAGACCGCCTGGACCGGATCAACGCCATCAGGCACAGGCACCAATGCGGTAGCCGGCAGGCAAAGATATTCACTGTATCCGCCGCCCAGACCGAGCTTGAAAGTGGCGCCGGCAACCATCTCGCCGGGCGCAACGGCCGTAACTCCTGCGCCCAGCTTGTCCACTACGCCGACGACGTCTTCGCCCAGCGTGAACGGCGGTTTCGGCGTGCCCGGAAGCATGCCCGAACTGCGGTGCATCAGGTCGTAGGCCGAGACACCGGCGGCCAGCACCTGCACGCGCACTTCGCCGGGCTGCGGCTCTGGCAGCGGCTCTGCTATCATGTGCAGCACATCTGGCCCGCCGTGCCGCGTCACGACGACACGGTGATTTTTCGTAGCCATCACTTTTTCAGCAAGCATGCTGCTTCCTCCTCCAAAAACAACCTAATGCAGAGACGCGGAGGTGCAGAGAATAATTTGTGTCGTCTGCGGATTCCGTGGGCATATTCAAACAGAAAAGATGGCTGCGCGATTAAAGCCCTTCACAATCAGCCACAGGGCGAAGAACATTTCTTGAATGGCCAGCGGGATCATCAAGTAACCCCACTTCACGCCAAGCGAAAGTGGCAAATGCTGGGGATCAAGCATATTGGCGACAGCGGCCGCGAAGTAGAGGATAGCGCCCATAAAGCCCCACAGTGCCAGCCAGCCCGGAATCAGCTTTGTTTTATAGAACAGCCAATACAGCATCAACGCGCCGATGGTGAAAACCAGCGCCAAAATGTGCTCTGTCCAGTAAACGGCCTGTTTCAGCAAGTCCCCTAATGCCTGAAAATACAAAGCGTCGGCGGCACCGGCGCGCACAAGTTCCTGGCCGACGGCAATGAGCGAGAGATAGCAGAGCGCAATCACTATGTAAGTGACAGCCTCCAGCACGCCGCGAAAAACGACCGCGCCCAGGGCCAGAGGTTCGTTGTACTTTTTGAAGATGGGGAACATCATCACCGGAATCATAGCCAGGGGAAAGCCCATCACTAAAATCAGGAGTGCGCCTGCTACGATCTGGCTCTCGTTGGCCGCCACTTCGCGCAGATAGTCGGGGGCGCTAAGAATGGGCAGGGTGATCAACCCGCTGAGCACACCGGCGACTGTGCCGATGATGAATAGGATACCGACGGTAACGGCCGTTTTTCTATGTGTATTCACCTCAGCATAAACTGCCACTTTACCGCTTGCGGTGGGGGTTTCCGTTGCTTGCAGACTCACTTTGATACTCATTTTTCGCTCCTTTAGGACCAATTCCAGGCCACCCAAACTGTCAAAACGTTAAATACCAACCCGACGATGATTAAAAATTTGTCATAGGCGGATGGGTAGGTTGGCAAGCCAACCAGATTGAATAGAAAAAAGAAGACGGCGACGATGATGTTGGCCCAACGATTGACAGGCTGGTTCAACATCAGGGACAGAACAACCATCACGATGGGAATCACCATCAGGATGGCCATGCCCAAGTACATCAGCGGCGTGACGGCCATGCCGCCGATTTCGCCCGCTTTGAAGTCGCCGCTAAAAATGCGCAGAACATCGCCCAACAGGTAGGTCAACATGAGCGCAATCCAAATTGCCGAAAGTTTGATTGGTACATCTTCCATAATTCAATCACTCCTACGAATGTATGGGACAAGATGGCTATAGACCCCGCAACGTAAACAATGCTTCGCCCAAAGTTCCTACTAGGAATTGATCGAAATCCTAGTAGGAATTACTTCAGTTCTTACTAAGATTTCTTCTGCATCGTTATAACAACTTTTCCGTGGTGACGGCCGTTTTCCAACCACCGCATCCCTTCAGCAACCTCACTTAACGGGAAACACCTATCGATAACGGCGACAACCTGACCAGACTCAAGCAGTGCCTTCATAAAAACCAGGTCTTTTCGGTTTGGTTTGTGAACGAGTGAACTGGCTTTTTTGCCGCCCTTTTTGGAAATGAACGGACCCAGAAACAGCGAAGTCGCGTTAAAAGCACAGGCGACGTAGTTGCCTTGCGGCGTCAAGACCTGCATGTAATCGGAAACCGAGCGATTGGCGACGATGTCGAAAATCAGGTCGTAGCTCTGTGTGCCTTTGGTGAAATCTTCCTCGGTGTAGTCGATGACGTGGTCGGCTCCGATGGAACTGCCCAGGTCGAGATTTTTAGTGCTGCATACGGCCGTTACCTCCGCCCCCACCGCCCTGGCAATCTGCACCGCAAAGGTGCCCACCCCACCTGACGCGCCATTGATCAGCACCTTTTGCCCGGGCTGAATCTGTCCTTTGTCCCGCAGACCTTGTAAAGCGACGACGGCGGCTTGGGGAACGGACGCTGCTTCCTCAAACGTCACGTTGGCCGGTTTTAATACCAATACATCTTCCGGAACAGCCACATACTCGGCAAAAGCGCCAAAACCACAGCCACCGATGTCCGCAAAAACCTCATCACCTGGCTGAAACTGCTTTACGTTTCTGCCCACCGCCTCAACCCGCCCGGCCATATCGCCTCCGGGTATCGCGTGTTTGGGTTTGAGCAGCCCATACCCCATCAGGCGAACCAGGAACGGCTCCCCTTTCACAAGAGCCTTGTCACCAAAATTGATGGATGCAGCGTGAATCTTGACGAGGACTTCATTTTCACTAAGTCTCGGGTTTTCTACGTCTCTCAACGCCAGAACTTCCGGCGGCCCGTATTTCGTGTGCACAATCGCTTTCATTTTCAGCTCCTAGTACCCGCTCGTCACCGTTATCACCCCTCCGGTAACGAGGCAATAAAATCCGCCACCAGCTCGAAATTCGCCTTTTCATGTTTCCAGGATTCCGATCCATACACCTCGTAGAATGGATCCGAAGTCACCACCACCACCATGTCCAGGTCATCGACCAACACAATCAGCTGGCCGCCATGCCCCCAGGCAAAGTTAACCGGATGATCCCCACCGTGGCGGACCACCATTGGTAGCCATAGCCAATGTCCTTGAACCCGCTGATATTCTCATAAGCATTTTCCGCATAGGTCTGCAACGAATCATGCACCCACTTTGCGGAGATGATCTGGTTTCCTGCAAATTCACCATCCTGAAGATAAAGCAAGCCGAACTTGGCCGCATCACGGGCCGTTAAATGCAGCTCTCCGGCGCCCCAGTTATAGCCGTCAAGATCCTTTCTCCATCTGCCCACCTCTGCGCCAAGCGGCTGGAACAGGTAATCCCGGCCCCATGATTCGAGATCGGTAGCGCACGCCCGGGCTACAATAATTCCCAACCAGTGAGCGGTCAGATTGCTATACTGGAACGCTGTTCCGGGATCATGCGTGAGGGGAAAATCAACAACGAGATGGTCATAATTGCCGGACCAAACTGCTTCCCACAATGTTTGATCGCTTTCTTCCGGGGGAAAACCAGCCCGCATTTGCAGCATGTCTTGGATGGTAATTTCATGCTTGCGTGAATCCGAGACCCGGTCGGCATATTCAGGAAAGTAAGCGAACATCTTCTGGTCTATGCTAGACAGACAACCTTGATCGAGGGCAATTCCCACCAGGGCTGAAGTCACACTCTTGGTCGCCGATTGCACCAAGGCCTTCTGCGCCACTGACCCTTCATTGAAATAGTCTTCGGCAATCAAACGGCCGTTTTTAACCACCAGCACGCTGTAAATCTTCTCTAATTCACTCGCATCGTAATACAGGTTAGCGACCAACAGTGGATCCAAACCTTCCGCCTCAGGTGTTGACACGTCCCAATCATTCCTGGACAGGGGTGCATACTCCACGGTTTCCAATTCTTCAGGCGATGGACCGCCGCATCCACCTGTCACCCATATCACCAGGATGATGATGGCGATACGGATGAGCCTGTTTAGCTTATTGGTCAACGGCCGTTCGAGTCCCAGTTTTCCAACAACTTTCTTCATGTGATCACCTTCCATGACTACGGCAATGAGGCCACAAAGTCAGCCACCAGATTCAAGCTCGCCTTTTCCAGCCGCCACGGCTCGTCGCCGTGCTGCAGGTGCAGCGGGTCCACCGTGACCACGAGCATCATGTCCAGGTCATCCAGCAGCACAATTTGCTGCCCGCCGTGCCCCCAGGCCAGGTTGTAGCGGTAGTCGCCGGCGCGGATAGACCACCACTGGTAGCCATAAGCGTTGTCGTCCCAATTACGGCCGACGCGGATCGTCCACACATCTTCCGAGTACATTTGTAGCGAGTCATGCACCCAGTCGGCTGGGACAATTTGCTGGCCGTTGTATTCACCATCGTTGAGGTACAGCAAGCCAAATTTGGCTAGATCGTAGGCTGTCAAATTGATATCGGAGTAGCCCAGATAGTCGCCATCCCAGTCTGTCTGCCAGAATCCTTCTTCTATCCCCAGCGGGCCAAACAGGTGTTCGTCGGCAAACGATTTCAGATCCGTGTCGCAAGCCCGCGCCACAATTAAGCCCAGCAGATGGGCGGTTAAATTGCTGTACGCAGCGCCGCTGCCTGGGTCACGAGCGAGGGGCACGTTTACGAGGTCGGCCGTGTGGAAGCCAGTGAACAACAGCTCTGTTCCCTCGGCCGTGGCCTCTTCCCAGGGATAGCCGGCGCGCATTTGCAGCATCTGCTGGATAGTTATCTCCCGCTTGCGCGGGTCGCGGAGGCGATTGTCAAACTCCGGGAAGAATTCCATCATTTTTTGGTCCAGGCTGGTTAAACAACCCTCTTTCAGCGCCAACCCCACCAGCGCGGAGTTGATGCTTTTGGTGACGGAATGGATGTTGACCTGCTGGGTCGGAGAGCCGCCGTTGAAGTAATCCTCAGCCACCAAACGGCCGTTTTTGAACAGCAGCAGGCTGTACATATTTTCCATTTGGGCGGCATTGGCATACAGCTCTGCCACCAGCGCCGGGTCCAGCCCTTCGGCTTCGGGTGTCGACGTGGGCCATTCGCCGTCAGCCCGGGGCGTGTAATCCACGGCCGCTATCTCCGCCGCCGACGGACCGCCGCAGCCGAGCAGCAGCAGGAAGCCAAGTGTAAACAAACAAACAGAAAACTTTATATTCATGGTCTTTTCCTCAATTGGACGCCACGCAGCGCACGGCCAGCAGCGGTAAACCCAACCCGTACAAACGACGCAGCAGCCCGTGCAGCGCCGCCTGGTCCATCTCGCCGGTCAGCACCGTCACCGGCTGGCTGTCCCTCTCGTTTGTGGTTGTGATGGACAGTCCTGTGGCCCAATCGGACCAGTTTTCATCCAGCATGCCGGGTACCATAATTTGGTACAGCACCGGCCGATGGAGGGTAAGCGTAGGTTTGCCTGTGCTCATAATAGGCTGCCATCTCGGCTGCGTGCCGCTATATAAGGAGTGGCTTCTACAGCGCCCGTCGCACCGGCGGTGTCAGGCGCAGCCCTCACGCCACCACAACGCAGATCGGCTCGGTAATGACGGCCAGCAGAGCAAACAAACGGCCGTTTCCCCCTTCCACGCCGGCATCCACCCGCTCGCTCTTGCCATCACGTTCCCACGTCGGCAACGGCCGTCCCCGTGGGGACGAGGGTTGTGCGGGCGGTGCACGGCACTGTGCGGGCGGTGCACGGCATTGTGCGGGCGGTGCATGGCATTGCGCGGGCGGTGCATGGCGCTGTGCAGGCGGTGCATGGCATTGTGCGGGCGGTGCATGGCACTGTGCGGGCGGTGCACGGCACTGTGCGGGTGGTGCATGACACTGTGCGGGCGTTTCTCCCACCATCAACAGCGAACAGGTAACAGTGAACGGGAAACGGCCGTTTCCCCCTCGTGCCCATTAGCGGCAATTCATTGCCAATTTTCATCACTGTTGGTGAGCTTTTGCTCATGGAAACTCCTTTAGATTGATACGGTAAGCATAGACCCGGCAGGGGGTGAACGTCATCCCACGAAGGTGTTATTCGGGTGTTATTCGCTTACGCAAAAGCGTGCACCCTGTTCGGGAACAAAGGAACGAGGATGTGTGGCGCGGGTGTATTTTGCCGATGGAACCGCAGCCGCGCAGGCCCACAGCGGCGGGTTGAGACAAGCGACTGCTACTGACCGGGACGCCAGGAGGGGGTGGGATGCGGCCTGTTTTTGGCGGACTAAAGGAGGAAGCGATATGATCACTTACATATAGCAGTTAGTAGCGATGAGTAAGGAAATTACTCGAACTTAGCGGATGTTTACGGCCGTTTCCAAAAGATACTCAAGACTGCCAGAGACGTTGAAACAGAAACAGGCTAAGTAAGTAATAAAAGGAGCAGTTAAGATGGCAAAGCAGGAACTGTTAGTAGATTTTATTACGTCACTCGACGGCTACGGCGCTGCAGAAGGCTGGCCCGGCTGGTGGGGGCTTCAGGGTCCTGAGTATCTCGCCTGGCTCGATCAGGCGCCCGAACGCGACTATACGATTTTGATGGGAGCGAACACGTACCGTCTGATGTCCGGATTCGCCGCCGCGTCCGCAACCTCAGAAACGGCCGAGTCTTCCACCGACGAAGAAGCGACCTTTTCCGAGCTTGCTAAAGCGTTCAAGGTAGTGTTCTCCTCGACGCTGCAGCCTCCATTGCCGTGGCCCAATACCCGGCTAATCAACGGGGATGCGGTTGAGGCTGTGAGAAAGATGAAGCGGGAAGGCAGCAGCTCGATGCGCACCATCGGCAGCCTTGCATTGTGCCGGTCTCTGCTAACGGCCGGCCTCGTGGATCGTTTCCGGGTGGTCGTCTTCCCCGTAATCACCGGCAGCACCGGCTCCGACCGGATCTACGACGGTTATCCCGATGTTGCCCTGGACATGGTTGCCAGCCGGACGTTCGACGGCCGTATTCAGCTGCTAGAGTACGTCCCCAGAGTGCTTGCCGGTCCGCCTGGCACCCATCCAGGTTCCTGACGGATATCCGAGGCCGCCGCCCAGGTATCTTAAATCCCAAAAGGAGCAAATGGTGCACAAACAGACGGAAACCATCCAGCGCATATCTGCAAAATGCTTCTAGCGAGCAGACTGCTTTATCTTTGGGGAGGAACCGCGAATCTTTGAACATATGGGCATATCAACCCTCACCTTCGCAAAGGGAGGCTACCCGTGGGCGCCTCCGCTCAATGGCGGATTCACTGTACTTGAGCTGCCTTCACGCAAGGAAGCCATCGCCTGGGCCGCACGGTTCGCGAAAGCGTGTCGCTGTGATCAGGAGCTTCGCGTATTCGGGCTTGATCCAGAGTCGTAAGGTCGGAACGATTCCCAAACTACGATACCTGCACCACACGCCTCGGCTTGAGCCGCAGCACCACAAAGTTTTCATCCTGCCAGGCAGCCAGATCTTCCGCTGCTTTTTCCGGGGACTCATAATGATTGGTGATGCGCGCGGCCATGAGATGCTCAGGGTCATCTTCCACCACCAGGTCGCCATCGATCAGATAGCCAGGGCTGCCTGCCGGATCTCCGCCCAGCGAAAAGCAGCCTTTGGGATGGGCCAGGGCATTCTTGACTTTACGGGCATCGCGCAGCGTAAACAGCAGCAGGTCATCGCCATCCAGCATAAACCAGACTGGTACGGTGTGGGGGTAGCCATCCGGGCGAATCGTGGTGAAGCGGGCAATTATCGGCTGCCTTAACAGGGTATGGAGTTGATCATCATACATAGTGCCTTCCAATCGGCCGTTGCCGCCGATAATGCAAATTGCGCATCTATATGCAAAGGCGGCGTAAACGGAAAAGATAGCGGGTATTATATCTGGCAGCAGTGCCTGTATCTACGATTATGGCAGGTCAATCAGGTCCAGATCTCAGCCGTAGTCACATGTGGTCGCTGAATGGGACAGATGTCGCTGGCTGTCCTACCACCAGTCGACGGTCCGAATCCAGGCTGTTCAGCCCGGTACATCCGTAGATTTCTTACGCGATCTCGTGCCCTGGATGCGCCGAATCTCATTATTTGGGGAGTATGACCGCTGCAATCAGGGCTGAGTGGATGAGGGAAACGGCCGTCGACGGCGCCAATTCACGCCACCTGACAAACACCGAAGCCGCCGAGGATCACCCGGCATGGTCGCCAGACGGCCGTCAGCTCCTCTTTGACGCCGATTATGACGGGGATGGCTATTACGAAATCTACTCGATCAACGCCGATGGTTCCGGCTTGCTGCGCCTGACAGCCAACGCCGCCAACGACCAGTTCGCCGACTGGTCGCCTGACGGCGCGCAGATTGCTTTTGCCTCCGATCGCCGTGGCAACTGGGATATTTTTGTGATGAATGCTGATGGCAGTGAGCAACGGCCGTTAACCCTTGAGTGTCCCGGCGCAGCAGGAAGCGGCGCTGCGCCGCCGTGTCCGGCAGGCGGGATAGGGTTCTCGGGTCGTTTGCGCCCATTGTGGTCCGAAGAAACGCCAGGCTTCCGGCAGCGACCGTCCTGTGCAATACGGCGGGGCGCTTCGTTTTCCCTGGACGCTTAAACGGGAACTTGTGTTCGGCACATTTCTACAAAAGCACAGCCCCAGGCAGATATTGGCTCAGTAACAAGTCGGTTTTTTCAATTTTGTCGGCTGGAACGTCGAAAGCAATTTCTTTGGGAAATCCCCATAAAGGCTTCCCAATGTTTATTTTCAGTCTGTTTGTGCTGTCTAGCCTTTCCCATCCGAAAGTTTCTATCCGCTCCCAGGGGATAAGGCGGCCCCTATACAAAATACCTTTTTCCCGGATGTCTACGCCGCTAACGACCAGAAGAATAATGTCTAGAGCTAAGATTAACCAAAAAGCCCCTTTAACAAAATCAAGAAGAGTTTGCGCATCAATTAGGATCAAGATTCCAGTCGTCAGCCAGACAACGAACAGGATTATTTTCAAGTACATCGAGTATTTTTTCTGTAGAGAAGTGATATGCAGTTTCAATTTTCCACTGGCACGTATGCTGAGTAGGAAGAAGGCAATCGCATAAACACTGACAACGATGCCTATTGCGTAAAGAGTCAGTTCGACTTTTTCTCCAGTCATTACGGATGTCCTCACAGAAGGGCAAAAGTGAGATCTAGAAGATCAGTAGAGCCGCCGCATAAGGGGTATTTTACCGGGTGCCTGGGGTGAAACTATGTCACAGAAGGGGTGTGTTAGTGGGGGCTACAGCCTTCTCCAGAGTGGGACAACGCCAACAAAGCGACCCATTTTCAGGTACAGTATAGCGAGAAGCCCAAGAGCAAGTCAATGGAAAAGTCATCCAACGGATTGCCTGATGGAAAGTACCGGATATGGGATGCGGAGGATTACGGCCGTTTCCGACAGCCTATGATCCGCAGTGGCGGCCTTGATTATCCCAGTTCGGGGAATATCGTTGGCTCTAGCGCACAGGGCTTGCCAGAGATTGACCTGCAGGTAAAAATAAGGCCACTATGCCGAAACAGAATCGCGTAACCCCCTACGGAGAAATCATAGCCACCAGCGCCCGAGGCACCTTGATGGGCAATCGCGGCATCTTGCACGATGAGCAGCAGCAAATCGTGCGCCCTTACCAGCACAAAGCCTGGATTTTCTGCCTTCTGGAGTTCAAAGGCCGGCGCAGAGCCGTGATGAGTCCGGGGAAATACACGGAATTGTTTTTTCTGGATGAAGCCACAGCCCTGGCGGCGGGCCACCGGCCGTGCTTCGAGTGTCAGCGCGAAAAGGCTGAATCTTTTCGCAACGCCTGGCGTGCGGCCAACTCCGAATTAGTGGGGGACGGCCGTCTGAAAGCCGGTCAAATCGATGCGGTATTGCACGCGGAGCGTCTGACCCCGGCCCGACGCATCAAAGACCGGCGCAAACGGACGTACCCGGCACCGTTAGCGGAACTGCCCAATGGGACGTTTGTGGCCGGGGATGGTGCGCCGTATCTGGTTTGGGGCGAGCGCTTGTACCCCTGGACGGCCGTTGGCTACCTGACGCCAGGGCAGCGCCCTCCTGACATCCAGGTCGTCGTGCTAACTCCCCGTTCGATTGTTCAGGCCCTGGCTGGCGGTTACCGGCCCATGGTTCATCCATCAGCCGGCATTGAGCCATAGCTATCTGGTCCCCACTCGTTTTTGCCGACTTTCAGACGGTTACAGGTTCTGTTTTTTCACCGGAATCCAGATTTCACTGCGAAACGTAGGTGACTGTACATCTTTGTCGGCGTTCCACAACATCTCTGGTCCCTGTGCTTGCTCGTAACCGGATGAAGGAAACCACTCGGCATAGATGCGCCCCCAAATGTTTTGCAGCGTTTCCGGGAACGGTCCCACCGACTCAAACACGGCCCAGGTCGAGGCGGGCACGGCCAATCGGGTCAGGTTGGCCTGCGTTGGCTGCGTGGTCGCTACGCCGATGTAGTGGTCCAGCTCGCTGCCTTCCAGGCGCCCTTCGGAAAAGTTCGTCGAGGCGCTAACGAAGCCTCGGGGTTCCACATTGGATAGGTCTTTTAGGACGGCAATCGTATTTTCGTCCAGGGTGGCCCACATAGCGGCGATTTCTGGATTGACACCTTCGTAAACCAGCTTCACCCGCTTCATCAGGCCGACGATGCCAAAGGCGGCTTTTTCTTCAATGCGATAGTTCATCTCACTTGCTCCTCGGATGGTGAATTGGAAGGTCATGCGTGGATACGCTTTGAGCGGCTGCCCGGTGGTTCTGGCCTCGGTCGGGGTGACGCCGTGCAGGGCGGCGAAGGCTCTGGTGAAGGCGTCGGGCGAACTGTAGCCGTATTTAACGGCCGTATCAATCACCGACACCTCGCTGTGCTGCAAGTCAAAAGCAGCCAGCGTCAGCCGCCGCCGCCGGACGTACTCGGAGAGGGGAACCCCGGCCAGATAGGAGAACATTCTCCTAAAATGATATTCCGAGCATAGGGCCAGCCGTTCCACCTGCTGCCAGTCAATTTCGTCGCCCAGATTGTCTTCGACGTAGGCCAGGGCGAGGTTCATTCTCTCCAGTGAATCCACGTTTTGATCTCCTGTTTTTTACAGCATAGTCGAAATTGTGCCGCGCTGCCCGACAGTCCGTGCCCGGTAATGTCGGACTGGGACAGAGAATGATCGCCGTAACCCTACTCCATCCTGGCTCATTCTTTGGCGTTTACCGTGGGGAACATTGTAAAGGATGAGGCCTGAATTGCGCCAAAATTTGGGCAGTGGGAGAAGGTCATCTCATTCAGTGGTAGCCTGCGTCGATCTGGCATAGAATTTTCGTGGTTAGTGTCTGACTAGGTTCATAGTTGATTGGCGACATTTTCAGCGGAGGGAATAGCCTAGACAAGGAGGACGTTGTGAACAGGCGAGCCATTATCCCTTGGGGGTTAAGCATTCTGGCCTTTGTGGTGATTCTATTGGCCGAAAGTATCCGTATACGCACCGGCGAACGGCCGTTGCCTGTTGCCTGGTCGGCCAGCGGCATGGTGCTGGCGGCTGTGGTGGTGCTGCGTTGGTGGACGGTGGATGAAGGGCGATTTGAGACGGCCGTGCAGGCCACCAATCCGCTGCCTGACCTGCCGCTGCACCCGCGTCGTTACCTGAATGTGATAGTGGCGGCTATGGTCGTGGGGCTGGTTGCTACGGTGGCCATTACCTGGAACTTCTACCTGGGCGCGGGCATCTACCTGGTGATGCACCTGTGCCTGATGGCCGCCTTCAGCGGCATCTTGCATCTCCAGCCTCGGCGAATCTGGCGTTCGGTGGTGTTGAGGCGGCCGTCGCTGCTTACCTCATTTTGGCTTATCGTTACGCCGCTGGTCTACGTCTTGTTTGTCTACAATGGACCCCTGACGCTTATTGTGGCTCCTTACGTCGCCGCCCTGGGCCTGATGGCTCTGGTGGTCTGGCTGGGACTGGCTTACAGGCAGCGGCCGCTGCTTTTCCGGGTGGCGGCGGCATTGGGTGCTGCTTCGTTTGTGTTCTCCGATGCGCTTATCGGGCACATGGTGTTTGTGGACCCCGAAACGCCGCTGGTTTTCCTGATTTCGCCGACCTACGTGCTGGCGATTATTCTGTTGTCGCAGTCTCTGCTGTTCTGGCCGGAAGTTTTGGTGCGTGAGGATGCGCCCCTGGCCTCAATTTCGCGCCGAGAATGAACCTGTGAAGCGAGTTGGGCCACTGGGCTTGTCTATTCTCCAGATGGCCTGTGCCTGTGGGCTAAGGCCCATTGATGGCCCGTGGGGTGTGCCGATCTAAACAGCAACGCCGCAGATGTCTGTACCAAACACAGCTTATGTTTCGTCATATTTTTTGATAAACTGGTCAAATCAGGCGTATGAATGGACAGGCTGTTCATGACGAGATTGATGTGTGCACTGCCCTTCTGATTCATGGGGAGAAAATGAAAAGTGACTAAGGAGATATTTGCTCTCAACACAGATCATTTTAATGAGATGGTAGAGGCCGCGCTGGTGGGTATTTATATCATTCAAGATGACCTTCTCCGTTACGTCAATCCGGCTTTGGCTCGTATGTTTGGTTATCATCCCAAGGAACTTATTGATCGGGTGAATGTTCTCGATCTGATCCATCCAGAGGATCGGGAAGGGGTCAGATCGAGAATGCGCCAGCGGTTTACCGGAGAGTCAGCGGCTACACCTCACGTGGCACGGGGCATTACTGCGGCAGGAGAAGTTATCCACTTTGAGTCTTTAGCCCGATTTGTCATCTATCAGGGTAGGCCGGCTATCACGGGCACGCTTGTCAACGTAACAAACTGTGTACAAGCCCAAGATAAGCTGGAGAAACACCGCCAGCAGCTCAAGCGGCTCTCGGCCCAACTGATTGCTTCTCGTGAAGCGGAGAGCAAACGTATTTCGCAAGAGTTGCATGATGAAATTGGTCAAGCGTTAACGGCCGTTAGTATTAACCTGGCGCAGATTAAACAAAACCTGCCGCAAGATGTGCCCGCAGCTGTCCACAAACGGTTGGCAGAGTCAGAAGCTTTGATAGCCCAAACCCTGATCCTGACGAGAAAAATATCGCTAGAGTTACGACCAACTATGCTGGACGACCTGGGCCTCATTCCTACATTACGCTGGTACATTCATCAGTTTGGAGATCGTCTCAACATTGAGGCTGCCTTTACTACCAATGGTATTCGCCAGTCGTTCTCTCCAGAATTAGAAACAGTGGTTTACCGCGTCGTACAGGAAGGCTTAACCAACATCGCCAGGCATGCCCAGGCGAGCAAAATTGAAGTCAATCTTGATTATCAGGCAGGCCGACTTCTCTTGACTATTACCGATAATGGTATTGGCTTTGATGTCCAAGAGCTGTTGCAATCAAAAAACGTGGACCATAGATTGGGTCTGTTGGGAATTGAAGAACGTATCTCTCTCTTCGTCGGGACACTAAATATCAATTCATCACCCGGAAAAGGAACCACACTAAGGATCGTATTTCCAAGCATCGAGCTGCGGCACATTTAGAGGTAGGCTATCCTGGAGAAAGAGCAGTGAGAAAGATAAAGGTGTTTTTAGCCGACGATCATCCCATTGTACGGAAAGGCTTGATGTCTCTGTTAGTTGAGCAGACAGATATCGTCGTGGTAGGTGAAGCGGAAAACGGCCGTGAAGCCCTTACCAAGATTGAACAACTCCAGCCCGATGTCGTCGTCATGGACATTACCATGCCTTTGTTAAACGGGCTGGAAGCAACACGCCAAATAAAGCGTCGCTGGCCCTCAATTCATGTGGTGATGCTCACCATCCACACCACGGAAGAATATATTTTTCAGATATTGCAGGCCGGAGCCAGCGGCTATGTTGTCAAACAAGCCGCTCCCAGTGAACTGGTCATGGCTATCGGCGCAGCTTACGATGGCGAAACCTTCCTTAGCCCCTCTATTTCTCAAACTGTCATTCGGGAATACATTGCTCATGCCCAGTCCGCATCATGTGAAAATACCGCAGATGTGCTAACGGAGCGCGAATATGAAATCTGCCAGTTATTAGTGGAAGGTTATTCATCCCGAGAAATTGCCGACATGTTGGTTATCAGCATCAAAACAGTGGAAACACATCGCGGCAACCTGTTACGAAAACTGGATATCGATAATTTGGCCGACCTCACAAAGTATGCCATTCGCAAAGGCATTACCCCTCTCGATTAATTTTTTTTACCCCCAATTAACCAAATCTGTTTATCAACTTGGTGGTTTTTCCCTCTAATTTCAGGGATTCCCTGATTGTACCTGTCTGCCAGACAAGATTTACTGATGATAAGTGGAATATTCGAGCCCTGTACCTTTTAACTTCCCTAACTATCGCACCTTTCCTGGCTGTTTCTAATATGGAGGTGATCATGCTAAGCAAGAAAAACAGTGCCAGCGCTAACTTTATGCTGAGCGCCGCGCTTTGGCTCGTCATTGGGGTGTTGATGGGATTGACGCTGGCGCTGCAATTTGTCTTTCCCGATTTGTTCCGTGGCATCCCCTGGCTTGTTTTTAGCCGCCTGCGCCAGGCGCATACCAATACGGTCATGTTTGCCTGGCTTTCTGGCGCTATGATGGGCGTCTGGCTCTACATCGTGCCCCGTTTAACAGGTCGCCAGTTATGGAGTGAGACTTTAGGTAACATCTGTGTCATCTTATGGAATATGGCTTTAGTAGCAGGGATTGGCGGCATCCTGCTTGCCTATACCCAAAGCCGTGAGTATGCGGAATTTGTCTGGATCATTGATGTTGGCGTCATGGTCGTGCTGATTCTTAATCTGGTTAATCTCTATATGACCATCGCCCACCGTACCGAACCCAAACTTTACGTCTCTCTCTGGTACATCAGCGGCACGCTCATCTGGATGCCTATGTTGTATTTTATCGGTAATGTGATGTGGAATCCGGCGACTGGTGCGCTAACAGGCATTGATGACACGATATTTAACTGGTTCTACGGTCATAATGTGCTGGGTTTATGGTTTACCACGGGTTTGCTGCCCGTCATCTACTACATCGTACCCAAGGAAACCAATACACCTCTTTACAGCCATTTTCTTTCGCTCATTGCCTTTTGGGGTATCGCCTTTTTCTACACGGGGGTAGGGGCACATCATTTATTGTGGGCGCCCGTTCCTTATTGGCTCAAAACCATTGCCGTCGCTGAAAGCATTGGCATGATACTGCCTGTCGTAGCTTTCATGATGAACATTTTGCTAACCATGCGTGGCAATTGGAACCGCTTCATGACGAGCATTCCGCTGCGATTTATCATTACCGGCTGGGCAGCCTATATTTTGGTTTCGTACCAGGGATCGCACCAGGCGTTGCGAGGCATCAATCTTATCACGCATTTTACCCAATACGTTCCTGGGCATGCGCATCTTTCTCTGCTGTTTTTTGCTGCTTCGGTGCTGATGGGGGCCATGTATTACATCGTACCCCGCATTTACAATGCCAGACTCTACAGCCGCGTGCTGGCGAACGTGCAATACAGCCTCTACGTTATTGGCTTTACCTTCTTTTTTGGTGGTTTTTTACTGACGGGGTTGGTCCAGGGTACCAGTTGGCTGCATCAAGGGCTGCCAGTGTGGAGTGTGCTGCCAGGATTACGGCCGTATATGGCCTTGCGAGCTGTCGGCGGCTCCCTCGTTGTGATTAGCTTTGCCCTCTTCACGCTAAATATCCTGGTGACGGTGTGGCAGCGAAAACCCGTGTCACAACCCGATTACCCTAAGCCGAAATCTCCAAAACTGGTTACAACAAGCGACTAGGGAGGTAAATTATCATGAAAATGACTTTTAAAATCACGGTCATTGGTGGCGTCATTGTTTTTTTCGCGGTAGTCATTGCGGCCGTTTTCATTCCCAAACTCGTGTGGAATCCAGACCAGACAATTGTCGCCCATCCTTACACCGACCAGGAAGAATTGGGCCGTGAGACTTTTTATTCGAACGGTTGTAATTACTGCCATACGCAGTATGTCCGTGCCGAAGATACGGCTATGGGGCCTGTTTCTGATGGCGGCAATTACTATTTCGACAATCCGATGATTTTGGGATCGGAGCGCACAGGCCCCGATCTCTCCTACATTGGTCGTAAGCGCAGCGAAGCCTGGGAAATTGAACATTGGAAAAATCCACGGGAAGTGTCTCCTCTTTCAATCATGCCCAGTTTCGAGTTTCTTAGTGACGCTGAGTTGAACGCGATGGCTTCCTATCTCTTTAATCTGGGCGATCGGGTCGCCGCTGAGTATATGATTCTGCCGCCAGAACCCTACGCCAACCTGATAGATCCGCTGATCTATCCTGCGATTAGTCCAGACAGCAATCAGCCGCAGGGCTGGCCCACCTGGGAGGCCAGTGAGTTGCAGGCGGGCAAGGAGTTGTACGTTAACCGTTGCATGACCTGCCACGGTTGTGCCGGCAATGGTTTGGGCACCTATGCGGGTACGCTGATCGTTACCCCGGCCGATTTCAAACAGGAGCCTTTCCGTAATATGCCCGACGAGCAATGGTTCTGGCACGTTTCGGAAGGTGTGCAGGGAACGGTGATGCCGCCCTGGAAGGAAAGTATGAGTGAGCCGGAACGCTGGCAAGTCATCCGCTACATTCAGCAAATTTTTGCCCGGCCCGTGGAACGCGACCCGGACGAAGGAGATCCCAGCGGCGAGTATGCCGGTTTGACGAACCCGGTGCCGTTAACTGTGGAGACGTTGGATGAAGGAAAGGCAATTTTCATTCGCGAGTGCCGTGTTTGTCATGGCGACGCAGGTACCGGGCATGGACCTTACCGGCAGGGGTTACTGCCGCTGCCCCCTGACTTTAGCGACGGCAGTTATGGCACGCTGCAAGATCCCAGCTATACGGATGCGGACTATTATTGGCGCATCAGTGAGGGGCTTCCCTGGAGTGCCATGCCCAGTTGGAAACTGCGCTACTCAGAGGAAGATCGATGGAAGCTTGTGCAGTACCTGCGGGTATTTTTTACGCAGACAGAAGAACGGCCGTCTTCCCCCAGTGGTCAAGACTTCTTGTTCCCCGAGGTTTACCAGTCTCAGGCAATGCCCGAAACCGCTTCCTATGAACGCGGCAAGCAGGTTTTCCTGGAACGCTGCGCCCATTGTCATGGCTTGGCCGGTGATGGCCAGGGCTGGGATGGCCAATATCTGAATCCACAGCCCGCGAATTTTCATGACATGGCGGGCATGCAGATGAGCCAAAGCGGCCAGGCAGAACATTTGGCAAAGGTCACCTTTGGTATTGAAGATACGGCGATGCCCACCTGGGGGGAAGTCCTGCCTGTCAGCGAACGGTGGGATGTGATCAAATTCCTCATGGGTACGTTTATGGCTGGCAAACCGGCCACCGAAAGTGTGTACGGCGATGGTGCCGTGGCCGCTAATTTCGTGACTTTGAGTCAGGATAACTGGCTGGCTGAAGGACATGTTATTTCTGAGACACAGGGCGCAGACCTATATGGGACTTATTGCGCGACCTGCCATGGACCCGAAGGCCAGGGCGATGGGCCTGGTACCCAAAGTAATGCCAGTCAAGGGCCAGCTGCTTTCCCCCAGGACATGGGTGAACCCTACATTATGTGGCGTATTTGGGAAGGCGTGCCGGACAGTATGATGCCGCCTTTCCAATGGCTGCTTTCTGAAACGGAAATCTGGGATATCACAGCCCATGTTCAGCAAATGACGGCGTCGTCTTCAGGAGGAGGCTAGCGATGTCAACTTGGGTTTATATGAGGGCGAAATGGATTGGAGGCAAAAAATGATGCCATTAGGTTTGTGGGTAGTTGTTGGCTGGATGGCGCTGGTGTCGTTAACGGCCGTTCTCTTTCTCATTTGGGGCTGGCGAACCGGCCAGTTTAAGGATGTTGAAGAAGCAAAATACAAGATGCTTGAAGACAAAGAACCTGAACCCTGGCCGCATCGAAAAGGAGGTGCTGAATGACTCAAAATGTTTTGCAATTCTGGCCTGAGGTGATGGCAGTTCTCGGCGGCATTTTTGTTCTGATCCTTTTTGCCATTATCCTGGCTGTGCCCCATCGGGCCAAAACATTGCCGGGCAGCAAAGGGCACCGCAGCCAAGATGGGGAGGAAGATTACGAAGAAATTCGCGCTGATGGCTATATTGACAGCTTTGCCAATGAGATTGAGGAAGCCGGCGGCGGCATGCCCCTCATCGTAAAGATAGCTTTACCTGGCATCATTTTGTGGTGGCTAATTTACCTCATTCTCAATTGGACAGCGGGCTAAGGGAGTTAATGATGGCATATATTTATCAGGTCCATTTTGATATTGAACCAGACCAAATGAATCAGTTGGAAATTGGCGCTTCCTTAGAGCGTGTCCTGGGCTACTTACGAACTCTGTTGCCTAGTCAGATGGGTTTTATCACGGCCCGGGCGATGTACTCTTTAGCTATTCCGGACAAAACACACCTTATTTTCCAGAGTGTGTGGGAAACCTGGGATGATATTGATGCCCATCGCCATTCCTCGTTGCTGGAAGAAAAAATTCTGACCGAGTTTGAACCTCATGTTCCTTTAGAGGACCTGGTCTCGCACATTTACGAAGAAGTGCCGTGAACCAGAATACAAAGGCTGTAAAAACGAGTATGACTGATTTGAGTAAGGATTTAGATCACTGCGCGTTGTGTCATATGCCCATCACCGATGAGCCAGTGGTACGCACCATTGAGGGTGAAGAAAAACACTTTTGCTGCGAAGGCTGTGCCCGCACCTATATGCAGGCGCATGAGCAGGGAATGCTGGAGCAAGTCCAGGACAGCAGTGCAGAAGAAAAACGGCCGTCTATTACCGATCTGGTTCTGGATAGGGGCGAAACCGCATATTTCACGATGGGCGGCATGTGGTGCGCTGGCTGCGCGGTGGCCGCTGAACGCGTCCTGCGCCAACAACCAGGCGTCAAGGATGCTGATGTCAGCTTTGCCGCCGAGCGAGGCCGTATCCGCTACGATCCGGCGCAAACCGACTTGCAATCGGTGTGGGACGATCTCGGGCGGCTGGGCTATCAAGCGCGTTTATTAAGCGATCCCAGTCAACGACAGGCCGACAAACAACAGGAACGCACGCTGCTGCAACTCATCGTAGCGTTTGCTTTTGGCATGCAGGTCATGCTGCTCTACATCGTGCAGCTGTATCCTCTCTACGCCGCCGGTCAATTTGATACCGAGCAGGTTCGGCGTTTGCAGTATCTGGTCTGGCTGCTGGCTACGCCGGTTCTGTTTATTGGCGGTTACTCGATCCTGCGTGGCGCCTGGCGGGCTTTGTTGGCGCGCACAGCCACCATGGACACATTGGTAGCTTTAGGCACTCTGGCAGCCTACAGTTACAGCGTTTACATCACACTGACTGGCAGCGGTGAGGCATACTTTGATTCTGTCGCCATGATCATCATGTTTATTATGCTTGGCCGATACCTGGAATCTTTAGGTGGCAGCCAGGCGCGAAAAGATATTAGCCAGTTATTGCAATTACAGCCGCAAAAAGCGCAACGGCAGCAAAACGGGACCTGGCAAGAGGTACCTGCTGCTCAGTTGCGAGCCGGCGACACGATTCTTGTTCGTCCCGGTGAACGCGTACCGGCCGATGCCAAAATCATTGAGGGCAGCGGCGCCTTCAATGAGGCGGTATTGACAGGCGAAGCTAATGTGGTGGACAAAGAAGTGGGGGACACCGTATTTGCCGGGACCATTTTAACGGATGCGGCAATAACGGCCGTTGTGCAGCAGGCGTCAGAAGAAACAAGATTGGCACAAATCACCCACCTGGTAGAGGAAACGCTAGCGAACAAACCGCCCATCCAACGGCTGGCGGATCGGGCCTCAACCTATTTTGCTATCGGGATTCTGGTCGCTGCTTTTTTGACCTTCATCGGCTGGCTTCTGACAGGACATGCCATCAACCAGGCTTTGTTAACGGCCGTTGCCGTTCTGGTGGTAGCCTGCCCTTGTGCGTTGGGACTGGCGACGCCGCTGGCATTAACAGTGACCCTGGGGCGCACCACTCAGGCCGGTATCCTGGTTCGCAATACGGCCGCGCTGGAAACGGCCGCGCAAATACAGCGAATGGTATTTGATAAAACCGGCACGCTTACTCAGGGAAATATGAGTGTCATGCAGACAGTGTCGGCGACAGATAAACGCGCCGAGGACATCTTGTGTCTGGCTGCCAGTGTGGAGCAATTTTCTGAACATCCGGTAGCCAAAGCTATTGTGACTGCCTGTGGAGATAAAATGAAGACAGCGACTTCGTTTAAGGCAGTGCGCGGTCAGGGCGCCAGCGCCAAGGTAGGGGCCAATCACGCGTCAGCACCCATACAAGTTGGGTCAGAAGCATATGTGGGTGTGTGTGCCGAAGAACCGCTGCGGGAAACGGCCGTTCTCCATACGCAAAAAGGCGAGACAGTTGTCTGGGTAAGCCAATCGCAAACCGTGGTTGGTTTCATCGCCTTGCGCGATGAGCCAAACCCAACTGCCCATGAAGCCTTGCAGCAACTTCACGACTTAAACATTCAATTGAGCCTACTGTCCGGAGATAATCCACAGACCACCGCCGCTATCGCTGCTGAACTGGGATTGGACGACTTTACAGGCAGCCTGCATCCCGCCCAAAAAGCAGCACGCATCCAAGCCTGGCAAGAAGCGCAGGAAAAGGTCGCCATGGTTGGTGATGGGGTCAATGATGCGCCTGCTTTGGCCCAGGCTGATCTGAGTTTTACTGTTGCTGGCGGGACTGACGTTGCCGGCGAAACTTCCGACGTGATTCTGACTCAGCCTGATTTAACCCTGGTGCCGCGCTTCATCATCCGTTCACGCCGCACGCGGCGCATCATTGTGGAGAATTTAGGGTGGGCCTTTGGCTACAATTTACTGGCAGTGCCTCTGGCTGCATTTGGTGTTATTTCGCCGGTCATTGCCGCTGTGGCAATGGCCACAAGCAGCCTGCTGGTGGTAGGTAATTCTCTCCGCTTGCGACGTTAATAACGCCAACAACATCCTTCCACCAGGGCTTTATAAAACTTATTCTGTTTGCCGCCTATTTCGATGCCGAAGACTTGCCGCAGGTCAAGTTTCTGGCCTTCGCAAAGTCCAATGATATGTTGGGCAAGTGAGTGGATTTGGTGGCTAACCCTCAAACATTTGAGAAACTGGCGCATTATTAATGCCTCGTTCCGTTTCCCCTAGCAGGCATCGCTTTTCACCCGTGGCCATTTGTCAGCTCACTTGCATAAAACCGCGCCGCCGCCGCGACTGTTTTCCCATTAACTCAGAATCCCGCTTCTAAAAACCTCCAGAAAGTCGAACGCGTGGACATTGTTTACCACCCGAAGGATGTGGCTAGAACAGAACTGTTTGAGTACATGGAACTGTTTTATAATCATCAACAACTGCCCGCAACACGAGGTTATTTGAGCCCGGCTGCTTTTGAGCAGTCTCATCTCCCGAAAGCACGCCTTTATGAGAACTGAACAGGATTTACCGTGAGAATCAGGGCGAAATGAAATGGCTTCTGCTAATTTGCCGATACAGTTGACCCACTTTATCGGCCGCGAGCGAGAGCTGGCGTCTCTGGAACGAATTCTCTCCACCACCCGCCTTGTTACGCTGACGGGCGTTGGCGGCTGCGGCAAATCACGCTTGGCGATCCAGTTAGCGCATCAAACCAGCCAGGCCTTTTCCGATGGTGTTTGGTTTGCCGGCCTGGCGGCAGTGTCCGATCCAAGCCTCGTTCCGCAGTCGGTCATAGAAGCCCTGGGTTTACATTTGCTGACGAATCAACCTCCAGTAGAGGCATTGAAAAACTATTTGCAGCCCAGGCAGCTGCTGCTCGTTTTGGATAACTGCGAGCATCTGAATTTGGCTTGTGCCGAACTGGTGCAGCAGTTGTTATCTCATGCCCCAGATCTGCGAATCCTGGCGACCAGTCGTGAACCGTTAGCCATTGTGGGGGAAACGATTTACCCTATTGTTGGCCTGGACTGCCCTTCATTCAGCGTAGACGGTGGACAAACCGGACAAACGCCCTTAACCCTCCATGAGTTTATGGAGTATGACGCGATACAATTGTTTGTGGCCCGCGC
Source organism: Ardenticatenaceae bacterium (assembly GCA_020634395.1). Classification (GTDB taxonomy): domain Bacteria; phylum Chloroflexota; class Anaerolineae; order Promineifilales; family Promineifilaceae; genus Leptovillus. Next base: position 157,916 of record JACKBU010000006.1, on the reverse strand, counting down.
CCACACCCTCTCGCCCCATTTCACCCTCACCGCTGAAAACGCGCTTACCGTCGCCGCAATCTGCCAACACCTGGACGGCCTGCCGCTCGCTTTAGAACTGGCCAGTGCGCGCACGAACGTTTTGACGGTTGAGGAAATTGCCGACCGCCTGAATGACCGTTTTTCTTTTCTGACCTCTGGGCGGCGAACGGGTTTTGCGCCGCGCCATCATACCTTACGCGCGACGATTGATTGGAGTTATGAGCTGCTTTCGGCTGAGGAGCGAACGTTGCTGAACCGCCTGGCGGTTTTCTCGGCGGGCTGCACGTTGGACACGGCCGAAGTGATTTGTGCCGGCGCAGGCATCGCTCAGGAGCAGATCCTCGATTTGTTGTCCTCGCTCGTAACCAAGTCGCTTGTTCTGGCCGAAACGACTGGGCGCAGTCATGCCCGCTATCGCCTGCTGGAAACGATCCGCGAATATGCCCTAAGAAAATTGGCTGAGGCCGGAGAAACTGAGTCCATTCGTGACCGCCACCTGGATTTGTATCTTGCCCGCGCGGAAGAGGCGATGCCGAAACAGTTCGAGGCTTATCAGCAGCTCTGGTTAAACTGGCTGGAAAGCGAGCATGATAACCTGCGCGCGGCGCTCGCCTGGGCTTTGGAAAGCCAACAAATCGAGGCGGGGCTGCGCCTGGCGAGCGCCCTCACTTTGTTTTGGGAAATTCGGGGGTATGTGCGGGAAGGCGTCAAGTGGCTGGAGCGCCTTCTGGTAGAGGCGGACGAGCAAGTTCCACTGAAAGTCCACGTGGAGGCGCTTGTCTTTGCCACTTTTCATTGCATGTTGCTAGACAACGCTGAGGCTGCCACGGCCTTTGCCCGCAAAGCGGTTGATTTGGCCGAAGCTGCCCACGATCCAAACAGTGCTATTCTCGCTTTCGCCAGAGATGGCCTGGCTTCTGCAGCCAAAACTGTGGGCGATTATCAAACGGCCTTCACGCTCACGGAGCAAAATGTGACCTTTTATCGCCAGGCAGGCCCAAGATTCTATGCTGGTATGGCTTTGCTGGCTCAAGGGGAGAACGCCACTCAACTGGGATATTATGAAATCGCACGTGAACGTTTGAATGAAAGCCTGGCAATGGCTCGCCAGGACGGCGACATCTTTCGAATGGCCCACTCGCTCAATAATTTGGGGGATTTGTCGCGCCTGGAGCAGAAGTATGCCGAGGCCGCTGAAACTTACATGCGGGGTTTGGCGTTACTGAGTGAGTTGGATGCCCAACGGGATCGGGCCTCGCTCTTGTGTAATCTCGGTTTTGCTTGTTTGCACCTGGGAGATGTTGAACGTGCTTACGGCTCGTTTGTGGAAAGTATGGCAATTCAGCAGGCGCAGCAGAACCAGCCCGGTATGATGGAGTGTTTGATTGGTTTAGCGGCAACGGCCGTTTCCGCCAACCAACCCGCCATCGGAGCACGCCTGTTCGCTACGGCCGTTGCCCTCAGTAAGCAGCCTGCTGTGTCGCTCTGGAAAGCCACGCGCATGGAGCTAGAGCATTATCTCGACCTTGCCCGCAGCACTCTTACAGATGAAGACTTCAAGGCAGAGCAGGCGGCGGGACGTGTTTTATCTCTTGAACAGGCTCTGGAATATGCTCGGAATTTACCCATTCAGGCAAAACCTGTGCCAGCGGCCAATGAAAAGTTGGCTATGTTAACCCGGCGCGAGCGTGAAGTCGCGGCGCTCATCGCTCAGGGCAAGTCCAACGGCGAGATTGCGGCAGAACTGGTGTTGAGCAAGCGTACCGTGGAGAAGCATATCGCCAACATCCTGTTTAAACTGAGCCTGACCAGCCGTGCCCAACTCGTGCGCTGGGCAATTGAAAGCGGCCGGACTTCCCTTTAAACCTGATAATAATTAAAAAACGGCCGTGTCCAAGGGCCGCCCCCCACAAATACGTGCATCCCTACGTGCACGCACGCATGACACACTGTCCCTCGTCTGGCAAACTGAAAACCTAGACGAAATCAAATGAGGAACACCCATGAATGCAAGAGAGATTCTCTCCGAACAGGTTGTCGCCGGCTGGCTGTTGATAGTGAGCGCCCTGATTTTTCTGGTCGCCGGCTTCCTGTTTACTGCCCGCGTCATCTGGCAGTGGCCGTCGGCACAATCGAAGAGCTTTCTTTACTGGGAAAGAGGCATCGTCATGGCCGACATCCTCGTCGTCACTCTGGGCCTCGTCCTGTTGGCGCAGCTTCTGCAGGGCGCCGGCGACCGGATCGTGCCGCCTCTGGCTCTGACGATTTTTCTCATCGCCGCTGTTCTCGTGCTTGTGGCCGAAAGCTTTGGTCTGCACGAGGGGGCCTATATCTATGTCCCGATTGTGATTTCCGTCATCCTGGCGTTCATCGGGCAGGCGCTGTTTGGCGTTGCCATCCTACGCAGCGGCTTCTTGCCCGGCTGGGTCGGCTGGGCCACCATCATTTGGAATTTAGCCTGGTTGGTCATTCTCCCCATTGCCAGACCCCAAGATATGTACTACCCCTGGCTCCATTACGTCGCCCCCCTCATCATTGGCATTGCCCTGTTGAGCATAGGGTAGGCAATGCCCACGATTTCATCGCTCATTCATGCCTTATTGGATCAAGCCTTCAACGAAGGGAATCATGCGATTTTGGATGAACTGGTTCCGCTTGACGCTGTTACTTACCTTCCAGGCTGGGGAATGCCGTCCAACCGGCTGGGACTCAAACAGATGATCATCCATCTCCGTGCAGCTTTTCCCGACTTGACCTGTACAGTGGATGATGAAATAGAAGGGGAAAGCAAGTTGGCGGTTCTTTGGACTCTGCGGGGCACGCACAAAGGCTCATTCTTTGGGAATGTGCCTACCGGTAGGTCAGTAGCGGTGCACGGGTTCATCTTCATTCGCACTGCGGACGGCCGTATCAGCGAAAACTGGCTTCTGATTGACCAAATGGGCTTATTGCAGCAGCTTGGAATCGTTCCACCCCCAAGAGGAAAAACATGATGTACCGACTGCTAGTTCTTCTACATGTGCTGAGTGTGTTTGCATTTCTGATGGCTCACGGCATTTCTGATGGCGTTGCGTTCGCCTTGCGCCGAGAGCGGGAGTTGAGCCGTATTCAGGCGCTGTTGAATCTATCGGGCAGTTCACTCGGCGTTTTGCATGGCTCTATCACCCTGTTGTTCCTCACCGGGATTGTCACCGGATTTATCGGTGATTGGTGGAACCGGGGATGGATATGGCTTTCAATAGGCCTGCTCGTTGCTATGTATGCCTATATGGGCATTGCCGCATCGGGCTACTATCGTCAAGTCCGAAAGGCCGCCGGGCTGGCGTACATGCAAGGTTTCAAACCACATCCCGCGAGCCAGCCGGCCTGTCCTGACGATCTCGACGCCCTGCTGAACCACACACGACCGATTTGGTCGGCGCTGGTTGGATTTGCCAGCCTGGCAATTATCGCCTGGCTGATGATGTCTAAACCTTTCTGAGTTAATGGAGGCTAAATATCATGAGTGAAGTTTTGCATTCCGTACCTTCTGTTTCCGCGATCCACTTCACCGGAGGCATCGCCAAAGTGAGTGCGGTCATCTCGTCCGTTGGCGTCGTTTTCTTCATTATCATGTACGCTCTGTTCTTCACGTCCCACAAAGAGCTGGGCAACACATTTGGCATGATCAATGATATCTGCGTGGCAATTCAATATCTGCTGACCATCCCCATTGCCTTGACGCTCTACCGGATTTTGGTTGTCTATAACCCAACCCTGATTCGCATCGCCACGGCCGTGGGCCTCATCGGGCTTGTCAGCACCGTGGTGCTGCAATTGTTGCTGATCTTTGGCGTGCTGACCTTCGCCCAGCAATTTCTATGGATCACTCTGGCCATGATCGTGGGCGTTGGCTCCTGGTTGGTGATCACCGGTCTGATTGCCCGTTCCACCGGCCGGCTGCCACACAGCCTGGCGATCAGTATCCTGGCTGTCCCTTACTTTGGTTATCCGCTATGGGCCTTCTGGTTGGGGCGACGCCTTTCAGTCTGGTAAAGAAGTGAGAACGGAGGTTCCGTGCTAGCGATCAGTTTTGTCATGTCAAGGAGATTCTCAGATGTTTGATATTGCAGGTGTTACGATTCTTGTCGTTTTGATCGTGGTTTTTGGTTTCCTGACCCTACGCGCCTGGAAAGCCAAAAGACGCTGGTTGAAATGGATGGGCGCGCTCCTTTCGGGTCTGCTAACGCTCGTCTCGGCAGCGCTGTTGATACTGGCTTTGACTGGCTTTTATAAACTGAACCAACACTTCGATAACCCGATAACCGAGGTCAGCATTACCGCATCACCGCAGCAAATCGCCCGCGGCGCACAACTGGCCAATATCTGCGTAAGCTGCCACACGCCCGGCAGCCAGATGCCTCTTTCGGGCAGTAATTTCGCGGCGAAGTTTGACTTCCCACCCCTCGGTGCGCTCTATGCCCCCAACCTGACCCCATCCGGCAATATCGCCGATTGGACGGATGGTGAGGTGATTCGGGCTATTCGGGAGGGGGTGGATCGAAACGGCCGTTTCCTCCTGATCATGCCTTCCGCCAACTTCCGCCACATGAGCGACGAGGATGTGCAGGCCCTGGTAGCGTACCTTCGTTCCCAACCTGCTGCCGGTGAACCCACCCCAGACACTCAGTTTAACCTGCTCGGCGCCATTTTTATGAACCTGGTCGATTTTCGTGTGGCGCAGCCGCCGGTTGGCCATGTAGCTGCCCCCTCGGCTGAAACCCCCGCCTATGGCAAATACATGGTCGATGTCATCGGCTGCCGGGATTGCCACGGTGATCAGCTGCAAGGGAAGTTGGCCAGCGGGCAACCCGGACCACCGCCCGGTCCCAATTTGACCCAACTGATGCCCCAGTGGACCGAAGAAGAATTTATGACCTTTTTCAATACCGGCACGCTGCCCGGTGGCGGCACAGTACCGATCCTCACCTTGAAGAGCGGTTTTACAGAATCCAAAATGCCCTGGGAAATGGTGCGAGCAGCTAGCACCGACGAGGAATTGAAGGCCATGTTTACCTATCTGCACACCCTTTCACCTGTACAAGGCCCCACCCCATAAGACAATCAATTCTTTGGCTGCAAATTCTACAAACAAAACCGGAAGTTACGTTTGTAACTCGGTGACAGACCGGTAGGCACGGCCGTTTTCCGCAACGGCCGTGCCCTTCTACACATTCCACGCATACCCAAACCTTCTTGCAGCTCGCCGACGCCCGCTTAGTCCAAAGTAATCACCGCACACTCGGCCTCCTGGGCTGCCGGGCCATCTGGCGCGCCAACAAGCAGCCGTCAGCGGGCATTGCCGGTTAATCCGGCCAGACCCTCGGCCGCGCCTCCTTCTGCCAAAAGTTACCGAAACAACGTTACATACACAAAACGGTTTGAATTGTGGGTGAAACTGTATAATCAGGAACCAATGTCATGACTTTGCAAAGGAAAAGAGAGTCTTCACTCACAAGGGCTTTTTATGCGCAAATATTATCTTTTGGCTTTTGTTACGTTCGTTTTTGTTTTGTTGACGGCTTGTCAAACGGCCGTTTCCGTATCCCCCGTTCCGCCAACTTTAGCAGCCGCCACAACGCCAACTGTGGCGGCAACGGCCGTTCCGGCCACAGCGACCACCGAGCCGACAAACGCACCGCCGACCGCCACGCCCCCGCCCTCGCCCACGGCTACGCCGGCGCCGCTGACAGTTGGTTTTGACACGGCCGTTCCTGCGGAGCTGAAAACGGCCGTAGAGACAGCCGTGCAAGCAGTTCCAGAGCAGTTAGCCCTGGCTGAAACAGATGCCGATCTGGTGTTAAAAGCGCAGGCAGAGGCCCCTATTGCCGAATGGATTTTTGCGGTGGCCGCGCCATTTCCCACCTTTGCGGATGATATTTCGCTGGCCGAGGTCCAAGAAGCGTGGCGGAATGGCGCTTTGTTGTTGACGCCGGAGATGGATGCTGTTTTGCGCGGCTGGTGGGGCGACCCGGCCACAGCGGCGACGATGGTTGCCCCGGAATCGTTGATTGACACGTTGTGGCAGACGCAGACCGCTTATGATGATCCAGTGCTGACGATTGTGCCCTTTGAACAGCTTACCCCGCGTCTGAAAGTGTTGGCGGTGGACGGCAACTCGCCGATTTCGGTTAATTATGATCAGGCGAGTTACGGACTGAAGCTGTCTTTGGGCTGGGCGGGCGAGGAAACGGCCGTTGCACAAATGCAGCCTCTCTGGCCAGAGCCTCTAACCAATCGCCACGATGAGTTGTTGACCCATCTGACGATGACCGGACCATCGGGGCTGAGCCGCGCCGTGGCCGATCGCATGGAGAAATATGGGTATCAATATCCGGGTGAGGAGATTGCGCCCATCATGCAGGCGGCAGATATTGCCCACATGAGCCACGAAAATGCGTTTGCGCCCGATTGCCCCGATCCCACACCCACAGGCGGGACGACGTTTTGCGCCCAGCCGAAAACCATCCAGCTAATGACCTGGCTGGGGGTGGACGTGGTGGAGCTGACCGGCAATCATTTAAATGACTGGGGCAGACAAAATCTGCTGTATACGCTCGATTTGTATGACGAAGTGGGGATGGCCACCTATGGCGGCGGTCGCAATTTAGAAGAGGCCCAGCAGCCGCTGCTTATCGAGCATAATGGCAACAAAATTGCCTTTGTGGGCTGCAATGAGGCCGGGCCGTGGGGGGTGTGGGCGCAGGAAGATCAGCCGGGAGCCATGCCTTGTGGTGATTATAGTTTCAGCATTGCCCAAATTCAGGAGTTGGCGGCGCAGGGGTACGTCGTCGTCGGTTCGATTCAGTTTATTGAGCATTTTCAGTATGACGTGTTTCAACCGCAGCGGGATGCGTTTATGGGCTTTGCCAACGCGGGGGCCTCGATTGTGCATGGAGCGCATGGGCATCATCCCATGGGCTTTGCCTTTAGCGGCGATCGCTTTGTGCATTATGGCACGGGCAACACCTTCGCCGATCAGATGTTCAGCCTGGGGACGCGGCAAATGTTTGTGGATACGTATGTGATTTATGACGGCCGTCTGATTGGCACAGACCTGTGGACAGGCATGATCGAAGATTACGCTCGCCCCCGCAAAATGACGGAAGAAGAACGAATCCAACTGTTGCAATCTGTTTTTGACGGCAGTGATTTTTCTTTAGGCGAGTAAGGATCTTCCGGTTCTGCTCGCTACACCTTTGCCGCTGGTTGGATTGACGCCAAAAGATTTAAGGATTTAGAAAAGGATTCGTCTGTTTTTCTGCCCCGATGGTGGTGGCGGGCCCATGACCAGGAAGAACCTGGGTTTCATCAGGCAGGGTGAGCAGTTGCTCGCGGATGGAACGCAGCAGCAGATCGTAATCTCCGCCGGGCAGGTCGGTGCGGCCGATGCTTTGTTGGAAGAGCACGTCGCCGTCAAAGACGACCTTGTGTTCGGGCAAATAGAAGCTGACGTGGCCTGGCGCGTGGCCGGGTGTAAACAGCACGTGAACGGCAAGACGGCCGATTTGCAAAATCTGCCCGGCGTCCAGCATCTCATCCGGCGGCGGCGGGGAAGGGAAGCGGATGTTCCAGAGGGCGGCGCTCATGGTGGCATCTCGCAGCGTGGGGATGGCGTCCGGATGGATATAGATAGGCGCGGGCTTTTCGGCTTTTAGCTCGGCCAATCCGGCGACGTGGTCGAAGTGGCTGTGGGTGAGCAGGATGTGGGTGAGGTTGTAGCCACGTTCGTCGAGGGTGGCGGCAAGGGCACGGCCGTTCCAGGAGGGATCGATCACGGCCGTGTCCAGCGTCTCCTCGCAAACCAGCATGTAGCAGTTGGTTTGCAGCGGGCCAAGCGGTAGCTGCAGAATTTCGATCATGGCTTAACTCACTTTCACCGGTCGCAGCAGGGGCGTTTCGGCCGGTAAAATGCGTTGGGTATACCAGCCCAGGTACAAAATCTCGCCGAACGCCGCCGCATTAAGCGCGACGGCGGCCGTCGGCAGACCCGGCCAACGCGCCGTCAGCCCCACAGCCAGGACGACGGCCGTTATCGCCAGATTAAGGGCCATACCCACGTTCACGGCTTTGGTGGCCTGCCGGTTGATCAGCAAACCGCGTAGCCAGGAGATGAGCGTGGCCAGTGCCGGAAACAGCAAGAAATACACCAGGCTGGACTCGGTAAGCGCGCCGACGACGGCCGTCATATCTTGCACCACATAGATGTAAAAGGCCGACAGCGGCGTGAAGACAAACAGCACCATCAGGCCGGTGCCGGCCAGAGCCAGAATCAGGCTAAAGCGGCGCAGCGGTTGGAACGTGTTGCGCCGTTCGCTAAGGGCGATGACTACTTCTGGCAAGGCCATCGCCGCGGCGCGGGCCATCAGCATAATCTGGAAAACCACGGGCCAGGCGGCCAGAGAATCCACCGGCTGATCCAGCCGCGCCAGGCTAAAGGTGACCATAGGTTGGGCCAGCAGGATGAGCAAGGAGGTGGCAGCCAGGGGCAGGTGGAACCAGAAAAGGTGACGGGCGGTGAGGGGCGGTCCTGGGGCGATAGGCGACTCGGGAGTGAGATATTTTTTCTGCAACGGCCGTACCGCCAGAGTAGCGTACAGCGCTTCGGCCGTCACGCCGGCCATCAGCGAAGTGGCGGCGATGATGACGCCTGGCCAGCCGCTGTAAAGGGTCAGGGAAACGGCCGTGCCACCCGAGGAAAGCAGACGCACGGCCGTGCCCCAGGCCACTTTGTTCGTTTCGCCAAAATGGATCATAACGCCCTGCAAAAAGCGCCGCCAGGCAATGGCCGCGCTCCAAAAAACCATAATTTGCAGACCCGGCTGCACCCAGTAGGCTACTTCTTCCGGTGTGTCTAGCAGGCCCAGCACGATCCAATCAAAAACCGGGGTGAAGGCGACGATGGCGGCAACGGCCGTCAGGGCGATGGCCCATTGGATGGTAAAACGGCGCACCAACAAAAAGGAAGGGCGGTCCTTCACCAGCGCCGTAGAGGTCGCCAACAGGTTGATGATGGGACTTTCGATGGTGACGGACAGGCTGTTGACGATGCCAAACGCGGCCAGCATGATCACTTCGTTGGGCAGACGGTTGATGGAGGCGCTGATGATCGGGCCTTCGGCCGTCATGAGCAGCCAACTGGCAAAAAGGGGCAGCCAAAACCAGAAAATGTCTCGTTGTCGCATAGGGTGCGGAGTATAACACGCCCCCCGTATTTCTGTTAAAATGGTTCGGTATACGGCGCTTGGTTTTCTAGAAGATGAGGAGGTTCGGGCATGACGCAACAAATGCCAAATTGGGCGAACGCGGTCAGTGAGGCCAAAAATGAGTTTCATCGGGCACGAATGCGCGGCGCATTATCGGCCGTTGGTGCGCGGATGAATGGCAAATCCATTGCCCTGCTTTCTTTCAACGATGTCGCCGACAAGCTAAAAATAACCGGGCAGGCGACCCGCGGCCTGACGACGATACCCGTGACGGCCATTGTAGGCAGTGTAGGCCGTTATAACGACTTTACGCGCACCTTTTTGCCGCTCATCGGGTCAGACGCCGACCGCTGGGCTTCTGTGCGCCTGGCCGGTCCGGTAGCCTCGCTGCCGCCTATCGACGTTTACAAAATTGGGGAAGCGTACTTTGTGCTGGATGGGAACCATCGGGTATCGATTGCCATGCAGCAAAACCTGTCGTACATCGACGCCTACGTCGTGGAAATACAGACCAAAGTGCCCTTATCGCCGGATGATGATCCGGACAGCCTGATCATCAAATATGAATATGCCGCCTTTTTGGAGCGAACCAGGTTGGATCACCTGCGTCCGGGGACCGATTTGTTGGTCAGTGTTCCAGGTCAGTATGAAACCCTGGAAAATCTGATTGAAGTGCATCGGTTTTTCATGGAGATGGCCCAGGAAATGGAGATGGGAGATGCGGAGGCGGTGGGTCATTGGTATGACGAGGCGTATTTGCCCATGGTAACGGCCGTGCGCGAACAAGGCATCTTGCGCTATTTTCCTGGCCGCACAGAAACTGATTTCTATGTCTGGCTGGCGACCCATCAAGCCCATCTGCGCAATGAGCTGGGGCTAGACCTGGAGCCGGAGGTGGTCATCAAACTGGCGGCCCAGTTTGAACCGCGGACTCAGCCTAAGAAAAAGAGTTTTCCGCGCCAGCTCTTGGAAGCGGTTACCCCGCGCCGTCAGAAACAAGCGCCTCCCGAACAGCGCTGGTCGCAGGCGCGGGTGGTGGATCGCTACAGCCAGTCTTTGTTTGCCGATGTGCTGGTGCCGCTGACGGGCAGCACGGCCGTCACGACGCGATCGTGGGTCACGGCCGTTGCCTTATGCCAGCGCGAACAGGCGCAGGTGATGGGGTTAGTCGTCGGACCGGAAGCGGCAGATGCCGCACAGGAGTTGAGCGCCCAACTGCGCCAGGAATGCCAGGCCGTCGGCGTGAGTGTGCAAATTGCACAGGATGGGGAAGATGTGACAGCGGCGGTTTGCCAGCGCGCCGCACTGGTTGACCTGGTGGTTTTGGACGAGGCGTTTGATCGCGCGCAGATCCACGAGATTTTGCTGCAATGTCCGCGACCGGTGATGGTGCAGAGCGAGAAGGCCGTCGAGTTGAAGCGGGTACTGCTGGCCTACGATGGCAGCCCCAGAGCTGACGAGGCGCTTTTTGTCGCTGCTTATCTGGCTGAGCAGTGGCCGGTGGATTTGGTCGTGATCACTGTTTTGGAGACACGAAAGCTGCGCACCGTCGCCGAGCACGCCCGCCGGTATCTGGCGATGCATGAAGTGACGGCTACCTTTGTCGAGGCGCAGCGTGACGTGACAGAGGTTATTCAGGAAACGGCCGTCGCCCAATCCTGCGATCTGATTCTGCTAGGTGGCTCCAGAGCGAGTTACAAAGACCGGCGGCGTGTGGGCAGCACCGTGGAGCAGCTCATCGATTGGGGGGAACGGCCGTTACTCGTTTGCCCTTAAAGTACAAGAACCACCAACGCAGACAACTCTGAGGAGATGCCGGCGCTTGACAAACCACTGTCAGGCCGAACCGGTTGTCAGTTTGTCCTCCATTGGCACGGCTGTTTTGGCCTCAACATCTATTAGTGAGGCTCGGCCTAAAGCCTGCCGCTTTTTGCGTCTGGAGGTAAATAGACTTTGGACACCAATGAAGATAAGCGTCAGCGCACCCACTGCAATGCGTGTCCACCAGGAACTCAGTTCTCCGTTAAATTGAATCAGCATCTGGATCAGCCCGGTGACCAGAACACCAAACAAAGTGCCAAATACGTATCCCTGACCACCTGTTAATAACGTACCACCAATAACGACCGAAGCAATGGCATCTAGCTCCACGTTGACGGCGTACAAGCCGTGTCCGGAGAGCAGGGAGATGCTAAATACAATACCGGCCAATGCGGAGCAGAATCCGTTGAGCGCGTAGACGGAAACTTTAATGCGTCCTACCGGCAGCCCCATCAACAAGGCGGACTGCTCGTTGCCCCCGATGGCGTAGATGGAACGGCCGTAACGCGTAAAGTGGGCCACATACATTCCCACGATCAGAACCACAATCGCAATCACCGCGCTCAGGCTTAAAAAGGCCCGTTCAAATCCTGGAATCTGAATGCGAGTGAGCGCCATCGTCCGATACAATGGATCTTTGATGGGAATCGCGTCCAGACTGATAAAAAAGCACATCCCCCGGGCAAAAAACATCCCCGCCAAGGTCACAATAAAAGGCTGCACTTTGAAAAAGTGGATGATTGCCCCCATGATGCCACCAAACAAAGTCCCCATCAACAGCATCAAGACAATCACAAGAACGGGATTCATACCATAATTCTCAAGCAGAGCAGCCGAGGCTACAGACGTCAGGGCAATAACTGCGCCCACCGAGAGGTCAATCCCTTCCGACAAAATAACAAACGTCATGCCGATAGACGTAATCAGCAAGAAGGCGTTGTTGATGAACAGATTGAAAAAGGCCTGTGGCTGGCGCATCCCCTTGTACTGTAAAAAGCCATACAGATAAAGGAGCGCAAACACCCCCACCGTTGCCAGCAAGGGCATAAATTTTCGGTCTATTTTTAGTTTGTTAGTCATGATCGTGCCCCTACTCTTTCCACAACGCGTGTAAGCACCAGCTTTGTCTGTTCCGAATAAAGCAAGATGACCACGAGAACGACCAGCCCTTTAATTGCTGATGCCGCCATGGCCGGAACCCCAATCGCGTACATGGTTGTGGTCGTACTTTGAATAACCAGTGCTCCAATCACACTCGCCAACAAAGAAAAACGGCCGCCTGACATCAACGTGCCACCCATCACCACAGCCAAAATGGCATCAAGTTCCAGATTTAGCCCGGCATTGTTGGCATCGGCGCTTTTTACATTGGAGCTGTAGATCAAACCGGCAATGCCGGCGCAAAAGCCACAAAATGTGTACACAGCCAGCTTGATATTCTTTTCGTTGATACCGCTTAGAAAGCTGGACTGAGCATTGATGCCTATGGACTCTACAAACATCCCAAAAGCCGTACGCCTGGCCCATAACCAGGTACACAAATAAACAAAGATCGCAATGAACAACGGGAAAGGCAGTCCGAGCAAATAGCCGTTGCCGATGAAAAAATAGGGAGTGTAGTAAACGGTAATGATCTGCCCGTGCGTAATTAACTGTGCAATGCCCCGACCGGCCACCATGAGAACCAGGGTGGCCACCATCGGCTGAATTTTCCCTCTGGAAACGAGCAGGCCATTCCATAAACCACACAGTGTCGCAATCAGCAAAGCGGCCGTAATACACATCCACAGCGGCGTGCTTGTCACATCCTTGATCAGTTCCTCAGAACTAATCAGCTCCGTAGCCAGGGCGGGGTTGATGAGAACCGTTGCCGTCGCTGCCGAAATCGCCACAACTGCGCCCACGGAAAGATCGACACCGCCGGTCGCAATCACCATCGTCATGCCAGTCGCCAGGAGCATCAAGATGGAACCCCGATTCAAAATGTCAATCAGGAACCCGGATAAGTGACCGTCTTTAATTTCCACGTTATAAAAACCGGGCGTGAAAAACAGGTTGAAGAGCAAAATCAGGGCCAGGGCCAGAAGCGGCCAAAACAGCTGACTATCTCTTAGTTGATGCCATGAAAATCTAGACCGGGTCATTTTTCACCCCCTGCCATTGTTTGCATAATGGTGTGCTCATCCACCTCATCAGAAAATTCGGCGACAAAATGTTGGTCGCGGAGCACATTGATTCGATGGCTGGTTCTAAGCACTTCTTCCAGTTCGGAGGAAATAAAGAGGCACGCTTTGCCTTCTTCAGCCAACTCTAACACGAGTTTCTGGATTTCTGCTTTGGCGCCAATATCAATGCCGCGTGTAGGCTCATCCAAAATGAGTAACTGTGGGTTTGTGGCCAGCCAGCGCGCCAAAATCACCTTTTGCTGATTTCCGCCGCTCAGGTTTTTAACTTTTTGGTCAGCAGAAGGCGTGCTGATGTCTAACATTTTGATGAATTTTTCGGCCAATTCATATTGTTGATTTTTGTTCAGGCGTTTTGCCCAGCCTTTGTTTGACTGCACAGCGAGGACAATGTTTTCTCTGATGGTTAAATCATCCACGATGCCGTCTGCTTTACGATCTTCGGGACAAAAGGCAATGCCTTTGGCAATGGAATCAGCCGGCGAGAAATGTTTGATCTCTTCTCCGGCCATGGTGAGTCTGCCGCTGTCTGGTTTGTCTATGCCAAATATTAGCTGGGCAGTTTCGGTGCGCCCCGAGCCTAAAAGACCAGCCAGACCAACCACTTCTCCGGTATATAAATCGAGGTCGAATGGGGCAATAGAACCGGAATGGCCCAGGCTCCGGGCACGAAGGAGAGGCTCCCCGGCACGCTGTTTGTCGCTTTTGAGTTTGATTTGCACCATGTCGTTGAAGTCGCCCATGACTCGTCCGATCATTTTGGCAATCAGCTCAAGGCGGGGGAGGACGGCCGTCTCGTATGTTCCCACCAGTTTGCCGTTGCGGAGGATGGTGATTCTATCTGTAACTTCGTATATCTGGTCTATGAAGTGGGTGATAAAAATGATTCCCAGCCCTTCGCTTTTTAGCTTGCGCATGACTTGAAAGAGTTTTTCTGTCTCGTGTGTATCCAGGCTGGAGGTTGGCTCGTCGAGAATAAGAACCTTGGCAGAAGAGATTTCCAGGGCGCGGGCAATGGCGATCATTTGTTGGATGGCAATGGAGTAATCGCCCAGGTCTTTGGTGGCATCAATGTCAATTTCTAAATGGCGTAGAATTTGGATGGCCTGAGCTTGCATCGCGCGCCAATCGATGCGGCCGAACTTGCGTGGTTCACGACCGAGAAGGATGTTTTCGGCAACAGAGAGATTTTCGCACAAGTTAATTTCTTGATAGACGGTGCTGATGCCTAATTCCTGAGCGTGTTGGGGGGACTTGGCCTGAATAGGGACGCCGTCTAGTTCGATACGGCCGTTATCCGGCCGCTCAACACCGGTAATAATTTTGACCAGAGTGGACTTCCCGGCGCCGTTCTCGCCAACGATGGCATGAATTTCCCCCTTTTGTAACTCAAAATCGACGTTTTCCAGGGCCTGCACACCAGGAAACGCCTTGTATATGCCCTTCATCGACAGAAGACTTGTGTTTGAATCTGGCATCTGATTTCCCCTTCTGATCATGAGGATGAGGAGCGGTGATAGCTTTATCGCCGCTCCTCATGTTCGTTAGCCCATCAGGCTAGTTGCTGAAAATTGTCGGCCTAATACTGACGTTCGGGCAGCAGTTCTTCTGCTTTGTCAGGATAGTATACACTTTCTTCTGAAGGAACCCACTCGGGAAGTTCTTCGCCGTTGACGGCACGCAGGGCCAGGTCATAGAACTGCGGGCCAAGCAGGGGATTACATTCAACGGTTACATTCAATTTGCCGTCAATCATCGCTTCGAAGGCGCCACGGACAGCATCGATGGAGACGATTTTGATATCTTCGCCGGGCTTCAGGCCATATTCTTCAATGGCTTGAATGGCGCCGATAGCCATGTCATCGTTGTGGGCGTACAAACCAACAATTTCGTCGCCATAATTCTTGAGGAAGGCTTCCATTACCTCTTTGCCCTTGGCACGTGTAAAGTCACCAGATTGGGAATCGATAATTTCGATATTTTCGGCCATTGAATCGCGGAAACCGGTGTAGCGGTCATTGGCCGGTGCGGAGCCAACTGTGCCAACCAATTCGACGATCTTACCGCCATCAGGCAGGAGGCGGTTCATTTCTTCGCCGGCTTTGCGACCTTCTTCTACGAAGTCGGAACCGAGGTAGGTGGCATAGAGTTCACGCGGCACATCGGCACGGCGGTCTACCATGATGACGGGGATGCCCGCATCTTTGGCTTCTTGCAAAACGGTTTCCCAGCCGGTCTCGACGACGGGCGAAAAGCCGATGACATCCACACCTTCGGCGATGTAGGAACGAATAGCGGCAATCTGGTTCTCTTGTTTTTGTTGGGCATCGGAGAACTTGAGGTCAACACCAAGTTTTTCGGCCGTTTCTTTGATGGAAGCAGTATTGGCAGTACGCCATTCGCTTTCGGCCCCAATTTGCGCATAACCGACGGTCAAGTTTTCCATGGTCTTGGCTTCGGTTGATGTGTTTGAAGCTGTTTCTTCTGTGGTTGAGGTGGCGCTGCTGCATGCCACCAGTGCCAAAAATGCGGCCATGACAATAACGAGTAGGCTTAACTTTCTCATCTAATTCATCTCCTTCTCTTTGGATATAGGGAAATTGGTTAAGGGTTTCATTTCGCCCGGGATAAAATGAAACGAATAAAGTTATGATACAAGCGAAAGTGGCCAAACAGCCATTGGTTTTTTTAGGCACTTTTTACACAATGGAATGGTGTTGTTCGTAAAAAATCCAACCTTCCTTTTGGGAAGGTTGGATTTTTTTTGATGAGATTTAGATTTTTTTGGAAACGGCCGTATCCCGCCCCTAATACTTCCGCGAAGGCAGCACCTCTGCGGCATCATCCGGGAAATATATTTTTTCTTCCGAGGGGATCCATTTAGGCACAGATTCGCCGTTGGCCACCTTTAAGGCCAGATCAAAAAATTGCGGCCCTAACAAAGGGTTGCATTCAATTGTGGCGTTTAATTTGCCGTCAATCATGGCTTGAAAAGCATCCCGAATGGCATCAATAGACACAATCTTGATATCTTCACCCGGTTTTAAGCCATACGCTTCAATCGCCTTAATCGCGCCGATGGCCATGTCATCATTATGGGCATAGACAGCATCGATCTTATCGCCATAGAGCTGCAAAAAATCGCCCATCACCTCTTCGCCTTTGGCGCGTGTAAAATCACCCGATTCCGAGGCGATGATTTCCAGGTCGGGATACTCCTTGATCACTTCCCGGAATCCGGCATAACGATCAATGGCCGGGGCCGATCCCACTGTCCCCACCAGTTCGACGATCTTCCCTTCTCCATCAAGCAAATCAACCATCACTCGGGCAGCGTTACGCCCTTCTTCCGTGAAATCGGAACCTAGATAGCTGGTATACAGGTTCTCGTCTACGGCTGCCCGACGATCAACCAGTATGATTGGAATGCCAGCTTCTTTTGCCTCCTGAAATACGGAATCCCAGCCTGTTTCGACAACCGGAGAAACACCAATTAAATCTACCTGCTGAGCAATGAAGGTGCGAATGGCCTTGATTTGATTTTCCTGTTTTTGCTGGCCGTCGGAAAAGATTAGTTCGACACCGAGGCTTTCGGCTGCTTCTTTGATGGAGGCGGTGTTGCCGGTACGCCATTCGCTCTCGGCCCCAATCTGCGAATAGCCGACAACGAGTTCCTCATAGGTGATGGTACTTTCTTCTGCGGTCGGGGGAGTGGAAACGGCCGTACCCCCCTCCAGTTTCGCCTGACACCCTGGCAGCATCAAAATCAAGACGATAAAAAACAAGCTCATCCCTTTCATGATCGCTCTCATGATACTCCTGTTATGTTCCGTTGCAGCGGTATGGTATCTTCACCGCAACCCGTGTGCCGCTCCGATAATGGCTTTCTATGGCAAGCCCATACCCCTGACCGTAATAGAGCTGAATCCGTTTGTGGACATTTTCCAGGCCAAAGCCGCCTTCTTCGCTCAGTGTCACTTCACCCAAATCTTGTACCAGCAGATCCTGGATTTGCGCCAGTTTATAGGGAGTAAACCCCACGCCGTCATCCTGCACTTCCAGCAGCACATTGTCATTTTCCGCCGCGTGGGCGCGTACCACAATGGTGCCTCCATTTCGCTTGCTTTTAATGCCATGATACAACGCATTTTCTACCAGGGGCTGCAGCGTTAACTTCAAAACGGTGCTGTCGAGCAGTTCCTCTTCCACCTCAATCTTAAAATCCAGGATATCCCGATAGCGCATTTTTTGGATGGTGAGGTAACTGCGCACGTGTTCAATTTCCTGCTGCAAGGAAATCCAGTCCTTGCCCTTGCTCAAGGCAATCCGGAAAAAGCTGGAGAGGGCGCGTACAATCTCAATCACCTGATCGGTGTTGTTCGACTCAGCCATCCAGACAATCGTATCCAGCGTGTTGTACAAAAAGTGGGGATTGATCTGAGCTTGCAGGGCTTTTAACTCGGCTTTCTTTAAGTTTTCCTGCTCCCGGATTTTGGCGTTCAACAATTCCCGAATACGGCCGATCATGATATTAAAGCTAATGCCCAGTTCCGTAATCTCATCCACATTGTGGGTCGTCACCAACGCCTGTAGATCTTCTCCGGTGATGGTAGCGGTGACATCGTGCAGCTTTTTGATAGGAATATAAATGCTGGCGGAAATAATCCAGGCGGCCAAAACCGAAAACAGTATCACACCTGGCAGCAAAATCATGTACAGGATAGAAAGCTGCGTAAAACGCTCCTGATTGGCTTTATACTGTTGTTCCGCCTGGTTGACCTCAAACAGCATATAGTCTTGCACGCTTTCTTCTACAACGGCCGATACGCCGCGAATATCATCCAGCACCTGTTCGTTTTCCGCCACGCGGCTGCCGGCCCCAATTTGCTCGCCCATTTTATCCACGTAATGGGTCAGCGTATTCATCGTTCGGTAAATCACTTCCAGTTTGATTTTCGACTTATCCGATTCCGCATTGGCCATCATGGATTCGATTTGCGTGTTGACCTGCTCGATTATTTCGTATTGATTCCCGTCCGTAAATTCTGTCTTGCCAGAGACAATGTTCCACATTTCGGCGTCAATTGCAGGCTTGACGTAGCCGTTGATGCTGTTGGCCGTGGTGATGTTGGTGATGATGGCGTCGTATTGGCGGTTAAAGCGCAAGACCTCCCAAATCAGCATGACATTCATGGCAGACAACAGCAAAATCACGGTGAAAAATGAGAGCAATATTTTGGTGCGCAGCGAGAAACGGATACGGGCAAAGAGTGTAATAAACTTGGCCATATAACGGGGTGTCGGTTCGCTGGCAACTATCTCGGCATTCATCATGGCTGCCTCTCTTGATTTTTACTTGCCGGGTTGTGAAGACAGGCAACCCGGCAGTCAGTGTGTCGCCCACGGAGGTGGGAATCCAGCCCTTGGCCTTTCTGCCGGTGCAGAAATGACAAAGAGTCCAGAAGTCCCTTATGTTTGGGGCAGTTGGCGGAACTGTTGAGGGGGAAGACCGGTGTTTTTGCGGAAAACATAGCTGAAATAGTGAGGATCATTATATCCGCTCTGATAAGCCACCTCGGAACATTTCATGTTGGTTGTACGGAGAAGTTCTTTGGCTCTTTCAATCCGGATGCGGGTGAGGTAATCTTTGAAGGATTCGCCCGTTTCACGCCCAAAGACCACGCTAAAATGACTGGGGCTTAGATTGACGGTGGCCGCTACTTCGTTAAGCAGCAGGTTGGGATCGGTGTAGTGCGCATCGATAAAGTCTTTGGCCTGGAAGATGAGTTTGGTCTTCTCGTACTGCGCCTGGTTGTTTCTAAAAGTGAGAGTGGCCGCGAACAGATCATAGAGTGATTGTTTTATTTGCGCGATGGTTTGGATGTTGACCAGGAATCCTTCAATGTTGTCCATCGCCGGGATGACATCGCGCGGCTCACCGCCTAAATCGGTGATAAACTGCACGGCCGTTAAAATCACATCCACAAAAAAGTAATGCTTAATCAAATTGGAGTGCAGCGACGCTTCGCTGACGGGCTGCAGCTGCTCTTCAAAGAATGAGTCGAACTCGGACATCAAGCCGCTTTTGAGATATTGTTCCACGGCCGTTTGATCCAACTCCAACATATTGGCCAGATTGTGGGGAGAAAGTTCTGCGTCTCGTATAGCGGGGTGGGATTTGTTGACGGCCGTTAACGCGGCTGCAAACGAAAGAAAAATATCCGTCAGCCGCTGCTGCACGCTGCCCACACCTACCGACACCGCACAACCCATACCTGCTTCAATGTCTTGCTGGATCAGATTGGCCAGGAACTGCCCATCCTGCCTTAGCTCTTCCGGATCTTCGCCGTTCATAACCACCAGCAGCTCTTCCACGCTCTTCTGCGTAAAAAAAGCGCCAGAATGCATGTTGACCAGATTGGCCACTAGCTGCTGGACCTCGTGATATTGGGCAACGTCAACGCGCCCGCTCTCCTCATACAAATGCACTTTTATCAGAATTACCAGGTAGTGCTGGGCAATAATGTCCAGCCCAATCTGGCGGCACTGCTCAATCGCCTCGCTGGAAGAAACGCCGCCAACCACAAGCTGCAGCAGCAGTCGTTCCCTTTGCAAACTGAGAATGTCTTTGATCTGGGTTTGTAACTGTTTGAGGGTTTCTCTTTCTTCGCTTTCCTGATCCAGGGCGACGGCCACGGCTTGCAGCACGTTGCGAATTTCGGCGGAATTGATGGGTTTGAGCAGGTATTCCGTCACGCCAAGTTTGATTGCTGCCTGGGCATATTCGAACTCATCGTGGCCGCTGAGAATAATGATCTTCACCCAGGGCATTTGTTCCCGGATGACTTTGCTCAACTGCAAGCCATCCATAAAAGGCATTTTTATATCGGTGATGATCACATCGGGTTGGACTTTCTCGATGAGGGGCAGTGCAATTTCGCCATCCGGGGCTTCGCCGCAGAACTCAAAGCCCGCCGCTTTCCAGTCTACATTGTCGCGTATGCCTTCTCTGGCCACGATCTCATCTTCGACAAGGAAAACTTTGTACGACATTGCACCTCTCCTGTTATCCAGTCGAGCAAGGGCTTGATCGGTTGTCTGGATAATTCTCTCTCTTCTCGGCTTTCTATTGTCGCGCACAATCAGTTTTGGAGCCAATAAGACGGCCGTTCTTCAGCACCGTGTTGGCCGGAGCCTGAAGGGGTTAACGGCCGTGCCGCCTGCCTGCTGCCTCTTTGATTCTTGGCCCATGGTGATGTGCGCGCATAGAGAAATTCCTTCCGTTAACGTTAACAAAATCCAGTGTAACACACCCAATTTTACGCGTCAATCGCGGAACAGCCGCCTTCTGCCAGCGCCAGTCCTGCCGCCCAACAGCCAAGAAGCCATGAAAAACGATCGGGAGCCGGATGGTTTTCCAGGCCGGCTCTTGCCTTATCAGCTGCCTGGCAGCCGTGTCCTCTTCGATTTGAGTTTGATTCGCAAAGCCCTTTTTCGCCCCACAACAAGCTTCCCATCTGGTCCTCATGCGCCAAGTCACGTTTGCGTCACGTTTACTCTTTAAAATAAGGAACCAGGTATGAATCAGAAGGCACTTTTACCGGGTCTCCGCATGGCCCCTTTACACCCTCCTTCGATCGGTTAAGATTTTTTTTGACGTTTTGCTGGTATTGTAATGTTATCGTCCTCGCCCGTATCTCTTGTTTGTAGCAGTTAAATTAAATTCCTGTGCTGGTTCAGAAAAATTGATCACGTGCAAGTTCAGACTTGGTCGTTACGGCCGTTAACCAACGGCGCTTACTGAAAAACGGCAGAATCGACCTGGTGGCTTGTGTATCCATGGCTGTTGAGCGCGGCCACTTGCTGGCCGGCATATAAAGCTCGCTCCCACTATCATCATCCTCAACAAAGATAGTTTCAGGTTATCACGAGGGTTACACAAAAACCCATATTTTGGCTCTGGCAGCCTGCACCATTGACTCAGGAGGTTAGTACAATGAAAAGGCGTCTTCCCGCAGCATCTCTGGTTTTATTGATCGGTTTTTGCCTGTTTTTGGCCGTTTTGCCCCGTATGGTCCAGGCGGAAGAACCGGCAGCAGAGGATTTGCGCGCGATATGGGCACGTGTGCAGCAGGCCGGCAGCTATGAGTTTAGCGCTGACATGACTCAAACTACCCAGGCTCCCCCTGCTTCCATTAAGATCGGACCGTCCAGCCAAAAAACGCGCATGCACATGGAAGGCGAGACCGATTTAACAACCGGATTCCTCAATATGACCCTGTGGAACCGCGGGGGAAGCATTGCCCTTCCGGAAACGGGACTGCAGATCAAGATTATGGACGGCGTAGCCGAGGCGCGGCGCGGCGCGGGACGCTGGCAGGAGATCGATGATTTTTCTAACACCATGGCTCCTGGCGGAGATTTTTTGGGTATCCTGTCGGCGATGGACAATGTGGTGCGTTATGCCCCAGAAACGAGGGAGACCCTGCTAGGGGAACAGACCATCACGCGATTCACTTTTGATGTAAACGGCCGTCGCTATGCCGAATACATCCGCAGCCTCCTCACAAAGCAAATGAGCAGCCGTGGCGAACTGCCGCCCGGCATCCAGCTTGAGATCCCTGACGTGTATGAACAAATGACCGGCCGGGGTGAACTTTGGCTGGGCGCAGATGGCCTGCCGCTGCGCCAGCAGTTCGAGTTAACGTTTCCCAAGGGTCAAAACGGCCGTGGGCCAAACCCATCCACCGTACAGGCAGAGATAAACTTCACTAGCTTCGGCAGCAAGCCTGCAAGTGAGAATCCAAGTGCAACAGCCTTTATGCCCTCCCTAACGCTGCCACTGCCCTTCAACCAGGCGCTGCAACACAGCGGGGATGTAGTTGCCGCCATCATGGCCACCATAGTCACCATGTTGCTGGTCGTCGTGGTCGTTTTCCACAGCCGTTCCCGGCGTGTATATACCTTGGTCGTTCTGATTGTTTCGATCTCGATGCTGGCCTCTCCTATACTTACCAGCAGCACCGTGGAAGCTTACAACCAGCGGCAAATGGAAAAAAAGGCAGCCTCTGAAGCCCGGCAGGCGGAAGCAGACGGTGCGGAAGCCTGGCAGGAAGCCCTGTCCAATCCTAATTTTGATCCGCATGCCAGCCCATTTGATTTAGCCCAAACACGTCAAAACACATTCCAGGCCGTTCAGGCAGGCAGCAATCGTATCTCCGCCAGTGGCATAATCTCCACCACCAGCGACAGCAGCACGTACTTTGACAGCGCTTGTGAGACTGATCCGGGCAGCGACAATGACGGCGATGGTCTGACCAATCTGGAAGAGTGCCTCATTGGCACGCTGCCAGGGGCTGTGGACACAGATCAGGATGGCGTAAACGATGACCTGGAAGTCAAAGGTTTTGTTTACGACGACAATGATGGCGTCACCTGGTATACAAACCCTCTCTATCCAGACACCAATCGCGACGGGCTCGGGGACGGTACGGAGTGGTACATGGATGCCGACAACGACGGAAAGCCCGATGACACAGACCTCGATGGCATACCAGACTTGTGGGACGATGATAATGACGGCGACGGGGTGCCCGACGATCTGGACCTGTCGCCCTACAGCACGACTCAGGACACCAACGTCTTTGACGGCAACAATCCCATGCAGTTAATCGTCGACGACTTGGGCGTGGGCTTGCTGACGAAAGTTGAGATCCAGCTAGCACCCACCAACCCAGACCATCTCTGGTATACCAACAACGTCCTGGACTGGGCCGACAATGACAAACAAGGACAGATGCAAGACGCTGACGGCCTTACCTTTTATGATCTCGACAACACGATCGATCCCTTCCCCAACGATCTGGGTGATGTGCGTCTGGTGCCCATGTTGGAAATTGAAATGACCGGCACACCAAATAATTTGCCGGACCAGTACGTGCTCGATCAATTTGGCATTACCACCCACGAAACCGACAGCAACACGACCACGGCTTATGTGCCGGTGAGTCTGGTTACGGATGAAACCGGCAATAGAAATGTAGCCTTTCACGGGACCATGTACTACCAGGCAGCAAGTAGCTGGGGCAATGCTCAGACGGTGCGGCTGGTTTGGCTGGTGCAGGCTCTGGTGGACGTCTGCGAAACCTATGAGAATGGTATCTGCGACACCTACAGCGAGTACAACGATGTACAGGTTATCCATAGCTATGACGAGGAATGGTATCTGACTGGCATGGAGGTCAGCGAAGAGCAGGGCACCAATATGGCCATCATCTATGAAGATCCGGTCGAGACGGGCGATGCGCCCCTCTACGTGGACACGCTTTATCCCTTTGCTTATGGCCTGGACCGCACCTTTATGGCAGGCGCAGACTGCGAAGTGACGGATGAGAACAACAACTGCGTCAGCGGCAACGGCCAGTTTGATTTAAGTGTGTCCGGTATTTACTCGCGCTTTAACCACAGCACCAATGCCGGTGTGCCAGACGTGGAGCGCTGGAGCCTGCCCAACGTACTCTCCGTGGTGACGAACACCTACCCGTCGGTGGGGCTGGCCATGATGGATACCGCCATTACCCAGACGGCCAGCGTGCTGACCGATTCCTTCACCAGCGCCTGGTCGGCCACTAACCTCATCACCCCAACCCTCATGTTTGCCTGGGAACATACCTATCGGGTGGTTGGCCTGAGCAGCGACCACCTTTCCTGGGCCGGCAATATCCTCACAGTGGATGTAGCCACCAGCGGCACGGATCCGGTCCAGGTGCAGCAGACCAACGGCATGAAGTGGGCACCTTATGGCTATAATCCGACCGACGGCTGGTTTGCCGCCGATTTCAACAGCTATTGGACCGAGTTGGACACGTTGTTGCCCAATTTCTTCAGTGGGGATGACGATGTTGATGGCGAAGTGGCCAGCGCAGAGTTTCTCTACCTGGGCATGTATGGCGGAGAAACAAACCTGATTAAAACGGGAGACTTGCTGCTTTCCAAGAATTATGAGTCTCCAGACTTACCTATTCAACTTGAGGTTACTAACCTGGTGGGTTCCGGGTTAAAGAAAGGCGTGGCCATGTATTTTGGCGACGTGAGCGATGTTCGGGACGCTTTTAGAATCATTAAAATTGATAGTGCTTCGACGCTTAGTAAGCTGGACCTTGTGGGACTGAAAATCCGCCGATATGTTCAATCATACCTAAGTCTTTTGGAAGAGTCGGTAGGGGTAATTGGTATTGGTTTGATCATGCTCACAACTTATGCCGCGTTGATTGTGGCCGGGATATATCTGTTTCGTAAGTATGTAGCGCACGAAAGCATCAGCAAGGGCTTATTTATTGCTACCGCGGTTTCGTTGGGCACCCTGGGTTTTATAATGGGTGTAATAAAGCCCATACTCAGCATCGCTAAAACGATCAACGGACTGATTGAGGTGGGGTCAGCGGCCACCAAAGTCGACGCCATCTATATCATGTTTGTTTCGGGGGAGGGTGCGCCATCCGTAGAATATAACATTCTTGGCTTGGTGATCAGTATAGGAATTGCCGTCGCCTTTTTCATTGCGCTGGTGGCCAGCGGGCAGGCCAAACCCAATTCCATCGGCGCTCAGGTCATCGCAGCCAATACGATTGCGGCCATCATTGAGGCGCTGATCATTTTCTTTCTCAACCTGCTTCCTTTCACGGCCATTTTGGTAGGCATTGCTGCCATTATAGACATCATCCTTTTTGCTCTGGGGATCAATTTTTCTATAACGGGCAAGTTAACCGAGGTAATTGCCAACGCTATCTACCAGTTTGATTTGTCTGTGGATACGGCCGTAAACACCGGCAGCATCGCCACACAGCTGATGGATCCCGCGGCCGGCATGGTTGCGGGCAACGAGATGATTTTTTCCATGCCCATTACGACGGTCATTACCCAATCGCATAAAGTGGATATTGGCGAGGATGAGTTCCGCTCGAACAGTTATGTGTACGATCTGGCCGCGCTGGATGCTTACCAGAGCGGTCTGTCTACCTCGCATGGTGACCGTGCTGGCGATTGGGCCGTCGTTGACAGCACCGTTTTGGGTTATATCGGGACGGTGAGTGATACCGTTTCCTACGAAGCCACGCTTTCCGCCGGGATTAACCGCTCATTCGTCTTTTACCTGGACACAGCTTACGATTTGCTAGGGAAATCCTGTTGGTGGGGCGCGGATTGTAAAGATAAGTATGTAGACGGGACCGATTCCACGGAAGTAGGCTCGGCAATTGTTTTTGACGTTTATCCGTCGACGGTGGAAGAGTTTGTGGACGTGACTGCCTGGAGTATGGGCAATCTGCGCATCGCTGATGCGGACGGCGATGGCCTGCTGCCGCTGGGCGCTGGCGGCGTTGATCCTGATGACACGAACTGGGACGCGGATGGCGATCATCTCTCCGACCAGTTTGAGCTGGCTATGCGCGCGTTAACTGTCGAGGAGGGAGGCGAGACACTCGACGCTACCTTAAGGGACACGGATGGTGACGGCATCCCCGACAATGAGGAGCTTTGGCTGGGCACGAACCCGGACAACTCCGACTCTGATGGCGACGGGCTGCCAGACGTGGCTGAGGCAGCTCGCGCCGATATGGATCTTGTGAGCCTGGAAGGCGGCTGGCTGTTCCCTTACAGCATCAGTGACTACACTCGGGTCTGGAGTGATCCTAACAACGCCGATTATGACGGCGACGGCATGACCGACCAATTTGAGCTGACGCAGGATACCTGTCCCGACTGCGCCCCCTGGGCTGATCCGGATAACCCCTTGCTGTTTAGTCCCTACGTGTACAACGAAAACCCGGTACCTATTTTCTTGGATGACACCACCAATGATGGGTTCGTCACTCCCGGGGCCAGTTTCGTATATTCAACGACAACAGAAAACAATCTCAGCGACGGCATATTGCTGGCAGGAGACGTTGCCCTGGCTCTCCCGGATATCTTTACCGGTGCGCCGCTCTCGGGGGAAGTGGCCCTGACCAGTGGTTATAGTGAAACGTTGGTCAGTGAAGTGAGCACGGCCGTTTCCAACAGCGCCACCGGCGTCCTGACCAGCAGCATGGACCTGTCCGCTCTTGAAGACGTGGTCTGGTCTTGGGATCCAGTCGCAACCAGCTCCATGAAGCCGGTTGCCGGAGACATCAAAGCGCTGGACGCAGCCGCAGCGCCTGGTTTCAGCGATCTGTACGTTTACACCGCCCTGGAGATCAACAACGCCGGCAGGCAATATATTACTGCTTACGCCGCCGGGAACGATGGCAACCCGACCGACTCGGCCACGCTTGGTTATATCGATTCCTCGGCCGGCATCGATTACACGGCTCCCTCAGTTGCCTGTAATAACAGCGGCGTTTGTCTCATTGTCTGGGGCGAGCCGGATACGCCAAATGGTGGCGAGGTTAACGGTTATCTCCTCAGCGGGAGCGTTAGCCAGTCCAGCCTGCAAACCATAAAAGAGGGTGCCTCTGGTATTTCTGTCTCCGCCCCCTCGGTCGCCAGTGACGGCGTTAACTTTATGGTAGCGTGGACGGAAGTTACCGGCAGTACCGCGACCACTTGGGTCAGGCAGGTAGATGCGAATGGTTCCCAATCCTCAATCACCCAGGTTTGGGAAATTAGTAATGATGGGTCAAACCCAATCGGCTTGGAATGGACGGGTTCAGCCTACTTTGCGGTGTGGATCAATGCCTATGACAATGTGATGTACCATGCCGAAATCGACACATCACTGAATGTTGGCCCGGTTACAGCACTGTCGGGGGAGAAGGGAGGGTTGGTTAATTCTGAGGGAGTGATAAGCCCGCTTACCCTGGCTTATGATACCCTCAGCCAGCAGGCGCTGGTGATACACCGTGGCGCGTCTCAGGCTTTAGGCGATTATTACCTCAGCGCCACTCGCTTTTCCATCGCCGGAGACTCGCCGGTTATCAACCTGGACACCGCTTATAACTATGAAGCGAACGCAGCGGTTTGCGCGGATCCGCTTAACGGGGGATGGATATTGGTCTGGTCCAGCCACCTTTTTTCAGGCACCACAGATTCTCAGGTTATCTACCAGGCCGTAGCTCCGGACGGCAGCCTGCGCGACAGCGAACAAGTCTATAATGGGTCCACCGATCTTCCACCGCTAGCCATCGCCTGCCGTGCGCCGCACCCCCTGGTAGATCTTGAATTTGAAGAAAACGCTTCATCTACTGTATTTGCCGACTCTTCACAATACGGGAATGACGCGACCTGTACCTCCCCGGCCTGCCCGTTGGGCGGTGTAGAGGGCCGCTTTGGTAACGGCGTGCAATTTGATGGCGTGGATGACCAACTGGCGGCATATTTCACTCAACCAGCTGATGAATTCACGGTCGAGTTTTGGCTAAAAACCAGTTGCCAGGACTGTGGGATTCTTAATTACCTGGGCGGGAATGCCGCGGTGAGCCTGGTAAACGGCGAAGTATGTGTCAATACCAAAGGATCTATTTTTGCTACTTTTGACCAGTTTTGTACCGGGGATGGGGTTAACTATGGCGATGGTGACTGGCACCATATCATTCATGCCGCCGATAAGAGCTCTCACGTTTTATACGTAGACGGCGAGTATAAAAACTCGCAAACCGTTTCTTATAACAACGTCTATTGCAGCACTCAATGTAACCGTCTGCAAATGGGTCTCTGGAACACCTTTTTTGCGGGTTCGCTGGACCGGGTGCGGATGCACGCTCGCCGCCTTTCGGACGCAGAAATGACCGAAGCGTTTAGTGCGGCGGTAACGATACTGGATCTGGACGAAACGGCCGGATCTACCACAGCTTATGATGCTTCGGACAACGGCTTTAACGCGACTTGCAGCGGTACAAGCTGTCCCACATTCGGTGTTGAAGGCGCAGGCAACACGGCGGCCAGCTTTGATGGGTCCAACGATTATCTGGTTGTCAACCCCCAGGCACGGACGCTTGATTCCGTTGTGTACGACTTTGAAGACAGTGATGCCTCTGACTGGAGCAACGGCACGCTGTCAACCGCCACCCGAAATGGGACATCGACTAAGTTTTTGGGCAGTTTTGGTAATGAGACCGTAACGCTAAACCTGAGCAACTTGCCCACCCATGATACAGTCTCAGTTTCATTTGACCTGTATGTGCTGGGACCTTGGGCTGGCAACCGTACCGATTTGGGACCGGATATCTGGCAATGGGGTCATGATGGCATATCTCTGTTGAACACCACATTTTCTAACCAGCCGAATACGTCGCCCAATTACCAAACCTACCCGGCCGGTTACCCCTATTATGTGGGAGGCATTACCCTGTATGAGAATTCAAACTACAGCGGAGCCAGCGAAACCTTCACCGAAGATGACCCTGATTTAAGTAATAACGCCATTGGCAACGATCGAGCCAGCGCTTATTTGATCTCCGGGGGCACGGCCTCAATTTTGTATAAAGACAGTAATTACGGCAGCACAAGCTGGATTATGGACCCAGAACGCGGCAATAACAATGTGCCGGATAACGACGTCGTTTCCTCGTTGCGTGTCTTTTCGGCCCTGCACTCACCAAAGTACAGTTCCACTGGCGACTCGTTAACGGCCGTTGGCTTCGCCGAAACATCCGTCTACCACATCGAATATACCCTGGACGACCATACGGCAAGCAGCTTATCTCTGTTTTTCGAAGGGCTGGCTTCCAGTTCCAGCACAGAACGCTGGGGCCTGGATAATGTGGTGGTGGACATACAAAGCGCGGACGGCAGCATTCCTCTCACCAATTCTAGTTTTACGCTTTCCGCCTGGGCCAAGAGGGACTCGGTTGGCTCGGATGACTTCATTATCAGCCAGGGAACAGGTGCCGCATACCAGGGTCTTAACCTGAGCTACCTCTCTTCAAACCATCTACGCTGCGCTATTTGGGGTGAAAGCCTGAACTCGGCAGACGCCTATACCGATACCGATTGGCACCACGTCGCCTGTACCTTTGATGCGGCCACCCGGTTAATGACCCTCTATCGCGATGGGGTCCAGGTGGGCCAGTACACGGCCGGAGGGGTATATAGCGGCTTTGGCGATACGTTCATCGGCAAGCGATTCGACAATTCTCGTAACTTTGGGGGTAGCATCGATGAAGTTGCCATATGGACAGAAGCGCTCACAGACGACCAGATAGTGGATCTTTTCCAAAAGGTGCGGGTGGAAGATCAATCGGTCCTTCACGGTGTTATCCCGGTGCAGGAAAACGCTGATCTGACCACACTGGACATTATTCTGCGCGAAACCGCAACCGGTGCCGGCACAGAAGCCCAGGTTGTCACCCGTACCATAGGCATTGACGCAGATGCACCGTCGGCGACGATTCTAGCGCCTACGGCCAATGCGTATGTCAGTGGGCTGCAGCCGCTGGCAGTTTCCGGCTCTGCCAGTGATCCGACCTCATATGTCACCAACGTTGAGGTACAGACGGACGGCGGCTCCTGGCTGGGGGCCAGCGGGACGGAATCCTGGAGCTACACCATTCCCGCCGGAACCCTGGACGATGGCTTACACTCCATCTCCGCCCGGGCCACCGACGTCGTGGGCAACACCGGTACCGCCAGCAGCGTGCAGTTTATTGTAGATGACACGCCGCCGGATATTGGTTTTGACTCCAATGGTACAACGCTTCCTATCCGCGATGCAGAGGGGCGCTGGATTGTGCTCAGCATAACAGGGCGGGCGGGTGACCCTCCGGCCGGTACAGAGCCGGGCAGTGGTCTGGTATCCGTAGAAGTA
Source organism: Ardenticatenaceae bacterium (assembly GCA_020634395.1). GTDB lineage: Bacteria > Chloroflexota > Anaerolineae > Promineifilales > Promineifilaceae > Leptovillus. The sequence goes on along the minus strand of JACKBU010000006.1, from coordinate 127,866 downwards.
TTGATGGAGGGCGGTCCTAACGTAGTGGGGAATGGCTGGCAAACGGCTACGCTGCAGACTGACGGCTTCTGGAATGTCGACTATGTGCTGCCGGAGGTGGGTACCGGCGGTGTCGCGGTAGGCAATCCCACCGGATCCTACACAATTCTCGTCCGTGCCACGGACGCCGTTCACAATACAACGCCAGAAGACGCGTACGCCACCGGGTCGCTGAACCTGGAAACCAATCCGCCCATACCTACGCTGGTCACCGATCTATCCCTGACCCAACCCATTACCACTTCCATCGTTATTACCGGACAGGTTGTAGACGACTGGCCGGTCGCGGAAATGGAAATTGGGTTTACGCCCGGCAGCAACATCGATGCGTTGGGTGAGGCCGTGCTGCATTTGCCCTTTGATGAGACCTACACCGGCGCGCGGTACTTCACCGACCGGTCAGGGTCTAACAACCCGGCCGGGTGCAGCGAGGACGTTTGCCCCCTCGCGGGGCAGACTGGCCAGCGCGACCAGGCCCTGGTGTTTGATGGCTTTACCCAGAACGTCTTTGTGGCCGATGATGACAGCATTGACTTTGGTATGGACGAGGACTTCACTGTTGCCCTTTGGGTCCTGGTTGATCCTAACCAGCCCAGCAGCGGCACCACCGACAACGCTATTGTCGAGAAATGGTCTGGCGGGAGCAGTGGCTATCCTTACGTCATTCGCTATCACAATGAAACCGGGCAAATCCGGGTACGACGGTACGATGGCCAGAACAATCCGGGTGTGAATTCTACGCGGTTGGTCAACGATGGGCAGTTCCATCACGTGGCCTTTGTTAAAAGCGGTGACACCCTCTCTTTGTACATTGATGGTGTGTTGGATGGCACGGCCGTAGACACGACCACTGGCGAAACCACCAATAGCTCCGACCTTTTCCTGGGGATACGGGGCAATGGCACCAATCCCTTTAAAGGAACCGTGGATGAACTGGTGATTCATGATCGCGCCCTGGAAGATTACGAAGTTGCTGACCTGTATGATTATGGCCTGACCACCTGGTACAGCGCCACGGTCGATAACAGCACGTCCCCTGCTACCTGGAGCTTTACAATTCCCGAGGGTGCGGAAGGGCTGGAGGGCATTTTCCAGATCAATGCGCGCGCCACTGATGATCTGGGCTATGTAACCCCCTACGAAAATCAGCGCATCTGGCGCGGCGAAGTTGACACCAAGCCGCCCGCGCTGGTCTTTGGGGCAGCAGCCAGCACTCTTTCCACCGAATACAGCTGCAACGCCACGGATTTTAACCTGGATGAAGCTACATCCTGCCAGGTGCTGCCGCCCGACACCAGCCCCGACTTTAGCAACGGCAATATTACCCTTACGACCTACGACCTGGCGGACTTGTGGTACGCGGCCGTGATTAGTGACACATCTCGTCTCTACAACATGCTGGCTACGCTGACTTTGGGCGGAACCCAGCCAACGGATATGACCCTGCAGGCCTGTGACGTCTACGGCCGTTGCACCACCACTGGCGTCAACAATAACCTGGCCTCAGCCAAACAGCTAGAAGCCCCGGAGGCAAACCTGACCCTTGGCGCCGAAGTCTTTACACCGACCAACGGGACCACGCTGACCACAACGCTGCCCATCAGTGTCAGCGGGGCGGCTTTTGCCGAGACAGGGCTGCAAGCCTTGTCGGTCACAGTAGATGGCGCCGCCGTCTACAACCAGACCTGGCCCGCCAGCCCCATCATCACCAACACCGTGTGGAGCTTCACCTGGGCGCCGCCGGGACAAGGAAGCTATGTTTTGGGAACGGCCGTTCAGGACTGGTCTGGCGGGACCGCAACAGGAACCTTGTCGCCGACCATCCACGTGGACACCGAGCCGCCGTCTGTGTCGATCTCGCCCACCGTCATCACCACCTCTCAACAGGTTGGGCCACAAAGCATCCTGCTCACGGGCACTGCCTTTGATTCCTTGCAACTTTACCGTGTGGAGGTGAGTGTGGAAGGCGGACCCTGGGATCAGGCCGGACTGACGGACAGCGGCGCCTGGCAGTGGCCCTGGCTGGTGGGCAGGCAGCCCGATGGCGAAACCTTCAATGTCAGCGCCCGCGCCGCCGACCTGGCCGACCACCTGTCGCAGACCACAGAATCGGTGTGGGTGGATATTGCCCCTCCGGCGCCGGTGACGGTGACCCTGGCTTACATGAATGACCAGAGCCAGGTGCTGCCTTTGGCTGCTGGCGATACGCTGACAGACGCCGTATCACTGCAGCTAAGCTGGACGAACAGCAGTGATGGCAGCGGAATTGCCGGTTACCGGGTAGGCTGGAGCCAGAGTCCGACCCCACTGGTGGACGGCTTAACTTCCTATCCTGCCGCGGGGACGCATGCCCAGGCCGTGGGTGAAGCCGAGACCTGGTACGCGCACGTCCAGGTGATTGACGGCGCAGGCAACGTTACGTCCCAAACAGTAGGTCCGGTCATTGTTGATGGCCCGCTTACTCCAGATGAGGTCAATAACTTACGCTATCACGGTTGGGCCAACGACGTCTGCGCCATCGAAGGCGTTGACCGGCGCCTGGCCCAAACTCAACCCGCGCTCCACGGCGACGACCTGCAGCGTTTCTATGTCACCTGGGATGAAGCCGCTTTGCGCATGTATTGGCAGGGTGCGAACTGGGACCATGATGGCGACTTGTTTATCTACCTGGATACTCGCCCCGGTGGCGCTGACCGGTTGTACAATCCTTATCCGGAGTCAGTCAATACCACCATCTACCTGCCGGGCAATCTTCCCGACCCGACAACCGGCGCCGGGCTCCGTCAACAAAGCGCCCAGGCCCGTCTCTCGGCTGAATCTACGCTTTCGGCTGTAGGAGCAGACTACATGGTGTGGGTAGAGGATGCCGATCAGGCAGAGCTCTATCGCTGGGATGGAGCGGCCTGGATCTTGCTGCAGAAACTGGATGGTGAGCATTTCAGTCTGTCGACCGGGGTGGACAGCAGCGACACCGACATTCTTTTGCCCTATGATGCTCTGGGCATCGCAGACCCGACCCTGGCTGCATTGGGCCTGCTGGCCGTGGCCACTGAAGAGGAAGCCTTGCAGCTTTGGGCCACCATGCCGGTACGCAATCCGGTGAACAGTGACCGGGTGGTTAATCCTGTAGCCGGGATGGCGGAGGAGCACATCTTCCCCCTGGTGCGCGGATACTTCTGGAACAGTCTGGGCAGCGGGTTGTGTGGTAACGGCCGTCTAAGCGGCAACGGCACTGGCCCCACTGGTGGTCCCTTTGCCGACAGTGATTTGCAGCTTTCCTTGTCGGCCGAGCCCATTGGGACAACTTACAGCTTCATGAACGATGAAATGGCCTGGCTGTGGACACTGCTGTTTGGCTTTAAGGAAGTACCGGTTGTGCCCAGCGAATTGTTTACTCACCAGGATACCTCGCACTTACCGTTGGGTCCGGGGCAAACCGTGACGTACACCATCCACTATGAGAATCTAGGTGCGGAAGCTGCCACAGGCGTCACCGTGGATCTGGACGCCTGGTACAGCCTGCATCTGAACGGCGACAGCGCACTCTTAATAGGCGATATCCCCCCGGGAGCGTCGGGAAGTGTGCAGTTTACGGCCTTCATTGATCCGGCGGGGGTGGCTGCCGAGGAACAGGAATGGGCGGCCCTGGATGCTTATGTTTATGATGACCAGTACCCGGAAAGTCCAGTTGGCGGTTCCTGGTCGGTGGCTCCGCTGGAGTGGATGTGGAGCGATCATCGGGTAGACGTCCAACCCCCGACGGAGATTGCTATTACGGCACCGGACTTTGTCATCCCGGCCGGGATGGTGACCCTCCATGGGAAGGTAACTGATGAGTCCGCGGTGCCTACTATCAACTTTGAAGTGCTGAAAAATGGCGGCAGCGTGGAGACGCTTGCCTGCACGGACGAAACACCGCGAGACGGCCGTTGGGCTTGCCCCTGGGATGTCAGCCAGGCAGCCGATGGCGATACGTTCCAGGTGCGTGCCCAGGCAGTGGATATCTTCGGCCAGGTTAGTGAATGGACGGAATGGGTGGATTATGAAGTAGACGCCACCGCTCCAGAATTCTCCATCGCGGAGGTTAAACAAATCTACGGACCCGGCGTTCATCATCTTTATGGTGACTTTGTGGATGAGCGCCAAATCGGTTATATCCACATTTGCCGCCAAGATGGAGAGTGCAGCGTCCAAACGGTGAACCCGAATCCAGATGTGCCTCCTGGGACATTGGCGCTCACCGGCGTCTGGTCTGTTTATCTGCTGCCTCCAGGCGCGGGCGAGGTTGATGGCCAGTCGCAAACGCTGACATTGTTCGGCAGCGATGCTGTTGGTAATCGCACCGAAGCTGTGACCGTCACATATCGTATAGATAACGCGCCGCCGAAGTTAACGGTGAGGCAGGTAGCCAACGTGATTCCGGCCATTGGCGCCCATCTCATCCTAAGTGGAACCGTCTCGGATGGCAGCCATGTTGCTGTAAACGTCCTGGCCGATCCGCCGGTTGGCCTGCGTCAACGGCTAAAGGCCGTCGTTTCCGGAAACGACTGGTCGTTCACTTATGCCTGGACGAACCCTGGTATCTATACTCTCTGGGTGCAGGCTGTTGATGAGGCCGGGAATACGACCACGGTGGGTTCGTTCACAGTCCTTGTCGGGGCTGGTAATCAGATCTACTTGCCGGTTGTCGTGCATAATGCGGCGTTGATTCCCGGTTCCAGCAAAATTTACCTGCCAGGAGTGTTTCGATAGTGGTTGCTTGCCATCGGTGAGAATGCAAGCACAAACTCGCCGGGCGGCATCTGAGCGAGCAGGTTGGTGACCTGCCCGAAGCCGTGCATGGCTCTCCCTGCGTGAGCCGCACGGCGGCAAGCAGTCGGTAAAAACTGGACAGACAGTGTCAAATCTGGTCTATAATCATTAGCGATGCTCATGATTCGTCTAATGAACGAGGCCGGGAAATGCACCCTCTTCGTTTGGCTGCTCACTGAGGAGGGCTACTATGTCACGTGACACCACTGCTTTTGCCGCTGTGCTTATCGGATTGTGCCTGCTCTTTTTCGTACGGCCGTTTCCTGCCCTGGATGCCCAAGAAGGCGGACAGGACGCCGGTATAGACCAGGAAACGGCCGTTTCCGCCCTGGCCCACGGCCGTCTGTTGCCGGGCGCGGCCACCCCACAGACAGCTGTATTGGCCGATCAGGAACAAACGGCCGATTACTCTCCTTTCATAAGCCTGGAGCAGGCCGCCGCGCCGGATGCCCTGCCCGGCTCTGGCTCCATAACCTTCAGCAGCAACCGCAGCGGCGACTTTGATCTCTACAGGCGCCAGTTTCCCGATGCGGCGGCCGCGCTGCTGCTGCACGACAGCCATGACCTGGCCACGCCGTCCTGGTCGCCCGACGGCCGTTACCTTCTCTATGCCAGCAACGCCGACGGCGATTTCGACATTTTCTTGCGCGGCCCGGACGATAATCCCCTCAAGCTGACGCAGAATACCGCCGAAGACATTCATCCCTCCTGGTCGCCCGACGGCCGTCGTATTCTGTTTTCGTCCAACCGCCAGGGACTGTATCAGGTGTATTCTATGGACACTGCGGGCGGGGACGTGCGGCAGCACGGGGCTATTGCCGGCAACCATGCCATCTACCCGCGTTATTCGCCCGACGGCCGTCGCATCGCTTTTATGCGCGCCAGCGTCGTCACCCCAGCCTGTGATTGGAACTGGGATATCTGGGTCATGGCCGAAGATGGCAGCGATTTGCGGCGAATCACCAGCCAGTTGGGCGGCGACTTGTACCCGAATTGGAGCCCGGATGGCCAGAGCATTGTCTATGCCCGCTGCGAGTATTTGTTCACCTCGGACCTGTATGCCGTTAATCTCGATACGGGCGCTGAGACGCAGTTGACCAACTCGTTTTTGAGCAGCGAGTGGAACGGCGTGTACGCCTCCGACGGCGGCTACCTGGCTTTTAACAGTGATCTGACGGGCGACAGCGATATTTACGTGGTTGCCGGCGGCGGTGGCGCCGCCTCCAACATCACGGCGGCGGCCGCTGAAGATCTGGCGCCCGCCTGGTCTGGCCCTGTGCCGGACGTTTGTGCTGATGCGAGTACGGCCGTTCAGCCTTTGCTGCTGGCGCCGGGTTGGGGCGCCGCCGATCTCGTCAGCGAGGATGGTTCCGGCTTCGCCCTCATGCTGCCCTACCTGGAGGCGATGGGCTACCGTCTGGGCTGCAATCTGTTTTATGCCGGCGATACAGACGCGGGGCTGACTATTTACCAAAACGGCCGTCGCATCCTGAATGATCTATGTTCGGCTTACAGCGAGGTGGCGGCCTGGAATCAAGGGTGGAATGGTCACTTCGACATTGCCGGGCACAGTTATGGCGGCCTGCGCGCCCGCGCCTTCCTGGAATCGCCCGACATGTACGATCCCCTGGGCATAGCCGGCGCCAACTGCCACAATCCGGCGCTGCCCCCTGGAGACAGGCTGTTCGTCGACAACCTCTACACCTTAGGGTCGCCGCATGGTGGAGGGTCTCTGGATCTGCCCGGAGCGCTGGTCATTGGGTTGGGCCACGTGCTGAATCCCGACGAGTGGGGATCGATTTTCGAGCTGTTTGATATGGAGCAGTTTAACGCGCTCCATACGCAGCCAAACAACGTTTGCTACTGGCTGGTAGGCGGCAATGCCTGGGCCCAACAGGCCACCCACGATCTCTTGGGCGGGTTTTACTCTGCGGCGCAAAAAACTACGCTGCCCAACGATTTAGGCGTATACCGGTCCAGCGCCAGTGCGCTGTACCAAAACTATGCAGGGCGTTACCCGTTCGCCGTGCCTGTAGAGACAGACGACATGCATGGCTATTTCTGGCTGCTGGCGGGCATCAACTCCTATGTGCATCCGCAGGATACTTTTGACGCCGTGTTAAAACCTCATCTGGAGAGTCCCAACTCCCACATGGCCGACTGCCAGAGCGCCCTTACCGCTTACCGCTCCAGGCCGCAAACGGCCGTTGCCGAAACCGCTGCCATCCCGGCTGTCCAACTGGTGGCCGGGGAAATCGTGAGCGGCAGTGTGGCCACGGGCAGCTTCACCCTTACGGAAGGAGGGCCTGTTTCCGTATACCTCAACGCCCCAGCGGGCGATCTATCACTGCATCTGGCCGCCCCGGATGGCACGCTCTTAACGCCGGCCACGGCCGCGGTGCTGCCCGGGGTAGGGTACGAAACGGCCGGCATCATGGGCCAACTGGCCGGCTACGATATCGTGAGTACGGTAAGCGGAACCTGGGTCTACACGCTGACGGCCAACAGTGTGCCGTTTCCTATGCCCTACCAGATAACGGCCGTGCCGGAATACCCGGCCGCTGTGCAGGCGAAGGTCTCCTCTTACGTGCCTGCCGGGCAAACGGCCGTTATTACCGGCGCCGTCAGTTTGGGGACCATGCCTTTACAGGCAGCAGCAGTGGTGGCCCACGTCAACAGCCCCGATGGTTCTGTGCAAACCCTTCCGCTTTGGGACGATGGCGGGCATCAGGATGGCACGGCCGGTGACGCGGTTTATGGCGGCACATTTTTGCCGGCCCGGGGGCCAGGGCGGTACCTGGTGGTGGTTGAGGCTGTGGGCAGCAGCCAGGGGCACGATTTCAGGCGTACCGACTCGGCTGTTCTCACCGTCTACCCGCCAGGAGCCGGCTTGACCCAGGAATTTGCAGATGCGCCGCGTGACGACGATGGTGACGGCCGTTACGATTGGCTGGATGTGCGCGTGGGCCTCACCGTTACGAACACCGGTAGTTACCGGCTGGACGGCGAACTGACCACGGCCACGGGTCGCATGGTGGCCGTCGCCGCCGTGGAGGCGGCGTTGTCGCCGGGTGATCAGCCTGTCACCCTCTCGTTTCCGGCAGCCCATATCGCCCTCGGCAGAACAGATGGGCCGTATCGCTTAAGCCTGCGCCTCTCGGACGTCACCGCCGGCACGTGGCAGCTGGCAGCGGCCGAGAATGTTTATGAAACGGCGCCTTACAGCGTCGAGGATTTCGGGTGGAATCAGCACGTTTTTCTGCCCGTGGTCGTGGGTAAACCAGAGTGAACCTGAGGAGACAAAAAAACGGCCGTTTCCTGCGGAAGTGGAAACGGCCGTTATCACAAACCCATTGCCAAACGGAGATCCTATTTTATCGCAAAAACGCTTCGTTCAGGCCGCCATCCACGCTGATGATTTGGCCTGAGGTTTTGCTCAGTTTGCTGCTGGTAAGCAAGTAGGCCGCTTCGGCCTGGTCGGCCAGGGTGATGGGCGATTTGGTAAGCGTACGCTGCGCATAGAAGTTGGCCAGCTTGTCGCGCAGCGCTTCGGTCTCTTCGCTTTCGTCAAAGTCGATATTGTACTTCACCAGTGAACTGATCACCCGGTCGCGGGGGAACATGCTGCTGCCTTCTACCACGGTGGCCGGGGCCAGTCCGTTCACGCGCACCAGCGGCGCCAGCTCGATGGCCAGTTCGCGCACCAGGTGGTTGGCCGCTGCTTTGCTGGTGTCGTAGGCCACGGACCCTTTTTTGGCGACGGCCGCGTTGACACTCGTCGTTAGCACCAGCGTGCCCGGCAAACCCTGCGCCTCCCAGATTTTGCGGGCCTCGTCGGCCAGAATGTAACCGCCCTTCACGTTCACGGCGAACGTCAGGTCCCACTTGTCATCAGAAATCTTGCCTTCTTTGCTGGGTGGTACAAATACCCCGGCCGTAACGATGATGTTGTCGATGCCGCCATAAGCCAGAACCACCTGGTTCAACATCGCCTGCACCGACTGGCGGTTGGTAATGTCTGCCCCCAGGCCGATGGCCGGGCCGCAGGCCGAGATGCCCGTGCCGGCCACGCCGATACCCATGCCATATTTTTTCGTCAGTTCGCCTGCTGTTTCCTTCGCCGATTCTTCGTCCAGATCGACACAAACGACATGCGCGCCTTCCTGGGCTACTCGGTGGGCCGTCGCCTTGCCGATGCCGCTGCCTGCCCCCACGACGATGACCACGTTGCGCGCCAGCTCTTTTTCCGGCGGCATGCGCTGCAGCTTGGCCTCTTCCAGCAGCCAGTATTCAATGTCGAACGCCTCCTGGCGCGGCAGGCCCTGGTATTGGCTGATAGCTTCTGCGGCGCGCATAACCTGAATGGCCAGAGAATAAAATTCGGCCGTCACGCGGCTTTCGCTCTTGTTTTTGCCCCAGGCGATAAGGCCCAGGCCGGGGATGAGAATTACCGTGGGATTCGGATCGCGCATCGCCGGCGAGTTGGGATGTTTGCAGGCATTGTAATAGGAGGCATAGTCCTGGCGATAATGGTCCAGGCCAGATTCCAGCTTAGCCAGCAGAGCCGAAAAGTCTTCGGCCTGCGGATCCCAATCCACATAAAGCGGCTTGATCTTGGTGCGCAGGAAGTGATCAGGACAGGATGTGCCCAGTTCGGCCAGGCGGGCGGCCTCCTGGCTGTTGACAAATTGCAGCACGCTGTCGGTGACGTGGACGGTGCCGATGAAGCGGTTTTGCTGCGAAACCAGGCCGCGTAGGGTGGGCAGCAGGCGAATCAAAAGCCCTTCCCGTTCCGCTTCCGGCAGCGAATGGTATTTGGCTCCGCCGAAGGTGTCCGCGCCTTTGTCATGGGCGGCGATGTATTCTGCCGCTTTTTCGATGAGCGTGAGCGTGAGTTCGTAGCACGCTTTGTCGTCGTTGGCCCAGTTGATGAGGCCGTGCTGTCCCATCACCAGGCCCTTTATCTGGGGATTGTTCTGGGCGATCTCGCCCATCTTTAGGCCCAGATCAAAGCCGGGACGCTGCCAGGGTACCCAGCCCACTTCGTCGCCGTACACTTCTTGTGTGAGCTGCTCCTGGTCTTTGCTGGCGGCAATGGCGATGACGGAGATAGGGTGCATGTGGTCGACGTGCCGGTAAGGGATAAAACCGTGCAGCGGTGTGTCGATGGAGCTGGCGCGGGGATTGAGGTTGTAGGTGGTATGGGGGTACATAGCCACCATTTTGTCCTCGATGGCGGTTTTGACGCCTTTTTCTGCGGCGGCGTCGTAGATATTTTGGAGGGCCAAGAGCTTGTCCATATACAGGGAGGCGAAGTTGGCGCGGGTGGAGGTGCGCAGGTCGCCGCCGGAGCCTTTGACCCACAGGACGTCTACCTCTTCGCCGGTCAAGGGATCGGTCATCATAACTTTGGAGGAGGTGTTGCCGCCGCCGGTGTTGGTGATGCGCTGGTCGTCGCCGAGGATATTGGAACGGTAGCGCAGCCGCTCGACGGGGTCGAGCTTATCGGCGACGGTGTCGTCCCAATTGTAGTATACGTGTTTGAACTCTTTTTCTGACATCGTTTGTTACCTCTTTTGCAAAATTAGTTGCTGGTAACGGCCGTATACCTCATCCCACACGGCCGTATTTTGCGGTTCATATTGCTGCAGTTCAGCCCGGCCGGCTACAATTTGCCGCGCCTGGGCCAGATCGCCAATGTCGCCCAGAGTGATAAGCTGGACCAGCGCGTTGCCGATGACCGTGGCCTCGACAGGGCCGGTGACGACGGGCAGGCCGGCCGCGTTGGCCGTCATCTGGTTAAGAAGCTGGTTCCGCGTGCCGCCGCCAACGATGTGGATAACGGAGACGGACCGCTGGGCCACGGCCGTTACCTGTTCCAGCACTTCCCGATAAGCCAGAGTCAGGCTTTCCAGCACGCTGCGCACAATGGCCCCCGGCGCTGTGGGTTCCGGCTGGCCGGTCTGGCGGCAGTAATCGCGGATGCGTTGGGGGTGGTCGCCGGGGGTGAGGAAAGCGGGATCATTGGGATTGAAAACGGCCGTAAACGGTTCCGCCGCTTCTGCCAGTTCGACCAGTTCCGCATAGGAATAGTTTTGGCCGGCGGCGGCCCAGGCGGCGCGGCACTGCTGCAAAATCCACAGACCCATCACATTTTTTAGCAGCCGATACGTGCCATAGACCCCGCCCTCATTGGTGACGTTGGCCGCCAGTGCTTCAGGCGTCAGAATCGGCCGGTCCACTTCCAGCCCGACGAGGCTCCAGGTGCCGCTGCTGATATAGGCAAAATCGGCACTTTGGGCTGGAACGGCCGCCACGGCGCTGCCTGTATCGTGACAGGCCGGGGCAATCACCGGGATATGCTGGTAGGCGCCCAACCGGGTTCCGGGCGGCACGATTTCCGGGAAGATGTGGCCGGGAATGTCCAGTTGAGCTATCAATTCCGTGGCCCACCTGCCGGTGGTGGGATTAAATAACTGGGTCGTCGTGGCACTGCTGAATTCACACACTTTGGCGCCAGTCAGCCAGTAGTTGAGCAGGTCGGGAGCGGTTAGAAAGGTCGCGGCGATTTGCAGTTGGGGCGAGCCAGACTCGACGAGGCTGAGAAGTTGATAGAGGGTGTTGATGGACATGAACTGGATACCGGTCTGGGCGAAGATGTCGGCTTTGGGGACTTTGGCAAAGGCGCGAGGCATCATGTCGGTGGTACGGCCGTCGCGGTAGTGCACCGGATTGCCGATCAAATTGCCCTGGCTGTCTAGCAGGGCAAAATCTACACCCCAAGTATCCACGCCCAGGCTGGCCGGCTGCAGGGCCTGGCCTTCCTCAATGCCGGCCTGGATTTCTCGCCAGAGGCGCAAAAAATCCCAGTGCAGGGTATTGTTGAGCGTGACAGGCGTATTGGGGAAGCGGTGGAGTTCTTGCAGGTGCAGGGAACGGCCGTCAAACGCGACCGCCATCACCCGCCCAGACTCGGCGCCTAAATCGACTGCCAATACGGTTTTCGCCGTCATGGTTTATCCCCGCTGCGCCAATACGTCTTTCTCGTAACTGCGAATCTCGTCCAGGAAAGCCACGCCCACCGGCACGTTTTGCTGCCAACAGTAGTAATCCCACACCGCGCCAAAGGGTAATCCTTTCAATTCTTCCAGCAGCGCCAGACGGGCGGTGTAATCGCCCGCCCGTTCTAGCTGGCGCAGCTGGTCGAGGGGCTCCAGCAGAGCCAGCAGCAGTGCGCGCAGCGCATTACGCGTGCCAATGGTCCAGGCGGCGATGCGGTTGATGCTGGCGTCGAAAAAATCCAGGCCGATGTGCACCCGGTCCAGATAGCCGCCGCGCACCAGTTCCTGCATAATCGCCTGCAGCTCGTCGGTCAGGGTGACGACGTGGTCGCTGTCCCAGCGCACGCCGCGGCTGACGTGCAGCAGCAGTTCCGGCACATACAACAGGGTCGAAGAAATTTTGTCGGAAATGGTTTCGGTGGGATGGAAATGCCCGGCATCTAGGCAGAGCAGCGTCTGGTTTTGCACGGCGTAACCCAGGTAAAACTCGTGCGAGCCGACCACGTAACTTTCTGAGCCCAGGCCAAACAGTTTGCTTTCCACGGCGTCCAGGTTGTAGGCCGGGTTTAAGGGTTTAGCCAGAATGGTGTCGAGCGACTCTTTAAGCCGCCGGCGCGGGGCCGCGCGATCGACAGGCGTGTCTTTGTAGCCATCGGGAATCCAGATGTTGGTAACGGCCGTTGTCCCCAGCTCTTGCCCAAAGTAGGCGCCAATCTCCCGGCAGGCGATGCAGTGCTCAATCCAGAACTGCCGGATACCGGCGTCCGCATGGGCCAGGGTAAACCCGTCATCGGCCAGCGGATGGGAGAAGCAGGTGGGGTTGAAGTCCAGGCCGTGGTTGTTTGCTTTGGCCCAGGCCACCCAATTGGCAAAGTGTTCGGGGAGGATTTCGTTGCGCGGCACTTTTTTATCGGTTTCCAGGTAGATAGCGTGGAGGTTAAGGCGGTGAGTGCCGGGAATGAGGCTGTAGGTTTTGTCGAGATCGTGGCGGAGTTCAACGGCCGTTCTCGCTTTCCCCGGATAATTTCCCGTAGCCATAATCCCGCCGCCCAATCCACGTTCCGGGTCCTCGAATCCGCCCACGTCATCGCCCTGCCAGCAGTGCAGGCTGATGCCAATGTTCTCCAATTTGGCGATGGCTTCTTCCGTATCTACATGAAGGGCGGCATACCGTTCTTTCGCCAGTTCGTAAGCATTCCGAATCTCAGCATCTGCCGGCTGGTTATTCATGCGCTTTTCTCCTCATCTTCTGCGTCGTCGCGTGTTTCAGCTAAAGCATGAGCGCCACCAGGGTGGTGCTCATGCTTAAATTGAAACGTCAATCCAGGTGGAAAACTTCTTCCAACTCCTGAAACATTTCGTCCGGCCGTGTATTGGTTTCAAAATAAGGGGCCATAAACTCTTGCCAACGGGTATTGACCTCTTTTTCGGCCATCATAGCCTGGGCCTGGGCCAGACTGTGCGGCGTTTCAAAGTAGCCAAACAGCAGTCCATCGCTGCGCAGGAAGAGCGAGTAGTTGTGCCAGCCCGATTCGCGCAGGGCATTCAACATCTCTGGCCAGACTTCTTGGTGATGCGCTTTGTATTCTTCCAGCTTATCGGCTTTTACCCTTAGTAGAAATCCCACACGCTTCATGTGTTGTCTCCAATGGCTAAACAACGGCCCGGCAGGTTTCGGGAAATCGCAAACCTGCCGGGCATTTTTCTAAAGAAGTCTAGAAGTCAAAATCGTCGATGTTGTCGGCGCTAAAGACGGTGGGCGGTCCCAGCAGGATAGTTCCGTCGTCGGCAATGGTGTAAGAGCCAAGTTTCCCGGCTTCAAAGGTGTCGCCCGGTTCCCCAGCAATCTCGCCGGTAGCGATGGCGTTGAGGGTGTAAATGGCTAGGTAGCCCAGGTCGGCCGGATTCCACAGGGCAAACTGCGGCGCGGCGCCGCTCTTGACGTATTCGCGCATCTGGTTGGGGGTTCCCAGGCCGGTGACAAATACCTGGCCGACCTTGTCGGCATCTTGCACGGCGCGCGCCGAAGCGGCGATACCCACAGTCGTCGGGGCGATGATGACTTTCAGGTCGGGATAGGTTTGCATCAGGCCCATGGCCTCGTTGTAGCTTTTTTCGTCTTCGTCATCGCCGTAGACGGTGGCCACCAGTTCCAGGCCGGAGTATTCCGGCTTCTTCAGTTCTTCTTCCATGTAGCCAATCCATTCGTTCTGGTTGGGCGCCGTAGACGTCGCGCTGAGAATGGCAATCTGGCCTTCTCCCCCGGCCAGATCGGAAGCCATCTGGATTTGTACTGCCCCGATGCCTTGCGACTCGGCCTGGTTGATGTGCACATCACGGCCGTCTGGGGCAATCGCCGAATCCCAGGTTACCACCGGAATGCCAGCGTCCATCGCTTCTTTGCCGGTAGGCACCAGGGCGTCGGCGTCGTTGGCGGAAATAGCCAGGCCATCCACGTTCTGGGCAATCAACGAGTTAAGCAGCTGGATTTGTTCGGTGGCATCGGCCACAGACGAACCCTGATAAGTCACAGTCACGCCTAATTCCTGGGCGGCTTCCTGGGCGCCGGTGTTGGCTGTGTCAAAGTATGGGTTGCCCAGGTTTTTGGGGACCAGAACGTAGTTCCCGCCGCCGGCGGCGGCCGCTTCCGTCGGTTCTTCCACCGGCGCTGCTTCGGTTGGTTCTGCCAGCGGCGCCTCGGTCGGCTCCGGAACAGCGGTCGGTGTGGCTGCGCCGCCGCACGCGGCCAAAACAGTTAATAGGGCCAGGGCCACAAACAGGAAAAGTAAATGTTTCTTCATTTCACTCATCTCCTCTCTTTCTCCCTGCGGGGAGAAGTATCAAATCGCATTTTTTAGTTATCCTAAACAACCTCACGCGAAGGGTATACTGCCAACGAACTTTCTGGACCGCCTGTTGTCTTTCTTACATAAAACCTCCTTCTCCAAGGCTACTGATTCAAAACCGGTATGCGCGACCAAAAGAAGAACCAGATAAAAAAGCCACCCAACGCCAGCATAACCAGAGCGGACACGGCCGTGCCGCGCTGAATCTGCAGTCCGCGGCGGGATAACTGCCGCGCCGCATTGGGGAGCAGGATAGAAAAAATCAGCAAAAGGCCAATGGCAATACTTTGCACCTGCCCTTGCACGTTCACCAGCCCCATGCCAAAGCGCATCAACCCGATCAGCAAGAGCGCCAGGATGGCGCCGATCATCGTGCCGCTGCCGCCAAAGATATTGATGCCGCCCAGGACGGTGGCGGTGATAACGGACAGTTCCAGGCCGGTTCCCACGTCCGGGCGGGTGCTGCCAAAGCGAGCCGCAATGACCACACCGGCTAACGCCGACATAAAACCGGAGAGTATAAAAATTATCATTTTGACGCGGGCAACAGAGACACCGGAATAGCGCACGGCCTCTTCGCTGTTGCCGATGGCGTAGAGGTAACGGCCGAATGTGAATTTATGCAGCACCAGCCCAAAGATGATGGCGCAGATAATGAAGAGCACGGCCGATAAAGGAAAGCGTATCGCTCCCAAAGTTCCCTGCCCCAAAAAGGTGAAGGCTGGTGGGTATCCGGTGGCTGCCTGATCGCCCAGCAAACCGTAGGCGATGCCCCGGTAGAAGGCATACGTGCCCAACGTCACCACGAGAGCCGGCAGCTTCACGCGCGCGATCAGGTAACCATTCAGCGCGCCGCCCAAAACGCCCAGCAGCAGGGCGGCTAAAGCGGCAATCCAGATATTAACCCCTTGAATATGCAGATAACCCAGCAATGACGCGCACATGGCCAGGGTCGAAGCCACGGAAAGGTCGATATTGCCGGTGATGATGATAAACACCATCGGCAGCATCATCAGGCCCATTTCCATGTAGTCGGAGGTGGCCCGCATCATGTTGCGCAGGTTCAAAAAGTAGGGGGAGAGCTGCGAATTGACCAGGATGACGACAATAATCAGAGCGACCAGCAGCCATTCCCAGCGCAGGAAGAAGTCCAGGGAGCGGCGCTTTGGCTGCGGGGTGAGTTTGTTGTTTTCTTCATGGATAGTGGTCATTAGAACTCTCCTGCGCCGCCAAGCCGCTGCAGCCGCCGCCGGATCGCTGAATCGACGATGACGGCTACTAGTATCAACAGGCCCTGGGCCGCAAGCTGCCAGAAGGGGGATATTTGCATCAAGATTAAAGCGTAATCAATGGTGCCCAACAGAAAAGCGCCAAGCACAACGCCGATGACGCTGCCGCTGCCGCCAAAGATGTTGACGCCACCGACTACGGCCGCTGCCACGGTTTGCAGTTCAAAGCCTAAAGCGGTGTTTGTCTGAGCGGACTCAAAGCGCGAGGCCCAGAGCACGGCCGCCAGGCCCGCCAGCAGTCCAGAAATCACATACACCATAAAGAGAGTGCGCTGCACGGGGATGCCGGCGACGTTGGCCGCGTCGGGGTTGCTGCCGACGGCGTAGATGTCGCGGCCGGGACGGGTGTGGTTGAGGAAAATGTAGACGATGATGGCGATGGCGATGGCAAAGAGGATGATATTGGGCAAGCCCAAAGGAGAGGCTTTGGCCAGCGCGCGGTAGCCATCGGGCATCTCGAAAGAGTTGATCCACGTGCCGCCGCTGTATAAAAAGACCATGCCGCGGTAGATGCTGAGCGTGCCTAACGTGGCGATGATGGGCGGCACTTTGCCGGCGGTGATGATAACGCCGTTAAAACTGCCCAGGATAGCGCCCAGGAGCATCCCCAAAAGGAGGGCGGCCAGGGGGGAAACGCCGGGAAAGGCTACGACGGTGAAGGAGACCATCATGGCCACCAGGCCGATGATGGAACTGACGGACAAATCGATGCCGCGGGTGATTATCACCATCATCTGGCCCAGGGCGACGATAACGAGGATGGAGATGTTGAGCAAAATGTTGCGGAAGTTCTCGATGGTGAGGAAAGCGGGGGTGTTGAGCGCCACGACGCCAATGAGGAGCAGGATGAAGATGATAATGCTCAATTCGCGAAACCTGACAAGCGTCAGGAAGAGGCTGCGTGATTTTTGGTTGGTGGGAGCAGTTGTGTTCACAGTCAATTTTCCTCGCTTTTATCTGGGGACACGGCCGTTGCCGCGGCCATCAACTTCTCCTGAGTGGCTTCCGCACGCATAAACTCGCCCGTAATACGTCCCTCGCGCATCACCAGGATGCGGTCGCTCATCCCCAAGATTTCGGGCAGCTCCGAAGAGATCATCAAGATAGCCACACCCTGATTCGCCAGGTTACTCATCAATTGATGCACCGCCGCTTTCGTGCCCACGTCAATCCCCCGCGTCGGCTCGTCGAGAATGAGAATGCGCGGCTGCGTTTCCAACCATTTCGCCAAGACAACCTTCTGTTGGTTGCCGCCAGACAGTTCTTTGGCCTTCTGGGCTATGCCGGCGCTCTTCACTTCCAGCCGTTGGGCAGCGGCAGAGGCATCTCTTTTGGCTTTTTTGGCATGGAGCCAGCCGGCGCTGGCGTAGCGCGGCAAAATAGGGAGGGTAATGTTGTCGGCAATGCTCATCGGCAGGACCAGGCCGTGATGCTGCCGATCTTCGGGCACAAAGCCCAGCCCCTGGGCCATCGCCTGCTGCGCGCTGCGTATTTCCACGGCCGTTCCGTCAATCTTAATGGTTCCCGACTGCGCCGGCTGGATGCCAAACAGCGCGCGCGCCAGATCTGTGCGTCCGGCCCCGATCAACCCGGCCACGCCCAGGATTTCTCCAGCGTGCAAGGCAAAACTAACGTCTGCAAACTTCCCGGAAAGGGTCAGACCCTGCACTTCCAGCCGGGTATCGCCCAGCGGCGCTTCTTGTTTGGGGAATAACTCGTTGACCTGGCGGCCAACCATCATCTGGATGAGATCTTCTGTTTTGACGCCGGACATAGCGCGCGTGCCCACGTACTGGCCGTCGCGCAAGATGGTTACGCGGTCGGCGACGGCAAATAATTCTTCCAGGCGGTGGGAGATGAAGATCACGGCCGTTCCCGACTGCCGCAGCTGGCGAATAATCCGAAACAACTCTTCCACTTCCGTCAGCGTCAGCGACGACGTAGGCTCATCCATGATCAGCAGTTGGGCATTCAGAGATAGGGCACGGGCAATTTCTACGGTCTGCTGCTGCGCCACGCTGAGATTACGCGCTTTCAGGTGCGGATCTAACCCGACACCCAACTGCTGCAGCATGTTTTGCGCCTCCCGATACACGGCGCGCCAGTCCACTCGCCCGGAACGGGTGGGCTGGCGTCCGGCCATGATGTTTTCGGCAATATCCAGGTCGGGGAACAGGCTGGGCTCCTGGTAAATAGCCCCAATGCCCTGCTGCTGGGCGTGGCGGGGACCGCTGAAACGCAGCGGAACGCCGTGCAGCAGGATTTCACCGCTGTCCGGCTGGTAAACGCCGGTCATCGTTTTGATCAGCGTCGATTTCCCGGCCCCGTTCTCGCCCAGGAGGGCGTGAACTTCTCCCGGAAATACTTCCATGCGGACATTTTTCAGCGCATGCACGCCGCTAAATGACTTAGAAATGTCGCGCATCTGGATAATTGGGACTTGCTCGTTTACATCCTCTGTCATGTGCACCTGCGCGCTGCGAGAAATTGAAGGAATTTGGTGATAATTGTTGAATCTTGACGAAAAAATAGCATAAATGCTAAACTGTGTCAATACTAAAGCGCATTATTCAACAAATCCTGCCGCAGCTATTGTTGAAACTTGTAATTTTTTGCACAATAGAGGCGGAACATAAAGGATATAAGCCAGATGAACGGATTAACCATCTTTGAACGCCGGCAGAACATTCTACGTTTGCTTGCGGACCAGCCAGGTTTGAGGGTGGCGGACATGGCGGAGATTTTTCAGGTCGCCGAAGGGACCATCCGCAATGATCTGAACGCGCTGGAGGCGGAGGAAAAGCTGCGTCGGGTGCGGGGCGGCGCAGTGCTGCTAACGGCCGTCTCTGCGCCCACAAACGGCAGCCCCGGGAGCGCCACCCCGGTCAGCAACGCCGAAATAAAAGAGCGCATCGCCCGCTGGGCGGCAGATACCATCGAAGACGGCGATACTATCCTGCTGGATGCCAGTTCGACGGTGCGCTTTATGGTGCCGCACCTGCAAGAATACAAACGGCTGACCATCGTCACCAATGGGCTGGAGACAGCCCGGCTGTTGGCGCGCACCACAGCCCATCCGGTAGTGCTGGTAGGCGGAATGGTGAACCGCAGTGGCAATGCGACGACCAGCCTGATCGGGCTGGACATGCTAAAAAACCTGCATATCCGCACCGCTTACGTCTCTTGCGTGGGATTTGACCTCCAGGTGGGGCTGACGGAGCGCCTGATTGAAGAAGCACAGCTAAAGGAGGCTATCCTAACTTCCATTCCGCGCATTATGGCGCTGGTCGGCTCCAATAAAATTGGCGCCGTCAGCACGCTGCCCTTCGCGCCGCCAGAACGCATTACGCACCTGTTTACAGACAGCGGGGTATCGGCCGAATTTATCGAGCAGATGCGGCAGGCCAAAATTAACCTGACCGTATGCGGCGAGAATACGGTGCGATCCTTTACGGTGGAGGGAGACAGGCCGCAGTTTACCATCGGCTTTGCCAATCAGAGCGAGGAATTGTCTTTCGCCGTGGATGTACGCCGCAGCCTGGAGCGGGCAGCGGCCGACCTGGGCAGTATTAACCTGGTCGTCACCGATAACCGGCTGAGCGGCGAAGAAGCATTGCGCGTGGCCGATAAGTTAATTCAGCGCAACATTGATCTGGTGATTGAATACCAGATTGATTACAAAGCCGGCAATTTAATTATGAATAAGTTCCAGCAGGCCGATATTCCGGTAATTGCTGTGGATATTCCGATGGTCGGAGCCACATTTTTTGGCGTGGATAATTATCGGGCGGGGCACATGGCCGGCCGGGCGCTGGGAGAATGGGTGCAGGAGAGGTGGCACGGCCGTCTCGATCAGCTCCTGGTCCTGGAGGAATCGCGCGCCGGCTCTCTGCCGGAAGCGCGCATCCAGGGGCAGTTGGATGGCTTGCAGGAAGTGCTGGGACAACTGCCGGGCAGCCAGATCCAGCACATCGACTGCGGCAACACCAGCGCCATCAGCGAGGCCGGAGTGGCCGACGCCCTGGAAAAGAGTCCCGACAGCCACCAGATTGCCGTCATTTGCTTTAACGATGAGGCGGCTTTTGGCGCTTTGGAGGCGGCGCGCCAGGCTAACCGCGAATCCGACGTCGTGATCGTGGGGCAGGGCGCAGATCGTCTGATTCACGCCGAACTGCGCAACCCGCACTCTCGTTTAATCGGCTCGACGGCCTATATGCCGGAAAGATACGGCGAAAAATTGATGGAGCTGGCGCTAAAAATCTTGCGCGGCGAATCCGTTCCTCCGGCGGTTTACATCAACCACGTCTTTATCAACGCCGACAACATCGGCCGCTATTATCCGGCAATTGATTGAACGGCCGTCGTCCCTCTCCTCAGCCTGCTCTTCCCTCTCCCCAGCCCTCTCTTCCCTCTCCCCAACCCTCTCCCAGAGGGAGAGGGAGCTGGACTTCCCCTCCCTTTGGGAGGGGATTGAGGGGAGGGGGGAAGGGATTGAGGGGAGGGAGGAGGGGATTGAGGAGAGGGGAACCGCTTTCAGGCTGTCTTCTGAAACACGCCGCACCTACCCGCCATCCGCCAGAATCTGCGCCAGGGTGTGCTGCGCATAGGCCACGCCCACCGGATTGGTTTCCAGATAGTAAGGAATGAAGATAACTGCCTGCGATAGGGCAAAACCGCGCCCGCGCGCCCAGGTAGCCGCATCGACGCCGAGCGCCTCGCGGAACGCCGCCCGACTCTCGCCGGAAAACAGTCCCCAGGCAATCATCAGGTCGCAGGCAGGGTCGCCCACGGCCGTGGCCCCAAAATCAATCACCGCCTGCAAACGGCCGTCCACAAACAAAAGGTTCCCCGCCAGCAAATCTCCATGAAACCACACCGGCGGTCGCTGCCAATCGGGGGCCAGCAGCGCCGCTTCCCACACGGCCGTTGCGGCGGCCGCATCAATCATCCCGCTGAGGTCGGCAATGGCCTGGCGCGTGGCCGCATCGCGCCCGCGCAGCGGTTTACCGCGCGCCGCCGCCTGTGGACCGGGCCGGGGCGCGCCGGTCACGTCTATCTGCTGCAAAGCAACGATAAACTGCGCCAGATCAACGGCCGTCTGCACCGGATTCACAAGTTTCTCCGGGGAGATATTCTCCCCGGCCAACCAGCGGTAAACCGACCACGGATAGGGATAGCCCGGCCCCGGCGTTCCCTGGGCCAGCGGCTGGGGCACAGCCAGAGGCAGATGCGGGGCCAGCCGGGGCAGCCAGGTATGTTCTTTTTCCACCTGCGCCACCGCCCACTCAATGCGCGGCAGACGCACCGCCAGGTCATCCCCCAGCCGGTACAGGGCGTTATCGGTCCCGGCAGAGGCCACCGGCCGCAGCGGCAGCCCCGCCCACTGCGGAAACTGCGCCCGCAGCAGCCCCTGCACCAGCGACACACTCGTTTCAACTTCGTTGGCATGCATTTTAACAGCCATCAATTAACCTCCCGGACGTTCCAAACCTCCGGGAGGTTTTCTAGAGACCTCCGGGAGGTGGGTAAATCGTAGCACGCGCAGCCTACAGGCCAAAATCGTCGGGGGAAGGGCAAAGGCGTTGTCACACGCAGCCAGATGGTCCAATCTTTAAGACTGGACCCATCTAAAAACGCGCGGCCACGGCCGTTTCTCACCCAAACGAACCGTTTTTTCGAATAGTCCTTATTTACTATAGCGTTTACGGCCGTTTTCCCGCTAAAATGCTCTCAAATTAATTCCAGCACCAGGGATTGGTCTGAAAAGAGCAAAAAATAAGCATAGAAGTAAAAAAAACATACGCAAATATACCGTCAAAGTCTTCCAGAAGGCTTTAGCAACCATGTAGGAGGCTTTAGCAACGACGTAGGAGGCTTTAGCAACCATTCAGAAGGCTTTAGCAACTATTCAGGAGGCTTTAGCAACCATTCAGGAGGCTTTAGCAACGATGTAGGAGGCTTTAGCAATCACGTAGGAGGCTTTAGCAATCGCAAAGAAGGCTTTAGCAACCATTCAGGAGGTAAAAACAGCCAATAAATAGACCCACAGCAGCCTTTCTGTTACCCGTACACTTGTTTTTATCCGATTCAGTCGCGTTTCGTTGAAACAAGATTATTCCTAAACCATTTTGACTAAATGCACGATTGATTCGGCCAACCCTGCCTGAGCGGGGTCATCCCTTCAGGCGCCAATATAAACTTGAAAAGGAACAAAATAACATCATGAATCGAGCAGTAAAAAGTATTGCCCAACGGTTGTTGGACGCCGAGTTGGCAATCAATAATACTCTGTCCAACCCCATTATCCTGGGAGCTGTTACTCCCTTTGGCTATACGGAAGAACGCCTGGAAGCCGCCCGCACCCTGTATCAAGAAGCGCGGGAGCTGGTTGACCAGCAAAAGCTGGCCTACGGCGAGCAGTTCGAGGCCACGCAGATCGTCAAGCGTACCTACACCGAAGCTACGCTAGCTTACAATGCCGCCGTCAAAGTAGCCCGCGTCGCCTTCCGTGACAGCCCGTCGGGACAAAATGCGCTCAGTCTGAACGGCCCCCGCAAGAAGAACATGAGCGGCTGGCTGGACCAGGCCCGCCGCTTTTACAGCAACATGCTGCAAGACCCCAAGTTTATCGCTGCCATGACGCCGTACAGCTATGATCAGACGAAGCTGGAGGCTGAAGCGGCGTTGATTGAGGCCGTGGCCACGGCCCGGGGCGCTCAGGATAGGGCGCGCGGCATTGCCCAGGAGATGACCCAGAAGCGCGACCTCAAACTGGAACAATTGGATCGCTGGCTGGCCGATTACAAAGCCATTGCCGAGGTTGCCCTGGCGGTGTCGCCGCAGCAAATGGAGCAGTTAGGCTGGACAGTGGCCTGACTCTATGATTGGTCCAGTCTTTTGGATTGGATCAATCTGTTTCGCCCCAACGGACGGCCGTTTCCCCACCTGTGCGGGGAACGGCCGTTTTATTTTTACCCCATCTCTATCGTTAATCCCGCCTTCCCTCCCCTCAATCCCGCCTTCCCTCCCCTCAATCCCCTCCCAGAGGGAGGGAAGTCCGGCCCCCTCTCCCTTTGGGAGAGGGCTGGGGAGAAGGCTGCTGCGCCCGCATTCCAGGTATAATACCCGCAGCCCAGGTTACACATAGAAAAGGGGTCCATCATGCACGAAAAGCGATCGAAACAGGAAGAAGTAGACGACATGCCCGACGATATGTCTTATCCCCAGCTGAGGGACAGCAGAACGCCCCAACCGTTAACCCTCAACGTCAACGGCCGTACCCATTACCTCACCCTGGACCCCGAAACGCCGCTGCTTTACGTCCTGCGCCATCACCTCGGCCTTTCCGGCCCCCGGTACGGCTGCGGTCTGGAGCAGTGCGGCGCCTGCAAAGTGCTCATCGACGGCCAGGACACGCCTTCCTGCCAGATACCGGTGCGGCAGGTCGCCGGTCTGCCCATCATCACCATCGAAGGGCTGGGCACACCCGATTCCCTGCACCCCCTGCAAGAAGCCTTCATCATGGAGCAGGCCATTCAATGCGGTTACTGCGCTTCCGGCATGATTATCGCCGCCGAAGGGCTGCTGCGCCGCAACCGCTACCCCAGCGACGACGACATCCGCGCCGCCCTCAGCGATAATATCTGCCGCTGCGGCGTTTACGACCGCGTGCGGCGGGCGATTAAGCTGCGCATCGGCCGTCCGGAGCCGACGGCCGTTTTTGAGGTCGTCGCCGCGCCTCCTCTGGCCGCGGAACAGCCGGCGGCCGTTTCCGCGCCCCAGCTGCCCCCTTCTTTGCAGCAAACGCCGGAGCTGGACGCCTGGATACGCTTCAACGACGATCAAACGGTGACGATTTTCAGCGGCAAGGTGGAGATTGGGCAGGGCATCAAAACGGCCGTGGCCCAAATCGCCGCCGAAGAACTGGACGTCGCTTTAGAGCGCGTGCGCGTGGTGACGGCCGATACCGAACGCGCCCCCAACGAGGGCATCACCGCCGGCAGCATGTCGCTGCAAACCAGCGGAGCCGCGCTGCGTGTCGCTGCGGCCGAGGCGCGCCACATACTGCTGGCCATGGCCTTTGAAGAACTGGAAGCCCACTCCCTGGCTTCTCTCACCGTGGCCGATGGTCTGATTACCGACCTGGACAGCGGCCGCCAGATAACCTACTGGCAGCTGCTGGGCGGCAAGAAGTTTGGCCGCCGCCTGACGGGTCTGGTGCGGCCCAAAACCCCCGACGCCTACCGACTTGTGGGCCAACCGGCGGCGCGGCTGGATCTGCCCGCTAAAGTGACCGGGGCGGCCTGTTACGTGCATGATCTGGTTCTGCCGGGCATGGTCCACGGCCGTGTCGTGCGTCCGCCCGCCTACGACGCGCAGTTAATCGGCCTGGATGACGCGGCTGTACGCCGGATGCCCGGTGTCTTACGCGTGCTGCGCGACGGCCGTTTCCTGGCCGTGATTGCCGAACAGGAAGAACAGGTTGTGCGCGCCGCCGCAGCGTTACGCGCCGCCGCCGTCTGGCAAAATGACACGTCGCTGCCGCCGCTGGCCGGCCTCTACGACCATCTGCGCCATGCTCCGGCCCAGACGACGCCGGTCGTGGCAGGCACGGCCGTGCCCGGCCCTGTGCCCCCTGCTGCTCCGCCCCCCGACGCCGCCCACACGCTGGCGGCCACCTATACCCGGCCTTACCAGATGCACGCTTCGCTCAGTCCTTCCGCCGCCGTGGCCCATCTGCAAGACGACAAGCTGACGGTCTGGAGCCATTCGCAAGGTATCCCCCTGCTGCAGCAAACCATCGCCCATGTTCTGGGGCTGTCCGCCGACCGCGTGCATCTGATCCATGTGGAAGGCTCCGGCTGCTACGGCCACAACGGGGCCGATGACGCCGCTTTGGATGCGGCGCTGCTGGCGCAGGCTTTGCCCGGCCGTCCGGTTTCTTTAAAGTGGACGCGCGAAGACGAACACACCTGGGAGCCTTATGGTCCGGCGATGCTCATCCAGTCCCAGGCCAGCCTGGACGATTCCGGCCGCATCGTGGACTGGAACCATGACGTCTGGAGCTTTCCGCACACGGCGCGGCCGCGGCCGGGCGGCGACGAATCGGGGCTGCTGGCGGCGTGGCATCTGGCACGGCCGTTTGCGCCGCCGCAGGCACGTCCTGTTTATGGCTATCACTTTGGCGACTACCGCAATGCCGACCCGCTGTATGATCTGCCGCAGCGGCGCATTGTCACCCACTTTGTGCCTGACAGCCCGCTGCGCACCTCGGCTCTGCGCAGTTTAGGCGCGTATGCCAACGTCTTCGCCATCGAATCGTTTATGGATGAACTGGCGCAGGCAGCGCGCCGCGATCCGCTGGACTTCCGCCTTGATCATCTGGCCGACGAACGGGCCAGGGCGGTGCTGCTGGCTGCCGCCGCCCGCGCGCCGTGGGAAAAAAGAACGCGCCCGGCCAAAAACGGGCAGGGGCAGGGCCTGGCTTTGGCCCGGTACAAGAACAGCCAGTGTTATACGGCCGTGATCGTCACGGTGCGCGTCGATTTAGACACGGGGGAGATTCATTTGCAGCAGGCGACCCTGGCCGCCGACGCGGGGCAGATTGTTAATCCCGACGGCCTGAGCAATCAATTGGAGGGCGGCTTCTTTCAGGCTGCCAGTTGGACGTTGTGCGAGGCAGTTACCTTTGATGAGCAGGGCATCACCAGCCGCGATTGGGACAGCTACCCGATTTTACGCTTCGCCGGGGCGCCGCGCCTGCGCACGGTGCTCCTGAACCGGCCGGATTTGCCTTTTCTGGGCAGCGGCGAGGCGGCCCAGGGACCGACGCCGGCAGCGATTGCCAATGCGCTCTTTGATGCCACGGGCGTGCGCCTGCGCGACCTGCCGCTGACGGCCGGGAAGCTGCGCCGGGCGCTGGCAGACGCCGCCGCCGCCGCCGAATAAAGGGGCGGCACAATAGTTGGAGCCGCGGCATTATTTTTTAGGCTGCGGCATGGTCTTTTTAGGCTGCGTCATTGTTTTTTAGGCTGCGGCATTATTTTTTAGGCTGCGGCACGGTCTTTTAGACCGCGGCATGGTCTTTTAAGCCGCCATTGCCGTCACGTCATGGATATGTCCGGCGTCGGGCAGGATGGCCGTCCAATCCAGCGCCGCCAGGTCGGCGGTGGGGGCCGGCAGCGGCGCTTGCAGCAGTTCGCCGTTGGCCAGCACGGCAAATAGAGAATTTCCCACAGGTTTAAAGCGTTCTACCATATTGCGCGGCCAGCCGACGGCCGTGCGCTGCCACGTCTGGCCGCCGTCGTGGGTTATCTCGATACGGCCGTTGGCCCCCGACGGCCCTTCGGACGGTCCCAGAACCTGGCGGGCCGGGTCCTGTGGGTGGACCCACACGGCACGCACGTAGCAGTGGGCGTACAGCGCCTGCCAGCTTTCGCCGCCATCCTGCGAAGCAAAATATCCGCCGCCGGTAGGGGCGAACACCGCATCGGGGGAGCTGGGATGCACGGCGATGGAATGGACGTCGGGATGAATGGGTTGGGAACGGCCGTTGGCCAGTGTCCACGTCGCGCCTGTGTCATTGGAGCGCAGCACGCCGCCTACTTCCACGGCGGCGTAGGCCCGCGGCCCGTGGAACGCAAAGCCGCGCACGCAGCCGGCTTCCGGGGAATAGGGCAGCCACCAGCCCAGCTCGTCGCGCAGGCTGTTTACCTCCGGCCGCGCCTGCCACTGCCCGCCCCCATCGTTAGAAACAAAAAGCGCCGCGGGTTCTGTGCCGGCAAATTCACAGTCGGAAACGCCGGGATGAAATGCCAGCCAGCGCACGCGCCGCACGGCCAGCCCGCGGCTGGCTTCGGCCCAGCTTTGCCCCCCATCCGCGGAGCGGAAGATGCCATCGCCGGTCCCGGCCAAAATCACCCCCTCGCGGGCTATCACACTGCTGACGTGGCGGCCCGGCAGGGTACGGTTTTGGATGCGCCAACCGGAATTTTCGGATACGGCCGTTAGCAAACCGCTGCTCGTGGCTAAAAATAACTGCATGTCACACCTCCATGCGCCAGAACCGCATCTCCCGGAAGTTCTACAACTTCCGGGAGGTTATGCGCCAGGCGCTTTAGGAATGGATACACAAGACCTATAACCGTCAATTATACCTGTGATACATCGGTCCCCCGCTGCTTTCATTTTACACTCTAAAATGCGCCTGCTGCGACGTCCTGCATCGTTGGCGGGCAGTGCATCCTGATAAGACAGAGGAGTGAACGATGACCCTGGTTGGATTTTTAGTTTTGCTGCTCATCGCCGCCATTTGTGGCAGCGTGGGGCAGGCTTTGGCCGGATATTCGCGTGGGGGATGCCTGGTTTCCATTGTCCTGGGCTTTGTCGGCGCTTATCTGGGCTTGTGGTTAGCCCAATGGCTGAACCTGCCGACAATATTGTCGGTGCAGATTGGCGGCCAGCCGTTCCCCATCATCTGGTCGATTTTGGGCGCGGCTTTGGTGGCGGCATTGTTTGGTATTCTGAGCCGCAGTCGGATTGCCTGAGGGAGCGGGGTAACGGCCGTTGCCTCCGCTGCCATTGTTCGCTCTGCGCCACGTTGACCCGTGCCTGTGCCGGGTTTGTGCGGCGTTCCTTTTCTTCCATTCAAACCATCCCTCAGCCTCATAGCGGTGGTATTTTCAGCAATTCGAATGATAACGCCGCCTATTGCAAATTTCCCCTTTTCTGACTTCATAAAACACGATAAAATATTTTTATAATCTGCCGGACGTTGGCGCTTCAGGTTTTCATTCCGGTAAACACGGCTTGCGAACCACCGCTATATGTGCCAGATGGCAGAGATCTAATTTGTGAGACTCGTTCAGCCAACCTCATCTATCTCTTGCCATGCGGGCTGGATGACTCTCCGACTACCTGTGGCTCAAAAGGATTTGTAATGGCAAGAGACACGGCGCTAACTGATTCCCCTGCTTTCCACCCCCCGCAACAACGGCTGCTCACACTTCTGCAAAAAATATCCCTGGCTGTGGATAAGGCCAGTACCATCGACGAAGCTTTTACCGAGGTGCTGGCGGCTATCTGCCGCTTTATGGACTGGCCGTTGGGCCACGTCTACGTCTGGTCAGAGGAAGCCGACGCTCTGGTTTCCAGCCGCGTCTGGTACACGGCCGACGCCTCAACGATTGCCCCGTTTCGGGAATTGAGCGAAGCGACCATGTTCCGGCGCGATGAGGGCACGTTGGGTATGGTGTGGCGCAGCCAAAAAGCGCTGTCGATTCTGGATGTGCGGGACGAGACGGTGTTTGTCCGCAGAATGCCGGTCGAAGAGGGCGGCATCCGCGCTTATTTTGCCTTTCCCGTGATGATAGAGAACCGGGTCATGGCGGTTCTAGAGTTTTTCTCGCCGGAGTCGAAAGGGCCGGAGCCAGATATGGCTTCGGTGATTAACCATGTGAGCGCATTGTTGGGTCTGGCGATGCAGCGGCAGCAAACGTTAAACAAGCTGCAGCTGCGCGAGGCGCAGCTGGACGAAGCGCAGCACACCGCCCACGTTGGGCATTGGGAGTGGGACATGCGCTACAACCGGGTGACCTGGTCGCCGGAGGTAAAACGCATTTTTGGCCTGTCGGAGCGGTCAGAAGCCGACTACGCGGAATTTATGAAGCGTATCCACCCGGATGATCTGGCGTATGTACAGCGGAAGCTGCACGATGCGTTTGAACACGGCCGTACCTACGATTTT
The DNA here is from genome assembly GCA_020634395.1 of Ardenticatenaceae bacterium. Lineage (GTDB taxonomy): Bacteria > Chloroflexota > Anaerolineae > Promineifilales > Promineifilaceae > Leptovillus. The sequence continues at coordinate 99,074 of JACKBU010000006.1, read as the reverse complement.
TTCCACCGCGTGGTGCGTCCCAACGGTTCCCTGCGCGTGCTGCACATGCGCGGGCGTCCCATACGCGATGAAGCAGGCAAAGTTGTCGGTCTGTACGGCACCGTCCAGGATATGACCGAGCAAAAGGAGACGGAGCTGAAGCTGGCCCAGACGGTGCGCCGCCTATCGGCGTTGATGGAGATTGGGCAGGCGGTGGCGGCCACTCTGGACCTGGATGAGATTTATAATCTGGTGTTGACTCTGGTACGGCCGTTGGTGGAGGCTGAAGCCGTCATCCTCTTTTTGCATCGGGATGGCATGCTGGAAGTTACTGATCTCGACCGGGACGGTGTGCCCGACATGCGCGGCCTGCGCGTGCCCGACGATTCCGGCATTGTTGGTGAAGTGTGGCAGCACGGCCGTTCGCGCTTTTTGCGCGGCCCTAACTGCGTACAGCGGCTGTCGCCGCTGTTGGTAAACTACGTTGAATATCAACCACAGGCGATGATAGCCGTGCCGATCCGCTGGCAGGGTGAGGCCATCGGCGTGTTAGAGGCGACCCACCACGAAACCACGGCTTTTGATCGGGAAGATTTGCATTTGTTGGAAACGGCTGCGGCCTGGATGGCCATTGCCGTGGGCAATGCGCGGCAGTACGAGCAGCTGCAGCGCCGTTTAAGCGAAAGCAATGCCATTGCCGAAATCAGCAACGTCCTGACAGAGACCCTGGAACTGGAAGAACTGCTGTCCCGTGTGGCCCGCCGCGTGCATAAAGTGTTTCTCCATGCCGATGGGGCCATGCTGCACCTGCTTCAGCCCAAGAGCAACGTGCTGCAACTGGTGGCCAGCGCCGGCATGGAAGCCGAGCAAAGCTCGGACGTGCAGACCCTGAACCTGGAAGAGGGCCTGGCCCGCTGTGTCATGGGGGAGGGCGCGGTGGTCAACGTGACCGACGTGCCGGACGACCCGCGCCTTGCGCCGGAAGATCGCCGCACCGCTGCCCGTTCCTTGCTGGTTGTGCCCATCGAGAGCCGCCTTCGCCGCCTGGGCATGCTGACCCTGAGATGTGCGATGCCCGGCGCCTTTAACGCCGACGACGAAAAGACATTGTCGGTGCTGGGCTTGCAGGTAGGCATGGCCATCGAAAATGCCCGCCTGTATGCTGCTCAGGAGCAGGCGACCAGGCGCGCCGAGAAGCAGCGGGAACGCATGCGCCACATGGCCCGTCGTGTGGTATCCGCCCAGGAGAAAGAACGGGCGCGAATTGCCCGCGAACTGCACGACGAATCGGGGCAGGCGCTGACTTCGCTTAAAATTGGCCTGGATTTAATTCGCAGCCAACTGCCGGACGAGCTGGCCCCCCTGAAGGACAGCCTGGCGGACTTGCTGAGTCATACCGAAAAGACGATGAGCAGTTTGCGCCTGCTGTCGCACAATTTGCGCCCGCCCGGCCTGGATGCGTATGGGTTGAATGCCGCTTTGGAAGGGTTATGCCAGGATTTTGCCCACCACTCCTCGGTGGTGATAACTTACAGCGGCGTTGACGTGCCTTCGCTGTCGGCGCTGGCGGAGCTTTCGTTGTATCGTTTTGCGCAGGAGGGCCTGACGAATGCCATGAAACATGCGACCGCGACGCATATTGAAGTAAACTTAGTGCCGGAGCCAGATGTGGTCATTCTGACGGTTACGGATAACGGCCGTGGCTTTGTGCCCCCCGACCTGGATGAAAACATCCCCTCGGAGGGTGTGGGATTGGTGGGGATGATAGAACGATTGGAGATGGTTGACGGGAGTTTAGAGATCGAATCCACTCTGGGAGCGGGCAGCCGCTTAACGGCCGTGGTTCCCCTTACAAAGGAGACTTCATGATACGCGTCATCATCGCAGAAGATCATCATTTGGTGCGGCAGGGTATCCGGGCGCTGTTAGAGCAAAGCGGAGAAGTGGAGGTCATCGCTGAAGCAGCGACCGGACAGGAAGCCGTGGAGATGACCGAAGCCCTGAAGCCGGACGTGGTCATTATGGACCTGTCGATGCCCCGTCTGGACGGGATGCAGGCCGCCGAACGCATTCTCGATCTCAACCTGCCCACCCAGGTTGTCATTTTATCCATTCATTCCGATACAACGATGGTGCAGCAGCTTTTGCGCCGGGGCGTCAGGGGCTATTTGCTGAAGGATGCCGTCAGCGGCGAGTTGATGCTGGCCATCCGCTCGGTGAGCGACGGGAAAATGTACCTCAGCCCCACCATCTCCGACACAGTGCGGACCATGCTGCTGTCACCGGCCGATCCATCCGCCGAAAGCGTCGCCGATTTATTGACGCCGCGCGAACGAGAAGTGCTGCAGTTGGTGGCCGAAGGCAATACCAACAGCGCCATCGCCGACACCTTGAGTATCAGCGTTAAAACAGTGGAAAAACACCGCGCCAACGTGATGTCTAAGCTGCAGGTGAATGATCTGGCTTCTTTAATTCGTGAGGCGATTAAACACGGGCTGATCTTTTTGGATACTTAAGCAGCGGGTATTGTGCCTGCCTGATCGTTGGGGGCGAAGGCAGGTTTCCTCTGGGGGAGCTAGCATTAGCCAGGCAAAAGCGTAAAAAGCGCCGGGAAAACGGGGTACAGATTCGATCTGTACCTCTATGGTAGGGTAATCCCCTATACGGATTAAGTCGTTTTTGTGTAAAGATAAGCTTTACGACTTATTAATTTTCGCTAATCTATTATGTATTGTTTATATGTGGCAAACGTCATGGTGGAGCACAGAATTCGGATATTGGTTGTAGACGATCATGAGTTAGTACGTAAGAGCATTATGGCGATGTTATCACGAGAGCCGGACATGGAAGTGGTGGGCACGGCCGTTAATGGCCAAGAAGCAGTCCAGTTAGCTCAGACCACTTCCCCGGATGTAATTGTGATGGACGTTTCCTTACCGATACTGGATGGCATTCGGGCTGCTGGCAAAATTCGCGACCTGAACATTGCAGTGACGATCATTATGCTCTCGATGCACTACAACAGCACGTTGGTCCAGCAGGCCCGGAAAAACGGCGCTGCTGCTTATATTATCAAAGAGCAGGCTAACCGTAATTTGATCCCGGCCATCCGCGCCGCCAACAACGGCACCCTCTCCGAGAACGAATAAAGCCTCCCCTTTATACAATTCAGGAACCCATTGTCGCCCTGGCCTCCTGTAAGGCTGTCGGCCGGCGCAGGCTCTCGGCGGATAGCTTTTTGCCTGCTTTGATCCAGGCCGGCGCCAGTTCTCGCTCTTCGTCGGGCCGGTTCAGCACAAACGCGGCCAGCAGACGGCCGTCGGCCGCCAGCCACCAGGTGCTGAATTCTCCATCCTCCACCCGTCCGCGATGGACCGCTTGAGCCGCGCCTTCCGTATCTCCCCAAAACTCATAAGACAGATCAAAAATGTCGGAGAAGAAGTAAGGCACGTGTTCGTAGGCCCGGCGGATGCCCAGCATCAGGCGCGCCGCGTGTTCGGCCTGGCTGCGGGCGTTGTCCCAGTGTTCCAGGTGCAACGGCCGTTCAAACACCAGGTCCCGGTACAGGGTTACATCGCCGGCCGCCACCACGTCCGGGATATTGGTCTCCAAAAAGCGGTTGACCTGGACGTAGCCGTCTTTCAGCTGCAGTCCGCTGCCTTCAAACAGCGCGCTGTTTGGCTTCACGCCGATGCCGGCCACCACCATGTCGGCGTCCAGAGCCTGTCCGTCCTGGGTGATTACCTGGCGCACACGGCCGTGGCCCGCAAAGGAGGCAATGCCCGTGCCCGGTAGAATGGTGACGCCCTTATCCTGATAGTACGAAGTGAAGTAGGCCGACATGCGCGGCGTAAAAAAGGCCTGCCACACGCGTTCTTCGGGGAAGACCATGGTGGTCTGCACGCCGCGGCTTTGCAAAACGGCCGTGACCTCCATGGCGATGAACGAACCGCCAATTACCACAGCCTGCCTGGCCTCGGCGGCCTGCTGCCGGATTTGCTGCGCATCTTCAATCCGGCGCAAATAAAATATGTTGCTCAGGGCGGACCCCGGAAGATTAAATGTGCGCGGCTTGGCGCCGGTGGCGATGAGCAGTTTGTCGTAGCCGATGGTCGGGTCACCTTCCCCGGTGGTATACAGTTCCTTCTGCTTAAAATCGACCCGGGTAACGGCCGTGCCGCTCATCACCACAATGCCGTTATCGGCGTAGAACGACGGTTCGTTGATCAGCACCTCCTCGGTCGATTTTTCCCCCGCCAGGAAAGCCTTAGACAGCGGCGGCCGTTCATATGGCAGCGTTTTTTCGGCGGCTACCAGGCACAGTTCTCCGGCGGAGATACCCTGGGCCACAAATTCCTGCGCCGCATACCCGGCTGCCAATCCTCCGCCTAAAATCACGTATTTGTAATGAGACATACCGCTCCTTTCTTTTTTGCCAGACGGCCGTTAACCAATATCTATATATCTATATGCTTCAAGGCGCGCAGCGTCAGCAAGACGGCCGCCGTAGCGCCAATCGCCAAAACATACTGCCGCAGAGCCACGGAAATGCCCAGCGCCCCGGCAAACAGCAGAGAAGCGGCCGTCGTCAACCCTTCCACTTTGTTGTTTCCCCGGTGGCGGATAATAGTTCCGGCCCCCAAAAAGCTTATCCCGGTGATCACAGCTTGCATCGTGCGCAGCGGGTCGGTGGTGATCAATGAATTATCAATACCCACTTGAGGAATCAGCAGACCGCCTAGTCCGGTAAGCAGGGCGGCGGAGCCGGCGACGAGCATGTGCGTGCGCAAACCGGCCGGTTTGTCCGCTTCTTCGCGATCAAAGCCGATAGCGCCGCCCAGCAGCATGGCTAGTACCATTTCGCCCAGAATTTGCAGTTGGAGAAGAATCATGCTGGTTTCTTCCGATTGGCCGTTTTGTAGGCCTCTAACTGTATTGATGCGTACCATTACGGCATGGTACATCGCGGCTCCCTTATGCATCATAACACGAGCAGCGGCCTCTCCCAATGCTTTTATACCGGGAACATATCCCCCGGCTATATCTGGATATATGCTTCTGGCTTGGCGATGCATTAGCCTTCCAGAAGGGGAAGTCGACGAGCCCGGAAATCTCCAGATTGATTTGAGATGCGGGGATTATGTGTTATTTTTTTGCTAGGAGGTCATCTGATGAAAGCTATTCGTGTTCATCAACCAGGTGGACCAGAGGTGATGCGCTACGAACAAGCGCCGCTCCCGGAACCCGGACCTGGCGAAGCCCGAATTAAGATCGAAGCCGCCGGGGTGAATTACATCGACACGTATCATCGCTGCGGCCAGTATAAACAAATGCTGCCGTTTACACCCGGCGTTGAAGGCGGCGGCATTGTGGACGCTGTGGGGGAGGGCGTAACGGCCGTTTCCCCCGGGGATTACGTGGCGTATGTCATGCACATCGGTGCTTACGCCAATTACGCCGTGGTTCCGGCCTGGAAGCTGGTCCATTTGCCCCCGCAGTTGGCGGTGGAAGTGGCAACGGCCGTGATGCTGCAAGGTACGACTGCCCACTACCTCACGCACAGCACTTATCCGGTTCAGGCCGGAGATACCGTGCTCATCCACGCCGCCAGCGGCGGAGTTGGGCTGCTGCTGGTACAAATCGCCAAACTGCGCGGCGCGCGCGTCCTGGGCACCACCTCCACGGCCGAAAAAGCCGACCTGGCGCGGGAGTACGGCGCCGACGAAGTGATTCTCTACACCGAAACTGATTTTGTAACGGCCGTAAAAGATCTGACCCAGGGAAAAGGCGTGCACGTCGTATACGATGGAGTGGGGCAGGCTACTTTTCTGCCCGGCCTTGACTGCCTGCGTCCACGCGGCTACATGGTGCTGTACGGCCAGGCCAGCGGTCCGGTAGAGGCCCTAGACCCGCAAATTCTCAATCAAAAAGGCTCCCTTTTCCTAACGCGGCCCAGCATTGCGCAATACACTCAAACTCACGAAGAAATTCAGAGCCGCGCCGACGATCTGTTTAGCTGGATCGACTCCGGGGCGCTGCACGTTAGAATTGACCGCACCTTTCCCCTGAGCGAGGCACCGGAAGCGCATCGTTATATCGAAGGTCGGCGCACCAAGGGCAAACTGCTCCTCCTGCCGCAGCATTGGTCCGAGCCGGACGTGCCTCAGGAAACCATCAATACCAGCGATCCTCTCGACGAGAGGTCTTGGGAATCTTTTCCCGCCAGCGATCCGCCGCCTTACTAGTTGCAAGTCACACAACCCTGGAGAGAAGTCAATGAAGCCGAATGAACGTTCTCTGGCCGAAGGCATTTTGTACACCGATATGTATCAGATCACCATGGCCCACCTGTATTACCGCCTGGGTCTGCACGAAAAACGGGCCCAATTCGACCACTTCTTCCGCAGCTATCCAGATTATGGCGCTCATCAGGCCGGCTACTGCATCAACGCGGGCCTGGAATGGCTGTTGGACTGGATGGAGCAGGCGCGGTTTGGCGAACCGGAGATTGATTTTTTGCGCCAGCAAACCGGGCAGACGGGGGCGCGCCTGTTCTCCGAAGATTTTCTACAGTGGCTGCGCAAGGATGGTCATTTTGGCGGTTTGACGCTGCGGGCGATTCCCGAAGGGCGGGTGGTGCATCCGAATGTGCCGTTAACGGCCGTGCAAGGCCCCCTGGCTATGGCTCAGATTCTGGAAACGCCGCTCCTCAACATGCTCAACTATCCCACGCTCATTGCCACCCGTGCCGCCCGCATCAGCCAGGCCGGGCGCGGCCAGCTTTTGCTGGAGTTTGGCATGCGGCGCGGGCAGGAACGCGGCGTCAACGCCGGAGCGCGCGCGGCGCTCATTGGCGGCGCCGATTTCACTTCCAACGTGGGCGTCTCAGACGTTCTGGGGTATCCGCCCAAAGGCACTCACGCCCACAGCATGGTCCAGTTGTTTATGGCTTTGGGGGAAGGGGAGCTGGAAGCTTTCCGCGCCTACGCCGACATCTATCCCGACGACTGCCTGCTTTTGGTGGACACCATTAATACCCTGGAAAGCGGTTTACCCAACGCCATCCAGGTGTTTACCGAGCTGCGTCGTAAGGGGCATAAACCTGTCGGGATCCGGCTAGACTCTGGCGACCTGGCTTATCTGGCAGCCCAGGCCGCCAAAATGCTGAACGACGCCGGTTTCCCGGACGTCAGCATCGTGCTCTCCAACCAGCTAGACGAGATGACTATTCTGCAAATTCTGGCTCAAATTCGGGAGGAGGCGCACCGGGTTGGCCTGGATAGGGACCATCTGATCCGGCGGTTGGTGTACGGTGTAGGGACCAACCTCATCACCTCGGCCGGAGATGCGGCCTTGGACGGCGTCTACAAATTAGTGGCTGTGCAGGATGACCAGAACGACTGGATCCCGGCCATCAAAATCTCCGAAAATCCGGTGAAAACGCCCAATCCCGGCCATAAGAATGTCTGGCGCCTTTACGACGAGCGCGGCCTGGCGACAGCCGATTTGCTCACGCTGGACGATGAAGATCCCCGCCAAATGGAGCCGCTGCGTTTGCACCATCCCGTCGATGCCAATGTAAGACGCGTGCTGCCGCAGGCCAGCATCACGGCCGTTGAACCGCTGCTGGCGACGGTGTGGCAGGAAGGGCGGCGGCCCGAAGCGCCTTCTCTGGAAGCCATCCGCGAACAGCGCCGGGCCGATTTGGCGCGGCTGGATACCGGCGTACGCCGTCTGATCAATCCACACGTCTATCACGTTTCGCTTTCGCCGCAGTTGTGGCAGTTAAAGCAAGCGCTTATCGCCGAATTTAAAGCTTAGATCGAACACCGTTAACCCTCCAACAACAAGGTTTCCGGGTCTTCGACCAGCTCTTTGATGCGCCCCAGGAACTGCACCGCTTCACGGCCGTCTACCAGCCGGTGGTCATAGCTTAAAGCCAGATACATCATCGGCCGGATGATGACGGCCCCCTTCCGCGCCACCGGCCGCTCTTCGATGCGATGCAGGCCCAAAATGCCCACCTGCGGCGGGTTCAGAATCGGCGTGCTGAGCATGGAGCCAAAAACGCCACCGTTGGTGATGGTAAAAGAGCCGCCGCGCAAATCTTCCAGCGACAGCGTGCCTTCGCGGGCCTGCTCGGCAAAGCGGCGCACCGCCTGCTCGATTTCGGCAAACGACAGGCGGTCGGCGTGGCGAATGACAGGCACAACCAGCCCTTCTTCCGCGCCCACAGCCATGCCAATGTCGTAGTAATGCTTCAAGATCACCTCGTCGCCGTCGATTTCGGCGTTGAGGCGGGGAAAGTCTTTCAGAGCCCCCACGGCCGCCTTCACAAAGAAGGACATGAAGCCCAGCTTGACGTTCTGCCGTTCGCGGAATGCTTCGCCGCGCCGCTGGCGCAGATCTATGACGGCGCTCATATCGACATCGTTGAAGGTGGTGAGCATGGCGGCAGTGTGCTGCGCTTCGACCAGGCGTTGGGCGATGGTGCGGCGGCGGCGGGAGAGCCGCTGGCGTTCTTCGCGGTGGTCGCCAACGGCCGTTTCTGTCGGGGTGGCCGGTTGCTGCGGGGGGGCAGACGGCCGTTTGGGTGCTGTTGTGGTTGTTTCTGCCGCCTGCTGCCGCTCTTGAAGGTATTGTTCCACGTCATCGCGGGTGATACGGTTGTTCTGTCCGCTGCCGTTAATCTGCGACAGGTCTACGTCTTTGTCCTGGGCCATTCTTTGGGCGACGGGCGTGGCCTGAGAGGTTTTTCTGGCCGGTGGAGATGGGGAGGCGGCGGAAACGGCCGTTTCCGTTTCCGTGCCTTCCTCGGCTTTGGCCGCTGGTTGTTGGCCAGTCGATTCTGGTTCTGCGGCTGCGCCCTCAGGGTCGATCTCGGCTAACACGTCGCCAATCTGTACGTCCTCGCCGGCCTGCCGTTGGATAGTCACCAACACGCCGGCTGCTTCCGCACCTACTTCTACGTCTACTTTGTCCGTCTCCAGGTCAACCAAAACTTCGCCAACGGCAACGGTGTCGCCTTCTTGCTTGTGCCACTGGCCCACGGTCGCCTCGACGACAGATTCACCTAATTCCGGGACTTTTACATTGATGGTCATGTTTGTTTCCATTTTTTTTCAGGGGGCAGGTGCTTAAGATGTCAGGTGCGCGAGCAACCTGAACTTTCACACTTAAACACGGCCGCGCCTGCTCACTAATCAAGGCTGAATGCAAACTCTGTAATAGCCTGCTGATTGCGCCGGTGCCAGGCCGTAGAGCCTTCGGCGGGGCTGGTGCGGCGCGGGCGGCCAATGTAGCGCAGCGGCAGTTCTCCTTTCAGCAGCTCTTCGATGCAGGGCTGGACGAATTTCCAGGCGCCCATGTTGGCCGGCTCCTCTTGCAGCCACACCACTTCGTCCAGGTTTGGATAACGCGTCACTTCACCGGCGATGGCCTCTTCAGGCAGGGGATAAAGCTGTTCGACGCGGACCAGGGCCACCTGGACTTTGTCCTGGGCTTCCAGCCGTTTCTCCTGGATTTCTACCAGATCGACAAAAACCTTGCCGCTGCACAAGACCAGGCGCCGGATGTCCTCCGCGTGTTCCTGGGCCAGCGGGTCGGGGATGACTGGCTGCCAGTCACCTTCGGCCAGTTGGCGCGGGGTGGAGGCGGAGCGGGAATGGCGCAGCAGGCTTTTGGGGGTCATCACAATCAGGGGCAGCGGGTCTTCGACGAGCACGGCCGTTTGCCGCCGCAGCAGGTGGAAATATTGGGCAGCCGTAGTCGGATAGGCAATGCGCAGACTGTTTTTGGCCGCCAACTGCAAAAAGCGCTCCAGCCGGCCCGACGAATGATCTGGTCCCTGGCCTTCGTAGCCGTGCGGCAGCAGCAGCACCAGCGACGGGGTTTGCTCCCACTTGGCCTTGCCGGCGGCCAGGAACTCGTCGATCATGGCCTGGGCTGTGTTGACAAAATCGCCGTACTGCGCTTCCCAGATCACCAGCCGTTCCGGGGCCTGTACGTTGTAGCCGTATTCAAAACCCAGGGTGGCGTTTTCGGAGAGCGGACTGTTGTGGATTTCGAAGGCCGCCTGAGCCTGGGGAATGGTCTGCAGCGGGCAAATGGTTTCGCCGGTAGCGGTGTCGTGGAAGACGGCGTGCCGCTGGCTGAAGGTGCCGCGCTTGACGTCTTCGCCGGTCAGGCGCACGGCCGTGCCGCTGGCCAATATCGAAGCCAGTGCCAGTTCTTCAGCGGTGGCCCAGTCGATGGTGGTTTCGTCGGCGTTGTCTAGTACCTGGCGGCGCTTTTTCAGGGCGCGGGCCAGCTTGGGGTCTGGCTGGAAGCCTGCTGGAAAGTCTAACAGCGACTGGTTGAGCTGTCGCAGCTGGTCCAGCGGAACGGCCGTATCCGCTTCGCGGGCAGCGCCCGGCGGCGGCATCGCCAGCTGGGGTTCCAGTTCGTCGGCCACCGCTTCCACTTCCAGCGATTCGTATAACTCTTGCAGTTGGGAGCGGTAAGTTTGCACCATCTTTTCGGCTTCGTCGGCGTTGATTTCACCTCTGGCGCTAAGCTCCTCGGCCCACTGCTGGCGTACGGTCGGCAGGTCGTCGATGCGGGCATACATTTGCGGCTGCGTGAAGCGCGGTTCGTCGCCTTCGTTGTGGCCGTAGCGGCGGTAGCCAATCAGGTCTACCAGAAAATCTTTCTGGAACGTTTGCCGGTAAGCCACGGCCAGCCGCGCTGCTTCCAGACACGCTTCCGGGTCGTCGACGTTGACGTGGACGATGGGGATTTTGAAGCCTTTGGCCAGGTCGCTGGCATACAGGGTGCTGCGCCCTTCAACGGCCGTGGTGGTAAAACCCAACTGGTTGTTGGCGATGATGTGGACCGCGCCGCCCACCCAATAACCGGGCAGCGCGTGGAGGTTGAGGGTTTCGGCGACCACGCCCTGGCCGGGAAAGGCCGCATCGCCGTGGATGACAATGGGCAGGGTGATGGCCGGATTGAATTGCGGCGCGCCGGGCGAGTCCACACGGGTTCCGGCGGCGCGGGCCATGCCCAGCAGCACCGGGTTCACATGCTCCAGGTGGCTGGGATTAGGCGCCAGTTTGATCACCAGATCGATGCTTTCATCCTCGTCAAAATCAATGGCCCGGCGGTCGCCGGCGTGGTATTTAACATCGCCGGTCCAGCCCATGACGTTGCGTTTATCGTAAAAATCGCGCTGGGCCGGGTCTTTGAACATGGTCAGGATTTGGGCATACGGCCGTTGCAGTATGTGGGCCATCACGTTCAGCCGCCCGCGGTGGGCCATGCCGATCAGGATGTTGCAAATGCCATCGGACACCACACGCGCCACAATTTCATCCAGCATGGGCACCAGCATGTCCAGTCCTTCAATCGAGAAGCGCGATTTGCCGGGGAAAATGTGGTGCAAGAACTGCTCGAAGGTTTCCACCTGGGTCAGCCGTTCTAACAGGGCACGGCCGTCGATGGGCGTTTGGGGCGGGCGGAAGTGGCGTGTTTCGGCCATTTGGCGCAGCCAGCGCCGCTCTTCGTGGTTGCGCAGGTGGTCATAATCGTAACCGATGGTGTCGGAGTAGATGCGGCGCAGGTTTTGCACCGCTTCCAGGGCGTTGCCGCCCTCGCCGGCCGGCCCGCCAATGATGCTGGCCGGCAGCTGCCGCAAATCCTCCTCGCTCAGGCCGTGGTACTCCAGGGCCAACGACGGTTCGCCGGGTGGGGGTGTTCCCAGTGGATCTAGCTGCGCGGCCAGATGGCCGTATTCGCGCACCGCTCCAGCCAGGTTGACCGCGGCCATCACCTTGTCGGTGCGGGGGGCAACGGCCGTGGCCGGCGGGGCGTGCCCATTGCTGCCCTGCAGGCGTTGCAGGTCGGCTTTGTTTTTTTGGAAAAAGGTCCGCGCTGCCTGGTTTACCGACTGGGGGTCCTGCTCGAACTGTTCAAACAGCGAGAGCAAATAGGCGGCGTTTGGTCCATGAAATTCGCGCCAGAAATTCAATTGTCATGCCTCGCAGTTATTTGACACTGGTCATTTTTACGCTGTGGTCTTGCAGGATTCGCTGCACTTCAGGCAGATCGTCGTCATCGTCGTCCATCTGCACCATGAGCAAGACGCCGCCGTTTTGCACGTTGCGCCGGAAGTAGTCGATTTCTTCCTGGTCGAGATCAGACAGGGAGGGAACGGCCGTCAGCGGGGAGACCGCGGCCGCTGTATTAAAACCTTCGGCCACGGGCAGGGCATTTATTACTGGTTCTCCTCCGTCCGGCCACGTCTCGATTGTGCGAATGTCGACGTCATCACCTTGTGAGGTGGTGAGGGCGTTGACAGCGCGCTCTACTTCTTCTTGATTGTCCATTAAGCCAACTAAAACGGTCATTTTAATCTCCTTGTAGGTTTATACGGATGGATTTGCAGATTTAGGAGGGAGGAACACGGCCGTTACGCCATTCAGCCCTCATCCGGGTTGGTTTCCTCGGCGGCCATCACTTCTATCACTTCCTGGTCAACCGGCTCGTTGCCTGGGCGCTCCCAACGTTTCTTCAGTTTTTCGCGCCGCTGGCGGATCTGGCGGGCGGCTGCGTCCAGGGCGTTGTCCAGAGCCAGCTGTGGATCAGAGGCTTTGTCGGTGGCTGCAATGTGTTCCGGGCGGCTGTACACCACCACGGTAACTTCGTATAGATATGTGGTTTCGCCATGCGCCGGTCGGCGAATGTTAATCGCCGCTCCGACCATATCGTCGTGATCGGCAGCCAGTTGTTTTAGAAAACTTTCTGCTGTGGTAAACAAGTCATATTCTGTTTCTTTGTTTAAATCCTCGCTGTTCAATTCCAGGGTAAAGTCTAATTCGTTCATCAATACGTCTCCTAGCGTTCTATGTCTGGGTAGGGGGATAGCGGTGGGAGAAACGGCCGTGCTTGCTAATGCTGCCGTTTGCGGAACAAATTGATCTGTCCGCCCACCAGCACCATTTCCACCTGCCGGTCCGACAGGGTGTGCGCCACGGGATACGTTTCTCCTTTGGTGCGGTTAACCAGTTCCACACGTTTGCTCTGGCGGATAGCGTCGCAAATACTCGGCAGGGCCAGCTCGTCGTTTTCCACGATGCGTTCATAGTCTCCCGGAATCACAAACGTCAGGGGCAAAATGCCAAAGTTGACCAGGTTTTGCCAGTGAATCCGGGCAAAGCTTTTAGCAATCACAGCACGCAGGCCGAGATAACGGGGGGCCAGGGCCGCGTGTTCGCGGCTGGAACCCTGACCGTAGTTTTCTCCGGCGACGACAAAGTGCCCCTGCTCCCGATTGGCCATAGCGCGCTCGTAGTAACGGCCGTCGATTGGGGCAAACACAAACTTGCTGATTTCCGGGATGTTGCTGCGGTAGGGCAGCACTTTTGCTCCGGCGGGCATGATTTCATCAGTAGAAACATCGTCGCCTACAGCCAGCAGCACTTTGCCGGCGATGGTGTCGGGCATAGCCTGGAACTGGGGCAGCGGCTTGATGTTTGGCCCCTTCTGCAGCTCGATGTGGTGGCTTTCAGGTTCGGGCGGCACCAGCATTTCCCGGTTGAGAATGATGTCGTCGGGCTCTTCAAAGCGCGGATAAGGGATGTCCAGCTCGCGCGGATCGGTGATCTTGCCGGTGATGGCGGCGGCCACGGCCGTTTCCGGGCTGCACAGGTAGACGGCGTCTTCCGGTGTGCCGGAGCGGCCGGGAAAATTGCGCGGCACGGTACGCAGGCTGATGCGCCCGGTAGCCGGCGCCTGTCCCATACCGATGCAGCCGTTGCAGCCGGCCTGGTGCACCCGCGCCCCGGCGTGAATAAGTTTGGCCAGCAAACCCAGTTGGGCCAGGTTTTCCAAAATCTGGCGTGAAGTAGGATTGACGTCGAAGGAAACCCGGTCGTGGACCTGACGGCCGTCTACTACCAGCGCCGGCACAGCAAAATCACGCAGTCCCGGATTGGCCGACGAACCGATATAGGCCTGGTAAATGTCATTGCCGGCTACTTCGCGCACGGGCACAACGTTGCCGGGGCTGCTGGGTGTGGCAATCAGGGGTTCCAGCTCGGACAGGTTGATTTCGTCGTGTAGATCATAGGCAGCCCCTTCGTCGGCCAGAAGTTCCACCCAGTCTTCGGCGCGGCCCTGCCGGCGCAAAAAGCGGCGCACGGCCGTATCCGACGGAAAAACCGTCGTCGTCGCGCCCAGTTCCGTGCCCATGTTGGCAATCACGTGGCGATCCATGGCCGTCAGGCATTCCAGGCCAGGGCCGTAATACTCAATAATTTTGCCCACGCCGCCGTCTACGTCGTAGCGGCGCAGCATTTCCAGAATAACATCCTTGGCACTGACCCAGGCTGGCAGCTTGCCGGTCAGCCGCACGCCCATCACCAGCGGCATCTTGAGGTGCAGCGGGTTGCCGGCCATCGCCAACGCCACTTCCAGCCCGCCAGCGCCCAACGCCAGCATGCCCAACGAACCGGCCGCCGGCGTATGGCTGTCCGAGCCAACCAGCGTCTTGCCGGGAGCGCCGAAGCGCTCCATGTGCAGCGGGTGACTGACCCCGTTGCCCGGGCGACTGTACCACAGGCCAAATTTCCGACAGGCGCTGCGCAAAAACAGGTGATCATCAGGGTTGCGGTAATCGGCCTGGATCAGGTTGTGATCGACGTATTGCGCCGACAGTTCGGTCTGAACGCGCGACACGCCCATAGCTTCAAATTCCAGCATGACCATGGTGCCCGTCGCGTCCTGGGTCAGTGTCTGGTCAATTTTTAGGGCAATTTCGGCGCCCGGTTCCATTTGTCCATCAACAAGATGGCTGGAGATTAGTTTTTGGGCTACGTTTTGTTTCATGAACCAACTCTCTCCGTCTCCGAGCAATCTACACACAGATTCACCAACTCCACGCTAACAAAAGGCGCAGCCAGGCACAACATACCCGGGTACATAGAGAGGATATAGATCCAGGACGATTTTGGAGTGGATTGGAGTGGAGAGAACAGAGCTTATAACTGGCGGCGGATGTCTTCCAGTTCTGCGGCGACGCGGCGCATGGAAGCCAGGCGCTGCTGGATGTCTTTGACCAGCATCTGGTCGATGAGGGTTTTGAGCTTCGTGGGGGTAGACGGCCGTTTTTCTTGCACGTCCGGCGTGGGGCGAGTCAGGATGGCCATCAACGTGATCAGCAGGGAATCCCCGCTGAAGGGCGGGTCGCCTGCCAGCATTTCATACAACAACGCGCCAAAACTCCAGATGTCGCTGCGGGCGTCCAGCGGTTTGCCTTCACAGGCTTCGGGGCTTAAATAATCGATAGTGCCCAAGATGACACCCGTCTGCGTCAGGCGTTTGTCCGTTTGCGTCAGGCTGGCGACCCCAAAGTCTGTCAGGCGCGGGGTGCCATCGACCGCCAGCAGGACGTTGGCCGGTTTAATGTCGCGGTGGACGACGCCCAGGTGGTGCGCCCGGGCCAGGGCATCGGCCAGTTCCAGGGCAATATCGACTGTGCGGGATATGGACAGTTGTCCTTCTTTGGCCAGTAATTCTGCCAGCGTGCCGCCGGGCACATACTCCATCACAATGATGTGCCCGGTGTCGGTCTCTTGCGCGGCGAGCATTTTGACAATATTGGGATGGTCCAGTTGGCGCAGGACCTCGGCTTCGCGCAGAAACCGCTCGACCATTTCCGGCTGGTTGACGGCCACTTCTTGTTTGAGGCGCTTGATGACTACCTGCTGCCCCGTGGTGGTCTCGCGCCCGCGGTAGACTTCACCGTGGCCGCCGGTGGCCAACAGTTCTTCTTGCTGGAAACGCTCCAGCGGCTGGCCGGTGGGCACCTGGCCGGTGGGCACCTGGTCGGTGGGCACCTGATCGGTGGGCAACGGCCGTAACACCGGTTCAGGCGCGGCGGGCATGGCCGCAACGGCCGTTCCCGTTGCGGCGGCGGCCGGTTGGTCCCAGCCCAGTGCGGCCAGTTCATCCAGCAGCGCCTCGGCCAAAGCCCAGACGTCCAGCGTCTCGCCGTGCGCTACGGCCGTTTGTACCAGCGCAGGCGGCAGCGATTCCGCCATGCTGCGCAGAAAGTGGCCGGACATATCCTGAAAAAGGACCGAATTGGCGTAATAAGGCCGGGCCAGCAAAGCGCCATACAGCTCCAGCGCGCGCGCCTGGTGGCCCTGGTGGGCCAGCGTCGCACACAGCCCCGGCAGCAGCTCGATGAGCGGCAGGTAATACCGCCCGGCGGCTACCGTTTGCAGGCTTTTGAAAAGGTAAGGCAGGGCTTCTGACCAGCGCGACTGGCGGCACAAGGCCAGCGCCAGATTGGCGCGAATTCCGGCAATGTCGCCTGGTATGGCATCTGGCGCCTGTTCGGCCGCGGAAAGAAAACGAACCAGGCGCTGCTCCGCCTCCGCGAGACGGCCGTTGGCCAGTTCATACATGCTAAACAGAATTTGCCCGTAGCCAATTCCCCATGAATTGTCATGCTGTTGCGATAATGTCAGACCCTGCTGTAAATGCGCGGCGGCCTCGGCATAAGAACCGCAGTGCATGGAGAACGATCCCAGATTCAACTGGAAAAATTCGTCAACGGGTTGTCCAAGCTCCTGGTAAATGGTCAGTGCGTCGTGAAAGGCGCCGTAAGCCCCTTCCGGGAAACCGCTATGCAATAAAAACATGGCCTGGAAACGCAGATGTTCGCCCAGCTGGGCGCGGTAGCGATTGGCCCGCAGCGACTCGATTTCCTGGGTCAGCTCGTCCAGGTGGCGGGTGATAACCGCCAGATCCCCAGCCTGGATGGCCCGCATGCACACGCCAGACAGGGTGACCTGCTTTAACCAGCGGTTGCCCGTGGCCTGGGCCATGCGCAGCGCTTCCGCGTCCATCTCCTGGGCGGTCAGGTAGCCATTCCCAGTGTTCCCTCTAAAAAATATGCTCCAGCTCAACCAGCTCAAGGTCTGCACCAGGCCCCAGGCAAAGCCGGCTTTTTGATAGAGGTCGTGGGCAATCTGCACGTAGTGGATGCTTTCGTCGGAATAGTGCACGCCGGGACTCAGGCAGGCGCCCAGGAGGTAGCAGGTGAACGCCCGGTCCATGTCTACCGCCTCGCCGGTTTGCTGTAGTTCCTTTAAGATGATGAGAGCCTGGCTGAGCGCCGGGGCATACTCCTTATTGCCTACGGTGATGTCGAGCAGGAGGAACGTATGCCAGTTGACGGCCCGCACCCACAGGCGTTTTTCCAGCGGAGTCGCCGGTGACTCGTAGACTTGCTGAACTTGCTGGTACAGCTCAAAACCCAGCTGGTACTGATTATGCACCAGCAGGTAGTAACCCAGACCGTTCATGGCCGGCAGCAGGTCGGCGGCGCGCCGGTGGTGGAGCAGCCAGCGCCAGGCGGCGCGCAGGTTGTCGATGGCGCCTTCGATTTCTTCGGCTGCCTGCTCGCTTTCGGCGCCGCGCAGTTGAGGCTCCCGATCGGCCAGGAGTTGGGCGTAATAGAGAGCATGGCGCTGGTAGACGGCCGTTTCCGCTTCTGCCGCCGCCAGTTTTTCAACAGCATACTGGCGCAGCAGCTCGTGCATCTGGTAACGGCCGTTGCCCTTATCAAACTGCAGCAGCGATTTGTTCGCCAACCGGGCCAGCGCCCGCAGCGAAGCATTGGCCACAACCTGCGCCGCCTCCCGGCTAAAGCCGCCCCGGAAAACCGAAAGCTGCGGCAGCAGCTCCCGCTCCTCGGCGTCCAGAAGCTGCCAGGAATAGTCAAAAACAGCGCGCATACTGCGATGCCGGTCCGTCTGGTGGCGGTTTTCCGCTTCCAAAAAATCGAGGCTTTTTTGAATTTCGGCGGCGATTTCCGGCAGGGCCAGCATGTCGACCCAGGAGGCGGCCAGTTCAATACCCAGCGGCATGCCTTGCACCAGGCGGCAGATACGCGCCAGGTGGCTCATTTCTTCGCTGGTGATCGTGAAGCGAGGATCGTTGCGTTTGGCCGATTGGGAGAACAACTGCACGGCCGTATACGTCCGCGCATCTGCGGAGCCTTCCCACTGAGGATAAGCCAGCCCCTGGATAGGATAAACTTGCTCTTCGGGCAGGTGCAGACGTTCGCGGGAGGTGGTAAGTATTTTGACGGCAACGGCCGTGTGCAAAATGTCCCTCACCAGATCGACGCCGGCCAGCAAATGCTCAAAGTTATCCAGGATCAGCAGCATCTGTTTCTCGCGCAGGTAATCCAGCAGTTGCTGCCTGGGCGGGCGCTGCTCCCGGTCTCCGGCCTGGATGGGAAAGGCCAGCGCCTCGGCCAGTGCATCCACTATCTGCTCCGATTCGTGGACGGGGGCCAGGGGCACAAAAAACACGCCCTGCGGAAAGTCCGGCGTGGCGGAGGCTTCCACGCTGAGGGACGGCCCGGCAACCTGCCGTTCGGCGCAGGCTATGGCCAGCCTGGTTTTGCCCATGCCGCCGGGACCGGTAATCGTGATCAGGCGCACGGCCGGGTCGGCCAGATAACTGTCCAGGGCTGCCAGTTCGTCAGCGCGGCCAATGAAGGGTGTGGATTGAACAGGCAGGTTGTGCCGCATCATAAGCCTCAGTTCGGCAGGGAATTCGTACAGCCAAAAGCGTGCCGATTCATGATGGGTGTAATTGTATCAAATAGATTGGCAAGGCGAGGACAATTGCCCCGCGGGAAAACGGCCGTCAGACCGTCTTGAGGTATTGGTGTACCAGCCCCACCGTAATTGCTCCCTCACCCACGGCCGAAGCCACGCGGCGCACGGCCCCCTGACGAATATCCCCGGCGGCAAAAATGCCGGGCACACTGCTTTCCAACAGAAATGGATCCCGTTTGGAAGCCCAACCCTGGGGACGACGGCCGTTCTTCAGCAAGTCGGTTCCCGTGAGGATAAAACCGGCGTTGTTGCGCTCCACCACCCCGGCTACCATGTCCGAATGGGGCACTGCGCCAATAAAGAGAAACAACGCATCCGCCGGCACGGTTTGGGCTTCCCTGGTGACTGTGTTCAGCGTGGTGAGACGCTCAAGCCGCTGCTCGCCAAACACCTCGGTAACAACTGTGTTGACGCAGACATCGATGTTGGGCTGATGGTAAATTTGCTGCACCAGGTAGTGTGACATCCCTTTTTCTAAAGAACTGCCACGCACCAGTATGGTCACTTGCTGGGCGTAGCGCGCGAAGAACATCGCGCCTTGCCCGGCCGAGTTGGCCCCGCCCACCACAAAGATGTGCCGATCCCGGTAATGGGCCGCTTCGGTGATGGCGGCGCCGTAATAGACACCCGCCCCGGTCAGGTTGGCCATGCCTGGTGCGTCGAGCTGACGCACGGTGGCCCCGGAAGCCACCAGCAGCGCTTTGCAGCCTAATTCGGTGCCATCCGCCAGGCGGACCAAGCGGTACGGATCCTCGATACGCACCTGTACGACTTCCTGGGGCACCAGAATCTCTACGCCAAAGCGCCGGGCCTGGGCCGTAGCCCGCCGGGCCAGATCAGCGCCGCTCAATCCTTTGGGGAAGCCCAGGTAGTTTTCGATGCGCGAACTGGTGCCGGCCTGGCCGCCGGTCGCGGCTTTTTCGATCATGAGGGTACGCAGGCCTTCGGAGCCGCCGTAAACGGCCGCGCCTAATCCTGCCGGGCCCGCGCCGATGATGATCAGGTCGTAAAATGGCTCGGTGGCCTGTGTGCGCATGCCGATTTTGTCGGCCAGGGTTTGGGGGGTGGGTTCGATGAGGACATCGCCATCGGGGAAGAAGACGACGGGGAGACGGCCGTTTCCCGCTGTGGCCGCGTCGACCAGGGTTTGGGCTTCTTCATTGCTTTCGATGTCCAGCCACTGGTAAGGTACCTGGTTGCGCGCCAGAAAATCTTTGACCGCGTGGCTGCCGGCCGACCACAGCGTACCGGCGACACGAATGCCCGCGTACGGCAGCGGCACGGTCGCCGCCCAATCAAAAAGTAAATCGTCCAGCACGGGATACAGATTTTGCTCTGGAGGATCCCACGGTTTCATCAGGTAGTAGTCCAGGCCAATCGAATTGATGCTGGCAATGGCTGCTTCAGTGTCGGCATAGGCGGTGAGAAGCACTTTGCGGGCTTCGGGGAAAAAGGTAAGGGCCTGGGAGAGAAACTGGGTGCCGCTCATCTCGGGCATGCGCTGGTCTACCAGGAAAAGGGCGATGGCTTCGTCCCGTTGTTTCAACTGCCGGATCGTTTCCAGTGCTTCCGCGCCGGAACTGGCTTTCATGATGCGGTAATCCTGACCGTACTTCTGGCGCAAATCGCGCCCGACGGCGCTCAGAACGTGCGGTTCGTCGTCGACGGTGAAGAGAATGGGTTTCGCCATGGTTGTACTCCTGCTTGACTAACTGAGTAGATGAGTCGGGAACGGCCGTTACACCGTCTCTTTGTTTGCCAACTGCAGCGGCAGCCGGGCCTGAAAGCAGGTGTATCCCGGCCGTGTGGCCACCGTAAGCTGGCCTTTGTGCTTTTGTGTGATGATGGTGTGACTGATGTTTAGTCCCAGGCCGGTTCCCTCGCCGGGCGGCTTGGTCGTAAAGAAAGGATCGAAGATTTGGGATTGAATGGCTTCGGGGATGCCGGGGCCAGAATCGCTAATCTCCACGACCACCCAGCCGCCGTCCTGGTAGGTATGGATGGTAATGTCGCCTTCGCCCTGCATGGCGGCGATCGCGTTGTCGATAATGTTGGTCCACACCTGGTTGAGTTCGCTGCCGTACGCTTCGATGCGCGGCAGGTCGGCGGCGTATTGGCGATGGACAGTGATGCCGTGTTTGAGCTTGCTGCGCAGCATGACGAGCGTGTTGTCCAGGCCTTCATGGACGTTGACGTTTTGCACCGGCGCCTGATCCAGATAGGTATAGGTTTTCAGGGCTTTTACAATTTCAGTCATGCGCCCGGCCCCTTCGCCCATTTCCCGGAGGATGCTGTGAATGGTAAAGGCGGTCGTGAACCATTCGAGAACGGCCGTTGCCTGTTCCGCCCCAAACGCGGCCAGCAGCGTTTCCGTCTCTTCCGGCCCGTACCCCAGGCTGACCAAATCGGCCGTAAACTGCCAGCCATCGGCGATGCCTTGCGCGTCGAACCACTCTTCCAGGTCACTTTCGTGGTCGCTGCGGACCAGAGAATCCAGAGCATCGGAGCGATTTGCCTGGTTTTGGGCGAGTTCATCCAGGGCCTGCAGGCATGCTGCCTGTTCGGCCGATAAGGCAGCACGATCCAGCGCCAGATGAGCGGCTACGTGTTGGGCAAAGGTTTGCTGCAGCTGCGCTACCCCGCGGCTGACGGCCGCCGCCGGGTTGTTCAGTTCGTGGGCCATGCCGGCGCTCAGGCGGCCCAACGTAGCCAGTTTTTCGCTCTGCCGTAACGTAATTTCTTGCTGCAAGTACGCCTTTTCCAGGTCGCGCAGCTTTTTCCGGCGCAGGCTGGCGCTCAGGCGGGCTTTTAGAAAAACGGGATTGAACGGTTTGGCGATGTAGTCTTCGGCACCCATTTCGATGCAGCGCACGGCACTCTCCACTTCATCCACCGCCGAAATGACGATGACCGGAATCTCGCGCAGGTGATTGTCGCTCTTCATGATCTCCAGCACCTGATGCCCGTCCATCTCCGGCATGACAATGTCCAGCAGCACCACGTCGAACGGCTCGGCCCGCAGCAGGGTCAGGGCCTGACGGCCGTCTTCGGCCAGGCTGACGGTGTGACCCTGCTGCTCCAGGACGCGCGCCAGCTTGAGGCGGTTCATCGGATAATCATCTACGACGAGGATACGGCCGTTTTCGTTTGTTGTTTGTGCTGCCATTCTATCGTCCTTGTCGTCCGGGCGTGTTTAACCGGGCCGGATCGCTTCCAGGGCTAACTTCACCTCGGCATAAAGCGCTTCGGCCGCCGCAACCAGCGCGGCCGCGCCGTTCAATTCGCCGCTCTTCCCCATTTCCTCCAGCTGTGCAAACTGCCGCGAGAGAGACATAGCGCCAAAATCGGCGCTGCCCGATTTCAGCGTATGGGCCGCCAGCCGAAAGCCGCTGGCATCGCTGCTGGCCAGACTGTCGTGCAGTTGTGCCAACAAAGCAGGCGTCGTTTCCAAAAAGCTGTCGATCATTTCGGCCAGAAAAGCCGGGTCGTCACCCGTCATGGCCAGCAGGTTTTCGATAGCCTGCATATCCAGGAGTGAGGAGTAGCTGTCCGAGGAGGGCGTCTGACTTTCGGGGGGGTGGGGTTCGGTGTGCGGATTCACCTTGCGCAGCGCCTCGACCAGCATTTCCACCCGAATCGGTTTGCTGACGTAATCGTCCATCCCGGCGGCCAGGCACAATTCGCGGTCGCCTTGCATAGCGTTGGCGGTCATGGCAATGATGGGCAAATGGTCCGCGCCCGTTTCGGCCTCGCGGCGGCGAATCTGGCGCGTGGCTTCCAGGCCGTCCATTTCCGGCATTTGCATGTCCATCAGGATGACATCGTAGTGCTGGCGTTCGACGGCCGTCAGGGCTTCCAATCCATTGGCGGCCACGTCGGCGCGGTAGCCCAGGCGCTGCAAAATTCGCAGGGCCAGCTTCTGGTTGGTGGGATGGTCTTCGGCCAGGAGGATGTGCAGGGGATGGCGCTGGCCCATCTCGGGGTCCAGCGGCGCAGGCGCCGCAGTTTCCTGCGGCTGGCTGTGCGCCTCATGGCCTGTAAAGATGGCGACGAGGGCGTTAAACAGGTGCGACGGTTTGATGGGTTTGGTGAGAACGGCGGCGAAGGTGGCCGGATCGTTGACGGCCGTCAAGATCACGTCCCTGCGCCCCAAAGAGGTCAGCAGGAGCAGTGGCAGGGTGGCCTGTGGGGGTTCCAGGGCGCGAATTGCCTGCGCCAGCGCCAAGCCGTCCATTTCCGGCATTTGCATGTCTGTCAGGACGACGTCGAAGGGTTCGCCGGCGGCCAGCCAGGCCAGCGCCTGCCGCGGCGAGCCAGTAGTAAGCGGAATCATGTGCCAGGATTCTGCCTGCTTGCTAAGGATACGCCTGTTGGTTTCGTTGTCGTCCACTACCAGCAGCCGTTTACCGGCAATTTCCGGCTGCACGTCTTGCAGAAACGGCCGTTTAGAAACCGGCGCAGCCTGGGCTTGCAGGGTGAAATGAAACGTGGCCCCCAGCCCTGGAATGCCGGCGCTTTCCACCCACATGGTCCCTCCCATCATCTCGCTGAGACGTTTGCTAATCGCCAGGCCCAAACCCGTACCACCGTAGCGGCGGGTAGTGGAAGCGTCTACCTGGCTAAACGAGCGAAAGAGGCGGTCCATGCGATCCGGCGGAATACCGATGCCCGTATCACGCACGGCAAAGTGCAGCTGGTAGTCTCCGTTCTGGCCGGGTTCAGGGCTGGTCTGGTGGCTGTCCACAGACAGAACGACCTCACCGGTTTCCGTAAACTTGATGGCGTTGCTGAGCAAATTGACCAGGATCTGGCGCAGGCGGGTCACGTCGCCCACAATGGCTTCTGGCGTTTCGGCCTGGATGATGTAAGCGAGTTCCAATCCTTTTTCGGCCGACTTGGCTGCCAGTAAATCCAGCGCGCCTTCAACACATTCCCGCACATCAAAGGGCTGGAATTCCAGTTCCAGTCTGTCGGCTTCGATTTTTGAGAAGTCGAGAATGTCATTGATGATTGTCAGCAGCGATTCGCTGCTGTTGCGAATGGTTTCGGTAAACTCGCGCTGTTCGGCATTTTGCGGCGTGTCCAGCAGGAGGCTGGTCATGCCGATGATGGCGTTCATGGGGGTGCGAATTTCGTGGCTCATGGTGGCCAGGAAGGCGCTCTTGGCTTCGTTGGCAGCCACGGCCGCGGCGCGCGCTTCTTCGGCCTCGGTGAAGAGGCGGGTGTTTTCTAAGGTGGTGGCCAGGAATGAAGCGATTTGCAGCAGCAGGCTCTCGTCGCGCGGGCCGCAAATGCCGATCTGCGCGTGCCCGATGTTGAGCGTGCCGATAGCCCGGTCGCCTACGATCATGGGAGCGATAACGGCCGTGCGCAGGCCCTGGCGCACCAGTTGTTGGGCGTCTAGTTCATCATATTCGGTCAGGTCAAAACAGTTGATCACCCGCTTTTCGCGCACAGCCTGGCCAATGAGCGTGCCGACGAGGGGCAGTTCCTTACCGATGGGCAGGCTGCCAGCTTCGCCGCGCATGGCAAATACACGGAGGCTGTCTTCTTCGTCTGCCAGCAGGGCAATGCTCACCCGGTCTGCCTGGACGATGAGCGGCGTGAAGTCTGTAGCCACCCTGAAGATCTGCGCGGTGCTGCCGGCCATGCTCATGCGCTGGCCGAGTTCGTTGAGCAGGCGCAAGCGTTCCGATTCTCGTTCGGCCTCAGCGCGGGCGCTGGACGTTTCCCGATAGAGACGGCCGTTGGCAATGGCGATGGAAGCCTGCCTGGCCAGCCGGAGCATAATGTTCAGGTCGGCCTGCTCGAAAACTGCCCCGGTATCCGGTCGCCAGATCGACATGACACCGATGACTTCCTGCTGCGAAAACAAGGGGGCGGCGATCAGTTTTTGCGGAGTTTCGGTAGCGCCCACGCCAGAAATATCCTGAATGCGCGGATGCTGCGATGTGTCGGCGATGAGTTCTGCCTGCCCTGTTTGGGCCACGCCGCCGATGATGCCCTGGCCCATTCGGGGACGGAACGTTTTGACGCCTTCGGGGATGTACCCGGCGCTGGCGATGAGCTCCAGGTATTGGTTTTCGGCGTCCAGCAGGTAGACGGCACAGTTCTCTGCTCCCAGCAGGTCGCGGGTATGGGCGGTGATGCGTTCCAGCAGGGTGGGCAGGTCGAGGGTGGCCAAAATATCGTTGCCGATTTCGGCCAGCGTTGTCATTTCTTCGGCCTGGCGTTGGGTTTCGCGGTAAAGCTGCGCGTTTTTGAGGGCGACGGCGGCTAACTGGCCAAAATGTTCTAACTGGCTAATCTGGGCTTCGTCGAAAGTTTTGTCGGAGCCAAAGGGGTGGGCCAGGCCCAACACGCCGATGACGCGCTGGTCGGAATGGAGGGGCACGCCGATTTGGGATTGTACGAGTTGGGGTGACAGGTTATGCGGGCGGCCGGGCCAATTGGGATAATCGTTGACGATGAAGGAACGGCCGTCTCGCCACACTTTCCCCGTCAGCCCCTGGCCTGGCTCCAGAATGGGCACCCGATCCTCGGCGAAGATCCCGACACCGACCTTGCGTTCCATCGCCCGCCCGCCGGGCGTAAGCAGGTAAATGAAGCCATGCGCCGTGCCGGTTAACTCGCCGGCGCGCAGGATGATTGTACGCAGCAGATCATCCAGATCCAGATGGCTGATCACACCGGGCGTGGTTTCGTGTAGGGCTGCAAGATAGGCGTTTTGCCGGCGCAGCACTTCTTCCGTCCGCTTACGCTCGCTGATGTTGACCACATAAAAGCGAATGCGCTCGCTGTTGGGCACAAGGTGAAAGGCTTGCTGGTACCAGGTGTCGTCGATTTTGATTTCGCGGATGTAGGAATTTTTGCCGTCGGCCTGCAAGTGGGTGGCGACGTCTGGCAGGTCAGCCAGCAGGGGATGCTGCGACCCGTCCTGCTGGCATTCAGGAAACAGATCTTCGCCGGCAGGATTGACGTAGTAAACACGGCCGTTCACGTCCACTTCAATAATCGGGCCGGGGTTCAGTTCCGGGAAGGAAGCCAGACGTGCCAGTTCGTCGTTGGCCTGGCGCAGCTGCTCGGTTTGCTGCCAGCGATCAATGGCCAGGGCCAGGTGCGTGGCAATGGTGACGGCGACTTTGATGTCTTCGCGGTTGTAGCCGTCGGTTTTGCCGGTGGCGAAGGTGAGCGCTCCCAGGATACGGCCGTAAGCCTCCAGCGGCAGGGACAGGACAGCGGCAATCGTACCATCCCACAGAGTAGGATCGACCGGGTTGGTAAACAGTTTTTGCGCCTGTTCCATGTCGGTTATCAGGCGCATTTGCCGCGTTTGCATCACATCTCCGGCCACACAATAAGTGACGGGAATTTCGTCCAGGTTTAACTGGGGAACGCCGCGCCGCGTTTCCAGCAGCGTTTGCAGGCTGTAGCTGCTGCCGTCGGCGTTCATCAGGGCCAGCGTGCAGCGTTCAAAGTCGAGCACCCATTTGACCTTGTTGATGAACTGTTTGAGCAGGCGCTGCAAATCGGCCGTTTTGGCCATCAGCAGCACAATTTCGGAAAGCATCCCGTAACGGGCAGCCTGAATTTGATCGTAATCGGTGTTTTCCATGCTCTATCTCAACTGGTGCAGCGCCTCTGCGACGCTGGTATCCACTTCCGGCTTTAGTGTATCCGCCAGCACGTCGAGGTAGACACAGAAAGCGGCCGTTAGCACTATTTCCAGGATTTCTTCATCGGTGACTCCCAGGTCGCGCAGCTGATCGTAATCGGCCCTTGTCAGACCCTTGGGATTGGCGACCACGCGCAGGGAAAAATTGATGATCGCCCGGATGCGCAGCGGGCTGACGTGTCCCAGGTCTTTTACCAGGTTGTCTAGCATCTCTTCGTCTATGCCCAGGGTGCGGCACGAGAGTTCGTTGAGGGCGCTGCAGTAGGCGCATTCGTTGTGGGTGGCGATGGTGTAGCTGATCATGGCTACGAGGGCGTCGGGGAGGGTGCGATGCGTGAGCATGGTACGCCACTTGGTCCAGAACACGGTTAGCATGTCGGGCGAAGCGCCAAAGATTTTGACAATATTGGGGACGTAAGGCAGCTGGTTGTACCGTTTGATTTCTTCGTATACGGCCGTTACCGTGCCTGCTGCTTCGCTTTCTTCCACAATGGGTAAACCGGTGGCGGGGGCCTGAGTCATGGATGTATTCTCCTGTGGATCGTTTCCTCGACGCACATGAAACGAAACATAAGCCTGGGATACTTGGCTTGAACCACGACGGGCAGCCAACTGTTCCTGCAGAAGATGGGTGGGAGCAGGTGAATACGGCCGTATCCATCCTGTCGCAGCGGTGAAATGCCTGACCTATTGATTTTAGCACAGGAACGGCCGTTGCGGTGAGGCAAAATTTGTGAGCGCTGCCTCACAGAAAACAATACCCCGACCCATACTTTGGGAGCTGTACGGTCATACCGCTGGCCGGTAAGCTAAGGACAGATCGAATGAGAGATATGGCGCTTAAAACGGCCGTGATACCAAAGGAAGGAACGAATGAAGGCAGTGATATTCACAAAATATGGCTCACAAGATGTTCTACAGCTAGCAGAAATCGAAAAACCGGCGCCGCAGGCAGATGAAGTGTTGGTGAAAATTGCGGCCACGGCCGTCAACCCCGCCGACAACCATCTCCTGAGCGGAATGCTGCGGTTTAGCTCCGGGCTGTTAAAACCGAAAAACCAGATACCTGGTTCCGACATTGCCGGACGAGTGGAAGCGGTGGGCCGGAACGTTACCGGGTTTCAGGTGGGTGATGCGGTGTTTGGTGATATTTCCGGACACGGCCGTGGCGGTTTCGCCGAGTATGTGGCCGTGCCGGAATCGGCCCTGGCCTTAAAGCCGGCCAACATCTCCTTTGCCGAAGCGGCGGCCGTGCCGATGACGGCCGTTACCGCTCTGCAAGGTTTGCGTGATCAAGGTCACCTCCAGGCGGGACAACAGGTATTGATCAACGGCGCGTCCGGCGGGGTGGGTACGTTTGCGGTGCAGATTGCCAGGGCGCTGGGGGGCGAGGTAACGGCCGTTGTCAGCACCCACAAGATAGAGATGGCCCGGTCGCTCGGAGCCAGCCATACGGTGGATTACACCCAGGAAGACTTTACGCAGACGGGCCAGCAGTACGACCTGGTTTTCGACACCGTGGGCAATCATTCTGTGGCCGCGTGTCGACGTGCCCTAAAACCGGCAGGTCACTTTGTGACGACCACATTTTTACCCACGCTGCTCATTCTTGGTCCCTGGATTTCGTTTCGTGACGGCCAGAAGATGGTGAATATGATGGCTAAACCAAACCGGCAGGACTTGTTGTTTTTGAAGTCGCTGCTGGAAACCGGCCAGGTGGTGGCGGTTATCGACAGATGTTATGGCTTAGACGAGGTTCCGCAGGCGCTGCGGTATCTGCAGGAAGGGCATGCCAAAGGTAAGGTGATTGTGAGCATATCGTGATGCCGGACGGCACGGCCGTTGGACGGCACGGCCGTTGCCCCTCAGTTTGCCGCTGGAAGTGAAACGGCCGTGCCGCTGCTCTCAAAGTTAATCTTTCGTGGCTGCCAGTTCATCCCCAGAGTAAGGAGATGCAGCCACCGCTGAAACAACAATGGGCTGTCCGACCATAATGGACACGTACGCCTCAGGAAATGCCTGGGCAAAACCGTCCAGCACCACTGGATCACTATCATGGGGTGAAAGTGCGACCACGACCGGATTGAGGCCTTCCAGCAGCGCGATCTCCGGTTGCAGCGAATCAAGGGTCGCACTTCCATAGTGCAGACCGCCAACGATGCCGACCACAGGATCCTCGAAAACGGCTTCCGCTCGCGCCAACAGCGATTCCAATCCCATGTGGCCGCAGCCTGTGATTAAGATGATTCCCCGCCCGGCAACGTTGACTGCCAGCGCTTGCTCATCGCCCTTGGGCGTTGCCAACCACACGGGGAAGGGCTGCAGATAGGGAATAACCCCGGTCGTGGCAATGCCGTCCGCCAACACTGCGGGTTCCTGCGAGAGAACAGGGACAATCCCCGGATAAGTCATTTCTTCGGGCACGTACACTGGAATATTTCCCAACGGGGCCTGGGTTGTGCCATCCAAAGAAAACGTTCCTTTAGTCCACCAGTTTTGTCCCCCCAGATGGTCCGGGTGACGATGAGAGATTGCGATGGTATCGACGTCATCCAGCGAGATGCCCAGGGCGTTCATATTCTGCATCAGCGGCGAGGGCGAGGCGGCTTCCAGATTGAAGCCTACGTCGAAGAGAATGGTCGAGTTGTCTGTACGGACCAGATAGGAGACGCCGTGGCCGGTTTGAAGTCCGGGGAGACCGGCGTTTTCATACAAGGGCAGAATTTCGAGTGTATTCGTCTCGCCGATGTCCACGGGCAAGGCACTGGACACAGCATGTTTTTCCTGATTGATTTGTTGCCGGGCCAGTTGCCGCCTCAGAAAAGTTAACCCGGCAAACAGGAGTAATCCAATCAGAGCGCCAATTGCTAAGCGACGTAACCATTTTTTCATTTTGCACATCCTTTTAGTTCCAGAACAATACGCAGTGCGGCTCTTAAAACCTCTCACTAGACTTAGCATAGCGATAACCCGGATCGCATGTCGTCTAACTTTGGTTATGTTCGGGCGCCGTAATGGGAACCCAAACCTAAGTTAGAGGCACTGCTGCACTTTTTGTGCCCGACTGTCTTCAAGTCAATGACGGCCGTTTTCAACCTGAGAGGTTGGCAAAATCTCAGGTCTACCAGACTGGCTATGATACAATCGGGGCCATGTATGCAATTCTGGTGATTAACATCGAAGCTCCGTTGGAAGGCACATTTCATTACCACGTGCCGACTGATCTGGCTTCTCAATTATGTGTCGGCCATCTGGTAGAGATAGAGTTTGGCCGCCGTCTGGCGCAAGGCATCGTCATCGGGTTTGACGAGACTGCGCCGGTTGAGGAAACAAAGCCAATTATTGCTCTGGTCGATCCGCAGCCGGTGTTGTGGCCCTGGCAGATTGAACTGGCGCAGTGGATGAGCCATGAATATCTGGCTCCGCTAAACGGCTGCCTGCGCCTGATGCTGCCGCCCGGCCTGACGCGTTGGGCCGACATCGTGGTGGACATCAATCCCTACTGGGACGGCAACGGCCGTCTTACCGACCTCCAGCAGCAGCTCCTCGACCTGCTGCGCCAAAAGGGTGACCTGCGCGGCCGCCAGATCCGGCGCGCGCTGCCCAAAACAGATTGGAAAACGGCCGTCACCCAGCTTGCCAACCGCAACATCCTGCGCAAAGCCACCGTGCTCGATCCGCCCCGCGTGCGTCCCAAAAAAATTCGTACTGCCGAACTCATCGCCGGGCCGAAACGCCTGGAAGCCGGCCTGCGCCAGCTTGGCCGTGCCAGCAAACAGGCCGACGTGCTCTTCTACCTCGCCGATCTGGACGACCCGCTGCCGGAGGAAACGGCCGTGCTGGCCGCCACCGGCGCTTCCCCCCACCACCTGGAAGCCCTGACCGAAGCCGAACTGATAACCGTTTCGGATTTCGGATTTCGGATGGCGGAGGAAGAGTCACCGACTTCCGAAGTCCCCAATCCCAAATCTATCTCTCTGGCTATCCCGCACAAGGACGTGCTGCCCCAGGCCCTGGCCCTGCGCGGTGCGGCCACCTACTATCAAATTACGACCCTGCTGGCCAGAGCCGCCCAGCCTGTCGCCATCAGCGACATCTACGCCGCCACCGGAGCCAATCTCCAACATCTGAAGAAGCTGGCTAAACTGGACCTCATCCGCCTGGGCGCCGAGGAAGTGTGGCGCGATCCTCTGGCCGACCGGGACTTTACCCCTGCCGAAGCGCCGCAGCTTACCCTGGACCAGACCCGCGTTTGGGGCCGCGTGAAGGTAGCGATGATCGAAGCCGAAGATGAAGATGTGGGTTTGAATGTGCAGGACGGTGATGGGGTGACACTCGACGACACCTCGTCACCCGCTCACCCCTACACCCCTACACCTCCCAAGCCCTTCCTGCTGCACGGCGTGACGGGCAGCGGCAAGACGGAAATCTACATGCGGGCTATCGACTATGCCCTGGTGCAGGGCCGGCAGGCCATTGTGCTGGTGCCAGAAATTGCCCTCACGCCGCAAACGGTGCGCCGCTTTGCCGCTCGCTTTCCGGGGCGGGTGGCCGTCCTGCACAGCCGCCTCAGCGACGGCGAGCGCTACGATACCTGGCGCCGGGCGCGGCAGGGTTTATTTGATATTGTCGTGGGGCCGCGCAGCGCTCTGTTCACGCCGCTGCCGGACATCGGGGTGATCATTGTCGACGAGGAGCACGACCCCAGCTATAAACAGACCCCGCCTGTGCCGCCGCCGTATTACCACGCTCGGGAAACGGCCGTGCACCTGGGCCAGATCCTCAACGCCATCGTCATCATGGGCAGCGCCACGCCAGATCTGGTCACCTTCCACCAGGCGCAGGGCGGCCACTACCGGCTGCTGGAGCTGCCCAAGCGCGTGATGGGCCACCGCCAGCGCGTGCAAAGCCAGGCCGAGCGCCTGCACCTCACCCCTCGCTACGTTCAGTCTGGCGAAGACCCCGACGACGCTCTGACCATTCCTCTGCCGCCCATCCAGGTGGTCGATTTGCGCCAGGAACTGCGGGCGGGCAACCGGACGATTTTTAGCCGGGCATTGGAAACGGCCGTAACCGAAACCCTCGAACGCGGCGAGCAGGCCATCCTCTTCCTCAACCGGCGCGGCACGGCTACCTTCGTCATCTGCCGTGACTGCGGCTACATCGCCCGCTGCCCCCGCTGCGACATGCCGCTCGCCTTCCACCGGCCGCATTCGGCGCTGGTCTGCCATCACTGCGGCCGCCACGAAACGCAGTACGGCGAGTGCCCGGAATGTGGTTCCAAGCGCATTCGCTATTTTGGGCTGGGCACGGAGCAGGTGGAGGAGCAGGTGCAGCAGCGCTGGCCTACCGCCCGCATCACCCGCTGGGACCGGGACACCACGGCCGGCCGGTATGCCCACGAGCAGCTTCTGGCCGGCTTCATCAATCAGGAAGCAGACATTCTGGTGGGCACGCAGATGATTGCTAAGGGGTTGGATTTGCCGCTGGTAACGCTGGTGGGCGTGATTTCCGCCGACGTGTCGCTGGGGCTGCCCGATTACCGCACCGGCGAGCGGGCCTTTCAGATTTTGGCGCAGGTGGCCGGGCGCGCCGGGCGCGGTTTACTGGGCGGCCGGGTCATCATCCAGACCTACCAGCCGGAGCATTATGCCATCCAGGCCGCCGCCGAGCATGATTATGCCAGCTTTTACATCGAGGAGATTCGCTTTCGCACGCAGCACAGCCTGCCGCCTTTCCGGCGGCTGGCGAAATTGGTGCTGGTGGACCCCATCAACGAGCGCGGCCAGCAGGAAGCGGAGAAACTGGCCAAAGGTCTGCGCCGCCACGCGCGCGATCTGGCCCTGGCGGCGACCGAGATTTTAGGGCCTGTACCGCCGTTTTTCAACCGGATAGACGGCCGTTACCGCTGGCAGCTCATCATCCGCTCCCCCAATCCCAACCGCCTGCTGGCCGATTTCCACGTCCCGGCTAACTGGATTGTGGACATGGACCCGGAAAGCACGCTGTGAGCGGTTACGGGTACAGCTTCTCCTGCTTCTCTAGCATCTCCACAAACTGCTGAATACGCCGGGCGCGGGTTTCCGCTTTTTTGGCGGTCTGAATGCGGTACAGGATGGCGTAGCGGTTGCGGCTGTTCAGCGTCTCGTAGAAGGCCGCAGCTTCCGGATGGGCATCCAGTTCGGCCTGGAAATCGGGCGGCATGTCCGAGGTGCTTTGCGAATCATAGGCGGCGGCCCAACGGCCGTCGGCCTTCGCTCTGTCCACTTCTTGCAAGCCGGTGGGCTGCATACGGCCGTTGGCGATCAGCTTCTCCGCCTTCTCCCGGTTCACCTTCGACCAGACGCTGCGTGCCCGGCGCGGCGTAAAGCGCTGCAGCCACGATTCCTCATCGTAGCTCCGTTTCTGGCTGTCGATCCAGCCGTAACAGAGCGCCTCTTCCAGCGCTTCGTCGTAAGAGATGGAGGGCCGATCGGCCGCTTTTTTTACCAGCTGCAGCCACACGCCAACGGCCGTGTCGTGGTGGGCGGCCAGCCACTCCGCCCATTCCTGCGGCCGGGCAAAATACAATATCGGCAAACCGGCAAACGTATCGGGGGTGGACATGAAACAACCTCCATTTAGCTGGCAGCAGGTGGATATTTGGCCGCCAGCCGCCTGACCGTGTTGATATTACGAAACGTAGACTGAATTTTCAGCGCGCGCTCAAACACGGCATTGGAGAATTTAGAATCGCTCTGCCTGTGCCGGCACAGCCAATACACTTCATTTTGGTGGGCGTGGAAAGAGTCGATGTCCGATTGAAACGGCTCCAGGTCTGCTTGCGCCACCGGCCGGGCCAGAAACGCCACGTAGATCGCCCGCGCCTCCTGCATCATCGCCTCAGAGAAGGGCGTGTACTGAGCAATGTCGGCCACTTCTGCATCCGTGCGCAGAAAGGTGGCCACTTCATAACCCAGCGCCTGTTGTAAGTGGGCCTCGATTTTCGCCGCGAGGGCACGGCCGTCGGTGAGGTCTGTCGTGAATATCACGTTGCCGCTGGCAATAAAAGTTTCGACGTGGCTCAGACCAAGGGCAGAAAAATGGTCACGCAGTGCGGCCATCTTGATATTGTGGCCGCCGACGTTAATCGCGCGCAGAAAAGCAATATAGCGGGTCATAAAAACTCGTATCCTTTGATATGCGGTGAACGTTGCACCTGAAGGCTCCGGCAAGACCGGGTTAGTATAGGCCAATGCCCGTAGAATTCAACCCCGGCCGAAACGGCCGTGTGCCGAAACGGCCGTTTGATCAGATAATATCGCCTAAGGAGACAATCACGCCATGAAAACGACATTTGCTGCTTTGCTGGCCGCCGGCCTGCCCATCGTCGCCGATGGGGCGATGGGGTCCAACCTGATGGCCGCCGGCCTGGAAGCCGGCTATTCGCCGGAATTGTGGAACGTGGAAAACCCGGACGCCGTGCGCCAGGTGCACCGCGGCTACGTGCAGGCCGGTTCGCAAATCATCCTGAGTAACAGCTTTGGCGGCAGCCGTCCCAGCCTGGACCGCCACGAGCAGGGCCAACGCGTGGCCGAACTCAATCGTGCTGCCGCCCGCATCGCCCGCCTGGAAGCCGACGCTGCCCCCCAGCCTGTCGTCGTGGGTGGGTCGATGGGGCCGACGTCGGAGATGATGGAGCCGTTTGGTCCGCTGACCATAGCCGGGGCCACGGCCGTTTTCGCCGAGCAGGCCGCCGCGTTGGCCGAGGGTGGGGTGGACGTGTTCTGGATTGAGACGATGTACGACCTGGACGAAGCGCGGGCGGCCATCGCCGGCTGCCGCCAGGCCGCGCCCGACATGCCCATCGTGACGACGATGAGCTTTGACCGCAAGGGGCGCACGATGATGGGCGTGCGCCCGACGGAGGCGCTGACTGCCTTTACCGCCCTGGGCGTAACGGCCGTCGGCGGCAACTGCGGCAACGGCCCGGACGAAATCATCGACGTCATCGGCCAGATGCGGGCGCAGAACCCCGACGTGCTGCTGATCGCCAAAGCCAACGCCGGGCTGCCGCAGTATCGTGACGGCCGTACCGTCTACGACGCCACGCCGGAAGTGATGGCCGATTACGCCACGGCCGTTTTCCAACAAGGCGCGAACATCATCGGCGCGTGCTGCGGCAGCAGCGCCGCCCACATCGCCGCCATCGCCGCTGCCCTGCGCCAGACGGTCTAATAACCGCCCACACCGTCGCTGCTGTTTTCCCACTCCGCGCCGCGATGCTGTAAACGGCGCAGCGCCCGCCACTCCGCGGCCAGGGGCGTAAAGCCCAACTGGCGCACCAACTGCCGCGCCGCCAGCCCCACCACGGCCGTAAACGTGGGATAAGCCAGCTCCACTTCGGCCAGTTCCACCACGTGCATCCCGGCGGCCATGCCCGCCGCCACGATCTGCACCACCTCCACTGCCTGTTCGCCCACCACGTGTGCACCCACAATCTGGCCCGATTCCCGGTGGACGATGAGCTTGCAAAATCCTTCGGGACGGCCGTCGATCACCGCGCGGTCCAGGTCGCTGTAGGGCACGGTGGCGATGGCGCAGCCGCCTTGCGCCAGCGCCTGGGCTTCCGTCAGGCCCACGCTGCCATACTCCGGGTCGGTGAAGCCGCCGTGCGGCACGACGTGGTGGCGGAAGGTCTTGTCCTGGCGCAGCAGAGCGTTTTCCACGGCCAGCCGCGCTTCGGAGGAGGCGCTTTGCACCAGCATCATCCGGCCGTTGATGTCCCCGGCGGCGTAGATGCGCGGGTTGCTCGTGCGCAGCGTATCATCCACGACGACGTAGCTGCGCTCGGTTTGCACGCCGGCCGCCGCCAGATTGAGCTGCTCCACGTTCCCCACCCAGCCCACGGCCAGAATCACCTGTTCCACGGCCAGGGTATGGGAACGGCCGTCTTGCCCATACACCAGCCGCAGTCCCTCCGCTCCCTTTTCAATCCGCTCCAGGCCGCTGATGCCGGTGATCACCTCGATGCCGCGCTCCTGGAACGCGTGATAGACGGATTGGGAAACGGCCGTGTCCTCCGCCGGTAAAATGCGCGGCGACAGGTCCAGCAGGGTCGCCTGCGCCCCAAAAGCTGCCAGGATGGAGGTGAGCTGGCAGCCGGTGGCCGCTGCGCCCACCACCGCCACCGAGCGGGGAAGGCGCGCCAGCGACCAGACGTCGCTGTGGGTGAGGGCGTGTTCGCTGCCGGGAAAAGCCAGCCGCCGCGCGTGCCCGCCCACGCAGAGGATGAACTTTTCGGCCGTCAGGCGGTGGCCGTTCTCCAGTTCGATGGTCTGTTCGTCGAGAAAACGGGCCGCGCCGGCATTGGCCGTCAGGGCCACCCCGGCCTGCCGCAAATGGTCCAGCAGCTGCTTCTTCTCGTGCAGGCGAAAGACCGTTTGCTGGGTGCGGGCCAGCAGCGCCGGCAGGTCTACGGCCGGTTTCTGGCCGATCAGGCCGTAGTCGGCGAACTGCTCGGCGTCGCGCACCAGGCGGGCCGCCTTGGCCAGCACGCGCGTAGGCACGCAGCCGTCGTTGGTGCAGGTGCCGCCCATGCGGTCCCGCTCGATAAGGATAACCGAAGCGCCTAACTCCCGGGCGCGCAAAGCGGCCGTTACACCCGCCGGCCCGCCGCCAATCACAATGACATCGCGCATTGCTGCCTCCAACTGTCGTCTTGTATGAAATATGAATGTCCAGCAATCATAAATGAATACCCGGCAATCGTAAACGAACGCGTAGCAATCACTTCTTAACGCGTAGCAACCACTTCTTAACGCGTAGCAATCACTTCTAAACGCGTAGCAGTCACTTCTAAACGCGTAGCAATCACTTCTAAACGCGTAGCAGTCACTTCTAAACGCGTAGCAACCACTTCTAAACGCGTAGCAACCACTTCTAAACGCGTAGCAACCACTTCTAAACGCGTAGCAACCATTTCTAAACGCGTAGCAATCATTTCTAAACGCGTAGCAATCATTTCTAAACGCGTAGCAATCATTTCTAAACGCGTAGCAACCACTTCTAAACGCGTAGCAACCATTTCTAAACGCGTAGCAATCACTTCTTAACGCGTAGCAATCACTTCTTAACGCGTAGCAGCCACTTCGCAACGCGTAGCAACCATAAATGGACGCCAGATAATGGTTTGGGGATGGGCTGCGGCTGTGTTGAGAGCGTGATCCAGAAAGGGAGCGCGTGGGTGATGGGCCTGCCAGCAGGCGATCAGGCCATTTGCTGCTGCCACAGGGTGGCGTACAGACCCTGCTGCGCCAGGAGTTGGGCGTGACGGCCGTTTTCCACCACGCGCCCGCCGTCCAACACCAGAATCTCGTCCATCGCCTCCAGCCCGACCAGCCGGTGGGTGATCAGCAGCAGGCTGCGCCCGGCGGAAAGCTGGAAGATGGTATCCAGGACGGCCGTTTCCGTCAATGGGTCCAGGCCGGCGGTCGGCTCATCCAGCAGCAGCACCGGCGCATCCTTCAGCAGGGCGCGGGCGATGGCCAGCCGCCGCCGCTCGCCGCCGCTCAGATTCATACCCAGGGCGCCGACGGCCGTCTCATACCCCTGCGGCAGCCCGGCGATGAACTCATGCAGGTGGGCCTGGCGGGCGGCTTCTTCGATGGCCGCCTGGCCGGCCTGCGGCTTGGCCAGCCGCAAATTGTCGCGGATGGAGGCGTTGAACAGGTACGGCTGCTGCGGGATGACGCCGAAGCAGGCACGCACGGCTTCCGGGTCATAATCGGGCAGGGGACGGCCGTTCAGCCGCATCTCCCCGCCGTCGTACTCCCAAAAGCGCAGCAGCAGGTTCACCAGCGTGCTTTTGCCCGCGCCGCTCGGCCCGACCACGGCCAGCCGCCGGCCGGGCGGCAGATCCAGGCTGACGTCGTGGAAGGTGGGGAGAACGGCCGTGTCGTAGCGAAAAGAAACGTGGTGGAGGGAGAGGTGGGGTGGGGAGTTGGATGGATGGATGGATGGTTGGTTGGTTGGATGGATGGTTGGTTGGTTGGTTGGTTGGTTGGGTTGGATGGGGGGTGGGGCGGCGGCCAGGGTGAAGAGGCGGCCGGCGGCGGCGAGGCTGGCTTCCAACGATTGGGCAGCCTGGGCCAGCGGCTGCACGGCCTCGAAGCTGGCGACGGCCGCTAAAGCCAGCGCCGCCAGATAGACGCCAGCCACCTGCCCGCCGCTGACCAGCGGCACGGCCAGGACAACCATCGCGGCCATCGTGCCCTGGGCGAGCAGTTCCAGCAGCCCGGCCTGCAGGCCGCTGACGTGGGCCAGGCGGCTTTCGCTGCGGGCCAGCGCCGCGCCCTGGCTGTGGATTTTGCCCGCCCAGGCCCGGTCCTGGCCGCAGGCTTGCAAGTCGGGCAGCCCTTGCAGGCCGTCGATGAGGCTGGTTTGCAGATCGGCGCGTTGGGGCACGGCCGTCTGATTGGCGGCGCGGCTGAGCCGGTAACTGAGCCAGGGCACGCCCGCGCCGGCCAGGAGCAGGCCGCCCAGCAGGGCCAGGGCCAGTCCGGGTTGGAAGGCGGCAATGATGAAGGTGATAACGGCCGTGACCACCACCGCCACCAGCGGCGGACCCACCGCCCGCACGTAAAAATCTTGCAGCGTCTCCACGTCGGCCACGATGCGGCTGAGCAAATCGCCGCTGCGCACGGTTTGCAGGCGGGCCGGAGCCAGCGGCTCGATGGCCTCGTAAAACCAGACGCGAATGCGGGCCAGCACGCGGAAGGTGGTGTTGTGGGCCGCCAGCCGCTCCAGGTAGCGGAAAATCCCCCGGCTCAGGCCAAAGAAGCGCACGCCCACAATCGCCACGCTCAGGTCGGCGATGGACGGCCGTAAGGCGGCGGCGCTGATCAGGTAGGCCGAAGTCGCCAGCAGGGCCACGCTGCTGCCCACCGTCAGCGCCCCCAGCAAAACGGCCAGGGCCACCCAGCCGGCGTGGGGCCGCAGGAAGGCGAGGAGGGGGATGAGCGGGTGTGGGGGTGTGGGGGTGTGGGGGTGAGGGGGTGACAAGGTGACAGGGTGAGGGGGTGATTCCGCACTCTGCGTTCCTCGTTCCTCGTTCCGCGTTCCTCGTTTTCCGTTCCCCGTTCCTCGTTCCACCACACGGCCGTTTGCCAACCGAATAATCTGGTCCGCGTGGCGGATGGTATTGGGGCGGTGGGCGATGATGAGGGTGGTGCGCCCGGCGGTGAGGGCTTCGATGGCGGCCTGGATCTGGCTTTCGGTGGCCGGGTCCAGGTGGGCGGTGGGTTCGTCCAGAATGAGCAGCGGCGCGTCTTGCAGGAAGGCGCGGGCCAGAGCCAGCCGCTGCGCCTGCCCGCCGCTGAGCCGCGCGCCCCGTTCGCCGATGCGCGTCTCGTAGCCTTGGGGCAGGCTTTGCACAAAATCGTGGAGTTGGGCGCGGCGGGCGGCGTTTTGCACGGCCTCCAGATCGGCTTCCGGGCGGGCCAGCCGGATGTTGTTGGCGATGGTGTCGTCGAAGAGATAGGGCTGCTGGGGCACCCAGGCGATGTGGCGGCGGAGAACGGCCGTATCCACCGCCTCCAGCCGCGTTTCCCCCAGCCAGATATGTCCGGCCGCCGGCTGCACAAAACCCAGCAGCAGATGGGCGATGGTCGATTTACCCGCCCCGGTTTCCCCCACCAGAGCGGTGGTCTGGCCGGGCGGCAGCGCCAGGCTCACGTCTTGCAGGGCCGGCTGGCTGCGTCCGGCATAACGCACGGTGACATTTTCAAAGCGCACCGACAAAAATCCGTTTTCATCCGTCCCATCCGTGAAAATCCGCGTCCCATTTCCTACCGGGCTAAGGGATGGGTTCTCCGCCAGCAAGGCGAAGATGCGGTTGGCGGCGGCCACCCCATCCATGCCCGCATGGAAGCGTTGGCCGAGCTGGCGCAGGGGCAGGTAAAACTCCGGGGCCAGGATGAGGATGAAGAAGGCGGTGCCGAAGGCGAAACGGCCGTCCAGCAGCCGCAGCCCCAGCGACACGGCAATAATCGCCACGCTGATGGTAGAAAGCAGTTCCAGCACCAGCGCCGACAGAAAAGCTACCCGCAGCACGTCCAGCGTGGTGCGGCGGAAGCGGTCGGTGATGGCGGCGATGTTGGCGGCCTGATTCCGGCTCTGGCCCAACTGCTTCAGCGTGGTCAGCCCTTGCAGCACGTCCAGAAAGTGGGCGCTCATGCGGCTGAGCAAGCCCCACTGCCGCTGCGTCAGCGCCTCCGCGTAGCGGCCGATGAGCACCATGAACAGCGGCATGAGCGGGGCCGTCAGCAGCAGCACCAGCCCGGTCACCCAATCAACAGGGAAAATGACAAACAGAATGGTCAGCGGGATGAGGGCGGCGACGAATAGCTGGGGCAGGTATTGGCTGAAGTAGGCTTCGAGGGTATCCAGGGCGTGGGTGAGAACGGCCGTTAACTCCCCCGTCTGTTCGTTTTGCGTAAAGGTGGGGCCGAGGTCGAGCAGGTGGGCAAACAGCCGGTCGCGCAGGTCGATTTTGAGGCCGATGGCCAGGTGGTTGGCGCTGAGTTCGCGTCCCCAGGCCAGGGCGGCGCGAAAGAGAACGGCCGTTACCAGCCAGGTAACGGCCCGCTGCACATCGGCTAAATTTTCACCACCGAGGAAAACGCGGGCGACGATTTGACTGAGCCAGTAGGCCTGCAGCACGGTGGCCGCGCCGCCCAGACTGCTGAGGAGGATGGTCAGGAGGAGAAGAGGAAAGGAACGGCCGTGTCGCGCCTCCTGCCACAATCGCCGGTCAAACATGGCGGAAAGATAGAGGCGGGAGATAGAGATAGAGAAGTATAAAATCCTCCTCTATCTCTATTCTCTGCACTCTATCTCTAATACTCCAGCACGCTCTCTTCCGTGATGCGTTCCCGGAAGACCCAGAAGCTCCAGATCTGGTAGCCCAAAACGATGGGCACAAAGATCAGGGCCACAATCGTCATGACGCGCAGCGTGTAGGGGCTGGATGCGGCGTTGTAGATGGTCAGGCTGTAGGCCGGATCGGTGCTGGAGACCATGACCTGGGGAAACAAAATCATGAAGGCGGTGACCACCGTCAGGGCGATGGTGAGGCCGGTCATGACAAACGCCCAGGCGTCTTGCTTCTTGCGGATGAAGTACCCGGCCACCAGCAAGGTGACAAAGCCGGCGATGGGTTCAATGCCGGGGTTAATACCCAGGTGCGACACAACGTTGGTGGAAAGGTACGTGCCAATGGTTGCCAGAATAACCAGCACCACGGCTACAGGCCAACTGCGCCAGGCCGCTTTGCGGCTGGCTTCGTGCAGCGCCCCTGTGGTCTTCAGGGAGAGGAAGATCGCGCCGTGCAGCACGCACAGGCCGACGGCCATCAGGCCGGTGACCAGCGCGTAGGGATTGAGCAGGTTAAAGAAGCCGCCGGTGTAGGTCATGGTGGCGTCGATGGGCATGCCGCGCATCATGTTGGCGAAAGCGACACCCAGCAGCAGCGGCGGCACCAGGCTGCCCACGAAGATGCTCCAATCCCAGACGGCGCGCCAGCGTGGGTGGACGTCTTTGCTGCGGAACTCAAAAGCCACGCCGCGCACGATCAGCGTGAGCAGCAGCAGGAACAGGGCAATGTAGAAGGCGCTGAACATGGTGGCGTACCAGTTGGGGAAAGCGGCAAAAGTCGCGCCGCCGGCTGTGAGCAGCCACACTTCGTTGCCATCCCAGTGCGGCCCGATGGTATTGATCATCATGCGGCGGGTTTTGTCGTCTTTGCCCAGGAAGGGCAGCAGGATGCCGACGCCAAAGTCAAAACCTTCGAGCAAAAAGAAGCCGATGTAGAGGACGGCGATGAGTACAAACCAGACAATGTTTAAATCCATGAGATACCTCGCTTTTAGTCGCCAATCAGGGACACGGCCGTTTGCGCTGTCGACGCTTCGTCTTG
This sequence comes from Ardenticatenaceae bacterium, assembly GCA_020634395.1. Taxonomy (GTDB): domain Bacteria; phylum Chloroflexota; class Anaerolineae; order Promineifilales; family Promineifilaceae; genus Leptovillus. The sequence continues at coordinate 57,787 of JACKBU010000006.1, read as the reverse complement.
CACGGCCGTACCGGAGCCGCGGGCAAACTTGACCATCAGGTAAATGTTGGCCGCAATCAGAGCCGCATAAATGAGCGTGAAGCCCACCAGGCTGAGGGCTACCATCCCGATGGAAACACTGATCGAAACACCCTCATCGAGCTTCATCAAGCCGTAGACAATCCAGGGAAAACGGCCGAATTCGGTCATCAGCCAGCCGGTGGTGTTGGCGATGTAGGGCAGGGGAATGAACCAGATGAAGAAGCGCAAAAACTTCGGTTTGTCGCCCAACTGCTCCCCCATGACCAACAGCAGCGCGTAGATGTTGGCCACCAGCATGAGGATGCCGGCGCCGACCATGCCTCGGAAACTCCAGTAGGTGATGAAGACGGGCGGCGTGTAATCGCCGGGGCCATAGGTTTGCTCGTATTCGGCCTGCAAATCGTTCAGGCCGCGCACAGTGCCCTGCAGCTGGTCCAGGGCCAGCAGGCTGAGCAGGTTGGGAATGCGAATGGAGAAAACCTCTTCCCCCTGCAAGTTGCCGATTGTCAGCACGGAGAGCCCGGCCGGGTCTTCGGTATTCCACAGGGCTTCGGAGGCGGCCACTTTCATCGGCTGGCTGGTAACGAGGTGTTGCATCTGGCTGTGGCCGCTCATGATAACGCCGACGGTGCCCAGAATGCCAACGATGGCGGCAATCTGGAAAGAGCGTTGAAAGACGGCGTTATCCTGCGACGGCCGTAGCAGGTGATAGGTGCTGATGCCCAGGATGAAGAAGGCGGCGGTCGCCAGCCCGCTGGCGATGACGTGAGGGAATTGGGTCCAGATGTTGGGGTTGAAGACGACGGCGAAGAAATCGGTCATCTGGGCACGGCCGTTTACGATTTCATACCCCACCGGCTGCTGCATAAACGAGTTGGCAATCAGAATCCACAGCGCCGAGAGGTTAGAGGCGATGGCTACTAACCAGATAGACAACAAATGCACCCGTTTCGACAGCTTATCCCAGCCGAAAATCCATAAACCCAGGAACGTGGATTCCAGGAAAAACGCCAGCAGCGCTTCGATGGCCAGCGGCGCGCCAAAAATATCGCCTACAAAACGGGAGTATTCGGACCAGTTCATGCCGAATTGAAATTCTTGCACGATGCCGGTAACGACGCCCATGGCAAAATTGATGACGAACAGCTTGCCCCAGAATTTTGTCATGTCTTTGTACACTTCCCGATTGGTGCGGACGTACAAAGTCTGCATCAGGGCGACGATGATGGAGAGCCCCAGGGTGAGCGGAACAAAAAAGAAGTGGTAGACAGTGGTTACGGCAAATTGCAACCGAGCCAGGTTCAATACATCCATAAGAATGCCTCCTAAGACGTGGCGAGCTTGCAAGCGAACGGCCGTAAAAGTCGCTAACCGGCTCCCCACAGATAACGAATTGACGCAGTGCCAACTGAGACAATATAGTAGATTGTGACCCTGGCTGCGCAAAGTGAGGTATGTCACGCTAAAAAAGGTAACATGTCACCTTTGCATTGTCAGGTCTGGGCAGGCAGGTGATAATGTGGGCAGGAGGTTTTGATGACTGTAACGACCGATAAAATTCAGTTTCCTACGAAGGGCAACGGGGACATTCTGGACATTACCAACGAAGTAGTAATGGCCGTGCAGCAGTCGGGTTTGCGCCAGGGAACCGTCACTCTTTTTTCACCCTCGGCGACAAGCAGCGTGACGACAATTGAGTATGAATCTGGCTGTTTGCACGATTTGCGGCGCCTGTTTGATGAAATTGTGGACCCGACGCGGGATTATGCCCACAATGCCCGCTGGGGTGATGGCAATGGACACAGCCATGTGCGGGCGGCGCTGTTGGGTCCGTCGTTGTGCGTGCCGTTTGTTGACGGCCGTCTTACCCTGGGTACCTGGCAGCAGATCATCTTCATCGACTTCGACAACCGCCCGCGCCGCCGTGAACTCGTTTTGCAAATCATCGGCGAATAACGGCCGTCTTGCGGTCAGGCCGGCTTCTTCTTTTCTTGCCGCAGACGCCAGGACATAAAGAGCAGGCTGGCTAACAAAGCCCAAAAAGTAATGGAAACGGCATATCGTGCAGAAAGAAAAAGACGCCAGGAAGTTTATCACCTGGCGTCTTTTTGTAATGTTATAGCGATGAGTCGTTTACTGTTCGGTGAGCTGCATCAGCTGTTGCAGATTCAGCTGTAAGGCGTCGATTTCCTCGCCATAGGTAGCCCAGTCACCGGCGCGCTGTGCGGCTTCGGCGGCCAGGTAATGGTCGTTGGCCGAGCGGATCAGGTCATCGATGGTGGCATTGGCCGGTACGGCTACGGCCGTTCCTGCCGCTTCTGGCGTGCCGGTAACGGCCGTGTCCGTGCCATCACCCGTCACATCCTCAATCACCACCTGGCCCGGCTCTTCCACCAACAGCGTGTTCAAAGCACCGGACAAGGTGAGGTCCATGGCAATGCGCGTATCGGTCGCCACGATGACCCGCTTCAGTTCCGGCAGGGCGCTGGTATCGGACAGCAGGTAAACCGGCTCCACGTAGAGGAAACTTTCTCCGATGGGAATCACCAGAAGATTGCCCCGAATTACCCGCGAGCCGCGCTGGTCCCACAGCGAAAACTGCTGCGAGATCTCCGGTTCCTGGTCGATACGGCCTTCTACTTGCAGCGGTCCAAACACCAGCTCTTGTTTTGGCAGCTCGTATACCACCAGATCGCCATAGTTGGGCGCATCGTTGCGCGCGGCCATCCAGGCAATCATGTTCGGTTTGCCCACCGGCGTCAGCGGCTGGATGAGCAGGTATTCCGACTGCACCTCGCCCGGCAGCGGCATGGTCACATAATACGGCTCCATTAACTGCTCGTTGGCATCAAAAATCTCCGATGGGAGCTCCCACAAATCTTCCTGATTGTAAAAGACGCGCGGATCCGTCATGTGATACTTGAGGTACTGCTGCGTCTGAATGCGGAACAACCCTTCCGGGTAGCGAATGTGCGCCTGTAAATCTTCCGGCATGGCAGACAGCGGTTGGAATAGGCCGGGGAACGCGCCGTTATACGCTTCGATGATGGGATCGCTGGGGTCGGCAATATAAAACCTGACGGTGCCGTCATAGGCATCGACAGTGATTTTGGCGGCGTTGCGGATGTAGTTGAAGCCGCTGGCGGTAGGGGTCGCGTAGGGGAATTTGCTGCTGCTGGTGTAAGCGTCCATGAGCCAGATGAGACGGCCGTCTTCGCCCACCACAATATACGGGTCCCCATCCAGCGTCAGGAATGGCGCAATTTTAGCCACTCTGTCGCGGATTTGGCGGTACATCATCACCCGCGTATTGCTGTCAATCTCATTACTCAAAATCACGTTTGTATCCGTCAGACGCAGGGCGAACGCCAGGCGCTTGACAAAGTTGTCCAGCGGTACGCCGCCCGTGCCCTGGTAGATGGTTTCCACGTTCTCATTGCCGCTGGGATAGCTAAAACTGGGCCGGGTGTTGTTGACGTACACCTCGTCGCTCATCAATTCCCCGTAATAGATTTCCGGCTGGCTCACCTGAATTTCTTCGATGGTGCTTTGCGGCGGTAAATCCTTGATATAGAAGTTTGGCTGCCCTTCGGGTGTCACCTCATCAACCGGGTTCATCACCACGCCAAAACCATGCGTAAACTCCAGGTTCAGGTTCACCCAGGTGGGGTTGCTCAAGTTGGCCTTGTTCAGTTCACGGGCGGCCAGCATAACCTGGCGGGTTTCCCCATTGATTTTGTACCGGTCAATGTCAATTTCACCGAATTGATAGTAGGGACGGAGTGCCTGAAGTTGGGTATAGGTGTCATGCAGCGGGCGATAGTCCCACAGGCGGATGTTGCGTAGAATAGCTTCCGCTTTGGCGTCGCCCACCAAAGACTGGTCGAGAATGGCAATGTCGCTAAACGGTTGGGAGTTGACGTCGTCGAGGCCGTAGGCCAGGCGGGTAAAGGTGATGTTGTTGGTGATATACGGCCGTTCCCGTTCCAGTTCGTTCGGTTCCACAGCATAGCGCTGCAGCAGTCCAGGATACAGGCCGCCCAACAAAATCGTCACCACCAGCCACAGACCACCCGTCACCAGCAGGGGGCGCAGGTCGAAGCGGAAATAGGTGTAAAGTGCGGCCACAGCAGCCAGCGCCATCAGCACCATTTGAGCACGCAGCGCCCACAACGTGGCATTCATATCCGTATAAGTGGCGCCAAAGACAGCGCCGCCAGGCGAATACAACAATTGGTAGACGTCGAACCAATAACCCACGGCCCAGAGCGCCAGTAAAAAGGTCAACAGCAGGGCTACGTGACGGCGGATTTCCGGGATGTTCTGTGGTCGCCAGCGTCCCTGTTGGATATCTGGCAGGCTGTTGCCCGCATACAGCGCCACCACACCCACCAGCGTGAAGAACAGCAGCGAGGCCAGCCATCCCTGAATCAGTTGGAAGATAGGCAGCACAAACAGATAGTAGCTGACGTCCTGGTTAAAAATCGGATCGTTGGTGCCGAACGGCACGCGGTGGATGAAGAGCAGAAATTCTTCCCAGTGTCCTGCCAGACTGGAGGCGAAACCCAGCGCCAGAAAAACGGCAAAACCGGCAATCACCCAGCGCACGCCGGAGATTTTTAGTAGCTGCGGCTGGAGGGGTGACGTGATGCGAATGGCCCGGCGGCGCGCCAGTACCCAGTTGCCGCCCAAAACCACCAGGGCCACGATCAGGCCGATGAGGAACAAGGCTATTCGCCAGGCAAACTGCGTCAACCAGACGCTGGTGTACTCCACTTCACGGAACCACAACCAGTCGGTATAGGTGTTGACAATCCAGTTGAAGCTAATAATTAGCAGGAAAATAGCCGCCAGTATCCAAAGCGTGCGGTTTGGTCTTGGCGCCGGGGTAGGACGATCGGGCCGGGGTGGAAAGGGTGGCCGGCCTTCGTCATCGCTTTCTGTCCCGTAATCCCATCCCGCATCTCGCATGGCGCGGCGAAATACTTCGGGGATGTCATTTGGGTCACGACTCATTATTTTTCTCCATGTTTTCGATGGTAAATGGTGAATAGTTTTTTTATTCCACCTGGCATTATCCCACAAAAGCGCACACTCGGCTTGCCTGGGGGGGTTACTTCATTAATTTCTTAGCCAGCCGCAGCAGCCACAACGGCCGTTTCATCCCCCGCCAGGTGCGCATAGCCATTTCATCTTGCCTGCTCTCCTGCCTGGCCGGAGGAGAATAGCGGCGAGTATTGTATAAGTCCGTCAGGCGGGCTACGCTTTGCTGCAGGCGGTCGGCGATGCTGGCCAGCCGGGCATGGCGGGCAAACGCAGCCAGGCGCAGCTGCAGCGCCTGGCCAAACTCTGTTGGGGTCTGGCTGTGCGGCGCGGGTTGGCCCAGGTGTTCGGCCTGCTGCTGTAGACGGCCGTAAGCCCATACCACCTTATCGCCGCCCGGTTCGCGGCCAGACCTGCGCCAGAGCCAGAAGCCCAACGCGGCCAACAACGCCACCACACCCAGGCGCAGGCCGATGCTGGCCCAGGGAATAGGGCGAGGGACGGGCTGGCGCGGTGGCACGGCCGTTTGTGGCAGAGGCGGTTCTGGCGTATATCGGGACTCTGGTGCATTGAAGAGCGGCGTGCCGGCGTGTGGACTGGGAAAAGCGGCCGTGGGTTCAAACTCTACCCAGCCATAACCGGCAAAATAGATCTCCGGCCACGAATGGCTGTCCAGCTGCACCACCTGCTGAACGCCGCTTTCATCGGGTGGCTGGGCCAGATAGCCCACGGCCATACGCGCCGGCAGGCCCAGGCTGCGCGCCATCACGGCCATGGCCGAGGCGTAATAGTCGCAGTAGCCGCTCTGCAGATCGAACAGGAAAAAGTCAACGGGATCCTGGTCCGGCGGCGGCAGGTCCACGTCCAGCGAATAGGGATACTGGCGCAAAAATTGCTCCAGCGCCCGCGCCTGGTCATAGGGATTATCCAGGTTGCCGGCGATTTCCTGGGCCAGGGCCGGGATGCGTTCGGGTAGATTGTCGGGTAATTGCGTATAGCGAGCCATTATCGTGGCCGGTATATCGTTGACGGCCGTTTCCCGGAGGGCTGCCGGAACGGCCGTTGTCAGGCGTGAGACGGCCTGGTACTCCGTGGGCATGCCCATCACCCGTGACAAATCGTCAAGGCCGCGCCAGTGCACGGTCACGTCATGGTCGAAGGCAAGAGGCTGGCCTATCGTGTAGCGGATCAGCCGCTCATCGGCCAGCCAGTGGAGGGTTTGCCGTACTTCCGTCTGCCCGGCGACTTCTGGCAGGCCGATTGGCTGCCCGGCCAATACCGGTTCTTCACGTTCCTGGGTCAGCGCCCAGCCGCGCCCCGTGTAAACGTCGTAACTCAATGCGCGCCAGTGCGCGCCCGTCAACATGTCGCCTGTCGCCGGGGTCCACTGGTCATCTGGACCGGCGATTTCTACGGTAGCTGTCATCATGACCTGTGCCGCCAGTTCGGGCGGATTGCCTAGCAGGTAGGTGCGGGGCAGCAAGCCGCTGCCCCCCGGCGCGCCAGGGCTGCGCAGCGTTTGCCGTGGTTGTTCGACGCCGGCAAAGGCGTCTTCCAACGTATTTTCCACTTCTTTGACCAGGGGATGGTTGCGAAAGGCTTCGGCCAGTTTGCTGATGCTGAAGGCGGGCAGGATCATCGAAAACATCAGCAGGCAGACGGCCATGGCGCTGCCAAAGATGGTTAGTTCTAGCCGAATTTCGGCGGAATAGTCGATGCCAGAACGCTGCCAGCGTTCTTCCAGCGTGACGTAGTGGACCAGCGTGGCCAGCAGCACTGCCAACCCGACAAACACGGCCAGCCACCACATTTCTGCCAGACCAAAGTAGTTGTTGAGGGCCAGCGCCAACCCCAAGGCGGTCAGCCCCAGCAACGGCCGTCGCTGGCGAAAAATCGTCCAGGCTGTGTAGGCTGTCAGGAACCAGGCCGCCAGGGCCAGGCCTGCGGAAAAGATGATGGTTTCCTGGCTGGCGTTGCCCTGGAAGACGGCCACAAACCAACTGGCAGCGCGATCCAGGAAGAGAGCGCCGTTTTGTTTCCAGTACGTGCTTGTTTCCCACCAGCCGCCGCGCAGCACGGCCGCCGGCGGCAGCAAACTGGCTAGAATTAAGAAGGTAACGACCAGACCATACAATGCAAGAATGGTCCAGGCCAGCCGCTGGCTGACGGGACGTTTAGCCAGCAGCAGCGCCAGGAGGAAACCGCCAACGGCCGTTACCTCCACCACATTTGCTTCCGGCGTCCAGCCCACTTCCAGAACGGCGCCGACCACGCAGGCTATCAACGCCAGCGTTGCCGCCAGCACCAGCCAGCCCTCTTGTGGCCGGAAGCGATTCCAGGCCCATCCTGCCAGATCCGCTACCATCGTCTCGTTACCCCTTAGCCCTCTTCCAGGGGATTATGGACGGTGATCACACGGCCGTGCGGCGTAACGCGGAAATCCCAAAAGCCGCGCCGTTCGTGTTCCTCCAGCGGTTCACCAATTTCGCCCTGGCGCACGACGTGGGCGGCAAAACCCAACTGCCGAATGGCCGTGCGCAGCGCTTCGCTGTTGCCCTGGCCGCCAAAGCTGGCCCTATCCAGCAAAATCACAACGCCCTGAATGCCCCGGCGGCCCAGGTGCAGCAGTTGGGGCAGCCAATCGACCGTGCCGTTGGCGGTGATGATCACGGCCGTGCTGCCACGCCGGGCCAGATTCGCCAAATCGCGTAGGGCAATGCCCACGTCTACCTCGCCATTGGCATGGACCAGGGCCAGCGCCCGCAGCAGCCGCCACTGCTGCCCTTCGCCCAAGCCGGGAACCACGACCTGGGGGATACGGCCGTAAGTGGCCAGCCCCACGCCCCGATTATTGTGCAGTGCGCGGGCACCGATCGAAGCGGCCAGCAGCACCGCATGCTCTTCGGTGTCCATAGCGCCATCACCCAACTGGACGGCAGCCTGCATGTCGGCCATCAGCCACAAATCGCCCGCAGCGTCCAGATCGAACTCGCGCACAAACAGCTCGTCGCGGTGGGCGCTGACGGGCCAATGAATCCAGCGGAACGGATCGCCCGGGTAATAGGCGCGCACGCTGGCGGCATTGATGGTCGCCTGCCAGGCCCGTTCCCTGGCCTGGGAGCGCCCGCTGCTCCGGCCGGAGGGCAGTGGGATAGGCAGCGTGCTGTGAATGGGGGGATGGATGATGATTTCGTTGGTAGTGGGATAGGAGCGTGTCGCCGAGAAAATGCCGAACGGGTCGCCGGTGCGCAGCGCCCACGGACCCAGCGTGAACTGCCCCCGCCGGGTGCAAATAGCCGATTGTCGCCAGTGGATGTTGCTGTTGGCGCTGACGCTCTGGACGACGGCCGCACTGTAGCCCGGCACGTTGGACTGGTCGATCACTTCTACCCACAGCGCCGGGATTGGGCTGTCATTCACCAGCTCAAACTGTTCGCTCAGCCGGTCGCCCACCGACACCCAGCTAAAGCGCAGCCGCCGGTTAGCCCTCAGGCCGCTAATCAGCAAACGGGTCCAGCCGTAGGCAGCCAGGAACATGCCGCCAAAGCCAACCAGCAGCGTGTTCCAGACGCGATCCGGCAGAAACACGGCCGTCAGCGCCAATATTCCCAGCCACAACAGCGGCAGGCGCAGGCGCAGTTCCAGTTTTATTTGGCTCGATTGTGTCTCGTCTGGCAGTGACTCCCGTGTTCCTGCTTTCATGGGCACATTGTGCCACAAATCGGCCAAATTTACGACGATGAAGGCGCGCACCGCCTTCTGCAGCAGCCCTGTTTTTCGGCCGCTAACTCGAAGCCGCCACCGCCATCCGCGGGGCCATCCTGCCCGAAACCTGCCGCTAAAATTTGTAGATAATTTCATTTCGCCGGGCGGGTGGTGTGTTAGAATACACGTGTTTGCCGGCCGGCATGGGCGCTAACACGGGTAAACTGAGGGAAACGGCCGTTTATCTACGGAAACCCATTGTATGAAAAACGCCAAACCAGCTTTGCTCGCGTTAGAGGATGGTAGCCTGTGGCCGGGTTTTGGCTTCGGCGCTGCCGGTGATACCACCGGGGAAATTGTCTTCAATACCAGCCTCTCCGGCTACCAGGAAATTCTCACCGACCCCTCTTATCACAGCCAGATCATCACCATGACTATGCCCCACATCGGTAACGTGGGCTGCAATCCAGCGGACGACGAAAGCGACCGGGTGTGGGCCGCCGGCTTGGTGGTTCGCAGTCTGAGCCCGCTAGTGAGCAACTGGCGCGCCCGCCAGAGCCTGCCGGATTATCTGGCCGAACGCGGCGTGGCGGCCATCACCGACGTGGACACGCGCGCCCTGGTGCGGCATATTCGCACGCACGGGGCTATGCGCGCCGCCCTCAGCACGGCCGATCCCGATCCCGAACGCCTGGTTGCCCTGGCGCGCGCCGCCCGCGACATGAACGGCCTGGACCTGGCCCGCGAAGTGACCTGCGTCGAACCTTACCGCTGGACGGAAGCGGCCGGCTGGTGGGCGGCAGAGCCAGCTGCCAGTCTCCAGTCTCCAGTCTCAAACCGCCCGTTCCATGTCGTAGCGTATGATTTTGGCATCAAGCGCAACATTTTGCGGCTGCTGACGCAGCATGGCTGCCGGGTGACAGTGGTGCCGGCGACGACAACGGCCGTTGAAGCCCTCTCCCTGCAGCCGGACGGCATCTTTCTCTCCAACGGGCCGGGCGACCCGGCGGCCGTGACCTACGCCATCGAAGCCGTGGGCGAACTGCTGGGGCAAAAGCCCATTTTCGGTATTTGCCTGGGCCACCAGATTTTGGGATTGGCCCTGGGGGCGCAAACCTACAAGCTCAAATTCGGCCATCGCGGCGGCAACCAGCCGGTCCAGGTAACGGAAAGCGGCGCGGTGCAAATCTCCAGCCACAACCACGGCTTCGCGGTGGATGCGGCCACTTTACCCGCCGGGGTCACGTCCTCGCACGTCAACCTCAATGACCACTGCTGCGAAGGACTGGCCGCGCCGGAACAGCGCGCCTTTTCCGTGCAGTACCATCCGGAAAGCTCGCCCGGCCCCCACGACTCTGACGAGTTATTCCGCCGCTTCGTGGCGCTGATGGAAGCTACAAAATAAGGATCACCATGGGAATTTTTGATTGGTTGTTCGGGCCAAAAGTGCCCCAAATTACCGTACAGGAAGCGCAGCAGCGGCTGCAAAACGACAAAGGCGTGGTCATCGTCGACGTGCGTCAGCCGGTGGAAACACAGAGCGGCGTCGTGCCCGGCGCGGTGCTGATTCCCCTCACGGAACTGGGCCGCCGGATGGACGAACTGCCGTCAGACAGGCCCATCCTGACAATCTGCGCCTCCAGCCATCGCAGCCCGATGGCTGCCCGGCGGCTGGCCAAGGCTGGTTACGACGTCACGGACGTGGCCGGCGGCATGGGCGCCTGGATGCGGGCGGGGCTGCCGGTGGAGAAGAGGGAGTAGAGATTGGAGACTGGAGGCTACGAGTCTCTAGTCTCTAATCTCTAGTCTCCCCAATTTCCGCAATAAATATGCCCAAACGAACCGACATCCACACCATTTTAATCCTCGGCTCCGGCCCGATTGTGATTGGGCAGGCGTGCGAGTTTGATTATTCCGGCGTGCAGGCGTGTAAGGCGCTGCGGCGCGAAGGATACCGCGTGGTGCTGGTGAACTCCAACCCGGCCACCATCATGACCGACCCGGACCTGGCCGACGCGACGTATGTGGAGCCGCTGACGGCCGAATTGGTCGAGAAAGTCATCGCCGCCGAACGGCCGGACGCCATACTGCCCACCGTCGGCGGGCAGACGGCGCTGAACCTGGCGGTGGAACTGGCCGAAAGCGGCATTCTGGCCCAGCGTGGCGTGCAGCTTATCGGTGCGGACCTGGGCGCTATCCGCATTGCGGAGGATCGGTCGCGCTTTAAGCAGGCGATGCTGGCGGCGGGCGTGCCGGTGCCGGTGAGTCACTTCGTGTATTCATTAGAGGAAGCAAAAACGGCCGTCACCGAAATCGGCTATCCCGTGCTCATCCGCGCCTCGTTTACCCTGGGGGGCACGGGCGGCGGCGTGGCCTACGGGCCGGACGATTTTCGGGCGGTAGTGGAACACGGCCTGCGCGAAAGTCCGGTGGGGGAGGTGCTGATCGAGCGCTCCCTGCTCGGCTGGAAAGAGTACGAGCTGGAAGTGATGCGCGACCGCGCCGACAACTTCGTGGTCGTTTGCGCCATCGAAAACGTGGACCCGATGGGGGTGCATACCGGCGACTCCATCACGGTAGCCCCGGCGCTGACGCTGACCGACAAGGAATACCAGCATCTGCGCGACCTGGCGAAGACGGTGATGACGGCCGTGGGCGTGGAAACTGGCGGCAGCAATGTCCAATTCGCCGTCAACCCGGCCGACGGGCAGGTTATTGTCATCGAGATGAACCCGCGCGTTTCCCGTTCCTCGGCGCTGGCGAGCAAGGCCACCGGCTTCCCCATCGCCAAAATCGCGGCGCTGCTGGCGGTGGGCTACACCCTGGACGAAATCCCCAACGACATCACCCGCGTCACCCCGGCCAGCTTTGAGCCGAGCATTGATTACGTCGTGGTCAAAATCCCGCGCTGGAACTTCGAGAAATTCCCCGGCGTCAATGCCACCCTGGGGCCGCAGATGAAAAGCGTCGGCGAGGTGATGGCCATTGGCCGCACCTTCCCCGAAGCGCTGCACAAGGCCATTCGCGGGCTGGATATAGGCCTGCCCGGTTTCAGTCGGTTGCTGGCGGGGGAAACGGCCGTGCTCCGCGAAGCCTTGCGCGTGCCCACCGCCAACCGTCTCTTACAAATTGTCACAGCCATGCTGTCTGGCCTGCCCGACGCAGAAATCGCCCAACTGACAGGCTTCGACCCCTGGTTTCTGGCGCAGATGCGGGAGCAGCTAGAGTTAGAGCGAGAGCTAGAGGAAGAAAAAGCCTCCTCTTCCTCTAGCTCTCTCTCTAGCTCCTTACTTCACCACGCCAAGCGGCAGGGTTTCTCCGATGGGATGATTGCCGCGGCGTGGGGCGTGACGGAGGACGAGGTGCGGCGTCAGCGGCGCGAATTGGGGATTGTGCCGGCCTATTACCGGGTGGATACCTGCGCGGCGGAGTTTGCGGCGCATACGCCTTACCTGTACTCGACCTATGAAAGCGGCTGCGAAGCCAATCCGACGGACCGGCGCAAGGTGATAATTTTGGGCGGCGGCCCGAACCGAATCGGGCAGGGGATTGAGTTTGATTACTGCTGCGTGCAGGCGTGCTGGGCGCTGCGCGAACTGGGCTTCGAGACGATCCTGGTCAACTGCAACCCGGAAACGGTCAGCACGGATTATGACACGGCCGACCGGCTCTACTTTGAGCCGCTGACGTTTGAGGACGTGCTGAACGTGGTGGAACTGGAGCAGCCGGAGGGGGTGATTGTGCAGTTTGGCGGGCAGACGCCCATCAACCTGACCGCCCGGCTGCACGCCGCCGGGGCGCCGATTTGGGGCACGCCGCCGGACGCCATTGACCTGGCGGAAGATCGGGGACGGTTTGGCGCGCTGCTGCGCGAACTGGACATCGACCATCCGCAGTGGGGACTGGCCCGGTCGCTGGATGAGGCGCAGCAGGTGGTGGCACGGATTGGGTATCCGGTGCTGGTACGGCCGTCTTTCGTCCTCGGCGGGCGGGCGATGGCCATTGCCTATGACGACGACGCGCTGCTGCACTATTTACAGGAGGCGGCGCAGGTCTCGCCGGGCAGTCCGGTGCTGATTGACCAGTTCATCGAAGATGCGTTTGAGGTGGACGTGGACGCCGTGGCCGATGGCGAGCGCGTGGTCATCGCCGGGGTGATGCAGCACATTGAGGAGGCGGGCGTACACTCCGGCGACAGCGCCTGTGTGCTGCCGCCGTACAAAATCAGCCGCTACCACCTGAGCATTATCGACGATTACACGGAAAAACTGGGCCGGGCGCTGGGCGTGCGCGGCCTGATGAATGTGCAGTACGCCATCAAAGACGACGTGGTCTACGTGATTGAAGTGAATCCACGCGCCAGCCGCACGGTGCCGTTTGTGAGCAAGGCGACTGGCGTGCCCGTTGCCAAAATCGCGGCGCAGGTGCAGGCGGGCAAGTCGCTGGCGGAACTGGGTCTGACCCAAACGCCGGACGTGGACGGCTTTTTTGTGAAGGAGGCGGTGCTGCCGTTTAACAAATTACCGGGGGCCGATACGCGTCTTAGCCCGGAGATGCGCAGCACGGGCGAAGTGATGGGGCACGCGGCGCACTTTGGGCAGGCTTTTGCCAAAGCGGAACTGGCGGCAGGCACCCGGCTGCCCACCGGCGGCGGTGTGTTGATCACTGTCAACGATTTTGACAAGTCGGCGGCACTGAAGATAGGGCGCGATTTGTGCCGCATGGGTTTTGTGTTATATGCAACGAGCGGCACGGCCGCTGCCCTGGAGAAGGTGGGTCTGCCGGTGACCGTGGTGGAGAAGGCTTTCCAGCCCGGCCGGACGACTGTAGACGTGATCACCAACGGCGACGTGAGCCTGATTATCAACACACCGCTGGGGCAGCAGGCGTATGCCGACCAGCAGGCGATGTATTCGGCGGCGATCCGGCATAACGTGCCTTTGATGACGACGCTTTCGGCGGCGCAGGCGGCGGTGAGCGGCATTAAGGCGCTGCGCGAAAAGGAACTGGCGGTGCGCAGCCTGCAGCACCACCACAGGGGGTAACGGCCGTTTACTTTTTCTTCTTCTTTTTGTTGGGCTTGTTGGTGCGCACGATCAGGACCGAGCAGGGCGCTTTGTCGACAATTTGGGGGGTGACGTGGCCGACCAGCAGATCGTTCCAAAAGTTGCTGCCGGCCCGAGCGCCGATGATCACCAGGTCGTAACTGCCGGCCAGGGCTTCCAGGGCAATCTCGTCGGCAATAACGCCGCGCCGCATGACCAGATTGTGAGAGACGCCTTCGTCCTGCAAGTGGCCGGTAGCCCAGTTGAGGTGACGAGCCAGCGGGGTGTTGCTCCGTAAGAGATCGGCCAGCGATTCGTCCATGCTGTCCAGGCCGGTGTACATGGCGGGGACCGGGTCGGCGATATAGAGGAGGGTGACAACGGCCGTGGCCGCCAGACCCAGCCTGGCGCCCATCTGCACCACGGTTTTGTCGATTTTACGCCCAGAGGTGCAGATGAGGATGCGCTCCAGGGTGGCGGGCTGCTCTTTGACGATGAGCATCGTGGCGGCCGTACGGTCGGCGACGCGGTGAGCCAGGGAGGGCAGGAAGCGATCAAAGAAGCCTTGGAGAATATGGTCGCCGATGACGACGATGTTGTACTGGCCGTCGTTGGTTTCGCGGATGATTTCGTTGGTGGGGCTGCCCTGGCGAATTTTCATCACCGTATCGGGCAGGTTGAGGATGGCCTGGGCCTGGGCGAGCGTGGCTTCGGCTAACGGCCGTTCCGCGGCATTTTCTATCACGGTTAGCACGGTCGCCTCAGACTGCTCCAGGCCGACAATCAGGCCGCCAAATTGTAAGGTGGCTTTAGCGAACGGGAATCTGCTGACGCAAATTAAAATCTTCAACGGCCGTCCTCCATACTAAATAACTGCGAGCAGGCGGCGAATTGGCAGCCTGCTGCCCACTGCTTGCTAAAATGCCGGGACACTGCTGCCCAGCAGCCGGACAAGCACCAACAACGCCCCAATGAGCGGCAAAAGCGAAAACAAGAGCCGGATACGGGGTCCGGCAAAATAACGGGTAGACATCGCCCCGATTTGCGCCCCCAGGGCGGCTCCGGTGTGCATGACCAGGGCCATGAGAATATCGACATTTCCTTTAACGGCGTGAGTGAGCGTGCCATAACCGGCCGAAAACATAATTTCGAACAGATCTGTGCCCACGGCGACGTGGGTGGGCACCCCGAGGACATAGACCAACAGCGGCATGCGCAAGAAGCCGCCGCCCACGCCCAGAGCGCCGGCCAGAATGCCGGTCGACAAACCGACAAGGATGACGATCCACAACGAAATTTCTTCGATGCCCGAGCCGGGAAAAGAGACCATCGGCCAGAGGCGAATGCGGCGCACAAAGCGTGTAACCTGGCCGAAGGAGACCACATCCCGATGCTGCTCGGGGTCGTCATCACCGGCGGCCGACTTTAGCTGTTTGGTCAGGCGGATGGCATGAATGCTTTCGCCGGCGGTGAGCGCGCTGATGGTCAGTAGAATGACAACGTAGGTGATGCCGATCACATGATCTATGTTGCCGGAGGCTTGCAGTACCTCGATTATTCGCGCCCCGATTTCGACACCGACGATCGTGCCGAGAATCATGACAAAGCCAAGGCGCACATCGACATGACCCAGCGTGCGATGCCGCTTGGCAGCGACGATGGATTTGCCCGTCATGTGGGCGAGGTCTGTGCCCACGACGAAGTTCATAGGCACGCCTGCCCAGAACATGAGCGGCCCGGCCAGGAATCCACCTCCCACGCCAAAGAAGCCCCCGAGCAGGCCCACGACAAAACCAATCCCAATCAGGAAAAAGGGATTGATGGTGACACCGCTGATGGGAAAATCCATCGCTCTACTCCAGTTTTTCCAGACCGAGGCGGCTTACGAGGAAGGAAGTAATCCACTCTAAAGCCACGCCCTGTACGACAATCAACAAGAGGGATGCACCGGCATAGACGACGGGGTTGAGGTGAAACAGTTGATTCAGGGGAGCGCCTAAAAAGCGCAAGACGAGCAGGAAGTAAACCACTAAGAGGATGGCATACACGAGCAGTTCGACAAGGAAGTTGCGTATGAGAAGTCGTCGGGTCTTGGATTTCATCCTTTTTTCCTTTGATGCTTGAGAAATCGAAACAGAAGGGTGTGGAGCGCCTTGTGAATTGGCCTTATTGTAGCGCATGTTGTCAATCGTAGTAGCGGCAAAAACGGCCTGGCGGTTGGTCAGGCGATCGACACTTCTGCAGGGGATTCTGCGGGCTTTGCCTTGGGAATGACTGGGCCTATATCTGGGGGCTAAGGCGTTCTTAGGAAGGTCTTAAAAAGGATTCAAAAAGGATGATCGAAGGACGATCGAAGCATGATTGAAGGAAGCGAGCGGAGCCCACCGGCGGCGCAGGGGCCATATAAGGGAAAAATAACCAGGAAAAGGCGGGCTGGGCTAAATATGGACCGGGGCGGGAAAAAAACGGAGAAATGAGGCGGCTATATCTGGCGGTACTACTCAGCAAAGGGCAACCCGGCGGAAGGGGGGTGGTGGAAAGTTATATCGCAAGAATGGGCTGGTAGATTAGCGATGCCTGCAGCGCTTGTGGCGTGAGGACGGAAACGGCCGTTTGACTCACAAGCAAGCCTGCGTTAGCATCTGGCAGGCAGGATTTGAACAATTGAATATGTGCGCGAGGGTGTCTGAGCATGGAGATCCTCGCGGGGCTAGGTAGCGCATGGACCTGCTTCTGTTTTGCAGGATTGGTAAGAGGAGAAGTTTGCCTCTCCCCGGCCCTCTCCCCAAGGGAGAGGGAGTGGGGCGGCCAATCAGCAAGCAGGCAGCAGGTTGACGAGGTGAAGGTTCCTCACCGCGAGGTGGGGTTAACCGGCAGTCACTGCCAGACGCCGGGAAAATCGAAAGATCAGCGGATGCCTTCCAGGAAAACCACTTTCTGACTCTATGCCCCTTCGAAAAAGCCAACCCCCAAACCGGCGCGGGTAACCGGCCGACAAATGGTATGGCGCGTGGTTGATCAGTCATTATTATGAAGGGGCGTCCCCCGATCCCATAACACAATTGAGGGCCGCCACACCGGTAAACGATCCACAAAAAACAGTTAACAAGCAACGGTTAACTGTTAGTCGTTGATTGTTATCTGTTAGCTGTTTTTCTGGAGGTTGATAAAACATGTGTGGTATTGTTGGTTATATTGGTTCACGAGAGGCCTCGGCCGTGGTGGTGGGTGGTTTGAAGCGGTTGGAATACCGTGGTTATGACTCCGCAGGCGTGGCGGTGCTGGCCCAAAACGGCCACATTGAACTGCGCCGTGACGTGGGGAAACTATCTAATTTGCAGGCGACGCTGCAAGAAGCGCCGTTGTCCGGGCACATTGGCATTGGCCATACCCGCTGGGCGACGCACGGCGCACCGAGCCAGCGTAATGCCCATCCGCACGTGAGCATGAACGGCCGTGTGGTGGTGGTCCACAACGGCATCGTCGAAAACTTTCTGTCCCTGCGCGAAGAGCTGGAGGCTGAAGGCGTGCGCTTTGAATCGGACACGGACACGGAAGTGATTGTGCAGATGGTGGAGCGGTATCTGGAGGCGGGGGAGAGTTTGGAAACGGCCGTGCGCCGCACCTTGCGGCAGCTCAAGGGGGCCAACGCCGTGGTCGTCATGAGCATCGACCGGCCGGATACGCTGCTGTGCGCGCGCCTGGGCAATGCCGGCGGCATCACCCTGGGATTGGGCCAGGACGAGATGTTCATCGCCTCGGACATTCCGGCGATTCTGGACTATACGCGGGAGATGGTGTTCCTGGAAAGCCGGCAGATGGCGCGCCTCACCCGCCACGCTTACGTGGTCACCGACCTGGACGGCCGTCCGGTGCGGGCAGAAGTGCACAGCATTGGCTGGGACCCGGTCAGCGCCGCGAAGGGGGAGTTCAAACATTTCATGCAGAAAGAGATTTTTGAGCAGCCCCAGGCGTTGATCGACACGGTGCGGGGACGGGTAGATTTTGAAAACGGCCGTGTGTATTTGCCAGAAATGAACCTGACGCCGGAACTGGCGCAGCGCATCCAAAAACTGATCATTATCGCCTGCGGCACGAGCTACTATTCCGGCCTGGCCGGTAAGTTTATGTTCGAGTCCATCGCCCGCCTGCCGACGGAAGTGGCTTATGCGTCCGAGTTCCGCTATTACGACCCGATCATCGATGAGGGAACGGCCGTGCTGGCGATCACCCAATCCGGCGAAACGGCCGATACCCTGGCCGCCTGCGAACTGGCCAAAGAGATGGGCGCTACTCTGTGGTCGATCGTCAACGCCGTCGGCAGCCAGTCGACGCGCATCTCCCATGGCTACATCCCCATGCAGGCCGGGCCGGAAATTGGCGTGGCCAGCACCAAGGCGTTTACCACGTCACTGGTGGACCAGTATCTGCTGGCCTGCGCGCTGGGCGAACTGCGCGGCGCGGTTTCGGCGGCGCGGCTGCGCCAACTGGTCGACGACCTGGCCCAACTGCCCAACCTGGCCGGGCAGGTGCTGGACCATGATGACGAGTACGAAGCGATGGCCTGGCACTTCTTTAAGGCGCATAACTTCCTGTATTTGGGACGGGGCATCAATTACGCTGTGGCTCGGGAAGGGGCGTTGAAGCTGAAAGAAATCAGCTACATCCACGCCGAGGGCTATCCGGCGGGTGAGATGAAACACGGGCCCATTGCTTTAATCGACGAGACGATGCCGGTGGTGGCCCTGGCCACGCAGGACCATTTATACGACAAGATGATCAGCCAGATTCAACAGGCCAAAGCGCGCAACGGCGTGGTGCTGGCGGTGGCGACAGAAGGGGACGAGGCTATCCGGCAGGAGACAGATTACGTCTTTTATGTGCCGGCCACACCGCCGCTGCTGGCGCCGGTGGTGAATACGATCCCGCTGCAGTTGTTTGCCTATCATGTGGCGGTGCGCCTGGGCTGCGACGTCGACCAGCCGCGGAATCTGGCGAAGTCAGTCACAGTCGAATAGTGGGGGAGGGTCAGGATGTAAAGCGCTGGCACGGTTTACATCCTGACCTTCCCCACAACGGCGAAGTGCGCCACCTGGATATTTAGAAGTTGGCAGATTGGTCCAATCTGCCAGTTTGGACCAATCTGCGGCTTTATCCTCCCAAAGTACCATTTCCCTCCGCTCTCCCTCTGGCTAGAATTCCGGCAGTCGTGTCGGAATGAACCAGTCACTCTTTCCGACTCTTATTGTCAATCATCATCAAAATGGGAGGCACTATGCCGATTAAATATTCCTTGTATGAAAATAACCTGACCAGCGATCCCGACGACTTCATGGCCTTTGTGCAGTCCTCGGGCACGGCCGAATTGGACGCCGTCATTGAGCGTATGATTCAGCAGGGGTCCACCGTCACCAGGGCCGATACGCTGAGCGTGTTGGAAGATTATTACACGGCCGTGGAGAGCATGATTCTGGAAGGCTGGAACGTCAACACCCCGCTGACCAACTTCAGCGCCAGCATCCGGGGCGTGTTCCACGGCCGTACCGACAGCTTCGACCCCAGCCGCCACCAGGTCAGCGCCGCCGTCACCGCCGGCAAACGCCTGCGCCAGACCATGAGCGCCCGCGCCCAGACGGTGAAGCAGGAGGCCCAACGGCCGTCGCCCAGCCCGTTGGATTACATCGACATCAACAGCGGCCTGCGCAACAGCGCCCTCACGCCCGGCGGCATGGGCCAGATCCTCGGCCATCGCCTCAAGTTCGACCCCGCCCAGCCAGAGCAGGGCATCTTCTTTAAGGCGGCCAGCGGCGCGGAGACCCGCGTCTCGCTGGTGGGGCGCAACATGCCCGGCGACCTGATGTTCCTGGCGCCCGCCGATCTGGCCGCGGGTGAGTACACGCTGCTGGTGCGCGCCGCCATGAGCGACAGCGAAATCCGCAGCGGCGAGCTGCCCTACACCCTGACGGCGGCCTAGCACACCCGACTTCTGGCACGACTTCCCCCTTTCGGGCAAAAGGCTTTGCGATGGGACTGGCGCAAAGCCTTTTTTTTGGCCCCCAAGAGCCTACTGGGGGCCAAAGCGCCGCCCACTCGCCCTGAAAAGCAGTTAGCCTGCGGCGGTAAAGCCGTTACGCGGAGGGTGTAAAGCCGTTACACGCAGGCTGTAAAGCCGTTACCCCGTCACCCTAAAGCCTTTACACGCCGACGATAAAGCCTTTACACGCCGCGTATAAAGCCTTTACGCGCCGAGTATAAAGCCTTTACACGGGGCCGCCGGCCCGCTGCTCCCGGCAACGCCGGTGGGATTCTGGCGGCGGCGGGCATCGCGCGGCGCGAAAATTGGGCGTATAATAAGGGCAGCAGGCCAGGATAAGCGTAGGACGGCAGAGCGAGAGCGGGCGAAATTTTAGCGGTTTACCCTTCCTGGTGCGGACGTTAACAATTGCATATTTCCCCCGGAATCCTCATCGGGGACGGAAACAGGTCAGGATGAAATTCTTTCGCCAGCATACGATATAGTCAGAACGGTCGTGAATCCTCATCGGGGACGGAAACATGCGCTCACGCCGAACAACATCAGTCGGATCAAGAAGTCAGAACGGCCGTGAATCCTCATCGGGGACGGAAACAAGTGGATGATGTCATTGCCGTCTATCGGCTCGCGCGTCAGAACGGCCGTGAATCCTCATCGGGGACGGAAACAAGCGTGGGCTATCAAAGTACCGGTTGCGCGCGCCAGTCAGAACGGCCGTGAATCCTCATCGGGGACGGAAACACAAACCATTTCCGGCCGGTATACCAAGGATAAGGAAGTCAGAACGGCCGTGAATCCTCATCGGGGACGGAAACAATGTGACTGTGACAACCCCTTGGTCGTCCTGCTGGTCAGAACGGCCGTGAATCCTCATCGGGGACGGAAACTTGCGAGCTAACGTGCCATCCAGTTCGGTTACTAAAGTCAGAACGGCCGTGAATCCTCATCGGGGACGGAAACATGCGAGCGCCAACGTTTTCGAACGGCACTGTGTCGGTCAGAACGGCCGTGAATCCTCATCGGGGACGGAAACATGCTCCAAGGCGCTCGTAAATGGCTCTAGCCTCTTGTCAGAACGGCCGTGAATCCTCATCGGGGACGGAAACAAGCGCCATTCGTGACCGTTAATGCCTCGGCCAGGTGTCAGAACGGCCGTGAATCCTCATCGGGGACGGAAACCTGGGGGTCTTGCTGAGAATACGAAACGTCCACATCCGTCAGAACGGCCGTGAATCCTCATCGGGGACGGAAACTTTGCAAACAACCACACCCTCACTCCCAGAGAAAAAAGTCAGAACGGCCGTGAATCCTCATCGGGGACGGAAACATTTTTTGCCAAAACTTCAAAACGTCGTCCAGGACGACGTCAGAACGGCCGTGAATCCTCATCGGGGACGGAAACTGACTACCGGCAGGTAGAGTTTGTACTCTACCGTGGGTCAGAACGGCCGTGAATCCTCATCGGGGACGGAAACTAGTCACCATCGGCTGACGTGCGGTATTTGTACACGTCAGAACGGCCGTGAATCCTCATCGGGGACGGAAACATGCAGCCTACTACGTCGGATTTACGCATCTCTTTCTGTCAGAACGGCCGTGAATCCTCATCGGGGACGGAAACTCAGTCGTTGCTGTGAAGGGAGAGGTGTAGACATCGAGTCAGAACGGCCGTGAATCCTCATCGGGGACGGAAACAAAGGGTTGGCGGCGCGTCCCTCCAGGCGGTACGGGTTGGTCAGAACGGCCGTGAATCCTCATCGGGGACGGAAACTTGTTTCCATCCCAACACGGGTCGTAATTGACCCAAAGTCAGGACGGCCGTGAATCCTCATCGGGGACGGAAACTTTAAGCTCAATCTCAAGCAAACCAAACTGGCCTAAGTCAGAACGGCCGTGAATCCTCATCGGGGACGGAAACAAAAATAACACTACAATCACTTTAAACATCTTACCTCGTCAGAACGGCCGTGAATCCTCATCGGGGACGGAAACGTGACGGGCGACAGCGGCATCTAATCCCCAGAAGGCGGTCAGAACGGCCGTGAATCCTCATCGGGGACGGAAACGTTACGGTCGGTATTTCAGGCGTTGGCGTCGCCGGGCGACAGAACGGCCGTGAATCCTCATCGGGGACGGAAACTCGAAGTTCCACAGCTGAACAGCGTCGTCAGTCGCCAGTCAGAACGGCCGTGAATCCTCATCGGGGACGGAAACTTGATCGTCCGGGTTTCGCCGCCAACGTTGAAGTGAATGTCAGAACGGCCGTGAATCCTCATCGGGGACGGAAACTCAGCCTGATGTTCCCAGAACAGTTCGCATTCAGCCGTCAGAACGGCCGTGAATCCTCATCGGGGACGGAAACTTTGTCGGCGTCGGGGTCGGAAGAAACTCCGGATGCGCCAGAACGGCCGTGAATCCTCATCGGGGACTTTCGATTGCGGATTTTCGATTGCGGATTGCGGATTGAAGACACGGCCATTCCGCAATCCGAAATCCGTAATCCGCAATGGGGGTCAGAACGGCCGTGAATCCTCATTGGGGACGGAAACACGAGGAGGGCAGCGGCTAGTTTCAACAGAAAATAAGTCAGAACGGCCGTGAATCCTCATCGGGGACGGAAACGCTATACTGGAAACGGCCTCCCTTATCCGGTTGCCAGTCAGAACGGCCGTAAATCCTCATCGGGGACGGAAACATTACATCTTGAACGTCTGGGTTATCATAAACTAAAGTCAGAACGGCCGTGAATCCTCATCGGGGACGGAAACGTGCCATTCTTTGCACACCGGACACCACACGATATAAGTCAGAACGGCCGTGAATCCTCATCGGGGACGGAAACAATCATCAGCTGGCAATCGTTGTGCACCCAGTGTTCGTCAGAACGGCCGTGAATCCTCATCGGGGACGGAAACAGTAAACGGGCATCGTCCCGTACAGGACATCCACTTGTCAGAACGGCCGTGAATCCTCATCGGGGACGGAAACACATGGTGTTCAAACGATTATGGAGTTGACCCCCTATGTCAGAACGGCCGTGAATCCTCATCGGGGACGGAAACTAAACAGTAACCTCCTCACAGGAGGTATACTGAGTCGGTCAGAACGGCCGTGAATCCTCATCGGGGACGGAAACTGTCCACGTACATTACCGTGGCGTCGGGATTCTGGGTCAGAACGGCCGTGAATCCTCATCGGGGACGGAAACTCTAGCTGGCACACCCAACAACAACCATTGTCGTACGTCAGAACGGCCGTGAATCCTCATCGGGGACGGAAACGTGTAATTGTGATACGCCAGTATCCCGCCATGCTGCGTCAGAATGGCCGTGAATCCTCATCGGGGACGGAAACAAATAGCGAAAGCCGTTAAGCGTGACGATTGGCGGCAGTCAGAACGGCCGTGAATCCTCATCGGGGACGGAAACATAGACTGCCACAAAAATTACTAAATTCCCCACGATCCGTCAGAACGGCCGTGAATCCTCATCGGGGACGGAAACCATCCTGGCAGACAATATCAACACCGTCGTAGGTTGGTCAGAACGGCCGTGAATCCTCATCGGGGACGGAAACTCGAAAAGTGAGATCTCGTTCTGGGCATTGACTAAGAGTCAGAACGGCCGTGAATCCTCATCGGGGACGGAAACATATCTCTTGTGTGCATTTCTTGAAGTTCAGCGGGGGTCAGAACGGCCGTGAATCCTCATCGGGGACGGAAACAAGAGGATGGCAAAGGGCGCCAAAGCGCAGAGCCAGACGTCAGAACGGCCGTGAATCCTCATCGGGGACGGAAACCTATGCATTCAGGTCCCCTTAAGTGCCCATCACCCATGTGTCAGAACGGCCGTGAATCCTCATCGGGGACTTTCGATTTCGGATTTTCGATTTCGGATTGCGGATTGCGGATTGAAAACCCGGCCCATTCCGAAATCCGAAATCCGACATCCGAAATGTGGGGTCAGAACGGCCGTGAATCCTCATCGGGGACGGAAGCGCATCGCGTTCTTCGGCTGGCAGGGTAAAGGTGCCCGTCAGAACGGCCGTGAATCCTCATCGGGGACGGAAACATACTTTCGCCAAATCCATCGGGAGGGTTGAACGTCACGTCAGAACGGCCATGAATCCTCATCGGGGACGGAAACAGTGGGCCTACGGTTCTTTCCCATAGGTTACCAATCGTCAGAACGGCCGTGAATCCTCATCGGGGACAGGCGAGTGCGGAGTGGCGAGTGCGGAGTGCGGAATGGGTTAGCCCGTTCCCGCCACGATCAACTATAATTTATAGCTATGGAGTCTCTATTTACCGACACCCACCCCCAAATGGAAGCGCTGCAAATCCAGCTTTGGCGGCAAGCCAGCCCCACCCGCAAAATGACGATGCTGGCCCAGCTAAACGCCGCTGCCCGCACCCTGGCCCTGACCGGTTTACGCGACCAATATCCCCATGCTGATGAGGCGGAGCTGCGCTTCAAACTGGCCGTTTTATTGCTTGGTGATGAGCTGGCCCGCCAGGTTTATGGAGATGCCGCCGATGCAAAATGAACCGGTTGAAGTGACTATCAAAGTCACGGCCGTGTTAGAACGATTGGGCGTTCCCTATCTCATCGGCGGCTCACTGGCCAGCATCCTATATGGCCTGGTGCGCACCACCCAGGACGCCGACATCGTCGCCCAGATGCGCCCCGAGCACATCCACGCCTTCGTCGCCGCCCTGGAAGAAGAATTCTATATAGACGCCCAGATGATCGCGTCCGCGATTCAGCATAACGCCAGCTTCAACATCATTCACCGTGAGACCATCTTCAAAGTAGACGTATTCATCCCTCGGCCGCGCCCTTTTGTCCAATCCCAACTGCTGCGCGCCCAGGGGCAAACCTTCACGTTTGCCCCTGAAATGAGCGCCAAATTCGCCACCCCCGAAGACACCATTCTCGCCAAACTGGAATGGTATCGTTTAGGCGGCGAAACCTCAGAACGGCAGTGGCGCGACATCCTCGGCGTCCTGAAAACTCGTGCTGGTCAACTTGACCTGGCGTACCTGTACAAATGGGCCGCAGAAATCGGAGTCAGCGATTTGCTGCAACGCGCTCTGGCTGGCTAAGTGTTCGTAACAGTCGGATAAAGGAGTGAGTGGAGAAATGAAGGAATGGCTAAGCCTGATTGCGGATGTAATTGGCATTTTAGGCGCAATTTTCGCCTTGCTTGCCTGGCTGCAATCAAGACAGTTGAAGCAAGCGATTGAACAAGAAACACGTCGGCAGAACCAGAAAATTCAAGTTGTCCTACAACACGGCGCGAACAAGATCGAGTTGCCGATTGAGCTTCGCAGGGCGGAAATAACCCGTGCGGAAATTCTTGGCAGAATTGGTATGCTTCCCATGAAAAAACAGGGGGAACGTTTCTCCATTGCATATTTGCACAAGCCTGAATTTCAAAAGCAAATAAGCCAGGTTGTTGAAGGCAGTGGCGAAGGCATTATCACCATTTCGTGTACAGAAAAAGAGTTAGCACAATTTGACCTTTAGAGATTGACCTTTTACTTGCTATCAGAACGGCAGTGAATCCTCATCGGGGACGGAGTCTTATAGGTGATGTGGTCAACGTCTAGGGGGATGTTAGTCAGAACGGCCGTGAATCCTCATCGGGGACGGAAACGACGTGTAGTTATTGTTCAGGCGATAGGCATCCTCCGTCAGAACGGCCGTGAATCCTCATCAGGGACGGAAACTTTTCCAGCTATTTTTGCCAAATCTCCACCATAAAAGTCAGAACGGCCATGAATCCTCACCGGGGACGGTAAGCGATATGTCCCAAATAATGTGGCCATGGTGGGCCGGGCAGTACATGGTGAGGCAACCGATGCATTCCGACAGTGGTATGGGCGAATGTCCAAACAGTTAGGACATCAGCCGCCCCAGCGAATCATCAATGAGTTGCGGCTGTTGCAGCGCCAACACCCCGAGCATCCGGAGGCAGAAACGATTGAGGTAGCGATTGGCTATTTGGAGAAACGACTGTCGATGATTGATTACCCCTTTTTCGTCGCCGGCAGATTCCCATTGGGTCAGGACATGTCGAAAGCGGCCACAAAGTTGTCATGCAGCAGCGGATGAAACAGGCCGGTATGCGCCGGGCCGAGGCCAATCTCAATCCGATGCTGGCCTTGTGGGTGGCTTTGTGCAACCAGACCTGGAAAACGAGCTGGCAAGAGATTGAAGCGCGGATAATCAGGGAAAAATATCCTGTCCAGACAAGCCAGAAAACCAGTCAACACAAGCAAGTGGTTCGACAGTTGCTCCGAGGCAAATTGTCAACGCCTGACGGCATCAGCTGAGCGGGTTGCAAAAAAGAAAAGGCTTCCTTGGCAAGATCATCGCTGGATATTTCCCTGCCGGGAAAGTCTCATACACAAAAATTGACCGCACCCAATCTTGACGAAAGTATTCCAAAATCCGGCAAAAGGCGGTACAATTATCATCGTTCCTGAGTTTACTGTTCTTTTCAAAGCTGTCATGCGCTGGAGAAAGGGGTATGGTAAAGAATTTACAGAATATGTTGAAGTCGGATCGCGCTTTGCTGGTTGCCGATACCGACGAAACCCTATCTTACGTTTTTGAATCAAATAAGCTGCCAGAGATTCGCGGGGCAAGTCTACAATTAGATTTGCTCAACAAAAAGATCGGCAATATGGTCCGCGATCTTGGACCAGATAGCCACGTTATCTACGCGGGTGGCGGTAGTTTGCTAGCCGAGGTGTCCATGGCCGAGGCAGCCACTTTAGCCACCAGCATTGAAGCGATCTACCCGGCCGAAACAGGCGCCGCCACCATCACTGCCGCTTGGCGTCCATTACCTCCCACTGAGAAAGCGCATTATGGGGAAGTCGTCGCCTGGGCTGGTCACTGGCTACGCCGAAGAAAAGAAGAAAAAGGTGCACTACCCTTCTTTGAAACTTTGGCACATCAAAAGCGTTGCCCTTCATGCCAAAAACGGCCTGCCAGCAACCGTCAGCCAATACCCTGGTGCGAGGTCTGTCACGCCAAACGCCAGGCCCAACGACGTTTCACCTGGTTTAACATCTTCACCACATTTGTAGATAAAGAAACCGACCTACAAAAAAAATACTATGGCCAACACATCACAGAAGCAGATTACCCACAAGATTTAACCGAACTGGCAACTGCTTCCCAAGGTCGTCGAGGGTACGTAGCCTTTCTTTACTTTGATGGTGACAACATTGGCTCGCTGCTTCAAGCCGCCAGGACACGCCAGGATTATGAAACCCTGAGCCGCCAGCTCAGACAAACAACCGAAAAAGCGGTTTTTACGTCGCTAGCCACGCACCTGCACCCCACCATAGTTAAAGGCAGCGCCAGCCGCGCCGAAGTAGGCCAACCTCAGTTAGAAGGGCAAGATATCCTGATTCATCCCTTTGAGATTATCACCATCGGTGGGGATGATGTGATGCTCATCGTCCCGGCCCACGTGGCCTTGCCCATCGCTATCCAGATGGGCGAATTATTCAGCGAGGAATTGACGACCGCCGTCGCGAAGTTGGGCATCAAACGAGATAAACCGGAAACCATGTCTGGTGGCATTGTCATCGCGGAATCCCATACACCCATTCGTATTTTGCGTGACCTGTCCCATCAACTGCAAGATGAGGCCAAGAAACTGGTCGATGGCGGTCTGGATTTTCACATTCTCAAATCCAGCGACATGCCAGCCAGCAAGATCGAAACCCTGCGAGAATCTTTCCCCTATCTGCTGGAAAAACGGGAAAAAGGCAAAGATCTACGTTTATTGGCCAGACCCTACACCTACCCGCGCGCCCGTACCCTCTGGCAAGGATTGCTGGCTCTGGAAAAGGACCGGTTCCCTACCAGCCAGATGCACCTGCTAGCCGAATCCCTCCTCGACGGCCGCGCCTCAGCCACTCTCTTCTATGAGTACCAAAAGCAGCGTCATCAATCCCGCGCCGCCAGGGAAAGCGGCCCGTACGCCACAATGCAGCAGTTGCTCACCGACTTGCCCAGCAACCCGTCAGACGGGCGACCTGACGCCAGTAACCCCCTTCCCTGGTACCGTGCCCGGCCAGATGACTCATTTCTTTATACCACCAGCTTATGGGACATTGCCGAACTTTATGATTTTGTGCCTGGCACCATTTTGCCAGATCGCAAAGGAAACAACGATGGTTGAAATCAACGTTAAGATCAGCGCCAGATCTCCGCTCAATATCGGCGCCGGGGCGCAGCAAGGCACCCTGGCACAGCAAGGAATGGTCAAAGACACTCACGGCTGGCCGTACATTCCCGCTTCCTCTCTCAAGGGTAAGTGGCGTCACGCCGTCGAGCAGGTAGCCCGCTCCCTAGAGATGCCTGAGGTGTGTACCACCAATGACCGAATGTGCCGCCGCCAAGACCCCTGTATCGTCTGCCAGATATTTGGCTCTCCCTGGTCCCCCGGCAAACTCCACTTTGCTAACCTAGTCCTGAGCGGACCACCCGTTATCCTGACTTTGCAGGAAGACCCTTCCTATTATCCGCGCACCGTCGAGCGGACCGGTGTGGCCATCAACCGTCAACGGCGCGTTGCCGAGGATCACCATCTATACAATACCGAGCTATTTTGGCCCGGCATCGAATTAGAATTCAGCGGTATCCTGCGCGGAGACATCTCTCAACGGCAGGCCGCGCTGCTGCAAGCCGGGCTGCGCCTCCTCACTACGCTGGGGCGTGGTAACACTGGTGGATTGGGCTGGGTAGCCGCCGAAACAGTATTTCAATACCAGGATGGCATCTGGACTAACCAAGCCTTACACAACGCCCTGAAAACAGGAGGTGGGTTATGACACAATGGATTCGTGTCTTGGTTCGTATTTCACCCCAATCCCCACTCCTTTTTGGTACCCATCAGGTTGGGAATTTCCAGGAAACAGCCGACCACATCCCCGGCAGTTCGCTGCGTGGTGCAGTGGCGGAGCGACTTCTAGCGCAATGTATGACCCACAACCAGTTGACCGATCATGCCGACTGCCCAGATCGGGCGACCTGCCCTTTTTGGCATCTGTTCGGCGAGGCAGAACCCCGATTTGGCGACGCCTACCCGGGACCGCTTGGCCCCGTGTGGCCACTCCCTCTGACTGCCCGCACCTGCAAGCGGTATCCAGGTTGGCAATCTGGCAGCCTCAAGGAAGCCCATGGCCTACGCGACGCCCTTTTCGTGGACTTCGCCTATGGGTTAATCAGTGACCCTCAGTTCTCTCACCGAGCGCAGCTGCAGCCAGACCTGGGAGAGTCCTGGAGTTCAGCCTGGCGGCCAGAACTGCGGGCAGACCATGACTGGTGCCAGTTCCAGCGGTCATCCGGGCAGTCATGCGCCCAGCCGATGAGTCCGGCCAATGGCTTTTACGCCCACGATGGGGCGGCCTTCCTGCCGGCCAAATCGTTCCGCCGCATGCGCACCACCCACGTGGGCATCAACCGGGCCAGAAGCGTTGCCCAGGATGAACTGCTTTTCACCCAAGAGGCGCTCACCGTCACCCGACAGGCAACTGCCTTCTTTGCTGAAATTGACGTGCTCGCAGAGCAGAAAGCAGCCCTGTTGGAGGCGCTATTGGGCACCCATTATCTGGGACGCGGCCGTTCGCGCGGCTACGGGCAGGTGGTTATTGCCACGGAGACAGGGGCGCCGCTGCCGCCGCTGGATGACCGCTTGTTCGACTTCCAGCTTACGGCCGTTGCTGCCCTGACCCCGTACCAGGCAATCGACGCGCGCGTTCAGACAACCTTGCCCGGTCAACTGTTCAGCCTCACCCTGCGCACTTCCGCCATCCTGCAGCAAGGGGGGCAGCCTCTCCGGGTACCTACGCCGGAGCAGGCAGGCCTGCCTGCAGGGACCCTGCTGCTGCGTGCCTGGGCACGCACGGAACAGGTGGGAGGCTGGAACAGTGCTGCGGGGTTGCCCCGACGTACCCAAGTGGCGACACGCGCCGGGAGCGTCTTTTTGTATTTTGCGCCCGATGGGATAGTGGATCGATCACAGTTGATCAAAGCCTTGACGTGCCTCGAAACGACCGGCATCGGCGATGAACGCGCCCGTGGCTATGGGCGCGTCACCTGTTGTGCCCCATTCCACGTGTTGCAATCAGGTTATTAGGGAGACAGACGGCAATGAATAAAACAATGAATCAGATGGTCAGCTGGCAGCAGCGGCTGGAGCGCCGCACGGAAGCCCTCGTCAACGCTGCCGATCAGGTATTGTCCGAAGAACGGATGAAGCTGCTATTGATGGGCCGAGACCATTGGGAAAAAGCAGGTCATCCTCGCAATGACAACAAATCTCCGATGAAAGCGTCGCAGTTCAGCAACTTCCTCGGCGTGGCCAAAGCCCCCAGCGATAGCCCGGCAGCCATTCGTAATTGGGTTCTCTACCAGATGGGACGCTCCGAAACCCAGGCTAATTGGGGAAGGACGGGTCTCGGCACGGCCATTATCAAAGATATGGCCACATTCGGTGATTGGGCCGCCGAAATTGCGGCTGACGTGTATGGCGAGGCAACCGATGAGCAGATACGTCGCACCCAGGTCGCTCTTATCACCCAGTACGCCGGCTACCTGCGGCGCTGGTTCATCGCCAAAGGAGGTTCCGAATGACGGCCGACATGTCTGCCTTCTCCTCTCGCCTGCATTTTTTCGGCGACCTCACCTTCCTCACCGCTCACCGCATCGGCGCAGAACAGTCGCAAGCCGTTGATGCCCCTAAATTGCCTATCTTACGGACGATGGATGGGCTGCCTTACATCCCCGGATCCTCTTTCAAGGGAGCCTGGCGCAGCTATACGGAATCTATCCTGCGTACTCTGCAAGCCCAACCTGGCCTGATAGATAATCTAGCTTGCCTGCCGTTGGCGGAAAAGGAGCGCTGCCTCACCCCAGACGTCATCCGCCGGATTAAAAACGGTGCAGGGGCTGGTGCGTCGCAAGAACAGTCCATCGTAGATACCCGGCTCCGTGACGCCAGCTGCTGGACCTGCCGCGTCTTTGGTAACGGGCAGCTGGCTGCTAAAGTGCTGGT
Source organism: Ardenticatenaceae bacterium (assembly GCA_020634395.1). Classification (GTDB taxonomy): domain Bacteria; phylum Chloroflexota; class Anaerolineae; order Promineifilales; family Promineifilaceae; genus Leptovillus. Next base: position 26,857 of record JACKBU010000006.1, on the reverse strand, counting down.
CAAAGACCTCTATATAGATCCTGCCAGGTATTTCCAAACGGAAATCCGGGATGGGGTCGCCATTGACCGAGACAGCGGCCGCGCCAAAGGGGGGCAGCTCTATCAATTTGAGACAGTCCCGGCCGGGGCGGCTTTTTCCTTGGAGATTCTGGTAGAAAACGCCACGCCGGCAGAATGCGGGTTGGTCATGCTCGGCCTGAACGCCTTCATGCGCGGCGAGGTGCTGTTGGGCGGTGCGAAATCACGGGGACTGGGCTGGTGTAAGCTGGAACCGAAATGGAAGCAAAGCGAGTATGTGACAACCAACGACCCAGACGACCTGCTCACCTACCTATTTCGCCCAGCCGACGTGAAACCAGTCGGTCTGACCGGCCAGGAGAGTGAGGCCTGGGTAAGCGCTTTCCGTGAAGCAATTCAGGTGAAGGAGGGCAAGGATGCATAAGCGACGAGTGAATGAACTCCAGTTGCAGTACGTGATTAAACCGGCCGGACCGATTCTCATCAAGTCGGGCGGCGAGACGGCGCTCAATCCGACACTGCCAGAAATGACCTTTGTCCGAACCCGCCATCCCCAAACCGGCGACACGACCATTTACCTCCCCGGTTCCAGCTTGAAAGGGGTCATCCGCAGCCACAGCGAGCGCATCATCCGCACTGTGTTGGGTGACGGCCCGGAGACATGCTGCGACCTGTTAGGAGGCAGAGGGAGCCAGAATTGTCAGGAGCGCATCAAGTCACGACGGTTGAAAGAAGCGCCAGAGCAGTATCGCGAACTCTGTCTCGCCTGCCGGATTTTCGGCCATATGGACCATGCCAGCCATTTCCTCACGGCTGACGCTTTTCCCCCCGCCCCGATTGACAACCTGCCCGTCCGGCAAAACGTCGCCATTGACCGCCTTTCTGGAGGCGTTGCCGCAGGCCCTTTTGACATGGAGGTGGCCCTGGAGGGCGAGTTCCACTCCCAGTTAACCCTCTACAATTTCGAGCTGTGGCAGGTTGGCCTGCTGATCCTGGCGCTGCGTGACATTGGCGAAGGGCGTGTCCGCCTGGGCTTTGCCAAAAGTCGCGGCCTGGGAGAGGTGCATCTGTATCTGACACAGGCGACCGTCAGCTACCCTGGTCAGTTTGCCTCTTCTGCTTTCACCTTTGACAAAACCTTCTACGGGGCGGGCAGCCTGGTCAAGATGAAAAACGGCGCTGCCGATACCGCGTTTGTACGCGCCTACGACTACGTAGGGCAAACAGATCAGATTGGCTGGGAAGTAAATGGCGCGTATGATCCAGATGAAGTGTGGGGCCGGCCAAGCCTTCGCTTCGGCGTTGCCCCCGATCAGCTTACCCCTGCAACATTGGCCTCAAACCACAACACCATTATGGGCGCACTAGCCGTCTCGGTGAAAGCGTGGGCGCAATTTGTACGAGAATACAAGGGATAAGCGCCATGAATGCTTACTTCACCTCCCAGGTAACACAAACAACTCTCTTGGCCCTCCTGCAGGCCAGCCAGGACACCTGGCCCTGGCTTTACGTTGAGACGGCCACGGACACTGAACTGCTCTGGCTGCAAACCGCCCTGACCGAAACAGGGTGGTGGCACAAGAGTTTTCACGGTCGGGCTTTTGGTCCGAAGAGCGAACTAGCCTGGTGGCGCGTCGCAGACGATACTTATGAACTCCGCCTCTTAACTGTTGCTTCCCCGCCTCTGGCAAAGGGGGTAGTATGGGGCGAGGCAATTCCTTGGGAACCCTGGGGTGCGGCCATCTGGACACAACTTTATGGCGAACTGGACACCGACCGCTCTCAGCAATCAGGTATCAGCATCTGGTCAGAAGCGCGCATCCCTCGTTACCTAGCCTATCCCCTTGAAGAAAAAACCTCAACGCGCGTCCTTCTGCAAACGCAAGCCTATGCGCGCGATGGCATCGTCGGTTTGACCCGTTTGCTGGCAGTGGCTGGCGACCCCCCTGCCAAGGAGCCGTGACCTAATGTTTGGTAACCCCCGTTTTTATGATTCCCTGCCGCTTGTGGATAAACAGGCTACGCCGCTTGATAGGAAGCGTGGACATCTGCACTATGACCGGAGACGTCTGTCCGGGCGTATTACCGGGCTATTCGAGGCCGTCCAGCCGCTGCATGTAGGGACCGGCCTGTTTGTTCCCCCCGAAGCCATCGGCATCGAGACTGACATTCCGTTGGTGAAATCTTTTTATCAGGTACAGGGCCGCCTGACCATCCCCGGATCTTCCTTGAAAGGGCCTGTGCGGAGTCTGGTCGAGGCCATCACATATTCTTGCATTAGCAAGACAAAAAACAAGAAACTGGACAGAAGGCGCCACCAGGAATGTCAATACCAGAGTAAACGACACACCGGCGACCTCTGTCCGGCCTGCCAGATTTTTGGCGCAATGGGGTATCAGGGGCAGGTGGAGTTCACCGACTCCCCCCTCATCACCGGCAAATCCGCCATTCATCAGATACCGCCGCAGTATCAACCAAAAGGGGATCAGGCCAGACGCTATTACCCCCATGAGTTGGTAGATGAACGGGGGCGCATCTGGCCGTTGGAAATTGCGATGCCAGGCTGTCGCTTTGGGTTTTCCGTGCAGTTCAAAAATCTGATCCCGGCCGAACTAGGCGTCATTCTCATCGCCTTTGGACAGGGCAGTATTCCGGTTTGTCTGAAAGTGGGTGCCGGTAAGAGCAGCGGCCTGGGAGCTATCCACTTCACTGAAGTCAGGATGGAATACCTCGATTTCGATCAATTGTATGGCGAGTTGGCGAGTGAGGATGCCTGGCAGCCGCTCAATGTCCAGGAATGTCTAGGTCAGGCCCGTGGGCTTCTACGCGAAGAGGAAGCGGTCCAGGCGATATTGACTGCGCTGGCATGTAATCAAGTTGTGAGGTAGTGATGGCCCAACCAATGGATGAAGAGACGATGTGGGCGGCAGCCCACCAACTGGCGGCTGAACTGGCGCAGCGTCGCATTGACAGCAGTATCATCAAGACGGCGGCAGCATACACCAAGGCGCACCCGGAGGCTGACTTTACTGATTGGTCACTCCGGCTGGTGCGTCTCGGTGATTTATTTAGCTCCAGTCAACAGACGGCAACCTATCGCCATGAGTTTTGGGCCGCCTGCAAGCGGCTTCGGGTCAAGCCGACTTCAGCCCACGAGTGGACGCTTGTCCTGAGTTGGTCCGCTCGGTTGTATCCGTTTTATCAGACGGTACCGCGCCTGGCGCAAAGGGTAAGTGATGTCCGTCACCTGCGGTTGCCAGATGCACCGCCTGCCTATGTACCCAAGCCGGAAGCGCTATTGACCCCTCTCCCTTCCGCCAAACCGACCGAAGTGATACCAGGTGGAGAAGAAGCGGTCAGTAAAGAGGCCGAAGATTTAATTGCCAAACTGCGAAAGAAATGGAGTGCTCAATCATAAGAGCATCGCGAAGGGAGAAGATGGGAGAACATGTTTTAGTTTCGCCATTAGGGTTTTCACCAGGAGCAGTCACCGGGCTGGCGATTGCCCTCATGGAAAACAATTACCAGATTAGCCGCGTCATCACCGTGGGCACGTCGCATGACAATGTACGCAAGGCAGCCCGGTATCTAGAGAACCTGTTCCAAGAGCTGGAGGATCTGGTATACGAACCCCGGTATATCAAGGGAAATGAACTCCGCGATGAGGAAGACGCCGCGCACGAATTTGTTGCCCACATGGGGTTAGCGCTAGAAGCAGCATCGCAAAACAACAATGTCGTCCATGTCGGCGTTACCGGCGGTCGCTCTGGCATGGGGGCGTTGGCTGCGTTGGCAACAAACCTGTATGGAGCTGATTTTCTGTGGCACATGTGGGTGACGGAGGAGATTGAACGCGGCGGTCGGGTAACCGATTTAGAAGAACCCTTGACGCTGGAGAATCGTTACTTAAATCCAACTCTGGAGGAAGGGGCTTACGAGCTGGTTTCGCTTCCTTTTATTGATCTGCGCCCCCTACATCCGCTTATTTGGGAGTACCATCGGAATGGAAAAGTACCGGATGCCGATTCGCCGATGTTCCGCCTGTTTGCTGGCGGTCAGGTCCAACGGCTGCAAGATGTTTTCCCGGCCGGTCTGACACTGAAATTGGCGGATGAACTGATCGTTTTGATTCAATCTTATCCAACTCAATCATCAGATGAACAGGCGCGTTCGCTAGTGCGCCTGGGAGCCATTTTGACACAGGCAGGGATCACAGAACTCTCCACGGAGGACAGGCTGCGCAAGATGATGCAAGCGGGACTGGGCGGCGACGCGCTACAACGTATTTTTGACGGGGACAAGGATAAAGTTGGATTTTGGAAATGGGTGAAAACCCATCAAGGCGAGCTGACTATCTCTGGCACGTTTACCACTATTATCCTACAGGGACTTGAGCTTTTCTTGAAAGCCAGGGGATATCTTCCCTGAGATGCCATACGCTCTAACTATTCCTGTCCATTATGCTGTTGAGACGCCGCTTGACGCGGGTCTGCACCGGGGGCTGCATGCCATTCTGTTGGGCGCATTGCACCAGGCAGACGAGCAGCTTTCGGCGACGGTCCACGAGATGCGTTTGAAACCGTTCACCCAGGCGCTGTTGCCGGCGGAGGCAGGCGATGGTTGGGTGTGGCGGATTACTTTGTTGGATGAGAGTCTCTACGAACCCCTTTGCCAGGGTTTGACAGAGGCGAAACCAGGACAGTTGCAGAAACGGCCGTTCCACGCAGACCTTCCGGCGATGACGGTGATTTATACCTCCTACCAGGCGCTGGACCAGCCGCCGACAGCTGAACGCTATCACGTTCAGTTTCTCACGCCAACAGCCTTTAAGCAGCGTACCTACACTGAGCCAATTCCCAATCCTTACCTCTGTTTCCAGAGTTGGTGGACTCGTTGGAATGAGTTTGCGCCTAAAGATGCGGCGATGAATGTGGCGGTTCTTGATATCGTCAAAGCGCATATGGTCGTCTCCCACTTTCGCCTACATTCGGTGATATTTCGCGATGCGAATCGCTGGTTGGTCGGCGGAGTAGGACGAGTCACCTTTCAGGTTCTCCAACCGAAACGAGTATCATCTGAATGGTGGCAAGCGGCTGCGACGCTAGCAGCTTATGCGCCTTACTGCGGCACGGGGCACAAGACGACGCAGGGGATGGGGCAAACGGCCGTTTCCCCGCTGTAACCCCTTATCAGCTCCAATTCGCTAATGTAAATTTATTTTTGTGATTTATGTTGATGGCAAGGGGTCGCCAAGGCCAGCCAGGGCCTACTGCAAAAGTGCACTCACAAAACTGCAATGCCAAAACTAAGAGAACACTGTCCGCCATCAGAAGAAAGCGTTACTTTCAAAAGAAAGCATTACTTTCAAAATTAAACGCGTTACCTATTCTTCAGGACATCTTCAGAAGAAAGCGTTACTGTCCTTATGTTGTAGTCTTACTGTGAGTAATAAAGTCGTACTGACCCTCCCACTGTCACTGCATTAAAAGTGGCAGCCCCGACCGAAAGATGGGTTGGGGCTGTCTGTTCCTTTCCTGTGGTAGTTGGCAAGACCTGTGTCTGAGATTGCACCCAGGCTTCGCCAGTACCAGACATTGCCCATATCAGTAATCCCGTTACTCGGTTCACCAGGGACAATCCAAGGGTAAATACACCCCCTTTCTCATATGCGTATTACCCGTTTAATCAGGCCCCAGGCCGCCCTCCTGGTCTGGGGCCTTCATCTAAATCACTACCGCCCCGCTGAGACGGGGCGTTTTTGTTTGGCAAGCGTTTTGGAGTCTGTTTGGGCGGCCCCTCGGCTGATAACCGCTTTGCTGCTGAAGTGAACAGAATAGGAAGCAGGGGGGAGATAATGGTAGTCCATGGAGAGGTAGTCACATATGGATGAAATCGTAGGCGTAGAACAGCAAATCCGAACGGCCGTCGATTCTTGGGCTGAAGAATACTTTCATCTGGCCAAAGGGGAAGTCGTCAGTTTTGTGTTCGCCGACGAGGACGACATGGACCGCTACATCGTCGTTTTTGCAGCTCGGGAGATGACCGAGTGGCAGGCGGCGGAGGTGTGGCTGGAGAACGGCCGTATTGCCAGCATCAACAGCCTGGGAGAAGGTGCGCCGCCAGATGGGGTCTCCTGGCCCTGGGAAGAGTGACCAACTCGCATTTTGCTGCTTTACTCCAGGCAGCTCCGACCGCTTCTCTGACCCCTTTCCCTACTTCGTCAATAACAGCTTCCCCGCTTGACGTCGTCATCAGCGAAATCGCCTGCTCGGTAGTCATCGTCGCGCCTTTCGATCAGGCCAATTCAAAAGCCACATCCCCAAGCTGAGCGCGTAGTCTCGTCAAAACATCCTCGTTTATTTTCTGGTTTATTGGCTCGATTGGCGCTCCAAGGCGAAAGCGCAAGGTGTCGGTCGCCCAGTTTTCAAAGCAAAGAGCTTTTAATAGGCAGGTGTCTCTATTGCCCCCAAGGCCTTGAGTGCTGCCTTCTGCGCTTCCGTCAACCCGGTCGCGCCGGTGATGTTCATCCGCTCGTAGGGCCGCTCGGGTTGGAGGGTTTTGAGACATTCGCCAGTCTGGGCATCCCAGAGTTTAACGGTTGCATCCGCACTGCCACTGGCCAGAAGGCTGCCATCGGGACTGAAGGCCACGGACCAAATCCAGTTGGTGTGGCCAGCCAATGTTTTGAGGCTTTGCCCGGTAGGGACCTCCCACAAGCGCACCGTCTGATCCATGCTGCCACTGGCCAGAAGGCTGCCATCGGGACTGAAGGCTACTGACGAAACCCAGGTGATGTGGTCCGATAACGTCTTAAGGCTTTGGCCGGTGTCAACATCCCACAAGCGCACCGTCTGGTCTTCACTGCCACTGGCCAGAAGGCAGCCATCGGGACTGAAGGCCACTGACCAAACCTGGTTGGCGTGGCCCGATAACGTCTTAAGGCTTTGGCCGGTGTCAACATCCCACAAGCGTATCGTCTGGTCTTGACTGCCACTGGCCAGAAAGCGGCCATCAGGGCTGAAGGCGACTGACCTAACCGGGTGGGTGTGGCCCGATAACGTTTTGAGGCTTTGGCCGGTGTCAACATCCCACAAGCGCACCGTCTGGTCTTCACTGCCACTGGCCAGGAGGCGGCCATCAGGGCTGAAGGCGACTGACCAAACCGAGTTGGTATGGCCTGATAACGTTTTGAGGCTTTGGCCGGTGTCAACATCCCACAAACGCACCGTCTCGTCTTGACTGCCACTGGCCAGGAGACGGCCATCGGGATTGAAGGCGACTACGGAAACCCAGTTGGCGTGGCCCACCAACGTCGTGAGGCTTTGACCGCTGTGGACCTCCCATAAATGCACCATCCCATCTGTACTGCCATTGGCCAGGAGACGACCGTCCGGACTGAAGGCCACCGACCAAACCCAGTTGGTATGGCCCGATAACGTCTTGAAGCCTTGGCCGGTGGCAACCTCCCACAAACGCACTGTCTGGTCGTTACTGCCACTGACCAGGAGGCGGCCATCGGGGCTGAAGTTCACCGACGAAACCCAGTGAGTGTGGCCGGATAACGTCTTGAGCCTTTGGCCGGTGTCAACATTCCACAAGCGCACCGTCTGGTCTTCACTGCTACTGGCCAAGAGGTGGCCATCGGGACTGAAGGCCACCGACGAAACCCAGTGAGTGTGGCCGGATAACGTCTGGAAGCTTTGGCCGGTGGGGACTTCCCACAAGCGCACCGTCTGATCAAAACTGCCACTGGCCAGGAGGCGGCCATCGGGGCTGAAGGCGACTGACGAGACCCAGTGAGTGTGGCCGGCCAACGTCTGGAGGCTTTGGCCGGTGTTAACATCCCACAAGCGCACCGTCTGATCAAAACTGCCACTGGCCAGGAGGTGGCCATCGAGGCTGAAGGCCACTGACCTAACCAGGTGGGTGTGGCCAGCCAACGTCTGGAGGGTTTGGCCGGTGTTAACATCCCACAAGCGCACCGTCCCATCCGTACTGCCACTGGCCAGGAGGCGGCCATCGGGGCTGAAGGCTACTGACCACACCTGGTGGGTGTGGCCGGCCAACGTCTGGAGGCTTTGGCCGGTGTTAACATCCCATAAGCGCACCGTGCCATCTGTACTGCCACTGGCCAAAATGCGGCCATCGGGACTGAAGGCCACTGACCAGACAGCCCCCAGGTGACCCTCACACGTCAGGAGAGGTTGGCCATCGGTGACCCGCCATATGCGAATCTGCCCCTCAGCCGTACCTGCTGCCAACACCATGCCATTCGGGCTAAATGCCACGGAAAAAGTAGGTCCAAAGGTGTCCGTAAACACAGCGCCGACCAGATGGGTGCCGGCGACATTGAGGTCAGGCGCATGCAGGCCGCCCAGGTAAGCTTGCCTGATCGTTAACCCGGAAAAATCATAGCCTCGAAGCTTAATCTTCAGATGCAACAGCAAATTAAGCACATTACCCCCGGCATATCCCGGCTGTCGCGGCCCAGCCTGGTGCAGCCCCTCCAATATCGCCTTGAGCCGCGTCTCCAGCCCCGCCTGCCCCAAGGCAGCCAGCAACCGCTCAGCCACCGGCTTGAGGATCAGCCGGCTTTGGCTGGCCCGGACATACTCTTTGGCCTGGGCTTTGATCAGGGCGTGGCTCTGAAAAACTGAAATAGCCCCGCTGCTGATCTCACTGTAAACCTGATCAATCAACCGGTCGGTGGTGTATTCCAGGATCACATTTTGCAAGGTAAAGCCAGCCGCTGATTGTTCTAATAACGACCGCCGCTGGAGCGAACGCAGCGCCTCCAAAAAAATGCCGCCTGCTTCTGTTTTGACCAGATCATCTCTTAAAAACTGAGGGGAAACCGCCTCTCGCTCAATCGCCAGCCAGAGCATAATATCTCGCTCCAGGGCAGATAAGCGAGCAAACTGTTGATCCAGGACATCCCGAATATCGTCAAAGATGACCGCCTCTTCCTGCAAAAAGGCCTCAATGTCGCCGGCAAAGAGTTCCTGAATGGTTTGGGCGATTAACTTCAAAGCTAGTGGATGGCCGGAATAATGCTCGACGAGCCTTTCCAAAACTTGGGTCGGGCCGGACAGTCCTTGTCCCTGTAAAATGGCCAGGCCGGCCGACTCAGCCAGACCGGCTAACTGGTGAAAACGAATCAACGTATGATCATTAGCTAAGCGAGCCAGGCCCTGCGGCCGCTCCCGGCTGGTCATTAACAGGCAGCTTTGATGATCGGCGTCGCCAAAGCGTTGAATCAATTGGCCGTAGACCTCGTAGCCGGGACGATATTGTCCGGCCCGACTACCGTGCTGCATGATGGTTTCGACATTGTCCAGGATCAACAAACAGCGCTGCCGGCGCAAGGTGTCGAATAACAGCTCAAGTTGCTCATCCAGTTGATCAGGCAGGCGTGCCAGCTGTTGCTGCGAGAGGACGTGGAGCCAACCCTGTAGAATGTTGGTCAAAGGTGGCGCATTGATGAGTGACCGCCAGATCACATAGTCGAAGTGTGAACTGACCTGCCGAGCGACCCTTGTTGCCAGGACGGTTTTGCCGATCCCGCCGATCCCGACAACGGCTACCAGGCGACAGCGGTCGGCCACAAGCCAACGCTCCAGGGTCGCCTGTTCCTGCTCCCGGCCATAGAAGCTGCTCAGGGTGATGGTCTCACTCCAATCAACGACCGCGGCCTGACCGGCGAAGATATCTTGCAGCTCGGCTCGGCTAAATCGGTACCCGGCCTGAGCCGCCCACTGCTGAGCGGTGAGCAGATCGAGTTGGACGGCAAAGAGGCGAATCAGGTAGCGCATGTAGGATCGGGTTGGTTTCCAATGTCGCCCTTTATACATCGCGCCATTTTCCCAACGCGAGACCAGGGGGCCATCAATCACCCGGTAATCTTCAGCGGGGCCGGCCAGGGCCAGTTGATCCAGCGCGTCAACGAACGCTTTCTGGCTCAATTGGGCCTGGTGACGGCGGGTTTTGAGCTGCTCGCCAAAGTTTTTGAGATCCATGGTGAGGCTATCTCTTAAATACGCAGGGCCATGACTGGATCGGTTGGCTTGTACAGTTGTACAAGGCGTTGTACAAGGATAATCGAACCAAAATCTACTATCCTGATTTTACAACATAACATTCACAATAAAAGGTGATTGAGGCACTAAAGGCAATCATCCTATCGTTGTCCTAACTTCTGAGCCTTGCAGTAGCCGCCCCTGCTGCCACCCCTGCTGCCGCCCCTGCTGCCGCCCAAAGATATTATGGTCCTACGATTCCATGACCTCAGCCAAAATCAACACCTGTTTCAGGCGATGACTGGCCTCTGTGTGACCGAGTTCGAGGCGTTGCTCGCCACGATCTTGCCCCATTATACGGCGGCGGAGCAGCAGCGGCTCAATCGGCCTGATCGTCAGCGCGCCGTTGGCGGTGGCCCTGATTTTGAATTAGCAGTGCGAGACCAAATCCTGCTGACGATTGTCTGGTTGCGCCAATATCCGACCCTGGAGGCCTTGGGCGATCTGTTTGGAGTCAGCGATACCACAGCCGGCCGTTATATCCGCCGTATCCTGCCGCTCTTGGAGACGGCGGCGGAGGATACGATGCGCCTGCCAGACCCTGGTCGTAAGCGCCGACGGCATCTTGCCGATCTGTTGCAAGAGACGCCCGAGTTAGTGCTGATCGTCAACGCTTTCAGGCAACCGGTGTAGCGTCCTCAACTATCCTCTCTCTTATTATGAATGTTTTCCAGTAATCTACGGCCGTTTTGCTTCAGGTACAAAGCTTTAGGCATGGTTCACGACTATGGCTGCTCGATTTGCAAACGGCCGAGTAAAGAAAAATTTAGTTCAGCCACTGTCGTCCCAGATAGTGACGAATTAATGGTTGGTATTTAAATTTCAAAAAAGTATATCACACCTCACATTTATTCCAGAGAGTTTGGTTTGGCCAGACAAACTCCCGGAAAACTATTCATAAATCGAATTTAGGAGAAATATTATGTCTGAAAAATTAAATATCACAGCTATGGAAAGACCAAAACTTAGCATCCTGTTTGCCCTGCTAGCACTGTTGCTGGCCGGGCTATTGGCCTTCCCCATGCGGTCACAAGCCGCCGGGACGATTGTCTATGTCGACACCAGCGCCAGCGGCATCGGCGACGGCAGCTCGTGGGCCGATGCCTACCCCAGCCTGGCCGACGCCCTGGCCGGGGCCGCTTCTGACACCGAGATCTGGGTCGCTTCCGGCACCTACAAGCCGACGACCACCGCTAGTGACCCACGCACGGCGACCTTCCAACTCAAGAACGGCGTGGCGGTCTATGGCGGCTTCGCGGGCGGCGAGACGCAGCGCGACCAGCGCGACTGGCAGACCAACGTCACCCTCCTCAGCGGCGACCTGAACGGCGACGACAGCGGCGCTTTGAGCTTATCCAACTCAACCCTCGTAGATAACAGCTACAGCGTCGTGACCGGCGCGACCGGCGCGACCCTGGATGGTGTCACCATCACGAGCGGCTACGCCATCAAAAGCGGCTTCACGAAATTTGGCGGCGGGATGTACAACGACAACAGCAGTCCAACGCTGGCCAATGTCACCTTCACTGGCAACGCCGCAAATTACGGCGGCGGGATGTTTAACACCAACGTCAGCAACCCGACGCTGACAAACGTCACCTTCACTGGCAACGCCTCTATTGGGTTTGGTTGCTGCGGCGGCGGCGGGATGGCCAACATCAGCAGCAGCCCGACTCTGACCTCCGTCACCTTCAGCGGCAACACAAGTAACCGTTTTGGCGGTGGTATGTACGGCGCCTCCGCCAGTCCGGTGCTGACGCATGTCACGTTCGACGGCAACTCCGCTGTGTTTGAAGGCGGTGGGCTGTACAGCACCGGCCCCACCAACCTGACGCTGACGGATGTCACCTTCAGCGGCAACTCCGCGACGTACGGCGGCGGGATGTACTCCGACCACTCTGACCTCACCACGACGCTGACGAATGTCATCTTCAGCGGTAACTCCGCGACAAACGGCGGTGGGCTGATGATGATTAGCAATACCAATGTGTTGCTGACGAATGTCATCTTCAGCGGCAACTCTGCGACGTACGGTGGCGGAATGTTCACCTTTACGGATAACAATGCGACGCTGGCGAATGTCATCTTCAGCGGCAACTCCGCGACAGACGGCGGCGGGCTACTCACCACCGGCAGCAACAACCTGACACTGACCAATGCCACCATCAGCGGCAACTCCGCTCTTAGGTATGGCGGCGGAATGCTCAGCCAAAACGGCAGCAACCCGCAGATTCGGAACAGCATCCTGTGGAACAATGGTTCCAGCGGCGTCTACATTGGCAACGACCTTGGCCAGCCTGCCAGCGTGCCGGTATTCAGCTCCAGCATCGTGCAAGGCGCGGGCGGCAGCGCAGCCTGGAACCCGACCTTCGGTGACGCCGGCTACCCCTATAACACGAGCTACGCCATCGACGGCGGCGGCAACCTGGATGCCGACCCGCTGTTCGTCAGCAGCAGCGACCTGCACCTTAGCCCCGGCTCCCCGACGATCAACACCGGCGACAATAGCTTCTTGCCCGTCGGCGTGACTACCGACCTCGATGGCAACCCGCGCATCGTCGGTGGCACCGTCGATATGGGCGCTTACGAAGCGGTCGTCAACACGCCCCCGACAATAGCGGCCAACCAGTCCAGCGTCACCGTCGCTGAGGGCCAGACAGCGACGAACGGTGGCACCGTCGCCGACGCGGATGGCAACTCCGTCACCCTCGCTGCCTCGGTCGGCTCCGTCACCAACAACGGCAACGGCACTTGGTCGTGGAGCTATGCCACCAACGATGGGCCAGCTCAAAGCCAGCCAGTGACCATAACGGCCGATGACGGTAATGGCGGCACGGCAAGCGCCAACTTCACGCTTACGGTAAACAACGTGTCACCAACGGTGACCACGGTCACAGGGCCAGCCAACCCGCAGGCCATTGGCTCAGCGGTCATTGTGTCAGGCGCTTTCACTGACCCGGGCACCGTGGATACGCATACAGCGACCTGGAACTGGGGGGACGGTTCGGCTGCGACCAGCGGCACGGTGACGGAAGCCGACGGCTCAGGAACGGTGAGCGGCAGCCATGCCTACACAGCGGCCGGTGTCTATACGGTTAACTTGACCGTGACCGACAAAGATGGTGGCGTTGGCATGAACATTTTCCAATATATAGTGGTCTATGATGCCTCAACGGGCCACGTGACTGGCGGCGGCTGGATCAACTCGCCGGCTGGTGCTTACCCGGCTGATCCGACCCTGACTGACACGGCGACCTTTGGCTTTGTGGCTAAATACCAAAAAGGCAACCCTGTGCCAACCGGCAATACCGAGTTTAAGTTCCAGCTTGGCAACTTTAATTTCAAGAGCACGAGTTACCAGTGGCTTATCGTCAACCAGAATGGCACCAACGCCCAATTCAAGGGTACTGGGAGCATCAATGGCTCAGGCGATTACACTTTCATGATCTGGGCCACGGACGGCAACCCTGACACCTTCCGCATCCAGATCACCGACAGTAACGGGACTACCGTCTACGACAACGGCACGCAGCAAGCGATTGGTGGTGGCTCGATCGTGATCCACAAATAGCGACGAGTAAGACGCGCGGGAGCGGCATAACCGCTCCCGCCATCATCATCTAGCTTTCTAACCACAAGCACTGCATATAGCATATACAGGTTGAAGAAAACAAAAAGGTAAATATGTACAAACGACAGAAGAATGAAACAAAGAGAAAACCAAGATACATCACTCTAATAGCTCTACTGGGGCTGGTGCTGGTCGCGCTATTCGCCCTCCCGATGCGCGCGGCTGGGACAGTTGGCTATATGAATGTGAGCGCGGCTGGCAACCGCTCGTGTGTTAACCTGCCAACTGTAGTACCAACTGCCACGTCAAAGAATCCCAGGCTCTGCACGCCAACGCCAACAGTTATGCCCACGAGTGCAGGGACATCAACACCTACCCCCACAGACACGGCGACGCCAACGAACACAGCGACTGCGACCAGTACAGCGACATCAACACCTACCCCCACAAATACGGCGACGCCAACGAACACAGCGACTGCGACCAGTACAGCGACATCAACACCTACCCCCACAAATACGGCGACGCCAACGAACACAGCGACTGCGACCAGTACAGCGACATCAACACCTATCCCCACAAATACGGCGACGCCAACGGATACGGCAACTCCGACAGACACGGCGACACCGACATTCACACCCACGAACACCGCCACGCCAACGGCCGTTCCCTCAGCATCCATTACGGTCTATAACACCGGCGCATTCTTTGTCCATTATTACGTTTCGTACAATCTACCCGGCTTACCTCTCCAAAGTCTGTATAGTGGCGTTTTTAACGTCAACCAAGGTGTCACCTTGACAATCCCAGGAGAGGCAACGAATGTTGGTGTGTTAGTTCAGCATTACACGGGTATAACCGGATGGCAAACGGTGTGCACTCGCTCGTATGTGCAAGCCACAAACGCCGTCATTATTGTCAGTGGCACGTCGTTTTTTGCAAACTGCACGGGTGGATAGTCGAAGGAGAAAATGAAATGACAATCAAGGTGATCGTTGAATTACAGGCTAAACCAGGCAAGCGGATTGAACTCAATAATCTGCTCCAAAACGTTGCGGCGAAATATGGACCGGGCCAATCCGGTTTCCTCGGCAGTACGCGTTACGAGGTCCTCGACAACCCGGACATCGTGGTAGAGATTGCTGATTGGGAATCGGCCGAAGTGCGAGCGGCCGCGATGCAGGAGGTAATGGCCAGTGGTGTCTACGCGCCCCTGAGTGAGCTATTGGCTGCACCATTTAGGGCAACCGTTATCAGCCAACTACCTTAATCCGTACAAACATTCAATAGAATAGGACTTACGGGGTTGCTCGAGCCGATCTCGTGACCGTGCTCGTCGGGGCTCGGTGGGGACATCGGCCACAGCGCGTAGGTGTGGCAGAAGTTCAAATCAACACGAGAAAAATCATGCTCCAATCTACAACCAATCAACCAATACCTATGATTGAAGAACACGAAGCGACCAGTGAAGTGGCCGAGATTTTTGACGCCGTGAAGCGAGACATGCAAGTCCTTACGGTGCCTAATATGATGAAAACAATGGGTGTATCCCCTGCGGCTCTAGCCATCCACTGGGGAATGTTTCAGGCTGTGGTCGCTCATTTAACCCTTCCGCATTCCTTGATGGCCATGATTGGCTACACGGTGGCTGAGTATGGTAATTGTGAATATTGCAGTGTGAATGGTGAATTATTTTGCCGTAATCTGGGAATTGATGAGGATATTTTGGCACAAGTGGCCCAGGACTTAGGTAATGTGAACCCACAGCGGGTGCGGGTGATTCTCGAGTTTTCCGTGAAGATGGCCCATGATCCCAAGAGTATTACTCACGAAGATTTTGATAGAATGCGCGAGTTTGGTGTCAGTGATGAGGAGATTTTGGAGATTGTATTGCTAGCAGCGCATGCTGTCAGTGCCGACATCATTGCCGATACCCTGAGGGTACCTGTGGAAACGGCCGTTTATGCGGCATTGGGTCGCTAGTTGGAAGATGCACGCGCTTCATCACCAGATAAGCGGTCAAGTTCAACAATCTGCTTGAAAGTGTTGCCGATACCACTCCCCCACGTAACAGAAACAAGTTTACGATGACGCCATTGGGCGTTTAATTTTAGAATCAAACACAAAAAGGAGAAATCACAATGTCTGCTATTGCTGGCAAGCCTCTTGATACCCGCAATTCACTGCTTCGTTCTATTGTACTTGGCGGAATGTTTATCTTTATCGTACAAGCCATCCACATGTGGATCGTTTATACTCTCATTCAAAAGACCCCGTTTGTTGTCTCCTGGCAATTTATCGCCAGCGGCGTCTTGGGCGAGGCTGCTTTCGCGGGTGGCATGGCCACTGCCTTGCTGGGGGTGTTCTTTCACTTAATCATATCGTTTGTCATCGCTGCTGTTTTCATCCTGGCCGCTGACCGTATTCCCCTTTTGCGCCGTTATGCCATCGCTGGCTCGCTCCTGTATGGATTTGGCGTTTTCATTGTCATGAATATGATTGTCACGCCTCTCAGTGCAGCACCTCCATTACCAGCGCCAACCTTGCCGTGGCTTATTGAGGCTGTCATCGAACACATCTTACTCGTTGGATTGCCATTGGGAATAATCGTCAAGCGGAATGCTGACATCGAAATATAGCCGTAGTTCGGAATGACAAGTTTTGTCAATCACGCTGTCTGCAACGTCACCGATTGCTCCGTTGTCGGTTCGGACAGGTTGCGGAAAAAGGCCAGCGTCAGCCAGATGGCAAACGCGCCCATGACCACCCACGACCCCACCATGCCGATGTATACGCCGATGGGAAAGGTGATGCCTGCCAATGTTTGAAACAGCGTCTGGGCGATGACGACCACGCCTATGAGCGTGCAGAGAATGAGCAAGGGCGCGGCCAACAAATAACCCATCGGTTCGCGCCGCAGCAGATACACGGCCGTTACCATTGTTGCCGGGGCGATAATGGCGATGTCCAGCGCATGTGTGACCATTGTTGTGTGCGGGCCTAAGGCTTCTGCCGGGACATCGCCCTGAATGAGCGGGCCGATGATCTCGCCGCGCCAGATAGAGAGCACGCCCAGACCGGCGACGAACAGGAAAACAGTTCCAGAAGTGGCATGATGGTTTACGGCCGTTCCCGCCATGCTCGTGCGGCTCATCACCGACGCCGCTTCCTTTTTAAATGGCCTTCCCCCTCAGCCAGCGCCCCATTTCGTTGCCAGAGACGTGGCAGGCGGCGGTGGAGACGCTGCTTGTTTTGGATGGGATATGCGCCACGCTTGCATAAGAACGGCCGTTGCCCGTGTCGGCAATGGTCATCCCCGCGACGGCAAAGCTCGTCCCAGTGGGGATGAGGGCAAAGGGGCTGGGGGAACGGCCGTTTCCCACCAACCAATCGCTAACTGTGAACGAGGCACGGCCGTTCGCCCACCACCATTCGCTAACCATGAACAGATAACAGTGAACAATGAACGGGGAAACGGCCGTTCCTGAACACCAACCAATAGTTTCGCTCAGAAACGCTCTCCTCAGAGTTCGCCAACAACATCAAATCGCGGGAGACCCACATTTTTAAACCGCGCGAGAACCAAAAACCCAAGGTTGGTCCTGGTCAGATGGCCAGGACAAATTTCCCGCAACTGACCAGCATATGCCCTCCCCAGCTATCTGATGTGCCTGCAGAGGGTTTGTTTTACCCTATGGCTAATGAGGAAACCATGATGCGCGTGATATTGGCAGATGATGAGATGAGGGTACGTTCGGCGCTGAAACTAGTGTTGGCGCAAATCGCTGGCTTACAAATTGCCGGCGAAGCTGCCGACGCCACGACGGTGCTGCAGATTGTTGCCCTAAAGCAGCCTGATCTGGTGTTGCTTGATTGGGAGTTACCCAGTTTATCGCCAGAGCAACTGCTGCGGTTAATGTGGTATGAACGGCCGTCGCTAAAAATCATTGCCATGAGCAGCCGCCCAGAAGCAGAACAGGCAGCGTTGGCAGCTGGCGCTCACCTGTTTTTAAGTAAGAGTGAGCCTCCAGAGCGCGTACTGCATAAAATCCTAACAATGATGGAGTGAATAGATGAAACTTACCCTGGCGCGTTCATTGAGGATGGGGACGTTTATACCAACTTTCATGTTAGTTCTTTTGTCACTTTTGGTGGGTTTGGTGATGGTAAACGTTTCAAGGCAAATGATTCAAAATGATTACGGTCTTCTCCTCCTGTTATTGGCCCGTCTATCATTTAAGATTATTCCACCTGTTTTTTGGGTCGGCGGAGCAATTGTATCGGCACTCTGGCTGGCGTTGCTGACACATCTTTGGCAACAGAAAGATTTAATCTGAGGTATCGAGCGATGAAAGTTAGAAGCTGCGTATGGCGAGGCGTTTTATCGCTTCTACTCCTGCTCTTGGGATTAGCAGGGGCTTCTGCGCTAATTAACCGGACATTGCCAGAACAATCTACCATACTAGATAAATTGAGCGAGGCCGAAAAGGCGCGTCTGGCCGAGTTTATCCAATTACGGCAGCAGCTAGGCAATACAGTTTGGCCGGGCTGGCAAACGGCTGAAATCCCCATCATCGTCTACAACGAAGCCTATGTCTTTTTACTGGGCATTTCTGAACCGCCAGATGGCTGGCAAAAGGTTCCTCAAAATGAAACACGGGGGGTAGCCTGGGAACCTGTGCCCCATGATCTGTTTGCAGGTGAACCCTATTACCGAACACCGCTATCGGCTAATGGAGAAACACCAGAAGCGTTTACGGTGAAAGTCGGCGAACTGTGGGCGGCCAGTATGCCCACCATGACCTGGATGGAGATTAGCTTGAGAAATCAGTTTCAAGCAGACCTGCCTGGCGTTTTGGCGCCGATTTTTCCCTACCCAATGGTAACTGATCTCTTTATACGTGGCAGCGACGGCTACATCTCCTTACTGGCACATGAATCGTTCCATGCTTACCAGGGTATGATAGCTCCAGAGAGATTGGCCGCCGCCGAAACGGCCGTTTCTCATCATGAATCCGCTTACCCTTGGCCTGATTTGACTTTTCGGGAGGCGTGGCAGAAGGAACTAGATCTGCTGGCGGCAGCTGTTCGGGCAAAAACCGATACAGAATCGCTGGCCTTGATAAAGCAATACCTGGCTCAGCGGGAGATCCGAAGAAAGGAAGCTGGCCTGTCACCGGCTCTGGTTAGTTACGAAAAACAACGGGAATGGCTAGAAGGATTGGCCAGATACGTCGAAGTGGAAATCTGGCACCAGGCTTCTCTGGCAGACAGCTATCAGCCGGTGCCCGCTTTGTTAGACGACCCCGATTTCTCTGGGTATGCGACCTTTGAAAACCGTTGGTCTCAGGAGATCGATCAAATTGTGCGTATGGCAAATGATGAAGGAGACGGCCGTTTTTATTACAGCGGCATGGCTCAGGCGGTACTGCTTGATCGGTTCAGCTTCAATTGGAAGCGGCAGGTGTTGTCCGAGGGTGCTTTTCTGGAAGATTTGTTAAGGGTCGCTGTGGAGGCAGGAAACTAAACCTCGTCTGAGATACCCATGAACATAAGCAAACTGTTGTCTCTGCAAAAAAAACCAACCCCTTTTTCGCCCGGCGAACCACTCTTTTGGGATGATCCGCATATTTCAGCGCAAATGCTTGCCGCCCACCTCAATCCCAGCAACGATCAGGCCAGCCGCCGCCCGGAAACGATTCAAAAGTCGGTAGAATGGCTGACTGCCACCCTGGAGCTGCAATCGGGTGATGCCGTACTGGACCTGGGCTGCGGGCCGGGACTTTATGCCGCTCGTCTTGCCGCGCAAGGGCTGCGGGTGACGGGCGTGGACTACTCGCGCCGCTCTATCGACTATGCCACTCAGTTCGCCCAACAGCATGACCTGGATATTGCGTACCGCTACCAGAATTACCTGACGCTTGAAGATGAAAATTTGTATGATGCCGCCCTGCTGATCTACGGCGATTTTTGCCCGTTGGCGCCAGAACAGCGCAGCCAGCTGCTGCAAAATATCCAGCGGGCGCTCAAACCGGGCGGCTATTTTGTGCTGGATGTGACCACTCCGGTTCATCGCCAACAGCATGGCAACCGAAATGGCTGGTACGCTGTGGAAACGGGCTTCTGGAAACCAGGGCCACATCTCGTGTTGGAAGAAGGGTTTGATTACCCGGAAGAATCGATTTTTTTGGATCAGGCGGTGGTGGTGGAGGCGAACGGCCGTATCTCCATCTATCGCAACTGGTTCCAGGACTACACGCGCGACACCATCACCGCCGAGTTGGAACACGGCGCCTTTGCCGTGCTCAGCATGTGGAACGATTTGTGGGGAACCCCCTTCACCCCCGACACAGAGTGGATTGGGCTGATCACCCAAACATGCTGATCGTCACTACTCCAGGGCAGCCAAACCGCGTATGATTGAGGCTAAGGTTGTTATGTGGAGGTGATGAAGCCCTGGAGATGAACTTGGAGCGCTTATTGGTCGAGGAGCCGTCAGGCATTCTCAGCTTTGGTGGGTCTCGCATGGCTCTGTTGGACGTTGAGTCCGGTTTTTGGGGCCTGCGTCACCAGCTGGAAGCGTTGATTGGCGAACGTCTCACCAGTTCCGTCTTGCAGCAGGCTGGGGCCAACGGCGGCGCGTCGTTTGCGCAATCGTTCGCTGACCAGACGGGCACGGAGGGGGCCAGCCTGTTTACTGCCTGCCTGGCAGCCTATCAGGCGGCTGGCTTTGGTCAATTTGAAATCACGAACCTGGACTGGCCCATCGGCAACATTCGCATCCAGGCCAACAACAGCTTTGAATCCTGGATGTACCGGCAGCATAACAACAAACCCCACGCCCCAATTTGCGCCTATTCGGCCGGGGTATTTGTGGGGTTTGTCAATATTTTAGGTCATCGGCAAGATGTCGTTTGTATCGAGCACAGCTGCCAGGCAAAAGGAGACGCCGCTTGTGTGTTCGAACTCATGCCTTCCGCTGCGGCCGAGGGGCAGCAGGTTGTCTCTTTTAATCCGGAACCCGGCTTAGGGCGCCAGCTGAATCTGCTGGAAATCTTGTTCGAGCGGATGCCAGTAGGGATCGCTGTCCTCGATCGCGCGTACTACATCCAGCGGTATAACGCTACCTGGAACGACTTCTCAAACAAGTATGCTCCCCCTTCGGGCAAACCATTGGCCCCAGGCATTTGCTATTTTGATCACCTGCCCAACACCGAAGCCACCATTAAACCCCTCTTTGATCGCGCTTTGGCGGGCGAAACCGTTTGGGAAAATAACGTACGGCTGGCCTCCGACGGCATTGTGACGTATTGGGATGTGGTTTTGGCTCCGGTGATTGAGGATGATGACGTGGTCGGCATGCTCACCGTCTCGCTTGACGTGACGGAACGCGTGAAGCTGCGGCAAGATTTGGAAGATCGCGTTGTCGCCCGCACCCAGGAGCTGCAAATGCTGCTGGAGGTTGCGGCGACGGCCAACAGCTCTTTAAAGCTGGACGAGATGCTCACCAGAACCCTGGACCTGCTGGTCGATTTGGTGCAGGCGTCCCGCGCCGGTGTGGGCCTCATCGACGAAGCGACCGGGCAGTGGCAAGCGACCATTCTGCGACCCGAGCAAAATGTGGACCCAACTGAACTGGAGAAGGTGCTGCAAGCTGGTCAAAGTGTCGTTCAGAGCGGCGAAACGCGATACATTGCCCCAAATCCGGCCGCGGGATTCCTGGAGCCGGGGGCGCTGCTGCCCTTGAAAATTCAAAAACGTAAGCTGGGGGTACTGGTCATCATTGGCGCGCGGGGCAGCAACTTTACGGCAGAACAGCTGGAACTGTTCAAATCGATTGCCGGACAGCTGAGCATTGCCATTGAACATGCCTACCTGATCGAAAAAACAGAGGACATGGCCATTGCCGCTGAGCGCAATCGGCTGGCGCGGGAACTGCATGACGCGGTGACGCAAACGCTCTTTTCTGCCAGTCTGATTGCTGATGTGCTGCCACGCATCTGGGAGCGAGACATGGATCAGGGGCGGGCCAGGCTGGAGGAGCTGCGCGAGCTTACACGCGGCGCGTTGGCAGAAATGCGCACGCTGCTGCTGGAGCTGCGCCCGGCGACGCTGACGGAAACAAGTCTGGCGGAGCTACTGCGCCAGCTGGTGCAGGCGTTTGGCGGGCGAGCGCGCTTGCCGATTGAGTTGATTATTGAGGAAGAACGGCCGTTTCGACCGGGCTCAGCACAAGCGTTACCCCCCGAAATCCAGGTCGCTCTTTACCGCATCGTGCAGGAAGCGCTCAACAACATTACCAAACATGCCGGGGCCAGCCAGGCCACGTTAACCTTACGCTTTGAAGCGCAGGCGGTTGTTCTCTCGATTCAGGACAATGGCCGGGGCTTTGCCGTGGCCGACAAACCTACCCATTCATTGGGCCTGAGCATTATGCGCGAACGCGCCCAGAAAATCGGCGCTGATTTAACGATTGAGAGCCAGATTGGCACAGGCACGACCATCACGGTGCACTGCCCCGTTGCCAACGGCGCTGAGAGGAAAAATGCCTGACAAAAATCCCATTCGCGTTCTCATTGTGGATGACCATGCGGTGGTGCGCAGCGGTTTGGCCGCTTTTCTCACTGTGTTCGACGATTTGCAGCTGGTAGGGCAAGCCGCTGGCGGACGGGAAGCAGTACAGTTTTGTGAGCAGAACGAAGTGGATGTGGTTCTGATGGACCTGGTGATGCCCGGCATGAAAGGCGACGAAGCCACCCGGCTGATTCGCCAGGAATGTCCCCGGGTGCAGGTGATTGCCTTGACCAGCTTCAAGGAAGAGGAACTGGTGCAAGGTGCGCTGCGCGCAGGGGCCATCAGCTATTTGCTCAAAAATGTAACGGCCGATGAACTGGCGGACGCCATTCGCGCTGCCCACGCGGGCCGTCCCACACTGGCTCCGGAAGCGACGGCCGTCCTTATTCATGCCACCACGCGCCCGGCCAAACCGGAGTACAACCTGACCGATCGCGAGCAGGAAGTGCTGGCGCTGCTGGTGCAGGGGCTGAGCAATCCCGAAATTGCCGAAAAGCTGGTGGTGAGCCGCTCCACGGTGAAGTTCCATGTGAGCAGCGTATTGTCGAAGTTGGGCGTAAACGGCCGTACCGAAGCCGTCGCCCTGGCCCTGCAAGAAAACCTGGTCACCTGACCAGCTAAAACTTCCCACAACTGACCAGACACAACACTCCCCAACTATCTGAATGGTTTGGGGAGTGTTTCGTTTAGACTGAATAACATGAGAAATCCTGAATTCAGGACAAAGCAACTTGAGGAACTGCACATGAAACATTTTCTACGAATCACTTTCCTGGCTTTCCTGCTGCTCACAGCCTGCAACAGCACGCCCACCCTGTCTGAAGCGGATGAGGTGGAAATTTATACGGCCGTTATCGACCAACTCTACACCCGCGACGACACCTTTGGCGGTACCTTCCAGGCGGCCGACACCTACATTTTGAGCCAAACTGATGACCGCGTGGGCGATCCAGATATTGAGCAGCTGGAGCCGCAGGTGTTGGCAACGGCCGTTCAAACCGAAATCACCGCCGCCCTGGCCCACCTGCCGACGAATATTGTGTGGGTAGAATCGAGAACGGCCGTCCCACTGGACGACGCTACCGGATCCGTGGCCAATAATGGCATCATCATTACGCTGGGCAACATTCATCCGCAAAGCGACGGCACCGCGCTGGTTTCGGGCAGCATTTACGTCGGGATGCTGGCGGCTGGCGGCCAGACTTACATTTTGGAACAGGATGGGAGCGGTTGGCAGATCCAGGGCACAACTGGCGTCCAATGGATTAGTTAGATGAAGATCGTTTCAGAGGCAGCGAGTTTGGGAAACGGCCGTTTGCGCCAGTATGCCATCGTGCAAAAGATCGCCTGCATTTTAATCCTTCTGGTATTCATCCAGCTGCTCAATCAGTTCCTGATTTTCTCTGGCACTGCCCTGGAGAGAGCTGTCAGCCCAACCGTGCAAAATCCGCGCTTCGTCGTCGGCGTGTACCAGCAGTTGGTGCAGGCGCTGACCGGCCTCTTGCTTTTCCGCTGGCTGTTCAACAAGAGCATTCAAGAGCTGGGAATCAACACGTGGCAACAAAAACGTTCTCTGAACTTTTTCCTTCGCTTTGTTTGGCTCTGGCTGGCAATTGTGGCGCTGTACGTTGCCGCCACCTACTTCTTTTTCCCCAACGAGTGGCAGGCCATGCGCGCCATCGAACTGCCACCCACGAATACGATCGTGACCACCCTGCTGTTCCAATCGTTTTTCCCCGGCATGGGCGAGGAGATTTTGTTTCGAGGCTTCATCATCAATGTTCTGGCCGCGTTTGTGTTTACCAATTGGCGGCAAAATAACGCCAGCAAATGGGGTTTCGTTGTCGTATCGAGCGGTTACTTCGCCGTGGCGCACATTTATTTCACGCTCTCCCCTTGGCAGCTGACGCATATCGATCCGGTGCAAATTGCGATGGCTTTTGGCTGTGGGGCTTTTTACGCCGTTGTTTTTCTCAAAACGAAAAGCCTGCTGGCCCCGTTTCTGTCCCACAATTTTGCCAACGTCACCTCCACGCTAGTCGGTTACCTCATTTCAGGAGTGTAAAAAGATGAAAATCACCGTGTTTGCGGCAGGTTCACGAGGAGATATTCAGCCTTGTGTCGTTTTGGGCCAGGGGCTAAAACGAGCGGGCTACCAGGTTCGGCTGGCCGCGCCCGAAGATTTTGGCGACTTTGTGCAGGCGCATGACCTTGATTTTTATCCGCTGCGCGGCGATGTGCAGCAAATTATGGCCAGCGACACGGGACGGCAGTTCATGGAAACGGGCGGGGCCAATCCGCTCAAGTCGATTGGGGCCATCCGGCAGATGATTGCCCCCGTCATCCAACAAATGGCCGCCGACGCGTATGCTGCCTGTGAGGACGCGCAGGCGCTGATCTGCCTGGGCGTTTTTGCCGCGTTTGGCCAGGCGATTGCCGAAGCGTTGGACATCCCGATCATTCATGTCGAGCCGACGCCGCTGCTGCCCACAGGCGCGTTTCCGGCCCCATCATGGCCCATTCAGCGGGATTTGGGACGCTGGCATAACTATTTTTCGGGTCTGGCGATGCTGGAGGTCGTCTGGCTGTGGTATCGGCCGTTTGTCAATGCGTTTAGGCGAAGTTTGGGGTTGGCAGGGGTTACGGCCGTTCAGTTCATCAGCGCCCTCAAAGCCACCCCCATGATCAGCGCCTACAGCCCGCGCCTCATCCCCCACCCGCCCGATTGGCCAGACCATCTTCACATCACCGGCTATCTTTTCCTGGACAGCTATGCCGATTGGCAGCCATCTGCCGAACTGCGCGCCTTTTTAGCCGCAGGCGATCCGCCTGTCTACATCGGGTTTGGCAGCATGGCGGGTCGTAATCCGGAAAAGCTGGCCCAACTCACCCTGGACGCATTGGCGCTGAGCGGCCAACGTGGTTTGCTGCTGACCGGTTGGGGTGGCCTGCAAACGGCGCGTGTGCCCGACAATGTGTTTGTGCTGGACGCCGCGCCGCACGCCTGGCTGTTCCCGCGCATGGCCGCGGTGGTGCATCATGGCGGCGCGGGCACCACGGCCGAGGGCCTACGGGCCGGTGTACCGTCGATCATTGTGCCTTTTGTGCTGGATCAGCCGTTTTGGGGGGCGCGAATCAAGGCGCTGGGCTTGGGGCCAGATCCCATCCCGCAAAAACAGCTCACGGCAGAACGTTTAGCGGCGGCCATTAGGCGCGCCGTGTCTGATTCGGCGATGAGGCAGCGGGCGCGGGTGTTAGGTACGGCCGTTCAGGCCGAAGACGGCGTGGACAAAGCCATTGAATGCATCAAAAGATATCTAGGCGAGCCAGTTATAGCAAAAAGGGAGGCATATTGATGAAACCACAAGACATCGATTACACCGTTCTGCCATACCCCAGAAGTCGGCAGCTGATGGCTGATGGCGGGCGCATGGGGCTGCGCAAGCATACCATCCACGGCCTTGTCGAGTTCGATATCACCTGTGCCCGCGAAGCCATCCGTCAACACAAAGAAAAGACAGGCGAAACCCTTTCTTTTTCGGCCTTCATCCTGGCCTGCGTGGGGCAAGCCATTGATGCCGACAAAAATATGCACGGCTATCGCAGCTGGCGCAACCAGCTCATCCTCTTTGATGAGGTTGATGTCAACATGTTGTTTGAGGTGGAAGTGGGGGGCAAAAAGATGATACGGCCGTATATTCTCCGAGGCGTCAACAAAAAGTCTGTGCGCGCGCTGCATGAGGAGATTCGGGCCTTCCAAAACCAGCATGAAAGCAGCCAGGAATCGAAGTTTATCAACTGGTTTGTCGGCTTACCCGGATTTTTGCGGCGGCTGTTCCTCTGGATTTTGTTGAAACAGCCACACCTGCTCAAAGAGTATTACGGCACCGTATTAGTCTCGTCCATTGGCATGTTTGGCACGGGCAGCGGTTGGGGTATTCCCGTGCCCAACCATTCCTTGCAGCTAACGCTGGGGGGCATTGCCGAAAAACCGGGCGTCGTGAATCACCAGCTGGCCGTGCGTGAATATCTTTGCGTCACCATCAGCCTTGATCATGATGTCATTGATGGTGCCCCAGCCGCGCGCTTTACGCAGCGGTTGAAGGATCTCATCGAAAGCGGCTACGGTTTGGGCGCTGAAGATATTGCGCCCGAGGCCCATGCCCTGGCCACTTGACCAGGAAAAAATTGCCCCACAGGCCAGCTGTATTGCTCCCCAGATACCCGATGTGTCTGGGGAGTTTTTCTTTTAAGCTGGAGATCATTGTAAAGAGATTTTAGTTGAAGGAGTTTTCTCATGGCGCGTATCGCCTATTTTGTCGCCATTGCTGCTGTTGTAATTCATGGCTTGATTCATTTGTTGGGGTTTGTGGCGTACTGGCCGCTGGCCGAAGTGGCCGAGCTGCCGTACAAGACGAGTCTGCTGAACGGCCGTCTCATCCTCACAAACACCGGCATGCGCTGGTTTAGCCTCTTCTGGCTGTTGGCCGCTCTGGGGTTGGTGGCTGCGGCCGTCAGTGTGGTGCTGGACCGTTCCTGGTGGCTGCCCTTGATGCTTACGGCGGTTGGGGTGTCGCTCATCATCACCGTGCTGGACTGGAGCAACGCCTTTCGC
>JACKBU010000056.1 GCA_020634395.1 Ardenticatenaceae bacterium | reverse complement strand
CGAGCGGGCGTTTGATGATGCGAAATATGGCTGGTATAGCAAGAGACCTTACATCGACTGCGCCATCCAATCCACCATTGACCCCGACATGTCCCCGCCGGGAAAACATATCATGTCCTGCTTTGTGCAGTACACGCCGTACAAGCTCAAAGGCGGGGATTGGGACACCGAGCGGGAAAATCTGGGCGACACGGTGCAGGCAACGCTCACCGAGTTCTTCCCCAACTTCAGCGACCTGGTGCTGCATCGCGAGGTGGTGACGCCGCTGGACATCGAGCGCACCGTGGGCTTGAGCGAGGGCAACATCTTCGCCGGGGAGTTCATGGGGCCGCAGATGTACTTTTTCCGCCCCGCACCCGGCTGGAACCAGTACCGCACGCCAATCAAGGGCTACTACCAGTGCGGCTCCGGCACGCACCCCGGCGGCTGCGTCATGGGCGCGCCGGGCAAGCTGGCGGCGACTCAGATTTTGGGGGATTTGAGGAAGTAAGTGGGTAGAAGATGACTAATCTACATTACGCCAATCAAAAATTATCTGATGCCATTTATATCTTTACCACCCACGAAGGTGATGCTCGGAGAAGAATTGCAGCAGCACTCGGAAAGCTAAAGGTAGTAAAGCCAAGAATGTTGCCAGAACCACTAGACAGGTCGTATGCAGACGTAATGGCAAAAATAGAAAAAGGTCGGATCAAAGGTCCCAAAGATATGCCTGATTACACATTGCCACACATCCACAACTCAACCGCGAGTAAATTGATTAAAGAAATTGTGAGGATTCAATTTGAAATAAAAACATTAATGATGGAACAGCAAGAAGATAATTGAACCCCCAAATACAGTTATGAAAAACACAACAATCGCCCTCATTCAAACAAGCTGGCCGGGCAGCCGAGCACAGATGATCAAGACGTACCGGGAGCTGGTGGCGGAAGCCGCGCAGCGCGGAGCCGAGATCGTTTGCCTGCAAGAGTTTTCCCTGTCGCCCTACTTTGCCAGCGTGAAGGATGAGGCCAACACCGCCTGGGCCGAGCCGGTGCGCGGCGGCGAAAGTGATGCGGTGTTTGGTGAGCTGGCGCGGCAAAATGGGGTGTTCCTGCTGGGCAGCATCTTTGAGCGGGCGGAAGATAATGTTTATTGGGACACGGCCACCGTCCACAATCCCGCCGGGGCGCTAGCGGGCTTCACGCGCAAGGTGCACATTCCCCAGGGCGCGGGCTACTACGAGGATTATTATTACGGCGGCCACAACGCGTTTCCGGTGCATGATGTGGCTGGGGTGCAAACGGCCGTTCCCACCTGCTACGATCAATGGTTCCCCGAACTGTCGCGCATTTACGCGCTCAACGGCGCAGAATTCATCTTTTATCCCACCGCCATCGGCTCGGAACCAGACGCGCCAGAGCTGGATACGGCCGAATCGTGGCAAACGGTCATGCGCGGGCAGGCGATTGCCAACGGCGTCTTCATCGCCGCCGCCAACCGCGTGGGGCAGGAAGGCGTCACCTTCTACGGCAGCAGCTTCATCTGCGACCCGATGGGCCGCATCCTGGCCCAGGCCAGCCGGGACCAGACGGAGGTGATTGTGGCGGAATTGGATACGGCCGTTTTTGACCAATGGCGGTATTTGTTTCCCACTTTGCACCAGCGTCGGCCAGATGCTTATGGCAGGCTGCTCGACGCCAACCCCGCCCGGCCATAAATGACCGGGCTATTTATGAAAGCCTCTCCGAGGCTACCGTTAGCCAGCGGGGTTTCCACTACTAGCCGGGGTGCTTCAGCCCCCGGCGGAACAGCGCAATTACGAAACAAAATTGGAGACCTTATGAAAAAATCAACCGAACTCATCACCAAACAAAAGAAACACCTCTGGCCCAACCAGATTTTGTACTACGCCAATCCCCTGCCGCTGGATCGCGGCGACGGCATGTACGTCTGGGACGTGGACGGCAACAAATATCTGGACTTCTTCGCCGGGATTTTGACGACCAGCGTGGGGCACAACAACGGCCGTGTTCGCCAGCGCATCAACGAGCAGTTAGACAAGCTCATTCACAGCTCCACCCTCTATCCCAACCAGGCGCACATTGAGTACGCCGAAATGCTGGCGCAAATCACGCCGGAAGGGCTGGACACCTTTACTTTGGGGCCAGCGGGACGGATGCGGATGAAACGGCCGTACTCATGGCCCAGGTCCACACCGGCAACACCGAAATCATCGCCCTGCGTCATGGCTACAGCGGCAAATCGCAGCTGGCGATGACCCTCACCGGGCAGGGCGCGTGGCGGATGGGGCCGGTCCACATCGGCTACGTGCGCCACGCCATGACCCCCTACACCTACCGCGCCCTCGGCGGCCTGGACGAGAAAAACGTTTGTGCAAGCCTGCCTGGACGACCTGCAAGACGTCATCAAAACGATGACCTCCGGCAAGATTGCCGCCCTCATCATGGAGCCAATTCAGGGCGTGGGCGGCTTCATCACCCTGCCGCCGGAATACATGGAAGGCGCGGCCGAAATCGCCCGGGCCCACGGTGGTTTGGTGATTATTGACGAGGTGCAGACGGGATTCGGCCGGACCGGTACCCATTGGTGGGGTCACCAGCACAGCGCCGTGAAGCCAGACATCATGACCATGGCCAAGGGGATCGCCAACGGGATGCCGCTCTCGGCCGTGGCCACCACGCCAGAGATTGCCCAGAGCGCCGTCGGCGCGGGCCTGACGATCAGCACCTTTGGCGGCAATCCGGTCGCCTGTGCGGCGGCGATTGGCACGCTGGAGGAAATGTTGGAGAACTACACCCCCGCCCGCTGCGCCGAAATCGGGCAACTGCTGGAGGATGGGTTGCACGCGCTGGCTAAAAAATACCCGCTCATCGGCGAGGTGCGCGGGCGCGGCTTGATGCAGGGCGTGGAGCTGGTGGCAGACCGGCAAAGCAAGGAACCCGCCCCGCAGCACGCCAACGCGGTCATGGAAGCGGCCCGTAAAACGGGGCTGCTCATCGGCAAGGGCGGCATGTTGGGCAATGCCCTGCGCATCGCCCCGCCGCTCATGGCCGCCCAGGAGCACGTCGAGGAAGCGCTGGAGAAGCTGGATTTAGCCTTTGCACATGTTCAGGAATCGGTTTAATCGTTAATCTACCCCCTCCCTAACCCTCCCCCGTCGGGGAGGGAACTCCAGTCCCCCCTCCCTTCGGGAGGGGGTTAGGGGGAGGGAAACTACTTTTTAAGGAGAGTTGGGGCAGCAAAAACCCCACATAAAAACATGGGAACAATCAACTTAGTCACACAAATCCCCGGTCCAAAAAGTCAGGCGATTGTGGCGCGGCGGGAAGCAGCGTTGGCGCGTGGCGGGGCAAAATTAACGCAGATTGCGGTGGAACGGGCAGTCGGAACGGCCGTTCACGACGTAGACGGCAACACCCTGCTGGACTTTGCGGGTGGGATTGGCATGTTGGCCGTGGGCCACTGCCCGCCAACCGTTGTTTCTGCTTTGCAGCACCAGGCAGAAAATTTGGTTCATGTCTGCTCCATCGTGGCCAGCTATGAGCCGCTGGTCGAGGCAGCCGAGCTGCTCAACCAGCTCACCCCCGGCGACCACGCCAAAAAGAGCATACTCTCCAACAGCGGGGCGGAAGCGGTGGAAGCGGCCATCAAAATGGCGCGGGCCTACACCGGGCGGGAAGCGATTATCGTCTTTGAAGGCGCGTATCACGGCCGTACCAACCTGACGATGGCCATGACCTCCAAATACGGGCTGTTCAAAAAAGGATTCGGCCCGTTTGCCCCGGAAATTTACCGCATTCCCTTCCCCAACGTTTATCGCCGCCCGGAAGAAATGAGCGAAGAGAGTTTTGTGGAATGGTCGTGCTGGCAG
>JACKBU010000055.1 GCA_020634395.1 Ardenticatenaceae bacterium | reverse complement strand
GGATCCTTCTGCGCCATCTTCCATTCCTCGCCTAAAATCTGTGAAATCTGTGGACAAAATCTCCAAATAACGGCCGTGGGCTTCGGCCCACACGGCCGTTTCCTTCCCCGGTTCATAGCGCCGCAGTAAGTCCGATTGGGCTACCACCTGCCTTCCTTCGCGCAAATCGGCCAGTTCGCCCAGGGCGATAAGCTGCACCAGCGCATTCCCCAGCACCGTCGCCTCGATGGGGCCGGTGATCACCGGCCGGTTGGTGGCGTCGGCGGTCATCTGGTTGAGCAGTTGGTTTTGTGTGCCGCCGCCAACGATGTGAATAACCTCGATGGCCCGCCCGGTCAGACCGGCCAGCCGATCAAAGACGGTACGGTATTCCAGTGCCAGGCTTTCCAGCAGCACGCGCACCACGGCGCCTTCATCCTGCGGCACTGGCTGGTATGTGCGGGCGCAAAAGGCGCGGACCAGCGCAGGGTAATCGCCCGGCGTGAGGAATTCCGGGGCGTTGGGGTTGATGAAGACCGTCAGCGGCGGGGCGGCCTCGGCCAGTTTGACCAGTGTGGGGTAATCGAATTCACGGCCGTTACGCCGCCAGGCGGCGCGGCACTGCTGCACCAGCCACAACCCGGCCACGTTAACCAGCAAGCGCACGCTGCCATCCACGCCGCCCTCATTGGTGACGTTGGCCGCGAGCGCTGCGGGGGTGAGAAACGGCCGTTCCATCTCCAAGCCCACCAGACTCCAGGTACCGCTGCTGATATAGCCATAATCGGCCGTCTGCGTGGGTACGGCGGCCACCGCACTGGCCGTATCATGGCCGCCGGAAGCAAAGACCGGGATGTCGTCGTAGCGGCCCAGCCGCGTCCCGGAGGCCACAAGGGGCGGCAGGAGGCGCGCCGGAATGTCCAGCCGCGCCAGCAGATTGGCCGCCCACTGCCGGGTCTGCACGTCCACCATTTGCGTGGTCGAGGCGATGGTCTGTTCGGCGGCTTTGACGCCGGTCAGCCAGTAATTCAGCAGGTCGGGCGACAGCAGCAGCGTGTCGGCGGCCTCCAGCAGGGGCGATTGGCTTTCGACCAGGCTGAGGAGTTGGTAGAGGGTGTTGTAGCGGGCGAACTGGATACCGGTCTGGGCGAAAATCTCGGCCTGGGGCACGCGGGCGAAGGCGGCGGCCATCATGCCTTCGGTACGGCCGTCGCGGTAACAGACGGGATTGCTGAGGAGACGGCCGTCACGATCCAGCAGGCCAAAATCCACGCCCCACGTGTCCACGCCAATACCCGCCGGATGGTGCGCTTTGCCGCGTTCAATCCCGGCCTGAATTTCCGCCCACAGGTGCAAAAAGTCCCAGTACAACGTGCCGCGCACGTTTACCGCGCCATTGGGGAAGCGGTGCAGTTCTTCTAGATGCAGCCGCTCGCCATCAAAGTGCACGGCCATCACACGCCCAGATTCCGCACCCAGATCAACAGCCAGTACAGTTTTATGTGTCATGGTAAAGAATGGGTTGGTTGGTTTGATGGTTGGTTTGTTGGTTAGTTTGTTGGCTTCCTGCTACCCAACAAACTAACCAACCATCAAACCAACCAACTAACAAACCAACCAACGGCTTAATACTTACCCTTTATCAAGAAACACCCTTTTTCAGGATGATGTTGGCGTACTTGCGCGTATCGCCGGTCATAACGACGGCATAGGCGTTGGCGGCGCGTTCGTAAAAGGCAAAGCGTTCGATGAAGTGAATGGGCGGCGTGTCGGGAGCGTAGGTGCTGATGACGGTGCGGTAGCCTTTTTCCACCTCTGGGTCCGGCTCATCGCCGGGGGCGCAGGCCATCATGGCCACCGGGTCTTCAACGTAATTGTCCAGGGCAAACAGCGGCAAAATCGCGTCCAGCAAATCCTCAATCAACAAACCATCCGCCCGAATGACTAAATCGTTGGTGCTGTGGCCGGGAAAGTGGGCGTCGGCCAGCACAATCTCATCGCCATGTCCCATCTCGTACAAAGTCGCCAGCAGTTCTGGGCTGAACAAATGAGAAATTCCTCGTAACATGCTCTCCTCCTCGAAAATAGCTAGAGCCAGAGCGAGAGCTAGAGGTTTGCGCAGCGTCTTCCTCTCGCTCTTGCTCTCGCTCTTGCCCTTGCCTAGCCGTACAACGGGCCAAAATTAGCGCAGGCGCGGAAGTCGGCGCCGGTGGGTTCCATGGCGCCGAAGGCGGTCCAGACGTGGGGGCGGAATACCTGCTCTTCTGCTACGTTGTGCATGTAAACCGGGATGCGCAGCATGGACGCCAGGCTGATCAGATCTGCGCCGATGTGGCCGTAGGCGATAGCGCCATGATTCGCGCCCCAGTTGCTCATGACGGTGTAGACATCGCGGAACAGCCCTGCCCCATTGGTACGCGGCACGAACCATGTCGTGGGCCAG
>JACKBU010000054.1 GCA_020634395.1 Ardenticatenaceae bacterium | reverse complement strand
GGGAAAGCACTGCCTGTCGTTCTCCTTTCTCTATCACCCAGCTCTCGGCCACTTTCCACCTCTCTTTATCACTTGTGTACGGCCTCTAAACTAAATCTTTATCATTGTTCCGCTATAATGGGACGCTATGCAGACGATTCTTGTGGTGGATGACAAAACCAATGTGCGCACACTGCTGCGCGAATATTTAACGGAGCAGGGTTACCGGGTGGTGACGGCCGAAAACGGCCGTATCGCCCTCTTTACCGCCCGCCAGGAAAAGCCCGACCTTATCCTGCTGGACATTATGATGCCGGAGATGGATGGCTACACCTTTATGCGCACGTACCGCCAGGAAGCCGATGCGCCCATCATCTTGCTGACGGCCAAACTGGAGGAAACCGATAAAGTGCTTGGCCTGGAACTGGGCGCCGACGATTACGTCACCAAGCCGTTTGGCATGCGCGAGCTGACGGCGCGGGTGCGCGCCGTGCTGCGCCGCGTCGGCCGCGCCGAAACGCCGTCCGAGGTGCTGCGGGTGGCGGACGTGGTGTTGGACAAAAACGGCCGTCGCGTCACCGTCGCCGATCAAGATGTCCAGCTAACGCCCTCCGAGTTCGACCTGCTGGCCGTGCTGATGGCCTCCCCTGGGCGGGCCTTCTCGCGGCTGGAACTGCTGGAAAACTTGCAAGGCATGGCCCTGGAGGGGGCCGAAAAAACCATCAACGTCCACGTCCGGAATCTGCGCACCAAGATCGAGCCGGATCCGGCCAATCCGCGCTACGTGGAAACCGTGTTTGGCGTCGGTTACCGCTTTTGTATGGAATGATGCGTGAAGCGTGATGCGTGATTGGCAAGCATCACGCTTCACGCCCAACTAACAACTGACCAACTCTATGCACTCCCTGCGCCTCAAGCTCATCTTCACCTTCCTGGCTATCAGCCTGGCCGGCTCGCTGATCGCCGCCCTCATCGTGCGCCAGTCGAATGAGCGGGCGTTTAATACCCTGCTGCGCGAACAGGGGCAGGTAAATTTTGTCGATGAAGCCCTGGTCTACTATGAGGCCAACGGCTCCTGGGAGGGCTTTGGGCGGCGCGATCACGGCCATGAATTTGAGGGGCAGCGGGCGCAAGTGCCTTTTGCGTTGGCGGACGAATACGGCCGTATCGTCGTCGAAAACGGTCCTTTCCGGCGCGGCATGGTCGTTCCGCCGGAGCAGTTGGCTGCCGGCAGCCCACTCACCGTCGATGGCGCGGTGGTGGGCATAGTGCTGCCCGTCAACCAGCCGCCGCCGCGCAACCTGGTGGAGCAGGCGTATGTGCGGCAGATGAACCGGGCGCTGCTAATCGGCGCGTTGATGGCCACGGCCGTGGCTGTTGTGCTGGCCATTGTGCTGGCGCGGACGCTGACACGGCCGTTGCAAGAACTGTCCGCCGCCAGCCGGGCGATGGCCGCCGGCAACCTGGCGCAGCAAGTCCCCGTGCGCACCCACGACGAACTCGGCGATCTGGCGACCACCTTCAACCAGATGAGCGCCGAACTGGCGCGCGCCAACCAGCAGCGTCGCCAGATGACCGCCGACATCGCCCACGATTTGCGCACGCCGCTCACCGTGCTCTCCGGCTACCTGGAGGCGATGGAAGACGGCACGCTGTCGCCCACGTCTGCCCGCTGGCGCATGATGCAGCAAGAAGTGGATACCCTTAAACGACTGGTGGAAGATTTGCGCACCCTGTCGCTGGCCGATGCCGGTAACCTGGCTCTGCACAAGGAATGGCTCGCCCCCCATGAGCTGCTTTCGCAGGTGCAGGCAGCTTATGCGCAGCAGGCGGCGGCGCAAAACGTGCAGCTTGTCGTCGATGCGCCGCCGGATTTGCCGCCCATCCAACTGGACCCGGCCCGGATGCGCCAGGTTCTGGGTAATCTGGTGAGCAATGCGCTGCGGTATACGCCGGAAAACGGCCGTATCACCCTGGCCGCCCGCTCCGCCAGTCAGGATTACACTCTACAACTGACGGTTGCCGACACTGGCGCCGGCATCCCCCCCGAAGATTTGCCCCACATTTTTGATCGCTTCTACCGTGGTGATAAATCTCGCCAGGAAGGTGAAGGAGAATCTGGCCTGGGGCTGGCCATTGTCAAATCGTTGGTAGCCGCTCACGGCGGCGTTGTCAGTGTGGCTTCCGCTGCCGGCGGAACCACCTTCACGATTCTGCTGTGATTAGGCGCCGCGCCCAGCAGAATCCCACAGCAGCATTTGCCGCCTACCTATTATCTTTTGGCTATTTTCAGATTCTCTATTCTGAGGTATTTTGTGGAGTAATACGAGATCGTGGCAAAGGGCGCTATAGTGCAGTTTGCGCTACAACACAGGCTCCCTAAAAACAGCACACTCAAGATGGATAAGGAGCAGCGACAATGAGTCCTATTCAAACGCAATTTGCCAGCGTCGAACGCGCTGATTTTATGGACATTGTGAAACAGAATCACTATTTTTCCGAGTTTGGCTTGTTGTGCCAGATTTTAGATTCTGTACAACACGGCGTGACGATCCTGAACCAGCAGCGGCAGATCGTCTACATCAATCAGGCCATGGTAGACGCGGCGGGATTGTCTGACAAAGAGGAAGCCCTGGGCTTGCGTGTGGGAGAGGCGATTGGCTGCCAGCATGCTTATGAAACGGAAGGCGGCTGCGGCACGACGGAGTTTTGCCGCTCCTGTGGGGCTGTTAAGGCGATTCTGATCGCCCAAACAGGGCGGGCCAACGTGCAAGAATGCCGCATAACGCGTGAGGCGACCAGTCCGTTTGATTCCCTTGATCTGCGGGTCGCCGCCACGCCGCTGGGAGCCAACGGCGATGAACTGACCGTCTTTTCGGTAACAGATATTGCCGATGAAAAACGGCGGCAGGTGTTGGAGCGCATCTTTTTCCACGACCTGC
Organism: Ardenticatenaceae bacterium; assembly: GCA_020634395.1. Taxonomy (GTDB): domain Bacteria; phylum Chloroflexota; class Anaerolineae; order Promineifilales; family Promineifilaceae; genus Leptovillus. The sequence continues at coordinate 387 of JACKBU010000054.1, read as the reverse complement.
GCAACACGGCTACGGTGATTAACGGCGCGGCGGAAATCCTTAACGGCCAACTGGGCGACGAGGACCCGGTGAGCCAGATGTTGAACTGGGCCTCCACCAAGTTGATAGATGAGATTGACGCGCAGCAGCAGTTGTTGGCGGCGGAAAACGGCCGTCTCCAGCTTAACTTTACCGGCGTCCTCTCTGTTCCTCTCCTGGCCCAACTGGCGGCGATGTACCGGGTGCTGGCGCAAGATAAAAAGTGCCAGGTCCAGGTCGCCCTCGACGCCGACAACTTCATTATGGTTACCGACGAGGCTGTCCTGAGCCGCGTACTCAGCAACATGATAAAAAATGCCCTGGAAGCCTGCCGCACCGGCGAAACGGTGACAGTCGGCTGCCGCCAGG
>JACKBU010000053.1 GCA_020634395.1 Ardenticatenaceae bacterium | reverse complement strand
CATGCCAGTCCACAGCCACGACTGGGTGACTCTCTAAACCCTTTGGCGGCCGGTTATCTTCCCAATTCCTCGGTGACCTATGCCCAGTCACCTCGACAAACAACAGGTATTGGGCATTTGTAATGGGAACGCGGCTTATCCAAAATGCGTTCAGATGGAGTGTGTGTTGTGGCTTTTCGTCATCTTTTCCAGCCTCGCTACCCATGATAAATTCGCCAGCGGGGATCTCAACCCACTCTGGTTCACCATATGGCTTTGTCCAATACCCTGAGCCACCACGAACCATTGAATCAACCACTGCCGCCCGCCCCTCGATCCAGCTTTTTGGGGGCAACCCACCCCCAAAAAAGCGTGTTAATTTAGAGGACGGTGGTACTTCGAGGCACGATCTTAACTGCATGGGAATTTCTTCAGCTATTGCACCTTGCACCCGACTGCGACCCACATCGCGCAAACACTCAGCGGCTAATATTAGATTATGATACGGTGCTGGTTCATTTCGGGTATTTGCAATGGCCTTAATTAGCCTCGTCGTGCGCTCCCGGCTGGACATACTCAAGTAGCCAGCTTCAAGTAAAACAACCTCACGCCACCAGGAGTCGGCCATGCGGCTCAGTGTGTAAACCACGTAATCATCTTGCCCAGCAATCGCCAATGCTGTCAGGTATTCCTGGAAAGTCGTGTGGGAAAAAGCATAAATACCTTCGCCGCGCGCTACAAAGAGGCCGGTGCGTTCCTCAATCACCTGCAAAAAGCGACCGACAGCTCGTTCAGCTTCCCGATCATCACGCACCACGTCGTTGAATCTATCGAACAACAGATGACGAAGCTCATCGGCCTCAATTTCCTTCTGCTGCTTTTCGTGCATGTGCAAGGCAATGCTTTGCAGCATCAGCCGCCGGTCGCCAATGTCAAACGGTCGGTCGCGTAAAATAATGGGTTCGGCCACACCCCGCGCTTCATCCCATTTGCCCAGCAGCACGTCCACTGCTTCGGCGTATAACTCGGCCCGGCGGTCGGGCAGTTTCACCCGATCCCGATGCACCAGGGCAATCACCGTCAACATCAAGGGATTGATCGCCAGTTCCCGGATGCGTTCATTGCCACTGATGGCGGCCATCAACTGGCGCGTTTGTTCGGCGGCATAATGCCTGGCGCTTTCCCCCGGCCCCATTTGCCCATAGGCGACCAGACGATGCCAGTAAGTCAGGAATTGCTCAACATCTTTCAAGGTGAAGTCGCGCACAGTCGCGGTCACATACCCCTCACTCAGTCGGGCTGAACCGGTGTAGCCTACGATGCGGCTGGTGACGACGCTCCGACATTGGGGGTAGGCGCGGGTGAAGGCTTCAATCAGGCGGGCAACCCGGCGGCGACTGTCACTGCTGGCCACCTCATCCATCCCGTCGAGCAAAATGACTGCCTGCCCCTTGACCAAATAATCGTCGAAGAAGTTTGCGGGTAAATCAACTCGTTCATTTTTCAGGTAGCGGTATAGAAACTCTAGGAGCAGGGCGTGGCCTTCTGTGCCATCGTCTGGTCGCGCTTTGAGAAATGCCCCAATCTGGCGCAGCGGCAGGAGAATCGGCAGCGAACCGGATTCGGCTAGTCCCAGCGTGGCGGGAACCAGGCCGCCGCCCTGGGCCAGATCGCGGGCATACATCAAGGCCAAATAACGCAGCAAAGTGGTTTTGCCACTGCCAGGATCGCCCAACACCACCAGATGGCGATGGGCGGCCAGGGCTTCATTGACGGAGACGGTGACTGTCTCGGTAACGGTTTCCCGTCGTCCCCCCAGGACGCGCTTTTCACCGGGGGCAAACCCTCTTTCCTGGGCTAACCAGGCTTCTTCAGCCTGGACGGTGCGCTGCTGGGTGGCACGCAGGGTGATGTAGATGTTTTCTAACTCGATATGGACCAGCCGGCCGCCGGAGCGTATCCCTTGTAACTGCAAATAGCGATTGCGGGCGATGAGATGCTGTAAATAACGACCCAACGCCGATTGGCGATCAACGGCGTCCATTGCCACCGGCGCATCTTCGTTGATCACCACCGTAGCCCCTGCTTCCACCTGGACGACGATTTGTTTGCCGGTGATGACATCGCGGCCCACGCCGCCTTCAACATTGACGCCGCCTGCGCCAACAGCCGTTGCCCCTTCTCCCTGAGCGATGGCTCCGCTGCCTGTGAGCGCGTTTGTTAGCTGGCGCTGTTTGGCGCGCAGCGTTTGCAGGATGGCGTCTATTTGGTCGTCCGGCAAAATGCCCCGCGACGCCTCCTGTCCGGTGATAGCTTGTCGGATTTGTTCGAGTTCTTTCTTGAGTTCGGCTTTCTGGTCGTCGTTCATCACAAACCTATTTCAAAAAGCAGCAACCCGTCTCGCAAAAATACATGACCCGCGTCGGCAGCGATGCTACGCATTTGGCCAAAGAGCGGCTGCACTACCGATTAGAGGTTAAAGCATCAGCCAGTGGTGAAAACTGGGGACACCACAACCCGAAAACCGTAGATGTTGCCCCCTTCTTTAGGATAACGTCTGCCACGAGCCGCACAACGGAGCCACTTTTCGTCAGCACCAAACGACCCACCTCTTACTATTCTCAGATCGTCCAGTTCTAGGTTCTCACGACCGTCTCCTGCGCAATAAGGGTATCTGCATAAGGTTTTGTCAGTATCTTTTCCCCAGACACTGCGGGTCCAATCAAAAACATTACCACTCATTCCAAAGACACCATAAGGGGAACGGCCATTAGTGAAAGCTCCTACAGCGTTGGTTGCACGAATGCCCGTATCCTGACCATTAACTCGGTTTTTATCAAACGCATTGCCCCAAGGAAATCGTCTTTGCGAACCCGTATTTTTCACCATTACACACTCTGGCAAGACATTGCAGGCAATTAGAGAACTAATTATTGGTGCTTCTACGATCTCAACTCCACCTTTAGCTGCTTTTTCCCATTCCAATTCCGAGGGTAATTGCACAGACCATTTATTGGAGATAATATCTTTAGCCTGCCATCGTTGCGTTAACCAACGAGTAAAAGCTAATGCTTCGTACCAATTAATGCCCACGACGGGATGATTCGATAAATTGAAAGGATTGCCGTAATCATAAGGGCAAAGCCGCCAACGTTGCATATGCTTTCGTTCCTCAGGTATCCAGGGATCGCCACCAACTTCACCGTTTTTCCAGTAACCGTGCGCTTCTGCTTCCACCCAAAATCTGGCTTCTTTATAGCCACCAGAAATAACGAATTCTTGAAACTGGACATTGGTAACAGGATAACAACCAATCCAATAATCATAAGGAATCTCTACTTTGTGTAGAGGACGTTCAGCATCTTTATCAAATGGATTATCCTCATCGCTTCCCATCCAAAATTCCCCCTTGGGTACAAAGCAAAATTGCATTCCGTCAACCGTCATCGCCTCTGGCCGGGGGTCGCCCAAAACAGCTAGGTTGACGCCGGTGGCGGCCCGCTCCGTCGCCGGTAACTGGCTTCCACCCATGATATGCAGCAGCCATCTCTTCACCCGCGCCACCTTCGTCTCATTGCGTGGGCTTACTTTCTGCAAATTAGCCACCTCGGTCAACGCCTGCCCCGCCAGGTGCGCCCCCCAAACGTCGGCCAGGCTGTTGCCAGCATCAGACGGCTCCCGATAACAGAGTGCCTCCACCAATGACCAAATTGTGGAGGCACTGCCTCGCGCCGCTTTTGCGCCGGCCAGCAAGGTCACTTCGCGCCAGCGGTTGGGGTCCTCCCGCACCAGTCCAGCGATTTGATCCGGGTAGTCGTGGTCGGTCAGGTAGCAGGCAGCCAGGTATTCTTGGAAAGTACGATGGGGAAAGGTATAGACCTTCACCCCGCGCGGCACAATCAGCCCGGCGCGCTGGCTCAGGAATTCAATTAGCCGGGTTGGTTTCAAGTCCGGATCGTCGCTCAAGGCCAGCAAGCCGGTCACTAAATCGCTTTCGGGAATATCGGCAGTCCCCACCGTGTCCGGCTGGCCGTTGTGGGCCTTGAAAGCCAGTTCGTGCAGCAAATCCCGCACACTGTCCCGGTCAATCTTCAGCCATTCCACCAGGCTGGGTTGAATCACCATAACCTGCCCGGCATCATCGCGCACGATGCGCTGGCTCTCCCACCAATCCAGAAGCAAATCCACCGTATCGTTATACAGTTCTTCTCGCTTCTCCGGGAAACTCCCGCCACGCCAGGCGTGCAGGCTGGCCATTAGGGTCAATAGCAAAGGTCGTTCGGCCAATCCTTTCAGCCGGCTGCTGCCAAAGATGGCCCGTTTCAGCAGTTCGGTCCGGCCTTGAGCGGCCGTTTCATGCAGTCCCCGTTGGGCCGCGATGTGGCCATACCAGCGGTCCACAAAGCGACGTATCTGGCCAGCCGAGAAGGGGGCCAACACCGCCTCGTGAAAACCGGCCAGCCGCCAATCCTGCTTTTGGTAAGCATAGGTACGGCTGGTAACAAGAATGCGGACGCGGGGCAGTGTGACTACTAAGTCTTCCACCAACTGCTTGATCTGCGCCCGCCTCTGCTGTGCTTCGGGCACTTCGTCCAGGCCGTCCAACAAAATCAAGCCACCCTTTTTATCCAATTCTTGCCGCAAGTAGGGAATGAACGCCGTCGTTTTGATTTCCTTTTGCAAATACCGCCATAGATGATCGGCGGTGACAATCTTCCCTGGTTCAGGTAGGCCACGCGCGGCCAGGTCGCGCAGGACCACACGCAGCGGCAGCAACGCCCGGTGGTTCCAACTTTGCCGTTCTTCCTGGTCTTTCCCTTTATCATCGGGCAGAGAGGCGGTGAGCATTTGCAGATTCATGTCATCCCGGCCCAGGCATTCCCCGGCCAGGCACATGGCTACGAAGTTAACAAAGGTAGATTTGCCGCTGCCGGGATCGCCGAGCAACGCCAGATGTTGCTCTTGGTTTAACTGAGCCAGCGCCGACACCGGGCTGCTCTCGGCGGCGTGACCGGGTAACACTCTCCCCACCATCATGTCTCCACCTTCCATGCGGGTCGTCAGCAAAGCTGTGTACACCGCGCCTAAATTCAGGCGGGCGTCAGGGGCGTCGCTGGCCGCTTTAGGGTGAATCCCAGTCAGGGATAGGGTGTTCGCGTCCACCAACAAACGGCGCAGATATTGTCTTCGTAACGCCGGGATGTCTACAGCCTGGGAAGGATCGGCCGCGTGGTAGTGCTCATAGTAATGCTCCGTCTCAACAATACGGTTCTTATCACCGGTGATGATGTGGCCTTCTACATTCCCGTCAATATAGACACCGCGTTCGCCAACGGCCGTTGCTCCTTCTCCCTGGGCAATGGCCCCACTGCCTTTCAAGACAGCAGTGAACCGTTCCAGGTTGCCCAGTTGGGCCAGTTCTGTTGCCAACGTTTGGGCAAACCAGGCGCGATCTTCAGCGGTAAGTCCGGCACGGGCCTTATCCACAGCATCCAGTTTTTCCAGGATGGCGTCAACGGCTTGGCGCAGGTCATTGTCGGCGGCGGCTTGCTGGGCAACCCAATCGGCTACCTCGTCCTCCGTCGGTGGTTCGGCCTGATTCTTCCAGGCTTCGATTTGATTGGCCAGCAGGTTAGCGCCGACGCCGGCGGCCACGCCATAAACAGCCCCCATCACGGCTCCAAACTGACCTGTCTGGGTGGCGGCTTCGACTGACGGCCAGAGCGTCAGCCCAACCAGCGTGCCATAAACCAAGTAAGGGACATCTTCTTGGCGGCGACGTTGCAGCCACGTGCCCAATTCTTGCAGTTTATGCCCGGCGGTTTCTTTCCAGGTTTCTATCGTAAACATGATTCAGCCCTCTGTATGCACCCGCATATCATACCAGAAAGTGGTCTGATGGGTCACGGGGAGAATTCCTGTTAACAATCGCTTGTGACAAACTGTTCGCCGCCGGTATAGGTCAAGGAGTTGGTGAATAGACTTCAAGTGGCCTTTGTCGGTTGAAATCACCAAATCGACGAACAGCTACCAGGTGGTAGCTCTGGCCAGTGAGTCGGTAGGGTAGGGGGAATATCCTGCGCGCAAAGGGGGAAAATTTGCCTCCTTCGTCATAAGCCGCCACAGCTTCCAGCAGATATTCTCAGCCTACAGAACAGTCCAGATAAGGACGAAAACCGGAAAGATAACAAAGCAGATCAGCGGCGTCTGTAGATAGGCTGCGAGTAGGGCAAGTATGGCGGCACTGAGAATCACTCCCTGTCGTTTGCGCTTTCTCTCACGAGGCATATCCCATCCGAAACGGCCGTGAAACGCCTGGAATCCGGCCCCAGTAAATAAGATGATCAACGTTGCAGCCAGCCCTACTGCCAAAACGATGGGAGCGGCCGTCAGCAAGCTGCCGAAAAGCCAGTTCATAGTCAATTCTCCTTAATTCCTCTATCGAACCCCCTATAATAGTTGCGTAAAAGGTTCATCGGTTGTAATATATCCTAGAATTGCCGTATTGAATATATTCAATACGCAAATTACGAGACAGGGTGTTAAGTGCTGAACATACAGGAAAAGCAAACATGTCTGAAACTTTTGCAGAGAAACTAGATCGTCTGTTTATGAC
>JACKBU010000052.1 GCA_020634395.1 Ardenticatenaceae bacterium | reverse complement strand
ATATATTGCCAATGGCTATACCCCACCACTTTTGTGATGAGTTCGCCCAGCAAAAAATAGTTCGTATTTGAATAACCGTAATCTTCATCCGGTGCAAAGTTAGCAGGCAAATCAAGCGCTAATGCAAGGGCGGCTTCAGGGCTATCCGGTGGATTTTCCCAATAACCGGGAGCGTCGGTGAAATTGGGAATACCGCTGCGATGCTGCACCAGCATCCGCACCGTAATCTGATCGGCATATTCAATTCTGCCCACAAGTTCTGGAAAGTGCTCCGCAAGCGTATCATCCAGCGACAAGCGTTGGTCATTGACCAGTTTGGCAATAGAAACGGCGGTATATAACTTATCGATACTGGCAATCTTGAACAATGATTGCGGGTCGGCCGGTATTTGATCTTCCCGGTTTTTATAGCCGGCCGTATAAAATGCGGGGGGGTCACCTGCTTTGTCCACATACACAATCATGCCATCCAGGCCATGACCAATGGCGTCATCGACTTGTTCCTGGACGGTGTCAGGTAATGGTTTTATCCAGGCCCATATGCCGTCCCAGGGCGCAAATACCACGATACAGATTAACCCCACGAGAGGCATGATGATTCTAAGTAGTCGCACGATACGGGTCTTGTTGAGATTTTCCATGACTTTTTTGCTCCTTACACTCAGTTATGGTTCGTTAGACATTTTACGGAGACACACCTGAAACGTGGTCTGGCTTATCTTTCCGCCACACCCAGCAACGGCCGTACCGGATTCATCATATCCGCCAGGCTTTGTTCCGGGTCAGCGCCATCGTGGTTATAGAGCATGACGATAACGGTATCTAACTCAGGCGCATAATTGAGTACCGAGCGATACCCGGCAATGTAGCCGGCGTGCCCCATGAACTCATTCTGAAGCATCACGCCCAGACCGTTGGCGCTGTTGGTGGCTGGTGTGGTCATCGTCGCCAGCGTCTCCGGATTATCAAACAGCGCGCCGCCGAACAGCCCGCGGGCAAAGGTAGTCAAGTCTGCGGCAGTGGAAACAAGGCCACCCGCCGACCAGCCGACGGATTCATGCAGTTCGGTGAGATCGCTCAGGGCATCTCCGGAACCTGTATAGCCATGCACCACATCCACCAGCGGGGCTTCATAGCAATCTAGGAAGGTTGATGTCATCCCCAGGGGTTCGTAGATATTTGTGCGATACGCTTCAGCCAACGGCATTTCCGTCGCTGTTTCGATGACCATGCCCAGCAGCGTGTAGTTGGTGTTGCTGTAGCGCCACTGTGTCCCCGGCGCAAACTGGGCCTCTTTGCCGTAGACGTAGCGGGCCAGCGTGTCGTTAGGGTCCCGTTCAACACAGTCCAGCGTCACGGTTGCGGCCGCCTCATCAACCACCATCTGCGTGAAAAGGTCGGCAAAATATGCTTCATGTTCGACTACGTTGAACAGACCGGAGGTGTGGGCCAGCAGGTGGCGCAGCGTGATCTCATCGCCATACGGCAGTTGGGCAGCCACCTCCGGCAGCCATTGCGCCAGCGGGTCGTCCAGGCTGAGGACGCCATCCTCTACCAGCTGCATGATCACCGTTGCCGTGAACATCTTGGTGATGCTGCCAATCCGGAACGCGCCTTCCGGCGACATCGGGGTCTTGTCGGTGAAGTTGGCGAGACCACTGGCTCCTTCGAAGCGATATTGTGGTGCGTCGATCCACACCACCATGCCGGGTGGGAGTTCGTCGGTGGTCAGTTGGTCCATTTCTGCTTGTATCGCCGCCAACACCTCCGCCGGAAACGCTTGCTGGGCGTCTTGGGTAGTCGTTTCTTCCGTATCCGATTGTGTTTCTGTGGCGACATCTGCTGGAGACGCCGGCACAGCAACCTGACCGGTCATGGCGCAACCGGTTAGGAACAGTGTCACTATTACCACCAGCGAAACGGCGGTGCTCTTCCGCTGGAACGAGGCCTTCAGGGTGTTGTTGGGCTGGGCCATCATGATGTGTTCTCCTTTGGAATTTGGCGTGTGCGCTGATGGGTTACGACCGCCGCTCTTGTTGGCGATGTCGGTGTGAACGGTTGCGGTCGTACCCCATCCTACTGTATACGGTCCTTAGCGTCGCCACAGGAAACTGTGGTTTGGCAGTAGCAAAAAACTGTAGGCTCTATGTGGGCAGAGCGAGTGCGGTGAACAGGGTTTTGGGTGTGCAGCCTTTGAGCAAGAAGACGTCCCGTGGGAACAGGGTGATTGTGGGCCTACGACAAATGTTGTGGGAGGGATGTGGTGCGTGTACCGGTTCTCCTTATGGATTAATGGGATTGATGGAGAGCAGGGACAAGCCTAGATCACGTACTTTTTTGAGTAAGCCGTGCAGAGCAGCCTGGTCAGCGACCGAACCGGTGAGAATCGTCTCGCCGTCTTCGGTCTGGGTGATGGTCATGCCTTCAAACCAGTCGGTCCAGCGCGTATCCAGATGTCCCTGGAGGCGTATCTCGAAAATCTCTGGTTGGGGTTGCTTGGTTTCCATTGCTGCCTCAGTTCCCCTGTGGCTGTGGCTTTGCGGCTACGCCACTGCCTTCGCTTCATTGCCTGGAGAATACTAATTAATGTGGTGAGTGGTCATCACCACATATGGTGATTGATGTGGTGATTTGTGGGGGCGGTTATTACAAAATCGCACTTCTAAGAGCCAGCGCCGGCAGCAGGCAGACCACGAGGTATGCCAGGTTAACAGCGGCTCTGAGCCAAAACGGCCGTTTCGCCAAATCCATCCCAGCAGCGCGCCCCAATACGGCCCCCATGCCCATCAGCACAAACCAGGGCGTGAACAAAAAGGCGGGTGACCAGCTGACCGCCATCGTGGCCAAATCGTGAAGGGCGCCAGAGATGGCAAACGTTAGGATGAAGGCAACAACTGGATGCAGCACCCGGCGCAGCGGGGCATACACATAACGTCCCAGACCATACCCCCAAATTGGATTCCAATATTGCCAGAATCCAGCAAAGGAAGCGGCACCGAAAGAACGCTGGAGCATGTTGCGTAGGGAACGGCCGTCTCCCAATGGGACACCATTGCGCAGCGCGACATATTGCCCAAGCGTGATGTTGTGCCACCGTCGCCCCTCTGGTTTTTCTGCTTGAATCTTGCTCATGAGGTTTATTCCTTGTTTTGTCTAAAACGATTCAAATTCGGAACGGATAACGTTCGTGCTGCGCTGGTGTGAGGTTGAGAAAGTTATTGGTGTAAAAATTGAGCGTCAGCCTGATTGTAAATAACCGGCATTTGCCCTTTCCATTGCGCCCAGCACGCCTCATCCGTCATCAGATCTGCCATAAAGTGCGCCACATTGATGCGGCTCGTTTCCCTTGAACCAAAAAGGGCACTCTCGATTGGAGATGGAACCAGGTCGTAATCGGTAACGGTAACCTCATCCAATAACGTGTCCGGCCGAACGGCCGTCCACTCAATCCACCTGTCGTTTTGCCCTACCTCGGTTCGCAAATAATCGGCCGCTTGTTCATTATCGGCAACCGGTGGCAGCAGCAGGCGTAAAAGTCCGACAATCGCTTTCTCGGCGAAGGCGAGCGGTTCGTTCAGATCCCGGTTGCTGTTTCCGTCCGTATTCATCAAGACAAATTTCGTCGACTTATCGGGATTGTTGGCACGAATGGCCTGGCACAGCCGACGGGTTGCATCGGTGACCAGTTTACGCGGGTGACCATACATGCCCCTAAAGGTCACGTTGTGACCCAAACAGGAGGCGACTGCATCGCACCCATGAACATGCTGGGCCAGCTCCGCATCGCTTAAATCGAGAACGGCCGCGCGAATGATGGTCAAATTGGCATGATTTCTGACGGCTTCCGGCAATTTTTCCGGTGATCGGACAATCACTTTTGCAAAATGGCCGCGTTCAAGCAGTTGTTGGGTGAGCAATCGGCCAGTTGCCCCAGTTGCACCAACGATTAAATAATTCATCGTATTCTCCTTGTTATGACCCCGGTTAGATTGGTGTTTATTCCGACTTTTTCTTCCGCTGTTGTCTGGTGGCAAAGCCAATGCCTGCCGCGATACCAATGGCCAATCCCGCACCGACATTGCCGATTGCAGACCCAAAGACCAAGCCCAGACCGACACCAATTGCGAGTCCCGCCCCAACAATGTTTTGTTCAGATTTACTGTTGTCTTGATTGTTCATGTTCGTTTTTTCCCCTTGTCGCTGATGTGTTTGTTGTGTATACAGGATATGGCAGATGGCAGCGTCAGTCCCCACCAGAAATGGTAGTTGGTGGGGAGAAAAATTGTAGTTTGTTTGAGGATGTTGTAGGTAGGTGGGTAAGTGGGGGAAACGGCCGTTACGGGGTTTGACTAGGATCGGAACAAAAAATGGCCACCTAAATGACCGTTCTCTATCACTATCAGGGACAAGCATCCTTTTCCCGAATATCAGCACCATGTCAGCCGCCGTACGTAGGCAGTGGCCAGGGCGCGGGAGTTGGGGGTTTTGTAAGAAACAGCCGTTGCCGCCCCTGGTGACGGTGATTGTTCATTGCTCGCCATCCGCCTTGGGAAATTATGTTATTCAGTTCAGATTGGCATAGACCCACTCGAAAAAATCGGCCGTCCACAAGTTCATCGCCCCCACCTGGCAATGTTCATCGGCGCCGGACTGGGCGTCGTAGGTGATTGATGTAATGCTTGCCGCCTGCTTAAAGGAATCCTCGGTTGTGGTGATCAGTGTCTCGTTAACGAAGTGGTCATTTTCCCCCGCCAGCAGCAGGACCGGCGCCGTGACCTCCGGCGCATCCTGTGAGATCTCATAGAAGCGGTACTGATTCAGGACTTCGGCATAATCATCGATACCCATCACCCAGGAGCCGTGCCGGATTGCCCAATCCTGCTCCGACGAAAACCGCATGGAGTAACCCAGCATCTGGGATACCCAGGCCGGTCGTGGCTCGTCGGTGAAGACCCGTTCCGCAAAGGAGGCGGGCATCGATTCCCTGGCTGTCAGCGAGAAGTCATACATGATGTTGTACTGCACAAGCATAGAGATGCGGGCGTCAGCCGCTGCCGCCTTGGTTGCCAGAATACTGCCCATGCTGAACCCCACCAGTATGATCTCTTTGATCTCTGGGTGTACGGCCGTAACCGCGTCCACCACAGCCCGATTCACGTCACCCCAATTCGGCGTAAAAGGAATGCCATGTTCGCGAATAGCGCTGCCTTGTCCGGGACCATCATAGGACATAAACGAGAATCCGCGGGCCAGCGCCTCTTGCCCCAGCGTGAAGTAGGTTTCTTCCTTGATGGAGTCATAGCCGTTGATCATCAGGATCAGGGTATCGCCATGCTGCGCGCTGTCACCGGGGAAGTAAAGGCCATCCAGGTCATTCCCCGCATACGGGATTTCCATCCGTTCATAGGGTACATGCAGCGCGTCCAACCCCCGGTAGAAGGCGGCAATCGATTGGCGATACGTTTCCAGTTTGCGCGAATCGTTGGCATACAGCATGAATTCGGCCGTGCGGTAATAGTTGGCAGCGCTCAGCAGGGCGTTTCCCTGGCCAATCTGGTCGTGCTGGTAGCGGTCGGCCTCTGCCATTTTTCTGTCGGCCAGGGCCGACCAGCCCACATACCAAGACTCGGGGTCGCCCGCTTCAATCTCTCCAATCGCGTGCAGAATTTCGTTGACGTCGGCGCCGCCGGTTGTGGCATACCCCAGCGCTCGCAGCGATTCATAATGATAGGTCTGGTCTGTGGGGAACAGTTGGCTGACGCCACGCTCCGGATTTTGCCACAGGGGACGCAGTAAAACGGCCGTTACGATCCCCACAATCAGTAGCAAAGCCCACTGTTTCCAGGTGAACCGCTTAAAGAAGCGCCTTGGAACACGAACAGGTTCGGGTGAGCGGGTTGTACTTTGAATTTCCATCTTGTCCTCGTTTATTCGGCCAATGGGGCTTGCCTGCCTAGTAAATCCAGATGCCCCGGATCGTTTCGGCCACAGCTTGCCAATCAATGGCCTGATCATCGACCATTGCCTGAATCATCAGGCCATCAAAAATAGCGATCAGGATGCTGGCGAAGGAGCGGGCGTCGATGGGTTCAATCTGACCCGATTCGATGCCCTGCTGAATCAACTGGCTGAACCCGCCCCGCATGCCGGCATACAGCCCGGCAACCGTCTGCCGGATCGCCAGATCGGATTGTGCTTCCCGCCACGCAACCATCAGCAGGGCCGCATAATCTTGAAAATCACCGGATTGTACGTAGCTGATGATGCCTTCCAGGACGGCGGAAAACTTCTCTTGCTCCGTGGTCGTTTCTGCCCCCAGGATGCCGGGCAGATCTGTCACCTGGCTCACCCTGGTTAGCAGGGTGAGCAGCAGCGCGTGTTTACTCTCGAAATGGGTGTAGATGCTGCCTTTGCTCAGGCCCGCCTGGCTGGCAATATCGTCCACTGACGTTTTGTGGTAACCAGCGTCAACAAAGCATTTCAGAGCTGCTTGAAGGATTTGGTTGCGCCGCGCTTCGAGCGCTTCGGGTTTCATTTTGGGCATAATATCACCTATAAAAAACTGACTGGTCAGTTTCTTTTAGAGATAATACACCAGGATAATCGAAAGATCAAGAGGCAAACCAAGTGTCATGCTCCACGGTATAAAAATAGAGGCGACGGGTTAGTCGCCCGGTGGGAAAATCCAACAGCGCCTTACGTGTTTGCCCGCTGTACCCATTCCACCACTGCCAGATCATGAAACACCAACTTCTTTTCGTATGCCGCGCCGTGCTGGCGGGCGAAGTCGGCGAGCGTTTTTTGCTGTGCCCAACGACGGCCGTTTCCTGCCGTCATCTGCCGCCACAAGAAAAAGGTCCAGTTGGAAGGGTGCCAACCAATGGTGCCCATGATGTCTGGAGTGCCTGCGCCGCCGGATGGGGTGAGGGCGATGAGACGGCCGTTTGGCCGCAACATGCGCCACGCTTCGGCCAGCAGCGGGGTTGGGTCCGGCAGCAAAAAGAGCACCGAGCAAAACGTCACCGCATCGAACTGGGCGTCGGGGAAGGGGAGTGGGTCGCCGGGCGTTAGCTGGTGCAGCGGGGTTTGGTGCAGCAACGGCCGTTGCCGCGCCTCGGCCAGCATCGCGGCGTCCGTATCCGCCCCCGTCCAATGCAGATGGGGCAGCGCTTGCCCCAGTTCCATCAGCTTGCCCGCGCCGGTGCCCACGTCCAGCACCGCCGCGCCGGGCTGTGCGGGAAGTGCGGCCAAAACTGGCTGCAAAAAATGGGCGTACCAGGGCGCATCCTGTACTCTGCGGAAAAAGCGAGCGCCGTTCATCGTGTGCCTGCCTTTGGAGCGCGTTCCCTTTGGCCCAGCCGGATTGCACTCGCCAGGATGATACTGCCCACGCTGGCAATGGTGAAGATGAACTTAACGGCCGTAAACAGCGCCGCCATCACCGCCACCCCATCCAATCGGATCGGATACGCCAGCATCAACGCGACAATCGCCATGTTTTCCAGATAATCCCCCAGCATCGCCACAAATGGCAGCAAAGCCAGTTTTTGCCAGCGGCTATCGGCGGGAAACGCGCCTTGCAGCGCCATCGACAGGGTGATTGCTAAAAACAGCGCCATCAGCAGCGGCGTCACCAAATCAATGGGGGCCAACACGGAGAGGTAGAAAGCACGGCCGTTTACCCCATACGCCGTCAACAGCTCGTACGCCTCATCCGGTGAGTACAGAAATTGCAAATCCAGCAGGCTCGCCCCGCCCGACATCGCCTGAAGCCGGGAGAACGGGCTAACCGGCCCCGCCAAAAACAGATTCAGACCAACAAAAATCGCCAATAGGATGAGAAAGTTTCGCCGCGTGCTCAGGCGCAGCACTAGCTCGTGCAGTTTGTTTGTCATCAGCTTGCCTCCCGCTTGCGCCAATTCTGGCGGCGTTGGTTCCCCAGCATCACGCCCAGGCAGAGCAAAATGCAGGCCAGGCTGAGAAACGAGAAGATAATTTTTACGGCCGTAAACCCCGCCGAAATCGTCGCCAAAAACTCCCAGCGCACGGGGTACGCCAGCATCAGCCCGGCAATCGAGGCGTTTTCCAGGTAATCGCCCAGCATGGCCACAAACGGCAGCAGGTTCAGCAGCTGCCAATCGCTGC
This sequence comes from Ardenticatenaceae bacterium, assembly GCA_020634395.1. Lineage (GTDB taxonomy): Bacteria > Chloroflexota > Anaerolineae > Promineifilales > Promineifilaceae > Leptovillus. The sequence continues at coordinate 1,367 of JACKBU010000052.1, read as the reverse complement.
CGGGGGAAAAGGCGCGCCGGGCGGTCAGGCTAATGGCCGTTGCCAGAAACAGCGCCTGGGTCAGCGGAATGAACAAATCGACCGGGGAAATGCGCGTCAGGTAAAGGCGACGGCCGTCTTCGCCATACGCCGCCAGCTGGTCGTACAAATCCGCAGCAGAGCGGTTGAATTGGGTGTCGGGCACGTTACGGCCGTTGGCCAGCGCCATCAACTCCTCAGAGGGGCTGATGGGGGAAATTACCAAAATCCCCAACCCTACCATGAGCATCGTCAGCAGCAACAACCGGTAAACCGTGGCTTGCTGCCGGACAAATCGGCTAAAGCTTCGCACTCTTTCCATCGCTCCTCTCCAGAGAAGCGCATCGCCTCTGGTGTAAGGCGATGCGCTTTCAAATTTGCTAGTCGACCAGGCCGACTGCTTCTTTGGCGGAAACGGCCGTTTCTTCCTTCGGCCGCCACAACCAGAGCAACACGATGAACAGAGCGGCATTAAACATCGGGAATCCCGACAGTGCCAGCGTCACTGCTCCAGTCGCCGTGTAAAAAATACCCACCGCCAGGTCCACCGCCTGGATGAAGATCATGTTGTTGATCCAAAATCCATGCTTTTCCGGCGCGCGAGCGATGTAAAACATGCCCACGCCATAGGCCAAAAAGCGGGCGGCCAGCATCCCCAACGGGTAAGCAATATCCGCTTCCGGCGTAGAGTGGCCTAGCAGTGCCAGAAAGTTCAGCGGCATAAACAGGTAAAGCAGCCCCAGGACAATCTGCACCACACCAATCAACCGTAACAATGTTTTCAATGGTTTCATTTGTAAGCTCCTTTTTGTGAAACTGAAGTAAATAAATAAACTATATATTGTTAATATGTAGTTATAAACAAAAAAATTTCTGGCTATGCATTCAAAATGGTCAGCAAATCGGCAACGGTGGTTTGTGCCAGCCGGTGGTGCATCGCCGCTTCCGCCTGGTTGAGAATGTCCAGAATGGCGCTTTGTGCCCGTGTGGGCTTTTCGCCGGTGACGCCCAGCTCGAAATCATGCCGGAACAGCGCTTTTCCCGATTCGATGGCTTGAAAGATATCCAGAATCGTCACCTCAGCCGGGGGTAGGGCCAGGCGTACGCCCCCTTTAGCCCCTTCACGCGTCTCGATGATGCCCGCACCGGCCAGGTTACCAAGAATTTTTACGGCCGTAGGCCGGGCAATGTTCAGTGCTTCAGAAAGCTCTTTCGTGGGCACAAAGTCGTAAAAACCTTGTTCCACCTTATCACCCACAAAAATTACAGTGACAATCGCCTGGGAAAATGACAGTGAATAACTCATGCTCTAAAATCCAATCAGTTTTGCATAACGATACATACAGTAT
>JACKBU010000051.1 GCA_020634395.1 Ardenticatenaceae bacterium | reverse complement strand
ATGTTTTTCTTCGGGGGCAAACTGGACAACGTCACCAGGATGGACTTCCTCAATTGGACCATCCCAACGCTGCACCCAGCCGCAGCCGGCCGTGATAATCAGGGTCTGCCCCAGCGGATGGGTGTGCCAGGCGGTACGCGCACCCGGCTCGAAGGTGACGCCCGCGCCGGCCGCGCGGGCCGGATCCTTGGCACTAAAGAGCGGATCAATCCGTACCGTGCCCGTAAACCAGTCGGCCGGACCTTTTGCGGAAGGTTGAGAGCCAATTCTACTAATTTCCATTTTGAACTCCTTCAGGTATGTTCATTCGGGGGTGACCTCACACCTGGATCTATTGACAGCCACCCTACTGTTTACTATAAAGAGCGTAAGGCTAGACCATAATGTGTACAAGAGCGGGGACAGGTATAAATAAGGTATGGATTCAGGATGAACCGCTTTCTACTCCATATCTTGAATAAAAATCCCGTGTTGCCTTTGAGTATATTTTACTGTTTCAGGTGATTGGCTGATAGAATGATTGTCGATAATCATTGAATAATTCTGCAAGTTTATGAACAGGCTTGGCATCAAGCCTGTAGAGGTCGCTATGGATTTAATGAGCACCCAGCAAGCGGAGCGTGATGCGCAGAGAATGGAAGCAGACAGAGACGAACTGGTCGAGCGGATGGCGCGAGCTTGTCCCCAAGATGGCCCCACGCAGCCATTGGATGACGTCCTTCTTTATCGTTCCTCCTCGCCGACAGAACTAAACCCTTCTCTATCTGACCCGGCATTTGCTGTCATTGCGCAGGGCAGCAAGGAGCTTTATCTGGGCGAGGAGCGCTTTCAGTATGATCCGTATCATTATTGTCTGGGCACACTTGAGCTTCCTGTTGCCAGCCACGTGATTGAAGCATCGCGGGAACGGCCGTATCTCAGCCTCCGCCTCTCACTCGACCCCATCCTCATCGGCGCCATCATGACTGAACTGGGCCACACCGAAAAACCGAAACGGGCTGACGTAAAAGCCATGGACGTGAGCTTGTTAGACGCCGGTTTGCTCGACGCGGTGGTGCGACTCGTCAGGCTGATTGACACACCGCTCGAAGCCCCCGTTCTGGCTCCCCTGATTAAGCGCGAGATTATCTGCCGGCTCTTGTTAGGCGAACAGGGCGATCGCCTGCGCCATATTGCTGTCGTGGGCGGCTATACAACTCCTATTGCCCGAGCGATTGAACGGTTACGCGAAGCGTTTGATCAACAAATCCGCATCGAAGAGGTCGCCGAAGAAGTTGGCCTGAGCGTCTCCAGTTTTCACCACCAGTTCAAAGCGGTGACTGCCCTTACCCCCCTGCAGTTCCAGAAGCGGCTGCGGCTCCAGGAAGCGCGCCGCCTGATGGTTGGTGAGGATCTGGATGCGACAACCACTGCCTACCGGGTCGGATATAACGATGCTTCACACTTCAACCGGGAGTACAAAAGGCTGTTCGGCTTGCCGCCGATGCGTGACGTGGAACGGCTGCGAAAATTCAACCAGGGAAACATCGGTTTGGCAGCCAATTAAAGGCGGGTAAACACGAGATCTATTGGCCTTTTACGTATCTGTCGAAAAAATCTACAGTGTGCCCCATGGCCGTGCCATAATTGACCACGATGTTGTGGTTGTCGTCCGGGTAGGTGAAAAATTCGTAGGACGAGTTACCCACAGCCTCAAGTTCTTCAACCAGCATCTCAGACCACGCCAGCGGCACCATTTCATCGGTAATGCTGTGATGAAGCTGAATCGGACCGGAAAGATCTGCCAGGTAGCTGTTCGGCGAAATGGTGTCCCAAAAGGCCGGATTTTCATCAGGATTGCCGTATTTTGTGGTGAATTCATTCACCCAGCCGCTGAAATTGAGCAGCCAGTTACCCGCTGATGCTTGTGGCGTGGCGGTCAGGGAGTCTATCATCTCGGGCGAAAAATCTGGGCTTCTCGTGAAATCCCAGCGGGCGATAATTTCCGAATAAGGGGCCACCACGCCGCTCCAGATCACCCCGGCTTTGATATCTTCAGAAACGACCATCGCCCGCAGGGTAATTTGTCCCCCCATCGAATGGCCCCACATGCCGATACGGTGTGGGTCCACATCCGGATAAGCCTTCAGAGATGCCACTGCATTGAGCACGTCAACCGTATAGTCCGGCAAACCGTAGCCGCCGCCCACAGTCTCTTCGCCATCGGAGTGACCATGGCCGCGGTAGTCGGACTTAAAGACGATGTAACCGCTGCGGGCAAGCATGTCCATGTACGGTACGTAGTTTCCGGTGGTACTGTACCAGGAGGGTCTTACATAGCCGTGGTTGAAGACAATGACCGGCCAACCTGTATCCGGCTTTGCGCCGTTGGGGACCGTCATCAATGCGTAGATTTTGTACCCATCTGATTGGTAGGAAACGACGTACCGATTATAAGTCTCCTCTGGTTCCAGCGTTTGCTCAACGATAATCTCGCTGCCAGGGTAAGATCGCTGTCGCATTACCTCAATCTGTAGGGGATGAGGCTCTACCGACCAGCGTGTTGCGGTGGGCGTTGCGGTGGGCGTGGCTGTGGCCGTGGCTGCAATGGCAGCAGTGGTAGTCGGAGAAGGGGTCGCAGTTGGGGAGGGCTGGACCGGAAGCCGGGCAGCGGGGCGGGTGACTGTCGCTTCCGTGGCTATAACAGGTAAGCCGGTGGTTGGAGATGGACCGGCAACGGCCGTTGGCTCTGCATTCGACGCGCAAGCAACCCATCCCAAACCCATAGAGAGAATAACAAAGCCCAAGCAAAAGCGCGGGATATTCATATTTTGGCTCCCTTCAAAAGGGTCTCTCCGCAAAACGTCGTCGGGAGAGACCCCCGAATCCACGGTTTTCTACTTAGAACTTGACCAAGACCTTCATCGCCGCACGATCGCCCCGCGCCTTGCAGCCATCCGACAGGCTGTCGAGGTTGACCACAGAAAAGAAGGGGAGAACTATTCCGGTAATGCTAGAAACCGTTGTGGGCGATGACGTCTTTGTACCAGAGCGCACTGTCTTTCAGAATCCGTTTCTGTGTCTGGTACTCTACCCAAACCAGCCCAAAGCGCTGCGAATACCCCTCAGCCCATTCAAAGTTGTCCATAAAGGACCAGACGAAGTAACCGGAGAGCGGCACGCCCTCCTGGATAGCCCGGTGGGCTGCCTGAAAATGATCATGCAGGTAGCTAAGGCGGCGCGCGTCGCGGACACGGCCGTTTTCGTCCGGCCCATCGCTGTAACTGCACCCGTTTTCGGTAACATAGATGCTGGGTATCCGGTACTCACCATACAGCTTGCTTAGCAGGATGTACAGACCTTCGGGATAGACCTCCCAGCCCATCTCGGTGTGCTCTTCTTTGGGTGCGGGGATAACTTCCGGCGGCAGGTTGTCGGCGGCCTTCTCGTCGCGTACGATGAAGCGCGTGTAGTAGTTGACGCCCAAAAAGTCAGTCGGGGCGGCAATCGCCGACAGGTCGCCAATCAACAGGTGGTCCAGTCCCTGCGGGAAGTGCTGTTCAAAGCGAGCCGACAAATCTTCGGGATAGGAACGGCCGTATAACGGGTCCAAAAACCAGCGGTTAATGTAGCCATCCAGGTGCTGTGCCGCACGCCGGTCAGCTTCACCGGCAGAGGCAGGCTGCGCCACCGTCAGGTTCAGCGTAATACCTACCTTGGCGTCCGGGCTGTTCTGCCGAATCACCGGCACCGACCAGCCGTGGGCCAGCAGCAAATGATGGGCAGCGCGCACGGCCGCTGCCGTTTCCCGCCGCCCCGGAGCATGTACTCCCATCTCGTAACCCATAAAGGCAGATACCCACGGCTCATTGAGCGTGATCCAGTTCTTCACCCGGTCGCCCAGGTGGCGTGACACCGCATCGGCATACTCTACAAAGGCCTCGGCGGTGGCCCGAACAGGCCAGCCGCCCGCGTCTTCTAGCGCCTGCGGCATGTCCCAATGGTACAGCGTCACATAGGGTACGATTCCGGCTGCCAAGAGGTCATCTACCAGCCGGCTGTAAAAGTCCAGTCCTGCCTGGTTTAGGGGAGAACGGCCGTCTGGCAAAATACGCGGCCACGCTATAGAAAAGCGATAAGCCTGCACGCCGAGTTCGGCCATCAGGCGGACATCCTCCGACCAGCGGTGGTAGTGGTCACAGGCCACGTCACCTGTGTCGCCGTTCTTGATGTTGCCTGGCGAGTGCGTAAACCTATCCCAGATCGATTCGCCCTTACCGTCGGCCTGCCACGCGCCTTCAATCTGATACGAAGATGTTGCCGTGCCCCACACAAAATCTTGGGGGAATTGAATGGATGTCGTCATGAGTTATCTCCCTAAATAGTCAGAGCAAGAGCCGGAAATAGGGTAAGGAAAAACGCCATACCCCTAATCCCAACGCTTGCCCTGGTTTTTTACTAAAGTATACCGCGCTGCTGCAGCAAAGCGACCAACTGTTCGTAGCTGATTCCATAGCGCTGCGCCAGTTCCGTGGCGTAACTGCGGCCCAACGGCTTGCCTGGCAAAACTTTGTAACTGCGCGCCAGCCCCTTCTCCGCACCCTGGCCGCCGTCGTCAATACGCGAAGCCACCAGGCTGACCAGCAAGCTGTCGCCCTCGCTCTCGCTGTTCAACTGGTCTACGTTGGCTGCCAGTTCGTGCATGTGGGTGGCGTAGATGGCTCGTAAGCCCACCCGCCGCAAGATACGCAGCAAGTCCTGGGCCAGATACAGGCTTTCCCAGGCGCTTGTGGAGGCAAGGGACTCATTCAACAGCACCAGACTGTGGCGCGTCACCTGGGTAAAGATTTCGCTGAACCGCTGCGCTTCGTCGCCAAATCTGCCTGTGCCCCGTTCCAGCTTCTCCTCGACGGGAAAATGGGTAAAGATGGCATCCACCGGGCTTACGCAAGCCTGGGTTCCCGGCACATAGAAGCCAGCCTGGGCCAGCACCTGGGTCAGACCGACGGCCTGTATGTAGGTGGTTTTGCCGCCCTGATTAGGGCCGGTGAGCAAAAAGATACGGCCGTTATCCCCCATGTCTACATCGTTAGCCACCACCTGCTGGCGCAAATCGGCCTGCGGCTTATCCAGGCTGTAGTTAAGGGCAAGATTGAGGTTGTAGTTATCACGCACGGTGAATACCCGGTCGGCAGCGGGGGCTATCTCCGGACGGGTCATGGGCAGCCCGCCCGCTTCCAGGCGTTTAATCAGGCGATAGGCCGCCAGGTAAAAGAGCAGGTCGGCGCGCAGGTTGGCCAGGAAACGGCCGTTAATCTGCACATACTGCCCCAACGCCTGCGTAATCGGCTGGCACACTTTGTCCAGCACGTCAGCCAGATCGCGGAACAGCGGCACCATCAGTGGGTTAATCTTGCCGCCCGGATTCCGCACTTCCGGCGGCAGCGGCGTACCAATCAGATTTGGCCCACCCAGACTGTGCACCGAATGCACCGGAGCCAGCCCCGACCACCGCGTTTTATTCTTGCCAAAAAACCTATCCAGGAATGTCCCCGTATCAAACGTGGTGGTGTTCACGGACAAGAGAGCCGCTTCCACCGGCTCTAGCTGCGGGTCCAGGTTTACGCCAATCGTCACGCTGCGACTGGCGCGCAGGGTTTCCAATAAGCCAGGCAGTTCCCTGGTCAGGCTTTGATACTTTTCGTCCTCCTGAATGCGCTGCACTTCCTGGCGCAGAGCTTGCAGGCCGGTGGATTGGAGCACATCGCCCACGGCCGTAAACGCTTCGGCCATCGCCGTGATACAGATCACGACGTTCTCTAATTCACCGGCGCGCCAGGCCACTTCATACAGCGGCGACGTATCCTGAACCCGGCTGCGGTAGTGGTAGGCAGAGAGGGCATCCAGTGTAGGCAGCAGCCCCGTAAAACAATCAACAAGCTGCGGGTAGGCCAGCAAATCGGCCAGCACGTCCTGGCGGTAGGTGATAACGGCCGTATCCGTGCACAGCTCGACAAAGATCGCCTCCAGCGCCTGTCGATGTTCCGGATCAGGCGACAAAGCCAGCAGCGTGTTCGCCAGACCCAGATCGGCCACATAGCGCAAATTCAACTCTGGCAGCGCGCCCGGCGGCGCGGCTGAAGCCGGGCGAAGGAGCGAAAATTCTTGCTGCGGGTTAAACAAGTTGCGGATGCGGTTCATGGTCTAGAGAACATACTGGTTGATGAGGCCGCGCATCTCATCCGCCGTTTGAGGCGGGGTGAGACGGCCGTGCACCTCCCACGTCTCGCTGTGGCTCACCGATTGGCCCGGCTGGAGGAGCGTCAGCGGCCCCAGGGATTCCAGTTCCATAAACTTGTCGTTGGCGTAAATCTCGGCATTGCAGCCAAAATCGGGATAAAGCTGGTCCTCGCGCACCGGGAAACGTTTCACAAACAGCACGTCGTCGAGGAAGTAGGCCAGCCAGCCATGCCGGTTAAAGCAGCCGATTTTGAAAGCCTGCGCATCCACGTCCGGACCAACGAGAATGTAGTCGTCGTCCAGGTGTAGACGGGCGTCGTTCAGACGGGTATAGGGCCAGAGGGTGAGCTGGCGATTGGGCAGCAGCCCATCTTCGTCCAGTTGGCCGACCTGCTGCGGGAAAACGGCCGTGCCGCCCAATCGCACCTGGGTAATCGCCCAGGGCGCCAGCTCCACCGGCCAGACGCCGCCATTCAGCAGCGTATGTTCGATGGTCAGTGCTGGCCGGTCGGCGTGCAGGTGAATAGTCATGGTTTTGTGCACGGCCGTGTCCGGTTCTTGCGGCGCTTCCAATCGCACACCCTCCGGCAGTTCGGTAACGACGAGGCCGTCGTTATCGGGAATGTAGGTGCGGGCCATTTTTTCCGGCGCATGCCACAGCCGATGGCCGCCGCGAATGTAGAAACGGCCGTAAGGCGTCTCCCAAAACGTCTCCGGCGCTTCGGCCAAAATGTTCTGGTCGGAACCGGCCGCGAAAAGGCGCACCAGGCGCGGCCCGGCTTCGGCCAGGTACTCCAGCTTCAAATAATCATTTTCGAGGGTATGGACAGGTAAACCGTAGAAATCGCCGCTGCTCATTGTTCTCCTTGAGTGGTTCTGCCACTGATGAAAAACCAGACACGGATTGGCAAGAACGCGGTGCTGGCACCGGATTTCAACCATCGTGTCTGGTTGCTGTTTGGTTGGAAAAGCCAGCCAAAAATATCACAATCCAGGGTCTGCCCATGAAAAAAGACTCTGGTTCTTTTCCCGAACAATCCGCCGCTATTCTTGGGAAAAATCGTCAGGCGGCTTTTTTGTGTACAATATTTGTGAAACTTAGCGATTATGCCCACGCTGTCTTGATCGATCCGCTAAACTCGTGGGCTATGCGCTAAACTCTGCCCATCCGCAAGGCAAACATAAAGCCCGAGTTTTTGAAATCGTCTTGGGGTACACGTCTGCTAACTACAACGATCTGGTGCAGCAAATTGCCAACAATGCTCCAGAGACAGAAGCAACTTTGCAGCGTACCGATCAATTCGGCCAACACTTCCGGGTTGATTTGGTCGTCAAGGGAACACAGGGGCAAACGGCCGTCATCCGCACCGGCTGGCTTGTTAAAACAAACGAAAAAACGGCCCAGTTAACCACAGTTTACGTCTTACCAGGAGAAAAGCCATGATAAGACCAGCATTACTTGACGTCGTTGAACTCCTTGTAGCCATACCCGGCGAAAATTTACCCCTTGGCGCCCAAGGCACGTTGGTACACCAGCACAACCATGACGAATTCGAGGTTGAATTTGTCGATGAGCGCGGCGAGACTATCGCCCTGTGCCCCTTGAACCGTCAGCAGTTTGTCGTCGTCTGGCAAGCAAGCACAGAAACGGCCGTATCCATTCCCGATCAAATCGCTCAGGTCGTAGACTTGCTGCCTTCAACCGCCCGCAATGAAGTGCTAGATTTCGCGCGCTTCCTCTCCACCAGACAAACAAGCTACCCCCTCGCCGCCTGATCAGGCACAACTGGCCCAATTTGTTAATGGAGACTGGAGACTAATAAAATCTCCACTCTCTAATCTCCAGTCCCCTATCTTTACGCCGTGCCTAATTTCACCTGCACCGTCACGGCCGTTTTTCCTTCCGGCGCCGCCACCACGTTCCCGTCAACCGGCACGCCATCCACGATGAGGGAAACGGCCGTGCCCTTTCCCACGCGCTCTACCTCAAACCGATACACCACCCCGCGGAACAAACGCGTCACCGTGAAATCGGCCCAGTCTTCTGGGACCACCGGGGCGACGATCAGGCCGTCGTAGGTAGGCCGAATGCCCAGAATCCATTGGGTGATGGCCACGTAGTTCCAGGCGGCCGTGCCGGACAGCCACGAATTTTTGGCCTCGCCGAAGGTCGCTGCGTCGATACCGGCGATGGTCTGGGCGTAAACGTAGGGTTCCGAGCGGTGTACCTCGCTGATGGCCTCGCGGGCAGAGGGGTTGATGCGCTCGTAGTAGTCGAAGGCGTCATCGCCGCGCCCGACGATGGTTTCGGCGATCATGATCCAGGGATTGGTGTGGCAGAAGACGCTGGCGTTTTCTTTGTAGCCGGGCGGATAGGAGGAAATCTCGCCCAGGTTCAGGTAATAGCGCGAAAAAGCAGGCTGTAAGAGAACGATGCCATGTTCGGTAGCCAGATGCTGGCGTACGCTGTCGAGCGCCTGAGCGGCACGGCCGTTATCCAGCCCAATGCCCGCCATCACACACATGCCCTGCGGCTCGATGAAAATCTGCCCTTCCTCACATTCGTGCGACCCGACCTTGTCGCTGTTGTCATCGTAGGCGCGCAGGAACCAACGGCCGTCCCAGCCGTGCTGCAGCGTCGTTTCAGCCATCGCCGCCGCTGCCTGCCGGTAACCGGCCGCTTCTTCTGTCTGGCCCAACGTCGCCGCCAGCGCCGCCATCTCGTCGGCCGCCAGCACAAACAGTCCGGCGATAAACACCGATTCGGCCACTTTGCCATCCTTGTTGGTCGTCGTCTGGAACGATTCGCCCGGCTCCGAGGAGAAGGTGTTCAGGTTCAGGCAGTCGTTCCAATCGGCACGGCCGATCAACGGCAGGCCATGGGCGCCCAGCCGGTCGAGGGTGTACTGTACGCTGCGCTGCAAATGTTCGTACAGCGAGGTTTCGCTGCCCGGCTGGTTGTCGTAGGGAACCGGCTCGTCGAGGATGGCAAAATCGGCCGTTTCCTTCAGATACGCGGCCACGCCCAGCACCAGCCACAGCGGATCGTCGTTGAAGTTGCCGCCGACGGCGTTGTTGCCACGCTTGGTGAGCGGCTGGTATTGGTGATACGCGCCGCCGCTGGGCAGCTGCGTGGCGGCGATGTCCAGAATGCGCTCGCGGGCGCGTTCGGGCACCATGTGGACAAAGCCGAGCAAGTCCTGGTTGCTGTCACGGAAGCCCATCCCCCGGCCAATGCCCGATTCAAAATAGGAGGCCGAGCGCGACATATTAAACGTGACCATGCACTGGTAGGCGTTCCAGATGTTGACCATGCGGTTGGTATGTTCGTCCGGCGAGGTCACCTGGAAGATGCCCAGCAGGTCGGACCAGTAGGCTTGCAGGGCGCGGAAGGCGGAATCGACAACGGCCGTATCCAAATACCTCTCTATCGTCGGCCGCACCAACTGCTTGTTGATGGTTTGCGAGCCGGGCGGGTCGAATTTGGCCTCGCGCGGATTTTCCTGGTAGCCCAGCAAAAAGATCACCTGGCGGTTTTCGCCCGGTTCCAGCCTCAGCCGGATGTGGTGGCAGCCAATGGGCGCCCAGCCGTGGGCGTGGGAATTGCGCGATTGGCCTTCGGCAACGGCCGTGGGATTGTCCCAGCCGCGATAAGGTCCCAAAAAAGCGTCGCGTGACGTGTCGTAGCCGGCCACCTCTTCCGAGCAGGCAAAATAGGCGAAATGATCGCGCCGTTCCCGATATTCGGTCTTGTGGTAGATCACGCTGCCTTCCACCTCCACCTCACCGATGTTCAGGTTGCGCTGGAAATTGGTGGCATCGTCCCAGGCATCCCACAGGGCAAACTCCACGCTGGAAAACAACGAGAGTTCGGCCGTCTCTGCCCGCCGGTTGCTCACCGTCGCCTGCCACACTTCCAACCGTTCACCGATGGGGATGAAGTAGCGCACCTCGGCCTCGATGTCGGCATACGTGCCGGATATGGTGGTGTAGCCCATCCCATGCCGGCAGGTATATTCTTGCAATTCGCGGCGCGTTGGCTGCCAGGTGGGCGACCAGAACTCGCCGCTGGCGTCGTCGCGCAGGTAGAGGTAACGGCCGCCGGCATCGGTGGGCACGTTGTTGTAGCGGTAGCGCGTCAGCCGCCGCAGGCGCGCATCCTGGTAAAAGGTGTAGCCCCCGGCCGTGTTGGAAATCAGGCCGAAAAAGTCCTCTTTGCCCAGGTAGTTGATCCACGGCAGCGGTGTGTCCGGCCGGGTGATTACGTATTCTCGTTTGTCGTCGTCAAAATATCCGTAGCGCATGATGTTCCCCTCTTGATAGGTGTAGGCCCAGATTGGTCAAATCTTTTAGGCTTTAAGGAATTGGGTAATTGCTATCTTACCCGGACGTAAACGTCCGGGCTAAATATCGACGCCGGGTAAACCCGGCTTTTATTCTTTAAGCCCGGTTCATCGGGCGTTGTTTTGCAGCCTAGGGCTTTAGCCGCAGGCGAAGCGGGCAATTGTTACCGGATTAATTTTTTAATCCACAAAAAGATTGGACCCATCTCAGCTCCCGCCGCACGTTTCGCGGATGATTAATTCGGTGGGCAGAAGAATGTGGCGCGGTGGCTCCGAGCCGGTTTCGATAATATTTAACAAAGTTTCTACCGCCAGCGCCCCAAAACGGCGAATGGGCTGGCGCACGGTGGTCAGCGGCGGCGAGGCGATGGCGGCGGCGGGCAAATCGTCGTAGCCGACCACGGCCACGTCACCAGGCACTTCCAGCCCGGCGCTGTGCAGGGCGTTGAGCGCGCCCAGAGCCATCGCATCGGAGGCCACAAAGACGGCATCGGGCTGTTGAGGCAGCAGGCGCAGCATGGCTTCATAGGCCTGGCCTTCTTCAAACTCGCCCGCAGCGATTAGGGCTTCGTCGATGGCCCGGCCGCTGGCCAACAGCGCCCGACGATACCCTTCCAAACGGTCCAACCCGGCGCTCATGTCCTGACGGCCGGTAATGGTGGCAATGCGCTGGCGGCCGAGGTTGATGAGATGGGACACGGCCGTTTCCGCGCCGGTCACGTTATCCACGTCCACATAACTAACGGCCGTGGCATCCGTTGGCCGCCCAATCACAATAAACGGCAGGCCCGATTCCGCCAGCCGGGCAATCAGCGGGTCTTCCTCCTGCGAGGAGACCACCACCACCCCATCCAGCGTGCCCGGCCGCAGCACGCGCGGATACAGCCGGGTTTCCTCATCCTCCGAATGGAACATGAAGAGCGTCAGGATCACGGCATGCTCGTTGCAGACCTGGGTGACGCCCTGGAGCAGGCGCGGATAGTAGGGGTCGGTGAACAGCGACTGCAAAATGCGCGGAATAACCAGCCCGATCAGGCCGGTGCGATTGGAAGCCAGCGAACGGGCCGCCAGATGGGGCTGGTAGCCCGTCTCGGCGATTACAGCCAGCACGCGCTCGCGCACTTCCGGGCGCACGTTGGGCTGGCTGTTCACCACTCGCGAGACCGTCGCCCGCGAGACGCCGGCCAGTTCGCCGATTTTTTCCAGGGTCAGGCGTTCATCCATCGGTTTATACGGCTCCATCCATTTTCTGGCGTTCACCAGAAGCTACCCCACTATTTGAGAGCGCTCTCATAATGCGCAAATGGTAACAAAAACGGCCGTGCCTGTCAACTAAAAAATTGGGTATTGACAACCGAATCCTTTTCGATTACATTTTAGACCGTATGGTTTAACCGAACAGTCTAACCAGATGGTTTAAGAAGGAAAATGTGATGCCGCGACCACGATTTGACAACTTATCGCCGGAAAAACGAGAACGTATCCTGGAAACGGCCGCGAAAGCCTTCGCCGCCGATGGCTACGAACACGCCTCCATGAACCAGATTCTGGCCGACGCCGGGATCAGCAAGGGGGCGGCGTATTACTACTTTGACAATAAAGCCGACCTGTATGGGGCGACGGTGAATCATTATTTGCAGGAATTTTTGGGCGACGTGCCCTGGAATTTTGCGCAGACAACGGCCGTTTCCTTTTGGCCCACCCTGTTGCAGGTTTACCGGGAGCAGTTCAGCCAGTTTGCCGAACGGCCGTGGGTCTTTGGGCTGGTCAAATCTGGCGGGCCGGTAGCCGCCGAAGTGCTGGCCGAAGGGCCGCTGGCCGAGATGTGGCAAACGCTCACCACCGTGCTGGACGACCTGATCCGGCGCGGGCGGGAACTGGGCGTGGTGCGGGACGATTTGCCCGAAGAGCTGCTCATCGCCCTGGTGATGGCGCTGGACGAAACCCACGACCGCTGGCTGCTGGCCCAACTGGAAGACCAAAACGCGGCCACCCTGGACACCGCCGCCGAGCGCATGGTCAACCTGCTGCAGCGCCTCCTCGCCCCCGCCTGATTTCTTCTTTCTTTGTTCATCATTCCCCATTCATCGTTCATCGTTAATGAGTGTTTTCATGATTACTGTACAAGATTTGCAGTTTACGTATGCCAAAACGGCCGTTCCGGCCATCCATCACCTCAACTTTGCCGTGCAGCCCGGCGAAATCTTCGGCTTTTTGGGGCCGAGCGGGGCGGGTAAATCCACCACGCAAAAGATTCTCATTGGGCTGCTTCAGGGCTACCAGGGTCAGGTTTCCGTCTTTGGGCGCGATCTGGCCGGCTGGGGTTCGGATTATTACGAGCGCATTGGCGTCTCGTTTGAGCTGCCGAACCATTATCTGAAGCTGACGGCCGTCGAAAACCTGACCTACTTCGCTTCGCTCTACAGCCGGGCCACCCGCGACCCGCGCGACCTGCTGGCGCAGGTGGGGCTGGCGGAAGATGGCGACATGCTGGTCGGCCAGTTTTCCAAAGGGATGAAGAACCGCCTGACGCTGGCCCGCGCCCTGCTCCACGACCCGGAACTGCTGTTTCTGGACGAGCCAACGGCCGGGTTGGACCCGATGAACGCGCGCAAGGTGAAGGACTTGATCAAGGCGCAGCAGCAGGCGGGCAAGACCATCTTCCTGACCACCCACGACATGACGGTGGCCGAGGCGCTGTGCGACCGGGTGGCCTTCATCGTGGATGGGGCGATTGAGTTGATTGATTCGCCGCGCGCGTTGAAGCTGGCGTATGGCGCGCCGCTGGTGCGCGTGGAGTATGCGGCCAATGGTGACGGCCGTTCTACCCAGGAGGAGTTCGCGCTGGCAGGGTTGGCGGAGAACGGCCGTTTTCAAGACATCCTGCGCCGGTATCCGCTGCAAACCATTCATTCACAAGAGGCCACGCTGGAAGACATCTTCATCCGCGTGACCGGGAGAAGTCTGGCATGACCCGCTTACAGTCAACCATCCTTTGGGACGTGCGTCTGCAATTTCGCAATGGCTTTTATTACGCCTCGCTGGTCATCGTCGTGGTGGTGATTGGCCTGTTGAGCCAGATTCGCGGCGATTACCTGGCCTGGTTGTTTCCGGTGGTGATTTTTAGCAATCTGCCCGTGGGCACGTTTTACTTTATGGGCGGGCTGGTGCTGCTGGAAAAGGCCGAGGGCACGCTGACGGCGCAAATCGTGACGCCGCTGCGCCGGGGCGAATATCTGGCGGCCAAAGTGCTGACGTTAACGGCGCTGGCGCTGGTGGAGAATGGCGCGTTTACGCTTTATGCCTTTCGCGGCCAGGTGAACCTGCTGCCGCTGCTGTTGGGCACGGCCGTTGCCGCCGCGCTGTTTTGTCTGGCCGGGTTCCTGGTGGTCGTGCGCTACGATTCGATCAATGAATACTTGCTGCCGTCGATCGGGTACACGGCCGTTATGTCGCTGCCGATGGTGGCGTATCTGCTGCAGTGGTCGTCCTGGCTGGTGTATTTGCACCCCTGGCAGGCGCCGCTGGTGCTGCTGCAAGCCGCCTGGGAACCCATCGCCCTATGGCAGTGGGTTTATGGCCTGGGCTACAGCCTGCTGTGGCTGGCGATTTTGTACGCGGCCTGCCGCCGGGCGTTTTATAACTTTGTGGTGAAGGTGGGTTGAGTAGGATGGTTGGATCGTTGGTTGGTTAGGTTTGTTGGTTGGTTAGGTTTGTTGGTGTAACCAACCCACCAGCCAACAAACACATTCGCAGTTTTTCAGGGTCAATTTGGGTAAAGGCGCTAGAAGCCGGGTTTACCCGGCGTCGTTTGACAGACTGGCGCTTTAGCGCTGGTCGGTGCGGGCAATGCCTGGAGCTAAAGCGCCAGGCTAAAAAACAACGCCCCGTAAACGGGGCTAGAAAGACGGCCGTTACACCCCCTCTGACGGCTCCCTGACATTGAGATGTTACCCACCCAACCAACAAA
>JACKBU010000050.1 GCA_020634395.1 Ardenticatenaceae bacterium | reverse complement strand
GCGTGGATGGTTCTAAAAGAGGGGTTAGGACAATGGAAACGATGATAGAAACGGCCGTTTTACCAGATTGCGACGTCTACCTTATTTACAAAAACAAGAAGTGCTGAATTTCGTCGAGTTTCTGGAGACGAAATTGGCAAACGCAAAAACAGAGCAAGAAGCCCGGCTTGCTCCAGCTGCCGAGGCATTGTTGGCCGATTATGAGTCCAGCCCCGAATTAACAGCCTTCACCGCGCTGGATGAGGAGGATTTTGATGCCGTAGAGGAGAGGTTTGGCTCGTCAATCTAGACCCAACCATTTCCAGGTTCGCTCCTTGTCTCAGGATCGTTTTGTGCCCAAACTGGGCCAGCTTAATCACTCCCCAATAGAAGCCGTGACCCAGGCATTAGCCATTTTTTTCGCATTGATTTTCCTGGTTGATTTTGCCTGGAGCCCGATGGAAAATCGTGAAGTTTAAATTGTGAACGACACCAACGACAAAGCCCGCATCGTTTTCCTGCCAGAAGCGGCTGATATATGGGGCAAACGGCCGTTTCCCCTCCCCCACTCTTTCCACTATAATGGTGGCAGATTGATACCGTTACAAATGGCGGCGCTGTAGGTAGTGTCTGGCATTTGTTGAGGATAGGTGTGCATGACGATAATGGCATCCTATCAGGGTGTGGTGGAAAAAGGGCGGATTCGGCTCGCGCCTGGAACTGAATTGCCCGAAGACAGCCGGGTTTATGTGGTAATCGCGGACGATGAACCTGCGCCGCTGCTGGATGCGCACCTGGCGCGTCGTAAGGCCAACGGCTGGCTCATCAGCTATGTCGGCAATTTTATGGCGCAGCAGCCGAAACTGACACAGCTTGCAAATCGGCTGGTGTGGCAATTTGGCGCTTTCCTTGCCCAGCGGGATGTGCTGCACGTTGGGCCAATGGGTTTTGTCTATGTAGATGCCTATGGGGGCGAAGTGCTGAACACGCCAGACGAGGCGGAAGAGATGATCGCCCATGCCACAACGCTTGTCGCTTCCTTATCATCGGCAGAAAGCTGAGGGTTACTGTCTGGCGGCATGCGCCCAGATGGTTTTGCACTATCGGGGTATCTTGACCGAGCAGAATCAGTTAGCAGAGCAGATGGGTGTTATTCCAGACATAGGTGTACCCGCAAGCCGGATTACGCGTCTGGCTTCTCGCGAGATTACGCAGATTTATGACATTGGCGAATGGGAGCTTCTTATCGCATGGTTAGATCGTAGAGTGCCAGTAATAGCGATAGTGCAAGCTGGCGAGTTTGCCCATTGGCAGGGCGCAGAATTTGCCCACGCTGTTGTGCTTGTTGGTTATGATGCAGAGCATGTATGGTTGATGGATCCGGCGGCTTTGCCAGAACCAATGTCTGTGTCTGTTGACGAGTATATGCTGGCCTGGGGCGAATTGGATTATCGCTATGCTGTGCTGCGACCAGAAGCGTCTGAACGATAGATTATGAAGGGTTGACCGCGAATTGTGAATGACACCGACGACAAAACCCGCCTGATTTCCCTCTCCGAAGCTGCTGAGTTGTATGGGTTTGATGCTGTTTATTTGCGCAACATTGCAAGAAAGGGGCGTCTCAAGGCCGAAAAAGTGGGAAATAGTTGGGTTACAACACCACAAGCTGTGGAGGAGTATATTGCCAGTCGCCAAAAGCGCGGGGCGTACCGCGACGATATACAGTTAGATTGACAATAGTTCTTTAGAGAACTATAATGCGAGAAACCGAATAGTCTCAAACGCAACGGTGGCGCAGTGTCAACAGCACCGCACCACCGTCTAACCCAAGTCCTGCTTGCAACAGGCCGAGGGCTG
The DNA here is from genome assembly GCA_020634395.1 of Ardenticatenaceae bacterium. Lineage (GTDB taxonomy): Bacteria > Chloroflexota > Anaerolineae > Promineifilales > Promineifilaceae > Leptovillus. Next base: position 13,543 of record JACKBU010000050.1, on the reverse strand, counting down.
GCGTTGATAATACCACAAACGATTACGGATTTCCGATTACGGATTTCAGAATCGTCTGGGTATTGCCACTGACAGCACAAAGCCGTTCCTTAACAGGAGCGGCTTTTTAGATCTACCCACCTTCGGGCTGGTAGGTCAACGGCCGTTTTCTGCCTGCAAAGGCTGGGAAACGGCCGTTTTTTGTTGTGCTGTTCGTGGTGGGCTGTTCGGTTTACGGATACCCGGCTTAACCGCCAGGTATCCGGTCCTTATCTGCTTTTCTATGAAACCCGGAGGTAAACCATATGCAATTCTTACGTCCAACCTATGAAAACGGCCACTTCGACAGGCTCAGTGCAGGCTGTTCCCAGCCCCTCTCCCCAGAAGCTTTCGACTTCTGGCAGCAGCACGGCGCGCTCATAGCCAATCTGCTGCGCCCAGAGACCCCCCTACCCCTCTCCGCCGTCGTCGAGGCTTACCAGGACTACCTGCTAGAAAATCCCGAAAACGGCATCGAAGCCGATGAAGTCTACGTGGCCTGGGTGCTGCTCACCCTGGTGGGGTACGGGCTGGCACAGGCTGTCATGCCCGCCGGCGCCTATCAGAGGCCACGACGTCTTTTTTCCCATTTCAGCATGCCCTCAGATGAAACCTGTTGAAACGGCCGTGAATCTGTTCATCGGGGATTGGCTTGTTAATCGGGGTATAAGACGTTGTACTATGCGAAGGAATTTGGGTTACCCGTCAGCGGCGAAAAACGTCCTCTGCTGGTACGAACTGGCCGGAGCCAACCACGACGAAGATTCTCCTCACTTCTCGCTTTCAGCTAATGGAGGTCATTCGATGACAACTCGCTTTCTCCTAACCCTTCCGGAAAACGGCCGTTGGCGGTATTTCTCCCCGGAAGCCAGTGCCTTCTGGCACATCCATGGCGGCCTCATCGGCCGCGTCATGTCGCCGGCGACTCCCTTGACCTTGGCCGGGCTTCTGGTCGCCTGCGAGCGGTACGCGGCCGAATGCCCCGAAAACAGCCCCTACCCGGAGCAGAACCAGGGCTACCTGGCCTGGGTCCTGGTCCATTTGCTGCATTACGGTCTGGTGGTCACCGTCCCGGCTCGGCCGGCCACAGGCGCCGGGCTGGACTGGACGGCCGTTTACCCCGGCTAACCGGCGGGGATCGGCCGGCATGGTCCCGATTGAGCAGGACAGCCCTGCTCCTCGGGTCGGCCATACCCCGGTCATCCCGACAAAGGAAACAGAACCATGAACCACAACGACTCCGCCGCCCCACCGGCGGCCATTTTTGTCACCTTCGTGAATGGCTACACCATCCGCCGCCTGTGTGCCGCCTATTTGCCGACGCTGCCCTCTCCCGGCGATCTGGTGTATCTGGACACGCTGGGCTACCAGGTCACGGGCCACGACTGGTATCTGACCCCCGATGGCCAGGTGCACATTAACGTTATTCTGCAGCCCCAGATCGACGCCAGCGGCGAACGGCCCTTTTTTTACCCTGAAGAAGCGGCCTTGTGGGAGCGCTGGCGCCCCTTAACTGACCCGACCTTCATGGAAGAACCCCATGAGACCACCACGCCGGCACCTTCTGACTCGCCGCCCAAACCATGAGGAGAGGCAGCGCCAGGATGTTAAAAAGCAACCATAGCCGTCTCTGCAACCTGCCCGGTATGTTCCGTTCTCACCTGGAGGCCCTATGAGCAAACTCATCTCTTTATTGACCGTTGCCGCTTTTCTGGCCTGCGCTCTGGCCTTCCTGGCCCTGTCCACGGCCGTGCGCGAAACGGCCCCGGCCGTCGTCGAACAAGCGCCTGCTCTCATCCGCGAGTACCGCCATACCGACACCCTCGACGAACTGCAGCAACTGCGCGCGCTGGAACGGCCGTCGCGCCCCCTCTGGCCCTTCATCTTCTTTCTCATCGTCATCATCCTGCTTTTTGGCATGGTGGTCGGCACGCCCTTCCTCAAGCAGACCAACAGCCTGCTGCGGCAGGTCAAACGACGCGGGCGCGGCCACGGCCGTCGCGCCCCCTACCCTGCTGACGACTCAGCCAGCAGCGGCCGTCCCATCATCCTGCCGCCCACCTACGGCTACGGCCCGCCACAACTGCCGCCGCCCGATTCATCCCCATCTGCCACCGAGGACACCGAATGGTAAACATCTACCGCCCCCTGTTCGTTATGCTGGCCCTGCTCGCTGCCCTCTCCGCCTGCGCCACGCCGCCTTCTGGTGGCAGCGGCGCCAACCCAGCCGCCTACGGCACTACCGGCGCGCGCATGGTCAGCGACTCGGCGGCCACCTTGCAGGCCGCCACCGTCCAGGCGTTTGAGGCCCATCTGTCCGGCACGCGGCAGGCGCAGGTGGCCACTGCCCAGGCGCAAGAGGTCGCCAACGCCACGATGGGGGCCATGCTCGTCACCCGCGACGCCCAGGACGTGCGCCAGCGCGACCTTGAACTGGCGGGCATGGCCACCGCCACGGCCGTGGCCAACCAGGTTAGCGGCACGGCCACGGCCATTGCCCTCCAGCGCGAGGCGCTCGACGTGCAGCACAACGCCGCGCTGGTCGCACAGGAAGCGGCCGTGCGCGCCACCGCCCAGGCCCGCGAACTGGAGCGGCTGCAGCTGGAAAACGACATGCGCCGCTTCTGGAACAACGTCCTCCCCTACCTGCTCGGCGCACTCACCCTGCTGCTTCTGGCCGGCGCCGGCAGCCTGCTTTTCACCCGCTTCATGGACGCCCGCCGGCCGCCGCTCTACCAGATGCCCGTCACCCCCAACCAGCTCCCGATGCTCAAAGGCCCCAACGGCTGGCAGCTTCTGCCCGCCCGCGCCACCATCCTCGACCAACCCGCCGCCTCGGCCGACGACGACGTCGAAGAAGGCCATTTCACCGACGTGCCGCCCGCCCGTTGGGACAGTTTCGTCCGCTGGCAGCACGCCAGCCAGCTTCCCCTGGGGGCCATCATCAGCGGCCCGCGCCGCCCGCTGTTGGTTGACCGCAACCAGGAACCCCACATCCTGGTCGCCGGGACCAGCGGCAGCGGCAAGACGCGCAGCGGCCTCATCCCCACCATGCTCGGCCTGTGGGCGGCCGGGGCCAACGTCATCGTCGTCAACGGCGCGGGCAGCGACTTCGCCGATTTACTGACCGTGCCCAACATCACCTTCTTCCCCCCGGCCGAAGAGCGCGACCTCATCGCCCCGCTGGCCGACTTCCTCGATGCCACCGTGCGCGAATCGCTGCGCCGCGACCACGTTCTGGCCGCCTGGAACGCCAACACCTGGCGCGACCTGCCGCCGGAAGCGGGCGAGAGCGGCGAACTGCTCATCGTCGTCGACGAGTTCCTGGCCCTCATCCTGGCCGCCGACGAGGTTAAGCAGGCCATCCGCGCCTCGCGCCAGTTCGCTTCGCAAGCCGAAAAGCGCACGGCGATTGAGGAGATAGATCACCGCGTCTACCGCCTCTGGTACGCCGCCAACCGGATTGCCTCCAAGAACCGCAAACACGGCATCCACCTGCTGCTCTCCTTAACCGACCCGACCGGCGCGCTTCTGGGCGACTACGGCATGGCCTTGCGCCGCCAATGTCTGGCCATCGCCTTTCGCATGCGCATCGCCGACGGCAGCCGCAAATTCCTGGGCGTCAGCAGCCGCAACGGTTACCCGCAGGGCAGCGTCGGCCTGCCGACCGGACAGTATCTGGCCAATCTCGGCGGCGAAATCCACCGCTGTGTTAGCTTCTTCCCCTCTTCGGCCGACATCCGGCAGTTTGTCCAGACGCGCGCCCCGCAGGTGCGCCAATCGACCTTGCCGCCGCTGCTCCAGCCGCCGGTCATCATCGAGGGCCAGGGGGCCATGGCCGACCTGCTGCCCTCTGCCGACCGGGCGACCGGCGGGCCGTCGCGCGTCGAGCAGGACGCCCGCCTGCTGCAAGGGCAAATCGCCCACTTCCGCAACATCACCGCCGCCGGCCGCGCCCTGAGCGAGGCCAAAGGGGAACTGGGCGACCGGGTGAACCCGCCCGGCCGCGCCATCCGCGAGGCGGAGGCGGCTATCCGCTGGCTGGCGGAGCAGGGAGATGAGGCGGCGCGGTGGTTTGTGCGGGAGGTGTTGGGATGAGGGGGTGTAGGGGTGAGCGGGTGTAGGGGTGTGGGGGTGAGGGGGTGACAAGGTGACAGGGTGAGGGGACTTCTGTTTGATTAGTTTGCCGATGGCCGTGTGCGTCGGGCCAACAGGCGAGGTTCTCTATTAGTCCAACAGCAGGAACGGCCGTTTATCTAGGTGAGGGTGACGGCCGTTTGACCGACTTTTAGACTGCCGTGAGTGTCAGGGTCAATAGGCGCAGTTCTTTGCGAGTCAAACCGCAGGAACGGCCGTTTGGCCCGCTTGAGAAACGGCCGTTTAGGCGGCTTGCAGACTTCCGTTTTCCTGTGTCGTAACTGTCGTCATTTGTCGTGGATTTCCCCACCTATGCCCCCGGAACGTAGGCTACGACCTCTGGTCGTAAGTTACGACAGGTACGACAAGCTGCGACAACCTGTCGTAAACCGGCCATTTTTCTTTTTGTTGTCGTAGTCGTGAATCGTCTTGTGGAGGACATCTGATGAAACCCAGCCATTTGTCAACTCAGCTTTGTTTTCCCTGGAGATCTACCGTCATTCGACTGGTCTGTCTGTTCGTCTTGCTTGTGGCGTTTTCCGGCTGCGGGGACGTCTACATCGCTGCCAGCGAACATGGCGCTGCGGCGATGATCATTGAGCAGGCGCCTGAATCGCCGAAACCAGCTCCCCCAACGCTCGTGCCGCCGCAAACGGAGCCGACGACGAGCGACCACGTGGCCGAGATTGTGGCCGGCTTTTTTGTCAGCACCCGGGGCGCGGTTCTGCTGCTGTCCCTGCTGGCCTGGCTGCTGTTCCCTCCCGGCGACAGGAATCGGTGGCGATGAGCGCGGCTGCTCCGGGGGCCTGGCAGTCGCAAACCGCATATGGCCTTCGGTCTTTCGTGCTGTAGTCCTATGCGAAACGGTTCCCCCTCCCCTTCTCCCGACCTGCTGGCGGCCAACGAACGCCTGCTGGCGCTGCGCCGGGCGTTGAGACGCGCCGGGCCGGTAGAGGCTGCCAGCCGCGCCGGCTCGCCGGACCAGCCGGAGACAGACGTGCCCGGTGTGGCGTGTCCGGATGCTGCCGATGCTGCCCCTGCACCGGTGCCTTGTCCGTCGGACGACCCGCTGTCTACTCTCATCGACAGCCTGCCGTCCCACCTCGGCTGGGAAAGCATGGCCGTCACGACCCACCTACGCCAGGGTCACCTGCGCCAAACGGCGAAAAACGGCGAGCAGCCGTCGATTGGCGGTCACCGGTCCATAGTCGACGAGGAAGCGACGCTGGTCGTTCCCGCCTTGGAAAGCGAAGAGAATCAGCTCTCATTGCCCATACCCAACTCCGCACTCGCCACGCCACATGCCGCACTCTCCCTGCCTCCGGCCCTGGGGCTGGCGCTGCTGCAGCAAGGGCGGGTGGCCGAAGGACGGTTGTGGCTGCTGCTGCGCGCCTATGACCCGGACGGCCGTGGCTGGTGGGCGCGGGCGAAGATGAGGGCTGTTTTTACCGTGGCCAACAGCCCGGCCTGCTTCTGCTCCCCACGCTACCTGCGCCAGCTGCTGGCCCGGGGCGAGGGGCTGTTCTGGCGGCAGGACGCGGCGGGCAAAGTGTGGCTGCGGGGGCAGGCAAAGGTGGCCGCCGGACTGGGACTGCGGCGGCTGCCGGGACGGGCAGTGGAGCTGCCGACCTCCGTCTTGCTCGGGCCTATCGGCGGCCTGCGCGCTCACCTGTACGCCGCCTTCCACAGCAGCCGGGGGGAGGATGCCGCGCCCATCAGCCGGGAGAGTCTGCGTGACCTGAGCGGGGCGTCGCCGCGGACGCAGCAGGCATACGAGAAACGGGCAAAGGTACGCGTGCAGCCCTGCTTGGCCGTCGGCGGCGCGGCGGGCGGCGCAACTGCAGCGAGCGCGGCCTTGCAGGAGCACGCCTGGCAGCATGGCCGGGCCGCCTTCACCTTCCATGACCACCGCGGCCGGCACGGCCGTCCGGGGCAGACAGTGCCGGCGCGCCGGCTGCCCAATCGGTACGCCGGCCCCCACCCTACCGGGCACCGGTTGCGCCGCCTGAACCGCCGCCTGGCAGGCCTGTGTCATCAAGGGGACGCGGGGAACGGCCGTGGCGGGGGATGCGCGGACGACCGGAGAGCGGCGAAGCGGCGCTACTACCCCGACGGGGCGGCGGCAGCGCGGGACTGGGTGCGCGATGGCGGGCAGACGTGGGTCTACTGGCCGGGACGTGGAGCGGCAGGGAGCGGCGTGGGGTTCTGGTACGGCTTGCCGGGAGACGGCCGTAAACCGGCATGATTGGCGCATGAGGGGCGGAACAAAGCTGCCGGGGTTAGAAGGGGATACAGGCCTGGTTGTTTATGACCGAACGGCCGTTAGCTTCCGACCGGTACCTGAGATTCCCCGGGCAGTGGGCATGCCCTGGACGCGCAGCGAGTGGAGTGCGGCGCCGCAAGGCGGCCGGCCCCGGCCCGGCCGCATCCACCCCACGCTCTTCGCCATCGGCGTGCAGGACGATATCATCGGCAGCGGGGCGCGCCTGGCCGTGGGCGACGACATCCTGGACCACGAGAACACGCGCACGGCCCACCAGCGGGAAATCGTCCATGATTGGTTTCACAAGTCCTTCCTCAGCCGGCGCATGAGCCGCGTCGGCCGCAGCATTGTCATTGGCACGGCCTGGCATCGCGATGACACGTATGCGCGGATGCGGACCGGCGGCGACTGGGTGGTGTGCCACGTGCCGTTGTTGTTGAGTGAGGGTGGAGCCCTTGAGCCAACGGCCGTGACGGCCGATGTGTGGTATCCGGAAGGGTATGAGGGGGAGCGGTTGGGGGAACCAGTGAGTGGAGATTTTGAGATGATGTGGGAGGGGAACGGCCGTTTGTGAGCTCAGTGGGAACGGCCCATTGTTAACTGTTTGATGCTATTCAGCAGATCTCCCAGGCTGACTGGTTTCGTCAGGTATGCCTGGGCACCGGCGGCCAACGCTTCTTTTTGGGTTTGGGCATCGGCTTCTGATGTCAGGAATAAAATCGGCAGCTGATCCTCATCAAAGTGCTGCCTTATTCTGTGAGCAAGGACCAGACCGTTCATGACGGGCATCATGGCATCCATCATTACCAGGTCAGGACGCTTTTCGCCGAGACGGTGCAACGCCTCTTCTCCGTTTTCGGCCTCGACCACTTCGAAGCCGTTTTGTTTGCAGTAATGGCGCAACAAGGCCCGCATCAGTTTCTCATCGTCGACAATCAAGATTGTTTTTATAGTCATCCAATTCCTGCAGCAGGCTTCGTTTTTCTCCCCATATTGACTTTAAGTCATTGTCCTTAAGAGCCGCGTAAATGAGTTTGTACTGAAGCTCCTGGCGATTCTCGTAGACGGCCGTAACGGCCGGTGTGGGGTATCCGGAAGGGCACGAGGGGGAGCGACTGGGCGAGCCGGTGGCGGAAGAGTTGAAGCTATAGGCTACAATTGTACTGCTCAAGTAATGACTTATGTCAGATTACAAATTCGTTTTTTCCCACTAGGCTATCTGGAAACTAGCGTGAACAAATTCTCAACATCAAGTCTATCGAAACAAATTAATCCGAGAGATATTCACAATGAACGAAGATGAATTGACAAACTTTCGCAACAGCAAATACCGTCGAGAACTTCGCAACTGCATCATCCAACATTACAGTTTGGGGGAGCTAAGAATTCTCGCTCATGATTTGTCCACTGATTGGGAAGAATTACCTGGTGAAACGAAATCACTAAAGGTCAAGGAGCTAATCGACTATTTCGCCCGTCGTAATTTGTTGCAGGCACTCAATCGTCAACTTCAGTTAGATCGCCCGAATGTTAACTGGCCTGGTTTTCCCAGCGGTTCAATGGCACAGGTTGATTTTGAATACAAAGCAGCTGGCAGAACACAAGACGGTAGGCCATTTGAGCAAGCTGGAAAAGCTAGCATAGTACGAGATATAGAAGGCGAATACTATGATGACGGTCTGGCGTTCGCCGAAGCAGTTAATTTCACTGCAGACCATGTTTATATCTTTGAAGTCGAGAAAATAGGAAGTATGGGAATTTCTGAGTTTCACGTTTCTATTTACAATCTGGAGGCGACCATCCATTTCCCGGAGACCAATACAGAGTAAGTTCACCCTTTACCTCAACTTCGCCAGTTTGCTACCATATCTCCCAGAACAGGCATTCTAGATGCTACATGGACCCCAACGAATCCCGGCTGCCTGCGCCGCCCGACGGCCGCCTCTTCAAATCAGTTTTCGTTCACGGTAATAACAGCCTGCTTAGCGAGTCGCCTAACCACTGTGCATACTATTCCTTGGTCCACCCTCGGTCCCGTATTAGGAGACTGAAAACTTCAGGACTGGACAGGGTCCAGACGGTTTCCCCAGCTTGTACCTCGTCTAGCCCAGCCCGCAGCGATATATTTGCCGCCAAGTGCTGCACGAATGTCGTCAAATTACGCAAACGTTCATTGAGAAGGCTTTTTAACAAATCATCAATATCTGGTTCGGTTTTGGCTGCCGCACGCACGACCCTAAACATGGGACCGCCCAACGGGAAGTCATTTGCAGTTGCTGTGTTTGTTACCGGCCGTTTTGCTAGTGGGAAACTGGTCGAACATTGGGGATCGCCGGACCGCTTTGCGCTTTTGACACAACTTGGGCTTCTGCCAATGCCAGCGCAAGAATCAACTCCCAAAACTCAACCACTATTGGATAACTAACCCCTTTTAGTAGAATGAGCGGGGGCGACTTTCGCCCCCGCATTATCCCAACCTCCCCGATTTGCCACTATATCTCTTGGCACATACCTTCTAGACCTGATGGGCGACTTTTTCTATAGTCAAAAACCGGGCCAACATCGGGTGACTCCCTGTGAAATGGGTAGTAACCAAACTGTTCATCAACAAGGAGACCACCCGATGTTTAGAGATTATTTTATCCTTCTGGTATATTGCCTGGTATGTGAACACTATTGGGCTGTGACTGCGCAACACCCAATCCGACGCTGGGGTTTTTCACCGCTTTGACCAATAAAGAAGGCATCACGATTGAATTCCGCGGCGAATGTTTGGGCCTCGCCCAGGATGAAGCCATTTTCGATCATTACCTTCCTACGGTGATACCACAAACCAGACATCATTGACTCCCTGACCGGTTGTATCGCCCGGCGCCGCGTCATTCACCCAGTGATAGAGCGGCAGACCGTTATACGTGACTTGCAGCGTTTCATCGTCACGCATGATCACGCCTAACTCGCCGGTCACCCCAAAGCCGGGCACCGGCGCTTCGCCCGCCTGTACCAGCAGCGGTGGCCAATTCACCGCACACTGATCCGTACAGTTGCTGACGTTGGCCTCATCATTGGTAAACATGTACAGGGTCATCCCACTGCCATCCACCAGGAAGTCGCCCAGCTCCTCACTGCTGCCCAGGCGCACGGTGTACGGCGGCGCCACAAACCAGACATTGTTAACCCCTTGTCCGTTGGTGTCGCCCGGCGCTGCATCATCTACCCAATAGTACAGCGGCATGCCCTGATAGGTAACCTGGATCGTGCCATCGTCTCGTTCTATCGTGCCTAACGGCCCCACAACGCCGGCATTGCCTGTCGGGACCCGGCCTTCTTCGACCAATAACGGCGGCCAATTCACGGCGCATTGGTCGACGCAGTTGCTCGCGCCCGGGTCGTCGAGATTAAAGCGATAGAGGGTCATACCTGCGCTATCTACCAGGAAGTTGCCCAGCTCTTCGCTGCCGCCCAAAAAGACCAGGGGGTCCGGGTAAGCTACTGCCCAGACATTGCCTACATTGTGGCCGGTGGTATCGCCGGGCGCTTCATCATTCACCCAGTAGTACAAAGGCCAACCGTTATACGTGACCTGAATCGTGCCATCTTCCCGCTCTGTTGTGCCCAGATCGCCGGGGATCCCAAATCCGGTTACCGGAATTTCCCCGGCCTGCGCCAACAGTGGCGGCCAGGCAAGGGCGCATTGGTCGTAACAGCTGCTGGTACCGGGCACATCCCGAGAGAAGGTGTATAGGGTCCAACCGGCAGCATCGACCAGGAAATTGCCCAACGCGTCACTGCCGCCCAGGCGCACGGTGTATGGCGGCACCACAAACCAGACATCATTCACGCCCTGCCCATTGGTGTCACCCGGACCTTCATCATCTACCCAGTAATAGAGGGGCATGCCTTCGTAGGTCACCTGGACGGCGCCGTCATCCCGCGCGATGGTCCCTAACTGCCCGACGACGCCGGCATTGCCAGTCGGCATTTGTCCGTCTTCAACCAGCAGTGGCGGCCAATTTGTCGCGCACTGGTCATAACAATTACTTTTGTCTGGTTCGTCGGAGTTGAAGCGGTAGAGGGTCATGCCTTCCTTGTCGACCAGGAAACTGCCCAATTCCTCGCTGCTGTCGAGGAAAACAAGGGTTTCGGGGTAAGCAACCGCCCAAACGTTGCCCACGTTGTGGCCGGTTGTATCCCCTGGCGCGGCATCGTTGACCCAGTAGTAGAGCGGCCAGCCATTGTAGGTGACCTGGACACTGTTGTCGTCGCGGGCCGTTGTGCCCAACTCGCCGGAAATGCCGTCACCGGCGGTCAGGGCCGCGCCATCCTCTACCAGGAGCGGCGGCCAGTTAACGGCGCATTGGTCATAGCAGTTGCTGGTGCCGGGCAGGTCACGAGCAAAAGTATAGAGGGTCATGCCCGCGGCATCGGTAAGGTAGCTGCCGAGTGTGTCGTTTTCGGCCAGCAAGAGCATGGGCTCCCCGGTCAGGCCACCGGTAAGGTTGAAAGGCGGGGTGACGACATTGCCTTCGGCGTCGGTGGCCGGGCCGTCGGCGCCGGGAAATTCGTATTCGCCCACGGCGCCGGCGTCGACGTGCAGCATGGCGTAGAGGGTTTCGGTGGCCCCGCTGGGGTCTATTTGCACGACGACGTCGCTGTTGTCGCCGGCCTGGACAGGGGCATAGCCGAGGATCGGCCCTGGTTTCCCATCGGCCTGGGCGTGGATGACCAGCCAGCCGGGCACGTCGGCGGTGACGCGGGCGATGGTGACGGTGTTATCGGCGCTCAGTTCCTGGTCAGCAACGGTGACGGCGTTGGTCACGGCCGTTTCCACCACTTCCGGTTCTTCCTGTACGACTTCCTGGGTAGGCACGGCCGTTGGTTCCGGCTCTTCAACCACCGGTTCAGGCGCCGGCGTGGCGGTGGGCGCAGGCGCAGATCCCCCACAAGAGACCAGCACCAGCCCGAACAACATCAATCCAATCCATAATCCCATTCGTTTACGCATTTTGCTTACTCCTTCCTATCGCTTTCTACGGATATTTGCCCTACCCCAGCGGGCACTGTATCTACGCTTACGCAGGAACGGCGTGATTGGATGAATGGGTATAAAAATTGGTTAAAAACGGGCGGGGAACATGAGCCGCAGGTGAGCGAGGGACAAAAAAGGACGGCTATAAACGGCCGTCCTTGAAAAAGTTCAAGGGCTGAGTGCTACAAGTTGAACCCTAAAACCCGTTCACCGGTGGGGCCGGGACTGCCGCCGGCCGGTTCGATGGTGATGCCAAAGGCGGCATATGCGGGTAAAGGCTGCGGGGCGTGAATCGTGATCGTCTGTGAGCCATCGGTCTGAACAGAGAAGACGCCGCCGCTGGTGCGCTGCCCGTCTTGAATAAGCCAGAGCTGGTACTGATTGGCCGGATCCAAGGGCGGCAGACCGGTAACCGTGAGCGTCGCCTGACGGCCGTTGCTCCCCACCACTTCGATTATTCCCTGCGCTCCTGGAGCCGCTTCCGTTGGCGTGAGAACAAACTGGGTGGCTGGCATAGTGGCCTGCCGCCAGACGAAGAAGCCGCCAATGAGCAGTGCCAAAACGACCACCGCGCCCACCGGCTGCCAGCGCGGTCCGGCCAAAAAACCGGAGAGGGCACGCAGGAACTGCTGCCAGGATGTGGGCGCAGCCTGGGGGGCGGGAACGGCCGTTTGCCCTGTGTTTCGGATCTGCTGCATCAACTGCCCTTTCAACTCGGCCGATGGCTCGACTTCGGCGGCGGCCAGCGGCAGCGCATCCACGACGTGTTCATAAGCGGCCAGCTCTGCCCGGCAGGCGGCGCAAGTTTGCAGGTGCTGGGCCACTATGTCTGCCTCCTCGGCCGGCAAACTGTTGAGGGCATAGGCCGGTATTAAGTCGATGATGGTTTGGTGTGTTATCTGCTCCATAGACGCAAACTCTTAAAGAATGTCTCTTCTACGTTATACGAACGAAGACGACGCCAGATGATAATTTTTCGCTTACTCTAATAAATCGCGCAGCTTCTGCATGCCGGCGCGAACGCGGCCTTTGATGGTGCCCAGCGGTTCATCGAGAATCTGAGCGATTTCGCTGTGGCTGTAGCCCTGGAAGTAGGCCAGGGCCAACGCTTCTCGCTGGGCTGCGGATAAACGAGCCACAGCAGCCCGTACCCGCTGTTGTTCCAGGTTGAGGTGCACGGCCGTTTCCGGGTCATTCGTCTCATTCAATACCGGTTCTACCGGCATCTCGGCCCAGCTCACACTGTGCTGAGAGGGACGTACCTTTTCGCGACGCAGCCGGTCAATGGCCCGATTGCGCGCCATGCGCGTCAACCAGGTGCTCACCTGGGCGCGACGGTCGTCATAAGTACCCGCTTTTTCCCAGACAATCGTGAAAATGTCCAGGGTCACCTCTTCGGCCGTTTCTCTATTTTGCACGACGCCATAGGCCACACTCATCACCAGACGGCCGTAGCGATCATACAGTTCACTCAACGCCGCTTCTTGACCCTGGGCAATATGGCCCATGAGCGTTGAATCGTCTAATAGGGCGACATTGACGCGCGGAATTGAATTCTTCATGCGCACATAGTCTACTTTGAGCGGGGAATTGTTACCAACTGTGGGAGCCAGCCCCATTTGTCACCCAACCTTTCTATTTGCTTTTTCATGTGGATCATCCTGTTTATATCTACGCACCGGCGGCTGATTTGGATGAGATTCGTCTCATAAAACATCCGGCCAGATTTTCCATGCGTAAGACTGAGTGGATAGCAACGATGTGCTCTCTTGCCTGTAAGAAAAGGCCCAATCCTGGACCGAAGGCGCTATGAAAGCACGTGCGCCTGGACAATTTTGGAGGTTTTATCATGCACAACCGCAAAATTTTACTAGTTATCGCAGCGACCGCATCTCTCAGCCCACCCAATAGCCGTTGGCGAAGAGAGCGGTAAACAAGGCCAGTCCTAACAAGGAAAACGTGGTGATCACTTTGTCTACCCACGGCCGTTCTCCCCACTCCGCCAATAAAATAAACGCCGGGAACAACACCCACACGTAGCGGCGCAAGCTCATCAGCAGGCCGGAATTCAGAGGAATGAGCACGCCCAACAGGAC
>JACKBU010000005.1 GCA_020634395.1 Ardenticatenaceae bacterium | reverse complement strand
AAATAAATAGGACGGCTCTTAACCCACTCAAGTACCTGATAAGTATATTGATTGTGTTAAGTGTGTCAATCCATTTGACACACTTGTTGACTGATTTTATACTTGACTTGTGAAATATTTCCCGAGTCCCTGATGTAATGTAGGACACCGCTTATAATGAAACTCGCAATTCCTTCTTTACCCCGTGATCACTCCGTTGCCCCGATATGTAGGTTCAGCGGTTTGTTTCTTATCCTTGTATGAACAGGCAGCTCACACGAGCTGCCTGTTTTGTTTTCTGACGGAGAAAAATTGGAGGTCAATATGCATAAGTCAACTTTTATCGTCAACGGAGTGCCCAAATCGCTCGTTGTTGACCCGGACACGACGTTGATGGATGTCGTCCGGAAGCAGATGATGCTCACCGGCACCAAGGATGGCTGTGAAGACGGCCACTGCGGTGCGTGCGCGGTGCTGGTGAACGGCAAGTATACCCTGGCCTGCATCACCAAGATGAGCCGCGTACCGGAAGGCGCAGAAATCTTAACGGTGGAGGGCATTGGCACGCCCCAAAATATGCATCCGGTGCAGCAGGCGTTTGTGCTGCATGGCGCGGCGCAGTGCGGTTTCTGCACACCGGGTTTTGTCGTTTCGGCGGTCGGTTTGCTGAACGAAAACCCAAATCCTAATCGTGACGAAGTACGCGCCTGGTTCCACAAGCGCCACAATGTGTGCCGCTGCAACGGCTACAAGCCGTACGTGGATGCAGTGATGGATGCGGCGAAGGTAATGCGCGGTGAGATGCCGGCGGCGGCGCTGGAGTATAATGGCAACGGCCGTCTCTGGGGCAGCAAATACCCGCGCCCAACGGCCGTGGCCAAAGTCACCGGCACTCTCGACTACGGCTCCGACCTGGGCCTAAAGCTGCCGCCCAACACGCTGCAGCTCGCCCTGGTTCAGGCCACAGTTTCCCACGCCAACATCCTCAGCATCGACACCAGCGAAGCCGAAAAGATGCCTGGTGTCCATGCCGTTCTCACCCATAAAGACGTCAAAGGTAAAAACCGCATCACCGGCCTTATCACTTTCCCCACCAACAAGGGCGATGGCTGGGACCGGCCGATTTTGTGCGATGAAAAGGTCTTCCAGTATGGAGACGCCATCGCCATCGTCGCTGCCGACACGGCCGAAGAGGCCCGCGCTGCCGCTGAGAAAGTGGTCGTCGAGTTGGAAGAGCTGCCCGCCTACATGAGCGCTCCCGCCGCCATGGCCGACGATGCCATCGAAATTCATCCCGGCACGCCCAACGTCTACTTTGAACAAAAAATCGCCAAAGGCGAAGAAACCGCCCCGCTCATGGAGAAAGCCGCCTACGTCGTCGAAGACGAGTTCTATCTGCAGCGGCAGCCCCACCTGACCGTGGAGCCGGACGTTGGTTTTGCCTACATCGACGAAGAAGATCGCGTCACCATCCACTCCAAGTCCATCGGCCTCTATCTGCATCACGCGATGATCGCCCCTGGTCTGGGCATTGAACCGGAAAAACTGCGGCTGGTGCAGAATCCGGCCGGCGCTACCTTCGGCTACAAATTCAGCCCGACGATGGAAGCCTTGCTCGGCGTGGCTGTGATGGCCTTGCAGCAGCCCGTCTTCTTACGCTACGACTATCACCAGCACATGACCTACACCGGCAAGCGCTCCCCCTGGTTCATGAAGCTGAAGTTTGGTGCAGACGAAGAGGGCAAGCTCATCGCCATGGAAAGCGATTGGAGCGTCGATCACGGCCCCTATTCCGAATTTGGCGACCTGCTGACACTGCGCGGCGCGCAGTTCATTGGCGCCGGCTACCACATCCCCAACATTCGCGGCATGGGCCGCACCGTGGCCACCAACCATGCCTGGGGCGCGGCCTTCCGCGCTTATGGGTCGCCGCAATCCTTCCTGGCCTCGGAAAGCCTGATGGATGAATTGGCCGAGAAGATGGGTGTGGACCCATTGGAACTGCGTTACAAGAATCTCTATCGTCCTGGTTCTACCACCCCCACCGGCCAGGAACCAGAAGTGTACAGCCTGCCGAAAATGATGGACATCCTGCGGCCGAAGTACCACGAAGCCCTGGAACGCGCCAAAGCCAACTCGACCCCGCAGCACAAGAAGGGCGTGGGTATTTCCGTCGGTGTGTATGGCAGCGGTCTGGATGGCGCCGATGGCGCGGAAGCGTGGATTGAGCTGATTCCGAAAGGCGTGAATGTCTATGCCACCTGGCAAGATCATGGTCAGGGTGCGGATATGGGCGTGCTGGGCACGGCCCACGAGGCGCTGCTGCCTTTGGAATTGGACCCCGAAGAAATCCATCTGAAGCTGAACGACACGGGCATTGCGCCAAACAGCGGTCCCTCCGGCGGCAGCCGCAGCCAGGTGATGATCGGCAACGCCATCAAGAACGCAGCCGACCAACTGCTGGATGCGATGCGGAAGCCCGAAGGTGGCTACCGCACCTACGATGAGATGGTCGCCGCGGACATCGAACTGCTCTACAAGGGCAAGTGGGCGGCTTCTAACGCCACCAACTGTGACGAAAATGCGCAGGGCAAGCCGTTTGCGGTCTACATGTACGGGGTGTTCATGGCCGAGGTGGATGTAGATACAAAGACGGGCAAGACAACGGTGGAAAAGATCACGGCCGTTGCCGACGTGGGCAAGATCAACAACCGCCTGGTGGTTGACGGGCAGATGTACGGCGGTCTGGCGCAGGGTATTGGCCTGGCTCTGTCAGAAGACTTCGAAGATATCCAGAAGGATTCGACGATGCTCGGCGCTGGCGTACCCTTTGCCCGCGACATTCCCGACGACATCGAACTCATCTACGTGGAAACGCCACGGCCGGACGGTCCATTTGGTGCGGCCGGCGTTGGCGAACTGCCGCTAACTTCGCCGCACGTGGCCATCGTCAATGCCATCAACAACGCTACTGGCGTCCGTATCACCCATCTGCCGGCGCGTCCGGAGAAGGTGTTGGCTGGTCTGCAAGGCGTGAATTAGTAGCTGTTAGCCGTAAGCTTTTAGCCTGATGAGATTGGTCCAATCTTGAAGACTGGACCAATCTCACGCAAAACACGGATAGGGGGGCGGAAATCTGGCAAGATTGCAGTTCTCCCTTATCCGTGTTTTTGTAGGGGCGCCATGATTAACTTTTTGGACCAAAAAGGGCTGCGCGAACTAGAAGCGCAGTGCATTCAGGAGGAAGCGCCGCCGTGCCAGGCGACCTGTCCGCTGCACGTGGATATGCGGGGGATGTTGACGGCCGTGGCCCAAGGCGATTTTGCCTCTGCCCGCACCCTTTACCTCAAGAGCATCCCTTTTCCCGGCATTGTCAGCCGGGTATGTGACGAGCCGTGCCGAGGGGTGTGTACGCGCGGCCGGGTGGGCGAAACGCTGACCATCCGTGCTCTGGAGCAGGCGTGTTTGCTGGGGGAGGGGCCGCGACCGGCGGTGAAGAAACTGCCCGGCAAACCGAAGCGGGTGGCGGTGGTGGGCGGGGGCTTGAGCGGATTAACGGCCGTTTCCGACCTTGCCCGCAAAGGCTACAGCCTCACCCTCTACGAAGCCACTGACCGGCTGGGCGGACGCATCTGGGACACGCCGGAATCTGTTTTGCCGCGTGACCTCATCACCCGGGATTTGGCGGTGCTGGCCGAATTGGGCGTGGATGTGCGGCTGGAAACTGCGCCCGATCTAGACGCCCTCTGTCAGAGTTATGACGCCGTTTATCTGGCAATCGGACAAGGCAGCGTTGTGGTTGACCCGCTGACCTATGCGGCTGATCGGCCTGGTTTGTTTGCCGGGGGCAGCCTGCTGCGCGACCGTTGGTCGCCGATTACCTCGATGAGCGACGGCCGTCGCGCTGCCACCTCCATTGACCGTTATCTGCAAAACGTCTCGTTGTCTGCGGCTCGCAGCAACGAGGGCGCGTATGAGACAAAGCTGTACACCAACATTGCCGGGATTGACCCGACAACGGCCGTACCCTTGCCCGCCGCCGGTTACAGCGAGGCGGAAGCCATCGCCGAAGCGCAGCGCTGCCTCCAGTGCCAATGCCTGGAATGCGTGAAAGTGTGCGAGTACCTGCAAGAATACGGGAGCTACCCGCGCAAATATGCCCGTACGGTGTACAACAATCTGTCCATCGTCATGGGCGAGCGGCATGCCAATACGTTTATCAATTCTTGCGCCACCTGCGGGCTGTGCGCAGCCGTATGCCCAACCAATTTTGACATGGGCGCCGTGTGCAAAACGGCGCGGGGTGTCATGGTGGAGCAAAAGCGCATGCCGCCCTCAGCCCACGAGTTTGCTCTGCGCGACATGGCCTTCAGCAACAGCGACAAGTTTGCCCTGACGCGCCATCAGCCGGGCACGACGACGAGCGAGTACGTTTTCTTTCCCGGCTGTCAGTTGGCCGGATCAGCGCCGGGGCAGGTAACGGCCGTTTACGACTACCTGCAAGCCCATCTCAGCGGCGGCGTAGGGCTGATGCTGGGCTGCTGCGGCGCGCCGGCTGATTGGGCAGGGCGCAACGATCTGCACACCGAAACCCTGAGCCAGTTCCAGGCTAACTATGACGAACTGGGCCGCCCTAAAGTGGTGCTGGCCTGCTCTAGCTGCTTCCAAACCTTTAAGGCGCGGCTGCCGGAGGTGGAACTGGTGTCGCTGTACACGGTGCTGGAAGAAAAGGGGCTGCCAGAAACGGCCGTGCCCCTTCCCGCGGACGCGATTGCCATTCACGACCCCTGCACGACGCGATATGAAACGGCCGTGCAAGACAGCGTACGCCATCTCGTCGGCCGGTTGGGCTATGATGTGGAAGAACTGCCCCGCAGCCGCGAAACCACGACCTGCTGCGGCTTTGGCGGGCTGATGGTCTACGCCAATCGCGATCTGGCGAAAAAGGTGGTGGCGCAGCGCATCGCCGAAAGCCCGGCTGATTATGTGACTTACTGCGCCGTCTGCCGCGATTATTTTGCGGCGCAGGGCAAACCCACGCGCCATTTGCTGGACTTGATTTTTGGTTCGTCGACCGATGGCGGCCGTGGGCCAGGCTTCTCACAAAAACATGAAAATCGCGCCCGGCTGAAGCGGCAGCTTTTGCAAGAACGATGGGGTGAAACCGTGACAGGACAGGAAGATTACGCCAGCATCCAGCTCAATTTAAATGATGAGGTGTTGGCGTTGATGGAAGATAGGTTGATATTGGTCGAGGACGTGCAGCAGGTGATTGCCTACGCGGAACGTACGGGGCAAAAGCTGCTCAGTCCGGCGACCGGCCATTTTCTGGCGCAGCTGCGGCCTAATACGGTGACGTATTGGGTGGAGTATATGCCCGAAGGAGATGGCTACACCGTGTTTAATGCGTACAGTCATCGCATGGATGTGGGGGAGGGGAAACGGCCGTGAGCATTAAACTCGATCTCTCCGACGCCGCCAACTGGGTCTGCGCCCGCTGCCAGGTGCCATTGGTGACCAAAAAAGTGGATGTGTCCTATTTGGGCAGCAGTTTCCCCGTGGATATGCCCGTTTGCCCGCAGTGCGGGCAGGTCTTTGTGCCGGAGGCACTGGCGCTGGGAAAAATGGCGGAAGTGGAGAAGACTTTGGAGGATAAGTAAGTTAGTTGGTTAGTTGGCTCTCCCGCTATCCAACCAACCAACCAACTAACAAACCAACCAACCACTATGAACGAAGTTTGCAGGGTTTACGAATTGCCGGGTGTGCAGCGCGTGACCGGAGAAACAATCCGTCCGGGTGGGTTGGCGCTGACGCGGCGGGCGCTGGCATTGGCCGCTCTGCCTGTTGGGGCGCGGGTGTTGGATGTGGGCTGCGGCGCGGGCGCGACACTCGCTTATCTGGCGGGGTTGGGGCTGCAGGTGATGGGAATTGATCCCTCGCGGAAGTTGCTGCGGCAAGGAAACGGCCGTTCCCCTCGTCTCACCCTCACGCAAGGCCAGGGCGAAACGCTGCCCTTCGCCGCGCAGTCGTTTGACGCGCTGCTGGCCGAGTGCTGCCTCTCGCTGATGGATGACGCAGCGGCGCTGGCCGAATTCGCCCGCGTGCTGCGGCCCGGTGGGGCGCTGATTCTGAGCGACATGCTGGCCGGTAATCCGGCGGGCATGGCAGCGGCGCGGCAGCTGCCGCTGTCCTGCTGCGTCAGCGGCGCGTTCAGTAGGGCGCAAATCGAAGCGCTGCTGGCCGACGCCGGGTTTGCCATCACGTTTTGGGAAGACAACACCGAAGCGCTGAAACAGTTGACGGTGCAAATCATCTGGGAGTATGGGTCGCTGGCTAATTTTTGGGGCTGCGCGGGGGAAGATGGCAAGGGGATGGAAACGGCCGTGGCCAGTCTCAAACCCGGCTACTTCCTCCTCCTGGCGAGAAAAGAGATATAACCGCGGTAAGAGAGAATAGGCGATGGAAGAGTTGATGCGAATGTTAGAGTTGAAGCAGCAGGGCTTTTATTGCAGCCAGATTTTGTTGAGCATGGCCCTGCAAGACCGGAACGAGAGCAATCCGGCGTTGATTCGGGCAGCGCGGGCGTTGGCCGGCGGCCTGGGTTTCTCCGGGGAAACTTGCGGCGCGCTGACGGGTGGGGCCTGCATGTTGGCGTTGTACGCCGGGAAAGGGGAAGCGGACGAACCGGACGATCCCCGAACCGACCAGATGGTGCAGGAGTTGGTGGAATGGTTTAAGGAAGAACACGGCCGTCAATACGGCGGCATCCGCTGCGACGACATCCTGGCCGACGAACCCGCCAACATGAAGTCCCGCTGTCCTAATCTGGTACTGACCACGTATGAAAAGGCGAATGAGCTGCTGCGGGTGTATGAGGTGGTTGGGGAGTAGAGATTGGAGACTGGAGACTGGAGATTGGCAGGTCTCTAGTCTCCCAATTAGACAGATGATAGATTTCCCCGAAGTTTTGTCTACTACGGAAAGCGTGTGCCCGGAATGCCTGGGGATAGTGGCGGCGGAGCGGGTGCTGCGCGGCGACGTGGTGTATTTGCGGAAAACGTGCCCGGCGCACGGTGTGTTTGAAACGGCCGTCTGGCGCGGCGCAGAATCATATGCTGGCTGGGTGCGGCCTAAGGTTCCCGCTTACCCGGAGAGGCCGGGCACGGCCGTTGCCCACGGCTGCCCCTACGACTGCGGCCTCTGTTCCGACCATCGCCAGCAAACCTGCACCGCTCTGCTAGAAATCACCCAGCGCTGCAATTTGCGCTGCCCCGTCTGCTTTGCCGACGCCGCCCATCAGCCACCGCCCGATCCGGACATGGCGACGATTGAAGGCTGGTACCGGATGCTGTTGGCCAGCAACGGGCCGTGCAACGTGCAGCTTTCCGGCGGCGAGCCCACTGTGCGCCGCGATTTGCCGGATATTATTCGCCTGGGGCGCGAACTGGGCTTCGACTTCATCCAGGTGAACACCAACGGCCTGCGTCTGGCCGAGGATCCGTCTTACGCGGCAGTCCTGCGCGCCGCTGGGCTAAGCTCCGTCTTTTTACAGTTTGATGGCACCGAGGATGCCGTTTTTGAAGCGCTGCGTGGACGGCCGTTGCTCAATCAAAAAATCGCCGCCATCGAAAACTGTGCCGCCAACGACATCGGCGTGATTTTGGTGCCGGTGCTGAAACCAGGCGTCAACGACTACAACGTCGCTGACATCATCCGCTTTGCCCTGCGCTATGCTCCGGCAGTGCGCGGGGTGCATTTTCAGCCCATTAGCTACTTCGGCCGCTACCCGGTGGAGCCCGCCGACGCAGATCGCCTGACCATTCCCGACGTGATGCGGCTGGTCGTGGCCCAGAGCGAGGGTCTGGTTGCAGCTGGGGCGCTGGCCCCTGGCGGCTGCGAGAATGCGCTTTGCTCCTTCCACGGCAATTTTGTGCTGATGCCCGACGGCCGTCTCGTTCCCTGGTCCAAAAATGAGCCCCAAAGCTGTGGCTGCCAGCCCGCCAACGCCGCTGAAGGCGCGGCGAAGGCGCGCGCCTTTGTGGCCACCAACTGGATTGCCCTGGGCGATGTGGTTCCGGTGAGCAGTGGTCCCAGTTTGGGCGAGTGGGACGTGCTGCTGCAGCGAGCCAAGACCCACACCTTTTTCATTTCCGGCATGGCCTTTCAGGATGCGTGGACGCTGGATCTAGAGCGGCTGCGCGACTGCTGCATCCACACGGTTAGCCCAGACGGCCGTCTCATCCCGTTTTGCGCTTACAATTTGACGGATCGGAACGGCCGTGCCCTTTATCGCGGACATAATTGAGACTAGAGACTGGAGACTAAACCAGTCTCCAATCTCCTCCTGCCTCTGGCAATTCCCTATAGACTCGTTTATCATTTTCCTATGACACATCCACTTGTAGCCCAACTCCATTTTGCTCGCCGTGAATTTGCGCGCTGCCTGGCCGGTATTTCCGATGAGGACGCGTGCCGCCGTTTGCTTCCGATGAACTGTATTAGCTGGATGATTGGCCATCTGGCGACCCAGGAGCAGTTTTACTGGGTCTATTTCGCCCAGGGAAAGCTGGTTCGGCCGCACCTTTATGAGCTGGTCGGTCACGGCCGTCCTGCCAGCAGCCCGCCTCTCGAAGAGATGTGGCAGGCGTGGCAGGAGATCACCGCTGCCGCCGATGAATTTTTAGAGACCATCACGCCGGAGCTGATGACCACCTATCTGACGCAAGGCGAGGAGCGGTCTAGAGAAACCGTTGGCACGATGCTGCAGCGCAATACCTACCATTACTGGTTCCACACGGGCGAAGCTCATGCCGTGCGCCAGCGGTTGGGCCATGGCGATTTGCCGGAGTTCGTGGGGGATATGAGCACGGCCGTTTACCGCCCGTCCTAAGGCATCTTTCTCGAAAAAGATTGACGGGGTGGGGAGTGTGGAGGTGCGCCCGTGAGAATTTGTGCCGCGCAAACGAGGCCGATCACCGGGGATATACCGAGCAATATCATCCAGCATAAGAAGTGGATAGAGCGAGCCGCTGTCGGCGGAGCCGACATGATCTTTTTCCCGGAGCTGTCGCTGACTGGCTACGAACCCAGGCTGGCGAAAGCGCTGGCCGCCACGCCCTCCGACAGCCGTTTCGACGTTTTCCAGTCACTGGCCGATGCCCGGCAAATCACCATTGGCGTTGGCCTGCCCACGCCGGATCTGGCGGGCATTTGCATCAGCATGCTCGTTTTTCAGCCTGGGGCGGCGAGGCAAGTATATGCCAAGCAGTATCTGCACGCCGACGAGGAGGAATTTTTTGTCGCCGGGCAAGATGGCGTGGGCCTGATCGGCGGCGGCGTAGCCCCGGCGATCTGTTATGAGCTTTCTGTGCCGGAGCATGCCCAATCAGCATTTCGGCGGGGGGCCGCCGTTTACGTGGCCAGCGTAGCAAAGTTCAGCAGCGGTATTGGCAAAGCGCGGCAGCGGCTGGCCGAAATTGCCCGCACTTATGGGTTGGTCGTGATGATGGCCAACTGTGTGGGGCTGTCGGATGGGCAGATGTGTGCGGGCCAAACGGCCGTGTGGAACAGCCACGGCAATCTCATCGGCCAGTTGGATGGCACAGAGGAGGGCCTCATCCTGTTCGACACCGACGCCCAAAAACTTGTTGCGCCCCCGGGGGGATGGGCCTTCGCTGCCCCCTGATCGCTGCCCCTGCTTATGGCACCTCTAACCCCACTCCAACCCTGGATTGCTCAAAAGATCGGCTTGCCGCCAGAGGGACTGACGCGCGCGGCGCTGGAGGCGTATCAGCTGCACCGGCTGCAAGCGACGCTGGACCTGTGCCGGGCCAAAAGCCCGTTTTACCGGCAGCATCTGGCCAGTTTCCCAGCTACGGTAAAGTCACTGGCGGATTGGCAGGCGCTGCCGTTTACCACGGCCGTTGCTGTGCGGGAACGGCCGTTATCCCTCCTCTGCGTTTCCCAAAGCGACATCCAGCGCGTGGTTACGCTGGACACCTCTGGCACCAGCGGCACGCCCAAGCGCCTCTACTTCACCGCCGCCGACCAGGAACTGACCCGCGATTTCTTCCACGTTGGCATGTCGACCTTCACTGCCCCGGGTGATAAGGTGCTGATTTTGCTGCCCGGCGATCGGCCAGGCAGCGTAGGCGATCTGCTCGACCAGGCGGTGGCGCGCTTGGGAGCGAGCGGCATCCGGCACGGCCTGGTAACAGACGTGGCACAAACGCTGGCCGTTTTGCGCGCGGAGCAGCCGGCTGTTGTGGTGGGGATGCCGGTGCAGGTGCTGGCCTTGGTCAGGTCTGCTGCGGCACGGCCGTTCCCGCGCCTGAAAAGTGTTTTGCTGACCACCGACCACGTGCCTGCAGCCATCGTGCAGGCCGTCGAAGCGGCCTGGAACTGTACGGTTTACAATCATTACGGCATGACAGAAATGGGATTGGGCGGCGGCGTGGAGTGTGCGGCGCGGGAGGGGTATCATCTGCGCGAGGCGGATTTGTATGTGGAGATTGTGGACCCCCAGACGGGCGCACTGCAGCCGGACGGTGCGTACGGCGAGATTGTGTTTAGCACGCTGACGCGGCAGGGCATGCCGCTGATTCGCTATCGCACGGGGGATGTAAGCCGTTTTTTGCCGGGCGCGTGTGCGTGTGGCGCAGTGTTGCGGCGGCTGGAGAAGGTGCGCTTTCGCTGGCACGGCCGTTTTCCCCACACAGCCACTGGCTTTTTGACAATGGCCGATCTCGACGACGCCCTTTTTCCGCTTGAAGGCGTGCTGGATTTTAGCGCCGCCGTCTCGCCTGCAGAGCTGCGGGTAACGGTACAGGCAGAGGAGAGAGAAGGGATGGAAACGGCCGTGCGCCAGGCTTTGGCATCTCTGCCGGTGGTGCGGGCTGCCGAAATGGCTGTCACCGTGCGGGTGCAGTCACATGGCCTGGGCGTTCGGGGGAAGCGCCAGATGACACGCTTGCCAATGCCTTAGCAGTTTCCAACCCCATGCAGCCGTTTCTCGATGGCAATGGCGGAGGGCGTGATGGCCAGCCCGCCCAGACCGGTGCAGCGTAGTTCGTGGCTGATGCTGTTGCCGACGTCCAGCATGGTAGAAATAACTTCATCCAGGGCGATGAGGGGATCGTAATTGGCCAGGGCCATATTGGCACACGACAGCGCATTGGAGGCCGCCATGACGTTGCGTCCCAGGCAAGGCGCTTCCACGCGTTTGCCAATCGGGTCACAAATCATGCCCAGAGAGTTTTGCAGCGCCAGAGAAGCGGCAGCCACCGACTGCTCTAGCGTCCCGCCAGCCAGGACGACCAGACCGGCTGCGGCCATTGCCGAACCGGCGCCACATTCGGCCTGGCAGCCGCCCACCTCAGCCGAAAAAGTAGCGTGCTCCGAGATAAACACGCCGATCATGCCGGCGGCCAGCATGGCGTGGACAACATCCTCCTCACTTTTGCCCATGACAGCGGCTGCACCGAGAATGGCTCCGGGCAAGGCCCCGCACGATCCGGCCGTTGGCGCGGCCACGATGACACCCATTGAGCTTTTTATTTCCATCATGGCCGTGACGTAGAGGATGATAGTGTTTAACGGTTCACCGTTAATAAGCGACTGGCTGCTCATACGCTCTTTGAAACCGACCGATTGGCAGGGCAAAATTCGGTCTTCGTAATAGGTGCCCTGCAAGCCTTGCTGAATGGAATTATCCATCAGCTGCACAAGGCGGCTCATTTTCTGGCACACCTCGTTTTCGGAGATGCCACCACGGGCGCTTTCGTAACGAAGCGCCAGTTCCCACAGGCTGAGTCCTTGGCGACGGCCGTAAGCCACCATATCCCGGCAGTAGATAAACGGAACCTCTAAATCTTTGCGCGACAGAATGGGCAGTACGGGGCGCAAATAGCGAACGAAATCAACGTCGGGCAGGGCTTCAACGGCCGTTATCGCCGCAGCGGAAAAGGGGACAGCGCTTTTCAGTTCAATAAACTGCCGATCGCCGCTGTGGTGTTCCAGAAAATCGTAGGGGAGCGTGGCGGGCAGATTTGACTGGAGGGCCGGCAGGTGACGGCCGTAAATGAGCAGTTCGTGGTAATCGCCGTTCATGGAAACGGCCGCACCGTCAATCTGCTGCACCTCTATCATGCCGCCGCCGGTGGAAATTGCCGTCAACATATGGGCAATTTGGGCGTTGGAAACGCTTATGCGGTACATATTGGGGTGGGTGGCCCCGTAGCTCAGATAATTGACCTGGATGGTGATGCCCGCAGCCTGAATGCCGTCGCGATAAGATTCCATGCGTGCATCATCGGCCTGCCAGCCGAGAAGTCCGCCGTACAGGCCCATATCGGTTCCCTGGCTTTCGTGCGTGGTAACGAGAGAGCCGTTGGGATCATAGTCGATGACCACTTTTTCGATGTCGCCGGCGATCAGATCGCGCAAGAGCAAGCCGATGCGGCAGCCTGCGGCGCTGTGTGAACTGGAAGGGCCGCGCATCACGGGGCCAATTGCATCGTTGAAGATACTGGAAACTGCCATAGGAACCTCCAAATGGTATTGAGTCTGAAAGCAATTTTCGGCTTTTTCGACGGAGCGGCTGTTGCAAGACAAAACAGATTTATCTTCCAACAACGCATGATGGATGGGTCGGAAACAAAGTAAGGCGTTGGCGCTGCGGTGTTTGGATGGTAAGTCTTCTCCATTTTACTGATCTCCGCCAAAAAGGGAAACGGCCGTTCAGATCCCAATCCCATCCCATCCCATCCCATCTCACAGGTTTATCTCTCAGCCGCATTTTTGACGCGACGGCTTTTTGACGCGACGGCCGTGTGGCCCGGCTGTCCCTGATTATGGTTATGGTCGGGCGTTGGCTGGAAGAACATAACCTTAGTTAGGCGATAGCTGGTTCATTTACCGCTATGCTTATCCTAGCGATGGGCTAATTGTGGGACGAACCAGCCTCTGAACTGCGAGTGGTTACTTTTGGCTGACCTGTTTTTTAACGTGTTGTCCGGGAGGTTTATCATGGACTTGCAATCTACTCCTATATCGTCTGAGTTACCCCAAAACCGTCGACGTTACGGCCGTTTCTGGCTTATTTTTTCCATTGTGATGGTGGTGTGGGCAGTGGGAACGGCCGTTTACCTCGTCCTCCTCTGGCCCTGGATGCGTACCTGGGGGGCCACCAAAGCGGAAATCAACGCGGCGCTGCCCGGCGATGACATCGTGGTCACCGCCAACATGCGCTCGACCAAAGGGATCACAATCAAAGCGCCGCCCGAAGCCATTTATCCCTGGCTGCTTCAGCTTGGCGTGGATCGGGGCGGCATGTACAGCTATGACTGGTTGGAAAACCTCTTTGGTCTCAACGTCCACACCACCGACCGAATCTTGCCAGAATACCAGAACGTACAGATCGGAGACTTTTGGCGTTTCACACCCCGAGACTATGTACTGAACCCCGGTCCTGGCCTGTATGTGCGCCAATTAATTGCCAACGAAGCAGTCCTTTTATGCTTTGGCTTAGAGAATTCACCAGATGACGCCTGTTTTGATTCCTGGCAATTTGTGCTGAGGCCGCAAAACGATGGTTCTACTCGCCTGCTCCTGCGTTCTAATATGGCTATCGAGCAAGAACTGCCCATCAAGTTAACGTATTTCGTTCAGTTTGTGATGGAGCGCAAGATGCTGCTGCAAATCCGGGAACGAGCGGAGCAGCTTGTACGCGAGGATTTCCAATGACAACAAAAACGATAGGTTTGCTTGCTTTGCCGCCGGCCCAGGCTGGCGTGTTATAATCCAAGCCTTTGCCAGACAATCTGCATACATCTCTGGCTCGCATTTGTTTTGTGGAGTGAAGCAGCGCTTGCATTTGGGTTCATCTAAGGATTATAGGAACCTCAGAAACGATGAACGAAGAAATCGAAATTGAAGAGTTAGCGCCCTGGCTGGTGCTCGTCGTTGCACTGATTGGCGGTATCCTGCGAATTCTTTTACTCGGCGTTAAAGGCATGTGGCTGGACGAAACCTTTAGCGTGTGGCTGGCGAATCAGAATATCGGCGACATGCTGCAGTGGATTACCAGGATCGACCAACATCCACCTCTTTACTATCTTTTGCTCCATGCCTGGATAGCTATCAGTGGGGATACACCTTACTACGTGCGTTTGCTTTCTGTTTTCTTTGGCACGGCTACGATCCCGATCATTTATATGATTGGCAAACGCATGGCTGGCGCTGTGGTGGGACTGGCGGCAGCAGTTTTTCTGGCTTTTTCGCCCTTTAATATCTATTTTGCCCAGGAAACGCGGATGTATACGCTCCTGGTGTTCAATGCCGCCGTGGCGATCTATGCTTTGGTTCGGCTGCTTACGGATTCGCGCTCGGCTGCGCCTATCGGCCGTCAATTTCGGGAATATCTACGTACCTGGCGAGCAGGGCCGGTCGAACCGGACTCTCAAGCTGATTCTCTCTATAAGCTTGTGCCTACTCATGGATGGCGAGCCTGGATCTATCGCCATCGTTGGCTGTCCATTCGGGCCATTGAGACGGACCTGGCCTGGGTAACATTTGTGGTGTTTTCGGCGGCGACCATGCTGACGCATAATACGGCCGTGTTTTTTCCTTTGGCCACCAATATCTACGTTCTCGGTCTGATGCTTTTTCAACGGCGAAACAAATCAGGGTTTCAAACTGCCTTCCAGGCCCCCTCCTTCAGGAATTGGATAGTAGCTCAGGTTGGTATCTTCATATTATGGATTCCGTGGGTATTTTTCTTCATCAGGCAAGCCAGCGCCGTCTATCAGCGGTTTTGGATTCCTGAACCGACTTGGGACGCCATTGTCCACATGCTGCGCTCCTTTTTGAACGCATCTGCCCCCATGCCCGCCGATCAGACTGTGGTGGTGTGGGGTCTGTACGGAGTGATATTCTGTTTAGGGGTGGTGTATTACCGGAAAAAACTTTCGGCCTTCTTGTTTTTGGCTGCTCTGTTTAC
The DNA here is from genome assembly GCA_020634395.1 of Ardenticatenaceae bacterium. Classification (GTDB taxonomy): domain Bacteria; phylum Chloroflexota; class Anaerolineae; order Promineifilales; family Promineifilaceae; genus Leptovillus. The sequence continues at coordinate 224,259 of JACKBU010000005.1, read as the reverse complement.
CATCCCCCTGGTGGGCGAGTTGGTGGTGAGCCTCCGGCGGCCAATTTTTTACGATCGAACGCTAATCTGGATAACGATCCCACTGTTTTTGGTTCTGGCGGCTGGTATCGCTCAGTTAAGATTTCGCATTCTCATGATCCTGGCGATAGGGATTTTTAGCACAATTAACCTGTTTTCCACCGGGGACTACTACAGGTTTTTTCAAAAAGAGGATTGGAGCACCGCGGCTGGCTACGTGGCCTATTTTGCTGAGAAGGATGATCTGATCCTTTTTAACTCCAACTTTGTGGAAATCCCGTTTGACTACTACTTTAAAGCGTATGAAGACCGATATTCAATCCAGGTAAAGAAACAGGGGGTTCCTTTTGATCTGCTTGACAACGGCGTCCTGGAGCCGCTGATGACAGAAAGTGATGTCGCCAGCCTGGTTTCGTTGATTAGTGGGCACGACAGAGTCTGGTTGGTTTACAGCCATGACTCATATACAGATCCCAGCGGTTTGGTCCCACAGACGCTGGCCTCGAAAATGGAATTAATCAAGCAGCGCAATTTTTATGGGGGGCAGGTTCAGTTATATCAGACTCCCTGATAGGAGAGCGCTGGCTGTGGCAACGGCCGTAATCCTCATCATCAGCGTCTAAATCAAGCAAGTTGCCAGCTCTTTCTTTTGCCTTGGCCGGAAACAAGTTAAACTAGTCGCCTCAGTTATAGCAATCTAATTTGGAGTTGGGGGATTATGTCTGGCATTTTACAGAACGTTATTGAATTAAAGCCCAAGAAACAGTTTCTGGCCGAAGATGCAACGACAGGCATCACCTTTGCATTGGTGAATATTCCGCAAGCGATGGCCAATGCCTTGTTGGCCGGCGTCAATCCGGTTTTAGGATTGTACACGTTGATGGTTGGTACACCGGTTGGGGCGATTTTTACTGGCTCGGTATTCATGAACGTGTCGACGACGAGCGCCCTGTCTGTGGCCGCAGGGGATGCGCTGGCCAGTTTGCCACCCAGCACCAGAGCGGCCAATATGGCGGTCTTGGTACTGCTGGTGGGGGTGGTGCAGCTGTTGGCCGGCGTGTTTAGACTCGGCTCGTTCATGCGGTTCGTTGCCAAATCGGTGATGGTAGGGTTTACGACGGGGGTGGCGCTGCTCATCATCCTGGGACAGGTCAGCGATTTGACGGGATATAACAGTTCGTTCAAGGGCAAGATCTTGCAGGTTGCCGATACGCTGGTGCATCTGGGGCAGGTTGATTATCCGACATTGTTCATTGGGTTGGGCACGATTGCTTTGATCATTGGGTTCAACTTTACAAGAGCGCGTAAATTTGGCTTTATTTTAGCCATTCTGGTGGCCACGGCCGTTACCCAACTCCTCAATCTAGAAAGCGTCCAGCTTGTTGGAGACATTGCCCAATTATCAGGTTCTCTGGCAAATTTTGAGCTGCCTAACATCATATTGATTCCGAATCTATTCACTTCGGCCGTTGCCATTGCCATTATTGGTCTGGTACAAGGAGCAGGCGTAAGCCAGAGCTATCCCAACCCAGATGGCAAATATCCCAATGTATCACGCGATTTTACCGGCCAGGGGATTGCCAACGTGGCGACGTCTTTTTTGCAAGGAATTCCCGCCGGGGGATCGATGTCGGGCACAGCCCTGGTCGTTAATACGGGAATGAGATCAAGGTGGGGGAATATTTTTGCTGGTTTGTTTGTGATACCCCTGATCATATTCTTGGGTGGGCTGGTTGATTTGATCCCAATGCCTACTCTGGCAGGATTATTAATCGTAGTGGGCTACCAGAGTTTGAATTTCAACGAGGTGCAAAGGGTTTGGCTTACGGGCCAGATTCCCCGGGTGGCGATGGGGTTAACGTTGGCTGCAACGCTGACCTTGCCTTTGCAGTTTGCCGTTTTTATCGGGGTGGCCGTTTCCATCTTACTGTATGTTTTCCAATCATCTAACCAGGTGAAGCTGGTGCAAATGCAGCGTGTGCCCGGTGGTTTCCCCATAGAAGTCCCGGTCGTCCCGGAGCTGCATGATTGTGAAGTGGCGATTTTGCATGCGTATGGCAGCCTCTTTTTTGCCGCAGCATCCAAAATTGAGAACCAGTTACCCCACGTGGGGGACTCGCGCCATGCCGTGGTGATTTTGCGCTTAAGAGGGCGAGATGACATCGGCAGCACGATGATGGGTGTGCTGGAGCGGTATCATCACAAGCTGATCAGGCAAGACGGCCGTTTACTGCTGGTAGGGGTTGAAGAAAACGTGTATCAGCAGCTCCAGCGCACAGGGTTGTTGGCCAAACTGGGTGAAGAAAATGTCTTTCGCACCCAGCCGCAAATCGGCGTCTCCGTCAACCAGGCCTTAAATGTTGCCCAGACCTGGCTAGAAGAAGTAGGCGAAGACTGCCAGTAAGCCATTTAGTAGTTCAGAAATTTCGCATAGCCAATCACCCACACTAAAAAAATTACCCCAGCAAAGGAGGGAAGGGGGAGCAGAAAGTTGTTTAGGGTTGTTTAGGGTTTAATTGGGTGAAGGTGCTGAAAAACAGGAAGATGTGTTGAGTAAAATTGCTTATTGGTGGATCGGGCGGCACTGTTTATAATTTCTTTCCAGTGAGTTACAGCACTGGCATCTTGCGGCGGCCCTGGCCGGGCCGTGGTCGAAATAGGGTCAAGAAACGGGCAGCAGACAGCCCGTTTTTCATGTTCAGGAACTCGAAACGGCCGTTACACAGCTATTAAGGACTTTTCGTCATTGGCGAAAAGTCCTTTTTTTGTGCTCGGGTCTCTTGTGCTGGCTGCTCACAATCCAAATCATTTTTCTAGGAGAGGATCATGGCAAGTTTGACGAAGAAGGAAAAGGTTTTTGGGTATATGCCGGAGGACACGCCGCCCGTTGGCTCAATGATCAGCCTGGGCTTTCAGCAGGTGCTGACCATGTTTCCGGCAACCGTGTTGGTGGCGATTTTGACCAAGTTTGACGTGGGTGTAACGCTTCTGGCAGGCGGCCTGGGCACGATTGTGGCCTTACTGGTCTCCCGGCGGCGCATTCCCATGTATTATGGCAGCAGCTTCAGCTACATCACCGTGGTGATTACGGTAATGAGCCAGTTCGTGCCGGAATGTTTTAACGATCCCAACACAGTATACTGCCCGGAGGGGGTGCGGCTGGTACAGGTGGGGATTATCGGAACGGCCGTGTTTGAAATTCTCATCGGCCTGCTCATCATGCGCGTGGGCAAAGCTGCTCTGGATAAAGTCCTGCCGCCCATCATCACCGGCAGCGTGGCCATCGTCATTGGCGTTGCTCTGGCCGGCGCGGCTCTGGACATGGCTGGCGCACATTGGGGCGTGGCATTTGTCACTTTGGTGACCACGGTGCTGTTCTCCGTATATTTGCAAGGCCGCGGCCTGTTGGGCATGCTGCCCATTTTGCTGGGAGCCGTGATTGGTTACCTGGTCGCGGTGCCGCTTGGACTGGTGGATTTCGCCGCTGTGGGAACGGCACCCTGGCTGCGCGTGCCGGCCGTCACGTTCCCGGCCTTTGGCGATCCCCGTTCCTGGGGGGCTGTCGTCAGCATCGCCCTGATCGCCATCGCCACCATTCCGGAAAGCACGGCCCACCTGTACCAGATGAGCTTATACATCGACCAGTTAGCCAGGGAATTGGGACGCGCGCCCTTACAAATCAAAAACCTTATCGGGCTCAATCTGGTAGCCGACGGGTGTGATGACCTGGTTGTAGGCTTTTTAGGCGGCTGTGCCGGTACCAACTATGGCGAGAACAACAGTCTCATGGCTATCACGCGCAATTACTCCGTACCGGTGTTGATGGTAGCCGGCGTTATTGCCATTCTGCTAAGTTTTGTTGGCAAACTGGCAGCCGTGGTGAATACTCTGCCGCTGGCGGTGACCGGTGGGCTGTCCATCTATCTTTTTGGCGTCATTGGCATGCAAGGTGTGGCCCTCATCCAATCGGAAAAAGTGAACCTGTTTGAGCCGCGGCAGCTGGCCGTTGGGGCCATCATCCTCATCACGGGCATTGGCGGAAACCTGGGTCTGGCAGATGGCGTTTATCCGTTTCACGTTCCGGTGTTTTTTCCGAATGGCATTCCCGCAATTGTGTTTGCGGCTCTGCTGGGGATTTTGTTGAACTTGGTGTTTCTGGTGCTGCCGCCGGCCCGTTTCGGTGTACGAGATCGGGAAAATATTGCTGTGGAGTAATGAAATTCGCATAGCTAGTTAGAAATATATACACAACCAAACTAGCAATTAGGGGAACGCATGCTACACTAAAGAAATGAATACCCATCAGCGAGGGGAAACGGCCGTTTCCCCTCCATCCCATTCTGAAGCCAGCGACCACCACAACCCACATGGCGACCATCAGCATAGCGACCACGAGAGGATGTTTCGGCGGCGCTTCTGGGTCTCGCTGCTGCTCAGCATCCCCGTGCTCGTTTTCAGCCCGGCGCTTCAAAGTTGGTTGGGATACTCCGTGCCCGATCTCCCCGGCAGCCAGTGGATTACACCAGTCTTGTCAGTCATCATTTTCCTTTATGGCGGACTACCGTTTCTGCAAATGGCCGTTGGAGAGCTGCGTGAACGCCAGCCAGGCATGATGACATTGATTTCACTGGCGATTACCGTGTCTTTTATTTACAGTCTGGCGACTCTCTTTGCCGATTTGGGCGAAAGCTTTTTCTGGGAGCTGGTTACGCTAATCGACGTTATGCTCCTGGGGCACTGGCTAGAAATGCGCAGTGTTCGCCAGGCTTCGGGTGCGCTGGATGAGCTTGCCAAGCTCATGCCCGACGAAGCTGAGCGCCTCGTAGACGGTGGTCAGACCAAAAAAGTGCCAGTCGCCAGCCTGCAAAATGGCGACAAAGTACTGGTCCGCCCCGGAGCGAGTATCCCCGCCGATGGAGAAGTCTACGAGGGCAGCTCAGAGGTCAACGAAGCGATGATTACCGGCGAATCGAAATTGGTGAAGAAGGAGCCGGGCGACCAGGTGATTGGCGGCACCGTCAACGAAGGTGGTGGCAGTCTGCGTTTCAAAGTAACGGCCACGGGCGAGGACACCACACTGTCGGGCATCGTGCGACTGGTAGAGGAAGCTCAGGCAAGCAAGTCGAAGACCCAGCTGCTGGCCGATCGGGCGGCAGCGTTCCTGTTTTATGCAGCATTGGCGGCCGCAGTGGTTACGGCCGTTATTTGGATCGTCGTTACCGGGTTCAACGTAGAAGTACTCAAACGGGTAGTGACCGTGCTGGTCATTGCTTGTCCCCATGCGTTGGGGCTGGCGGTGCCCCTGGTCGTGGCTATCACGACTTCACTGGCAGCCGGCAGCGGTATCCTTGTGCGGGATCGGCGTGCGCTGGAAGCGGCCCGTAACCTGGATACCATCATCTTCGATAAAACGGGTACGCTGACCAAAGGTGAGCAGGGCGTCGTCGATATAGCCACTACCGACGCGATTGACCAGGAAGAAGCACTGGCTCTGGCGGCCGGCCTGGAAAGCGATTCGGAACATGTGATCGCTCGCGCTATTATGTCTGCGGCCCAGGAGCAAGGCGTAGAACCACAGGAGATTGACGATTTTGAGGCGTTGAAGGGGCGCGGTGTGCAGGGGGCTGTCCGTGGAACGGCCGTCTACGCCGGAGGGCCGCGCTTGCTAGAATCTTTGGGGCTTCAACTGCCGCCGCCTATTGCGGATTTTGACCAGAAAGCCGGCAGGAGAGGCCAGGCCGTCATTTACCTGATCCGCGAAGAAGCGGTCGTTGCCGCCTTTGCTCTGGCGGATGTCATCCGGGAGGAAAGCCGAACGGCCGTGCAAAAACTGCACGACATGGGCGTTGAGGTCGCCATGCTTACCGGTGACAGCCAGGATGTCGCCCAGGCTGTGGCTGATGAATTGCAGATCGACCGCTACTTCGCGGAGGTACTGCCAGAGGACAAAGACAACAAGGTCAGCGAGCTGCAGAAGCAAGGCAAACTGGTAGCCATGGTAGGCGATGGCGTTAACGACGCTCCAGCCCTGACCCGCGCCGACATCGGCATTGCCATTGGCAGCGGCACCGATGTAGCTGTGGAATCGGCGGGGCTAATTCTGGTGCAGTCCAATCCGCTGGATGTGGTGAATGTCATCGAATTAAGTAAAGCCAGCCAACGCAAGATGAAACAGAACATCTGGTGGGCCGCCGGGTACAATATCATCGCCATTCCGCTGGCCGCAGGCATTCTGGCCCCCTGGGGCATTTTTATGCCGCCGGCCGTAGGCGCGCTAATTATGTCGCTGAGCACTATCATCGTGGCCGTCAATGCCCAGACGTTACGCCGGGTATCTCTTACTTAGCCCGTGACAGTCTTGTTTTTTCTCGTTTAATAGGCGTACATATTTTATAGGTATGTACAAAAAGTATATTTTATGGTATGCTGTAGGGCATGGATAAATCCGCACCCAATCAAAAACCTGCTAACCTCTCTTCTTTGCAAATCTCAAATCCGTCACCATTGGAGGTGGCCGGTCAAATCGCCAATCGTGTGGCTGGCCAAAGTATATTCCGCCGTTATCTCAACGAGAAATCGGCCAACACCATCAAACGCCATGCCCGCGACCTGGAATTGTTCGCTGAATACTTGCTGGACATCGGGCTGGAACTTGAAAACGGAGCCGATTTTCAGACGAATCCCGACGCCTGGCGCGGCGTGACCTGGGGCATTGTGGAAGGGTTCGTACAGTGGCAGTTAGGCGAAAATTATGCCATTTCTTCGGTGAACGCGCGCCTATCCACGGTGAAGGTCTATGCCGGGATGGCCGTCAAGGCCGGGGTTATTCCTCGCGAAGAAGGCTTGTTGATTCAAACCATCAAAGGCTATTCGCGCTCAGGCGGATTAAACGTCGACGAGCAGCGAGAACAAACGCGCATTGACGAAGTTACCTATGCCTACAAACCGGAAAATCGCCGCCGCAGCGTCGTTGTCACCCGCCGCTCGACCAAAAAGCGCAAGGCGACGCTGCTGGATGAGGCAACGGCCGTTGCCCTCAAACAGCCCGCCAACGAATCGCCGCAGGCCTATCGAGACGCGCTGCTCATGTGCCTGCTGTTGGACCACGGCCTGCGGGCCAGCGAAGTCGCACTCCTCAAAGCCAGCGACATGGATCTGGCTGCCGGCGAGATGCGGTTTTATCGCCCGAAGGTTAAAGGTACAGACCACGAGTGGACAACCCACAAGCTCACGGCCCAGACCCACAAAATAGTTTCCCACTATCTGGAAAGGCTCTATCCCCCCACCCTTCACCCGGACGGCCCTCTCGTTCTGGCTACGACGCGGCTGCTGAAGAACGGCCAGGGAGGGCAGCTGCAAACCGAGGGTCTAAACCGGGTGCGCATCAGCGAGCGAGTAGCTTATCTGGGTAAAAAATCAGGACTACCCGAAAAGCTGTCGGCCCATGACTGCCGTCATACGTGCGCCACGAAGATGGCCCGGCTGGGCTATGGCATCGATGAATTGATGGCCTGGTTTGGCTGGACCAGCGCCCAGACGGCCATGCGCTACGTAACGGCCGTAGACGTCAAAGAGCGTTACAAAGGCTAAATGTTACAAGCTGAGCTGCTCCACCGCACCCGCTGATATGAGATTAACGCTTCAAAGCAAAGTCCAGCAGGTTTGTGCCCAGAATGAGCTGCACGCCGGTTAAAAAGAGCAAAGCATAGATCAGGCGGTTGAACCATTTGTCGGTTATACGCCCGTTCAAATAGACTCCCAGCCGCACGCCCACATAAGCCAGTGGTGCCAGAATGAGAATTGTTGACAGGTTTCCCACTTTCAACAGACCCAAATAGCCGTAGGGGATTAATTTTAGAAGGTTCACGACGGCAAAAAACAAAACTGATGTGCCAACAAACAGCTGTCGCGGCAGCTGCTGGGGCAGCAGGTACATGGTGGCCGGAGGGCCACCGGCATGGGCCAGCGTCGAGGTAAAGCCGGCCAGTCCACTCAAGAAGACGCCGCTGAGGGAAGACGGCCGTTTCTCTCCCAGGCGATCGAATATCTGCGTGCGAAAGACCTCAAACAGGACAAACGATATGGATAAAACGCCAATCCCCAGCTTGAGCACGCGTTCATTGTGACTGAACGATTCAAAAAACAACGCGCCCACGAAGATACCGACGGCCGCGCAAGGCAGCATAAGCCGGATGAGGCGTCGATCAAACTTTTGCCAATAGTGATAAAGGGCAAACATGTCGGCGATGATTAGAAGGGGCAGCAGCAGGGCGGCGGCTTCAGCCACAGGGATGGTGAGGGCCAACAGCGGGGTGGCGACGAGACCCGTGCCGCTGCCAAACCCGGCTTTGGAAATACCCACCAGGATCATGGCGAGAACGGCCGTTACCCAAAACATCGTGGAATACGCTGGCAAGCTCATGGGCTGACGTTGCTCTAACCCCGGACAAAAAAAACGGCCGTATCTCTACGACCGTATCTCTAAACGGATAGGCAAAACCGGCGCTTACCCGTTATACTTGGTGGCGTGGCCCGATTGAATACCGGAATTTCAGACGGCCGTTTGGCCCGGCTCTATTGCCAGGCGAACGGCCGTACGCACTTCACCATCGATCTCAATTTCGACAAAAGACGGCACAAAGACAATGGGCTTTCCTTCTTCCGCCAGATACCCTTTGGCGATGATGATGGCTTTCATGGCCTGATTTACTGCGCCAGCGCCAATAGCCTGCACTTCCGTGCGGCCATTCTCCCGAAAAGATCCCGCAATCGCTCCGGCGACTGCTGCTGTTCGTGAACCGGATGATACTTTAATGACGTTCATATTCTCCTATTTAGTGCTGCACGGTTATTGAAATTGGCCGGCGCGATTTAGAAAATACTAAATAAAAAGGTGCGCTCCACACACTATAAGCCAGACAGCCAGGAAAATCCGAGGATCGCACCCAGTTAGCCAAAATGGTACATGCAAATGCAGTAACTGGCAACGTTATGGCAAGAAAAGGCAGGAAGAGCATGGTGCGGATCGGTCTCATCCAAATGCGCTGTGAAAAAGGCGCCATCACGGAAAACCTGGCGGCCATGGCGGGCTATCTGGATCAGGCCGCGGCTCGCAACGTGGACATCGTGGGTTTCCCAGAAATGAACATCACCGGTTACGCCGACCCCACACGCGATCCGGCCGTTAAACTGCGCCTGGATGGGCCGGAAGTGGCCCAACTGCTGCAGCTAAGCCAGCGCTTTCCTGGGACAATCCTGTCTGGGTTTATCGAAAACAATCCTAAAGGCAAACCATTTATCACGCATACGGCCGTACGCCAGGGCCAACTGCTGGGCATCTACCGCAAAATCACCATCGAAGACGAGGAAGTCGCCTGGTTTTCACCCGGCGAAGAAACGCCCATTTTTCAGCACGATGACTTAACCTTTGGCATTGCCATCTGCGCCGACATTGGCAACGAGGCAGTTTTTGCCGCCTGCCAGCGCCAGGGCGCGCAGATGGTATTTGAGCTGGCGGCGCCGGGCCTGTATGGCGACCAGGCAACACGCAACTGGCAGACAGGATATGAATGGTGGGCGGGCGAATGCCAGGATCACCTGGCCCGTTATGCGCGCACCTATGGCCTGTGGATTGCCGTGGCCACGCAGGCAGGGCGAACAAGCGACGAGGATTTTCCCGGCGGCGGTTACCTGTTTGCGCCAGATGGCCGGCGGCTTTATGCCACCCCAGACTGGTCGCCAGGTGCAGTTTATCTGGCGGTGGATTTGCAAACCGGGCAGGTGCAGGTGTTGTGATGTGTTGTTTGGCCAGGTTGATGGCCGGCGAAACGGCCGTTACTCATGAACCTATGCTGTAACCAACGAGCGTCAGCGCTCAAAGGAGCGTTAGAATGAACCAGCCCGATTTTGCTGGTGCCGTTGCCTACGCTTTAGCTCGCCTGAAAACCGACATACCACCCAAGTTTACCTACCACACCATCTGGCATACTCAGGAAGACGTCCTACCGGCCAGCTTACAAATTGCGCAGCACAGCGGCGTCTCCGAAGCCGAACTACGTCTCATTGAAGTCGCCGCCGCCTTCCATGACATCGGGTTTACCGAAGTGTATGCCAGCCATGAACTGGCCGGCGTGCGCGTTGCTGCTCAGATTTTGCCTGAATACGATTTTGCCTCCCGCGACATAGAAGTAATTTTAGGCATGATCATGGCGACACGCCTGCCCCAGTCGCCGCGCAACTTGCTGGAAGAAATCGTGGCTGATGCTGATCTGGACGTACTGGGCCGCCCCGACTTTTTTGTGCGCAATGCCCTGCTACAGCAAGAATGGGCCAACTTCGGCCATGAGATGCCCCCCCGGCTCTGGTATGAAGGCCAGCTGGCTTTCATGCGGCACCACACCTACTTCACCCCCGCCGCCCGGATGCTGCGCAATCACCTGAAAAAGCAGCATATTCTGGCGATTGAAGAAAAACTCCGCTCCTTGCACTAAACTCCTGCCTGAAACGACCAATTTAAATAGAACACTTGTATTGTGTTTTTGCTTAACTTAAGGCACAATCTAGCAACGTAGTTCTTCTTTGTATCGTCACATTTGTCTTTTTACGCGTTGTGCAAAACGACGTTGTTTTGAATCACCCCCAGAAATACGGTAACAGGTGCTTGCCACTCAAATGAAACCCACCGGCAAAACGTGCCGGTAATTCGCAAATGTTCTTTCTTGAATTGTGAACGATTCTGATTGGACAAAAGGAGCGCAACGTCATGGAGATTACAACTTCGGAAGCCAACGGCCGTTTTCCTGTCACCATCTTTCACCTCAAAGGCGACTTGATGGACGAGGAACCGCTGCAAAGCCAGGCGCAAAAGGCTGTCGCTGAAGGCAGCCGGCACATTCTGCTGGACCTGGAAGAGGTTCCGTATATCAGCAGCGCCGGTTTGCGCGGCATTCAAGCGGTGTTCCAACTGCTGCAAGACAGCAGCGGCGCCGACAGCAAGGCCATGAGGCAGGGCATCCTGGCCGGCACCTATCGCTCGCCGAATCTGAAACTGCTTAATCCTTCCAAAAACGGGATGAAGGCGCTCGGTGTCGCCGGTTACGATATGTTTTTGGAAATTCACCACGATCGGCAAACGGCCGTTGACTCATTTTGATGAAGCGCTTGCACGCCGTCTCTCAGACCATCGCCCTGAACGACCTGGCGGCTCTACGCCAGGAATGGGAAATGACACTCCAGCAGGAAAGCGGCGACGGGGATGCTGTGGCCGACATGATTGTGGCTCTGAACGAAGCCGTGGTTAACAGCCTGCGGCACGGCTACAAACAGGAAGCCGGACCTGTAGAGATCGAAATCTGGCGGGCAGATTTGACGCTGCAGGTCGTTCTGCGAGACAGCGCCCCACTGTTTGACCCCACGCTGGTGCCTACTCCCGACACGACACGGCCGTTAGCGCAACGGCCGTTAGGTGGTATGGGCGTGCACATGATGCGCAACTACACCGACGAACTGCACTATAACGTGACCTCGGACGGCCGTAACCAGCTCACCCTGGTCAAGTACAATGCCTTTGAATAACCGGCCTGTCTGCAAAAGTTAAGGAGGAACAATGGACATTACTGTAGAAAAGCCCAACGCGGATCAGCCATTTGCCATCGTCAGCCTGCAAGGCGACCTGGACGGTAAATCCTACATGGCGCTCATCGACCGGGCACAAGAGCTGTACCAGGAAGGCATCCGCCAACTGCTCATCGATCTGAGCGACGTGAAGTTCATGTCCAGTGCCGGGTTGGTGGGGCTGCATACGGTCGTCATGGTCATGCGCGGCCAGAATCCACCCAGCATGGAAGGCGGTTGGAGCGTCATCCATGAGATTTCGCACGAGATGGATAAATCTGGCGCCCACGATCCCAACTGCAAGCTGCTCAATCCGCAGCCCCGCGTGCGGAAGACGCTGGATATGACCGGTTTTAGCCGAATTCTGGAAGTTTTTTCCGACCGGGACACGGCCGTCGCCAGTTTCCAGTAGACGTTGACCAATGGCGCTGCAGGACGTAATCCCTTACCTGGACAAAGAACAGCAAATTGTGGTGCCCGCCGGTCAGGTCATCTTTCATGCCGGCGATATTGGCTACGAGATGTACTTCATTCTGTCCGGCGAAGTGCTTATCTCCACGCATGGACAGGTTCTGGATCATCTGAGGGCCGGGATTGTGTTTGGCGAAATGGCCCTGGTCGACAACCAGGTGCGCAGCGCCACGGCCACGGCCGTTACCGACTGCCTCCTGACGCTCATCAACGAGGCGTGTTTTGCCAGGCTCACCCGCCAACTGCCCACCTTTGCCACCGATTTGATGATCCTCATGTCCGCCCGCCTGCGCCGCTACATGGAGGAGGAGGTCCAGCGCCAGCGGCTGGAAGAGGAACTGGCCATCGGGCGTCAAATTCAGTTAAGCCTGCTGCCAGAAAGCCCGCCCTCTATTCCCGGCTGGGAGTTCGCCGCCCGCTACCAGGCTGCGCGCCAGGTGGGCGGCGACCTGTACGACTTTATCTTTGATCCCGCTCAGGCGGATTTGCTGCATCTGGTCATCGCCGACGTGACCGGCAAGGGTGTGCCTGCGGCCATGTTCATGGCCCTATGCCGTACGATTATCCGCACGGAGGCGTTAAACGGCCGTTCCCCGGCCGATCTTCTCCAGCGCACCAACCAGATTCTCATCAACGAGCGGCGCTCCTGGCCCTTTCTAACAGCCTTTTTTGCCAGCCTGAATACCCGCACCGGCCAGCTTACCTACGCCACTGGCGGCCACGATCGTCCGTATTGGCTGCAGGCGGAAAACGGCCGTCTCCAGCAGCTGGAGGGGCGAGGGATGCTGCTCGGCGCATTTCCCCAGGTTTACCTGGAAGAGCACACCATCAACCTGGCTTCTGGCGACAGCCTGGTTCTTTATACCGATGGGGTAACAGAGGCGCGGCAGGGAGAAACGTTGTTCGAGGAGGGCGGTCTGGAAGCCGTTATTCGGGCCAACAGCCATGCGCCTGTAACCAGTGATCATCTGGCCCAGGGTATTTTTGACGCTGTGGTGGCATTCAGCGGCGGCGCTGCCCAATCCGACGACATCACCCTGATGGTGGTTCATCGGCAGTAGCTGCAAGTGCAGCTACGAGTTGTCTGTCTGGCTGGTTCGGGCGGGGACCGTAAAGCGTACGGCCGTGCCCTTTCCCGGCTCACTGGTGATGTGCAGTTCGCCCTGGTTGCGCTGGATCAATTCGGCGCAGATGATCAGGCCCAAACCGGTCCCCTGCTCACCCGACGTGCCGACGGTAGTATGCGGATTTCCCAGCCGAAACAGATTATCGAGATTCTCTGGTTCTATGCCCACGCCGGTATCTTCCACCTGAACTTCTACCATTGCCGGCATGGTTTGCGCCAGCCGCCGCGCCGAAATTGTCACCCGGCCCCCCGGCGGCGTGAACTTCACCGCGTTAGAGAGCAAATTGCGCACGGCCGTATCCAGCATGTAAAAGTCCGCTTCCACCCACAGAGGTTCGTCTAACAGGTTCAGCAGCGTAATCTCCTTATTCTGAGCCGACGACGTCAGCAGCTCAATGTTGCGGTTTAAGACTTCGGAGAGGTGGACATTTTCTGGGGTGTAAGCCACGTGGCCCATTTGCAGCCTGGCCCATTGCAGCAGGTTTTCCAGCAAGGTAAGAATTTGCTGTGTCGAATCGTAAATGCGGCGGCCAATCCGCTGGATCCCCGCCCGATCGAGATAATCCAGGGATTCCAGAAGCAGCTCGGCGTTGAGCAGCACGGGATTAAACGGCCCGCGCAAATCATGGGCCACGATGGTGAAAAATTTGTCTTTTTGCGCGTTGAGATCAATCAGCGCCTCCGACTGCCGCGCCAGAAATTCATTTTCCAGGCGCAGGCGAGTTTGCTCCAGGCGCAGGGCTTCCGTTTCCTTGCGGCCCGTAATGTCGCGAGCCAGCCAGACAACCAGATCACGGTCGCCGTCCTGATCATGCTTCATGGGGGCCAGCCGGGCCTCGAACCAGTGGCGATTGGCGCCCAGTTCCATTTCATACTCCAATGTTTGCAGTTCTCCGGTTTGCACAGCCCGCTGGATGGTGTTTAGGAATTTTTGAGCTTCGTCCGGGGGATGAATATCCTGCAGCCGTTTGCCTTTCAGGCGGAAGGCATCACCGTACAGCACGTGGTTGGGGTTGGAAAGGACTTCGATGTAACGGCCGTCTCCGTCTAGAATAAACGCCAGGTCCGGCAGCGCACTGGTAAACGCGCGCAATCTCGCCTCACGAGCGCGCAAATCCTGTTCGGCGTTCTGCTTTTCGGCCCGCATCTGGTGGGCCGAGAGTGCTCGCCGTACTGCTTCACCCAGGCGCGTCAGGCGATCCTTCAGCAAGTAGTCATCTGCCCCTTCACGCATGCACGCCAGGGCCATCTCTTCTACCGTGCCGGTCACCACAATAAACGGAATGTTCAGATTCCGTTCCTGCAGCAACTTCAGGGCGTGCAGGCCGTCAAACTGTGGCAGACTGTAATCAGCCAGAATCAAATCGGGTGGAGGGTCCAGATTGGCCAGGTAGGCAGCTTCGGTGTCTACGCGTTTCCAGGCCGGATCGAACCCGGCGCGCCGCAAGGCGTGTAACAGCAGCAAAGCATCGTCCTCCCGATCTTCCAGCAGGAGGACACGCAGAGGAGTGGAGGGATTAGAGTCCTGGGGGTTCATTTAATACCAGCCAGTAATACCCTAGTTGGCGAATGGCTTCCATAAACTGCTCGAAGTCTACCGGCTTACGAATATAGCTGTTAACGCCTAATGTGTAACTTTCGATGATATCGTGCTCCTCATCTGAAGATGTCAGGACGACGATCGGGATATGACTGAGTAGAGGGCTGTTTCTGACCTGCCGCAGGACCTCCAACCCATCCACTTTAGGCAGCTTAAGATCCAGCAAGACCACCTTGGGCTGATTATGGATATCCCTATTGGCATAGTCGCCGCGGGCAAATAAAAAGTCGAGAGCGGCAGCGCCGTCGCGCACCACTTCCACACGATTGGCTAAATGATTTTTTTCTAGGGCGTGAAGAGCCAGGTGAACATCATCGGGGTTGTCTTCTACCAGTAAAATTTCTATTTGATTATGTTTCATCAGGATCGTCTCCTAGTGTAAAGAAAAATGTGGCGCCGGCGTTAACGGCCGTCTCTACCCAAATACGCCCGCCGTGACGATGGATAATCCGCTGCACCGTGGCCAGACCGATGCCGGTCCCTTCATACTCTTCGGCCAGGTGCAAACGCTGAAACACGCCAAAGGCTTTGGCGGCATATTGGGGATCAAAACCAACACCATTGTCGCGGATAAAGTAAACAACTTCGCCGTTGCCCTGTTCGGCTCCCACCTCAATTCGGGGGTTAGCCTGTGTGCGGCTGTACTTGAGGGCGTTATCCAGCAGATTGGCAAAAACCTGCTGCAGCAGGCCCGGGTCGGCCAGGCAGGCCGGCAAATCATGGACAATGATTTCTGTGTGCGGCTCGGCAGTTTCAGACGGCCGTTGCGCCAGAACGCGCTGCACCATCTCCTCGGGTTTTACCCATTCTCGTTTCAACGGCTCCCGGCCCAACCGCGAAAAGCGGAGCAGCGCATCAATCAATTGGGCCATTTGTTGGGCATTGGCGCGCACCCGCTGCAGGTAAAAATCAGCATCGGCTGGCATTTGCGAGCCATACTCTTCCAGCAAAATACGCGAAAATCCATCCATAGCGCGCAGCGGCGCCCGCAAATCATGCGAAACTGAATACGCAAAAGACTCCAGTTCCTTGTTGGCCGCTTCTAGCTGGCGGGTCCGTTGGCGTACCCGCTGTTCTAGCTCCATGTTCAGCTTGCGAATCTCCTCTTGGGCGCGCCGCCTTTCAGTAATATCCACAATCGCGCACAGGATGTGCAGACCGCTGTCCATTTGGATGGGGCTGAGTCCGATTTCCAGGGGAACCAGACGGCCGTCGTGCCGCAAGCCAAACAAATCACGCCCCATGCCCATCGGGCGCATTTCCGGACTTTCCAGGTAAGAGTTCCGCAAACCAGAATGTTTCGGGCGTACATCTTGCGGAACCAGCCGATCAATCGGCATACCCAACAGTTTATCACGTGTGTAGCCAAACAACTTTTCGGCCTGGGTATTGGCCAGGGCGATCTTTCCGGCGTCGTTAACCAGGATGAAGGCGTGCGGCGACGACTCTACAACCAGACGAAAATGCATTTCGCTGCGGTGCCAGGCATCCTGCGCTTGCTTACGCAGCAAAACCGCGCTCAACTGCGTGGCGGCCGCAGACACCAGTTCCATCAGACGCGCATCGGCTGGCGTTGCTTCGGCCAGGTAAAACACCAGCACCGCCATGGCCTCCTCGCCGGCCAGAATGGGCACCCCGAGAGCCGTCTTCAAGCCAAACTCGCGCGCTTCTTCTACTCGGGTGTAAACCTCTTTGGAAATGTCGGTAATATTGGCCAGCCAGTCGGGCTGCCTTGTTGCCCAAACTCGGCCTGGCAGCCCTTCATTTGGCGCAAAGGTGTGCTCACGGCTGATGGCGCGAAAAGCATTGATGCCTTGCCGGTACTGCGGGTCCAGGTAATAAACCGGGCTGGCTTGCAGCCGTGTGTTCTCGGCATTGGGAACCCAGGCTTCGCCATAAATCCAGCCCACGTCCTGGCTTATCAGATACAGGGTATTTTCCAGAGCGGTATCAAAGTCGGCCGCTTCGCCGATGCCCTGGGTGAGGCGCAGCAGCAAATCAAGCTCCATTTCTTGCCGCTTGCGCTCCGAAATATCGTGCAGGACGACGACGCCCCCGCCTCCCTCCAAATCTAACGGCCGTCCCGTAACGCTGACAAAGAAACCATCTTGCTGCTCTGAATGGCGGATAAACATTTCCGCGTTGTCGACTGCTGCACCGTGCAGCGCTTTGATCAAGGGCGTTTCATCGACTGGATACAGCGTCACCATGTCCGGGCGGTACAGCCCGTAACGGACGCTCCAATCTTTCCAACTGCCGGACGTGTCCGCTGTGTTCGGGGCGTCCAACTTGAGCATTTCTGCCGCAGCCGGATTAAACAGCAGCACCTTACCCGCGCCATCCACTACGATCACCCCATCCCCCATGCTGTCAAGGATCGATTGGAGAATTTTGGTTTGCTGGCGCAGCGACTGCTCATTTTGGTGCAGCGCGGCCGTGCGTTCCTGGACACGTACTTCGAGTTCATGGGTGTGGGCGCGCAGTTGTGTTTCTTTATCGGCCAACACGGCCGTCATCACGTTAAACTCTCGGGCTAAAATCCCCAGTTCATCCCGGCTGGTTTCCGGCAAGATCACGCTGCGATCCCCCTGCCTCAGCCGCATAACGCCTTCGGTCAGGCGGCGGATGGGCCGGGTAAGGGAACGGGCCAAAAACACAGCCACGGCCGTTGCCAGCAGCAAAGCCAATCCGCCATACAACCCGATTGAGCGGCCCAGATCATGAGCTGGGGCCAACACTTCCGCCTGATCCAGCTCGCCTACCAGGCACATTCCATACTGCGGCAGCCAGTGATACACCCCAATCACCGGCACATCCCGATAATCGAGGCCGGCTGTACTCTGATCATCACCCTGCAGGCAGCCGTCCACGGCCGTCGAATGGATGCCCTGGCGGAAGACGGCCGTATCGGCCACAAACCGCGGCTGTGTCACAAACAAACTATCGGTGTTAACCAGATAAGAATCATCGGTTTGATGCAGCCCGGTGCGCCGCTGCACAATGGCATTTAGCTCATCCAGATTCAGGCGGCCGGCCAGAACACCCAACAGACGGCCGTCGGCCGCGTATACCGGCGCAGCGGCCGTGGCCGCCGGCCGCTGCAGCTGCTGCGAGTAATAGGGCCCCTGCACCGTAGGCGCGATACGGCCGTGGCTGAAATACTCGCGATCGTCCCGAAACTGCCCTTCTTCCAGCACATCGGTAGCCGCCAAAATCTGTCCCGTGTCCGGTTCCAGCAAAAACAACACCTGAAACGTATGCGCCTCTTGCACGTAAAACTGCAGATCTTGCACCAGCCTCGCTTGCGCCGCAGCCGACTCTGGCGCACTGACCACGTCAGAAACGGCATCGCGCACCGCCGCGGTTTTACTCAACAGGTCGATGGCATTTTCGGCGCTTTCTACCCAGGCATTGATGGCCGCCTCTTTTTCCATCGTCGTGGCCCGTAGTTCGGCCAACGCGGCGTTCTTCAGGGCGGCACGGCCGTTCACAAAAGCCACAATTCCACCCAAAACGACCACAATCACCGCAAAAGCAATAAAAATAGCTGCCAGTTTGGGAGTAATATTGTTTAGAGGTTTCATACACCCACCGGGTCGAAAACTCTGTTTCAAAAGGCCAAACTTTTGCCAGTCCAAGACAGGGTCAGTAAATGTTGTTCACTTGATTACAAGATGGGGGTCTGACAACTAGAAGAATCAACCAATACCCACACAAACACCAATAAACCAGTACACAGAAGCTCATAGTCTCTCATCGATTTTACGAAGCAAACGTTACTTCTCAGACCCCTTGCACAGTTGCAATGGCTGCTGTTGTTTACCTCCGCACATCGAGAGAATGACTGGATCTATCAGAAAGAAATCATCATTAAATTTTTAATGGTTTTTCATTATAACACATGATTCCGTGCCCAAACAGCCTATTTTAGCGGCATGGGCAGCCCGGCAATCATAAACACTACCGTGTCAGCCGCCTGGGCTAGTTGTTGATTGGCCCGCCCGACCACATCACGGAAGAGCCGGCCCAGAGGATAAGGCGGCACCAACCCCAGCCCCACTTCGTTGGATACGACGATCCAGCGGGCAGCGCTGTCCTGGATGGTGCTCAGCAAGGATTGGATCTCGGCGTTAACGGCCGTTTCCACGCCTGCTTCGTCCACCACCTCCGGGTCCGGGCTGGCCGCCAGCATCACGTTCGTCGCCAGCAGCGTCAGGCAGTCCAGCAGCACCACCTCAACCCCGGCCGCCAGCGGATGCTGGAGCAGGTAGTCGCCCACGTCGTGGGGAATTTCTAGCGTCTGCCAGGACGACGGCCGTTGCGCCTGATGCTTCTGAATGCGCTCTGCCATCTCTTCGTCCCTGGCCTCGGCCGTGGCGATATACACCACTTTGCCACCCGCCTGCAGGGCTAACTTTTCGGCGTAAGTCGATTTCCCGCTGCGTGCCCCGCCTAATACCAGAGTTAATTCACCCACCAGCCTGTTCCCTCGCTTAGAATTTGCCGCTGATAACCAGCAGCAGCAGCACGGCCGTTTCGCTCAACACACACAACGCGCCATAAATATCGCCCGTCAGACCGGGGATGCGCCGCAGCACAAACCGGCTGCCCAGCCACACCAGCAGGGCCACCAGCCCCATCGCCCCCAATCCCCACATGCCTCCCGCCATAACGGCCACAATCAGAGACACGGCCGTGGCCAGCAGCACTTCCGCCAGGCCAGCTTCATCTTTCATCGTACGCCCCAGGCCGCTGGGGCGCGCATACGGAAACCCGGCGATGGCCAGGGTCATAGCCCATCGACCCAAAGTGGGCGCCAGCAGCAGCGCCAGATTGAGGTGCGGCACGGCCGTTAGCGCCGTAAACTGCACCAACAGCAGCAGCACTCCACCCGCCAGCGCAAACGCCCCCACACGCTCATCGCGCATTATTTCCAGCCGCTTTTCCGGGGTAAAACCCCCAAACAGGCCGTCGCAGGCATCCAGAAACCCGTCCAGGTGCAGCACGCCGGTCAGCAGCACCCAGGTCACCAGCAGCAGGGCCGCGCGCACGGCCGTAGGGAAAAGCATCGCCAAGAGCAGGTTCACACCGACCAGAACCACCCCCAAAAGCAGCCCCACCACGGGGAAAAAGGCCACCGCCTGCCCTAATTCGCGGGAGGTAAACGGCCGTTTGAGCAGCGGCGGCATCGTCGTCAGAAATTGGGCGGCCACTAGAACGCCGCTCAGCGTAAAGCCGGTATCGCCCGAT
The DNA here is from genome assembly GCA_020634395.1 of Ardenticatenaceae bacterium. Lineage (GTDB taxonomy): Bacteria > Chloroflexota > Anaerolineae > Promineifilales > Promineifilaceae > Leptovillus. Next base: position 204,181 of record JACKBU010000005.1, on the reverse strand, counting down.
TCTGGTTTTAGCGGTTGCTCAGTCATACTGCCGCCTCATGCCTTTTCCGAAACCCCGGCCTCGCCAAACGTCGCCATCTCGGCCAGCGTGCGGCAGCCGGCGTCCACCAGATGCATGGCCAGCACCGCGCCCGTCCCTTCACCCAGCCGCAGATTCAAATCCAGCAGAGGCCGCAGCCCCAACCAATGCAGCATCAATCCGTGCCCCTGTTCCTCAGAACAGTGCCCGGCAATCAGATAATCGCGCACGGTTGGGCACAGGGCCACGGCAATCATCGCCGCCGCCGTAGAGATGAATCCATCTACCACCACTGGTTTGTGCGCCGCCGCCGCCGCCAGGATAGCCCCAGCCAATCCGCCAATCTCAAATCCGCCCACTTTGGCCAATACGTCCAGCCCATCCTGCGGATCGGGTTGGTTGACGGTGATGGCGCGCTGTACGGCCGTTACCTTACGTTCCAGCCCGGCATCGTCCACGCCCGTCCCTCGGCCCACAATACCCAGCGGATCCCGGCCAGTCAGCACAGCCGCGATGGCCGCCGACGGCGTGGTATTGCCAATGCCCATGTCGCCGGTTGCCAGCAGATCCAGGCCGCGCGCCAGTTCCTCGTCAACCACTTCCGCCCCGGCCAGGATGGCCTGCTCGGCCTGCATCCGGCTCATGGCCGGCCCCTGGGCCATGTTGGCCGTGCCGGGGGCCACCTTCTTATCGATCAGGCCGGGTTGAGGGGCAAACTCGGCAGCCACGCCCATATCGACAATAACGACCCGCGCCCCAGCTTGCCGCGCCAGGACGTTAATGGCCGCACCGCCGCCCAAAAAGTTCAGCACCATCTGCGGCGTCACGGCCGATGGGTAAGCGCTGACACCTTCGGCCACCACACCATGATCACCGGCCATCACGGTAACGACTTTGTGGCTCACCTGGGGTAGAGCCTGGCCGGTAATACCCGCAACCTGGATAGACAGCTCTTCCAGGCGGCCCAGACTGCCGGCCGGCTTGGTGAGGTTGGCCTGCCGTGCCCGCGCGGCAGCCATCGCCGCTTTGTCGAGCGGCTGGATACGAGAAGTGAGGTGAGAAAGGGACATTGTTTGTGCTCCTGAGTGGGTTATTGCCAGTAGGTAAAGGGAGATTGGCCGTTCAACTTGGTCGGCGCCGGCTGCTGGACGGCCGTATGGGCCACACCATCGGGCAGCACCAGGGGCGTGCCGTAGGCAGGATGGGCAATTACTTCGATGGGGATGTGGAACACGGCCGTTAAATTGGCGCTGGTCAATACCTCGCGGGGGACGCCGATGGCCTGGATACGGCCGTTTACCAGCAGCGCCACCCGATCGGCATACAGACTGGCCAGGTTCAAATCGTGCAGCACAATCAAGACGGCCAGGTTTTGCTCGGCCGCCAGACTGCGCAGCAAATTCAATAAGCTCGATTGGTGCTGCAGGTCCAGATGGGTGGTTGGTTCGTCCAGCAGCAGAACCGGCGCAGCCTGGACCAACGCCCGGGCAAGCAGCACACGCTGCTGCTCGCCACCGGAAAGCTCGCCCACTTTGCGTTCGGCCAGTTCAACGAGACAAGTGCGTTCCAAAGCCCAATCCACCTGCTCCTGATCTTGCCGGCTGCTCTTGCCCAGCCAGCCCAGATAAGGCGTGCGTCCCAGGAGGATGGTTTCGCGGACGGTGAAGGAGCCGGGAAGCTGGCGAGCCTGGGGGACGACGGCCAGGCAGCGGGCACGCTCGTTGATGGAGAGGCTGTGTAACGGCCGTTCCCCCACCGACACCTGCCCGCTTTGCAGCGGTAAAACACCGCTCACCGTGCGCACCAGCGTCGATTTTCCCGCCCCATTCGGCCCAATTACCGCCAGCACTTCTCCGGCAGCTACGGTTAGCGATACATCCTCCAGCACACGGCGCACGCCATAAGCTGCCGACAGATTTTGTATGGTCAACATTTCAGCCATCCTTTTCCTACCACGTCACTCTGGACTTGGAACGATACAGAATCCATAAGAAAAACGGCGCCCCGGCCAGGGCAGTTACCAGACCGACCGGCAGAGTTTGCGGCGCCAGCAGCACACGCGCCAGAATGTCGGCCACAAGCAAGGCCGTGCTGCCGCCGATAATCGAGAGGGGCACTAACTGCCGGTAGTCCGGCCCCCAAATCATGCGCATAAGGTGGGGCACGATCAGACCGATGAACCCGATGATGCCGGAAAAAGCCACCGCGGCCGCCGTGGTTAGCGAGGCAGCAAAGATGATAAGCCGCTTGGTGCGCTCCACGTTCAGGCCCATTTGCTGCGCCTGATCATCGCCAAACTGCAGCACGTTTAGGGCATGGCCCAGCGACAGCAGCAGGAGCAGCCCGGCCACGAGATAGGGCAGCATAGCCAGCACCGGCGTCCAACCGCTGAGAATCGATCCGCCCAGCAGCCAGCCCAACGCCCGTCGCAGTTCGGCGTTGGAACGCAGCATCAGGAAGGACGTTAGAGCGGTAGCGAAAGAGCTGACGGCCACGCCAGCCAGAATCAGGGTGGCGGTTTGCACCACAGGGCCGGTTTTTGCCAGATTGTAGACAATGATGATAGTGACGGCCGCGCCGCAAAAAGCGGCCACCGGCACAGCATACAAACCCAGCCAATCATCCGGCCAGTTACGAGCCATCGCCAGCACAGCTCCCAGTCCTGCACCAGAAGCTACGCCAATCAGGTACGGATCGGCCAGCGGGTTGCGAAATAGGCCCTGGTAGGCGGCACCGCTGCCAGACAGGGCCGCGCCGGTAAGCGCCACCAGCACGGTGTGCGGCAGACGGACACTTAGCACAATAATCACGGCCGTTTCTGTCCACACGGCCGGCATGTGCAAGGCCGGGAACTGCGCCAGAAAAATACCCAACACGGTTCCCGGCGGAATGTAGACAGCGCCAATCGCCACGCTGGCCAGCAGAGCCAGAGCCAGCAGCAGCCAGTTAACGAGGTATGGGTGGGAGCGCGTGCGTGTCATAAAAGTCAGGGGTGCCGAATAAGCGGGCAACAGATCTTCTTCTCTCAGGTTACTGTTGGAACAATTCCGGATGCAGTTCTCGGGCCATGGCTTCCAGGCCATCAACCAGGCGTGGACCCGGGCGGCTGACAGTGTTGTCATCGAAAGTATGGACGGCGCCGGTTTGTACGGCCGTTAAACCATTCCAGCTTTCGCGCGCCGCCACATCCTCTGGTGTCACGCCGCCCCAGGTGTAGTCGCCCAGCAAAATAATGTCCGGGTTCTGGCTGAGTAATTCCTCGATGCTGAGTGGGGCCCAAGGGCCGTCCAGCACAGCGCCTACGTTGCGGCCGCCGCTCATGTTGATCAGCGTATCGACAAACGTGCCCGGCCCGGTAGTCCACGGGGCGTTGGGATCGGTGCCATCGATCTCATAAAAGACCAACGGCTCTGTGGTGACAGACGCGACGGCTTCGGTAACGGCCGTTACCCGCGCTTCCAGGTCAGCTACCAGGGCTGCGGTCTCCGCCTCGCGGCCGGTAAGGCGGGCCACCGTCTGCAGGTTGGCAAACATGCCCGGCAGGTCGGTGGGATTGGGCAGCGCGTAAACGGTCAGCCCTACGTCGGTCAGCGCCTTGATTTGCTCCGGCGGTGTAATGTCGGCCGCCAGCACCAAGTCGGGATTGAGCGACAGAATGGTTTCGACGGCCAGTTCACCAAACCCGCCGCCGATGTCGGCCACGGCCAGGGCTGCTTCCGGGAAATCAGAGACGGAATCACGCCCGACCACCTGATTTTCAGCGCCTATGGCGAACAGAATTTCCGTGTTGGAAGGGGCCAGTGAAACGATGCGCTGGGCAGGACCAGCCAGTTCCACGGTGTTGCCCAGCGCATCCGTCAGAATGATGGCTTGGGAAACGGCCGTGGCGGCCTCTGCCGTGGCGGCAGCTTGGGGTGTGGAAGTGGGGGAAACGGCCGTTTCCCCGCCGCACCCACTTGCCAACAGGATGAAAATCGAAAGCAGGCCTATCAGCCAGAAACGGATCGGTTTACGGGTCATGATGTATTTCTCCTCAATGCAGCACTGGTAAAACAAAAAACCCCCTGTCGATAACAACAGGGGGTGGGTTGGGATTGAAATTGGGTGATTAAATTTTCACGCTTGCGGTTTAGTATGCTTTGGCACCTTTACCGCAGTCCCACCTCTTTGTCCTCGAAGTATGTGGCACTCAGAACAAGGCGGGCGACCTGACTCTCCGCTTGAACGCGGAATACAGTTGCGGGACAGTACCGGACTCTTTCTGCCAGGCAGACGTTACCGGTTTCGCCATTGAGCCTTCCCATCCGGGGGATAAGGCACCATGTTCCAAATCGTCTTCAGTTAATAAAGAACTGTCGCTATCTTACCTGATTGTCCTCTAAAAAATTAGTGACATTTGTCACCCTTTTGTGCGGCGCTAAACGGCGGCAAGTTCGCCGTTCCACCAGCGCAACACGCGCAAAGCGCGCAGGGTATTCCAGCGGCTTGGCCCGCCGGTTTTCTCCATATCAAAAAACACGCGCCCAGAATGCTTGTTTTGTACCGGCCATGTTCCGTCCTTGCGCCGACGGCCGTGCAGCACATCCATCGCCTCCTGCAGGCGCGCATCTCGCGGCGCATCCACCAGCGCAAAGTAGCTCAAGCCGCGCAGCACATCATAAAACCAGCGCGTCGGAAAAGAAAAATAGGTAAATTTAGAATTAACCACTTCCCCCGTCTTATCCGACAGAAACAGATGATGCTCTAACATGAACGACAGCGCGCTCTGCTGGGCCGCCAGCACCGCCTCATGTTGCGCCCCCTGTCCCCAGGCCAGATAGGCGTGCAGGCCCTCCAGCACATTGAAGGTGGTGTGAAAAGAGCTGTGATGAGGTGTCGGCCGGCGGTTGCGCCGGCAGTTCCAGGCGCCGTCGGGCATCATTTCCTGCAGCAGGTTTGCCACAATAGCCTCGATGCGTGTTTTATCTATATTGTAGTTAATGCCTATACGAAGCATCATACCCACAATACAGCGATCCAGAGCGGCTAATTTCCGGTAAAAGGCATCGTCGCAGGTGGGGCCCAACAAGCTGCTCACAACCAACTCAGCGCCGCGCCGGGCAGCCTCGCAGTCACCCGGCAGGCCAATATCGCACAAAGTCAGCAAAGTGTAAGTGGTAGAAACCCATTTAGGGGAGTAAATGCCTCCGCCCCACTGTCCGCTCGGCTCCTGCAAAGCGAGGAATTGGGCTCCCCACCCGCTTATCGCCGTGCGCTGCCGCTCTGCCTGCCACGCCTGCTCCGGCGCATCCAGCAGGTCGCGCATCGTTTGCCAGCGAACAGCCGCATCGCCCGCCAGCAGCCAATCTATCAGTTTCTCCATAAACGCACCTCCGATGGTAACGGCCGTTAAACCCACAGCCTCTATCATACCCTATCAGCGGTGCTGCTGGATCCCTGTCAAGGCAAAATCAGGTGCAGATCGCCAAACTCATGCCACAAATACCGGCAACGCAGCGCCGCAGCGTAAGTCAGTTCCAAATGCCGCCGCCCGGTAAAAGCTTCCAGCATCGCCAGGTGACTGGCGCGAGGCTCATGGAGGCCGGTTAGCAGCCCATTGACTATGCGCAACCCACGGCGCGGCGTGATGACCAGTTCCGTCCAGCCGCTGGCGGCACGTACCAGGCCGTCTGCGCCTGCGGCCGTCTCCAAGGCACGCACGGCCGTAGTGCCCACGGCGATAATTCGGCGTCCCTCAGCGTGGGCGGCGTTGACGAGATTGGCAGTAAAAGTCGTTACACGAAATCGCTCGCCGTAGGGCGGCTCGTTGGCTTCCAGGCTGGCGACGCCGGTGTGCAGCACCAGCGGGGCAAACTGCACGCCTTTGGCCACCAGCCGGGTAATCAGCTGGGGCGTAAATGCCCGCCCAGCGGAAGGCATTTCAGCGCTGCCCGGCTCGCTGGCATACGCGGTCTGGTAGTAAGCCAGCGGCCATGATTTGGTTACGTAGCGATAATGGATGGGTGAACCATGCGCCTCCAGGTAAGCGTGAGTCGCCTGCGGCAGCGCCAGGCGGGCCACCCACAAGCGCGTGCCCGCAGCCTGGTGATGAAACGCAGGGCGATAAGGGGCCAGCAAAACGGCCGTGCCCCCAGCCGGCAAATCCACAATCTCGCCTGGCTGCGCCTGCAAAAATGGATCGCTGCCGCGCCGCAGTTCCACCACCCACAAATCAGCGGCGAGTTGGGTCGAAAGGTGCAGGTTTACCGGCATCCCGGCGGCGCGGCGATGCGCGGGCAAGGCCGCGGGCAGCGTGGCGCTGGTGTTAATTACCAGCACGTCGCCGGCTTCCAGGTAATCGGCCAACTGGTAAAAGCGGGCATGGGCGATGGCGTCGTCGCCGTAATGGGAGACCATCAGGCGCACATGGTCGCGGGCCAGGCCTCGCGCTTCCGGCGGTTCGGCGGCTTCCAGGTCGGGCGGCAGTTCAAAATCGAGCGTGGACACTATCGGTGTGTAGGCGGACTGAACAGTGGGCATCATAGAAGCCTCTCCTTAGACCGTTTCCGGGTGGCCGGTTTGGGGCAGCTGTTGGGCCTGATAACGGCCGTTTGGCCAATCGCCGGCCAGCAGTGCCAACAGGCCGGGCACGCTTTCTTCCGGCAGAGGGCGATCGCTAATGTCTTCGCCGGGGAAGGCTTCCTGATGCATTTGCGTGCGCATGTCACCGGGATCGACCCAGTAAATGCGCCACTGTGGATTCTCGGCTGCCAGCACGGCCGTCAACTGCTCTAGCGCTGCTTTGCTGGCCCCATAACCGCCCCACCCTGCATACGCCTCCACACCGGCGTCGCTGGTGATGTTGACGAGGCGCGCATCTGGCTTCAGGTGGGGGGCGACGGCCTGGATAACACCCAATTGGGCCACGACATTGACGCGAAAGACTTCCAGCAGCATCGCCAGCGGATATTCCAGCAAAGCAGGCTGAGGGCTGGGACCAAGGATACCGGCGTTGTTGACGACGACGTCCAGGCCGCCCAGTTCAGCGGCAGCCCTGGCCAGAGCGCGGCGGTGGTTGGCATCGGTGATGGCGCCGGAAACGGCCGTTACCCGTGTCATTCTCGCCAGTTCGGCCTGCGCCGCTTCCAGAGCTTCCTTACCACGCGCGTCGATGATTAGCTGCCAGCCGCGAGAGGCCAGCGCCCGCGCCAGTGCCAGCCCCAACCCGCGGGACGCGCCGGTGATCAGAGCCGTTTGTTGGTGTTTTTGGGTCATCTTTTACTCCTTGGCGAGAGTCAGAGCCTCTCGTCCTGCTAGTTGATAACCCAATCATAGACGCGGCAGCGGGCAGACACATCAGAAAATGGGGCAGGCGGGGGCCAAGCAAAAAGGACAGGATGGCGGCCTGTCCTTTGGTACAGGCAGAATTTTCGCTGTTTACAATTCGACGAGGTTGTGCTGGGCGGCAATAGCCACCGCTTCCGTGCGATTGCCGGCATCCAACTTGCCCATCAGGGCACTGACGTGAAACTTTACCGTGCGCTCACTGATGTCTAACTCCAGGGCAATCTCTTTGTTTTGCAGGCCACGGGCCAGAAGCTGCAGCACTTCGGTTTCGCGCGGCGTCAGCTCTGGAAGCGACGCGGGCGAGGGCTGGCTCAGGTGCTCAATGAGGCGTGAAGCAACCACCGGCTGCAGCAGCGAGCCACCGCCGTGCACCACACGGATGGCGCTAAACAATTCCTGGCGTGGCGCGCCTTTGAGGAGGTAACCCTGCGCTCCGGCTTTCAGGGCCTCTACAATTCGCTCGTCGGTGTCGAAGGCGGTGAAGACGATAGCCCGCAAATCCGGACGTTGGGCGCGCATCTGCTGTAAGGCGGCCACGCCATCCATTTCGGGCATTTCCAGGTCCAGCAGCACAATGTCGGGCTGGAGGGCAGCGGCTTGCTGGATGGCCTCACGGCCGTTTCCCGCTTCGGCTACCACGGCAAAATCGGGCTGGGTACTGAGGATGGCCCTCAAACCGTCGCGCACAACCGGGTGGTCGTCGACGATCAGCAGGCGGATAGGGCGGGCATCAGGTGACGGTTCGGTGTGTTGGTTCATTTGGGCGTTAGCGGGAGGGAAACATGCAGACGGGCGCCGCTGCCAGGGCAGCTTTGCACGTCCAGCGCACCGCCCAGCAGATGCACACGCTCGGTCAGGCCGCGCAGACCAAAACGCTCGGCGGGCAAATGCTCCGGATCGAAGCCCACCCCATCATCGTCAACTACCAGAGCAATCTTTTCCGGTTCATAGATGAGCTGGATGGTGACGTTGGCCGCCAGGGCGTGTTGGCGGACATTGTTGATCGCTTCCTGGGCGATGCGGTAGAGGCCGGTTTCGATGCGGGAGGGTAACGGCCGTTCCTCGCCCACAACTTCATACACCACTTTTGCGTCCAACCCATCGATCAGAGCGCGGAGAGCTTCGCTGAATGTGCTGCCCTCCAGCGGCGCGGCGCGCAAATCCAATACTGAACGGCGCGCTTCCTCCAGGTTGGTGCGCGTCAGGGACAGCGCCTTGCTGACAGCCTGGCGCACGCGCTCCGGCCCGGCATCCAGTTCCAGCAGCGTTTCCGCCGATTCCAGGTGCAGCGCCACCGCCGCCAGACCCTGGGCCAGCGTATCGTGGATTTCCCGCGCCAGCCGGTTACGCTCGCGCATGGCGCCCAGCGCCGCGCTTTGCTGAAACAGGCGCACGCGCTCGACGGCAATGCCCAGCAAATCGCCCACGGTATACAACATGCGCAGATTTTCGGCCGAGAGTTCACGCCAATCGCGGCTGGCCAGGTTGAGCAGGCCCAGTTTTTTGCCGTGAGCGTTCAGGGGGACACTGGCGTGGAAGGCCAGGCCGTTGGTGCCTTCGTGCAGCCACTCCAGCCGGCTGCACTGCACCACGTTCACGTTGGCCGCGCCCTGCAAATCGCCTTCGCGGTAAGTGGAGAGGCAGTAGCAGCTGCCTGTCATGCGCTCTGGATGATTGGCCAGGCCAGGCGGCAAATTTTGGGCGGCGGCTAGATAGTTTTTGCCCGTATCCTCGCGCAGCAGCCAGATCCAGCCGGTTTCCAGGCCGAACAGGTCGGTGACGTGGGCCAGGGTGGTCTGGAGCGCATCTTCAAGCACTAACGTGCCGTTGAGCGCCTGGGCGATGGTGTTGAGGATGGTGAGTTCACGATTGCGCTGCTGCAGTTCGTCGGGGAGAACGGCCGTTTCAGCGGGCATAGTCTCGTACTCGCCGATAGCAGTAGACAGTTCTCATACCGTCTATTTATATCATGTTTGGCAAAAAACTGGGGAATAAATGGGTCAGGGGCGGAACGGCCGTTCCGCCCCTGACCGGGCACGAGTAGGCTTTACACCAGCCGCGGGCGTGCTAATGACACGCCGATTACCAGGCCGATGATCAGCGCAATCAAGAAAATAATAATCAACGTCGAGAGAGTAACTTCTACTATCATGACTTCCTCCATTCAAATCAGGCAGACTAACAAGCACGCAACAATCCGGTGTGTCAGGCCTTGGAACTCAGTCCGCTGGGCTGTAAAGGCGGCAGGTTCAGCAGGTTCGACAGGCCAACCGGCGGCAGGCTGTCGGTCGTCGACAACAGCGCAAGATTCCCCTGGAACCTTTCCAAACCGGCCAGGAACTGCGCGCGGATGGCCATTTCGTTCAGGCGATCCCGGTACTGACTCAGCGCATCAAGGGTAACGTGGTGCTGGCGGGCCAGCAGCATGGTTTGTTTAAACCTTTCCGGGGGAACCGTCTCTTTGATGAGAATGCCGCCCTGACGCAGGGGTACCAAACCCAGCGCGTGCAAGTTGCCGCGAAGAAAACCGGTCAAATCGCGCTCGATGGCAGACAAAACGGCCGTGCCGCTCAAATCTGCCGCCGGATAGCTCGCTGCCAGGCGGCGCAGCCCCTGGCTGGCATAGCTGCGGACAATGCCCTCTATCTTGCGTGGTTCCAGGCGCACTATCTGCGATATGACCCTCGCATCCAACCCATCCGGAACAAACTGGTACAAAACCGTTAACTTGATGTCGAAAGGAATGTTGTCCTGGCTCTGAACCTCTTGAAAGCTGAACTCGCCGACACGCAACCCCACACTGACAGGCGACAGCGTCCTTTCCATAAATGGGTTAATCTGAAAGTAGCCAGGACCGCCCAGCCGGTGAAAGCGATCCAGCCGTAGAATTGGCACCACACAGTTATCCGGGGCCAACTGCTTACCCACACATCGTCCAAAAAACTGAATCATCGATTTCATAGGAACACCTCCATCTGCTGAAGTTTGCGATTGCAGAACGCAATCACCTACTACTTATACCTTCAGTATACGCAGGCGGCGGAAACGTTCCCGGCTACTTTCGTGCCAGTTATCGCCCAAAAAAGCGCCATCATCTGGCTGGATGATGGCGCTTTGTCACATTTAACTGTCAGATGAATGTCAGGGAGCTTCGGTCAGGAGGCGATATCCGTGACCGCGCACGGTGAGCAGATATCGTACCTGGCGAGGGTCCGGCTCTATTTTTTGCCGGAGACGGCTCATGGCGCTGTTCAGGCGGCTTTGCTCGGGGTCGAATTCGTCATAGGTTTCGCCCAGCGCCTCTTCGACGATGGCTTTGCGTTCGCACAACTGGCCGGCACGCTCGTAGAGATACGTGATGATGTCGAAGTCCTGTGGGGTGAGTTCGATTCGCCGTCCCTCAACCCAGACGACTTTGTTATCGCGATCAATCCAGAGGCCTTCCAAACCAGCGGCTGGCAGTTCAGCCGTCAGAGGAGGAGCGGAAGGGGCAGTGGCAAGAACGGCCGTCAACAACACCCCCTGCACAAACGAGGCCAACGCCTGGCGAGGATACCGCTGCGTGGGGTCAAAAGCGGCCAATCGAGCCAAAGTGCAGGCAAACAAGACTTGCTCGTACTCCGCTTTTTCGGCGCGCGCCTGAACGGCCGCCCAACAACGCAAATGACCGATGACCTGCCGGGCTTTGTCCACAGCCGCGGGCAAATTTGCCACTTCGGGCAGCGAATCGAGCGCTTCCGCCCGGCTCAACGCTTCATTCAGACGATGCCAGGACCACAAATCGGGTGCGTCGTTGATGTCCAGGCGCAGGCTGGCTTCCAAACTGACGTAATCGGCCAGAAGAGGTCCAGGCCCGGCCTGGCTAAAGTCGATGACCCAGCTCTGGCCGCGAACGCTGCCCAGTGTCCGGTCCAGGTCGATACGGCCGTGTATCAATCCCCAGGTCGTCAGCGGTGGCAGCCACGACTGCCGCAACGGATTGGGCAAAACAAGCAGTTCGCCCACCGGATCGTCAGGCAGGCGGCAGGTAAGCTGCACGGCCGTCAGATGGAAGGTATCCAGCAAATGTGCGCGCTGCGCCTGCTCACCGATGGCTCTGAGTTGATTCTGCCACCACTCGGGAGACGCTTCCTCCGGCCAGGCCAGCCAACGCCGGTAGAAGGCGCTGTGTGCTGCCTCGTCGGGTAGGGGGCGGGCCGCGTTGTGCCAATGGCTCAGGTTGTTCTGATACAGGTGGTCGATGAGGTTGAGAACGGCCGTCACCGGATAACGCCAATACGCCTGCCGCAGCGAATCTATCTCCTCCAGACGGCCGCTGCTGAGCGTGTAAGCCGCCGCCGCCAGGCGCGCGCCACGGTGCATCGCCCGCAAAGCCAGGAAGCGGGCGCTGTAGTTGGGGGGCACGGCCGTTTCAAAGTGAGAGACCTCCTCGGTAACCACCTCTGCCCGGCCCACAACAACCACGTATTGCCCCTCCACGCCAGCCGGGTTAAAGCCGACAACCGGCAGAGCTACCGCACCGGGCTGGCGCAGCAAAGGCGCCCCAATCGTTACCTGCTCGCAGTGGGCAAAGAGGAACCGAAAATGATCCTGAAGCTCTTCTTGATGATCGACCAGGCCAGCTTGCAGGAGCGCCGGTTCCACTTCCGCCAGAATCTGCAGGGCAGAATTGCCCTGCCAGTTCAGGCGCAGTTCCCAGTTGAGCGGCAAATACTTGGCCTCGGCTGCCTGAACCGATTCCAGGATATGCTGGAAACCTTGTCGTTTATCGACAAAATCGACGGCCGGCGGCAGCTGGTATTGATCCAACCGCAGCGCTTCCACAACGTCTTGATACGTAGGGAAGCGGGTTAAAATGAGCTTGGGGATAGAACGGGCATACTGCTGGGCAATCTGCAGCCCGGAGCGATCCTTTTCGTCGGCATCGTTAACCAGGCGCAAATCGAGGATGGCCAGGTGGATACGGCCGTTTTCCAGGAGATCCACAGCTTCTTCCGGGGAAGCCGCACGGCGCACGTGGTACCCCTGGGTTTCTAGAAATTCGCCGCATATCTTTAAAAAGTCCTGGTTGTTATCGCATAAAAGAATGGTAATTTGGGCCATGGATTTTCTTGACTTCTCCTTGCGGTTTACCAGGGCGCTTGTGGCCGGCGCCGCCGGCTGTTGATGAGCAGATGGCGCACCCTGCCGCGGCGCTCAAAATAAGCAACCAGTTCTCGGACTTTATCCCGCTTGTTATCACCGGCCAGGGTATCAAAATCCACCTGGAAATCAAAACAAAGGTCGCGCAGCTCGCTGTAATTGAAGTGCAAATACAAAAAACGCCGCAGCTTGACGACGTCGACATGGAGAGCGCCTTCAACGGCCGTCAGCAAGGCGGGGAAGCCTTCGTGCTTCATTATAAAGTTGACGGCGGGGGCTTGGCCACTGTGTAACGGCCGTAATGCTTCCACCGCGTTGGCTACCGATTCATGGCGCGTCAGCATAATTTTTGGGACGTAGCGGCCCCACATCGTGTCCATCGCCAGGTGCAGACCTTCGCGGTCCCGTTCATCAGTGTCGTCCAGCAGGCGGATGTCGATGATGGCCACGTCAACGGCCGTTTCCAGCAAAATCTGCCGCGCCGTCACCGCATCTGCCGCGCAAATCACCCGATACCCGTGTCGTTCCAGGTACTCCTGGGCAAGCTGTAGATACACTGGTTCATTATCCACCAAGAGAATCGTTCGGTCGGACAACAGCTTTCCTCCTGGTTATTGCCGATTGACACAACTGGCGAAGCTTCTCCTCATCAAACGTACGCCGCACGTAGTCTGTCGCCCCCGCCAAAAATACTTCCCGCGCCCGCTGCCAGGTAGGCGAAGTCGTCACGACAACGATAGGCAGATTATCCTGGCAATCCGCCAGTTCCGCCACCAGGTCCGCCGCATCCTCCGCCAACGCGCTGGTGTCCATCAGGGCCAAATCATAACAGCCCTCCTGGCAGGCAGCGGCCGCATCCTGCGCCGACACGAGACAAATTTCACCCATTTGCGTCAGGATCCGCGTCACCGCTTTCACCCAGGCAGAAGCGGGGTTATTGGTCACCAGAAGAATTCGGCAGTTCTGGTCCATTGCTCTCCTCCTTCATTCCAGTACAACTCTTGTCCAATCACTACGTCAACCGCAACCGCCTACGAGACTTGAAACCGGGGCAGCGCTACAACCATAATCGTGCCTTCCGGGCCAGTCTGTTCCAGGCGTACATCGCCGCCAAATGTCTCTACAATGGCCTGCACCATCAACAGGCCGCGGCCAAGACGGCCCTCTTTTTGGGGATCATCCAGGGGTTCCAGAAAAAGCCGGGGCTGCAGGTCGAGGGGAATTCCAGGGCCGGTGTCCTGAATGGCGATTTCAATCTGTTCTCCGGCCAGGCAGGTGGAAAGGGTAAGTGCCGGCTGCCGGCTGTGCTGCATGGCCTGGACGGCATTGTCGACCAACAAATCCAGAGCCAGGCGCACCCATTCCGGGCTGGCCCATACGGCCGTATCCGCCGTAGCTTCCAGGTTTAAAAGTGGCCCGGCCACGCCTTGATAAGGCTCATTCTTCCACAATTGATCCAGCCGCTCGCTAATCAGGTCGTTGATGATGACCGGCTGCACGCCGTCTTCTGAAGAAAGAGGCGGCGTAATTGGTTTTTCCAGAATTTTGCCGGCCAGTTCGTCGATGAGCTGCAGTCGTTCGTCCACGGCCGTGGGCAAGAGGCGGCGAAGACCGTCAGCCTTGGCCAGATCCATGCGCAGCAAGGTCACCGCTCCCTGGATGCTGACGGCGTGCCCTTCGATGCTGTGCCGCCAGGCATTGCTGGCCATGCCCATCCAGGCCAGCGCCGTGCGCGCCCCAACCAGTCCCTTTACTTGTTTCAGGTCTTCATACAAACGGGCGTTTTCGATGGCCACGGCCGCCTGAGCAGCCAGCAGTTCCAGCGTCTCCTGGTCCTCCCGCTCAAACGCATCGGGGTCTGAATGCTCGATGTTGATAACGCCGAACACCTCGCCTTTGATTTTGATAGGCACAGCCAGTTCGGAGCGCGTGTGGGGGCTGTAAGCAATGTAATCGGGATCGGTCATTACATCGCCGATGCGCTGGGTGATGCCGGTGCGTAGAACACGGGCCATGATGCCGGTACGGCCGTTATGCCCATTCACCAGGTCAATCGCATCGCCTACCCCGGATTGGAGCTGCTCCCACGCCTGCAGCGGAAAAGCAGCCTTAAACACCAGCTCATCCTGGTGCACCAGCGTCACCAGCCCCAGAGGTGAGGCGGCTTCGGAACCATCCATGAGGCGATAGGCCTGCTCAGCGATCTGCTCCAAAATCCGATCCAGCGACAGAGAGCCGGTGATTACCTGGCCGGCCTCGTAAAGCGACCGCAGAGCAGCGGCGCGCCGCTCGATCATATGTACGTAGCGGATGGTTTTCAGGGTGATGGCGGCCTGGGCCGCCAGCGTTTCCAGGGCGCTGATCTCGGCTTCGGCAAAGGCGCCAACCTCGCCATGTTCCACATTGATGACGCCAATCACTTCCTGATCCACAATCATCGGCACGACAACTTCCGAGCGGGTTTCAACGTGGGAGGCCAGATAGTCGTTGTCCTCCAGGACGTTACGCACGTACTCGGTATGCCCGCTGCGAATGACCCGGCCGATGATGCCGACACGGCCGTTTTTGCCCATACGCCAATCGACAACATCCCCAACGGCCGTGCGCGTCACGGCCATCTCCTGCGACGGATACGTCGCCGCCAGGCGAATAATATTTGGTTGTGTATCGCGCAGCCACACGCTGGCATACGAAATCTGGCGGCCTTCAAAGTTGACCAGATGCCAGGCCTGGGCGACTACCTGCTCCACGATTTTGCCCACGTCCAGGGTTGTCGTCATGGATTGGCTGGCTTTGTAAAGTGCCTGCAAGGCATTCGAGCGCCGGTCTTGCCGTTCAAACAACTGCGCATTCTGGATAGCCACGGCCGCCTGGTTGGCAAACAGATCCATATTATCTAATTCGTCACCGGTGAAGCTGTGCGCGTGGCGGTAATTGACGAACATGACGCCCACATGGCTCCTGTTAACCACCAGGGGTATCGCTACACAGGCAGCAATCTGTTCTTCACGCGCAAATCGGGTTAGGCCAAACTCCTCATCCTGAGGCACATTTTCGGCCAGATAAAACTCATCACGATACAGCATGCGGTAAATCAGCGAGCCTTTGGGCTCTTTTCTGTACCGCTGCACCTCTTCCGGATGAATAAGGCCATCGCTGGTCACCGGATACTTAAAGCGATCCCGCTCTTCGTCGTACACGTACAGGGTGATGGCATCACACTCCAGCACCTCACGTGTACCCTGCACGATCGATGTCAGCGTATCATCCAAATTATCCAGAGCCATGACACGGGCAACAACGCGGGCAATGTCGTGGGCTTTGCGCACGTTGTGCAGCAGCTTCGCCTTCTTAAGCGCCAGCGCGGCATGGTTGCCAAAGGTCTGCGCCGTGATCTGATCCTCTTCACTAAAACTGCGGTTCTGGCGATAGTCAACATAGAGGACGCCCAGTTTTTCTTCCCCTACCGATAAGGCAATCCCCTGAAAGCTGCGCACGCCCACCCGCCCCAGCAACTGCTGGGTATGAGTCGGGATGAAAGGATATTTGTTGTCATCGCCAACCTCGGTTACGCCAATCCAGCTCACCTGCATAACCTGATAAGCGGTTCCTTGTGTGCCGGGCTCTTCCTGGAGGAAATTTTGCCAGATGTCCGGAGCAAAACCGTCACCCAACGATTCTTTTAGAATGAATTTTTGCCGCTCGTCGTCGTACAGCCAGATGGCGATGAGGTCGCCGTTCAGTACACGGCGCGCGTTGTGGGCGATTTGTTTCAAGACGCCTTCCAGATCGGCCGTTCCGGCCAGGTCTTCGGCCGCCTGGCGCATCTTTTCCAGACCTTGCAGGCGGCGGGCGTTATCATAGGCGTTGGCTACCTGGTTGACGTAGAGCTGCAGGGCTTCGATTTCGCTTTCTTTGAAGGAGCGCGGCTCGTTGTAATACAGCCACATCACGCCTACCTGCTGCCCATCGGTAAAGACCGGCAGGCCTACGGCCGTGTGCCGCTCCACCTCTCCCACAATCCGGCGCGTATGTTCATCTGCTTCGCTGAGGTCGCTGATGATCTGGTAGTGGCCGCTGCGCATCACCTGCATGGTGACGCTGTGCTCGGGAACGGCCGTGTGTTGTTCCACGTGCTCAGTCCCCGTCGCCACCAATTCCAGCGCCTTGCCCGTCTCAGCCTCGATCAGCAGCATGCGCACCTGGCTGGCCTGCGCCACCTGGCACGTCTGCTCGACGATCTCACGCCAGATGCGCTCCGGATCGCGTGTCGCTGCCAGCATATTGCTGGCGCTGTAAAAAGCCTGCAGGCGTTCCCGCGCCTGCCGCGTTTCTGCATGCAGCCGCGCTTTATCCACCGCCACCGCCGCCGAATTGGCTACCGTCAGCAGCAGTTCAACGTCGTCCTGGGTAATGGGGGCATGCGTAAACTTGTTATCGGCCACCAGCAGGCCGATGGCCTGGTCATGGATCAGCAAGGGGATGATCACAATCGGCGTCGTGGGCTCAAAAAGGTGCAAAAAAGCGGGCGCAAAACGGTTAAACTGATCCGGATAGACAATTTCCACCTTGCCGTTCTGCAGCACTTCATTCAGAGGGTTCGTTTTGTCCACAGTCAGGGGCAGTTTACTCCCCTCTATGCGCCTGCCCAGCGGCGTCAGCGGCAGGGAGGCATGTTCCAGGCGCGCCAGGTAACGGCGAAAATCGTCCTGGCCCTCCACCATGTCCTGCTCCCAATCCTGCGTGGCCTGTTCATGGCGAAAATGGCCGATGCCCATCTGTCCCAGCAGCACGTTGGCCGTATCGTCCAGCAGAAAGATGGCCGCCCGGTTGTAACCCAGGCCATAGCCAGCCGTGACACCGGTTAAGACCACGTGGATGATCTTGCCCACGTCATCGGTGGCCTGAATGTTGTCGCTGATGCGGTGCAGCATGGCAATGCGCGCATAAATGCGATGTTCCCGCCCCATCAGGCGCGCCGTCTGCCGGGAAAGCGCCGCCTGGATGGCAAAACGCTCTAAAACTTCCATATCAGGCGCCAGCACCCAATGGCTGTCACTGGTATCGGCGACAAAGAGAATGGCCTCAACTTCGTCAGCCCGTTTCAGGGGAACGGCCGCCAGGGTTTGCAGCGGTAATGAAGTCAGCAAGGGATCGGGCGGTGACATCTCTTGGTAGCTGTTCGTAAAAACCGCTTCACTGAGACGCGCTGCTCGGCCGATCAACCCTATCTCGTGTGACCAGGATGAGCCGATAAGAAAGTCCGGCAGCTGATAAGCTGCCTCTAGCAGCAGGCGGCCCTGATTTGGTTGATAAGCAGCCAGGCCGGCGGCCGTGCAGTGGGTCAATTGTGCAGCCTGGCGCAGAATAGCATGATCCAAATGTTCGGGATCAAGTTCGCCGCGAATGTGGCGGGAGGCGCTGTCCAACTGGGAAAGCAGCCGCTCGCGCCGCATACGCATTTCATAGGCGCGCATACGGTCAACGAGCACGGCCGTTTGTTCGCCAATCGCCTGCACCAAATCCAACCGTTCGTTAGGAAATGGGACATCGCCCCACGGCCGTTGATCACCTAAATAAAGCAAACCCATCGGGTTGTCGCCAGCACGCAGCGGCAAAACCAGCAGCGACTGAAACTCCTCTTCCAACCCCAGTTCCAGCAGCAGCGTAGCCAGGCTAAAGCGCCGCTCCGGTTCCTCCTTTTGCAGCACCACCGGACCACCGGTTTTCAGCAAGTCGGCCACCCCGGCAAAGCGAGAGACACTGACCTTCTGTCCCAGTAGATTGGACCAATCGGGGCCATCATGGTCGGCCGACGAGTTGGGCGCGATGGCCTGGCCCACCAGGAATTGATTGCTTTCGTCCAGAATGCAAATATAGCAGAAGTTCAGTTCCAGCACGGAAGCCATTAATTCGGTTAGATGCTGCAGACCTTCGCTCATGTTTTGCGCCTGGGCCACGACATTGCTGGCCGAGAGCAGCAGTTCCAGCCGGCGGCGCGTTTCCTGGATGTCACGCAAATCTTCAAAGTAGCCAACGCTGCCGGCGGGTTCGCCGCCGGCGTTGACCAGACGGGTCACGGTCAGGCGGATGGGCACCGGCTCGTTTTGGCGGTTGAGCACGGCCGTTTCAAATCCCACCAGCCGCCCATCCGGGGCCGCCCGCAGGCGTTCTCCAATACGGCTGGCCTCGTCGGGGTCCGCATACACCCCGGCCACCGGCTGGCCGATCATCTCCGATGCGCGGTATCCGGTGATCATCTCTGCCTGGCTGTCAAACACGGTGATAAATCCATTCTGGTCATTGGCCACCACGCCGTTTGGCGAACTGGCCACCAGGCGGGCAAAGCGGTCGCGCTCTTCATTCAGGCTGGCGACCAGTCCGGCGCCTTCAATAGCCACAACCACAATGTCGGCAAACAGGCGCAATAACCAGATATCCTCCTGGCTAAAGAACAAATTGGAGCTGGGACGGCCGTCTGGACCCAGCTTATTATCCGTGCGCAGCAGTCCCAGCAGTTCTTGTTGGTCACCCCAGCGGCGCAGCAAAGGAATCGCCAGCAGGGAGTAACATTGGCGAGAAGCGGCATGCGGCGGATCACCACGCACGGCGAAATGCTGCTGCAGCTCCGTGCCATAAGCATGAAAAAGCTCACCCGAAGCCGCAATATGCCCGGTCAGCCCAGACCGAGGGCTGCTGTGCACGGCAATCTCCATCCCCTTGTGAAACCCGTCTGGATGATGCCCAACGCTGGCTTCCAGCGTCAATGTACCCGGGCGATGCGCCAAAAAGATGCCACAGCATTCAGCGCCCAAAATCTCCTTTGCCTGGCGAACAATGAGCGTCAGCCGGTCGTCCAGAGGCAGCCGGCCCAAATTACTCATTATTTCACCGCTTATCTGCGAAAGCCGTTCCAGACGGTGTAACCGTTCCATTTGCGATTTTTCTGTCTCGGTCAATGGGTAAGTATTCATCACGCGCGCACTTCTTTCGGATGCCATGAGCTGGGATATACAGGTATGCCATCCATTATGACACGATTTGCCGGCAGCAATCTGGTAATTTGCTGTTAATAACCTGCCAGGATGCATGGCAGCAGAGGGACACGGCCGTTTCTGCGGCAACCGTGAAGGATACTGGCAAAACATTCTGGCAACGCTATGCCCCTATTGTGCCGCAAAATAACCCGGCTGGCGAGACCGGCGCACTGCCCTGTCTTCCGGGCTTCGCTTGTCAGGCGCCGTTTCGCTACGTATCATACCCTGCAGATGAGAGAATATTACCTGGCGACGAAATTTCATATCCCGCCCTGGCGCGACGGCGTAGCCCGGCCGCGCCTGTTGGCCGGCCTGGATGAAGGGCTGCAAAACGGCCGTAAACTTACCCTCGTGTCTGCTCCTGCTGGCTACGGCAAAACCACACTCCTGGCCGAATGGGTTCACTCGCTAGACGCCCCTGTCGCCTGGCTTTCCCTGGACGAGGCCGACAACGATCCGGCACGCTTCCTGGCCTACTGGCTGGCCGCCTGCCGCCGCCTGGACGAGAGCCTGGGGCAAAGCGCCCAAAGCCTGCTGGGCATGCCCCAAATCCCGCCACCCGCGGCCATCTTCGATCAGCTCATCAACGACCTGGCCAGCCTGGAAGACACGGCCGTTCTCATTCTGGATGATTACCACGTCATCACCAACCCGGTCATCCACGAGGCAATGGAATATTTTTTGGACCACCAGCCGCGGCAAATTCACCTGGCAATCACATCGCGCACGGATCCACCTTTTTCCCTGGCCCGCATGCGCGTACGCGGCCAGCTTACGGAAGTTCGGGCTCAACACCTGCGCTTTACCCTGAATGAGGCGCGTCTGTTTTGCAACCAGGCCATGCACCTCAACCTGACGCCGGATGACGTAGCTGCGCTGGAAGCGCGCACGGAAGGTTGGGCGGCGGGCCTGCAATTGGCCGCGCTGGCGCTGCAAAATCTGCCCGACCGGCGCGATTTCCTGGCGGAATTTAGCGGCAGCCATCGCTATGTGATCGATTACCTGCTGGATGAAGTATTGAAGGGGCAGCCGCCGGAGATTCGGGATTTTTTGCGGGAAACGGCCGTGCTCCAACGCTTCAACGCTGAACTCTGCCAGGCTGTGGCCGGCACTCAGAACGCCGCCGACATCTTGCTGCACCTGGAACGGGCCAATCTGTTCCTCGTCCCGCTCGATGAGCGGCGCGGGTGGTATCGCTATCACCACCTGTTTGCCGATGTGCTGCGGGCCGGGCTACCAGCGGAAACCGAACGGAAGGTACACCGCCAGGCCGCCCGCTGGTACACGGATCAGGACCTTCTGGCAGAAGCCCTGCCCCACTGGCTGGCCGTCCCCGATGCCTATCAGGCGGCGCAGCTGCTGGATCGCCTGGCGGCTGACTGGTTGAAAAACGGGGAGCTGCAAACGCTGCTGGGCTGGCTGGAAAAGCTGCCGGAAACGGCCGTAAACACCAATCCCGACCTCATCTCCTACAAAGCACTTTGCCTGCTGCTCACCGGCCAGTTGGACCACGCCGCCCAGTACGCCCAACTGGCCCAGCAGTTGTTTGAGCAGCCAGGGGCTGACGCCGGCCCCGGCCGCCTGTTGGCCATCCAGGCCTGGTTTGCCATGACCGCCGGCCAGCCGCAGGCCGGTGCGCTGGCGCAAGGCTCGCTGGAGAAACTGGATGACAGTGATTCTTTCTTCCAGGCTATCGCCCTGATTGCTCTAGGCTCTGATTATGCCTGGAAAACCAACCTGCCGGCTTCCAGCCAGGTTTTCAGGCAGACTTACCAGCTCGGCCAGCGAATGAACCATCCATTTATCACGCTGGGGGCTCTGGCCAATCTGGCCTTCAATTTATTGGAAATGGGCAAACTGCGGGAAGCCGACGCTTTATGCCGCGCGGCATTAGCCGAGTACGTGGATCAACGTGGACGGCCGTTGCCCATCCTGGGCATTGTTTACAGCTCGCTGGCCGCCATTTGTTACGAACAGGGCCGCTTTGACGAGGCTCAGGACTTTGCCCGGCGCGGCATCACCCTCAGCCAGCGCCTGTTTTCCAGCGTCATTCTGGGCGGCGACAGCGAAATTGTGCTGGCGCGAATTGCTTTTCAGCGTGGCAGCCCAGAGGAAGCGCTAACTATTCTGGCAGAGACGGCCGCAGCCGCGCGGCAGCGTCACGTGATGATGGTGGTGTACAAAACGGCCGTTGTCCAGGCGGAAATCCATCTCATGCTGGGCAGCCTGGCGGAAGCAAAACTGCATCTAGACGAACTGGAGGCCCAGGCTCAGGCCAGCCTCCCCAAAACCCGTCAGATTTTTGCCCATCTGTCTGCCCGCTATTGGGCTGCCGCTGGTCAGCCGGAAAAAGCGTTACAAATCCTGGCTGATTTGGTGGCCGCCGCCCAGGTGGAACAGTGCGGGCGGCGGCTGATGGGCGCTTATGTGGCTCAGGCATTGATCCAGCAGCGCCAGGGCGACCAGCTGCAGGCGCAGCAATCGTTGGCCGAAGCGCTGCGCCTGGCCGCCCCGGAAGGCTACGTGACCCTCTTTTACCCTCATCCCGGCTGGCAAACTCGCCCCCTGCTACAAGCGTGTCACTCTGCTGCTCCGGAATTGGTACATCAAATTCTTGCTCAGGCGACGCCGGCCGATGGACCTGCGCCGCCCAACGCGTTGCTCCCAGAACCGCTTACAGAGCAAGAGTTAAACGTGCTGGCGCTGATCGTAGACGGCCGTTCCAACCAGGACATCGCCGACGAGTTGGTCATCTCTTTGGGCACGGCCAAATGGCACGTGCACAATCTGTACCAAAAACTAGACGTCCGCAGCCGCGGCCAGGCTATCGCCAAAGCCCATGAACTGGGCCTGGCCTGACGCGCCGGACTCACCCATCCGCCCTACCTTTCCTCATCCGGCAATCCGCCCCAAACCTAACCCCAACCCTATCGTTCGCTAGGCGACCTCGCCTGCGTTGGCCGGTAAACTGAAAGCATGATTCACGCAACCCCAAGGAGGTGCACAACCATGAAACAGTTTATCAAGCTGACACTGATTCTTTTTGCCGCCGGCCTGCTGCTGGTGGCCTGCACGGCGGACGCCAATGAGGGGGCCAACGTGGCCGCCCAAATCGCCGATTTTGACCTGCCGCCGGGCTACACGGCCGATTTTTCGGTCACGGTATCGGGCTACAGTGTGGCGGCATACAATCCCGGCGACGGGCACAGCCATCTGTACCTGATCCAATCGAATAAAGAAGAGGATGGGGAAGCCCTGGCCGCCGGTCTGAGCAAACTTGTTCCTGGCTCCGGCGATGTGCGGATGACAGTAGTGGAAAACCGCCCGGTAACGGTGCGCGGGCAGAATGTAACGGCCGTTATTAGCGAAGGTCTTAATTCAGAAAATACCCGCTACCGGCAGATCATGGTGGCCTTCCAGGGTAAAGGCGGTCCGGCTTTGTTGGCGCTCTCTACGCCGGTAAGCACCTGGGACGAGACGATGGTAGCAAACTTCCTGGTTTCGCTGCGCTGACGAAACAAACGTCACAGGAAATCGTGCTATGGATCGCTCCGATCTTTCCCAACAGTATGAAATTCGCGTCAAGGGCCATCTGGATGAACGCCTGTTCCACCGGTTTGAAGACTTAACCATTACCCTGACCCCGGCCGGCGAAACCATCCTGGCCGGGCCGGTAATCGACCAGGCAGCCCTGTACGGATTGCTCAATCGTATTCGTGACCTGGGATTGGAACTGCTTTTGGTGCAGCGCCAACCCGATGAAAACAAAAAGGATGAACGTGATGTCTGACAGAAGTTTGCAGTTGAAGGGAACGGCCGTTTCCTCCACCGTGATTGCCCTGGGCCTGATCTTCTTTGCCGCGGTTTTCGCCGCGACACGGAACAACGCGCCCAAAACCCCGGACCCGGTCCAACTGCCGCCCGGTTTCCAACCGGCCGCCGGGATCGATCTGGCCGCCAGAGCCTACGACAATGAGACCGTCGCCGAAATCACTCTGGATGAGGCGGCCACCCTGGACGTATCCTTCCTGATGCAGAACCTGGATACGCCCCTCATCGACCTCAGCCTGCGCGGCACGGACGGCTACCAGGCGACCATCATGCACGCCGAAACCTACCGCACGGACCGCGCCGGAGCCAGCGACAGCCGCGAATTTGCTTTGCCGCCCGGCACATACCAGTTGGTGCTGACCGCCCGGCAAAGCCCTGGCGTGCTGTCCGTGGCCTGGAGCGTGCGGTAAGCAAAGGAAATCGTCATGAAGAAAAGAACACGACCCCAACGGATGATAGGCCTGGGCGTTGGCTTTAGCCTGGCCTTGACCCTCATTTTGTACCTGTTCACACACAACATTTCTCTGGCGCTGGCCGTCGGGCTGCCCATTGGCCTGGCCGTCAACGTGGCGCTGGAGCACAACGAGAAATCCTGACCAGACAAGACGTCTATCAGGCAAACGATTGAAGGAGATAACCAACCATGACTACCCCAAAACAAACAATTACCCACAAGCAAAGGCACAATAGCGAGGTTCAAACCAGGCGCATCAGTGGAACGGCCGTTACCATCGGCAGCGCTTCATTCATCGCCCTGCTTACGGCCTTCACCATGCCCTATGGACCCATCACCACGGCGCAGGTGTGGATCGTCATGGCCGCCGGACTGGCCGTAGGGCTGATTGCCGGACTGGCAATGCGCACACCATGGGCCATGCTGCTGGCCCCGCTGGTTTATATAGCCGTCTACGAACTGCTGCGGCCGAAAGGTTTAGTGCCCACTGTGGGTCTGCCGCGCCTGGACACGGCCTATGGCATCCTGGCCCTGATTGCCGGTCGCGGCTTTCACGGCCTGGTTGGTTTGCTGCCCATGGTTTTGGGGGCTGGCCTGGGCGTTATGGCCACACGCTATCTGCCTGGGGGGCAAACCACCCACGTCAGCCGGCTGCAGATGGTGCTGCAAGCGATACCGCTGCTCTTACTGGCTGCGGTGGTGGGTGCTCTGGCTGTGCTCAACGCCCGTCCGGCCAGCACTCCGCCCATCCTGGATGCCAGCGGGGAGCCGGTTCCGGGGAGTATGGCGGAGTTAACGGCCGTTACCCTGGGCGGGCAAGAACAAACCATCATGATCCGCGCCCACAGCACCGACCTGCCGGTGCTGCTCTACCTCAGCGGCGGACCAGGACAAAGCGATCTACCCTATTCACGCGTGCTGTTCGACGACCTCACCCAGGATTTTATCGTCGTCAGTTGGGATCAACGTGGCACTGGCAAATCGTACCCCGCGCTTTTTCCCACCAGAAACGTCACCCTGGAGCAGGCCGTCACCGACACCATCGAACTAACCAATTACCTGCGCCAACGCTTTGACGAGGACAAAATTTACCTGATGGGCGAATCGTGGGGCACCACGCTAGGCGTGCTGGCTGTGCAGAAGCGACCTGATCTGTACTATGCCTGGATTGGCAGCGGTCAGATGGTCAGCCAGCGCGAAACCGACCAACAATTGTACCGTGACATCCTGGCGTTAGCCGAACGGACCGGCAACTCGGAATTGACCACGCAAATGCTGGCCTTTGGTGAACCGCCCTACGACGATACCCCCTACCCGAACGCCGTGGTAATGGGATACTACGATGCACTTGGCCAGCCTTACACTCCGCCGCAGGATTACATCGAGCGAGGCACGGCCGCCCGCATCGGCCCGTGGGGAATCCTGGGCAGCGAATATGACCTGGTGGACAAGGTCAACGTCTTTCGCGGTCTCATCGACATGTTCACGCTGATGTATCCGCAGCTGCAGGAGATTGATTTCCGGCAGGATGTACGCCGGCTGGACGTGCCGGTATATATTCTGGATGGGGCCGCTGAACTGGATGCGCGCCGCGAATTGGCAGTAGAATGGTACAATCAACTCGAAGCGCCCACCAAGCAGATCTATACCTTTGACAATGCCGGGCATTCCGTGGCTTTTGAGCAGTTCTCCGCCCTTCATCAGATTCTGACGGAGACTATCCTGCCGGAAACCTACCCCGGACCTTAAACGAACTTTTCAAGATCGCCGGGAGTCTCACTGAGGCTCCCGGCCGCGAGGAGACAATGAAAACAACCCATCGCTTCTATTCGGAGGAAGCCGGCGACTTTGTCCGGCTGTCACGGTTTATTTTGCAGCACAACACAGACCTGCGGACCTACTCAACGTGGTGTATTGGCCGGTTTGTGGATTGGAAGTATGGCCTGTACGAGAGCAAAACGGCCGTGCCCGATTTCTGCGGCAGCAACGCCCACCTGTGGTTTGATGGCTTCCAGGAACTGGCCGGTTTTGCCATCTCCGAAAGCGGCGGCGCCGACTTCGCCATCCTTACCAAAGCCGGTTATCGCTTTTTGTTTGCCGAGATGGCCCAGTGGGCACTGGAAAACTGGGGCCGGCGCGGCACGCCCTCTGTCGAAATCACCGAGCACCAAACAATGGAAGCACGGGTGCTGGAAAGCCTGGGGCTGACCTGCAAAGACACGTTTTTCACCCAGGCGTTTGACCTGACACAAGAACCTGCAGTCAGCTTCCCGCTGGCGGAGGGCTTTACGATCGTCGACATGGCTGCGCATCCCGACTACCGGGCGCAGCGCATTTTGCGTGACAACGCCTTTCATGATGAACCCCCCCACACCGAAGAAGCGCTGCAGCGCGAGATGTTGTTCTACCACCACTCGCACGCCGGGCCGATATACCATCCGGAAACAGATTTGTGCGTGATGGCGTCAGACGGCCGTTTCGTTTCCGGCTGCGAAGCGCTCATCGACGCCTGGAATGCCGAGGCCGACATCGAGCGGGTCTGCACCCACAGCAGCTTTCGGCAGCGCGGCCTGGCGCGGGCAGTGATCCAGGAATGTTTTGCCCGTCTGCGGGCCATGGGCCTGCGCCGGGCTTACATCACCGGCTACAGCGAAGCGGCCATGGCCCTGTATGCCTCGCTGGGCGCTGCCCAAGAAATGAAATCGTTCGTTTACGAAGGCGAGTAGCCTGGCTGACGCCGCCTGATGAGGCGGCGTTCATGCCAGGCCCACTTCTATGGCTCGGATATAGCGCTCTGCGGAGCGGGCAACGGCCGTTTTCGCCCCTTCTCGCACCACCCGGTCCCACCATGCGCCATAAATTCGGTCGAAGGCAAACGGTTCCACGGCAGCCACAATGCGCCGGACTTCCCGCGCCGGCAGTGGGATAAGATTGGGGTAGCTGTACATGAAACTCACATAGCGCCGGTCAGAAACCACGTTCAAAATGTCGCCGGTAAGTAACACTCCCTTCCCGTCCGCCCCGGCGGGCCAGTGCAGGATCGTGCCCCCGGCAAAGTGACCGCCGCCCCGAATAAGCGTCAGGCCGGCCCACAGCGGTTTTGTCTCTCCTTCCCAAAACTCAATCGCCGGGTCGGGCCGCATCACCCACTGGCGGTCGGCGGCGTGCAGGTATATCGGTGCGTCGAAGGCCCGGCTCCATTCCACCATCGAAGAGTAGTAGTGGGGATGGGAAATGGCGATGCCCCGTATGCCGCCGAGGTTGGTAACGGCCGTTACCGCGGCCTCGTCAATCAGGCTGATACAGTCCCAAAGCAGATTGCCTTCGGGCGTTTGCACCAGCAGCGCCCGCTGCCCAATGGAAAACCCCGGCTGGCTGCCAATTCCCGTCAGATTCGGCTCTTCTTCCTTGATAAGGCTTTGGTGGGTAGCCTGCAGCGCCGCCAGCGTCGTCCACTGCTGCCCATTCCAACCGATGTACTGCCTCTCATCTTCGCAAATAGGACAGTGCGCCGGTTCGCACTCGGCATCGGCGAACTGCGTTCCGCATGTTTTACAAATAAATCGGGTCATGAAATGTTTACTCCTCGAACTCTGTGAATGTTAACGTCGTGGGCTTTGCTGCAAAGCTGGCTGCCGCATGGGCGTGCATTAGCCTCGCCGACAATCATGAAGTCAATTTTACCACTGCTGCTGGTCCACTTCGCGCTTTAAACGCTGAACCGTAAACGCCAACGAGCCAGCCTCCGTTTTGGGGGAGCCTTCAGTGAGCCTTCTACCCATGCTCATTTTCACAATTGCCGGTAAGATTGGTCCAAAAAGGAAACCACCCATGACCCATATCGAAACCCTTGCAGTCCACGAAGGCCAGACCATCGACCCGGCTACCGGTGCGGTGACCCCGCCCATCTCCCTGTCTACGACATTCGAGCGCCAGGCCGATGGCAGCTATCCCCACGGTTATGACTATACGCGCAGCGGCAACCCGAATCGTGCTGCGCTGGAGGCATCCGTGGCGGCGCTGGAAGGCGGATCTGCCGCCGCAGCCTTTGCTTCCGGCTCGGTAGCCATGATGTCGATCCTGCAGGCCCTCAGCCCAGGCGCTCACGTCATTGCCCCCGGCGATATGTACTTTGGCATTCAGCGGCTGCTGCGGGAAGTGTTTGGGCCGTGGGGGCTGGCGGTTTCGTTCATCGACATGACCAACCTGGACGAACTGCGGCAGGCGCTCCAGCCAGAAACGCGGCTGGTCATCGTGGAGACGCCGTCTAATCCGCAGCTAAAAATCACGGATATTCGCGCCGTGACGGACCTGGTCCATGCATCGGGCGCGGTCGTAGTGGTAGACAACACCATCCCCACACCCGTGCTGCAACGGCCGTTTCTGCAAGCCGCCGACCTCATCATCCACGCCAGCACCAAATACCTGGGCGGCCACAGCGACGTGCTCGGCGGCATCGTCGTCGCCCGCGAGGAAACGCCGTTGTTCGAGCAGATTCGCCTCATCCAGACGATCGGCGGCGCGGTCCCCGCGCCATTTGACTGCTGGCTGACGCTGCGCGGTATCCAGACGCTGCCAGTGCGGGTGCGCGCTCAGTCTAGCCACGCCCAGCACGTGGCCGAGTTCCTGGCCAATCACCCGGCCATCGAGGCTGTTTTGTATCCCGGTCTGCCTACCCACGAGGCGTTCGAAACGGCCGTGCGCCAGATGGCCGGCGGCGGTGGGCTGCTGTCGATCTTGGTGCGCGGCGACGCGGAAAACGCCATGGCCGTGGCGGCCAACGTGCAGCTTTTCACCCGGGCTACCAGTTTTGGCGGCACCCACAGCCTCATCGAACACCGCGCCTCCATCGAAGCGCCCGGCACCCGGACGCCGCCCAACCTGCTGCGTCTGTCCATCGGCCTGGAACATCCGGCCGACCTGATTGCCGACTTAGACCAGGCGCTGCGAAAGATGACAAGTGAAGCGTGAGGCGCTTGTCACGCCTCACGTTTGACGTTTGCGCTCCCCTGGCTACAATCGCCCCATGACAACAACCATTTCCACGCCTGTGAATCTGTATGATTACGGCCGTCCGGCGCTGGAAGATATGCTGGCCGGTTGGGGCTACAGCAGCTACCACGCCGGCCAACTGTGGACTGCGCTTTATCGCCGGCAAGGTGATCTGACGGATCTGCGGCCGGATTTATGCGGCCGTTTGCAAGCCGAAGCGACAACTGCCCTGCCCACGGCCGTCGCCGATCTCGCCAGCAGCGACGGGCAAACCCGCAAATTCCTGCTCCGCCTGGCCGACGGGCAAACGGTCGAAACGGTGCTGATGCACTTTGAGGGACGCGACGGCGTGCCGCGGGCCACGGCCTGCATCAGCACACAGGCCGGCTGCGCCATGGGCTGCGTCTTCTGTGCCACCGGCCAGATGGGTTTTGTGCGCCATCTGACCCCCGGCGAGATTGTGGCCCAGGTGCTTTTTGCCAACCGGGAGCTGCCCGCCGGCAGCGAACCGCTGCGCAACATCGTGCTGATGGGCATGGGCGAACCGCTGCACAATTACGACAACACGATGACGGCCGTCGACATTCTGATGGATCACAAAGGGCTGGCAATTGCGCCTAAACACATCACACTGAGCACTGTGGGGGTAGTGCCCGGCATTGTGCGGCTGGCCGACGAGGCACGGCCGTTTCGCCTGGCCGTCAGTCTGCACGGGGCTACCGACGCCGAACGGCAGGCGCTGGTGCCGCCGGCGCGCCGCTGGCCGCTGGCCGAATTGATGGCGGCCTGCCGCTACTACGTGCAAAAACGCGGGCGGCGTATCTTCTTTGAGTGGACGCTGATTGCAGGACAAAACGACACGCCAGAGCAGGCACACGCCTTAGGCCGGCTGCTCGGTGATATTTCCGCCCACGTCAACCTCATCCCGCTCAATCCAACGATGGGATATGGTGGGCGGCCGGCGCGGGGAACGGCCGTGCGCCAGTTCCAGGAGATTCTCGCCGCGTATAATTTGCCCAGCACCGTGCGCCAGCGGCGGGGCATCGACATTGCTGCCGGCTGCGGGCAGCTGCGGGCAGCGAAAAGTTAACATCCTTTCGGCATCCGGCCCCACCCATCATTTACCGAAATGTTAAAGAAGCTTAAACTTTTGCCGGTTAACGGCCGTTTTTCTCCCCTTTCCTCACACTTCCTTAACAAAACTCACGTATACTTGGCGCACCTTTGATTTTTCGCAGCGTAATCTCCTAATTTTCTGACCTGAGTCGATATACTGGCTCCCGCGCGAAGACGAACGTTTATAACGCGATGCAAGTAGACAGCGAACCGGCAAGACAGGCTAACGACAGTAACCAAAACCCATCAGGTTGGCAGACTCGCCCCTGGCGCACCTATCTCGGCCTTGCCGGTCTGTTCAGCATGGGGATTGTGGTCGTGCTGTTGGCCATGATGATCTACAACAACCTCTATCCCCCGCCGCTCCCCCTCAGCCAGTCCGATGTAGACGCCAGTATTGTCAGCGCGATGGCTTCGGCCACGCCGCCGCCGGCTTATTCCACGGCCGTTTATCAGGTTATCCTGCCCTCGCTGGTCTTCATCCAAACCGAAGGCCTGGATGAAAAGGGCGAAGAAGGCACAGGCGTAGGCAGCGGGGTGGTGGTCAACGAATCTGGAGACATCCTGACAGCTTTCCACGTTGTCGAAGATGCCCGGGAAATTATCGTCATCTTCGCCGACGGCACCCACACGACGGCCGAAGTAAGCAATGCCGAACCGGACAACGACATTGCCGTGCTGCATCCCAGCCAGCCGCCGGAAGTGATCGTCCCGGCTGTGTTAGGCAGCAGCGGCAACATGCGCATCGGCGACGAAGCGTACGCGGTCGGTAATCCGCTCGGCCTGGCCGGCTCCATGAGCGCCGGCGTCATTTCCGGCTTCGACCGCTCCATTCCCATCCACGATGATAAGCGGCTGGAAGGTTTGATTCAGTTTGACGCGGCCGTTAATCCCGGTAATTCTGGCGGCCCGCTGCTCAACCGCGCCGGGCAGGTGATCGGCATTGTCACTGCGCTGGCCAACCCCAACGAGCAAAACACGTTCACAGGAATCGGATTTGCTGTGCCCATTGGCACGGCCGTTTCCGCCGCCGGCGCGCCACGTTATTAAATCTGGTGACTGGAGATTCGCCAGTCTCCGGTCCTCACAAAAGGACAGTTGATGGACCCTTCGCCAAATAATCACGACAAGCCTATGGAAAAAGTGCTCTACGAAGTCAAAAAAGTCATCGTCGGGCAGGATAATTTACTGGAGCGCCTCATTGTCGCCCTGCTGGCGCGCGGGCATATCCTCGTCGAAGGCGTGCCGGGGCTGGCCAAGACCATGGCCATCAAAACCCTGGCCGAATCAATCGGCGGCCAGTTCCAGCGCATCCAGTTCACGCCAGATCTGGTCCCCGCAGATCTCATCGGCACGCGTATTTACAACCAGAAGACCGGCGAATTCAACACCTCGCTTGGTCCCGTCTTCACCAACCTGCTCCTGGCCGACGAAATTAACCGCGCTCCGGCTAAAGTGCAGAGCGCCCTGCTGGAAGTGATGCAGGAGCGGCAGGTAACCATTGGCCGCGAAACGTTCAAAGTCCCCAATCCCTTCCTGGTGATGGCCACGCAGAACCCTATCGAGTCAGAAGGAACCTATCCTTTGCCAGAAGCCCAGGTAGACCGCTTCATGCTGAAAGTGCTGGTGGGGTATCCATCACCCACAGAAGAGTTTGTGATTGTGGAGCGCATGACGGCCGTTCTCCAGGCCGTACAAAAAGTGATCGATACCGAGCAGCTGCTGGCCTTGCAGCAGCAGGTCGGCCAGGTCTACGTCGATCCGGCCCTCATCGAATACGCCGTCAAGCTGGTCACAGCCACGCGCCAGCCCCAAACGTTTGGACAAAAAGATCTGGCGCCGTTCCTGACCTTTGGCGCCAGCCCGCGCGCCTCCATCAACCTGATTCTGGCTGGCAAAGCTCTGGCCTTTGTTCGCGGCCGGCACTACGCCCTGCCCCAGGATGTGCGCGACCTGGCTGTGGACGTCATCCGCCACCGCCTGGTCCTCTCCTATGAAGCGCTGGCCGATAACGTCACGCCCGATGAACTGCTCCACCGTCTGATCCAGGCCATACCTGTGCCGGAGGTTCCGCTGCATGAACGCGCATTCAGCCGTCCACCCGTCTAAGCAAATAACGCCGGAACGCCTGCTGCGCCGCCTGGAATGGCGCGTCATTCGGCGGCTGGATGGGCTGCTGCAAGGCGATTATCGCACCCTGTTTTATGGCACGGGCACCGATTTTGCCGATCTGCGCGAGTATGAACCGCGCGATGACATCCGCCACATCGACTGGAATGTGACGGCGCGCATGAACAGCCCCTACGTACGCCAATACGTCGAAGACCGCGACATCACCGCCTGGTTTTTTCTGGACCTCAGCCCGTCGATGGGCTTTGGCCCTGCCGAACGGCCGAAAGAACTGGTGCTGACCGAATTTGTAGGCACGCTGGCCCGGCTGTTAACCCGCGGCGGGAACCGGATCGGGGCCATCCTGTACAACAATCGTCTGGAACGCACCATCCCGCCGCACAGCGGTCGCAACCAGGTGCTGCGCCTGATGCGCGATTTGCTTAACGCTCCGCCGCCGCCCAGTGGCGCTACCACGGATTTGAATGACCTGCTCAGCGCCGGTCTGAACACACTCAAACGCCGTTCGCTGGTGTTTGTGATTTCCGATTTTATTAGCGAAGAGGGCTGGGAACGGCCGTTAGCCCTCCTCAACCGCCGCCATGAACTGATCGCCATTCGCCTGTACGATCCGCGCGAAACGGAACTGCCCAACGCCGGCATGATCGTCGTCGAAGACGCCGAAACGGGCGAACAGCTCATGGTCGATACCGGCAATCCCACGTTCCGCCGCCGCTTTTACGAAGCCGCGCAGCGTCGCGAAGCCCAGCTCAAACAAACCACCAGACGCGCCGGCGTAGATCTCTTCGCCATTTCCACCGAAGAAGACCTGGTAGGAGCCATCGTGCGGATGGCTACCCTGCGCAAAAGGCGCCGGGGTTAAGAGAGGATAGGCTGTTCGCATGACGTTGATCTGGCCCCGGATGCTTGTGTGTCTGCTGCTGGTTCCCCTGTTGGTCTGGGGGTACGTGCGGCTGCGCCGCCAGCGGCAAACGGCCGTGGAAGGTCTGGGACCGCTGGGCATGGTGCAGTCGCCATCCGGTGGCAGCCTGGGCTGGCGGCGGCACGTGCCGCCGGGATTCTTTTTTGCCGGTCTGACCTTTTTGCTGTTTGGCCTGTCGCGGCCAGAACTGCCGGTCAGTCTGCCGCACATCGAAGGCACTGTCATCCTGGCTTTCGACGTTTCCAACAGCATGTTGGCCGACGACCTGGAGCCGTCGCGCATCGAAGCGGCCAAGGCGGCGGCCCGCACCTTTGTGGAAAACCAGCCAAGCACGATTCAGATTGGCGTGGTGGCTTTTGGCAACGGCGGTCTCATCGTGCAGCAGCCAACCAACGTGCAGGGGGATGTGTTAACGGCCGTTGATCGGCTCTCACCCCAGGGCGGCACGTCATTGGGACAGGGCATCTTCACAGCCCTCAACGCCATCGCCGGTGAACCCATTGCCATCGACGAGGCAGCGCTAACCGCCGGCGAACTGCCAGAAGACCGGCCGCCCATCGATATTGATGATTATTCATCGGCCGTTATCATCCTGCTGACCGACGGTGAAAACCAGAGCGCGCCGGACCCCCTGACTGTGGCCCAACTGGCCGCCGAAGCCGGCGTGCGCATTTACCCGGTGGGCATCGGCAGCGCCGAAGGCGCAGTGTTGGAAATCGATGGGTTTAACATCCTTACCCAGCTCAACGAGCCAGCCCTGCGGCAAATCGCCAGCCTGACCAACGGCACGTACTACCAGGCAGCGGATGAGGCTGCGCTGCAAGATATTTACCGCAACATTGATTTACAGATGACGATTAAGGGCGAAAAGATGGAGATCACGTCGCTGCTGGCCGGCCTGGGAGCCTTTCTGTTTTTGCTTGCCGGCACGCTGTCGATGGCCTGGTTTGGGAGAATTCCATGAGCGTTTTATCGCCCTGGCTGCTGCTTTTGCTCCTGCTCGTGCCGCTGATTCTGGCCGCTTACATCTGGATGCTGCGCCGGCGGCGCAGGTTTGCCGTGCGCTATTCCAGCCTGGCCCTCATTCGCGAGGCGCTGCCTAAACGATCGCGCTGGCGGCAGCACCTGCCTTTTGCCCTGTTTCTGCTGGGCCTCACCAGTCTGTTTTTTGCCGCAGCCCGGCCGGTGGCCCTGGTCGAAGTGCCCCTCAGCCGCACGACGATCATCCTGGCTCTGGACGTCTCGCGCAGCATGTGTGCCACGGATGTCGATCCGAACCGTCTGGCGGTTGCTCAGGAAGCAGCGCGGGCGTTTGTGGAAGATCAGGTGGATGGCACACAAATCGGCGTGGTAGCTTTTGCCGATTTTGCCGAGCTGATCGTGCCGCCGACAACCGATAAAAAGGTGCTACAGGAAGCGATCGGCAATTTGACGACGGCGCTGGGCACGGCAATTGGCAGCGCGACCCTGAAGTCAATCGACGCCATTGCCGAAGTGAACACGGCCGTCGCCCCCAGCGGCCTGAATCTGCATACCGAAGACAACCCCATCAGGCCCAACGTCCCCTACCAGCCAGACATCATCGTCCTGCTCACTGACGGGGCCAACAGCCAGGGGCCGCTGCCTCTGGATGCCGCCCGGCAAGCCGCTGACCGCCAGATTCGCGTTTACACCATCGGCTTCGGCACGTCCAACCCAGGCCAGATGATTTGTACACAGCGGCAGTTAGGCGGGGACGTGTTCAACGGCGGGTTTGGCGGTGGTTTTGGGGGTGGGTTCGGCGGCGGCGGAGCCATGCGGCGCTACCTGGTTATCGATGAGCCGACACTGCAAAGCGTGGCCGACTTGACCGGGGGCGAGTACTACCGGGCCGAAAATGCGGAACAACTGCTGGATGTGTTTCTCAATTTGCCCACACAAATTGTGCTGCAAAAGCAGGCGCTGGAAATAAGCGTGGTGTTTGCGGCCCTGGGCGCGCTGCTGGCGACAACGGCCGTGGCCCTCTCCTTGTGGTGGAACCGGTATCCGTAAACGGCCGTCATCCCCTTCGCAATAATTCCTGCCTAAACTGGTTGGTGAACTGACAAACCGCTGTTTTCCCAAGGCTGTAAACTTGGGTATACTCCACCTGCCTTTGCTGGCGAGACGACCGCCCCAGCAGGTGGGAGCCGTCGGCCGCAAAAGGCAAACAGGAGAACCCAACCCATGACCGATACACTTTCTGGCCGCACCATTGGCAAATACCAACTCCTCGAAAAACTCGGTCGCGGTGGCATGGCCGAAGTCTACAAGGGTTACCAGGAGAGCCTCGACCGCTTTGTAGCCATCAAACTGATGCACGCCTTCCTGGTGAGCGAACAAGATTTTTTGCACCGCTTCAAGCGCGAAGCCCGAGCGATGGCTTCGCTGCGCCACCCCAACATCGTCGCCATTTACGATTTCGACGTTTACCGCGACGACATGTACTACCTGGTCATGGAGTACATTTCCGGCGGCACGCTGAAACAAAAGTTGGAAGACCTGGCCGCTGCTCAGGAATCGCTGCCGTTGGAGCGGGCGGTGCAAATTGCTCTGCAGGTGGCTGAGGCGCTGGATTATGCCCACAGCCGCGGCATGATCCATCGTGACGTAAAACCGGCCAACATTATGCTCAACGAAGACGGCCGTGCCATCCTCACCGACTTTGGCATCGTTAAACTGGTCGGCGGGCAGACGATGGCCTACACCGCCACCGGCGCCCTCATCGGCACACCTTCTTATATGTCGCCGGAGCAGGCTATGGGCAAACCCGGCGACGAACGCGTGGACATTTACGCCCTCGGTGTGCTGCTTTTCCAAATGACCACCGGCCAGCTTCCCTTCTCGGCTGATACGCCGCTGGCCGTCATCATGCAGCACGTCAATACCCCCATCCCAGAACCGGTCACTTTTAATCCCGATGTACCGCCGGCCTTACAAGATATTATTCTGCACGCGATGGCCAAAGAGCCAGACAACCGCTACCAGACGGCCAAAGCCATGGCTGACGATTTGCGCACGCTCCGCCTCTCCCCAGGGGCCAAGACTGGCGTGTTTGCCGCGGCAGCCGGCGCAGCGCCGCTGTTCCACGAGCCGGACAGTACCGTCAATTTGGATGCGGATACGCCCACGGCCGTTTCTCCGCCCGCGCCACCCGCTTCCGCCACGCCCGTGCCCTCCCTGCCCACAGAAGTGATGGCCACGCCGGCCCTGCAAAGCATCCCCCTGCCCGCCCAATCGGCCGGGCAGCCGGCCAAGAAGCGCTCACCATGGATGTGGGCCATCGCCGGCCTGCTGCTAATCGGCTTGATCGGTGGTGGCATCTTCGCTGTATCCAACCGGGGCAAGCCGCCGGCCGAGCCCACGGCCGTCGCGGGCGGAGTGGTGGAAACAGCTCCGGAGACACCCCTGCCCACAGCGGCGGCAACCGACACGGCCGTCCGCCCGCCAGCCACGGAACCGGCCACGGCCGTCATCGCCCAGGCCGATCCGGCCACAGCTACCCCTACCAAAAAGCCAACCCCCTCCGCCACGCCCACAAAAAAGGCAACGGCCGTGCCCACCATCGATGCAACAGCGGCATTTCTGGCCGCTTGCGTGCCAGATGTGACCCTCGTCAATACATTCACCTACCAAAACGCACGCTACAAATCCGCACCCGTCGGAACAACGTTTCCTGTAAACTGGGTCTTGCAAAACAGCGGCGACTGCCCCTGGACCGGTGAACTGGCCTGGGCCTATCAAAGCGGCGATGACTTTGGCTTCAATGGCAGCCCCATCTCTCTGGGCGCAGATATTCAGCCTGGAGAGAGTATCACCCTCACGGCCAACTTCGTCGCCCCGGCCACTGCTGGCAGCTACGAAAGCGTCTGGTCGCTGGTAAACCCGGACGACAATACGCCAATCGGCCCGGAACTGACGTTTAGCCTGCAAGCCTACATCCCGGCCACGGCCACACCGGTTCCCACAGATACGCCTGCGGCCACACCCACCTCAGCCGCCACGCCAACCAGCGAGCAAGCTACCACGCTTATCTGGGTCAAACAGGGCTGCGAATACATCGGCACCGAATGGCGCTGCCAACTGCAGATTACCCCTTATGGCGGTGGCGGTGGCCCCTACACAGTGTGGGTTTTTGACGCCGACCAACCGGCCGAGTACCGTGGAACCGGCCCATTCACCCACTTTGCCAAGGCGCGGCGCTGCTCGCCTTACATCCACGAGATACGGGTGCAGGACGACGCCACCGGCACGGCTGAATCGCAGCAGATTTATATCGATCCCAACAATGAGTTTGCAGGTGGTTGTACCCTGCCCTGATGGGGATTGAGGTCAGGTGTTTAAGTGTCGAGGTGATAGTTTCCTCCTACCTTAAAACTTAAACACCTGAAGTCCTGTTACTGATCGTGCAGTTGTGACCAATCGGGATCGGGATAAATGTAGATCAGGGGCAGGCTGACCAGGGTGACGGCAAATTTAATGATGACGTTGAAGATGATGATTTGCCAGACGGCCGTCCACGGAATCGCCCCACCGAAGGCAACCACAGCAAACAAGGCCGAATCGATCGGCACGCTAACCGCGTTGCTCACCAGCACCCGCGCCCACTGTTTGTCATGGGTCACCTTGGTCACAAACCAATGGTAGGCCTCCGTATCGGCCATTTCGCTAAACACTTCGGCCAGAATCGAAGCCAAAACGATCCGCCACAAAGGCCCAAACACCAGACCATAAGCGGCATTAAACGTCCCATCCGGGTCTGCGGTAAGGTCGCCCGGCACGGAAGCCGTCCAACCCAGATACAGAACCATCAGCACGTTAATGACCGCAGCCGTAATGATCAGCGCCTGGGCGTTGCGTTTACCCCAAATTTTGTGAACCACGTCGCGCAAGGTAAACGTGATGGGGTAAATAAAGGTCCCCATATCGACGGCCAGCCCGGCTATATTGCCGATTTTCAGGCTGGCGACGTCGGAAACCATTTGGGCCGCGATGTAAGCGGCCACAGCGATTAGGGCGATAGCCGGCATTGACTGGGCAATAGGTCCGGCCATGCTTTTGGCTGTCTGTACACTTTCTTTTGAACTGACTATAGACACAAACTTTCTCCTTTGTTTTTTTAAGGCGGGTGCTGCGACCGCCGCAGTATTTGATAGG
The DNA here is from genome assembly GCA_020634395.1 of Ardenticatenaceae bacterium. Taxonomy (GTDB): domain Bacteria; phylum Chloroflexota; class Anaerolineae; order Promineifilales; family Promineifilaceae; genus Leptovillus. The sequence goes on along the minus strand of JACKBU010000005.1, from coordinate 166,038 downwards.
CCGGGTGTTCTGCCACCGGCGCAAGGCGAGGATTATACCAAAACGGCCGTTTCTCTCCAGCCCTATCTCAGTTTTCGCTCACCTGCTCTTTGCCTGAGTCCTATTCTCAACCGCGTTGTTACCAGTCTGTGTCTCAGTTATACTCGCCCTGCTAAAAATATGGTTATGACAGACGTGTTCCCACCGGCACACTTATGAGCACAAAACAACTCGGTATCTGGATTTTTCTCGCCACCCTCTTTATCTATTTCCTGAGCTATTCGGGCATACAACACTCCATCGACGAAGCCGCCACAATGGCCGCGACCGACTCGTTTATGCGCGGGCTGCTGCAAGTGAACCGCATGGAATGGGAACAGCAGCGCACCCCTCCGCAAAACGCCTTCGGAACAGACGGAAATCTTTATTCCAAAAAAGGGCCAGGCGTCTCGTTGCTGGTGCTGCCTTTTTTTGTGGCCGGCAAATACTGGACGGCCGTAGGGGCCATGCAGCTGAGTTTTCTGCTGATGGGTTTCGTAACGGCCGTTACCGTTCTCCTTTTCTTTTATCTGGCGATCATTACTGGCTACACGAAGGTCGTGGCTGCCATCGGCGCTGTTGTTCTCGGAGTAGGCACGCCACTATGGCCTTATGCCCGCTGGCTTTTCAGCGAACCGCTGGCCGCGCTGGGCGTTTGCCTGACCCTATTGGGCCTGGTTGTCTGGCGGCAGCATCCCTCCCGAATGCGCGGTTTGGTATGGTCGGCAGTAGGAATGGTGATCACCGTGTCAGCTCGCTCCGCCAACGCTGTCCTGGTTGTGCCAGTTGGCCTGCTTGTCCTGGGCGCTCTGCTGCGCCAATTTCGCCGGCAAAGGGATGCCGCGGGGCTGATAAGAGGATTATTGGCGTTTGGCCTGCCGCTTCTCACGGCCGTACTCCTCATGATGGGCTACAACTACGTTCGTTTTCGCACACTCTTCTTTTATCCACTCTATCCTGGTGAAACGTTCTCTACCCCATTGGCTGTTGGCCTGGCTGGGCTTCTGTGGAGTCCGGGTAAAGGGCTGCTCTTTTACGCCCCTGTCACCTGGCTGATCGGCCTGGGATTTTTCGTGGCACCACGCCAGATGCTGCGCCTGGAAAATGTCGCCGCATTGTCTCTGCTGGGCGTCACACTTTTGCTGTACGGCCGTTGGTACGATTGGGCCGGAGGACTGGCCTGGGGACCCCGTTTCCTGGTAACGGTGCTGCCGGCCATTGTGCTGGCCAGCCTGCCCGCCCTGGCCTGGCTCAGCCAGCCCGGACGCGGGCGTCGCTTGATTTTGGCATTCGTTATAATTATCAGCATCCTGGCCCAGCTGCCCGGCGTGCTGGTTAACTTTGGGTATCAGGCAATCCTGGATGGTAAAGCAGGCGTCACGTTGTCCCAATCCATTTGGCGCTGGCCCTATTCACCGCTGCTCAGTTACTGGGATAACGTCTTCAGCGGCTCGGCTGATCCGATCTGGCTCCATGCCTTCTTTTGGGATAATCCGCGCTGGCTGCTGGCCGGGCTGCTGCTGCTGGCGGCCGTTATCAGCGGGCTGCTGCTCCTTATTCTGGTCCGGTTCGTCCGGCAGCCAAACCGCCCCGTGGGTGCGGGCGTGCTGCCGGGGCTTATAGGGTTAACGGCCGTTTTCGGCCTGGGCATGGTCATAGCCGCCCGGCCAGATCCACGCTGGTTAGAAACCTCAACCAGTCAGGCTACCACACAAGCCGTTCGCGATTGGATTACGGCCCGCTCCCAGCCCAACGATTTGATCCTCTTGGATTTGCGCGACGGCTTTGACAACGATAACCGCATAGGCGAATGGGTGAACTTTGCTTCTGCCCAGCCAGATTACATCGGTTGGAACCGCAAAACTGATCTGGAGGAGGTCGAGCAGTCACACCTGAGACAGTGGTTAGGACCTTACAGCCGCGTCTGGCTCTCGCTGCAAGCCACCCCTCTCTTCGATCCCAATTCAACCACCGAAGGCTGGCTGCACACCTGGGCTTATCCAGGCCAGGAACAGTGGTTTGACGATCAGCGTGTGGTGGAGTTTGTGCTGCCAGGGCCAATGGAAACGGCCGTCGCCGAAGGGGGTCCTGCGCCGCTGGAAAATGGCTTCGCTCTGGAGAGTTTTGCCGTGCACAGCGGGAAGTGCCCGCAATGTCTGCTGATCGACCTGGTTTGGGCAGAACAGGCTCCTGAAGACCTGCGGTTTTCTTTGCAGGTGTGGGACGCCCCTTACGAGGTACGCCAGCAAGTCGATCGCCGCCCGCAAACGGCCGTTTCCACCGTCGGCTATCATGACCGCGTTGGCCTCGTTGTGGAGGCAACTGGTTACACACTGGTCTTAAAGCTGTACAATGCTGCCACTGGCCAAGTCTATCCATTTCTCTCCCCTGCTCCCACCACGCCCAATCAAGACGCTCTCATTTTGCTGTCGTCCCCCGGTTCATAGGCGGCGGATCACTTGTTGGGACACGGCCGTTTTTCATCCATCCAACAGACCTATTGACAATTACTAGACCAGTCGTTATAATCGCCGACTATGAGCAATAAACGTGACGAAATCATCGCCACCACCTGCCGCCTGATGGAAATGCAGGGTTATCATGCTACAGGGCTAAACCAGATCCTGGAAGAGAGCGGTGCTCCCAAAGGGTCGCTCTACTACTATTTCCCGGAGGGCAAAGAGGCCCTGGCAATTGAGGCCATTGAACACACGAGCCGGTTGATCGCCGCCAATTTGCGGGCCGGCATGGCTGCCCACGACCATCCAGCAGATGCCATCACGGACTTTCTGCAAACGCTGGCCCATTACGTGCAAACCTCTGGTTTCCAGGCCGGCGGTCCCATCACGGCCATTGCCCTGGAAGCCGCTTCTACCAACGAGGCGCTGAATGCTGCCTGCCGCGACGCCTATCAGGACTGGCAAGCCATCGTCGAGGCAAAACTGAACGAGGGAGGCTACACGGCCGTGCGCGCCCGGCGGCTGGCCTCATTGGTCATCGCTGTTATTGAAGGCGCGATTATTCTCAGCCGCACTCAGCGTAACGTAGCCCCTTTATTGGACGCGGCGACAGAAATCGGCGTGCTGCTGCGCTGTTAAATTTTTTAGACTAAATATACCGACTGGTCTATTTACTATTCTTCCTTTCATGAGGTGAAATTATCCATGTCCGACATCATCCTGATTACTGGCGCAACCGGCAATGTGGGCCGCGAATTGGTCAGCCTGCTGCACAAGAGCGGCCAGCCCATTCGCGCGGCCGTGGTTTCGGAGGCCGAAGCCGCCTCCCTGCCACCCGACGTGCCGTGGTGTGTCTTTGATTTTACGAATCCGCGTACCTTTCCTGCTGCATTTGCCGGAGTAGACCGCCTGTTTCTGATGCGGCCACCCCATCTGAGCAACATCCAGCGGGACATCAAACCCGCTATTGAATTTGCCGCCCAGAGTAACGTTCGACAGATTGTATTTCTCTCGTTGCTCGGCGCAGAAAGAAACCCGGTGGTTCCGCACGCCAAGGTGGAAACTCTGCTGCAAAAGGGCGCTGTGCCCTACACGCTGCTGCGCTGCGGCTTTTTTATGCAGAATCTTTCCACCACCCACCGCGATGATATTCGTGCAGCAAACGACATCTTTATCCCGGCGGGCATGGGCAAAACCGCGTTTATCGACGTGCGCGACATCGCTGCCGTGGCGACAAAAGTTTTGACGGAGCCAGGCCATGAGTACAAAGCCTATGCTCTCACTGGCAGTGAAGCGCTGAACTATCAAGAAGTCGCCCAACTCATGACGGCCGTTTTGAAGCGGCCCATCACCTACAGCCGGCCCTCTCTGGTGCGTTTTGCCTGGCGCAAATGGCGCGCCGGTTGGCCAGCGGCCTACGTGGGCGTGGTATCAGGCATTTATCTGACAACACAATTGGGCCTGGCCCAAGAGATTACTGAGGATGTTCCGGCCTTATTGGGACGCCCGCCGCTTACCATGCGCCAGTTTGTTCGTGACCACGCTGCGGTCTGGGAAACAGAACCAGCGTCGTCTATCAATGCTCACAATATGAAGGAGGTTTTATCATGAAGCTGACAATTTTTGGGGCGTCCGGACGAACCGGACGGCCGTTAATGATGCAGGCTTTGGATGCCGGGCATGAAGTGACAGCCTTTGTGCGCACTCCGGCTAAACTGGACGTGCAGCATGAAAATCTGACCGTCATGCAGGGAGACGTGCGTAATCCAACTCAGGTGGAAACGGCCGTGACCGGGGCGGACGCTGTGCTCAGTGTGTTGGGACCCACCGCCAACACGCCCGACTACCAGGTCTGCCAGGGAACCGAACACATCCTGACGGCCATGAAAAAGCACGGCGTGCGCCGCCTGGTAATTTCGGCCGGCGCGGGTGTGGGCGATCCGGCGGACGCGCCCCGGCCGGTGAACAAACTGATCAATCTGCTGCTGCGCCTGGTCTCGCCCCACGTCTACGAAGACATGAAACGCACAGTCGACCTGGTGCGCGCCTCTGATTTAGACTGGACGATTGTGCGCGTGCCCCGCCTGACGGATGATCCGCCGACCGGCCAGGTAAAGACGGCTTACGTCGGCAAAGGCATGGGCATGCGTATCAGGCGGGCCGATATGGCCAGCTTCATGCTGCAGCAAGTGGATGACACGCGCTTCATTCGGCAAGCGCCGGCGATTAGCAATATGTAAGCTCTGATTCCTCCGCTGGTGCCACAAGCGAAGTGGGCAAGCCACTCAATCCCCGGTAAAATGCCTGTCGTCCGTCTCGTGCTAAAATAGTTAGCGAGACGGGCGGCGGGTTTTTTTATGGGTCGAAAACGGCCGTTTCCCTTCCACCGCCCAACCCTGTACCGAAACATCCGGTTCTTCCACCAGATAAACCCCAGAACCTAACAAACCGCCTGGCCCCGCACCCTGTTCGGCGCAACCTGCAACGGGGGTTGTTACGTATAGAATAGGGAAACGGCCGTGCAGCGCCGGTTTGCCCATTTCCGTCTATCACGAGTCCTTGTAGTTTTGTCAATTTGCGGAGATTAATATGTCAACAGTATCTGTGTCTTCTGTGCGAAAAAACTTTGGCCGCGTCACGGCGGTAAAAGATGTTTCCTTTGAAGTTTTTCCTGGTGAAATTTTTGGTCTTTTAGGGCCGAATGGCGCGGGTAAAACCACCACCATCCGCATGATGCTGGACATCTTCGAGCCAGACGGGGGCGAGATTTCGGTTTTTAACGGCCGTATCGATGAAGCCAAGAAAAAGCGCATCGGCTACATGCCCGAAGAGCGGGGCTTGTACAAAGATCTTCAGCTTGAACAAACCCTTGTATTTCTGGGCACGCTTAAAGGGCTGGCTGAAAACGACGCCAAAGCCCGCCTGGAAGGCTGGCTGAAACGTCTGGACCTTTACGACCACCGGCAAAAGAAAATTCAAGAACTCAGTAAGGGGATGCAGCAAAAAGCGCAGCTCATCGCCACGCTGCTGCATGAGCCGGATCTCATCGTGGTCGACGAGCCGTTTTCTGGCCTGGACCCCGTGAACACCCGCCTGGTGAAAGACATCATCGAAGAGCAAAGAGAGGCCGGCAAAACGATCATCATGTCAACGCACCAGATGTACCAGGTGGAGGCGTTGTGTAACCGGATTGTGCTGATCAGCAACGGCCGTACCGTTCTTTATGGCGAAGTCAGCCAGATCAAACGGGAGTTTTCTGGCAACGCCATCGTTTTGGAAGGCCAGGGCGATTTCTCCAACGTGCCCGGCGTGTTGGAAGCGCGCCGTCAAAATGGCGCCTGGCACCTGGCGCTGAACAGCAGCGTCAATCCGCAGCAGGTTTTCCGCCATCTGGCGCAACAAGACGGCCTGCAAATTGAGCGATTTGAGATCGCTGAACCATCGCTGGACGATATTTTTGTGCGTGTTGTTCAGGAAGGCAAAGAGGCCGAGGAGGTTCGCTATGCGTAACTTCTGGCTGTTAGCCCGGCACGAGTACCGCAAGCTGGTGAGCAAACGCAGCTTTCTGGTGGGCACGCTGGGTTTCCCGCTCATCATCATGATGGTGATGGCTGCCGGCATATTCATTGCCATTCGTGGGGATCAAAATACGCCCATCGGCTATGTGGACAATGCCGGCCTCATCAACACGGCCGTTGTCCCCCAGACAGACGAGGATGAGACGCTGCTGCCGTTACGGCCGTTTCCCAACGAAACGGCCGCGCGCCAGGCCCTCACCGATCAAGAAATACAGGTCTACTTTGTCATCCCGGCCGATTACCGCCGCACGCTGCAGTTAGATGCCTACTACTGGCAAGACGATCCCAGCAGCACCGTTGTCAGTGACTTCAACGCCTACCTGCGCGCCAATCTGGCAAGCGACTATCCTGCCAGCATACGCACACGCCTCGTGGAAGGACCAGATCTCGTCGTGCGCTCCGCGGATGGCAGCCGCGAATTCAACAGCCGTAACATCTTCAGCTTCTTCATCCCGTTCATCGCTGCCTTCTTTTTCATCTTCGTGGTGATGAGTTCTTCCGGCTATCTGCTGCAGGTGGTCACCGACGAGAAAGAAAACCGCACAGTAGAAATCATGATCACCACGGTCAGTCCCGGTCAGTTGATTGGCGGCAAAGCACTGGGTTTGCTTGCTGTTTCTTTAACGCAGGTAGTCATTTGGGTCCTGGCCGGCGTGGTCGCCGTCTTTATCGGCTCTTTCTTCATCGAGGCGCTGCGCTTTATCAGCGTACCCTGGTCCCTGCTGCTGGTTGTTATTTTCTTTTTTGTTCCGGCTTACGCATTCATCGCCGGCATCATGACGGCCATCGGCAGCGCTGTGACTGAGTTAACCCAGGCGCAGCAGATTGCCGGGATTCTGAATCTGCTGTTTTTGCTGCCTTTTTTCTTCACGGCGCTGTTCCTGGCTAATCCGAACAGTCCCATCCTGGTATTTTTAACGCTGTTCCCCACGACTTCCTTCATTACGGTGATGATGCGCTGGGGCATGAGCACGGTACCACTGTGGCAGTTGGCACTGAGCTGGCTGATTCTCGTCGGCTCAGCCATGTTAAGCGTCTGGGTAGCGGCGCGCGTTTTCCGCACCGGCATGCTGCGCTATGGCCAGAGTCTGTCGCTGAAAGAAGCATTGACGGCCGTGCGCTCCAGGAGCTAGACCCATGCACAAAATATTCCTCGTTATCAAGCACGAGATTATCACCACCTTACAAAGACGTTCTTTCTGGATTATGACGTTCCTGTTTCCGGCGATTATCATCTTCTTTAACCTGGGCACACAGGTCATCGCCAACAGCAGTTTTAACCAGGAGGACGTGCAGGGCATTCTGGCTGGCACCAGCGCCACACCGGAAACGATTGCCTACGTGGACGAAGCCGGCATCATCAATCACCTGCCGCCTTCTATGTCCGCCACTACGCTGCAGCGTTTTGCCAGCGAAGACAAAGCCCGTGCCGCACTCGAGGCCGGCGATTACGAATACTTCTTTCTCATACCGGCCGATTATGTGGCGAGCGGCAACCTGATTGTCATTACGAAAGATTTCAGACCGTTGAACACGCCCAACGAAAACCTGCTGAGTTTTGTGCTGGCTTACAATTTGACGGATGATGAGCAAACGGCCGTTGCCCTGCTCGACCCTACGCCCAACATCCAGCAGCAGGCGCTGGCTCCACAAACCGGCAACGACCAGAACAATTCTTTAACTTTCTTCGTGCCCTTCGCCACGATGTTCATCTTCTTTTTCCTCATCAGCATGAGCAGCGGGTTTATGCTGCAAAGCGTGACACGCGAGAAAGAAAACCGGACGGTCGAAATTCTGCTGCTCAGCCTGCGGCCGCGTGAACTGATGTTGGGGAAAGTGCTGGGCCTGAGCGTGGTTGCCCTCCTGCAAATGGTGGTGTGGATGGGCGGCAGTTTGCTGGCTCTCAACCGCAGCCAGGCCGCGTTTTCATCTGTCAGCAGTTACACCCTGCCGCCGGGATTTGTCATCTGGGCATTCCTGTTTTTTGCGCTTGGTTATCTGCTGTATGCCTCACTGATGGGGGCTATTGGGGCTTTGGCGCCGAATGCGCGCGAAGGGGGCCAGTTTACCTTCTTTGTGCTGCTGCCCCTGCTCATTCCCCTGTGGCTTAACATTACCTTTGTGGAGGCGCCGCACGGAACGCTGGCCACAGCGCTCAGCCTTTTCCCGCTTACCGCGCCGACAGCGATGATGACCCGCCTGGCGACGGGCGGGGTTCCCACCTGGCAAATTTTAGTCAGCCTGGGCGGGTTAGCCATTACCACGTATATCTTTGTCGTGGTGGCCGCCCGCTTCTTCCGCGCCGACACCCTCCTGTCTGGCTCTTCTTTGAAGGCACGGCGTTTTCTGACTGAACTGCGACGCCCGGCGTAATGCGGTCCAAAAAAGGTTTTGGCATTTTCCGTTAACTATGTTAGCATAGCATCCCGGCGTGTAATGACGGCAGAAGGAGAGTTGATTAATGCCCAAGTTCACCTGGGATACTCAGGACAAGATAATAATTCTGGAGATGCTAAACCAGTGCAATCAATAGCCTGATCCTTTTGGGGATCGGGCTTTTTTTTTGCCTGCCAGCCGGGTCGTGTGGTCTTGGTGTCAAGAAGCGCGGCAGTGAAAGAATCAGCGATGACGAAGCGATGAGACACGGCAGCGGCCCGGCCAACTAAAACAGGATGCCTATGACAACGATTACTTTACCCGGTTTAATTGATGTGCATACCCATTTGCGCGTGCCTGGCGGCGAACACAAGGAAGATTTTGCCAGCGGCACGGCCGCAGCGCTGGCCGGAGGGATCACGATGATCCTGGCTATGCCCAATACCAATCCGCCGCTAACGACTCCGGCCGTGCTGCAGGCGGCCTGCGCCCAGGCACAGGCTGATATTCGCTGTGACGTGGGATTGTATGCAGGCGCCAGTTCTGAAGACGTCGCCCAGCTGCCGGCTCTGGCTGAACAGGCTGTGGCCCTGAAGATTTATCTCAACGATACGTTTGGCAAACTGCGCGTGGATGACCTGCCGACGCTGATGGCGTGTTTCAGGGAGTGGCCGCGCCAGAAACCCATCGCCCTGCACGCTGAAAAACAAAGCGTCGCGGTGAGCATTGGGCTGGCGGCCGTTTACAATCGCCCCATTCACATTGTTCATGTGAGCCGCCGCGAAGAAATTGAACTCATTGCAGCGGCTAAAACGCAAGGGCTGCCAGTGACGTGCGAGGTAACGCCCCATCACCTGTTCATGGATCAGGCAGATGCAGCGCGATTGGGCGCGCTGGGCGACATGCGGCCGGTACTGGGTACGCCCGATGACGTGGCGGCCTTGTGGGAACACATAAACAGCACCGTCGATTGTATTGCCACAGACCATGCGCCGCATACGCTGGCAGAAAAGCGGTCGGCGACGCCGCCGCCGGGGGTAGCGGGCCTGGAAACCTCGCTGCCGCTGATGCTAACAGCCGTTGCCGACCAGCGCCTTACCCTGCCGCGCCTCATTGAGTTGATGCACACCAATCCGCGCCGCATCTTTGGCCTGCCGGAGCAGCCAGAAACCCAGGTGGAGGTGGAGATGACGCCCACGGTGATTCGCAATGAAAGCTTGTATACCAAGTGCGGCTGGACGCCATTCGACGGCCGTGAGGTCGCCGGGCGTGTGGCGCGTGTGGTGCTGCGCGGCCAGGTCGTGTATGAAAACGGCCGTGTCCTGGCTCAACCAGGCGACGGCCGTCTTATTTGATCGGTCCACAATCATATCTATAGGAGAGATGCAATGACAGTTAAAGAATTAGCCCCTTTGTTCAATCTGGATGAAATGACCCGAAAAGTTATCAGCAGCAACGGCCTGACAGGGCAGGATATTTTGTCCGTCGATCAGTTTGACCGTGACAAGCTGTCGTTTATTTTTAGCCGCGCGCGGGAAATGCGTGAAATGGTGCAGCACGTGGGCGGCGCCGATTTGTTAAAAGGTTACGTGCTGGCCTGCCTGTTCTATGAACCCTCTACCCGCACCAGCTCCTCCTTTATTGCCGCCATGGAAAGACTGGGGGGCAGTGTCATCCCGATTACTCAGGGCGTCCAGTTTAGCTCCGTAAGCAAGGGAGAGACCCTGGCCGACACCGTGCGCACGCTGGAACAATACGCCGACGCCATCGTCTTGCGTCACCCGGAAATTGGGTCGGCCAAACTGGCGGCCGATTACGCCAGCGTGCCTGTATTGAACGCCGGTGATGGCCCAGGCGAGCATCCCACACAGGCGCTCCTGGATCTGTTTACCATCCGCGAGGAGCTGGGACGCGTAGATGGGTTGAAGGTGGCGATGGTCGGGGATTTGCGCTACGGCCGTACCGTGCAATCCCTCACCAAGCTGCTGCTGCACTTCGATGTCAGTCTGCGCTTTGTCTCGCCGGAAATCTTGCGCCTGCCGCTGAATACCATGAACCAGGTGATCGATGCCGGTGTAGACGTACGCGAAACCCACGACGTGGCCGACGTGATCGAAAATGCCGACGTTCTGTACGTGACACGCGTGCAAAAAGAGCGCTTCTCCGACCTGGCCCAATATGAAGAGGTGAAGGATTACTACGAAATCACCACGGAGCTGATGGAGAAAGCCAAAGACAAGATGATCGTCATGCATCCGCTGCCGCGTGTAGGGGAAATTCACTACAACGTGGATAAAGACGCACGCGCTGCCTATTTCCGGCAGGTTAAAAACGGTATGTACATTCGCATGGCCTTGCTGGCGGCCGTGATGGGGCGCGCCTAGTTACAAAGCAGGCGGCCCGTGCAGAGAAAAGCCTGGGGCTGTCTGGCCTCAGGCTTTTTCTTTGGCCTGATACTGTCGCCAGCCAGAGGCGCAACGTCAGGCGGCATGGCCAGAACGGCCGTTTCCCGACCCACCACGGCCGTTTCCCCCTTCCCCTCCTGCCTGGCGCACAATCGCCATTCCCACGATAGTCCACTATAATAACCCGCCTGACGAACATGGTTAGCAAAACAGAGCTGCACACAAGCAACATGAGTTTAAGAATTTCGCCAACGACGAAACTGATTCTTCTGGCGCTTATCATCTTGATAGGCGCATTTTTTCGTTTCTACCGGCTAAGCAGCCTGCCGCCGGGCGACAGCTATGACCCTGCTTATTATGGCCTGGACGCCTTACGGATGCGCAGCGGGGAACTGCCGGTATATCTGGGGAATAACTTTGGCCGCGAGGCGATGTTTAGCTATATCGTGGCCGGAACTTTTGCCCTACTGGGCGTGAGTACATTTGGCATCCATCTGGCTGCGGCGTTTATCTCCCTGTTGACACTGCCGGCTGTGTATCTGGCGGCGGACGAACTGTTCCGGCGGGATAGACAAACGCTTTTGGCGGCGTTTGGCGGGCTTGTGGCGGCGCTGATACTGGCTCTTTCTTTCTGGCATCTGGCCTGGAGCCGTTACAGTGTGCGGGCTATTCTCATTCCGCTGTTTATCTCTCTGCTTTGTTTCTTCTTGTTGAGGGCGCTGCGCACCCAGCGGAGCCGCTATTTTCTTTTAACCGGCCTCGTTATGGGGGTTAGTTTCTACACCTATCAACTGGCGCAGCTGTTCCCGGTGCTGGTGGGTTTGGGACTGCTCTATGAACTGGCTGCCCGGCGCTCGCTGTCTAAAAAGGATGGCCTGCACATCCTGCTGGTTTATGGGACGGCTCTCGTCATTGCCCTGCCCCTGGTTTTTTATGCGGCTTCCCATCCGGGGGTGTTCAATCAGCGCGTGGGTGACGTGTTTGTGCTGCGCGATCCTTCTTCTATTTCTGAGCAGCTGGCCACCTTGGGTCAGAATGCCTGGCGGGTGGTAAAGATGTATACGGTGGAAGGCGACACGAACCTGCAGATTAACATTCCGCAACGGCCGTCGCTGAACCCATTGCTCGCGCTCTTCCTCATGGGCGGCGTGGGTCTGGCCCTTTACCGCTGGCGCCGCCCCCAATACCTCTTTCTGCTGACCTGGCTGGCGTTGATGTCGGCCCCCGCCTTTTTGGCCGATGACGCTGCCCTAAGCAAACGCGCCCTGGGCGCGCTGCCCGCCGCCATTATCCTCATCACCCTGGCCCTGCTGTGGCCCCTGGATTGGCTGCAGCGCCGTCAGGCCCGGTCCGCATCCCCTGCAACGTGGCCGGCAAAGGCGTACGCTCTGCTGCTGGCCGCTGTGCTGCTGTTTACCGGACTTAATACCTTTAGGGATTATTTTGTTACCTGGGCTTCCGACCCTGGTTTGTACACTGCTTACGATGTTGGCATTATGGAGATTGGCGCCTACATCAGTACCCTGCCGGCCTCGGAGACCATCTACCTCTCGCCCTCCTGGGGAGACCATGCATCGCTGCGGCTGCACGCCAACGACCGCAGCGGCATTCGTACCTACGATGGCAACTACTGTATCGTTTATCCGCAGCAGACCACTTCGCAGACCAGCTTCCTCGTGATAACGAGCAATGAGGACCACAGTCTGCCGTTCCTGCAACGTTATTTCCCGCAAGGGCGTATGGTCCACGATGCCCAGCTGGGACCGGATGGCTTGAAGTTTGTTAACTACCAGGTTCCGGCGGGTGTGGCGTCGGCGTTCCAGCCGCAGCATGCCGTCTATGCCAATTGGAACGATGAGCTGTCCCTGTTGGGCTATGACCTTTCCGGCGATACATTTCAACCTGGCGATACCCTGACCTTAACCCTCTATTTCCAGCCATTAACCAGCATGTCGGCCAAATATACAACCTATCTGCACCTGCTGGGGGCAGAGAATTCGGCCACAGGCAGCCCACTTTGGGCGCAGGTGGATAGAGAACCCTGCTTCCAATCCTATCCCACAACCTGGTGGCGTGAGGGTGAAATCATTCAGGATACGTTTCAACTGACGCTGCCACCTGATTTGCCGCCCGGCAGCTATACCCTGACGTCGGGGTTTTATCTCTGGCCGGATTTAACCCAGTTAAACATCGTGGCCACGGACCACGAGCGTGCCGATCAGGCCGTGATTTTGCAGCCGATTGAGGTTGTGCCATAACGGCCGTTTCCCCCCGCCCCTTTTCTAACAATAGATGACAAGTGCCAGGCGCTTTTGGGACGCCCGGCTCTTCTTCTCCGTTGGCCAACCAGGCGTGACGAACTTCCAATCGCTCTATATTGCTAGCCAATAGTACCCTTCGGAACGTTCGGCACGACTACTTTGCTAGCAACATAGTCCAATTTGGCGTTCGCCGCGTCTGGTTGGCCGGCGAAATAGGTCGTCGGCCGCGCGCCTGATGCGCTTTACGGCAGCAAACAGGCGCTTGGAAACGTTCATTGGCTCTTTCTGCTTAGCCAGATACTCCCTCGCCGCGTTCCCAAGACGACTTTTGTTAGCAAACCTTTGCTTGGGAACGTTCGAAAGACGACTTTTGCTAGCAACATAGTCGAAAATACGGTATTTTGCTTCACTTTGCTAGCAACATAAGACCTTGCCGGACCAAAGTCACATCGATTGGCAGCCTTTTATCCATTACACTAGCGGTGGAACTGAAACATAACGTGAAGAACCGGTTGCAAATCCAGTCTCGCAAGCCAGGTTCGGGGAGGAAGGTGTCAGCGGCAGCGCTGTCCGTGACGTGTCGGCTGATCCTGTCCGGCGACAGCCGCCCTCTCCCCAACCCAGTGCCCAGGAACGATGCTGCAGCCCCTTATTTCAAATGCGATCCATCTGCAAAGTTGATCCGCAAAATAATCAATGGAGAGAGTTAAAAAATATGAGCAGTTTACGTATTACAATCAGCCCGACGATGCGCGTGGTATTTCCTGGCTCTTCAAGCAGGCGGGAGATATTGCAGTTAGCCGAGGACTTCATGCGCTGTGAAGCCGGCCGGCCGGCCGAAGAGCAAACACCCTTCACCCTGGCCATCGGCCAGCTGTTGGACGAAGCCAATGCCCTGTTTTTGCAGGCCAAAGAAATGGAAAATCAGCGGCGACTGGCTTCGGAGGCCTATAAGCGCCTGACCCGGTCAGCCTATGAGGTAACCCGGCGTATCCGTGACTTGCTGGCCTCCCGCTATCACAGCACGCCAGAGCTGGCCCAGAACTGGGGCCTGACGGTGCGGCAAACCGGGCGCAGCGCCGGACTGGTACTGATGCCGCAAAGCACCAAGGAAGTGACGACCTTCCTGGATGATTACATTCGCTGCGAGGAAGCCCGGCCGGCCGCCGAACGCATCCAGGACCCGGCGCTAAGCGACATGATCCAACTGCGTGATGACCTGGAGATGCAGCATCGGGCCGCCAATGAAAGCCGGCGGCGGCGGATTCTCTACAACCAACAGGGGAATGACCTGTGCCTCAAACTGGCGAGTGAACTGCGGCGTGCCCTGGTTTATCTGATTACCAGCTACGGCAATGGCGAGCCGGACCGGGAATTGGAGGCCTGGGGCTTCCGCGTGGTAGCCCGCAATCCTTACCAGGAGCGGGCCGTCACCGAACCTGTGGAAACCCCGACGCCGGAAGAGATGATTTCCTGATGAGAGTGTTTTAAGGAGTGGGCGGGGGTGAGTTTTTCTGCGGCGTGGGGCGTGATGCGTGCTACGGGAGGTCTCTCTTCTCACGCAGCACGCCTTACGCCGCACTCCCCCCACCAGCCCGCCTGCCGCCCAGGCGCCTTGGCCCACTTACTTCTTCTGCCGGCTGACCGTCACCAGGAGCACGCCCAGGATCACGGCCGTTCCCCCCGCCAGACCCTGCCAGGACGGCCGTTGGCCAAACAACAACAGCGACCAAAAAATCGTCAGGACCGGGCTGAGCGTCAGCAAAATAGTCAGCACACTCAAATTCAGGCGGCGCAGCGCCACGTAATACAGGCCGCGGCTGATGGTGACGTTCAGAGTCGCCGTGATAAACAAAATCACCCACACCTGCCAGCCGGCCGGCCAGACCAGTTCCTGCCGTCCCACGGCAAACAGCAGCAAAAAGAAGATAGAAGCCATCATCCGAAACAAAAAGAAGTTGGTAAAATCCAGATCACTGCCCTGCCGCTTAACCAGCGCCGAATGCAGCGCGTAGGTAAAGCTGGAGCTTAAGACCAGCAGCGCCCCCAACCACAACTGCTCGCCAGCCTCCCCCGGCTGAAAACTGATCACAAACACGCCGATAATGGCGATCACTGCCCCAATCTTCTCCCCGCCCACCAGCTTCTCTTTAAGCCACCACAGGCCAAAGCCGAGGGCAAAAAGGGTATTGACACGGGCAATCATGGACGCTGTGCCGGGATCAATATAGGTCACAGCGGCAAAGCTGGACGAAGTGGCGTAGGCAATCAGAAAGCCAATGATCAGAAAAAAGCGGGCGTTGTCGCGGAAGATGCGCCATTCAATCTGGCGGCGCACCGCCGCAAACAAGGCGATCTGCAATGTAGCAATGCTCATATAAAAGAAGGAAGACACCGTCGCCGGCAGATAAGGAATTAACAGGCGGGCAAACACGTAGTGCAAACTATCCGTCAGGAGCAGCGTGACCATAACGGCCATGCTGTTGTGCAGCAAACGCTGCGCGCGGGTGGTGCTGCTGGCAGAATCAACCATGCCAAGACTCCAATTGATCAGGATTAAGCGGCGGAGTGTAAACCGACAGGCAGTGGGCGTCAACCGTAAAGGGCCGGTTTGGCAGAAACGGCCGTGCGGCCGGCCGGCCCGGCGCGTGGTCTATAAATTTCCGTCGATGGCTGTCTATAAATGAGGGGAACCGGGTAAAGGAAGTGTCTTACTGACTGGCTGCCGCCCGCTTCTCAGCCTGTGGGCGTCTGACCCGGACCTCAGACGCCTGAGCCGCAGCAGGCAGTGGGCGCTGCCCGGTGACGGCCGTGTTAGAAATCGGCCGTCAATACCTGGTTAATGGCATCGGCCAGGACCGGATCCACCGCAATTTCTTGGGTCGTGGGCATTCCCTCCGGCGACCGGTGCGCCAACAGTTGGGCGGCGGCCTTAATCCAGGCCACGGCCGTATCCGCCGGTATCACGCTGGAATCCAGAACAAGGTTAAACTGCCGCGCCGCATTAAAGTCCGCGCCATAATAACCGCGGATAAACATATCGCGGGCCTTATCGCTCTCGGCCACACGCTTTTCGGCGCTGGCGGCGCTGTCCAATCCTTCGCTTTCCATCACCCGCTGCACACGCACGGCCACAGGCGCCTGGATACGCACATTCAACACGTCGGCATAACCGCTTAGAGCCGCGTACCCGCCCCGTCCCAAAATGACGGTATTGTCGAGTTTGGCCACGCCCAAAATCACCTTGTCTAACATGGACACCAGTTCCAGGTTGGCAATGTCCAGCCGCGCCCACATACTGGTTGCCGTCTGATACAGTTCATCCAGCCGCACAAGGCCATACTGCTGCAAGACCTTTTCGATGGTCGTTTTGGCCACAAACCGGTAGCCCATCTGCGCCGCCACCTGCCTGGCCACAGCCTCCCCGCCGCTGCCTAACACTCTGGAAACCGTGATAATCGTCATAGCAAGTCTCCCCTGCAAGCGAGAAAAGCGTGGAGATTAGCGATCAGGCCCATCTCCACGCTCCGGTCTCATAGCTGCTGCTTAACGGCCGTTACCACCGCATCCGCCGTCAGCCCAAATTCACGATACAACGTCTGGTAAGGAGCCGACGCGCCAAAATGGTCCAGGCCGATGGCGATGCCGCCGCGCAGATGCTCCTGCCAGCCGCGTGTCATCCCGGCCTCGATGGAGACCCGCGCGGTGATGCTGCCCGGCAGGACGGTTTGTTGGTACTCGGCCGGCTGCTGCGCAAACAACTCCCAGCAGGGCATGGAGATAACCCGCGCCCGGATGCCTTCAGCGGCTAAGGCGGCCTGCGCCTGCAGGGCAATCTCAACTTCCGAGCCGGTCGCCAGGATGGCGGCCACGTCATCGGCGGCCGCGCCTATGGCATAAGCGCCAAAACGGGCATTGTCGGCCAGCGCGGGCTCCAGGCTGGGCAGGTTTTGCCGGGTCAGGGCCAGGGCAGTCGGGCCATCCGTGCGTTCCAGGGCCATTTGCCAGGCCACGGCCGTTTCATTGGCGTCCGCCGGGCGGAAGACCCATACATTGGGAATGGCGCGCAGGCTCATCAGGTGCTCAATGGGCTGGTGGGTCGGCCCGTCTTCGCCCAAACCGATGCTGTCGTGGGTAAAGACGTAGACTACGCGCTGTTCCATCAGCGCCGCCAGCCGGATCGCCCCGCGCATGTAGTCGGAAAAGACGAGAAAGGTACCGCCATAGGGAATCACGCCGCCATGCAAAGCCAGGCCGTTCATGATGGCCCCCATGCCATGCTCGCGCACGCCATAGTGGATGTAACGGCCGGCAAAATGCCCGCGCTGCAGAGCGGCATACCCTTTCACATCCGTCTTGTTGGAGCCGGTCAGGTCGGCCGAGCCGCCCAACAGCTGCGGCACGACGGGCACAATGCCGGCCAGCACCTTGCCAGAGGCGGCGCGGGTGGCCAGTTTGCTGCCCGGCTCAAACTGGGGCAGCGCGGCTTCCCATCCGGCGGGTAATTCACCCGCCATGGCCGCCTTAAACTGCTGCGCCAGTTCGGGATAGGTTTCCGCGTAGCAGGCCAGCAGGTTTTCCCATTCGGCTTGAATTTGTGCGCCGCGAGAACGGCCGTTCAGAAACGCGGCTGCCTCTTCGGGCACAAGGAACTGTGTCTCCGCCGGCCAGCCCAGCGCTTCCTTAGCCAGCCGAATCTCATCGACGCCCAGCGGTTCGCCGTGGGCGCTGTGCGTCCCGGCCTTGTTGGGACTGCCATAACCAATGGTCGTTTTGCAGGCGATGAGCGAAGGCTGGTCGGTGTTGGCTAGGGCAGTGCGGATGGCGGCGGCAACGGCCGTGGGGTCATGTCCATCTACCGCCTGCGTTTGCCAGCCATATGCTGCAAACCGTGCCCGCACATCCTCGGTAAAGGCCAGCTTCGTCGAGCCGTCAATCTGGATGCCGTTGTCGTCGTAGAACACAATCAGTTTGCCCAGTCCCCAATGGCCCGCCAGGGCGCACGCCTCGTGGCTGACCCCTTCCTGCATATCGCCGTCCCCGGCAAAAACGTAGGTGGTATGGTCCACGAGGGCGAAATCCGGGCGGTTGAACTGTGCCCCCAGCCACTGCTCGGCGGCGGCCAGGCCCACGGCGCTGCTGAGACCCTGCCCCAACGGGCCGGTGGTCATTTCCACGCCCGGCGTCAGGTGGCTTTCGGGATGGCCCGGCGTCAGGCTGCCCCACTGCCGGAACTGCTTGATGTCATCCAGCGACAAATCGTAGCCGCTGAGGTGCAGCAGGCTGTACAGAAGCATCGAGCCGTGCCCGCCGGACAAAATGAAGCGGTCGCGGTTCGGCCAATGAGGATCGGCCGGATTGTGCTTAAGGAACTGCGTCCAGAGGGTGACGGCTACATCGGCCATGCCCATCGGCATTCCCGGATGGCCGGAGTTGGCCTTCTGCACCGCATCCGCCGCCAAAAAGCGGATGGTGTTGGCGGCTAATTGGTGTAAGTCTTTTTGAATCATGATGTTATGGGGAGATTGGAGCTTAGGGATTGGAGCAATCTCCAATCTCTAAGCTCCAATCTCCAATCTATTTACCGAATTCCCAGGCCCAAATGGTAATACACGTCATTCCACTTCAGCTCTTTCTTGATTTCGGCCAGGGTGGAATGCTCGTCGATGAGCAGGTACTCCACGCCGGCCATCGTGGCAAAGTCTTCCATGTGCTCGGCGGTGAGCGAAAGGCTGAAGCCGGTATGGTGCGCGCCACCGGCCAAAATCCAGGCAGCCACACCCTCTTTGAAGTTGGGCTGCGGCACCCACAAAGCGCGGGCGACGGGCAACCTGGGCAGTGGCTCGTCGGTGGGAACCACGTCTACGGTGTTGACAATCAGGCGGTAACGGCTGCCCAAATCGATGACGGAGGCATTGATGGCCGGGCCGGTCTGCGAATCGAACACCAGGCGCACCGGGTCTTCTTTGCCACCGATGCCCAGAGGGTGAATCTCTAATCTTGGTGTGGCGGCGGCGATAGAGGGGCAGATTTCCAGCATGTGGGCGCCCAGCACCTTGTCGCCGTTGGCGCTGAAGTGGTAGGTGTAGTCTTCCATGAAGGAGGTGCCGCCGGCCAATCCGGCGCTCATCACTTTCATGGCGCGCAGCAGAGCGGCCGTTTTCCAGTCACCCTCAGCGCCAAAACCGTAGCCGTCGGCCATCAGGCGCTGCGAGGGAACGCCGGGCAGCTGCTTGAGGCCGTGCAAATCCTGGAAGGTGTCGGTGTAGCCTTTGAAACCGCCTTCTTCGAGGAAGGCGCGCATGCCCAGTTCGATACGGGCAGCGTCGCGCAGGGATTGGCGACGCGCGCCGTCGGCTTGCAGGGCGGGGACGAGGGTGTAGCTGTCTTCGTAGACGGCGATGAGGTCGGAAACGGCCGTTTCCGTTACCGCATTCACCTTTTCTACCAGATCCCCCACGCCGTACCCATTAACCGCGTAGCCAAACTGCATCTGCGCCGAGACCTTGTTGCCTTCCGTCACGGCCACTTCACGCATGTTGTCGCCAAAACGGGCGAACCTCGCGCCCTGCATGTCGTGCCAGGCGGCGGCGGCGCGCATCCACACGTCCAGCCGCGCCAACACCTCCGCATCCTGCCAGTGGCCCACGATAACTTTACGCGCCGCACGCAGGCGCGCACCAATGTAACCGAACTCGCGCCCGCCGTGGGCGGTCTGGTTCAGGTTCATAAAGTCCATGTCGATGGTGGCCCAGGGGATTTCGGCATTGAACTGGGTGTGGAGCTGGGCGAAAGGCTTTTGCAGCGCCTGCAGCCCGGCGATCCACATTTTGGCCGGGGAGAAGGTATGCATCCAGAAAATGAGACCGATGCAGTCGGCCGCGGAGTTAGCCGCCTGGCAGACGTTGTAGACTTCTTCCGGGGTAGTGACGATGGGTTTGAAAACAACTTGGACCGGCAGTTGGGGCGACTGGTCGAGCGCGGCGGCAATTTTGGCGCCGTTGGCGGCGACCTGCTCCAGGGCTTCCGGTCCATACAGGTGTTGGCTGCCCACCACAAACCATACTTCCAATGATGCAAATATATCCGTGTTCATCTGTTTTGATTCTCCTGATTGGTCGCCGCAGTTGGCTTGTTACTTGAGCGTTTCAACGGCCGTTCTTTCGATAACCAGTCCCGCTTTGTATCGTTCCATGAAAGCCGCAAAGCCAGCAACATCTTCCTCAGCAGGAGCAACGGTTGTGCCGTTTTCGCCCGCAAACACATGGTTGGACAGGTAAGTTTCTAGCGGCTCGCCCTCAGCTTTATGGAGCATGTAGGCAGCCAACAGGGCAATGCCCCACGCGCCACCTTCACCGGCAGTCTCCATCACGGAGACCGGAACATCCATCGCCGCGGCCATAATCTTTTGCCCCACATCCTTTGTCTTGAAAAAGCCGCCGTGCCCCAGGATCTGGTCAATCTCCACCTGCTCATTTTCAAACAGAATGTCCATACCAATCTTTAAAGCGCCAAGCGACGAGAATAGATGCGTCCGCATAAAGTTTGCCAGGGTAAAATGGCTTTCCGGCGTGCGGACGAACAGGGGACGCCCTTCCTCTAAATGAGTAATGTGCTCGCCAGAAAGATAGTTGTAGGCCATCAACCCGCCGCCATCTGCGTCGCCTACGAGCGCCTGCTGGTATAAAAGCTCAAACAACTGAGACTGGCTCACCTCCACCCCTAACGCATCAGTGAACTGCCGGAAGAGGTCCACCCAGGCGTTGATATCGGACGTGCAGTTGTTGCTGTGGACCATAGCAACCGGTTTGCCGGTGGGAGTCGTCACCATATCGATCTCGGGGTAAACCTGTGACAGAGCCTTCTCCAAAACAATCATGGCAAAAACGGATGTACCGGCAGACACATTGCCGGTGCGCTCGGCAACGCTGTTGGTGGCTACCATGCCGGTGCCCGCGTCGCCCTCCGGCGGACACAGCGGTATGCCAGCTTGCAGTTGTCCAGTCGGATCGAGCAGTTTCGCCCCCTCGGCGGTCAAAGTACCGGCGGCTTCCCCGGCAACGAGAACTTTCGGCAGGATATCCTGGAGTTTCCAGGGGACGTTTTCTGTTTTGAGCCGTTCGTCTAGCAGATCCAGCTTACCCTTGTCGTAGTCGTTGATCGTGCTGTCGATGGGAAACACACCCGACGCTTCGCCAATACCTAACACCTTTTGCCCGGTCAGCCGCCAATGAACGTAACCGGCCAGCGTGGTCAGGAAGCTGATGTCGTTGATATGGGATTCTTCATTTAGGATTGCCTGGTGGAGATGGGCAATGCTCCAGCGCTGAGGAATATTGAACTGGAAGAGGTCCATAAGCTCGGCGGATGCCGGTCCGGTTATGGTATTGCGCCAGGTCCGAAACGGAACGAGCAGATTGCCGTCTTTATCAAAGGCCATATAGCCGTGCATCATGCCACTGAAGCCGATGGCCCCAACGGTGCGCAATGGGGCACCGTATTTCTCTAGAACTTCGCTGCTGAGATTCTGATAACTGTCTTGCAGGCCGGCCCACACGTCATCGAGGCTGTAGGTCCAGATGCCGTTGTCGTACCGGTTTTCCCATTCATGGCTTCCTGAAGCAATGGGCGCATGATCTTCGTCTATGAGCACTGCCTTGATGCGCGTTGAGCCGAATTCTATGCCAAGAACTGTTTTCCCACTTTCAATCGCCTTTTGAATATCGTTTCGATTCATGTTCATCTCCCGTTTTTTTGAAGTCGTTGTTTGACACTTGTTAATAAGGGAAGCGATGGTGAGTTTGCGGGTAACGGCTGGCGAGAATGTGTGAGTTGATGGCCCCCACCCGCTCGCTACTGGCCATACACATTCTGATAGCGATTATATAACTTATCGATATCACTGGACGCAATTGTCAAGGGATTGCCTAACGCCAGGGAAGCCCAGGCAATGGCCGCGTTATCTTCGGTCATGATGGCAGCTTTTACCGCTTTCTCGGCTGTGGGGCCAACGGCAAAAACGCCGTGACTCTGCAGCAGACAGGCGGAGCTGCGGCTGTCGCGCAGTGTATCGACCACTATCTGACCAATCTCCTCGCCGCCGATGAGTGCAAAGCCGCCGCAGGGGATGTCCCCGCCGAACTCGTCGCCCATAGCGGTGGTGATGCAGGGAATGGCACGGCCGTGTGTGGCAAAGGCCGTGGCATAACGCGAATGGGTATGAACGATCCCGTTCACCTGCGGCATCTGGCGATAAATGTAGCAGTGGGAAGCGGTATCGGACGAGGCTTTGTAGCTGGCTTCAACGATACGGCCGTCAATATCGACGACCACCATGTTCTCCGGAGTCAGGTCGGCAAACTTAATCCCGCTGGGTTTAATGACCACCAGATTCGTTTCCGGGTCGCGGGCGCTGATATTGCCGCTGGTCCAGGCAACAAGATTATTTTTTGGCAGCTCTGCATGTAAATCGCAGACTATCTGGCGTAGTTTTTCTAACATCACAATTTCCTCGTAAAACCACTCTCAGGAGGGCAATGACGTCTCGGCGCTTTGACCACGCAAGGGCAGTTTCCAGCTTACTTACGATTTCATGCGGCTGCGTACGTCGAACCAGACGGCGAACAGCAAGACCAGACCCTTAATTGCCTGCTGCCAGTCAATGCCGATCCCAACGATGGACATACCATTGTTCATCACGCCCATGACCAGAGCGCCTACCACGGCGCCAATCACTGTGCCAATGCCGCCCGTGGCCGAAGCGCCACCGATAAATGCCGCAGCAATCACGTCTAGCTCAATGCCTGTCCCCGCTTTTGGCGTTGCTACGTTTAGGCGTGCCGCAATAATCAGACCGCCCAACGCGGCCAACATACCCATGTTGACAAAGGTGAGGAAGGTCAGGAGTTTGGTATTAATTCCGGACAGGGCAGCGGCTTTGGCGTTGCCACCCATGGCGTAAATGCGCCGACCAGAGACGGTCTGGTTGGTGAAAAAGGCATAAGCCACAATAAGAATAAAGAGAACGACCAGCACGTTGGGCAGCCCTTTGTAAGAGGCCATCAGGTAGCTCATGTAGAGGATAACGGCCGTGATCAAAACATTCTTAGCCACGAACAGCCCCAACGGAGAAACCTCAAACCCGTACTTCACCTGATTGCGACGGCCGCGCCAATCCAAATACACAATAGCCAGCGAAACGACCAAACCAATTACAAGCGACGTAATATGCAACGATTGGTGACCAAATACATCCGGCAAAAAGCCCGAACTTAGCCTTTGAAAACCCGTGGGGAAAGGACCAACCGACTGCCCCTGTAACATGGCCAGCGTCAGACCACGAAAGACAAGCATGCCCGCTAAAGTCGCGATAAACGAAGGAATACGCTGGTAAGCAATCCAATACCCCTGCGCGGCGCCAATCACGCCACCCAGCACCAGACCGATAATAATGACCAGAATAAAGTTAACGTTGTAGTCCACCATGAGCACTGCGGCCACGGCCCCCACAAAAGCAGCGACAGACCCAACCGAAAGGTCAATATGCCCGGCCACAATCACCAACAACATGCCAATCGCCATGATCACGATATAGCTGTTCTGCAAAACCAGGTTGGTCAAATTAACCGGCTTCATCAAGGTGCCGTCCGTCATCACCTGGAAAAATGCCATGATAGCAATCAGGGCAATTAACATACTGTACTGACGGAGATTGTTCTTAAAGAGAGCTACAATTGAGTTTACGGGGGAATTATCCCTTGCCAGTGTTGTACCTGTTGTCATGATTGTGCCACCTCTTGCTGCTGCATAATGCAGGCCATAATCTTTTCTTGAGAGGCTTCTTTTGCCGACATTTCGCCCACAATTTTGCCTTCATTCATCACGTAAATACGATCACAAATACCCAATATTTCTGGCAGTTCCGAAGAAATCACAATAATCCCTTTCCCCTCCTCGGCCAGCCGGTTGATAATCGTATAAATTTCATACTTAGCGCCCACGTCAATACCGCGCGTAGGCTCATCCAGGATCAAAATATCAGGATTCGAGAACAACCACTTACTCAAAACCACCTTTTGCTGATTCCCACCTGATAGATTTACTGTTTCTTGCAAAATACTGGAAGATTTAATACTCAACGAGGTGCGATAATCTTTGGCAACGACCATTTCTTTTGGCTTGTTTATAACCCCCGCCCGCCCGGAAACGGCCTCCAGATTTGCCAGCGTAACATTGTTTTTGATTGGTTGAATAAGCACCAAACCATAATTCTTGCGATCTTCAGTAGCATATGCCAGGCCGTTGGCAATCGCTTTGTGCACTGAGCTTGTGTCGATTTCGCGCCCATGCTTGCAAACCAGGCCGCTAATGTTCTTGCCATACGCGCGGCCAAACACACTCATCGCCAGTTCCGTCCGGCCAGATCCCATTAGACCAGCTATGCCTACCACTTCACCCTTGCGCACATGAATATTAACGTCGTCGATCACCTTTCGATCTGGATGTATAGGATGATAGACCTTCCAGTTCTGCACTTCGAAGATGACTTCTCCAATCTCTGCTTCGCGTGGTGGATAACGGTGCGTTAAGTCACGACCAACCATACCGCGAATAATCCGGTCTTCTGTCACCAAATCATTACGACTGTCTAGCGTTTCAATGGTCGCGCCATCGCGCAAGATGGTGATGGAGTCGGCGACCTTATTAACTTCGTTCAGTTTGTGGGAAATGAGAATGGAAGTCATACCCTGCTGCTTGAACTGCAGCAGTAGTTCAAGCAGGGCTTCACTGTCCGTTTCGTTGAGGCTGGCAGTTGGCTCATCCAGAATCAGCAGCTTCACCTCTTTGGATAAGGCCTTGGCAATTTCTACCAACTGCTGCTTGCCAACACCTAAATCTGTAATCAGTGTATTGGGGGATTCCCGCAGCCCTACTTTTTTGAGCAGCTCTTGCGTTTTTGCAATAGTTACATTCCAGTTGACAATGCCTCTGTGGGCCTGCTCGTTCCCTAAGAAAATATTTTCGGCAATAGAAAGGAAGGGGATCAACGCCAATTCCTGATGGATGATAACGATGCCCATCTTCTCACTCTGGCTAATATCTTTGAACTGGCATAGTTCACCCTGAAAATAGATTTCGCCGGTGTATGTTCCATGCGGATAAACGCCGCTTAAGACTTTCATCAGGGTGGACTTGCCTGCGCCGTTCTCGCCAACCAACGCGTGGATTTCTCCCTGCTGCACACTGAAGTTAACGTCATCCAGCGCCTTAACCCCAGGAAAGGTCTTGGTGATGTTCCGCATTTCTAAGATTACGCTAGACATTGCCACGATCCCCTTTGCTTGCTCAAAACCTGGTGGGTGTAGTCCGCTTAGGAGACAGCCACCAGAAAAGTGACTGTCTCCTAATTTATTTACTCTGTGTTACGGCTTACTGTTCAAACTGGTCAGCTGTGTAGTAACCACTGTCAACCAGAACTTCTTTCCAGTTGTTGGCGTCCACGTCAACCGGAACCAACAGATAAGAGGGCACTACCTTTACGCCGTTGTCGTAAGTTTCGGTGTCGTTGATCGGGACTTCCTGCCCGTTGAGAGCAGCAACAACCATGTCAACGGTCGTGCGGGCCAATTCGCGGGTATCTTTGAAGACGGTTTCGGTCTGTTCGCCAGCGATGATGGATTTGATGGAAGGAACTTCTGCATCCTGACCCGTGACAACGGGCATGGGCAGGTCGGCTGTACCGTAACCGACACCCTTCAGCGAAGAGATAATGCCGATGCTCAGGCCATCATAGGGGGAGAGGACGGCGTCAACTTTTTTGTCGGTGTAGTAGGCGCTGAGGAGGTTGTCCATACGAGCCTGGGCGGTAGCGCCGTCCCAGCGCAGGGTGGATACGACGTCCATGCCCTCTTGCCCGCTCTGAACAACGAGCTGACCATTATCAATGTAGGGCTGCAGGACGGACATAGCGCCATCATAGAAGAAGTAAGCGTTGTTGTCGTCGGGGGAGCCACCGAAGAGTTCGATGTTGAAGGGGCCGTTGCCATCTTCTAGACCCAAAGCATTGACGATGTAGCTACCCTGAATGACGCCCACCTGGAAGTTGTCGAAAGTGGAGTAGTAGTCTACGTTGGCGCTGTCGCGAATGAGGCGATCGTAAGCGATGACAAGGATACCCTGGTCGGCGGCCTGTTGCAGGACGTCGGAGAGGGTGGTGCCGTCGATGGCAGCGATGACGAGAACGTCTACGCCTTTGGTGATCATGTTTTCGATTTGGGATAACTGGTTGGGAATGTCGTCCTCAGCGTACTGCAGGTCGGTCTGGAATCCAGCTTCTTCAAAGTACTTGACCATGTTGTTGCCATCGTCAATCCAGCGTTGGGAGGATTTGGTGGGCATGGAGATGCCGATTAGTTTGGCGTCTGAGGACGTGCTGGTTTCGCTGGATGTTTCTTCAGAAGTGGAAGCAGAGTTAGCGGAATCGCCACTGCTTGCTGTATCAGGGGTGGTGCTTTCTGGTGTGGCGCCACACGCACTTAAGATCAGGGCTGCTAACAAGGCAATTAACATCAAAGATAGTTTTGTGTTTTTCATTTTTCTCTTCCTTAATTAATTGTTTTGGGATTTGCGATTTTGACTTCTAGCGCATCTGAGCGTTTTGATTTATCAGGGCGCTTTCTGAAACGGCCGTTTCTCAACAACCGGCAAAGCGAATACTCCGTTGCAACAGCGACACGATTCACACCATAAATCTCTCCTAAATTTCATTGAACTCTTCTGTCCCTGGCGCTTAAAAATTCCATATTCTGCCAGGATTCTCCTCTTCAAGTGCCCGTTAACGTTCCCGATAACGTTAACAATATAACACGCACTTTGGGCGAAGTCAAGGGTTTTGGCGGAAAATTTTGTGCATTTTGGATAAAATTGGAGCCGGATACCAGGCAAACGGACGGCAATCTGCGGCAAATATCGCTTGCAAAGGCGGATTGACACCCGTTCCCGGATATGTTATACTCAAAAATGTTAACGATAACAATCTCGCCTGCTGGCATTTAGACATGCTTCCTTAAGGATCTATTATGAGCCGGAAACGTATAACAATTCGAGATGTCGCCGAAGCAGCAGGGGTCTCTACCCAAACTGTGTCTCGGGTGGCAAACGGCCGTCCAGACGTCGCTTCCGATACCCGTGAACATGTTCAGGCAATCATCGAAAAACTGGGTTATCAGCCGAGTAAAATAGCCCGCAGCCTTATCCAGGGACAAAGTTATTCACTGGGAGTTGTCAGCTATGGCCTGGGGCTGTATGGCCCTTCTCTGCTGCTGGCGGGGATTCAGGAAGCGGCCGTAAAAGAGGGCTATTCCTTGATGCTGAAAATCTTGGAGAATGCTGAGGTCCAGAATGCCGAGAATATTCTGCGAGATATTTTATCCTACCATGTGGACGGTATTTTGTGGGCCGTACCAGAAATTGGGCAAAATCGGGATTGGATTCAACAGGCCCTGCACACGGTTTCTATTCCTCTGGTTTTTCTGAATGTGCAGCCGCGCCCGAATCTGATAACGGCCGTAATCGACAACAAGCATGGCGGGCATATAGCCACGCAACACTTAATTGATCAAGGGCGGCAAAAAATTGGCATCATCACCGGGCCAATGGAATGGTGGGAAGCCCGGCAGCGAGAATTGGGCTGGCGAGAAGCGCTGGCTGAAAACGGCCGTTCCGTGGACGAAAGCTACGTTACAAACGGCGATTGGACCCCTAGCAGTGGCGAAAGGTCCATCCGGCTGCTGCTGGAATGGCACCCGGAGATGGATGCCGTCTTCGTCTGCAACGATCAGATGGCTCTGGGGGCAATGAAGATGGCGCAACAAATGGGGCGCAAAATTCCCGAAGACCTGGCTATCGTAGGGTATGATGACATCCCGGAAGCGCCTTATTTTACGCCGGCATTGAGCACGGTGCGCCAGGATATTGCCAAGATGGGATGCCAGGGTGTTAAACAACTCTTGGCCAGGATCAGCAATGAGAATGGTGACCCGCCTCCGCCCGTCTTGTTGCAGCCAGAACTAATCGTGCGCGAAAGTTCCGTAAGGTAAATAACGAACCGGGCCAAGCTTCTCGTCTGGTGTTCATGCTGCCTGCAGCACACGCTATCCGGCGGGCTGCAAAACCGGAACCAAATAGATAGCTACCAGCGCCTCATAGACAGCCGCCAACGACAAAAGAACAAACACGCCTATGTAGAGAACGGCCGTTTGCCGTAACCCCTGCATATAACCCTCTCGACGTGTCGCCGCGCCTATCCGACGTGGCCAGAAAAAGTTGTGCCACAGCAAATAAACGGCCAGCATCCCCAGAATGTAACCCTAGACCCGTAAACGAATGTGGGATGATTTTAAGGCCATAACTCGGATCTGATGGCGAAAGGGCTACACCCCACAATATCGCCCGCACTGCCCCGATCAATAAACCCCAAAAGGGAATCAGCAGCGAAGGCAGTGTGATGGCTGCCAGGGAAGCCAAAAAGAAGTTATTGAGAAACGTCAGATAAATTGCCGGTAGAACATCTCCCCGGTCATATGCCTGGATGAGCGACTGGTTGAAATTACCTCTTATAGAAGTTCGCAAACTGGATGTCAGGTCCAGATGATGAGAGACCCATATCATACCGCCCAAGACAAGGCCGTAGTAGATGACAGTCAGCAAAACATACGCTTTACGATTCCGCCAGAGCAGATGAAAAAACTCTGCAAAACGAGCGATCTTTAACGCCCCCACATAAGGACCAATAAGAAAATGATGCCAAAGACATCGGCCAGAAAGTGAGCTATCCAGGAGGCAAAGACGTTATTAGAACGGGCAAAGATAATGCCGTATACAACGCTGTCCACGAAAATCAAAGCCAGGTCAGTAAAAACGATGAGAGCCGGCCCTGAAGCATAGTGCATCAGCGCAAAAGTTAGAGAAGACAACAATATAGCCACGGAAACCGGCAAAAAGCCGCTTAACCGCTTTTGGAATAGCGCCCGATAGATAATTTCTTCCCCTAACGTAACGACCAATATGGTGCTGAATAAACCTGCGTTTAACGTATGCAAATCAAAGGGGAGCCTGGCCAAAACGTGGGAAGAAAATTCCGGCAACAGGAAATAAGCACCGAACACCGAAAGGGCCTGGAACCCAATACTCACCAGCAGCACCCATCCCCAATTATGAAGCAGGTCCTGAGGAAGATTCTTAAACTGAAATCCGCTTTCTATCCAGGTTCGATGGCGCAGATGATGTTCAATGATCAGATAGGCAATAGGAATAAGAATGCCAACTATCTCCAGGCTGGGAAAAAACAGGCTGATAGATAGGGAAGCTCCCATTACCACTAAGATTTCCCACCATGGACTGTCGCGTCGATCTGTTAATTTTGGGGTTGTTGTATCCATAAATCCTCCTGATTCCAGGGATAGTCATCTTTTAACAGGCTAATTTGCGCTGTTAAGAGGGAAAGGGTTAAGCAAAGTTGGGATGCTTGATCCACAACCCTATCTCTCATTAAGTTGAGCATAGTGTGCCACAAAATGAACCCGGCCACATCTAACTAAGGTGATGACTGCGAGTGGATTGGCGAACATAACTAAAGATAGGCGCAAACAACACGGTTTGCTGGTTAGACGACCAGATTGTCCACCGCAAGAAAATATAAGCAGTGGCCGGGGAAAACACGGCCGTTTCCCCTCCCCACCCCGCACTCACTGGCAAAGCACTCGCTTTTTTAGCCAACCAATAAAAAAAGAGCCTACTGGCATCAACCAATAGGCTCTCTGTTTAATCGTTTCAGTTGTGGCATGTTAGCAGGGCTGGGTAACGACGGCCGTGTCCTGCTCCGGTTCCGATTTCCAGTTCGCGAACAGGTGGCTCAGGTTTGGCATACGGAAAGTCCGTTCCCGGTTAACCTTTTGCGCCTGACGATATTCTTTCACATCTTCAATGATCGCATCTATACGAGCTTCAGCCATTTTTTCGTCCATATGGTAGTATAACATTTCTCAAATCTCCTTAGATGCACAAAATCTATAATTGCAAGACCTTCTTAACATCTGTGATTACACGTTCTATTGATGTTGATAGTATGCCAGACGCCCGTAACCTGTCCGTAACCACAGCGTGACCAAACGGCCGTGCCGCGTTAACAATCCATAACCATGGCGCACAGACAGTGTGATAGAATTTGTCTGAAGATTTGCCCCTTGTTTACAAGGTCATCCGTACAACTTCATTGACTCATGACTATTGAAAATAATCCCTGGGGCGTCTTCAATTCTGGTCATGCCTGACTTATCAATTTTCCTGTTAGGACCGTTTTCAGCATCGCTGGGTGATCAGCCGTTATACAAATTTCGCACGAACAAAGTTCAGGCCTTGTTAATCTATCTCGTCATGGAGGCCGAACAGATTCACCGGCGCGAATCCTTGATGAGCATCCTGTGGCCGGATTTGCCCTCGCCTTCGGCCCAGGTCAACTTACGCCAGACCATCTACCGCCTGCGCCAGGCCATACCCGAAGTGCCCTCCAAAACAGGCCCAAAGATGGTTCCCCTGCTGATTGCCGAACGCCAGACCGTACAGATTAACCCGGAGGCAAATTTCGCTCTGGATGTGGCTGCTTTTTCGGCCCAGATCAAACACGATCCGGCAAACGCCATGACCTTCTATCGAGGTGACTTTTTAAGCGATTTTTATCTGTCCGATAGCAACGAGTTTGAAGAATGGGCCCAGGAGCAGCGAGAATCCTTGCGCCGGCTGGCCCTGGAAACTCTGGATGCTTTGACGGAAGAGTGCCTGCAAACGGCCGTTTACGACCAGGCCCAAACCTACGCCTGGAAACAACTCGAAATTGATAAGCTGCGCGAAAGCGCTTACCGCCAGTTAATGATCGCCCTGATGCAAAGCGGGCAGCGCAGCGCCGCCATCGCCCAGTATTTCATTTGCCGCGACCATTTGCAGGCCGAGCTAGGGGTGGAGCCGACGGCCGTAACCACCAGCCTGTACCGGCAGATCCAGACCAACACCCTGCCCCAGGAAGTCCAGCCTAAAGTTAAAGCCGCCCAGGCGGCAAACGGCCGTTTCCACACCACCCTGCTCACCGACATCGATGGTGTTGTCCAACTATGGGATCGCTACCAGCAAGAGATGATCCCCACCCTCCACCGCTATAACACAATTCTGGAGCAGCACATTCAGCAGCATGGCGGCCGGATCCTGGAATTACAGGGAGACAGAGTCCGTGCCGTCTTCGAGAATGGCCGTCCGCTGGCCTGCGCTTTAGCCATTCAGGAGGCTTTTGGCCAGGAACAGTGGGGACAGGTTGGTGAACTCCGGGTGCGGATTGGCTTGCACGGCAGCTTGTCTGACGAAACGGCCGTTGCCCAAACCCTGCCCATCACCGAAACCATAACCACCGCCGCCTGGGGCGGCCAGATTCTGGCGTCCGCTGCAGTTCACCAAAACCTTCTACTGCCCGATGGAGCCTACTGGCAAGATTTTGGCGAGCACCAATTGGGCAAAGATCCTTCCCCGCTTCACATCTATGGACTGCTGCATCCGGACCTGCCACACCAAACTTTTCCCCGGCTGCGATCCCTCACCAACCCCGTCACAGATCTGCCAGACGCCGGCACACTGCCCCATAATTTGCCGCAGCAGCCCACACCCTTCATCGGCCGCGATGAAGAATTGGCAGCCCTGGATGCTTTGCTGGCCGATCCTGACACGCGCCTCATTACCATTGTTGGGCCGGGAGGCATGGGCAAAACGCGGTTGGCGTTGGCCGCCGCGGAGAAGCAGCAAACAAACACCGCCACCTTTCCCCACGGTGTTTATTTTGTCCCTCTGGCTCATATTCAAAAGGCCGATCAGCTGATTTCTGCCACTGCCCGCGCGCTAAAGCTGCCTTTAGAAAGCGGCCGGCAGGATGATCGCCCGAACCGCTTCCCCAGCGAGAACCATACCTCCAAGGATCAACTGCTCGACTATCTACATCATAAAAAGCTGCTCCTGATCCTGGACAATTTCGAACATGTGTTGGAAGGCGCAGGCCTGGTCACAGAAATATTGCAAACGTCCTCCAGAGTCCAAATCTTGGTCACTTCACGAGAACGGCTGCAACTGCTTGAAGAACAGATCTATCCCATTCAAGGTTTAGCCTTTCCCGATTGGGACACAGCAAAAGATGCACTGCAGTCTCCGGCCGTACGCCTCTTCTTGCAAACGGCCCATCGGGTTCAACCTAATTTTGCCATCACCGCCGACGATCTCCCTGATCTGGCACGCATCTGCCGCGCCGTTGGCGGCATGCCGCTGGGCGTGGAACTGGCAGCGTCATGGGTAGACATGCTTTCTCTGTCCGACATCGCGGACGAAATTCAAAACAGCCTCAATTTGCTAGAAACGGAGATGCGTAACACGCCGGAACGCCATCGCAGCATCCGGGCCGTTTTCGATTATTCCTGGCAGCGGCTGGGCCGTGACGAGCAAGCTGTGTTTGCTCAACTGGCCGTCTTTCGCGGCGGTTTTACGCGAACGGCCGCTCAAAAAATAACGAACACGTCCATCCGCACTTTGGCAAATCTGGTTAACAAATCGTTTCTGCAATACAACCCGCAGCGTGATCGCTACGAGCTGCACGAGTTGGTGCGCCAATATGCAGCGGAGAAGCTGGCAGAAGATGAGGAGCAGGCCACGGCCGTTCGTACCCGCCATGCCAATTATTACTGTGCGCTGCTGCAACATCACAAAAACCAGTTAAAAGCAGGACAACCACAAGAAGCCTTTGCCCACATTGAAGCGGACCAGGAAAACGGCCGTGCCGCCTGGGACTGGGCCGTTGCCCAAGGTGACGTCACCGGGATCGATCTGGCTGTCGGCGGCTTATGTCGCTTTTATGACATGCGCGATCGCATGTATGACGGGCTGGCAATTTGCGAGGCAGCCAGTCAAAAACTCCGGCAGTTGCCCGAATCCCCCACGTTGCAGCGCGTTCTGGCCAAGACACTCACCTGGTATACCCGTTTCCTCCGCCACCTGGGGCAAACTGCAACCGTAAAGAACACCTTCCAGGAAATAAGCAGTTTACTGGAGAGCGCCGAACAATCCCAAGAAGATGTGCGCGCCGAAAAAGCGTTCGCCTTGGCGACCATGGGCAATTTTAACGCCTTTGAAGAGGAAAATAGGCCGTGCGCCTGGGAACAGTTGGAACAAAGCCTGGTCCTGGTCCGGCAGTTAGGCGATCGCTATGGCGAATTTAGCGCCCAAAATGCGCTCGGTAATATTGCCCGTCTCATGGGCAATTACCACGAGGCCAGACATCGCTTCGAGAAGAATCTGGATGCCGCTCGCGCGCAGCAAAACCAGTGGGAAACCATCCGGGCTTTGGTGCAGTTGGGCTGGGTTGCCCGGGATCTGGTTGATTACGAGGAAGCGCGACGGTTGTTTGAGGAGTGCCTGTCCTTGTCCCAAACACAAGACAATGTTTGGGGAGTCAACAGAGCCTTGGAAGCGCTGGCTTTTTTGTCGCTGTTCCAGGGCGACTTTGTAACTGCCGGTCGCTACATACAACAGGCCCTTACCATTTCGCGCCATCACGGCTTTCGCAGTGACATCGTCAAGCAAAAAGTCAACATGGCGGTGACGCAGTGGTTATCCGGACGCTTTGAAGAGGCAGAAAGCGGTCTTACCGAGGGCAAAGATTTGGGTAAGGCGTTGGGATATCCTTTTACTGCTGCTTTCCCCGCAATTTTCTACGGCGAACTCCAGGCTCTAACCTGTCAGTATGAAGCTGCCCGCGAGAATATCCAACAAGGAATTACCCACATTCAATCTGATTTTTCTACTCACCTTTTCCTGATTGGCCGGGCTTACCGGGTGATGGGATGGCTGGAGTTAGCAGCAGGTCATTATGGCGCTGCCCAGGATTGGTTTGAGCAAAGCGCAGAAGCTTACAGTTCGCTGGATGATGAAGAAGCCGTGGCCTGGACGACGGCCGGTTGGGGACAGGCACTCTTTGGTTTGGGCAATCTGGAGAAGGCGCAGCGAATGGTGGTGGAGGCTTTGTGGACGGCCGTTGAGATACAGGCCTACATCCCCCTACTCTTCCTGGTTCCCATCACAACCTTACTGCTCGATTACCAAAATCAAGATCAATGGCGCGAAAGACTGCACACACTGGCCTGCCGCGAACCTTTTCTGGCCCAAGAACCATTTTTCAGCGAACTGGTCTGGTCAAAACTACCCCCGCTCAAAACCACACCACCGGTAGAAGTGGCAAACCTGGCCGAACTAAGACGCGAACTGTGGACGGCCGTTTCCCAACTTTTGGCGGAAGACATTCTCGTTTAAAGAATTAACCTTAACGGGCAGCACAAAACTCCTAAAGAACCATCCAGCGCGGCATATCACCCTCCAACAATCACTCCCCCCAGGTTTCACGGCATACAACGCCGCCTGCGTGCGGTCCGCGATTTGCAGCTTGCCCCAAATGGCGCTATGGGAGGGGTAAACACTCACTTTCGTCAGGTCGGGGATGGAGCGTTGTAACCGAAGGGAAAAATGCGCCTTTGTGGGGTGAGCTTTGAGCAACAGTACTTTTCGATGGCGTCCGGAAAGAGGGCTGGATCATACTGTGAATTTTGTCACAAATCCTTGTGACAAATGTCACTATTGCCAAATGATGCTGCAAAATACTATTGAAAACTATAGCAGCGTGATGCAATGTATTGCAACAAGAGACTTAAATGAGCGAATTTTTAACGACCAGCCAGGTTCAGGATCTTCTCCAGATTGACCGCACAACGATTTATCGTATGCTGAGCGACGGCCGTCTCTCCGGCGTCAAAATCGGGGCCCAATGGCGCTTCTGTAAAGATAACATTGACGCCCTGCTCAGCGCATCGACCTCCCCCACGGAAACGCCACAGACTGCTTCTTTCGAGGTGCTGCCCCTGACCTGCCTGCAGGGTATGCAAACGGTTGTCTCCGAAGCCATGGGCATCGGCGCCATCATTACCGACGCCTACGGTGAGCCACTAACCCGGATGAGCAATACCTGCCGTTTTTGCCAGCTTATTTTTCGGAGCCAAAAGGGCAGAGCGGCATGCCTGGCTGATTTTTCATTGCTCGCCCGACGCTCCGGCGACAGTTTTCCTCAAATGACCTGTCACACCGGGCTGCAGTGTCATGGCGCGGCCGTCAAGATTAACGGTGTGAAAACGGCCGTTTTCATCGCTGGCCAGTACCAAACCTCCAACTCACAGATAGATCCCCAACACGTCCAAAGTTTAGCCACCGCCTACGATCTGGATGCCGCCGAGTTAGCCGCCGCTGCCGCCGAAGTTCCGATTCTCGACCGTGGCCAGCAACAAAAAGTCATGGAGTGGCTGCCCAAACTCACCCGCACGCTGTCGGAAATCGGCCAGGAGCGGGCGGATTTATTGGATCGCCTGCAACGTATCGCCGTGATGAGCGCGGTATAGACGCGTGTGCGATGACTGACATCTTTAGGGGAAACGGCCGTTCACAACAACCATAAATCAGTTTAATGATCAGGAAGGACACAATGACAAAACTCAAATCACCCCTTGCTTTATGGTCTCTATTTTTAGGCGGCGTCGTCCTAATGGTAGCCTTCATGTGGCCGCAACCAGCCAACGCCCAATGCGGCTCTTCCGCCTCCTCATGCAAAAACTGCCATGAAATCCAGGCCGAGTACCCTGTCAACAACGATGGCACAAGCTGGCACCAGGCCCACGCCTTTGGCGACTTCTGCGAATTTTGCCACGCCGGCAACGTGCAGGCCACTGATGAAACAACCGCCCACACCGGCATGGAAGCGCCGCTGGACAACATCGAGGCCAGCTGCGGCAACTGCCACGCCGCCGACTTAAACGAGCGCGCTGGAGTTTATGCCACAGCGCTTGGCGTTGAAATAGGCTCTGGTGGCCCAGGCGATACTGATCACGACGCCGATGATAGTGGAGGCGACAACGCCGTGGTCAGCAACAGCGCCCCTGCTAGCAGCAGCAATAGCTCCATCACTGCGGCCACGACCCTTATGGTAGATGATCCCAATACCATCGATTACGTGGCCCGATACAACGAAACGGTCCTGGGTATTCACCCAACAAATTGGGGAAACATCATCTTGATCGGGCTCATTCTTGTCCTGCTGGTGGGCGGCGGCGCATACGTCATCCACCATGAAGGATTGCTCGACTTCAAGTTTGGCGAAACCCGCTCTCTTGACAATGAATATCCGGCAGACATCGTCGATATGCTGCCGGCCATCGCCGGGCTTCATCCGCACACACGCCGCGAACTCAAACACATCCTCGATCATCCAGAAAAGTCCAGCAAGGCATTCGACTTGATTGAGACATTAATGACCCACGAAGATTAAGGAAGAGAATCACGATGAAGGTACTAATTACTCAATTTCGTAAAGAGGAATGGTCGCCCTATATAGCCGGCGCCCTACTTGGCCTCGTCGGCATCCTGGCCGTCTTTCTCAGCGACAACCTGCTCGGTGCGTCTGGGGCATTTGAAAACATCGCCGGACTTATCGGTCAGGCTGTGGCTCCCGAAGCATTTGACAATGTTTATTTTAACTATGTGATGCCGCCTGGCATTACCTGGGGTGTTGTCCTCATGGTGGGCGTCTTTTTTGGCGGCATGTTGGGCGCAAAATCCAGCCGCACCTGGAAACTGCGCATGATTTCAGATGAACAGTGGAAAGTGGTGTTTGGCAACAAGTGGTGGAAACGCTGGTTGATTGCCTTTGTTGGCGCCATTATCCTGGAATACGGAGCCGGGATTGCCGGGGGTTGTACCAGTGGGTTAGCCATCTCTGGGGGGATGTTGTTAGCTCCGGCTGCATTTCTTTTCATTGCCGGTATGTTTGCTTCCGGCATTATCACCGCCTGGTTAGTCTATGGCAGGAGGTTTTAGGCCATGTCAGATTATATTATTGCATTGTTCCTGGGAGTCTTTTTTGGTCTTTTGCTGCAAAAGGCAGGATTAACCAAATACCACAAAATCGTTAACGTTTTTCGGCTTACAGATTTTACTGTGCTGAAGTTTATGATGACGGCCTTGATCGTTTCGATGACCGGCCTGTATTCCCTCAAATGGTTGGGCATTATTACATTCCCCAACGTGCCCGCCACCTATATCGCTGGAAATGTGATTGGCGGCCTCATTTTTGGTGTTGGCATGGCCATCACCGGGTACTGACCGGGCACCTGTGTCGCCGGGTCCGGCGAAGGAAAATTGGATTATTTGGTCCCCGGGTTGCTGGGTTTTTTGACCGGTGCTGTGATTTATGGGCTGACCTATCAAAAAGTCTTTCCTCAAATTTCGGCTGTTGCTAACTATGGCGCGACCATCATACCGGAACTTTGGTTAGTCAGCGCCGCGCTGGTCATTATCTTCTTCACTCTGATGAGCCTGCTTCTTTTCTACTTGATTGACCGCAGCCACATGCAGCGTAAAGACAAGCTGGCAAAACAATAAAGAATGTCGAGATTGATTCCGTCTACACGACTGAATTAATCTACGCGAAGGCACATTGAATTATGTCAACGACAACGATTAGCCGACGAGATTTTTTACGGATCGCGGGTGCATCTGTCGGTGCGCTGGCGGTTGGGCAGCTTTTGCCAGTTAAGGTTGCGGAAGCTGCCCGTCAGGCAGGGTTGATTGACGTGGATGGCAACGGCTATATCTCGACTATGTGCGAGATGTGTGTGTGGCGTTGTGGGGTACGAGCCAAAGTGGAAAACGGCCGTGTCGTCAAACTCGAAGGCAACCCCGAACATCCGCACTCGTTGGGCAACCTCTGCGCCCGCGGGCAGTCCGGCCTGATGAACACCTACGATCCCGACCGTGTCCTGACCCCGCTGATTCGCGTAGGGCAGCGCGGCGAGGGCAAGTTCCGGCAGGCAAGCTGGGAAGAAGCCTTAGATCTGGTGGCCAACAGCATGCAAGAAATTAAGGACAAGTACGGGCCTGAAGCAGTCGTCTTCTCTTCCACCCACAATTTGTCCCAGGTGCAGTTCGAAAACCTGCTCAACGCCTTTGGCTCGCCCAACTATGGCACACAGCGCAGCCTCTGCTTCAACGCCATGATCGTCGCCAACCAGATGACCTACGGCCTCGAAGAACCCAATCGCAGCTATGATGGCCTGAAATACCTGATTTTAACCGGCCGCAACCTGATGGAAGCCATTTCCACCTCAGAGACTGCAGCCCTCAGCCACGCGATTGATAGAGGCATGAAGGTGGTCTACCTGGATCCGCGCTTTACCAAAACGGCCGCTAAAGCCACAAACTGGCTGCCGGTCCGTCCTGGCAGCGACCTGGCCTTCCATCTGGCGCTGCTGAACGTGATTGTTTCCGAAGAGCTGTATAACCGCGATTTTGTCCAGCAGTACACTGTGGGGTTTGATCAGTTGGCGGCCGAGATACGGCCGTACACCCCCGAATGGGCCGCCCCTATCACCGACATTGACGCCGAAACCATCCGGCGCATCGCCCGCGAATTCAGCGACGCCGCCCCCAACGCCCTGGCCCACAACGGCTGGCGCACATCTAACTTTGTCAACTCCTTCCAGACCCAACGCGCCATCTCTTGTCTGAATGCACTGGTGGGCAACTGGGGTATCCATTTACTGCCCGCAGCCGCCGAAGGCGCCGGGCTGGGCGTACCACCACAGCCACCCTACCCACGTGTTTCGGCCATGCGCATGGACGGTGTGCCCTGGAAGTACCCCCTGGTGCCCTTCAAGTTAGGCGTTTTCCAGGAGCTGCGCAATGCCATGCTCAGTGAAGACCCTTACCAAGCGCACGGCTGGTTCATTTCTCGCCAAAACCCGGTACAGTCTCTACCTGATCGGGGCAAAACGCTGGAAGCGATGAGCAAGCTGGATTTCATCGCGGTGGTCGACATCTTCCTCAACGATACAGCCTGGTTTGCCGACGTGGTTCTGCCGGAAGCTTCCTACCTGGAACGGTACGATCCGCTTAACGTCGTCGGCAACAAAGCTTTCATTCGCCAGCCGGTTATTCAACCGCAGGGCGAGGCCAAATCGGCGCTTTGGATTTATAAAGAACTGGGCAAACGATTGGGGCTAGAAGACTTTTTCCAGTATGAGGACGAAGAAGATTACCTGCGGCAGCAGCTGGCGCCCCTCGGCGTGACGTTAGAAGACGTACGCGAAAAAGGGTACGCCGAACTACCTGAAGAGGAAAGCGATCCGTTTACCTGGAACACGCCCAGCGGCAAAGTGGAACTGTTCTCCGATACGCTGGATCGGGCCGGATTTAGCGCCGTGCCTGCCTGGGAAGAACCACCTCGCCCGGTTGATGGGCAGTTTTATCTGCTGACAGGCAAGGTAGGGCAGCATACGCAATTTGGTACACAGAACAATCAACTACTGCACAAATACGAGGATGAACCTCGTTTATGGATGAATGCCGCCACGGCGCGAGAACTGGGGCTAAAAGACAACGATCTCGTAAAGGTGAAAAGCGAAATTGGTGAAGTGAATATCACTTTGTGGGCTACAGAGGCGATCCGCCCGGACTGTGTTTATCTGACACCGGGATACGGCCACCTTTCCAAAGGGTTAACCACAGGGTATGGCGTAGGCGCCAGTGATTCCGTACTGCACCTGAGCTTTACGGATCCCATCAGTGGCAGCCAGGCGTTGAGCCAGACGTTTGTCACGGTGCAGAAAGCCTGAAAGATGGAGCAACACAATGGCTAACAAGAATCAGTATGCAATGCTTTTCGACGCGACGCGCTGTATTGACTGTCGCGCCTGCATGGTAGCTTGCAGTGTAGAAAACAACATCCCGATGGATAAGACCCGCATCTGGGTTTCGGGCATTGGCGTCAGCGGGCAGTATCCTAACTTGACCCGCTCGACGATGGTTTACCACTGTATGCACTGCCTGGAGCCAGATTGCGCTTCAGCGTGTCCTGTTGGCGCGTGGACGAAACGTGAGGACGGCCCTGTAGTTTACAACAGTGAAGTATGTATTGGCTGTCGTTACTGCATGAATGCCTGCCCCTTTGGTGTGCCCAAGTTTGATTGGGACAAGGGTATTGTGGAAGGCCCGCTGATTGACAAGTGTTCGATGTGTGCGCATCGTATTGACGACGGGCTGGAACCGGCCTGTGTAGCAACGTGCCCCACGGATGCCTTGGTGTTCGGCGACCGAGAAGAGTTGATTGCGGAGGCACACGGCCGTATTGCCGCCCACCCCGACCGCTACGTCAACCATGTCTACGGTGAAACTGAAAATGGAGGCACCTCGTACCTGGTCCTATCACACGTACCTTTTAAAGACCTCGGCCTGCCAGAAGGCATTGGTGATGAACCACTAAATACCCTGAGCGAGCAGTATGTAGGCAACACCATCCCCGTAGCGCTAACCTGGGCCACAGTGCTTGGTGCCGTAACGGCCGGCGTTCACACCTACAAACACAAAAACCACAAAGCAGAAAGCCTGGTCAAAGAGACAGCAGAGGCCGCAGAGGAGGAAATCCAATGAAATTAAAAATTCGGCTTTCAGAAAAGCTGCACCTAACGCCGGGCATCACGATCATGCTGATCCTGATAGCCTGGGGATTATTCGTGGCTATGGTTCGCTATGCGAACGGCATTGGGGCCGTCAGCAATCTAAACGACACGTATTCGTGGGCTTTTTGGATTAGCTTCGACCTATTCTGCGGTGTGGCTTTGGGCAGTGGCGCGTTTACCATGGCGGCCATCATCCACATCTTCGAGATTGAGCGGTTCAAGCCCCTGCTGCGACCGGCCATTCTCACCGGTTTCTTGGGCTATGTTATGGTTATCGTCGCCTTGCTGGTAGACTTGGGCCGCCCGGAACGCATCTGGCACATGATCGTTTACCAAAACCATCATTCCGTGCTCTTCGAAATTGGCATCTGCGTGATGACGTATACTACCGTCCTGGCCATTGAGTTCGCCCCGGTGCTGTTTGAAGGTCTGCGCCTGCCCAAAATTGCCCACATGCTGCATCGCATCGTCATCCCCTTCGTCATCCTCGGTGTGGTCCTCTCTACGTTGCACCAGTCTTCGCTGGGCGGCCTGCTGCTGATTCAGCGCAGTACCCTGCACCCACTGTGGTGGACGCCGATCCTGCCACTGCTGTTTTTCATTTCGGCTATTGTCGTCGGTTTGGGCATGGTCATTCTGGAATCGTCACTCAGCTCCCGCGCTTTGCATCGCGGCCTGGAAATCAGCCTGCTGAGTGAACTGGCAAGTTACATCCCATATGGTCTGGGCATTTACTTGCTGCTGAAATTTGCCGATCTGGCATATTTTGGCGATTTACATTACCTGTTTTCCAGCGGCATGATGAGCGTGTTATTCTGGTTAGAAATCATCGTTGGTGCGGTTGTACCAATCATCATGTTCTCCCAGGCAAAAATCCGCAACAGCGCAAACGGGCTGCTCATCGGCTCGCTCTTTGTGGTCGTGGGGCTGATGATCAATCGTTTCAACGTGAGCTGGTTTGCCGTTGAACACATCCGCAACCTGCCGCTTGCACCTGACTTTATGACACAGACGAGTTATTTCCCCAGTTTTATGGAAGTATCCATCTCGGTGGGTATTGTCGCTGCTGGCGTTTTAGCCTTCACACTGGCCGCCAAGTATCTCCCCCTCTTTGAGGAAGAAGAGGAAACGGCCGTTCACGAAAAAACATCTGCCTTACCGCGCATCCAGGTACAATCCGGCGACTGAACATGAGTGATCTGCAAGAAATCCTCGATTTATCTTCCAGCTGGCACAGGCACCTCTGCCCACGCCAGGTCTTGGGCGCGCGTATGGGGCTGGCGGGCGCTGCGGCGCTGGGACTGGCCGTGCCGCAGCGCGACAAACGGCTCATGGCGATTGTGGAGACGGATGGTTGTTTTGCCAGCGGCGTAGAAGCCGCGACAGGCTGCTCCATGCGCCACCGTACCATGCGGCTGGAAGATTATGGCAAAATCGCCGTCACCTTTGTAGATGTAAAAACGGGCACGGCCGTGCGCCTGGCCCCGCAACCCGACGTGCGTGAAAAAGCTTTAGCCTTCGCCCCAGAAGAAAAAAAGCATTACTTCGCGCAATTGGTGGGCTACCAGCGCATGCCCGACGCCGAACTGTTAACCATCCGGCCCGTACGCTTGCGCATGCCGGTGGAAAAAATCGTCAGTCGTCCGGTTGTGCGCGTGAACTGCGCCATCTGCGGCGAGGAAATCATCAACGAACGGGAAGTGGTGCGCGACGGGCAAATCTTCTGCCAGGGCTGTGCCCATTCTGCCTACTACGAAACCGACACGCTGCTCTTCCTGTCGCCGTCCAGCCTCACAAGGTAGCGCACCAGGACAAAGAGGCAGGCTTGCCACTGGCAAATCACTGCCTCCTACCCGCCTATGTCACGGCCAAACTTTTTTGAGCATTTGCATCCCCCCACGATTCCCGCCCGCGAGGCGCGGTTTCGTTATACCTTTGGCCTCGGCGGGATGTCGCTGCTCCTGTTCCTCTCACTTATCGTAACCGGCGTGCCGCTGATGTTTGTGTATGTGCCCACGGCCGTTTCCGCCGCCGATTCTATCCGCACCATCACCTACGTGGCCCCTTACGGTTGGCTGCTGCGCAATCTCCATTACTGGGCAGCCGTGCTGCTGCTGTTGACGGGCAGCCTGCACCTGCTGCGCATCGTATTCAGCGGCAGCTACAAAAAACCACGCCGCTTCAACTGGCTCCTGGGATTGGCTATCCTCCTGCTCAGCCTGCTGCTGAGCTTTTCCGGCTACGTACTGCGCTGGGATGTAGATACCTATGGCGCGTTAACGGTAGGCACACATATTGTGCGGCAGTTTCCGGTGGTCGGTGACTGGTTCTATCGCTTGCTCGTGGGCGGCACGGAGATTGGCGACGCCACCCTGGTACGCTTTTACACCTGGCACATCCTGGGCTTGGTCGTCCCGGTTTTGCTGCTGGTGGGCTGGCACGCCTTTCGCGTGCGCCGCGACGGCGGCATCAGCCACCGGGCAGCGAACGCCACAGCCGGCAAAGCACCGCGCATCCCTCGCCGCGAACTTGTGCAGCGAGAAGGGATCGCGGCCCTGGCTGTGCTTCTTGTCCTCTTTACGCTGTCGCTCTTCTGGAATGCGCCGCTGGCTCCCCCTGTGGATCCGTTGGCGGGGCCGCTGGCCGAGCCAGCGCAAATCGCTGCGCCCTGGTTTTTCTTGTGGATTCAGGCTTTGCTGCGTTATTGGCCGCCGCTGCTGGCCGGTATTCTTATTCCGCTGTGTGTGGTGGGGATCCTGGCCCTGCTGCCGTGGGTGCTGGACCGGCAGACAGAAGGAACGGCCGTCTGGTTTCATCCATCCGGGCGCTGGGCGCAACTTGTTGTCGGTGCCATCGCTGCCGGCATCATTATCCTCACCATTGTGGAGTGGCGGCAGTGAGCGGGTACCAGAAAGCAACGGCCGTTCTGGGTATGCTGCTGCTGTTCCTGGTAATTGGTGCGCTGGCCCGCCAGGAGCGCCAACCAGAGGTAGTCCAGTTAACCCCCACCCTCACCGGGCAGCCAGAGTTATGCCTCACCTGTCACGAGGGTATCGAAGAAATCAGCCCAACCCATTCCATTGAAACGTTTGGCTGCGTGCTCTGCCACGGCGGTGATGGGCTGGCGCTGGACAAGGATCTGGCCCACGCCACCATGCGCGGCGGACGTAATCCCAGCGACCTGGTGGTGGTGGAGGAATCCTGCGGCGGCTCTGCCTGCCACAGCGGCGCGGCTGCCGACGGCCGTGATCACATCCATCGCGTCCTCACCTCGGTGCAGGCCACGTATGCCGGGGCCATTGCCCAGGTAAATTATGCCTTCGGCGGACAGGCAGATACGACTGCCCACTTTGGCGTAACGGCCGTCGAAGATGACGAAATCACCACATATACCGGCTTGCCTGCCCTGGCGGCATTTCATCCCGGCCCCGAGGCGCCCGACCCGGTGCAAACCTTCAACCGCGACTGTATGCACTGTCACCTCTCGGCAGCGGCGACCCAGGAGCCTTATTATTACCGCGCAACAGGCTGCGCAGCCTGCCACGTCGTCTATGAAAACGACGGTCTGTACCGCGGCGGCGACCCCACA
Organism: Ardenticatenaceae bacterium; assembly: GCA_020634395.1. Classification (GTDB taxonomy): domain Bacteria; phylum Chloroflexota; class Anaerolineae; order Promineifilales; family Promineifilaceae; genus Leptovillus. The sequence continues at coordinate 121,720 of JACKBU010000005.1, read as the reverse complement.
ACGCCCAAAGACGAGCCGGGACACGGCCGTACGCACCAACTCACCACCGCCATCCCTTATTACCAATGCAACCACTGCCACAATCGCGGCAACTACTCGCTGCGCCAGATGACTTTTTTGGAACGGGAAGATTTGCCCGGTTCGCCTTATCTTTCGGCCCAAGACCAAAGGGAATTGGAATATTACCAGCCCATTTCGCAGTTCACGCTGTGCGAATGGGAGCTAGACTGCGTGGACTGCCACACCAACGGCGAGGTGATGGGCAACGGCGATATCCATTCCAACCAGCAAGAAATCCAATATATCCAGTGCCGCACCTGCCACGGCACGCTGACAGAAATGCCGCTGCTGGAAACCATCACGGACCCCGATCATCCGGCCATTTACTCAGCCGATTTGAATCCCAACTACTCGGTGGCGGTCGGCGATACAGTGATTGCCACCACGGAGGGCGAAACGTTTGGCTGGGTGCAGTGGGATGGAGAGCGGTTGGTGGAGACGGGCAAGGTAGACGGCCGTCTCTATGAAGTCCCGCTGGTAATGGGCAGCAGCTGCCAGCAAAACCCCGACGAGCAGGAAAGCGCCTACTGCCACGAGTGCCACACCTACGAGCGGACGGTGACGCAGCCATGAACGACGCGCCGCAATCACCGGAACGGGAACAGACCATTAGCCGTCGACGTTTGCTGACGCTGGCGGTGCACGGTGGCTGGGTGGCGGCCATGGGCGTGCTAGTGTACCAGATCGGGCGTTTTTTGGGGACGGAGGGGTTGGCCAGCGGTCCCTCACCCCTGGTAAAAGCCGGAACACTGGCAGACTTTCCGCCGGACACGACAACCTATGTTCCAGAGGCCCGCGCCTGGGTACATCGCAGCGCCGAGGAATTGACGGCGCTGGATGCGGTTTGCCCTCATTTGGGCTGCCTGGTACAGCAAAATGGGCCGGACGGCGGCTTTCGCTGTCCGTGCCACGGCAGCGAGTTTGGGAACAAGGGAGAACTCCAGCGCGGGCCAGCGGAACGGCCGTTGCGCCAGCTAGACATTCAAACTCAGGCCGACAACACCGTCACGATCCGCACCTCCTAGTCCATAGAGGCACCCTTACTTCTATTTTTTCCCTATTACTCTTTGGAAATAATGCTCAGCGTGGCGATGCGCTGCAAGCGGTTGAGCATATCCGCCCGCTCCAGGCTGATTATGGCAAACGTATTAGCCAGTTTCTCAAGCCAGATGGCAATCTTCGCCTGCCTGGTTTTGCTGAGGATGTTGCGGGACCGGTCAGCGGCGCGGAGTTCTGCGGCAGGCAGGCCGTGGCGCTCGGCCAACTGCTGAATCTGCGCTTCTCTTTCCGCCGGGTCCGGCGCCGTGGTAAAGAACTGTCCAGCCACCAGCATGGCTGTCGAAACGCCGTCCACCTCGATGCGCGCGCGGGCGTATTGGAAACCGGCATGACAGGTGAAAAAACGGGGCTGCGCATCAGGATGCTGTGCCAGCCAGCGCCAGGAATCGATGCAAGCCTGGCGGCCAGATTCCGTGCTGAGAATGAGGTTACAAAACTGGCAGCAGTTGCTGATTTCGGTGAGGGGTTGGCCGTCTGTGTCAGTCGTGATGGCGCCTACTTCCACAGTTTCGGCACTGACATCTTGAATGGCTTGCAAGCAGTGGAGGGGCAGGGATTTAGGCGAAAGCCGGGGCGTTTCTGGGTGCACCGGGACCGGGGGTGATGATTCCGTGAGCATAGCCTCGACACTGGAACGGGGAAAACGCCAATGCTGGCCGATTTTGACGCCTTGCAGACGGCCGTCTTTCAGCATGCGGTAGATTGTCGTCCGGTCTACTTGTAGTTGGGCCTGCACCTGCCTGGTTGTAAGGAGCTCATCCATTACACGCCTTACTCTCGGCTAACCATCTTATTTGGCGCCATAATCTATTTACGTCCAAAGGCCATTATAACAAGGGCCGGCGGGCTTACAAACGACTCTAATCTGCCTTTGCACCGCACCGGTGTCACTTCCTCATCAGCCGCACAATCCAGAAAAATATAACTTGGCTCGTAACTTAAGTTAGAGGACGGCCGTTCCCCCGTGCCGTATTCTCACAGGTAAGAGCGGCAACCAGGCAGTGAACTATTTAGCAACAATTTGTCGCCGGCGGCACGGACGGCCGTGCTAGTGGAAACCAAAGTCAGAACAAAAAGGTGATATCTATGAGTACTTCAACCATGTCTGGTCAAACACCATCTCATTCGAGAAACCTGCGACAAGTGATGGCCCAACATCCCTTGTTTTTCTTCTTTCTCATAGCCTACGCATTCTCCTGGATCATGTCGATTCCCTACATCCTGGGGCAGTGGAACGTCTGGCAGGGGAATTTCATGATCATCTTTGCCATAAAATCATTCGGGCCTTGCCTGGCCGGGTTCATTATGTTCGGCGTCACCGAAGGGAAAGCAGGCGTACTGGCCTTGAGGAAAAGGTGTGTGCAAGTGCGCGCGGGCTGGCAGTGGTACCTGTTCATCCTGGTGGGAATACCGGCTCTATCCTTGCTTGGCATTTTGATCCTGCCGGGGGCACTGGCTAGTTTTCAAGGGTTCCCACCCCACTTTCCCTTTGTCTATCTTGTGTCTTTTGTCCTGATATTCTTCGCCGGCGGGCCGTTAGGTGAAGAACCGGGCTGGCGCGGATTTGCCCTGCCGCGCATGCAGCCACGGTATGGCGCACTGCGGGGAACCTTGCTGCTGGGCATCCTGTGGACCTGCTGGCACCTGCCTGATTTTCTAACGGATGCCCAACGAGGCGGGCCGGGAACCGATCTCACGAGATTGCTCACCGTCAACTTTCCCATTTTTCTGGTCATGGTGGTGGCTATGGCAGTTATCTTTACGTGGGTTTTTAACCATACGGGAGGCAGCGTGTTTATGGCGATGCTGCTGCATACCAGCATCAATACCTTTGGAATTGTGCAGCCGCTTTTCACTGCCCCAAGTGTGGTAAATACCGACTTGTTCATGTGCATCAGTTTTGTTGTGCCGGCGGTGCTGGTTATTGTTTTCACACGGGGTCAGCTTGGATACAAACCAGGCGCGGACCAACCGCAGGCGGCAGGGGCTGAAGTGCTCCCCGCGGCCTGATCTTTTATTTGCTTATTCTCGATGGTAAAAGGATTACCTCATCAGCAAAAACTAAATTGTAAGAAACGGGAGATTTAAAATGTTTACTAAAACCTATTCGAAGTTTGTGCTTCAACTGTTAGTGGTTCTTTTGGCGAGCTGGCTTCTGCTCTCAGGCTGTTCTACGGCCGTCTCTCCCACACCGCCGCCCGCCCCTACAGACACGGCCGTACCCGCAGCACCCACCGCCACTATGGAAGCCACGGCCGTTCCTGCCACAGATGGTTCGCCGCAGCTTTCTCTGGATACCGGCAGCCTGGCCACCGGCATCCAGACCGAAACGGTAACGGCCGTGCCCGCCAGCGACAGCGTTCCCTATTGGGAAGTACTGCCCGAGTATACCCGGGCGACCCTGAAGGGGTATCCCATCAGCAACCACCTGATGGAACCACAGATTTTCATCTATCCCTTGGAGGAACTGGGCCAGGTCAACGAAGACGCGGGCCAGATCATCGCCTCGCTGCAAACACTGCTGCAGACGCCGCAAGAGATTCCAAACATGCCGTTCCTGCCGCTGTTTAACGCCGCCCAGGTGGTGCACGCTCACATTCAATACCTGGACTTCATGAACGGCCAGGGCTTGCGCTATCTAACCGAGTTTGACCAGGGCATCGTCCCCATCAACAACCATGAGCTGATTTACACCTATCAAGGCATAACGAGCGATGGGAAATATTATGTGGCCGCCGTGCTTCCGGTTAACCATCCAGATCTGCCTGCGGACGAAAACGTCACCGGGAATGAGCCGCCTGAATTTACCAGTGACTTTCCGGCTTACCTGGCCAACGTGACCCAAAACCTTAATACCCAGGCGGCGAATACCTTTACTCCAGACCTGACACAACTGGATGCCATGATGAGCTCTTTAGAGGTCAAATAAGCCGCCCAATAAATTGCGAATCGAGTTAACTTGAGGACAATCGTTGGACTGAGCAGGCAAGACAACAACCCTTGCCTGCTCAGTTTTTGATTGGTCCTGCACCTGAACGATAGCTCTATGAGGTTTTTATGCTGATTACTGACTGCCAGCCAGAACACGTTGCCGAAGCGGCCGTGTTATTTACCAATCGCTACAAACTGCAGCGCGAAGCTGTTCCCGTGCTGCCCGCTCGTATGGGTGATGTAGACCACGTGGCCAACAGGCTGCGAGAACTGTTACGGGTTTCCGCGGGAGTAGTGGCGGTGGAAAACGGCCGTTTATTGGGTTATCTGGCCTGGTTCCTGGTTCCTGACTTTCGTGGCACGCCCCGCCTGGGCGCCTACGTGCCGGAGTGGGGTCACGCCGCCGCCGGGCGCGACAGAGCCGCAGTTTACCGCGCATTATACCGCGCCGCCGCCGGGCGATGGTCGGCCGCCAGCTGCCAGGTCCATGCCCTTACCATGCTGCCTCACGATGAAGAGGCAAAAAACATCTGGTTCTGGCAGGGATTCGGCCTGACTGTGGTAGATGCCGTGCGTCCCGTGTATCCGCTCGCTCCACCGCCCCTTCAGGGAAAGCTGCACGTCCGCCAGGCGACCGTTGAAGACGTGCCGGCGCTGACGGCCGTCGACGCCGAACACTGGCAGCATTATTCCCGGCCGCCCATTTTGATGCCTCCCCATACCGGCCTCGACGAGGCCGGCAACGTCGCCTTCTTATCCCGCCCGCGGAACAGCGTATGGCTGGCTTACGACGGCCGTCAGCTCGCCGGTTTCCTCCGCTGCGATGGCTGCGATTTTGACGGCGTTGAAATTGTCCAATCGGATCAGACGGTAGCGATCACAGGCGCGTATGTGCGCCCGGGCTATCGGGGACAGGGGGCTGCAGCAGGGCTGCTGGATGCCGCCCTGCGCCATTATCAGGCGCTTGGTTTTGCCCGTTGTGCCCTGAATTTTGAGTCCTTCAACCCGGAGGCTGCCGCTTTTTGGTTACGCTATTTTGCCCCAGTTTGTTACTCCCTGCTGCGGGTGCCAGAATCCTAGGCAGTAAATCGGCCGTTCGCCGCTGAATAACTGCGGTCTTCGAACGGCCGTGCCTGTTTCTCGAAGAGTAGACGATAAGCCAGATTTGCCGCTATAATACGCTGGCAATGGATTCCTGGGTTTGAGTTGAGGCGGAAAAATCCAAAATTTCCTAGCAAACCTCACCGCCGTTGGTTACCCCGCTTATAAACCTGTTTGTCTGGATTTTCACTGCGCACTCCAATTATTTGGGTCAATTTAGTTCACATACATAAGGAGACAACATGAGGCATAAGCTGTTGATTGTGGTACTGTCTGCCGTGGTGCTGTTAGGTCTGTTCACCACGAGAACCTCGCTGCAGGCACAAACGGCCGTCTTTATCAACGAGATCCATTACGACAATACCGGCACCGACGCCGGTGAAGCGGTTGAAATCGCCGGCCCGGCGGGTACAGACCTGAGCGGATGGAGCCTGGTGCTGTATAACGGCAGCAATGGGGCCGTCTATGGAACGACTGCCCTGAGCGGCGTCATCCCCGATCAAAGCAGTGGATTTGGATTTGTCGTCGTCAGCTACGCCGTAAATGGACTGCAAAATGGCTCGCCCGACGGTATGGCCCTGGTAGATGCGGCCAACAGCGTCGTGCAGTTTCTCAGTTACGAAGGAAGTTTTACGGCCGTTGGCGGTCCGGCTGATGGCGCCTTAAGCACCGACATTGGCGTGGTGGAGAACGGGTCAGGGGCGCTTGGCAACTCTCTGCAGTTAACCGGATCCGGCACGAGTTATGAAGATTTTGTCTGGGCCAACGAGCAGGCCAACACCTTCGGCGGAGTCAACACAGGCCAGTCGTTTGCCCAGTCGGGCACGGCCGTACTGGTGATAAATGAAGTAGATTACGACCAGCCCAGCACAGATACCGCTGAATTTGTAGAAATAAAGAACGTCGGAACCGGCAGCGCCGATCTATCCGAATATTCGTTAGAACTGGTGAATGGCAACGGCGGCGGCGCGGCCGTCTACCAAACGATAGACCTGCCGGCGGTGACACTGTCGGCTGGCGGTTATTTCGTCGTCTGCGGCGATGCGGCCAACGTCGCCAACTGCGATCTAGACGTATCGCCCGACAGCAATCTGCTGCAGAACGGCGCGCCAGATGCCCTGGGTTTACGCCACAACGGCGATCTTGTGGACGCTGTCAGCTATGAAGGTGACAGCGGCGCTCCCTATGTGGAAGGGTCAGGCGCCAGCCTTGTCGATGATCCGTCCATAGAAGCGACCGGCCTATCTCGCTATCCAGATGGCGTCGATACCAACGTCAACAACGCGGACTTCAGCCGGCGCTGCATCACACCCGGAGAAACCAACACAGCTAGCGCCAGCGAGTGTGTGGTAACAGTCAATACAAATCTGGTCATCAACGAGATCGATTACGATCAGCCAGGCACAGATATGGCGGAGTTTGTAGAAATTCGCAATAACGGCGCGACACCCACTGACCTGGCTGGCTGGACATTGGACCTGATCAACGGGAATGGAACGGCCGTTTATGGCTCCTTCGATCTCTCTGGCTTCACCCTGGCGGCAGGCGATTATTTTGTCGTCTGTGCCAACAACGCCACGGTCGCCAACTGTGATCTGGATGTTTCGCCCGATACCAACCTGATACAAAACGGTTCACCAGACGCCGTCGCTCTCAGTTTCAACGGCGTTCTGGTGGATGCAGTGAGCTATGAAGGCGATACGGGCGCACCCTATACCGAAGGCTCTGGCGCAGGTTTGGAAGACGGCACGGATGGCAGCATCTCGCGCTGCCCGGACGGAGCGGATACAAACCAGAACAACGTCGACCTGCAGTTCACCGGTGTCAGCACACCCGGCGCAGCCAATGAATGTGCGCCGCCTCCACCGCCGGAAATGTGCGGCGATCCGTTCACGCCTATTTACAGCGTTCAGGGCAGCGGCCTGGCCAGCCCATTGGTCGGCACGGAAGTGGCCGTTGAGGGCGTGGTAGTCGGCGATTTTCAGAATAATGCCTCGCCCGACAACGGCGATCTGAATGGTTTCCACGTGCAAGATCCGAATGGCGATGGCGACCCTGGCACTTCCGACGGCGTCTTCGTCTATGCCCCGACGGCCGTGGATGTAAGCGTGGGCGATCTGGTGCGTGTACGCGGCACTGTGTCTGAGTACAACGGCATGACGGAAATCAACGCCACACAAGTGTGGCAGTGCGCCTCTGGCGGCAGCGTTGCGCCAACGGCCGTTTCCCTGCCCGTCGCCAGCCTGGATAACCTGGAAGCGTACGAAGGAATGCTGGTCACTTTCCCGCAGCCCCTTTACATCGCCGAATACTTTAACTTCGACCGCTACGGCGAGGTTGTTCTGGCCACCGACCGCCAATACACACCGACGGCCGTAGAGGAGCCAGGCGCCCCGGCGAATGCCCTGGCCGCTGCACAGGCACTGGCCCGCATCACGGTGGATGACGGCCGTACCAACCAGAATCCAGATCCGGCCATCCACCCCAACGGGAACATCTTCAATCTGGATAACCGGTTCCGGGGCGGCGATCTGGTGCAGAACGTCACCGGTGTCATGGATTACGCCTTTGGTCTGTACCGCATCCAACCCACGCAGGGAGCAGACTACACACCGCTCAACCCGCGGGATACACCCAGTGCCGTCGGCGGCAGTCTGAAAGTTGTCAGCGCCAACGTCCTCAACTACTTCACAACGATTGACACAGGGGCCTCCATCTGCGGCCCGGCCCAGAATCAGGAATGCCGCGGGGCTGATAACCAGGAAGAATTCGACCGGCAGCGGGCCAAGATTATCGCCGCCCTGTCAGAGATTAACGCCGACGTTGCCGGCCTGATCGAAATCGAAAACACGAACTCCGCAGCCGTCGCCGATCTTGTGGCCGGGCTGAACGACGCTCTGGGCGCCGGAACCTATGCCTACATCGATACCGGCACCATCGGGACAGACGCCATTCGCGTGGCCCTCATCTACAAGCCCGCTTCGGTCACGCCTGTGGGCAGTTACGCCATCCTCGATTCCTCGGTGGATGCGCGCTTCCTGGACACCAAAAACCGGCCGGCGCTGGCGCAGTCCTTCATGCAAAACAGCGATGGCGCCGTCTTTACCGTAGCCGTCAACCATCTAAAATCCAAGGGATCCGACTGCAACGATGTGGGCGATCCCGATCTGAATGATGGCGCCGGCAACTGTAACCTGACGCGCCTGGCAGCCGCTCAGGCACTGGTCGACTGGCTAGCCAGCGATCCCACCGGCAGCGGTGATCCCGACTTCCTCATCATCGGCGATCTCAATTCCTACGCCAAGGAAGACCCCATTGACGCCATCCTGGCCGGTTCTGATGACACGCCAGGCACAAGCGATGATTATGTCAATCTTGTGGCCCTGTTTGGCGGCGCGGAAGCCTACAGCTATGTTTTTGACGGCAAACTGGGTTATCTGGATTACGCCCTGGCCAGCAGCAGTCTGGCGGCACAGGTGACAGGCACGACCGAGTGGCACAACAATGCCGACGAACCGGACATTCTGGATTACGATACCTCGTTCAAACAACCGGCTCAGGCGGCACTGTATGAACCGAACGCCTACCGGGCGGCGGACCACGATCCGGTGATTGTCGGGCTGGAGTTGAACGGGCCGCCGGTCTGCTCGGCGGCGGCGGCCAGCCAGACTACGCTGTGGCCAGCCAATCACCAGATGACGGCCGTTACCATTCTTGGCGTAACGGACCCGGACGGCGACCCGGTGACGATTTCGATTGATGCAATTTATCAGGATGAACCGGTCAATGGCTCCGGAGACGGAGACACAGGACCGGACGGCGCCGGAATCGGCACGGCAACCGCCCTGGTGCGGGCTGAACGTACTGGCGACGGCAACGGCCGTTACTATCACATCTTCTTCACCGCCACAGACAGCTTCGGCAACAGCTGCTTGGGCGAAGTGCTGGTCAGCGTACCCAAGAGCCAGGGCAGAAACGGCGCGGCCGTGGATGACGGCGCGTTATATGACTCGACGCTCCAGCCATAACATAAACGTTTAGGTCTGGCCTTTGTATGAGAAGGGGTCGTGCGATTGCACGGCCCCTTTTCGTTTATAGTCTGGGTGTTATACAACTTGGTTGCCAGAGATTAGTGCCAATTTGGCCGCGGAGGACATAACCCTCGTCGTAACTTTAGTTAGAGGACGGCCGTTACCCCCAACAATATCCTATTAACATTCCTCCTGGAGGCCCAAAACGGACGTGATGCAAACGGAACATACAACAAATCTGGCCCATCCAACCAAGAAAGAGATCCGCAGTTCACAAAAAATTGTGCTCAGGGTTCTAGCCGCGCTGGGGCGAATCCTGGTCCTGGCCGCCAGCCTCTTGCTGGCCCTGCCAGTCGTATTGCTGCCACGGGCAACGGCCGTGCCAGCCTGGGTGTGGATCCCCCTCGGAATAGGCATTGTGATGTTGCTCATCTGGCAGCTGCGCATGCCGTCGGGCTGGCACGGTATTGCCGCCAGCTTCCTGGGAATGATGGTACTGGCTGTGATTGCCATAGTGGCCTCTCAACTTTTTGCCGCGACACCGCCCATCACCGACACACGCGGCAACGAGCTTCCCGGCAGCATCGCCGCGCTGGAAAAAGTGGAACTAAATGGCAGCCAGCAGTGGATTTCGATTCGGGGCAGCGACAGCGACAAGCCCGTGTTGCTTTTCCTGGCCGGCGGACCAGGTGGCAGCCAGCTTGTCACAGAGAGACGCGCTTTGGGGGCGCTGGAAGATCACTTTATTGTGGTGAACTGGGAGCAGCCGGGCGCGGGAAAATCCTTCGACGCTGTCGACAGGGCCACGCTAAGCCCGGAACGTTACATCACCGACGGAATCGCCCTGGTGAATTATTTACGCGCACGATTCGGCGAGGACAAGATCTATTTGCTTGGCGAGTCCTGGGGCAGCGCATTGGGCATCTGGATGGTGCAGCGCAATCCGGAACTGTTCCATGCGTTCATCGGCACGGGCCAAATGGTCGCCTTCCTTGAAAACGATCTGATGTGTTATGACTTCGTTTTGAAATTGATGGCCGAACAGGGCAATCTCGATAAAGTGGCCCAACTTAAAAAACAGGGGCCGCCGCCTTATTACGGGCAAGGCGTGGCCCTAAAAGAGTCTGCTTTTTTGATGGAAACGTTCAATTTTATGAACTCGAATCCGGCTATCGCCGACGACGGGTTCAATACCTTCCAGGATCTAGCCGGTCCCGAGTATGGCCTGTATGACAAAGTAAACTGGGCGCGCGGCGCACTGGAAACGATGAACGTGGTCTATCCCCAGCTCTGGCAGGTGGATTTTCGCATCCAGGCCGCCCAATTGGACGTGCCCGTTTACTTTTTGTTGGGGCGGCACGATGTGAATGCTCCGCCCATTTTGGCGCAAGATTATTTTGCACGATTAGACGCACCGCATAAGGAATTGATCTGGTTCGAGCGCTCAGGCCACAATCCGTGGGTAACGGAATCGGCCGAGTTTGTGGATGTGGTAGTAAACAAGGTGCTGCCAGAGACATATACCTTCGAACCATAAGCAGCATAAACGAACGGGGCGCCGATATGCCCTACTTCAAGGAACCGGGATTAACGCTGATGTTCAAATCGACCAGTCCTCACCTGGAGAAGCAAACTGCCCGCCTTTATTATCTCGATTGGCTGCGCGTGATTGCTATTTTGGGTGTTTTCCTGTTTCACGCCGTCCATCCATTTGACCTCACGCCCTGGCATATTAAGAACGCAGAACAGAGCACGGCCGTTACCGTTTTCATTGCCTTCATGTTTCCGTGGGGTATGCCTTTCTTTTTTCTGCTGGCCGGGGCGGGCAGCTATTTTGCTTTGCGCCGCCGCACGGCCGTGGCCTTCGCCCGCGAGCGCTTCAACCGCCTTCTTCTACCATTTATCGCCGGCTCCATTTTGCTGATGCCGGTCATGCTCTATTTTGAGTGGCGCCATAAGCTGGAAACCGGTTTACTGACCAGCTCTTTTAGGGAATTCCTCCTCGACCGCAACGTCGGTTTTACTCCCATCTGGTTTGGCGCCTTGGGCTATCACCTGTGGTTTTTAGGCTTTCTGTTTTCTTTTTCCATCCTGGCCCTGCCGCTCTTTCAGTGGTTGAAGGGAGCTAACGGCCGTCGCCTGACGGCCCGGCTGGCCCGCTGGTGTGGACATCGCGGCACCATTCTGCTCTTTTTTATCCCCCTGGCCATCGTGCGCCTGAGCCTGCATCCCTTCTTCCCCCAGGAACACAACTGGGCTGATTTCTTCGTCCAGATGTCATTCTTCGTTCTCGGCTACTTGCTGTTTTCCGAAGCCGCATTTCTGCAGGCCATTCGCCGTGATTGGCCCATCACCGTTGGCGTGGGAATCGTCGCCGCGGCCGCGGCGCTGGCAATAGCGGCGACCACGGGAACCCTCGATTTGCAGGCGCCGCCCCAAACCCCAGTAGACGTTCTTTTCTGGATTTTGATCTCGGTTGACAGTTGGTGCTGGACGCTGTTTTTCATCTTCGTGGGCATGCGTTATCTGGACTATACCAACAAATACCTGGCGTATGGTCAGGCCGCCATTCTGCCCTTTTTTGTCTTTCACCAGCCGGTCATCATTATCCTGGCATATTTCGCCGTCCAATGGTCCACGAGCCTGAGCATGAAGCTGCTTTTTGTCGTGCTTGGTTCTTTCTGCGTAACTTTGGGCATCTATGAGTTTGTGATCCGGCGCACGGTCTTGTTCCGGCAGTTGTTCGGCATGAAAATGAGCCGCTCCGTACAAAATGCCTGATGCAACCTCCACGCCCAAGGCAAGCTTCCTCCAGGCTCCACCTGGGTATGTAACCGCTTTTTTATCCCTTAACCCTGCTACTGCGGCAAATGGCCGCCGGCCTCTGCCTGCGCCAGAACAGACAGAATCGTCTCGGCCAGAGAACGAGCCGCGGCCGCGTCCAGTTCAACAGAGACACGGGCACCCAGGCCCTGCGCTTCGTTGACAAAGTCGATGTTCAGCGCGTGCTCCAGGGGTGCATGGAATGGATGGTCATAGGAAACGTAAGCCTGCCGCAGGGAAAACCAGCCTGCGGCGCTTTTGCCGCTGCCCTCAAGTTTGATTTGCTCAGCAATCATCGTACACATCTGCAAGCTCCTGTCTGGTCTGCGATAGTAAAAACCAGGGCGTTATGAACGCTTTGCCCGCGCGGCCATCAAGCTGGCGAGCCGAGATGCTGGTCCAGGAAAGCAAAAATCTTCTGCCAGCCGTCAACCGCTTGCTCCTGCCGGTAATTGGGGCGATGGTAATAGAAAAAACCATGTCCGGCATCGGGATACATGTAAAATTCGTAAGTCTTGCCATGTTTCTGCAGTTCTTCTTCATGCCGGGCAACCTGTTCCGGGGAGGGATGTTGATCTTCCGCGCCAAAAAGGCCCAACAGCGGGCAGGATAAATTGGCGGTGTAATCCAGCGGGGCGACCGGTCGTTTGGGTGATAGCTCTTCTGGGGCCATCACCACGTGTCCGCCCCAGCAGTCTATTACGGCCGTAAACCCCGGAAGACGGCAAGCCGCCAAATAGGCGTGGCGGCCACCGGAACAGGTGCCAAATACGCCAATCTTGCCATTCACATAGGGCAGCGCCTGCAGATAAGCCAGCGCACCGCCCATATCACCCACCGCCTGATCATCGGCCACGCCTCCCTCGGCCCGCACCTTCACGGCTACATCCTCCGGTGTGCCATGCCCGGCACGAAAATAGAGATTGGGCGACAGCGCGGCATAACCGTGATAGGCAAATTTGCGCGTGGCTTCTCGATACCACTCATCCCATCCGGGCATGTGGTGAATGACAACCATCCCTGGAAACGGCCCTGCTCCCAGAGGCCGGGCAAAATAGGCGTTAATGTAATCACCCTGATGACCGGGAATCATAACAGTTTCGGCGAGCATTCCTTCGTACATGTCTGTTTTGACCATTGGTTTACCTCCTTCGCGCTTGGAAACGGCCGTGCCGCACGTTTCTCTTCCCAGTGTAGCATCAATTGCCGTCAGGCGGTGCAATTTCAGCAGAGCCAGACAAAAAATTTACGATTGATTTTAGGGATTGAGGGGATCGCCGGCAGAGCGGCATACAGATCACCCGGCAGTGACCTGGCCTAAGTTGAAGAACCGTCCTGGGCGCTCTTTCTGCTCTTCTGCTTTAGCGCCTCCGCTTCGATGAAGATGCGCTTGATCAGCGGGGCTTCCTCACGGATGTTGGACTCCAGGCGATCAACGGCCGTCGCCACCTCCGCGGCTGGCAAGTTTGACCGGAACCCTATGTCCATGTTAAGCAGCACATCATTGGGCCCAAAATGCATGGTCAAAATTCCGTTTACCTCATCTACCGCCGGATCGGACTGGGCAATCTGGCGCACCTGCTTCACCACGTCCATATCAGTGCTTTCGCCCACGATCAAGCCCTTACTCTCGTAAGCCAGAAACGCGGCAATAATCACCAGGATGATACCCACGATCAGCGAGGCTACCCCGTCCAGAACGGGCATTTGGAGGCGGCTTCCCAAAAATACGCCCAGGAAAGCCACAAGAATGCCGAGAAGCGCGGCCGTATCTTCCCCCAAAACTGTGTAAATCGAGGGATCTTTGCTTCTGTGCAGCGTCTGCCAAAAGCTTTCATCTGGCTTTTTTTGGTGCAGCATTTCGCGTAAAGCCAGCAGCCAGGTTGTGCCTTCAGAAACAAAGGCAATGCCCAAAACCACATAATTCCAGATCGGCGACTCAAGTGTGCCGGGGTGTTGAATGTGCACAATGCCTTCATAGATGGAGAGGCCGCCGCCCAGGCCAAACAGGACAATAGCCACAATGAGGCTCCAAAAATAAAGTTCCTGGCCGTGGCCAAACGGATGCTGCTCGTCGGCCGGCTTTTTGCTGCGGTTTAAACCCAAGAGAATGAGACATTGGTTGCCGGTGTCAGCGGCGGAATGGATGCCTTCTGATAACATGGCGGAGCTGCCCGTAAAAACAGCCGCCACAAACTTAGAAACAGCAATAATGAAGTTAGCCGTTATGGCTCCATACACAACAATTGGGCTTTTTTCTGAAGATTTTTCTGCCATGGGTGCACTTGGGGAATTTTAGGATCTCTACAGGCTCAAGCGTCAGCTCAGCCGACGTTTCAGGCCTGGCATTTACGTAAAGGCCTATGGGTTTAGCCAGATTCATTTCTACTCTAGCGAAACGGCCGTTACCCGACTATGTGCAGTGGTATACAACTTGGTACACAAGCAGGTACAAATTGGAACCAGGGGAGAGGTTTGGGGGCTTCAGGCAGCCGGCGACACGTCTAGCAAGGCCCGAATTTTTCTTCCCAACTCACTGGAATCGAAGGGTTTCATGATCCAGGCCGCACCCGTTAGCCCTGGATCTTGTTCACCCAGGGGATAACCCGTCATCAGCAGCAGCGGCAGATCAGGATACCTCAGTTTTACAGACTGCTGCAGCTCCAGCCCGCCCATTTCGGGCATCACCATGTCGCTCAAGACCAGGTCGACGCGTTTGTCATTCTGAGCCAACACATCCAGCGCTTCCAGACCATTCTGGACCGGCAGCACGTTATAGCCAAATTGGGCCAACACCGCGACCACCGAGGCGAGCACTTTGGGGTTGTCTTCCACCAACAGGATCGTCTCCGTTCCGGACGGCGCTGTGGCGCGGCTGGCTGCGCTGCGCTCCTCTTTGGCCTGAGCGACAAACCGCGGAAGATAAATGGTGATGGTTGTTCCTTCGCCCACGCGGCTGTCTACACTGACAGAACCGTCGTGCTGTTTGACGATGCCATAAAGCTGCGCCAGCCCCAGGCCGGTGCCTTTCCCCGGCGCTTTGGTGGTGAAAAAGGGATCAAAAATGCGCGGCAAATTCTCTGGCGGAATGCCCACGCCGCTGTCAGATATGGTAACGCGCAGCCAGTCACCAGGCGCCATATCGGGCAGGGGCAAAGGCTGGCCGGCGGTAAAGGTGAGGGCAGTGACAGCGAAACGCAGTTCGCCGCCATGGGGCATCGCATCACGGGAATTCACGGCCGTGTTCATCAAAGCCTGCCGCAGTCGGGTCGGGTCAGCCAGTACCATGTAATCCTCAGCGTCGGAATGCAGGCCGATTTCTATGTTTTCGGGCAGCGTGTTTTGCAGCAGTTTAAGCATTTCCTTCAGCAAGGGCAGCACAGCAATCGGCGTGCGCTCCATCATAGAACGCCGGCTAAAGTCTAGAATCTGGGCAATCATGTCGGCAGCGTGCTGCGCCTGGTCGATTATCGTGCTCAGGGTGTCCTGATCTTTGGGCGATAAATCAACTGTGCTTTCTAACATCTGGGCATACAGAATGATCACGGCCAGGACGTTGTTAAAGTCGTGGGCAATGCCAGCCGCCAGCTGGCCCACCGTCGCCAGCCGATCTTGCGCCTGCTGGTACTGCTCTCGCTCGTGGTCCTCGGTTACGTCGCGCAGCAGCAACACCCAGTTGCTTCCGGATCTGCCCGGCGTGATGGGCCGCGCCAGCAGTTCATAATAGCGATCGTCTTTGTGAACGGCATGGCTGGCGCCACGGCCGTTCGTGGTTAGCAGCTGCGGCAGCGATAAGCCGTTGACGCCTTGCACGGGCTGGCCCTCAGCCCAGCCAAACACACCAAACAAAAGCCGCCGGCCCTGGGGATTGGCCAGCATGACCTGCCCGCTTTCGGCCAGCAAAACCACGCCTTCCGGCACAGTATCCACGATCTCTTGCAGACGGCGCGTTTGGGCCAGCCGATCGGCGGCCAATTGTTTACGTTCGGTGATATCGAAGGCCACGGCCAGAACAGCGGCACGGCCGTTAAAGTTCAGTTCATGGGCAGCTATCTCCACGTCGAGGAGACGGCCGTCCTTCAGCCGGTGCCGCCGCTCGCCAGAACGACCCACGTCACTGGGTGTCGCCTCGGAAAACGACTCCACCTCAGCCAGCGTCAGGCTCAGGAACTCGGCCCGTGAATAACCATATTTTTCGACCGCTGCGTCATTGACCGCCAAAAAAGTCGACATCTGCACGTCGTAGACCCACATGGGCTGCGGATTGTCATCAAACAGCAGGCGGTAATGCTGCTCGCTGTCGCGCAAGGCCAGCTCGGCCTGTTTTAGGCTGGTGATGTTTTCATGGGCCACCACCACCCGGCGGCGCCCCGGATCATCTCCGGGCAGCGGGGTGACGTGGATCGCAAACCAGCGCGGGGCGTGAGGCGCGGGGGATGGATATTCCAGCGTCATGGTCGCCTTTTGGCCGCCCATGACGGCGCGAATGCCGGCCAAAATCCGCACAGCCTCCTCTTCTCCCAACGCCGCAGCGGCCTCACAGATTTGCACATAATTAACCCCCACGCCGACGCGGCTCAGATCCGCATGGTTGGCGTGGGCAAAATCGAGCCAGGATTGATTGACGGCAATGATGACGCCATCTTCGTCCAACACGGCAATGTGGGCACTCAGGGAATCGATGGTGGCCTGCGCCAATCGTTGGGCCTCGGACAGTTTTTCTTGATATTGTTTCCGCTGAAAAGCAGCGGCAATTTGCACGGCTACGCCGGACATCAAGGAAACCAGATGGTCCTCTTTTGGCCGTGCTCCGCGCAAGAAAAAGCACATCACGGCAATAGGCGAGTTATTGAGCAAGATGGGCAGGCCGATGGCCACTTCAAAGCCAAGCTGCACGGCCGTTTCCACACGCGCAAAAGCCGGATCACCGGCCAGATTTGGAATCCAGACCACTTCCTGGGCCGCCCACACGCGCCCGGGAAGATCTTCGCCAGGCGCAAAAGTGGTGGGCTGGCTAAACGACCAGAAGGCCGCGTCCAGCTCGGGATGTTGGTGATACTGAGCCAGGAGCTTGAGCGAGCCGGAAAGCGCGTCTTCGGCGGCAGCGGGAATCCATACCTCGCCTAGATCACAGCCTACAGACTCACACACCCGGCCCAACGCGGCTTCCAGAGCCGATTCCAGAGAAGGCGCGTCGGCAATGATGTTGGGAAGGGCCAGGAGCAGGTAATTGTGCCGTTCTGCCTGCTTGCGGGCCGTGACGTCGCGCAGGATGACGTGGAGAGCAATGGAACCTTCGTAAGGAAAAGGCGCGGCCGAGACCTCCACATCGACTACACGGCCGTCCAGCCGCACAATTTTCTCTTCCACTGCCGGAACAGGCTGGCCCTCCACGCGCAGTTGGTGAATGCGCTGGCGAATGGGTTGGTGATAGTCGGGGTGAAACAGCTCATATGGGCTTTTGCCCAAAAGCTGTTCTTCATGGTCAGCGCCAAAGAGTTGGAGACAGGCCTGGTTAGCCAGAACAAGACGCTCACTGTGGTTTACAAAAATGGCATTGGGGGCAAACTCGACCAGGCTGCGATAGCGCAACTCTTTCTCCAACAGCGCAGTCTGCGCCATTTTCTGCTCCGTGATGTCGCGGGAAATGCTGGTTATGCCGCTGATCTTGCCGTCGGCCGCGCGCACCGGGGCGATGGAGAGATTGAGAAAGATGCGCTCGCCGGCTTTCGTTTGCCGCTCCACTTCTACGCCAACAATCACTTCGCCGTTCAGCACGCGCTGTGTCAGGGCGGCAAACTCTTGTTGCTGTTCGGGGCCAACGTAGGGAAGCACACGGCCGTGTGCTTCTTGCGCCGTCCAGCCAAACATTTGCTCCGCCGGACGATTCCAGTACTGCACAATGCCGTCGGGATCGATCTGTACCAGCGCCAGGGGCATGGCCTGCAGCAGGGAGTGCATCTCTTGCTGGAGCTGAGAACGCACGGCCGTTTCCGTTTGCAGGTGGGCCAGTTTACTGCGGAGCAGCAGGTAGAGAAGGACGGCCGTTATAAGTACAAAAAGCCAGCCCTTCAACGTTTGCACGACGGCAAACAACTGCGGCTCTGTATCCGGCAAGATGAGGAGATTAAGAACATTGTCGGACAGCAGAACCCACATCACGGCTATAACGAGATATACCAGGGCAATGCGCAGGGGAATACGTTTAATCGAGTGTTCCATGAAGGAGTTTGTTTATGCCAGATTCTTCTGGCGCCTATCGGCCTATCGTCCGCCGCCCACGATTTGTGAACAGCTATGCTCCAGTTTCCCCATTTTTACGGGCAATGGCAATGCCCCGATTGTCCCCCCACCCTGAATCCTCTGGCTGCGGCTATTCCTCGGACGACCAGTCTGCCGGCTGGGCATAAGCGTTGGTCTGGCGTATACGGCCGTTACCGCGGCTCGCGGCTACGCTCAGTTCGGCCTGGGTGGGCCGGATCTCATCTTGCGCCAGGTCCTGTAGAATGAGCAGGGTTGTGCTGCCATAGGCAATAAAGCTAGAAACGACAGAGCCATACGGCCGTATCGTCTCGCTGGAGTATCCGTGTGCGCTCATGATCACCAGGTCAATCCCGTTTTCCTCGTTATTAACAAAGTCCAGCAGGACATCGGCGGCGCTGGGACCAGAAAGGCAGCGCGCCATCGTTTGCGGGCTTTGTTGATCGGCGATCTGGTTCAGATATTGCTCCGCTTCCGCCTGGTTTCGTTCGCTCAGGCGGTCGATAACGGCCGTTTCTTCGGCCGTGAGGGTATGCCGCTGCATCACGGGGGGTGGTGTCAGGGCATGAAGCAGCACCAGTTCGGCGTCGTGGGCCTCGGCCAGGCGGGCGGCAAAAGGCAAAGTGTATTCCGCCCGTTTAGAGCCATCCAGGGGTACAGCGATACGGCCGTAGCGGACTTCGTCCGCCTCTTCCCCGGCATGCTGATAAGCACGGACCAACATAAACGAGCGAAAAACACGATAAATAATCTTCTGCGCCACGCTGCTTACATTCCATGGTGAAAGTCCCCCCTGCCCATGGCTGCTCAGCATAATCAGATCAGGTTCCGTCTCATCGAGATATTCCACGATGCTTCTGGCGGCAGTACCTTCCAGCAGAATGGTATTGATCGCCATTCCCTCGTTCTCACCCTCTTGGGCTACGGCATCCAAAAAGGATTGCGCCTCTATTTTTCGCAGATGCCAATTCAAGGGATCGAGCCGTCCCGTATCCGGTTTTTTCTGGGGTTCCAGCACGTGCAGCAGAGTAATCCTGGCCTGAAAAGCCCCAGCCAGAGCACGAGCATGGGGCAGTACAGTTTTGGCCAACGTCGAGCCATCTAGCAAAACAACTATTTTTTCTAACATAGGCTATCTCTCGAAAACTCAAAGACTTCAGGCGTCCCGGCGCCGGCAGTCAGGCTACATGTGCTCGGCGGGCGATGGGGCAGAAACCAGATGACAATCCTCTTCGCCAAACTCAACTTCGATGGTCAGGTGCTGAAAATCATCCGCATCGAGCAACTGTGCCAGTTCTCTCTTCAGTCGGGAGGCTTCCGCCTTGCTGGTTTCAGGTGGGACAACAACGTGAGTGGTCAGAACGTGGTGCTCGCCATCCAAAGACCAGACGTGGGTATGGTGAACATTCTGCACCGGTTCCAGCCCCAAGATTTGTTCCTGGAGAGCCGGCAAATCCACATCTTCAGGAATAGCCTGCAAAAACAGGCGCGCGATTCGTCGTAGATTGCGGATCACGTTGGTCAAAATGTACAGCGTGATCAGGATTGAGAGAAGCGGATCGAGGATGTACCAGTCTGTAAACAACAGCACCACGCTGACGATGAGCACGGCTACCCAGCCCAACACGTCTTCCAGTAAGTGCCAGCCGGCAACCTGGGCATTAAGGGATTGGTTGCGGTAAAGGCGATAGGCGCCAAAACCGTTCACCGTGATCCCCACTATAGCAAACAAAAACATGCCCCCTGCCCGCGATGGCTCCGGGTTTAGAAGGCGAGGAAGCGCCGTCGCCAGCACCCACAAACTGCCGGCCACCAAAACAACGATGTTGAGGAAAGCGCTCAACATTGAAAAGCGCCGGTAGCCGTAAGAAAATCGGGTATCGGGCGCTTTTTGGGCATAATTGTCAAAATACCAGGCCATCCCCAACGAGATGCTATCGCTCAGATCATGGAGGGCATCGGACAAGATGGCGACACTGTTGGTCCAAAGTCCTCCCACGATTTCCAGCAGTGTAAAGCCCAGATTGAGAAAAAAGGCGAGGCGCAGGTCGCTGGAGGTATCAGTTCGGCCATGTTGGTGGGCATGCGGTTGAGTCATTGAACTTTCATCCGTTAAGGTGGCGCGCAGCAGGCGCACAGCCAGTAAGTCCACTTCGGAAGTTGCCTTCTACCTTAGCAAGGGAAACGGCCGTGTGCATGAACCAGGATATAGACCCGGGATACACCCAAGATACAAATCCCCGCTGTTCCCGGGCGTAGGGGGTTCATGGGTTGCCCCGCATGCGCCCTCTAGCTACAATCGCCCCACAGCACAAGCTGAAGAGGAGAGCTAAAGTTGAACGAGCCGCCGCCCGGCGGTTCCCACGGAAAAAAATATGAGCAAATTTATCATCGAAGGGGGATATCCCCTGCAAGGCACCATTACCGTTAGCGGCAACAAAAATGCCGCCCTCAAACTTTTACCCGCCTGCATTCTCACCGACGAACCGGTCATCCTGCACAATATCCCCGACATCCAGGACGTGCGCAATACAATTCTTATTTTGCGCGACTTAGGCGTAGAAGTGACAGAACTGGCCTCTGGGAGCTGGCGTGTTCACGCCCAGCACGTGAACAAGACTGAACTGGACAGCCTGCTGGCCGGACGCACCCGGGCCTCGTTTGTTTTTTCCGGGCCGCTGGTAGCGCGCATGGGCGAAGCGATCCTGCCGCTGCCGGGCGGTGACGTGATTGGGGGACGGCCGTTAGACACCCTCATTCGCGGTCTGGAAGCACTGGGCACACGCGTAGAACTGGTCGACCGGGGCATCTTCCGCATGAATGCGGACAGACTGGCGGGCGCCGGCTACTACCTGCAAGCCGAAGCCAGTGTAACAGCCACGGAAAACACGGTGATGACGGCCGTGCTGTCACCCGGCCAGACCATCATCGACAACGCCGCCTGCGAACCCCACGTACGCGATCTGTGCTACTTCCTTAACCAGATGGGCGCCCACATCGAAGGCATCGGCACCAACCGGCTGGTCATCGAAGGCGTCGCCAAGCTCAGCGGCACGGAATACACCATTGGCGCGGACTTTATGGAGGTCGGCAGCTTCATCGGCGCAGCGGCTGTGACCGGCGGCGAAATCCGCATCAAAAATGCCGATCCCCACTATCTGGGCATGATTCGCCTGGTCTACGAAAAGCTGGGCGTGATTTGGGAGGTAGACGGGCAGGACGTGCTCGTACCCGCCGACCAACCACTGCGCATTGCCTCGGCCCTGGGGGGACGCATTCTGCAAATCAAACCCCTGCCCTGGCCCGGTTTCCCCGCTGACCTGATGAGCATTGCGGTGGTCATTGCCAGCCAGGCGCACGGCTCGGTGCTGCTGCACGATTGGATGTACGAAAGCCGCTTCTTCTTTGTGGATAATCTCACCTTCATGGGCGCCAGGATGGTCATTTGTGATCCGCATCGGGTGATTATCGAAGGCCGCAGCGAGCTGCACGCCAGTCCGCAAGGTGTGCCCAGCCCGGACATTCGCGCCGGGATGGCGCTGGTGCTGGCGGCGTTGTGCGCCGAAGGCACCAGCGTCATTCACAACATCCAGCAAATTGACCGCGGCTATGAGCACATCGAGCAAAAGCTGAAAACGCTGGGTGCGCACATTCAGAGGGTGGATTAACCGATGGCTGACTGGCTGTTTAACTGGCGTGCGTCTCTGCCTCACCTGCTGTTCCTGGCGACTTTCTGGCAGGCACGGCCGTTTCTGGACGCGCCGGCCGGCATAGATTGGCCTGCCCTTTTGGGCGAAGACCCGGCCTTCTCCGTGGAGCGGTTCCAGGTGCAGGGTGCGCTTGCTCTGGTGGATAGAGCCGGCCAGACGGCCGTCACCGATTACGGCCGTGCCATCCTCCGGCGCCTGCTACAAAACCCGGGAATTCTAGACCAGGCCGATACACCGGTTGGCGTGGTGCGCGAGGCGCTGCGCTGGGTACTGCTGGGCGGCGTGCCGGACATTGTAGACAGCCCGCTGTGGCAGCGGCTGCCGGAGTTGGAGGAGGAAAAACGGCCGTTTCTCTTCCCGGACGCCATCGACATGGTGGCCGTCCCTGCCGGGCCGTTTTTGTATGGCAAGTCCAACCAGACTCTTGAACTGCCCAACTTTTGGATCAGCAAAGCGCCCATTACCCAGCGTCAGTACCAACAGTTTATCAAAGCCAATCCACGTTACCCGGTGCCCTACGACACGGCCGTGTGGGCCCAGGCCAACAACTGGGACCGCGAACGGCGCACGCCGCCGCCGGAACGAGTCGACTGCCCGGTGGTGCTGGTAAGCTGGTACGATGCCGCAGCCTTTTGCGAATGGGCGGGCGCACGCCTGCTGACAGAGGAAGAATGGGAGAAAGCAGCCCGGGGCGAAGACGGCCGTCTCTATCCGTGGGGCAGCGAGGCTCCCGACGAAACGCGCTGCAACTTTCAAAAGCGCGATGGCGATGTAACGGCCGTGGGCCAGTTCTCCCCCGCTGGCGACAGCCCTTATGGCTGCGTGGACATGAGCGGCAACGTCTGGGAGTGGACGTCCTCGCAGTTTACGCCGGGGCAGGATGTGCGCGTGCTGCGCGGCGGCGCTTTCCTCAACTCGGCCTGGAATATTCAGACCACCCACCGTTACTATTCCAGAGCGGACTCACGCCTGAACATGGTGGGGTTCCGCATCGCCGCCGACCGCCTAAACAGCTAAAACCCTACGTTTTTCCTGCCCCTGCCTGACGGGACGTAACGGCCGTTTTACGCAACATTCTGCCTGGGCTATAATCCAATCACCAACACGTCAAACGTTAAAAACAATAGCTCTCTGTGGCTGTTAATCCAATCGGAAAGGAGTAGGAGAATGCCCAAAGCATTAATTACCGGCATTACCGGTCAGGACGGCTCGTACCTGGCCGATTTTTTACTGAGCCAAGGCTATGATGTCGTGGGGATGGTGCGGCGCACCAGCACCGTCAATTTCCACCGTGTACAGCACATCCAGGAAAAAATCACCCTGGTTCCCGGCGATTTGGGCGACCAGATTTCGCTCATCCACATACTGGAAGAACACAAACCCGACGAGGTCTACAATCTGGCCGCCCAGTCCTTTGTGCAGACTTCCTGGAACCAGCCGGTTTTCACCGGCGATGTGACGGGACTGGGCGTAACCCGAGTGTTAGACGCCATCCGCATCGTCAATCCCAAAATTCACTTTTACCAGGCGAGTTCCAGCGAAATGTTTGGCAAAGTGGTGGAAGTGCCGCAGCGCGAAACGACACCTTTTTATCCGCGCAGTCCTTACGGCGTAGCCAAAGTCTACGGGCACTGGATCACCGTCAATTACCGCGAGAGCTATGATTTGCATGCCACCTCGGGCATCCTCTTCAACCACGAATCGCCGCGCCGCGGGCTGGAATTTGTTACCCGCAAAATTACCTATCACGTGGCCCAAATTAAAATGGGCCTGACCAACGAACTGCGCCTGGGTAATCTGGATGCGCGCCGCGACTGGGGCTTTGCCGGTGACTATGTCCAGGCTATGTGGCTGATGCTGCAGCAAGACAAACCCGACGATTACGTGGTGGCCACCGGGGAAACCCATTCGGTGGAAGAATTTTTGGTCGAAGCTTTCGGCTGCGTCAACCTGGACTGGCACGACTATGTGGTGCAGGATCCGCGTTTCATGCGCCCGGCCGAGGTAGACTTGCTCGTCGGCGATCCCAGCAAAGCGGGCCGCAAGCTGGGGTGGGAGCCTACCGTCACGTTCTCCGAACTGGTAAAAATGATGGTAAAAGCGGATCTGGAGTTGATTTCCAACGGTCAGGTGGCCATGTAAAACCAGCGAGAGCCGGAGCCAGAAGCCGAACGCTTGCTCTTGCTCTCGCTGCCCAGAAAGGAAGGTATTCATGTCGATTCAATTTGGAACAGATGGTTGGCGGGGACGCATTGCGGATGATTATACGTTCGACAACGTGCGGCGCTGCGCACAAGGGTTTGCGGCGTTTTTGCAGCAAAACGGCCGTGCCGCTCAGGGCGTAATTATCGGCCACGATAAACGGTTCCAGGCCGAGTTTTTTGCCCAGGCCGCCGCAGAAGTACTGGCGGCCCATGACATCCACGTCTGGCTGACCGACGGAGCCACGCCGACGCCGGCCATCTCCTATGCTGTGGTAGACAAAAAAGCCGGCGGGGCCATCAACATCACCGCCAGCCACAACCCATTTTGGGACTGCGGCTTTAAGGTGCGCGATCCGCAGGGAGGCGCCATCCCGCCCCAGGACTTGAAGAAGATTGAAGCGCAGATACCGGAGATAACGGCCGTTTCCCGCCGCAAATTCGACGACGCCGTCAGCGATGGCCTGATCACCGTTTTCGACGCCGGACCGGCCTACGAAGCCCAGCTCAAACGCCTGGTCAACGTCGAACCGATTAAAGAAGCGGGTTTTAACATTGCTTACGACGCCATGTGGGGCAACGGCGCCGGCTGGTTCCCCCGGCTCCTGTCACCCGGCGACACTTCCATCAACGAAATCCACAACCGACGCAACCCGATCTACCCCCACATGACGCGCCCGGAACCCATCCCGCCTAACATCGACCATGGCCTGGCCTTCGCCCGCAAGATCGCCGCCGACGTCGCCGTTATCAACGACGGCGACGCTGACCGGGTAGGCTTTGGCGACGAAAACGGGGATTTCATCGACCAACTGCGGGTTTATGGCCTGATGGGCTACTACTTTCTGGAAGTACGCGGCGAGCGCGGCCCCATCGTCAAAACAATCTCCACCACCAAAATGCTAAACAAGCTGGGCCAGCTTTATGGCGTGCCGGTGTACGAAACCGGCGTAGGCTTCAAATACATCGCCCCCAAGATGATGGAAGTAGACGCCATGATCGGCGGCGAAGAAAGCGGCGGTTACGCATTTCGCGGCCATGTGCCGGAGCGTGATGGCATTCTGGCCGGTCTCTATTTCCTGGATATGATGGTCCAAACCGGCAAAAAGCCTTCCGAACTGCTGGACACACTGTTTGAAAAAGTTGGCCCCCACTACTACGATCGGATTGACAGCCGCTTCGAGGCGGAGCGCAAACCGGAAATTTTGGCGCGTGTAGCCGCCGCCCGACCAGAAACCATCGGCGGGTTGAAGGTAACAGACATCGTCACCATCGACGGCCACCAGTTCATCATGGAAGATGGCGGCTGGCTGCTGGTGCGCTTTAGCGGCACTGAGCCTGTCATTCGCGTTTACTGCGAAACTACGCATGAAGATCGCCTGGCTGCCATTCTGGAAGATGGCATGCGTCTGGCCGGGCTGCATTAGGGAGACGAAGTGGCAGACAAAGCGTTTCAAGATTTTTACCCGGATGATTTGAGCTACTGTTACGGATGCGGCCGGTTAAATCCTGATGGGCTGCAAATCAAAACTTATTGGGATGGCGACGAATCTGTGACGTTGTTTCAGCCACGGCCGTATCACATGGCCATTCCTGGCTACGTTTATGGCGGCCTGATCGCCTCCCTCATCGACTGCCACGGTACGGGCACAGCCGCCGCTGCCGCCTATCGCGCCGCCGGGCGCGAGATGGACAGCGAACCGGCGCTGCGTTTTCTCACCGCTTCCCTGCACGTCGATTACCTGAAACCAACCCCGATCGACACCGTGCTGGAAGTGCGCGGCCGTGTCAAGGAAGTGAAAGGACGCAAAGTGATCATCAGCGCTTCTTTGCTGGCCAACGGCGAGGAGTGCGCCCGGGGTGAAGTGGTAGCCGTGCAGGTGCCGGAAGAATTTCTGGCGGCCTATCGCCAGGGTAAAGCAGGAGATGCTGCCTGATGGACCTGATCGACACGCACTGCCACCTGGATATGCCTCAGTTTGACGGCGACCGCACGGCCGTTATCCAACGTGCGGCCGCGGCAAGCGTATCGCAAATCGTGGTGCCGGCGATTGATCTGGAAAATATAACGGCCGTTACCGACCTGGCCCAACAGCATGATGGGGTGTTCGCCGCCGTAGGCATCCATCCCAATTCCTGCGCCAACTGGACTGGCGATTGGTTGACGGCCGTGCGCACGGCCGCCGCCCGCCCCAAAGTCGTGGCGATTGGCGAAATTGGGCTGGATTACTATTGGGACGATGCGCCCCATGACGTGCAGCACGAAGCCCTGGCTCAACAGCTCGAACTGGCCGCCGAACTAAACCTGCCGGTGATCATCCACAACCGCGACTCAAGCGCCGACGTTGTCCGCCTGCTGGCGGCCTCACCGCTGGCAGGCCGCGAAAACCCCGGCGTGCTGCATTCCTTCTCCGGCGATTGGACTATGGCCCAGGCGGCGTTGGAAATGGGATTTTACCTCGGCTTTACTGGCCCGGTGACTTTTAAGAAAGCCGACGACCTGCGCGACATTGTGCGCCGGACGCCCCTGGATCGCCTTCTCGTCGAAACCGATGCGCCTTACCTGACCCCGCAGCCATACCGGGGCAAGCGCAACCAGCCGGCGTATGTTACTTATGTGGCCGAGCGCATTGCCGCAGAAAGAGGTGTGGAAACGGCCGTTATCGCTCAACATACCACGGCCAACGCCCGCCGCCTGTTTCGTTTACCCGCAGCCGCATGAACCAGCCCCCGGACCTCTCGATCATCATTGTCAACTGGAACGTCCGGGACCTGCTGCGCGCCGGCCTGGAGTCCATTGATCGGAACCGCGCCGACCTGGACCTGGAAGTCATCGTCGTGGACAGCGCCTCTGGGGATGGCAGCGCCGCCATGCTGGCAGCCGATTTCCCCTGGGTGACGCTGATCGCCTGCGCGGAAAACGTTGGTTTTCCACGCGGAAACAATTTAGGCATTGCCAAAGCAAACGGCCGTTATATACTACTCCTCAATCCGGACACAGTAGTGGTTGGACAGGCGCTGGCAACGCTGCTTACATATCTGCAAGACCACCCTGACGTCGGCGTTGTTGGCCCCCAGCTGTTAAATGCCGATGGCTCCGTGCAGTCATCGCGGCGGCGGTTTCCCACCCTGGCCACCGCTTTTTTTGAAAGCACCTGGCTGGAATCCATGGCTCCCGGCAGCCTGTTGGACCGGTATTACGTTCGCGACGTACCTGACCAGCAGACCGCGGAAGTGGATTGGGTGACCGGAGCCTGCATGATGGCTCCCAGTGCCGTAGTGGAAGCGGTGGGTGGACTGGACGAAGCCTACTTCATGTATTCGGAGGAGTTGGATTGGTGCCGGCGCATCAAAGCCGCCGGCTGGCGCATTGTCTATCTGCCAGAGGCACAAATCATCCACTACGAAGGCAAAAGTAGTGAGCAGGCAGTTGTGGCCCGGCATATTAATTTTCAACAAGCCAAGCTGCGTTACTTTCGAAAGTACCATAGCCGATTGGCGGCAAGCCTGTTACGCTTGTTCTTGTTGATAAACTATTTTTTGCAGCTTATTTTGGAAGGATTCAAGGGCGTGTTGGGCCATAAACGGCCGTTACGCCGCCAGCGGGTTCAGGCTTACTGGGCCATCCTGCGTTCCGGCCTGCACCCCGCCGGTTATTAAATTAATGAACCAGAGTCGGCACGATAGTACCGATGCACAGGAGGTAGTGGATGAAGGGCAAAAAAATCACGGTTGAAATTCCAGAGCACATGTACGACGACTTGCAGCGCATCGCGCAGGCATCTAACTGGCCGCTGGAGGAAGTTCTCTTGCAGTCCATTAAAGTGGGGCTGCCGCCCTCATTGAGCAAAGTGCCAGAAGCATTTCACGAAGAACTGCTGGGCCTCAATGCCCTGGGAGATCTGGACCTGATGCGTGTCGCCGATGGCGACTGGCCAGAACCTAAAAAACAGGATTTGATGCATCAAAAAGCTGACTTTGTGACGCTGCGCCGCACTTATGCCTTGTCTCTCTTGCGTTGGCGCGGCCACCCGGTCCCCAGCGCCTACGACTCGTATATTGCCTGATCACCGGATTGTGTCATGAAAATTGGCCTGGTAACGGGTGAGTATCCGCCTATGGAGGGGGGGGTGGGAGCCTTCACGCAAGAACTGGCCCGGGCGCTGGCCAATTTGCACCATGAGATACACATCATCACCGACCGCCAGGCACGACCGTTTGACGCCCGCCGTCGCTGGCAAAGTTTGTTAGAGCCGGTAGACCTCGGTTTTGTTCAGCTGCACCCCAACGTAAAGAAGTGGCGCTGGACGGCCGTTTCCCAAGTTGCCGACGTGGTGCTGCGCTATAACCTAGACGTGGTCAACATCCAGTACCAGGCAGCCGCTTACAACATGCGCAGCGCGGCCATCAACCTGCTCCCCTGGCGGTTGAAAGGAGTCGCCAAAA
This sequence comes from Ardenticatenaceae bacterium, assembly GCA_020634395.1. Taxonomy (GTDB): domain Bacteria; phylum Chloroflexota; class Anaerolineae; order Promineifilales; family Promineifilaceae; genus Leptovillus. Next base: position 93,097 of record JACKBU010000005.1, on the reverse strand, counting down.
CGGCCGTCACCTTTCACGATTTGCGCGTTCCGTACCTGTTCCCCAAAGCCGGGCCGCTGCGCCAAACGGCCGTCAACCTGATGGCCAAATACGCCCACGGAACCATCGTTACCAACCGCGCCGACTATGAGGCGCTGACGGCCAGCACCCGTACACCGGTTCGCCAGATTCCCATTGGCAGCAACATCACCACTTACACTCCCAACCACGTAGAACTCCAGGAAGCCCGTGATCTGCTGGGCTTGCAGCCCGGCGACTGTTTGCTTGGCTATTTTGGCTTCCTCAACGAAAGCAAAGGAGCGGACACTTTGCTGCACGCCCTCGCTCGCCTGGAGAAGAATGTCCATCTTGTTTTCATCGGGGGGCAAACGGGCAGCAGCGACCCGGCCAACAACCAATCTTTTCTGGACCAGCTCAAGGCGCTGATCCGCGAACTGGGGTTGGAAGAGCGCGTGCACTGGACGGGTTTCCAGCCCGACCAGCGCGTGTCCACCTTTCTGCACGCGGCCGATTTGATGGTGATGCCTTACCGTGATGGGGTGTCGCTGCGGCGCGGGACGTTAATGGCGGTGCTGGCTCACGGACGGCCGTTGCTCACCACCGCCCCTGCCACGCCCACGCCCGAACTGGTTCACGGCGAAAACGTCTGGCTGGTAGCGCCAGATGATGCCGCCGGGCTGGCCACGGCCGTACAAACCCTCATCGCCAGCCCCGACCTGCGCGCCAAACTCGGCCAGCACGCCGCCCAGGTCGCGGATTTGTTTACGTGGGACAAGATTGCGCAGGAAACGGCCGTGTTCCTGGCAGAGTTGTAAGAGGGTTGGTTGGTTTGATGGTTTGATGGTTGGTTGGATAGCTCACAACCAACTTAACCAACCTAACCAACCTACCTAACCCTCCCTTCAATCCTCTTTCTCAAAATCCAGCGCCGCTGAATTAATGCAGTAACGCAGGCCTGTCGGCTGCGGCCCATCGTCGAAGACGTGGCCCAAATGCGCGCCGCACTGGCTGCACGTCACCTCTGTACGCGTCATGAAGTGGCTGCGGTCTTCGGCTAAATCCACGTTTTCCTCGTTGGCCGGCTGCCAAAAGCTGGGCCAGCCAGAGCCAGAATCATATTTTTGCTCGGAGCTAAACAGTTCCGCGCCGCAGGCCACGCAGTGGTAGGTGCCCTTTTCTTTGTTGTGATAGTAGGCGCCGGTAAACGGCCGTTCCGTCCCCTTCTCGCGAGTGATGTGATACTGCTCCGGCGTTAATTGCTCGCGCCATTCCTGGTCTGTTTTCTGGATTTTTTGCGTCATCTTTGCCTCCATATCAAATTTCTTATATGTTTTAGTGTGCCTAAACCTTAAAGGCCAAATCTTGGATTTGCATAAATGGACCCCCAGCATTAAGGACATACTCATGCTGCCAGATTCATCATAGATCCCTTGGTCGCACACTTGACATGTGTAATCATACTGGTTACAATGCCCTGCATGATCAACTCATTTCGTGACAAACGGACGGAGGATATATTCAATGGTAGACGGGTACAACGACTGGACATCAATCTGGCAAAAAAGGCCAGGAGACGATTAGAGTTACTGAGTGCCGCTGTAAAGCTAGAAGATTTGTGGTTCCCACCATCCAATCAGCTTCATGCGTTACAAGGATTTGAGCCGACTCGGTACGCGATTTGGGTAAACTCTCAGTGGCGCATAACCTTTGAATGGATGGAGGGGCACGCTTACGACGTTTATTTTGAAGATTATCACGCTTGATTTGGAATGAAGAATTGATCAAAACGGGGACTCTCAGCAAAGGAAAATCTGTTGCTGAGGGTTCCCACCCATCTGTGGGAGAATGTAATGATGTTAATACCTGAAAATCGTCCGACGCACCCCGGTGAATTTATTCGGGAAGATATTTTAGTTGAACTAAACCTGACACAGGGAGAGCTGGCAGAGAAATTAGGTGTCTCGCGCCGGTCTATCAACCAGCTTGTCAATGAAAAGCGCAGTATTACTGCGGATATGGCATTGCGCCTGGGCAAATTTACCAACACTTCTCCACAGATGTGGCTGAATTTGCAAACGGCCGTTGACCTCTGGGACGCCAGCCAATCCATCGAAGCTCTAGCCCACATTCAACCTTACACGGTCCATTGACAAACCAGGCTCACTTTGTTACCATGCCCACCATGAAACGCCTGAATCTGCACCCAACAACCACCAGCGCCGCCGCTGCTGCCAGCCAGACCATCGGTCTGGATTGTTGCGCTGCCTGATTCAAAGTTTCTTTACCGTAAGCCAACGACCGCCAGACCGATTACTCAGTCTGGCGGTTTTTTATTGTCAAGGTAAAATTTCAAGAGATCAGAGATTTGAGGTTGTGTCTATGGCAATCTCTAATCTCCAGTCTCCAATCTCTAGCGAGGAACAGATGAAACCAACAACTAGCAACGAAATTAGACAGGCATTTTTGGAGTTTTTCAACGAGTTAAACCACGAAATTGTGCCCAGCGCGCCGCTGCCGCAGCACGACAACCCTACCCTGCTGTTCACCAACGCCGGGATGAACCAGTTTGTGGATGTGTTTTTGGGCAAGGAGAAACGGCCGTATTCCCGCGCCACCTCCTCCCAAAAGTGCATGCGCGTCCAGGGCAAGCACAACGACCTTGAAAACGTCGGTCCCTCCCCGCGCCACCACACCTTTTTTGAAATGCTCGGCAACTTCTCCTTTGGCGATTATTTCAAAGAGGGCGCTATCCGCTTCGCCTACGACTTCATGACCAAAGTCTGCCAGATTCCCGCCGACAAACTCTACTTCACCGTCCACACCAGCGATGACGAAGCCTACGACATCTGGGCCAACAAAGTCGGCGTCCCCCCCAGCCACATCCTGCGTATGGGCGACAAAACGAACTTCTGGATGATGGGCGATGTCGGTCCTTGCGGCCCCACCAGCGAGATCCACTACGATTGGGGACCGGAAGCCTGCACTTGCGGCCGCCCCGACTGCTCCGTCTTGCTGGACAACGACTGCGACCGCTGGCTGGAAGTGTGGAATCTAGTTTTCATGCAATACGATCAGGCCGAAGACGGTACGCGCACGCTGCTGCCCAAACCCGGCGTCGATACCGGCATGGGGTTGGAGCGCATCACCAGCGTGGTGCAGGGCACGCCGGTCAACTACAACAACGATCTCTTCGCTCCCGCCATGGACCGGGTACAGGCCATGCTAGGCGACACCGCCGAGGAGCGCCAGGAAAAATATGTGGGGTATCGGGTGATCGCGGATCACGGCCGTGCCGCCACCTTCCTCATCGCCGACGGGGTCCGGCCCGGCGCGGCCGGCGCGGGCTACGTCTTGCGCATGATTATTCGCCGCGCGGCCCGCTTTGGGCGGCAAATCGGGTTCCAGCAGCCCTTCCTGGCCGACGTGGCCCAGGTCTACATTGACCAGATGGGTGAGGCTTACCCCGAACTGCGCCAGCGCGCCGAACACATCCGCCATACTCTGACGCAAGAAGAACGTCGCTTCGCCCGCACGCTGGACGCCGCCCTCAGCCAGCTTATTACTATCCTGGAGGAGATGGACGAAAAGGGCGAGAAGGAAATCGACGGCCAGACCGCCTTCAACCTCTACGCCACCTACGGCCTGCCGCTGGAAATCACGCGCGACCTGGTGAAGGAGCGCGGTATCACCATCGACGAGAAGGGCTATAACGCGGCCCGCGCCGCCCACGCCCTGGCCAGCGGCTCCGGCGCGTTCAAAGCCTACGAGCGCGGCACAGGCGTCTACGGCGACCTGCTGGCCGATTTGCAGGAAGCGGGCCTGCTAGACGGCGGTGTGGAATACGATCCCTACATCGGCGCGCGGCTGCGCTCCGACGTGATTGGTCTGATCCGCGACGGCGAAATCGTGCAGACTATTGGCCCCGGCGACAAAGCAGAGATTGTGACGGCCGCGACGCCGTTCTACGTGGAAGCGGGCGGCGAGGTCAGCGACACCGGCACCATTTCTATCCCGGAAACGGGCGCCGAGTTTCGGGTGACCAAAATGGGCAAACCGGTGAACGGCCTCATCGTCCATGTCGGCGAAGTGGTGCAGGGCGAAATTGGCGTGGGGCAAGAGGCGCTGCTGGTGGTCGATGACGGCCGTCGTGCCGACATCCGCCGCAATCACACCGCCACCCACATCCTCCACCGCGAACTGCGCGCCCACCTGGGCAACCACGTCACGCAACAAGGCTCGCTGGTGGCCCCCGACCGCCTGCGCTTCGACTTTTCGCACGACAAAGCGGTAGACGATTCCACCCTGGCGGCCATCGAAGCCGACATCAACCAGGCGATTCTGGCCAATTACCCGGTGAAAGTCCGCTACATGGGCCAGCAGGAAGCCATCGAGAAAGGGGCAATGGCCCTCTTTGGCGAAAAATACGGCGACATCGTGCGCACCATCACCCTGGGCGGCGATGGCGACAAACCGTTCTACAGCATGGAACTGTGCGGCGGCCTGCACGTCTCCGAGACCAACGACATCGGCCAGTTCCGCTTTGTCAGCGAAGGGGCCGTGGCCGCCGGTGTCCGGCGGGTGGAGGCGGTGACCGGTCGTGGCGCGCAGGCGCTCATCGCCGAGCGGCTGGACGTGCTGGATCGGCTGGCCGATTTGCTGAACGCGCCCGTCGGCGAGCTGGAAAATCGCCTGGAGGCGCTGCTGGATGACCACAAAACGCTGCAAAAAAATGCCGAGCAGTTGCAGCGAAAGTTAGCCCGCTACCAGTTTGGCGAACTGCTGGGCCAGGTACAGACCATCGCCGGAACCAATGTGCTTGCCGTCCAGGTGGAGGCGTCCGATGTGGACACGATGCGCGAAATGGCGGATTGGTTTAGAGATAAGGTGAAGACGGGCACGGCCGTTTTCGCCGTCATCCAAAACGACAAACCGCTCTTCGTCGCCACCGTCACCGACGATCTGATCAAGCGCGGCCTGAAAGCCGGCGACATCGTGCGCGAGGTGGCCAAAGTGGTTGGCGGCGGCGGCGGCGGGCGGCCCAACATGGCCCAGGCCGGCGGCCACGACGCCAGCAAAATTGGCGAGGCGCTGGCGATTGTGCCTGATCTGGTAGCACGGACGATTGAAAACAATTAACAGATAACAGTGAACAGTCAACGGGAAACGGTGGCTGGAATGTGAATGGAGTGGTGAATGGCAAAGGGCGATGATATTCAGGAACGGTTGATTCGCTTTGCGGCGCGGGTGATTCATTTGTGTAATGCATTGCCAAGAGACCCGGCAGGCAAGCATGTTGCCGGGCAGTTGCTGCGCAGCGGCACGTCTGCTACGCCTAATCACGCCGAAGCGCGCGGGGCAGAAAGTCCAGCCGATTTCGTGCATAAACTCAAAATCGCCGTCAAAGAATTGAACGAAACGGAGGTTTGGCTGCGCATTGTCGTGGCGAGCGACATGCAATCTGAAAGCAAAGTTAAAGACTTGCTCGACGAGTGCAACCAGCTGCAACGCATTTTGAGCACCAGCATCAAAACCGCCCGCACTGCCAGCGCTCCCGTTAACCGTTAACTGTTTTCTGTTCCTTGTTGATTGTTATGAAAGCAATTCTCCTCGACGAAACCGACGACATCACCTCCATCTGCGACCGGCTGGATTGGGCCGGGGCAGACAGGGTGGTGCTGGTGCTGCCGGAGGACGGCGGGGTGCTGCGCGAAGGGCTGGATTTGGTGCGCCTGCGGCGGCACGCAGATCGGCGGCGGCTGGATGTGGGTTTGGTCACGGCCGTTCCCGACATCACCCGCCAGGCCAAAGCCCTGGGTCTGCCCGTGTTTGTCTCCGTGGAAGCGGCGGAACACGGCCGTCGCGGCTGGTGGCGCGGCCGGCGGCGTGCCGAAGTGGTGGGCCTGCCCACAGTGGGCGGGCTGAAAGCCGAGGATTTGCGCCCGGTCCAGATCGACGAAGGCGACCGGAAAGAAGCCCACCGCCGCATGGTCCCTTTAAGCAGTCCGCGTCTGTGGCTTTTCCGCTACGCGGCCATTTTGCTGTTTTTCATCGTTGTGGCGGTGGTGTTTGTGGCTATGTCGTACGCCGTGCCTGGCGCGAGGGTGACGCTGCGGCCGGAAGTTGTGCCTATCGAAATCACCAAACAGATTGTGGCCGACCCGGCGTTGGAGGAAGTGGATTACGGCCGTTCTGCGGTGCCCGCTCGCATCCTCACCACCAACCAATCCTGGCAGGCCGACGCCGAAACCAGCGGTATAGCCGAAGTACCCAGCGCCTCGGCGCGGGGAAAGGTGGTTTTTGTTAATCGTCTGGAGCAGGACGTGGTGGTGCCGGCAGGTACGCGCGTGCGCACCTCTGCCGGAAACAACGTCGTTTTCCAGACCATCAGCGAAGCCGTCGTGCCTGGCGTGGAAGGTGGCACGGCCGAAGTCGACGTGGTGGCCGTCGAGCCGGGGCCACAGGGTAACGTGCCGGCTAACCAGGTGAATGAAATTGAAGGCGCGCTGGCCGTGCAGTTGGAAGTGCGCAATCTGGAAGCCATCGAAGGCGGCGGCGTGCGGGAAGAGAAGGCTGTAACGGACGCCGACCAGGAGCGGCTGCGGGCACAGGTGCTGCAATTTTTGCAGGCGGTCTCCGCTTCAGAGATGGAGGCGCAGACGACGGCGTTTGAATTTTTGGCGCGCGATTCAGTGCGGGTGCTGAACGTAGACAGCGAGACATATTCTCATTTTCCCGGCGAACAGACGGACCGGCTGGCACTGGAGATGCGGGCGGACGTGGGGGGCACGGCCGTAAACGCTAACGCCGCTTCCGGGATTGTGTATGAAGCCCTGGCAGCGGCCGTGCCGGAAGGTTACTCGCTGGTGCCGGACAGCATCCAATACACACGCGGTGATGTGGTGGCCGTGGACGACGCCGGGCGCGTGACCTTCGTGATGACGGGCAGCGTGCTGGCCGCCGCCGACCTGGACGTAGACGAGGTACTGGATGACATTTCCGGGCAGCCCCCGGATCTGGCGATTGCCTATTTGTACAAACAACTGCCGCTGCGCGCCGTCCCTGAAGTGACGATTTGGCCCAACTGGTTTAACCGCCTGCCGTACGTGGCCACGCGTATTCAAGCGGAGATCCGCCCGGCAGATGGATGAAGGAACGTAGGGATATCGCAGAGGTAGAAACGGCCGTTCTGTGCCATCCTTACTGACGAGAAGAAGGTTGTTGGTTGGTGGAGTGGGAAGGTTTGTTAACGACCAAACCAACCAGCAAACAAACCAACCAACTAACAAACCAACGCACAACCATGACCCAAAATGACTTCACCATCAAAGGGCGCGTTCTGGCCCTGGATTTAGGCGAAAAGCGCATCGGCGTGGCCGTAAGCGATGCCACGCGCACCATCGCCACGACGCTGGACGTCATAAAGCGCACCTCGCGTCAGGCGGATTTTGCCCAAATCGGCCGTTTGCTGGCAGAGCAGCAGGCGAACTTGTTGGTGATTGGTCTGCCGGTAATGCTGGATGGGCGTGAGGGCGAAAAGGCTGCCTGGGTGCGTGACTATGCCGCTGCTCTGTACAACGAGCTTCAGGTGCCCATTGCCTTTACCGACGAAGCCTTCACCACCGTCCAGGCGGAAAACAGCCTGCGCGCCCGCGGCCAAAAAGGGCGCAAAATTCGCCAAAACGTCGATGCTGTAGCCGCCACTTTGATTTTGCAGGCGTATTTAGATGCGCAAGACAACAATCAGCAGATGACGGGCAGCGCATAGCATTGCACCCACCGCTGCCTGCTGCTTGTTGAGCGTCAGGGAGGCTCCCAATCCAAAATCCAAAGTCCGCAATCCGCAATCCCAAAGATCCCTACCAGCGCAAAACTGGCCCGCTGACGCTGCTCTGGCGTGTGGCGGTCTTGTTTATGGTGGTGGTGGGCTGTATGACGGCCGTTTTCCTGCTCTACGGCCAGTGGCGAGGCGTTACCAGCGGTGGGGTCCGGCTGGAAGGCGGAAGCCCCGACCTCGGCCTCAGCGAGCGCCTCTATCTGCAAAGCTACCTGGCACTGCACGCCGATGCCTTGCAGGAGCCAGCCGGCCGCGCGGCCAATCCTGTCAATTTTACGATTAGTCCGGGGGAAACGGCCGTTTCCGTCGCGGAAAATCTGGCTGCCGCCGACCTCCTCGAAGATCCCTCGTTGTTTATCAACTATGCCCGTTTTTATGGCCTGGATTCGCAATTGGCAGCGGGCGACTTTACTGTACCGCCCCAACTCACCATTCCCGAACTGACTGTGGCTCTTACCCAGGCTATCGGCCGCGACATCGAGCTGCGCTTTATTGAAGGGCTGCGCGCGGAAGAAATGGCCAATTACCTGCAGGTGGTCAGGCCAGCCGCGATCGATCCGGACGAATTTTTGGCGATTGTGCGCCGCGAACGGCCGTTTGACCTCTCGCCCTACCCTTTTCTCTCTGGCCTGCCAGACGGCACTACCCTGGAGGGTTTTCTTTTCCCCGATACCTACCGCGTGCCGGTGGACGCCGACGCCGCTTTTCTGGTCGATTTGATGCTGTCTACCTTCGACATGCGAGTGACACCGGCCATGCGCCAATCCTACGGCGTGCAAGGTCTGACGCTTTTACAAGCGGTGACCCTGGCCTCGATTGTGCAGCGGGAGGCGGTGTTGGCGGAGGAACGGCCGTTAATCGCTGGCGTCTTCCTCAACCGGCTGGCCGCCGACATGACGCTCAGCGCCGATCCGACTGTGCAGTATGCCCTGGGCTACCAGCCGGATCTGGAAACATGGTGGAAAGTCCCCCTCTCTTTGCGTGATTTGGAAGTCGATTCGCCCTACAATACTTACGTCTACGCAGGTCTGCCGCCCGGTCCCATCGCCAATCCCAGTCTGGGCACACTTGCAGCAGTAGCCGCTCCTGCTGCCAGCGATTTTTACTTCTTTGTGGTAGACTGCAATGCTGACGTCGCTGGCAGCCACGTCTTTTCCACAACCTTTGAGGAACATCTGGCCAATGCGCAAAAGTGCCAATAGACAAGGCATCAGGCGCCTTTTTCTTCTTTTTACCATCATCTTTCTTTGCGGCTGCGCCAGTGTTGACCCCGTGGTCAAAGTGGGTCTGGTCGCCCCGTTTGAAGGGCAAAATCGAGCGGTAGGTTATGACGTGATCTACAGCGCCCGGCTGGCGGTGCGCCAGATCAACGAAGCCGGTGGAATTGGCGGCTACCGGGTGGCGCTGGTAGCCCTGGACGACAGCAGCGACCCGGATCTGGCCCGGCAAACGGCCGAATCACTGGCCGTGGATCCGCAGGTGGTGGCTGTGGTCGGGCATTGGGATGCAGAGACAACGGCCGTAGCCGCCCCCATTTACGCCGCCGCCGGCCTGCCCCTGCTGACCGCCGATCAAGCCAGCGCCGCCACCGCTCTGCCGGCCGACTTCCGCGCTGCCTACGAAGAAGTCACGCCCTTCGACGAAACGCCCGGACCTTATGCCGGCCCGGCCTACAATGCCTTTCAGCAGCTCTGGCAGGCATTAGCAGAAGCTAAAGAAAGCACAGGAACTATCGACCGCACGGCCGTATCTGCGGCATTATCCAGGGGGCGAAGCGAATAGAATTAGTTAATTGCTGAATGGTCCAAACGCTATGAACGGTTCAACAATTAAACCCTTAAGAAAACCATGATTAGACGAATTTTAGGCATCTTATTGATCGGTATTGGCCTGAGCGGCATGGCTCTGGGCGTGTTGGGTGTACGGGTGGGCCGCAACGTGCTGGACAGCCTGTCCGAAGGGACCAAATCCGGGCTGACCCTGGCGATTGACAGCCTCAGCACAGTGACTGATTCTTTGGCTCTGGCCCAAAAGACCATCGCCGACGTCAACACCAGCCTGCAAACCGTGCAAACAACAGCCGATGACGTCGCGACCTCGCTCGATGATTCGCAGCCTATGCTGAACGACGTGGCAACTATTGCCGGAGAAGATTTGCCACGCAGCGTGGAGACCATTCAAACCGCCATTCCCAACGCCGCCCAGGCCGCACAGGCTATCGACACCACCTTGAAGACGCTCAACAACTTCAAAATCGACACGTCTATTTTAGGCTTTCCTATCAAGTATGATCTGGGCATCGACTATAATCCTACTGTGCCGTTTGGCGAATCGGTGCTGGCCATAGGCGACAGCCTGGACGACATGCCCGAGCGGCTGCGCGGCCTGGAGACTGCCTTGCAAGACACGGCCGTTAATTTGCAAACCATCAGTGACGACATGCACACCCTGTCTTCTGATCTGGTAGAGATAAACGGCCGTCTCATCGCCTTCGATCCCCTCATTACCGACTACATCCGCATCGTGACCGAAGCTGACGATAATCTGCGACAAATCCGGGGGCAAATCGACGAACAGGTCCAGAGCGCCAAGATGATTATCACTTTCGGAATGGTCTGGCTGGTGGTTTCGCAGATAGTCCCTCTCTACCTGGGCGTTGAACTGTTGACTGGTGGCCGGATGACCAGAAGAGTAATTGTAGAACAGGAAGAGACAGCCGCCGAAGAGGAGACTGCCGCCCATGGTGTCTGACGGCCGTTCCCCGCGCCCTCTTTACCTCCTGCTGCTGCCGTTCTTGCTCCTCCTGGCTGCCTGCAGCCAGGAAAATGCGCCATTACAACCGATAGCCTTCAATCCCACCGCTACCCTGCCGCCTACCCCCACCCTGGCCGGCAGCGGTTTGAGCGGGGTGCCTACGCCACCGGTCACACCACGTTCCGGCGGTTCATCCGGCGCAGAGGGTGAATCCGGCGCAGAGGGCGAAACGGCCTTACCTCCTCCACCCTCGCCTACCGTTTTCGGCACAGCCACCGCCACCCCGCCCCCGGCCGAACGCCTGCAAATCGGGACCGACGCCCTGGCGCTCCAGGATTTCGACACCGCCGCCGAGCAGTTCACCGCCGGGCTGGCCCAGGGCGACGAACTAAACGGCGGGGAAAAACGCGAAGCACAATACAATCTGGCTGTCGCCCTCCTGGAAGAGGGGCGGTATGCCGAAGCGGCCGCTGCCTTCCAACAGCTCGTCGATGACCCCGATCCCTCTATCGCTGAACCAGCCTCTTTTTTCCTGGGTCAGGCCTACGAAGGGCAGGGTCTTTACCAGGAAGCGGTCGCCGCGTATCAGGTTTACCTGGGAGCCAATCCGGACACGGCCGCATACGTAGCCCCGATCCTCGCCGAAAATTTCCTGGCCCTGGGCGACCGGCCAGCGGCGCTGGCCGCCTACGGCACGGCCGTTGAAGCTCCCGCCCACCGCCTGACCGCAGTAGCCAACCGCCTGAAACTGGCCGAGTATTACCTCGCCGACGGCAACTATAGCGCTGCCATCAACCAATATGACGCTGTGCGCGACCTGGCCCAAACCGAAGCCACCAAGGGCCAGATGACCTACCTGGCTGGCAGCGCCGAGATCCAGGCCGGCGACACCGAAGCCGGCTACCAGCGCTACCTCACGGGTGTCGATGAGTATCCGGGCGCGTATGAAACGTATCAAGGATTGGTTGCTCTGGTGGATGCCGGGGTGCCCGTGGACGATTTTCAGCGCGGCCTGGTAGACGTGAACGCCCAGGCGTATGAACCGGCCGTCAACGCCTTCAACACCTATATCGCCGCCAACCCGGACACTTACCGCGCCGATGCCCATCTATATCTGGCCTGGGCATACGAAGGGCTGGGCAATCTGGAGGCGGCGCTGGCCGAATTGGAGAAGTTTGCCGCCGCGGATGCAGCGCAAGCGACGATGGAACGCGCCAAAATGTTGGAACGCGCCGGTGACGCCGCCGGGGCGCTGGCCGCCTACCAAACCTATCTGGAACAGAATCCAGACGAGACAGATGCTCCCCTGGCAGCCTGGGAAACGGCCGTGCTGCTGCGTCAGTTAGGCGATACGCCGGGGGCGATGGACGCCTATCTGGCCCTGGCCCAAAACTATCCCGGTCATACCGATGCGCCCGAAGCACTGTTTGAGGCCGGCTGGCTGGCCTATGGGCTGGGAGACAAGAAAACGGCCGTCTCCCTCTGGCAGCGGTCCGCCGATACCTATCCATTCTCGGAGTTTGGCAACGAGAGTCTGTTGTGGTTAATGCACGCCCTGCCAGAGTTGATTGCGGTGCAGGGGAGTGATGAACGGGGAACGGCCGTCATCCTGCCCACCCCCGAACCGGGCGCTGTGCCTACCGTCACGCCCGCCACGCAAAGCATTACCCCGACCCTTGATTTTGCGCAGCTATACGAAAACATTCGCGCCCGGGCGGCGGTCTCCACCCTGCCTATTTACGGCGCTGTACGCGCCCGCGATATGGCGACAGATACCCCACCTTTTGCTGCCCCTTCCAGGCTGATCATCCCCCCCGATGAACCCGAGGCCCAGAACGAAGCAGAAGTTTGGCTGCGCGAATATCTAGGATTGGAAGCCGGATCACCCATTCGCACTCTGGCTCCCGAGTTGGCCTACGACCAGCGCCTGATCACCGGGGAAAAACTATGGCGTATTGGGCTGCAGGAAGCGGCCAAACGCGAACTGGAAGACCTGCGCCTGGAAATGCAGGATAATCCTCTCTACAGCTATCAGCTGGCGTTGTACTTTCGCGATCTCGGCCTCTATCGCTCGTCGATTCTGGCGGCAACCTCCATCTTAGCCCACGCCAATATCTCCGTCTTCGACGCGCCCAAGTTTATCGGACGGCTGTCCTACCCGGTATACTACGCCGATCATATCCTGGACCTGGCCAAAACCTACGGCTATGACCCGCTGCTGCAGTTTTCGCTGGTACGTCAGGAGAGTCTCTACGAAAGCTTTGCCCGCTCCGGCGCGGCGGCGCAGGGCCTCAGCCAGGTGATTCCGGATACCGGAGCCTACATCGCCGAGAGGCTAAGCTGGCCTGACTTCGAGAACGACGACCTCTACAAGCCATACGTCGGGCTGGCGTTTGGAGCTTACTATCTCCACCAGCAGTTGAGCGCCTTCGACAACCTGCCCCACGTCGCCCTGGCCGCCTATAATGCGGGTCCGGGCAACGCGGCGCGCTGGTATGAAACGGCCGGAGGCGATATTGACGTCTTCAAAGAGACCGTTGATTTTGCTGAAACGCGACTGTATATCGAACGCATCTATCTCGGGCAAGCCATTTATCGCTACCTGTACGGGGCGGATGGCTAATCGGGCGTAGCCGGCCCGGCGTGAGAATTTGCTGCTCGCTGCCCGCTACCCTTCAACTTCGCGCGTGAGTCTTTTCTCCCTATGAGCTTTGACTGGCAGACTGACGACAGGGCAGAGTGGCCGGAAGCTGCACCGCCTCCTGACACCCCGCCCAAAAGGCGTCGCTGGAGATGGGCGGCGGGCCTGGCGCTGCTGCTGTTAACCACGGCCGTTTTGGCCCGCGCCTGGTTGCAGCGGTTAGACAGCGTGACGGGCCAACTGAAGGCGGAGATTCTGGCCAGCGACGCAGTTTTGCAAGGGGCTGCCGCGCGCGGCGACGGCGAAATCTTCGCCACGTTTTTGTCCGGACGCGATGCGGATTGGGCAGCTGCCACTACTAAACTGGCCGGCGACGGCGCCATTTACCGCCGCTCCGGGCTGGGCCTGACCTGGCTGCCCGGAGAAACGGTGGGCGAACCCGAAGTCACGCTGGCCCCCGATTTGCGCACGGCCGAAGTAACCCACGATATGGCCTACGCCATCAACGTGGGCAACGGCCTGACGGAAACGGTGGTCTTGCGGCAAACGGCCGTTTACCGTACCGGCTCCAACCGCTGGCTGCTGTCGCCGCCGGAACGCAGTTTTTGGGGCGCCGACCGCACCATTTCCGGCCAATACCTCACCGTCCACTTCCCCACGCGCGACGCCTCGCTCGTAGAACGCCTGTTTTTGCGAATCGACGACAAACTGGGGGAAATGTGTACGCAGCTTCCCACCTTCTCCTGCCCGTCTAACTTTCAGGTAGAAGTGGTGTTTTCTACAGCGCCTGAATCGCTGGCTCAGGCGGATTTGCTGGGCGTGCTGGCGACTGAATCGCCCCCTCTGCTGCTGCCTACACCCACCCTGGCCGGTCTGCCGCAGACTGAAGAGGCTTACCAGGCGCTTTTTCGCGGCTATGCGTCATTGGTTTTGGCTGCCGCCATCACCGATATTGTGGACTGGCGCTGCTGCGAGCAGGCCGTGTTTTATAAGGCTGTGCTAAATGAGTTACTACACGAACTCGGGTTGCGACCTGAACCCGTAACCACAGCCGAGTTTGAGACACTGTGGCAAGAAGCTGTGCCGCTGGCGGCCGGGGCAGAGTGGTGGCAGGGTGACGGCCGTTCCGAGGCCGCGCTGCCTGGGGCCATTGTCGGGCTGGCGCATGATGTGTGGGGGCAAACGGCCGTGGCCGTGGCCCGCTCCCTGGCGGACAATCCACACCAAAGCTACAGCGGCTGGCTGCACTTGCTCGCCGGGCCGGATTTTCCCCGCGACGAGGAGCTGCAGCAGGCGTGGCGCGCATTTGTTTATGCCCAATCAGCCTCCGGACAGGCTGCCCGGCCGATTCCCTATCCCAACCAGGATTTGCAGCTCCTTTGCCGACCTGATCTGGAGCAGCGGCTGGCTCTTTTCCGCTACGATCTCAGCAGCGGCGATTTCCAGTTGGAACAACCGTTGAACCAGGACGTGGCTTACATGGCGGCGCTGCCCCACGGAGATGGGCTGGCCATTTGGGAAAGGAGCGATCGTCCCAATGTCAATGGCTTGTATCTGTGGCATGACGGATTAAAAATTGACCTGTCCTGGGAAAAAACCCCTTCTTCGGCCGGCTCTGTGCCATACCGGCTGGACCCAACCGGCGAGAGATTGATTTTGGTGCCGGACAACATCGTCGATGCCACTTATGGGCTGCTGGACGTGGGCGCCTGCCTGACTAAAGAGTGCCAGGTGGCCACAGTGCCCGGTTTCCCGGTAGTTTCGCCAGACGGACAGCGGGCTATCGCCCTGGAAAGCACCTTTCCGCCAACTTATGCCCAATCGCATGGGATATTGAAGCTGGTTGATGGCGAGGGAGAGGTGTTAACGGCCGTTGGCGAAGGCACATCGCCGTTCTGGATAGACGCCCAAACGTTTGCTTATGTGCTGGATGCCGGCGAAGGGCGGCGGGACACGTTGATGCGCGGCAGTCTGGATGATCCTGTCCCGGAAAAGTGGTTGAGCGTGGACGAGATAACGGCCGTTCTGCCCGACACTGACCGCCTGCGCCTGATCGATTATGCCACCATGACCCCTGACCCCAACATCCTGGCCCTGATCACCACCCGCTCGCAGGCCGAGGGAGGCGTGACCGAGTTTCTGGCCTACGACCTGACCACTCAGAAATTGGCCGCTCACGAGATCTTGAGCAGCACGGTGTTGGGGCCGCATGAATATCTTTTATCGCCGGACGGCCGTTGGCTGCTGCTGCGCCTACTGAACGCCGGAGAGTGGACAATCCTGTGGATTGATCTGACCACTTTTACCTCCCAACGGCTGGTGGTTCAGCCGCCAGATCAACTCAGCCTGGCCTGGGGCGCAGACTGGTCGGCGGACGGCAACTGGCTGGCGTTAAGCGACAGCGACCTGGTGCGGCTGCTGGCTCCGGCATACAATTATGAAACGCTTTTCATCCCTCGCCACACCGACTGCCTGACGGCCGTTTGGGTCCAACCCACACATGAATAGTCGCTTAGTCATCGCCCATTCCTAAAGCACATACAGTATCATTCGAGGCGGAGGAGCTATGCTGGCCAATCGACTTGAGTGCGGGGGGGGAGAGACAAAGGCAAAAGACATGTCTAAAAACTTCGAATGGACGACCGAAGAGGAGCAGGATTGGGAAGAAAATCTACCACTACGGCCTGAGCCCCCGTCACCCCGCTCCCAACATTGGCGGCGCTGGCTGCTGCTGGCCTTTCTGGTGCTAACCGTGGCCGGCATCCTGGTCCAGCAGGCCCGGCGCGAGGTGACGGCCGTAACCGCCGACGTCGAAGCCGATATCTTGTCCAGCCAGGCCCTGTTGGAACAGGCCAAGAGCCAGGACGACATCGAAATGTTTACCACCGTTTTATCCGGCCGGGATGCCCGCTGGACGGCCGTGCAGCAGGCGCTGTTTCAGGAAGATTTGTTATGGGACCGACGGCCGTTTGGGTTGAATCTGCTCACTGCGCCGCCCACGGTCATCTCCGTGACTGTAGCGCCCGATCTACAATCCGCAGAGATGCTGGTAGAGCGGCAGTACGCCATTCACCTCACCGACGACTTGCCGGCAAACGGCCGTGACGCGGTGTTTGCTCCCCCGGCAATCGGCGCGAACGAAGTAACGTTGCAGCTGCCCCTCACCTTTCGTCGCGGCGAATCGCGCTGGCTGCTGGCCCCGCCGAGCGATACGTATTGGGGCGGCTGGCAGCAGGCCAAAGGCCATTACATCAGCCTGATCTACCCCGAACGCGACGCCGAAGTGGCCCTGCGGCTGCTGCCGGAAATGGACGAACAGGTGAAAACGTTGTGCCGATTTGAACCGGCGGCCAACTGCCCCGGCAACTGGCGGCTGCAAGTGCGCCTGGATACGGACCCGGCCAGCCTCACGGCCGTCAGCGATCCCCAACACCTGCTAAATCCCAGTCCCGTTTTTGATTTACCTACACCCTCGCTCGTCGGCCTGCCGGTCGACGAAACGGGTTTCAAGGTGCTGGCCCAGGCTTATGCCGGTAAAGTGGTCAACCGTGCCATTGTGGACGTGGTGGCATTCAGCGGGCCGCAAGAGCAGGTAGGCGGATAGGCTATGAGCCAGTTCGATTGGCACACTGAAGATGATGCCGTCTGGAATGAACCTGTACAGCCGCCCCAACGGCCGTCTTCAGAGCCGCCCAAACGGCCGTGGCCGCTCATCCTGTTTGTGGTTCTGGCACTGGCAGCGGCCGGCTGGATAGTGTACCGGCAGGTCAACCAGCAGCTTCAATCGGCCACTACGGCCGTGCAAGAAGACATCCTGGCGACCCACAATCTGGTACAAACGGCCGTAGCCCACGGCGACCTGGAATTGTTCCGTTCGCAACTATCCGGCCGCGACCCGGTCTGGACAGAAACGGAAGAAGCCCTGCTGGAGAATGATCTGGTGGCGGGGCGTGCCTTTTGGGGCTGGCAGGGGCCAGAGGCTGCACCTGATCCTACGCTGGAACTTGACGACTTTGCCAAGGGCACGGCGGCGATCAATTTGGCGCCAGATTTGAACGCTGCCGAACTGCGCTTCCCGCAATCCTATGTAGTTACCACGGCGCCTGGGATCACAGAGACCGTGACGCTGACGCAAACGGCCGTTTACCGGCGAGGCAGTGGACACTGGCTGCTTTCTCCGCCAGACGATGCGTTTTGGGGCGGCTGGGTCACCAACGAAGGCGAAACGGTGAAACTGGTATATCCCGAACGGGATACGGCCGTTGCCGAACGTCTGGCAGTAGACCTGGAATCTATGCTCCACGAACTTTGCCGCCACTGGCCGGATTTAAACTGCCCGGCTGATCTGCAGCTTACCGTGCGCCTGGACACCGACCCGGAAAGCCTCCTCGCGGCGGCTGGCGGGTCGTTCGCTGCAGAGAGGCAAACGCTGCACCTGCCTGCGCCCACGCTCCTGGGTCTGGCAGGCGACGAAGCCGGTTACCAGGCGCTGTATCGGGCTTATGGCGGGCAGGTAGCCACGGCCGTCATCGCCAATCTTGTCGGCTGGGAGTGCTGCCAGCACGCGCCCTTCTTCCAGGTGCTCACCGATTATCTGCTGAGCGGGCTCGATTTACGGCCGTGGCCCATTACCGCCGCCGATCATACTCGCGTCCTGCGCGACAGCGTCAGCATGTCCGATCTGAACGCATTTTGGGACCGGCAAGACTGGGTTTCCTGGCAAAACCAGGATGGCTGGGAACTGTATACGGCCGTAGATTTCCTCTTACAAACTTATCCGGAGATCGCCCCCGTGACCTGGCTGCGTGATTTAGAAAGTTCGCGCAACCTTCTGGGCTGGGTTAATGCCGCATTCGCCAGCCAGACGAACCAACCGGGCTACGGCGTGGGCATGCTGGATGCCCTCGACGAAAAGTGGTGGCAGTTTGCCTATTCGCAGACATTGTTGGCGCAAGAACGCGCCCCGCTGCCTACTACCTTTCCGGACGAAGAACTGCAAATCACCTGCATGAACAACAGCAATTTCGACGCCACCACAGCCACGACCCTTTATCGCTACAACTTGCAGGCCGAGACCTGGACGGAGGTGTTATCGCGTACGACTTATCTGTTGGTGGCGCCGATGCTGAACGATTCCGGTCTGGTGCTGCAGTCCTTCGACTTTGCCGATGATAACAAGTGGGAGACTGAGCTCTGGCGGTCGGGGCAAAGCCAGGTCATGTTCGCCAACCAATGGTCGCTCACCCTGGGGCAGTCTGATCCAACGGGCCGCTATCTGGTTGTTTACACCGGCAGCCCGGAGACTGAAACACCGCTGGCAAATCTGGTAGACCTGGCCAGCTGCGCAGGAGATACCTGCGAATTTTCGCAGCTTATCTGGCAGCCACTCTGGTCGCCAGACGGCCGTGCCACCATCGTAGCCACAAACGACCTGTTTCAGAGCAGTGATTTTTACGTTAACGGCCGTATGACGCTGGTCGATCCCAACACGCCGCCCGTTAGCACGCCGTTACAACTCGGTGACGCGCAGGGGCAAGTTCTGGCCGAGAGCGAAGCTTTTGCCACCGGATATTCCCCTTTTTGGACGGATGACCGGCACGTGGGGTACGTGCGATCCGGCGCAACGGGTGACGAAGTGGTCGTGGCCAGCGTAGAAGATTTGGAACCGCAAGTTGTACTGACGCTCGCTGATTTGACGGCCGTTAGCCCCTCAGGCATCCATGCTCCGGCCACCATTCGCTACGTCATCACCCATCCGGCGCAGCCAGATCTGCTGATTGTGGTTGCCCTGGATGCCCTGTCACGTCAGGCGTACATCTTTAGCTACGATCTGGCCGCCGAACAGCTCGATCTACGATTGCAGTCACCGGTCTGGCCTTCTCACGCGCTGGGTTTTTCGCCAGACGGCCGTTGGCTGGTACTCACTGGTTCCACGCCAGACCAAAACAATACCCGCGCTCCGGCCAACAGCAGCACCATCTATCTTCATAACATCGCCAGCCATCAAACGCAAACTTACATCTCCCAGTTTGCCAGCAGCATCCTGACACCCATGTTTGATTGGTCCGCCGACAGCCAGTGGCTGGTTTTCATCGTCGACGACCGCATCCTAAGCTTGGTTGCGCCCGATTTCAGTTATCAGTGGGTGTTCGCCCACGATGAGGGCAATTGCATGGATGTGTCTTGGGTCAATTAAAAAGGAACACACAATGAGCAAACAGAAGGTCCAGTCCATTTTTGGCGCCAGCGCTGACGCCTACGTCACCAGCAAAGTCCATGCCAAAGGAGCCAGCCTCAGCCGCGTCGTGGAACTGCTCGATCCGCAGGCTGATTGGCGCGTGCTGGATGTGGCCACCGGCGCCGGGCACATGGCCTTCAGCCTGGCGCCACACGTGCAAGAGGTAGTAGCCACAGACATTACGCCGGAAATGTTGGAACGCACGGCCGTGGGCGCGCAAGAGCATGGGCTGCGCAACATCATCGTGGAAACAGCCGATGCGGAAAATCTGCCCTTCCCCACCGCCAGCTTTGATGTTGTTGCCTGCCGCATCGCCGCCCATCACTTCTCCGATGTCGGCCGTTTTGTGGCTGAAGCCGTGCGTGTGCTGGCGCCCGGCGGGTGGCTCGTCGTAGTGGACAACGTCGTGCCGGGCAGCCGCCTGCGCGGCAAAAAGGCCGACGTGCAGCGCGAAGCAGGCCGCTACGTCAATGCCTTCGAGAAACTGCGCGATCCCAGCCACGGCCGTTGCCTCAGCCTGGAAGAATGGGCCGACCAGTTCAGACACGCAGGCCTGGCTCTCGTCCACCAGGAAGCCCTGCGCAAAGAGATGGATTTTGCCAGTTGGACCGATCGCCTGCACGTGGCGGCCGACACGCGTCTGCGCCTCCAGGTCATGCTGCTGCAAGCGCCAACGGCCGTTTCCGAGTTCTTGACGCCCACCCAGAGCGGCGATAGAATCACTTTTTACTTAACTGAAGCTATTTTAATCGGGAGATTGGGGACTGAAGAGGCACGATGAGGCACTGCCGGATCGGCCATCTGTCATCACCAATCTTTTTGTTTGATACATGAACCTATGAACAAAACCTATCACTTTTGGATTACCGGCTGCCAGATGAATTACGCCGATGCGCGGCGCGTTGCCACCGAACTGGAAAAAATCGGCTATCGGGCCACTCCACAGCTTGAAGATGCCGATGTCGTGGTGCTAGAAACGTGTACCGTCCGCCAGCAGTCGGAAGACAAAGCCTACAACAAACTGGATAATTTACGGCCGCTTAAAGAGCAGAACCCGGACATGACAATTGCCGTGATGGGCTGCGTGGTGGGTGTGCGTGGCAATGAAGCTCTAGAGAAGCGTTTTCCCTTCGTCGACGTCTTCATGGAACCCAGCACCGACGGCATTCCCCTGGTATCCCACCTGCGCCAGGGTGAAGATCTGACACTTGAGCAAGAAATGACCGCCCAACGTCATGCTTGGCAGGATGGTGAGGTCATTTTGCCCACCGATCAGCGCGGGCAGTTGGTCTCCGCTCCTGTGTCCATCGTCTATGGCTGTTCCCACGCCTGTTCATTTTGCATCATCCCCCAACGGCGAGGCATCGAGCGCAGCCGCCCGGTGGGCGAAGTGGCAGCCGAAGTGCGCTCGCTGGTAGCCCAGGGCGTCAAAGAAGTGGTTTTGTTGGGGCAAATTGTTGATCGCTATGGCTATGACGTGCCCGGTGGCCCAGACCTGGCCGATTTGCTGCGGGTGATCAACGGCATCGACGGTTTACAGCGTATCCGCTTTTTAACCAGCCATCCTAACTACATGACAGACAAAATTTTGCGTGCGGTGGCCGATTTACCCAAAGTAATGCCACAAATCGAAGTACCCATCCAGGCCGGTGACGACGAGGTTCTGCGCGAAATGAAACGCGGCTACACAGCCGACGACTACCGCCGCCTGGTGAGCCGCATCCGGCAAATCATTCCCGACGTGGCCATCCACAATGACGTCATCGTCGGTTTTCCGGGAGAAACTGACGCCCAATTCCAAAAAACCTACGACATCTTGCAAGAGTTGGAACTGGATAAAATCCATCTGGCTCGCTACAGTCCGCGCCCCGGCACGGTCAGCGCCCGCCGCATGAGCGACGACGTGTCCGACGAAGAAAAGCGCCGCCGCTTCCATTCGATTGAAGATCTGCAAAAGGAGATCAGCGAGCGTAAGATGGCCCGCTGGATGGGCGAGACGGTCGAAGTATTAGTGGAAGAGCAGCAAAAAGGACGCTGGCGTGGCCGCACGCCGCAGAGCAAACTGGTTTTCTTCGACGATCCACGGGATCTAAAAGGGGAACTGGTACAGGTACGCATTTTGCATACCGGTCCCTGGAGTATGTCCGGGGTGGCCGTGGATCGCCCGGCGGGGGATCGTGTAAGCGGGGGGAAGGAAACGGCCGTTTCCCCATCCATTCCGCTCACGCTGGTAAGCTAAGTTGGTCGGATGGCTGGTTTACCCATCCGACCAACCATCATATCACACGGTAAAACTATTGGATCGGCTGTACCCCTGGCTGAGAACGGCCGATAAATTATCCCCCCGCTTCACCAGATACGTCATCATGCCGCTGCTTTGCAGCAGCGCTGCCAGTTTAGTCCCCGACCGCCGGCCCCCAAACGACTCTGGATCGATCAACACCGTCACCAGGCGCAGACCGCGCCGCGACAACTGCCGCGCTGAAGCCGCCCAATCCTCTTGAGTCGTAGGCGTCACTACGATAACCGTCGTGCCCCGGGGAAACAGGTGCGATTCGGCATGCAGCACGTCGCTCACCGGCACGTTGCCCTGAGCGCGCAGAACAGCCAGGGTCTCCAAAATACGGTTCGTCTGCCGTTCGCCCCGATCTGGCTGCACGACCTCGTTGGACTGCCCATAGGCCAGCATACCCACCGAGCGATCATGCCGCAAGAAATACTGGGCCAGCGAAGCCGCCACGGCCACGGTATATTCCTCGGTGGCGTCGGGTAGTTCAAAATCCTCCAACCCCAGCCAGTCGAGCAAAGCAGGCTCGCTTTCCCCGATCAATTCAGCCTGGCGCGGGGTGATGTGACTAAACACAGCCATGTCCGGCACGATCCAGATGTCGGCCATCGGATCCAGTTCAAACTCCTTAACGATGAGACGGTCGCGGCGAGCTGTGCTGGGCCAATGGATGCGGCTGAAGCTGTCGCCGGGGGCATAATCGCGAACCCCGGCAGCATTGGTTGTCACGTAATGGGTACGGCGCCGCAGCGCATCACCACCGGGCAGTACGCCAATGGGCAGGGCAAACTGGTAAATGTCGAAGGTGATCGGATAGATTACCACGTTAGAGGTAGGGGTCAGATCGCGCTGCATGGGAAACAACCCAAAGGGATCGCTGGTGCGCAGTTGAATGGGGCCGAGCTGATAACGGCCGCGTTCCCGGCAAATGGTGATGGTCCGCCAGGTAAAAGAACGCTTCGGACCCAGGTTGTTCACCACGTAGCTGGTCTTGTGACCGGGCACGTTAGAAAAGTCCCGAATCTCCAGCCACAACTTGGGAATAATGCTGGTATTGCGGATGGTGAAACGCTCTTCTAACGGCCGTCCTACTTGCGTGCGCCGGACGCGAGTCGCGCGGGCCAGGTGAACCCAATTGAGATTGATCCAGGCCCAAAAAAACGAGAGGATCAGCAGCAAACCCAGCATGTAGGCCAGGTTAAAGAAAATGTCACGGCCAGTCGTCAGGCCGCCAACCAGGGCCAGCAGCGCCAAGGCGAACACGGCCGTGCGCCGTTGCTTGAGCTGATATAACATGGGCGGCCTGACCTAAGCCCTGCCTTGTGCGCCGGGAACGGCCGTGCTGTCCAGAATATCCTGCACAATCACGTCCGGCTCAATGTCCTTAATACGTGCCGCCGGCCCCACGATAATGCGGTGATTCAAGGCCGGGCCGGCCAGCGCCTTCACGTCGTCCGGCAGCACATAATCCCGCCCCAACATCGCCGCTCGCGCCTGACCCAGGCGGTAAATCGACAGCGCCCCGCGCGAACTGGAACCGAGGTACACGTCGGGATGCTCCCGCGTACTGCGCACCAGGTCGACGATATACTCCTTCACCAGACTATCGATGTAAATATCTTTGATAGCTTCCTGCGCCTCCGTCAGCTCCTCCACCGTCACCACCTGCTCAATCTGTTCCAGCGGATGGTTGTGCTGCTGACGATCCAGCATGTCCATCTCTTCGTTTTTCGCTGCATAGCCCAGACGAATCCGCAGCATAAACCGGTCCAACTGCGCTTCCGGCAGCGGGAAAGTGCCTTCGTACTCGATGGGATTTTGCGTAGCCAAAACCATGAAGGGACTGCCCAGTGGATAGGTGTGGCCATCTACCGTTACCTGGCGCTCTTCCATCGATTCCAACAAAGCAGATTGGGTTTTGGGGGTAGCCCGATTAATTTCATCAACCAGCACAATCTGGGCATGAATAGGACCGGGACGGAACTCAAACTCGCGTGTCTTCTGATTAAAGACCGACACGCCGGTCACATCGCTGGGCAGCATGTCGGGGGTAAACTGGATACGTTGAAACTTGCAGCCTACGGAGCGGGCCAGCGATTTTGCCAGCACTGTCTTGCCAACGCCCGGCACATCCTCGATGAGAATGTGGCCCTGACACAACAAGCCCAAGACCGTTAGCTGCACGGCACTGCGTTTGCCGATAATCACACGTTCCACGTTCTCTACAATGCGATTGGCTATTGCCTGAACATCAGCCATATAGATGCTCCTTCTTTATGGGGGATGATAATCTTCTCTGGTAATGACCACGCAGAGTATACCAACTTTGTTTCGTGCTTGGTAGTAATTTGGTGACATTTTGGGGTCTCGCGTGGGGAAATCGTATGGTATTTTTTACACAGCTTTCATTTGCTGGGAAATCTACACGGCCGTTACCAGCAAATCTTACAAACCCTGCCCCACCAATTCGGTCATTATTGACAAATAAATCGGCCGGTGGTAAAGTTGACCTATCAACTATCTACTCGCTGTCTTTTGTTAAATGAAACATTTGCAGGACAACTATATCCTTTCTGAAAGAATGTGGTCGCTGGCGAAATGAAGGTGAACGGGCCTCTTTTCCAAAAACTGATCGTTGGCGCATTGGCTTTTGCCCGGCGACGGTCACTGTCCGCATTTAAACTTGTTTCTTACGCCTGTTTGGACTGAGTCTGGGTCCAGGCAGGCGTTTTTTTATTATTTTCCGGCAAGGGCGCCAACAGGTGGGGGCTACGGCCGTTTTATCCCGCTGCTCTTGTCGCTGAGAAACACCTATAAGGAGAAGGAATGAACAGGAAGGTCAAAGCAGGCTGGCGGCTGCTGTTAAGCAGCCTGTTGGTTTTACTTTTATTGGGTGGAATGTTTTGGCTGCTGCGCCCCCCAGCGCAGGCGGCGGAAACGGCCGTGCCCATCGCCCCAACCAGTGTCACCGTAGCCGGTGATCTGCAAAGCGAACTGGGCTGCGCGGGCGATTGGGACCCGGGCTGTG
Source organism: Ardenticatenaceae bacterium (assembly GCA_020634395.1). Classification (GTDB taxonomy): domain Bacteria; phylum Chloroflexota; class Anaerolineae; order Promineifilales; family Promineifilaceae; genus Leptovillus. The sequence goes on along the minus strand of JACKBU010000005.1, from coordinate 68,315 downwards.
TGGCCACCCACATCACCGATGCTGGAAATGGCATCTGGCGTGGTGTCTTTGACGTGCCAACCGGTAGTTGGAACTACAAAATGGCCCTCAACGACACCTGGGATTCGGCCTTTCCCTCCGGGAATAAGCCGCTGGTTATCAGCACCGTACCGACAGAAATGGTACGCTTCTACTTCGACGACAAAACAAACGCTGTCCTGGACAGCGTCAACGATGTGATTGCCGTTGGCGCGGGCTCGTTTCAAAGCGAGCTGGGCTGTCCTGGCGATTGGCAGCCCGACTGCGTCCGCACCCTGCTGACCGACCCCAACGGCGACGGCATCTACACCTTTGTCTCGGCGGATATTCCCGTTGGCTCGTATGAAACCAAAGTGGCCTTAAACGAGACCTGGGATACTTCTTATCCTGGGGCAAACGTGGCCTTTAGCGTCGCTACAGCCGGCGAAATCGTGACGCTGGCCTTTGATACCGGCGACAACAGTGTGGCGGTAACGATTGCGCCGCCCGCGCCCAGCAGCGTGACGATAGCCGGCGACTTGCAGAGCGAATTGGGCTGCCCCGGCGACTGGCAGCCGGACTGTGCTTTGACCAATCTGACGGCACAGGGCAATGACGTCTGGCGCGGCGTGTTTGACGTGCCCACGGGCAGTTGGGCCTACAAAGCTGCCCTGAACGGAACCTGGGATGTCAGCTATCCACCGTCCAATAAATCATTGACGGTGACCGGCTCACCGACGGAGACGGTGCGGTTTTATTACGACCACAAGACCAACGCCGTGTTGGACAGTGTGAATGATGTAACGGCCGTTGCCGTGGGTAATTTCCAGGGCGCGTTAGGCTGTTCCAGCGATTGGCAGCCCGCCTGCCTGATTTCCCTGCTAACAGATACCGATGGCGATGGTGTCTACACCTTTATCACCCACGGCCTGCCCGCCGGTACCTACGATCTGAAAGTGGCCCTGGATGAAGCCTGGGATGCCTCGTATCCGGCCAACAACCTGCCCTTCACCGTGGACTTTGGCGGTGAAACCGTAACCGTCTTGTACGACAGCCTCACAAACGCAGTCGAAGTGCGCGTTGGTGACCTGCCGCCCATCGACCTGAACCTGGTCAAACCGGCGGTGCAGCACGCCGTGCAGGACGAAGTCTTCTACTTCGCCCTGACCGACCGCTACCAGGATGGCGACCCGAGCAACAACACGGGCGGCATCCCGGGCACGGCCGTTGACCACGGCTACGATCCCACAGACATCAGCTACTACCACGGCGGCGACCTCAGCGGTCTGTCCGCCACGGCTACGCTCGATTACATCCAGGGCTTAGGCGTTTCGGCCATCTGGATCACCCCCGTTTTCGAGAACAACCCCACCCAGCCGGACAGCACGGCCACCAATGGCATCGGCGCGGCTTATCATGGCTACTGGATTCTCGATTATGAAAACGCTGATCCCCACCTGGGCACAGATCAGGAACTGATCGACTTCATCACCGCCGCCCATGCGCGGAACATCAAGGTTTATTTCGATTTTGTCGCCAATCACACCGGCGACATCATCAGCTACGTGGAAGGCACGTCGAGCTACCGCTATAAAGCCGACTACCCCTACCGCGACGCCAGCGGCAACGCCTTTGACGACCGGGACTACATCTTTGGCACGTTCCCGGCACTGGACACGGCCGTTAGCTTCCCCTACACGCCTGAAGTTGCCCCCGCCGACGCCAACCGCAAAGCGCCGGCGTGGCTCAACAACCCCATCTACTACCACAACCGCGGCGACTCCACCTTCGCCGGCGAAAGCTCCACCTACGGCGATTTCTTCGGTCTGGATGACGTCTTCACCGAGCAGCCCTTCGTCGTCAACGGTTTCACCGACATTTTGACCAACACCATCGCCGCCTACGACGTGGACGGCTACCGTATGGACACCGTCAAACACGTCAACATCGAATTCTGGCAGCAGGTCATCCCGGTGGTGATGGATTACGCCGCCAACAATGGCAAGCCCGACTTCTTCATCTTCGGCGAAGTGTTTGATGGCAGCGCCGCCACCATGAGCCAGTACACGACCCAGGGTAACCTGCCCGGCGTGTTGGACTTTGGTCTGCACGGTGCAGCCAGAGACTTTGCCACGAACAGCGCGGCTACCGATAACCTGCGCGATCTTTACGCCAACGACGACTACTTCACCGACGCTGACAGCAACGCCTACCAGCTTGGCACATTTGTCAGCAACCACGATGGCAACATTGAGCGCCTGGGACACTGGCTGCAGCAAAACCAGGGCGGTGCTTCCGACGCCGAACTGGTGCAGCGCATGGAACTGGGCTACGCCCTGCTCTATTTCGGGCGCGGCTTCCCGGTGGTCTACTACGGCGATGAACAAGGGTTTGTCGGCGGCGGCAGCGATAAACTGGCCCGCGAGGATATGTTCCCCAGCCAGGTAGCCGCTTATAACGGCGATCTGATCGGTACGACCGCGACCGTAGCCGACGACAATTTCGATTCGGCCCATCCCTTGTACCAGGCGCTGGGTGACTTTGCGGCCGTGCGCGACGCCAACCTGGCGCTGCGGCGCGGGGCGCAAATCCACCGCTACTCCACCAACGGCGCAGGCATCTACGCTTTCTCGCGCATTGAACGCGGCGAGAAGGTGGAATATGTGGTGGCCCTGAACAACGCCACGACAGCGCAGCAGGCGACGTTTGACGTGTATTCGGCCAACATGGGCTTTACGGCCGTTTATCCCTCCGCCGCCAGCCCCCTCACCTCCAACGCCAGCAGCCAGCTGACCGTCAACGTACCCTCCCTGAGCGTGGTCGTCTACAAAGCCGATGCCCCGCTGGCGGCCAAAGCGGCCACGGTCGCGCCGGATGTTACCTTCAACACCCCCGCGCCCAATACCGAAGTGACCGGCCGCGTGGAAGTAGGCGTCGATCTGAGCGCCCCTATCTTCGCCGAAGTCAACTTCTCGGTGAAAGTCGGCAACGGCGCCTATGAGTATCTGGGCACAGACAACAACGCCCCCTACCGCATTTTCTACGACGTCAGCAGCCTGCCCGCCGGCACGGAACTCACCTTCCAGGCCATCGTCAACGACCTGAATGGTGACTACAAGAACAATATTGTAACGGCCGTTGTCGGCCAGCCGTCCACGCCGGGCGGCGAAGAGTACGCCATCATCCACTACCACCGCCCTGCCGGTGATTACGGCGACTTCAGCAGCAGCAATTGGGAAGATTTCTGGGGCCTGCACCTGTGGGGCGACGCCATTGATCCCAGCGAAGGCACGGACTGGACCTCGCCCAAGCCCTTTGCCGGCATCGACGACTTTGGCGCCTTTGTGGCCATCAAGCTGCAAAACATCAACCAGCCGGTCAACTTCATCATCCATCGCGGCAACGACAAGGACACCCCCGCCGACCGCAGCTTTGACCCGTCCGTGACGCCGGAAATCTGGTTGATCCAGGGCGATACCACCAACTACGCTTCCCGCGCCGAAGCGGAAGGCGCGACGTTGGTCCACTACAACCGCCCAGACGGCATCTACACCGATTGGGGCCTGCACCTATGGCAAGACGGCAACCCACCGCTGACCAACTGGCCCGATCGCGAGCTGCCCGGCCGCTACGACGATTTTGGGGCGGTGTATAGTATTACAACAGCCGTTTACCCCACCCTGGAACTAACACGCGGCCTCAACTTCATCATCCACAACGGCGCAGGCGTTCAGGAACAACAGCGCACGTACACTCCGACGGTCAACTATGAAGTCTGGGTCAACGCTGGCGTCGACGGCTGGTATGATGACGTAGGCGCCGCCACCAACGTGGCCACCGTCCACTACGCCCGCTGCCTCAACGACTTCGGCAACTATAGCAGCGACGACTTCAACGACTTCTGGGGTATGCACCTCTGGGGCGATGTGGACGTACCGGGCATTACCTGGCAGACACCCCTAAAAGCCACCGGACAGGATGGCTTTGGCGTCTACTTTGATATCCCGCTGATCGATGGGGCTTCGACCGTCAACTACATCTTCCATCGCGGCGACGAGAAAGACACGCCCGCCGATCAGTTCCTGAATCTGGCGAACACAGGCTACGAAATCTGGGTCGTCAACGGCGACGTGGTGGACGCCAACGGCATTCGCCGCCAGATCACCTCCCAACCCATCGCCTACTCCATCCGCGAGCAAGTATGCGCCGGTGCAACTGTGGGCAACATCGACCAACAAATGGCCCATTGGCTCAGCGCCAATACCATCGGTTGGGAACCCCTGGTGGCTGCGGATCAGGTCTTCCTGCACGCGGCCCCAACAGGCGGCCTGGTTCTGGACGCCAACGGCATTAGCGGCGGCGCCGTCTATACGCTGACGCAAAACGGCGTGATCACCGGCGACATCGCCGCCAAATTCCCGTACCTGGCCGGAATACCAGCCTGGGAGCTGGATCCGGCTGACGTGGCCGATGCAGCGGAACTGTTGAAAGGGCAGATAGCCGTGTCGGCCTTTTCTGGGGGCACGCTGGTCGATGCCACCGGGCTGCAAATCCCCGGCGTGCTGGATGACCTGTATGCAGCCGATGCCTATGACCAGCAGTTAGGCGTGGTCTGGGTTGGCGGCACGCCCGCGCTCAAGCTCTGGGCACCAACAGCCAAATCGGTAACGCTGCACGTCTTTGACGACGCGAACCCGGCGACGAACAGCACAACGTACTCTATGACACTCAATGCAGACAGCGGTGTCTGGAGCATCGTCGGCCCGCCAAGCTGGAGGGGCAAATATTACCTCTACGAGGTGGAAGTGTATGTGAACAGCACCGGGCAGGTGGAACACAATCTGGTTACCGACCCGTACTCGTTCAGCCTGTCGATGAACAGCACGCGCAGCCAGATCGTGGATCTGGAAGACCCGGCGTTGGAGCCTGTGGGCTGGGAAACACTGGAAAAACCAACCCTGGTAAACCCGGAGGACATCACCATCTACGAAGTCCACGTGCGTGACTTCAGCGTCAATGATCCACTGGTGGCGCCGGCTGATCGGGGAACGTATCGCGCCTTCAATTACAACTACAGCTATGGCATGCGGCACCTGAAGGCGCTGGCCGCCGCCGGGCTGACACACCTGCACCTGCTGCCGGTGTTCGACATCGCCACCATCAACGAGGACAAATCAACCTGGGAGGAACCGGACTTCACCGGGGCGGATATGGGTCCGGCTTCGGAAGACCAGCAGGCGGCGGTAACGGCCGTGGCCGACACCGACGCCTTCAACTGGGGCTACGATCCCTTCCACTACACCGTGCCCGAAGGCAGTTACAGCACCGTACCCACCGGAACCACCCGCATCTACGAATTCCGGCAGATGATCCAATCGCTCAATCAAAACGACCTGCGCGTGGTGATGGACGTGGTCTATAACCACACCAACGCCTCTGGTCAGAGCGCCAATTCGGTGCTGGATAAGGTCGTGCCCGGCTACTACCATCGCCTGAATAACGTGGGCAACGTGGAAACCAGCACCTGCTGCCAAAACACGGCCACCGAACATGCCATGATGGAAAAGCTGATGGTCGACTCCGTGGTCACCTGGGCCAAAGAGTACAAGGTCGATGCTTTCCGGTTTGACCTGATGGGCCACCACATGAAAGACAACATGCTGGCTGTTCGCGCCGCCCTGGACGCCCTTACTCTGGAAAATGATGGTGTGGACGGTTCGGCCATTTACGTGTATGGCGAAGGCTGGGACTTCGGCGAAGTGGCCAACAATGCCCGCGGAGTCAACGCCACGCAGCTCAACATGGCCGGTACAGGCATCGGCACGTTTAGCGACCGGCTGCGGGACGCCGTGCGCGGACCCAGCCCGTTTGCCAGCGGCCTGGACTTGATGACCCAGGGTTTTGCCAACGGTCTCTATTACGATCCCAACTCCCATCCGCAAGGCGACACGCTGTCGCGTTTGCTGCTGTTGTCGGACCAGATACGGGTAGGGCTGGCCGGCAACCTGGCGGATTATGAGTTCGTCGATCGCAATGGCAACCTGGTGACCGGCGCGCAGGTGGATTACAACGGCCAGCCGGCCGGCTATACAGATGATCCGCAAGAGCAGATCGTCTACATCTCCAAGCACGACAACCAGACCCTGTACGACATTAACGCCTACGCCGCGCCTACGGCCACGACGACGATGAGCGACCGCGTGCGCATCCAGCAGGTGGGCCTGAGCATCGTTTCCTTGAGCCAGGGCGTGCCGTTCTATCAGGCGGGCAGCGACATGCTGCGCTCCAAGTCGTTGGACCGCGACAGCTATAACTCCGGCGATTGGTTCAACAAACTGGACTTCACCTATGCCAGCAACAACTGGGGCGTGGGCCTGCCAGTGGGAGGTGTGAACCAGAGCAACTGGTTTGTGATGGAACCGTTGTTGAGCGATCCCAACATGAAGCCCACCCACGACGATATCGCTTTATCGGCGGATATGTATCAGGAGTGGCTGGAAGTCCGTTACAGCTCGCCGCTGTTCCGGCTGGAAACGGCCGTTGACGTGCAGTCCCGCCTCTCCTTCGAGAACGTCGGACCGGACCAGATACCGGGCCTGATCGTCATGAACCTGGCCGACGTGGGCACGGGCATCAGCGACATCGACCCGCACTACGACTGGATCGTGGTCCTGTTCAACGCCAACGATGAGCCGCAGACCATCAGCTCGACCACCTGGATCGACCAGAACCTGACACTGCACCCGGTGCTGGCAAACTCCGTGGACGCGGTGGTGAAGCAGTCGACCTTCGACCCGGCCACGGGAACCTTCACCATTCCGGGACGGACCACGGCCGTTTTTGTAGCCGCGCAAGTCTACACCACTTACTTCCCGATCATTGCCAATGGGACACCGGCCAGTGCAGCGGCCGAACCGGCAGCACCGGAAGCCAAAGCGCCCACGGCCGTTATGCCTCTGTTGGCCGCGCTGGTAATGCCGGCGATGCTGGTCGGGGTGCCGTCGCTGCGCCGCAGATAGTGTTTTAAGCCAATCATCCGGCGGTTCAGAACCGCCGGATGGTTAAATGAACGAAGTGAGAAAAGGCCGTTTCTCCTCTGGGAGAGACGGCTTTTTTTCGCTTCGGTAGAACATTTGTGATAAAATTAGCCAGTTATTATGAGGACACCAAATAAAGAAAACAGTGCGCCTTTACCAGGCGTGTGGCAAACCATCGCCGCCGGTTTCGATTTAACCAGCAAACATCTCTGGCTCGCCGTTTTGCCCATTATACTGGACTGTTTCTTATGGCTGGGGCCGCGACTCAGCGGCCGCCCGATTATCGAAGGGCTGGCCAGCATGATACCCAGCGACCCGGCCGTAGGCGACCTGTCCGGCCAGCTGCTGGCGCTGGCGCCGCGCACCAATTTATTCACCAGCCTTTCTGTGCCGTTGGTCGGCCTGCCGGCGCTGATGGTGGGCGCGACGCCGGAAAAGACACCGTTCACGCCGCGAATCGTTGAACTGAACAGCGCGGCGCTGTGGCTTGGTTTGTATGTGATTTTTTCCCTGGTGGGCGTGCTGCTAACGGCCGTCTACTTCACCCTCATCGCCCGGGAAGTGGGCCGGGCCGGGGGCAGCACGGCGCTGACAGCGCCGGCTCTGTTGTCCCGCATGGGACATCTATGGCTGCAATTTCTGGTCCTGGGCATGCTATTCATTATCCTGGGATTTATCATCTACCTGCCGCTGCTGCCCATCAGCCTGATTCTGTTTCTGGTTAGCTCAGCGCTGGGGCTGTTGGCGCTGTTTATGGGGCCGGTGCTGCTGTTGTGGGTGACTATTTACCTGTTTTTTGCCCCACACGGCATGGCGCTGCACGGCCGTTCTCTCTACCAGGCGGCCCTGGAAAGCGTGCAAATTGTGCGCGGGCAGTTTATCCCAGCCCTGGGGCTGCTGCTGGCCGTCTTTATCATTCGTAACCTGCTGGCATCGATCCTGCTGCTGGCCGACGATGGCTCATGGCTGACCCTGGCCAGTATTCTGGGCTATGCCTTTGTGACAACATCGCTGGTAACGGCCACCTTCATTTTCTATCGTGATCGTTATCTGGCCTTGTTTGTGCAAGGGCCACACCCGGCGCACCCAACGCTGGAACAAACCTCCTAAATTTTCATATCCAATCCTTAAACGCCTGTGTGCAGGCATTCTATACCCTTAATCAGGAAAAACTATGGCGAAACAAGCAAACTTGAACACCAAATATGATGAGAACAGTATCCAGGTCTTGAAGGGCCTGGAAGCCGTGCGCCGCCGCCCTGGTATGTATATTGGCGGGACGGACATTAAAGCGCTGCATCACATGGTGACAGAAATCGTCGACAACTCCATCGACGAAGCGATGGCCGGCCGCTGTGACCGGATTGAAGTGATCATCCACCCCGATGAATCGGTGACGGTGAGCGACAATGGCGTGGGGATTCCGATCGCCGTGCACCCCACCGAAAAAGTATCCGCCTTGCAGTTGGTGATGACCACCTTGCACGCCGGCGGCAAGTTCGACGAATCGGCCTACAAAGTGTCTGGCGGTTTGCATGGCGTGGGCGCAGCGGCGGTGAACGCCCTGTCCGACTGGATGGAAGTGACGGTGAAACGAGATGGATATCTGTACCGTCAGCGTTATAACCGGGGCATTCCGGAAGGTCCGGTGGAAAAGGTGCGCAAGCTGAAAGCTGGCGAAGACACCGGCACCACCTCCACTTTCCGCTTTGACGAGACGATTTTTAAGGATGGGGACACGTATCGTTTTGAGACGTTGATGAACCATTTCCGCGAGATTGCTTTTGTAACCAGCAGTGTGTTTATTAAGCTGCGGGACGAACGGCCGTCTACACCACGCGAAATGAGCTTCTATTTTGAGGGCGGCGTAAAATCCTTCGTACGTTACCTGAACCGCAACCGCAAGGTGCTGCACGAACCCATCTACGTGCAAAAAGAAGTGGACCGCATCGGCGTGGAAGTCGCTCTGCAGTACACTGAAGGTGTGGCTATTTCTGAGTATGCCTTTGCCAACACCATCCACACACCCGACGGCGGCACGCATCTGACTGGCGCGCGCACGGCCGTTACCCGCGTCATCAACAAATACGCCCGCGACAATAACTTCCTCAAAGAAAAAGACAACAACTTCTCCAGCGACGACACCCGCGAAGGCATCACCGTCGTCGTCAGCGTCAAACATCCCGATCCCCAGTTCGAGAGCCAGACGAAAGTGAAGCTGATGAACGCCGAAGTCAGCGGTATCGTTTCCTCCATTACCGGCGAGGCCCTCTCCGCCTATTTAGAGGAAAACCCGCGCGAGGCGCGTAAAATCATCGACCGCTGCCTCACCTCCTCGCGGGCGCGCGATGCTGCGCGCAAGGCTCGCGATCTGGTGATGCGCAAAAGCGCCCTGGAAAGCCTCACCCTGCCCGGCAAGCTGGCCGACTGCTCCGAGCGCGACCCGGCCAAGTGTGAGCTGTACATCGTCGAGGGCGATTCGGCCGGCGGCACGGCCAAGCAGGGGCGCGACCGCCACTTCCAGGCGATATTGCCGCTGCGCGGCAAGATTCTCAACACCGAGCGGGCTCGTCTGGACAAAATCCTGGCCAACAACGAAGTGAAGGCGCTCATCTCGGCTCTGGGCATTGGCATAGGCGAGACGATGGACATAGAGAATTTGCGCTACCACCGCATCATCATCATGACCGACGCCGACGTGGACGGCAGCCACATCCGCACGCTGCTGCTGACTTTTTTCTTCCGCTACATGCCGGTGCTCATCGAAGCCGGACATCTCTTCATCGCTCAGCCACCACTGTACGCCGTGAAGGAAGGCAAGCAAATCCATTACACCTACACCGAAGCACAGCAAGAGACCCTGCTGAAGCAGTTTAATGGCAAGAAGGTGGGCATCCAGCGTTACAAGGGTCTGGGCGAGATGAACGCCCAGCAGTTGTGGGAAACGACGATGGATCCCAACGAACGCACCTTGCTGCAAGTAACGGTGGAAGATGCGCTGCTGGCCGACCGCACCTTCGACATGCTCATGGGTAGCGAGGTGGCACCGCGCAAGCGCTTCATCATGACCCACAGCGGTGAAGTGCGCAACCTGGATATTTAACATGACAGATGCCTATATTTTCGACGCTTTAAGGACGCCCCGAGGCAAAGGCAAAAGCAGCGGCAGCCTCTATGAAGTAACACCCATCGATCTGGTCGCCATGCTGATGCGCGAAATGCAGCAGCGCCATGATCTGGACACTTCACAGGTGGACGACGTCGTCTTGGGCTGCGTGACGCCCATTGGTGATCAGGGGGCAGACATTGCCCGGACGGCCGCGATTTATGCCGATTGGCACGTAGACGTACCGGGCATGCAAATCAACCGCTTCTGCGCTTCCGGCCTGGAAACGGTTAACATGGCCGCAATGAAAGTGCGGTCCGGTTGGGAAGATTTGGTCGTCGCTGGCGGTGTCGAATCGATGTCGCGTGTGCCGATGGGTTCTGACGGCGGCGCCTGGATTACCGATCCCAAGGTCAATAACAAAACCAACTTCATTCCCCAGGGCGTCAGCGCTGACCTGGTGGCGACGTTGGAAGGCTTTAGTCGCGCCGATGTAGACCAGTTCGCTCTGCAATCGCAGCAGCGGGCCGCCCACGCTACGGCCAACGGCTACTTCAACCGGTCACTCGTACCCGTCAAGGACATCAGCGGCCTGCCCATTCTCTCGCAAGACGAACTGATCCGCCCTGATACCACGCTGGACGGGCTGAGCCAACTCAATCCGGCTTTTCAGATGATGGGCGAGATGGGCTTCGATGCTGTAGCCATGCAGCGCTACCCAGAGGTGGAACGAATCAACCATGTGCATACGGCTGGTAACTCCTCCGGCATCGTCGATGGGGCCGCGCTGGTGCTGGTCGGCTCGAAGGAAAAGGGCGAGGCGTTGGGTCTACGCCCCCGTGCCAAAATCCGCGCGGCTGCCCTGGTGGGCACGGAACCAACCATCATGCTGGTAGGGCCCGGTCCAGCCTCGCAAAAAGCCCTGAAACAGGCCGGTATGACGGTCAAAGACATTGATTTGTTTGAGGTGAACGAGGCGTTTGCCGCTGTTGTGCTGCGCTTTTTACGCGACATGGGCATTGAAAGTAACGAAAACGTCAACGTGAATGGCGGAGCGATTGCTATGGGACATCCGCTGGGCGCCACAGGGGCGATGCTGTTGGGCACGGTGTTGGATGAGTTGGAGCGGCTGGATCTGGCGACAGCGTTGATTACGCTCTGTGTGGGCGGCGGCATGGGGATTGCTACGATCATTGAGCGGTGTTGACGGGTGAATGTGGAAAGTAGTTGGGAACCGGGACGGTTCCGGCGAGCACAATTGAGACCGTAAAAGTAAGGGGCATCGTGGGTGGTGCCTCTTTTTTTGTGGAAACGGCCGTGTCATCCCATTAGAATTGTTGTTCCAGTACGACAGGCGTGGAAACCAGGAAGCCGGGAATTGGCTAACAACAGCAGCACACGGCCCGCACGACGGCACCCCGATGTAGTGTAGATGCACGGGCTCTGGTGCATGCATTAGTTCCGTGCGCAGGCGCATGGACGCTTCGATTCAGTGCACGCCTACCGCGGAGTTTGGAGACGTGCCTGCCCCGTTACACGCCAGGATCTGGGCGCTGCATATACCACTCAGTAAATCGACTGCACCGCCCTTCATCATCAAAGTGGATCACGAAGATGTTATCGAACTCGCGTTTGAGGGTGCCCTCCTCGTGCAAGTATCGCGTCCGACCCTGAGCCACGGCGACCCTGCCATCGACGGCGATAGGAGCATAGTGCGCGTGCCAACTGTTTGGCCTGTCAGGCTGTTCGAGCCAGCTTGCGACGATCGCTAGGCGACCGCGAACGGGTTGGTGCTCATCAGCTGGGCTGTAGAAGTAGCGTGCGTCTTCGCTGAAGAGATCGCCGATTTTCTCGGCATCATATGTCTGCCAGGCCTCGACGTAACTGTCGAGCCAGTCCTGCACATCGTTTCGATTCATTGCTATGCTCCTCGGTTTTCAAATGTGATGCGACCAGCGTCTTCAATCCGCGGTGCATCCTGGAAAAGCGCCGAACGGTGAACGTTAGCCGCAATTGGGCGGAGAGTGAACTCGGCTTGAAGGCAGTACAAACCCAAAGCCATGAAAAGCTTCAAAAAAATGTTGGGCGGCGTTTTGGCATTACAGACTTTGCCATTGTAGGAATTTGTTCTAGTAGGATTTTAGAATATACGTTCTACTTGGTCAAGATAGAAATATACCCAAATTCCGAACCTGCGGCAGCCACTTAACGCCAGCTTCAGCTGCCTGCGGGCCGATCGGTCTTGTTCGCCCAACGGGAAAAAATAAATGAGTCTTGATCTCGCAGGTCGGTTGCAAATGGGTGGCCCCGTTTCTTTGGCTGAATGAGTACAGGCGCGGATATTCAGTTGGAGAAGAACAATCAGGAAGTTCCAGCCACGCGTAAACTAAGCAAAATTGTCTCAAAGATGGGGCGTATCTCGTCCAATTCTGCCATGCTTACGACGCCGCTCAACGCCACCACCGGCTGCGGAGTGTCAGTTAGGGGATTCACGGCCGCGCCCAGCAGCAGCACCCGGTCTTCCTCATCCTGGGTGAAACGATAGACGCCCATCACGACGTTCGGGGAATCGGCCAGGGGCACGGCCGTTTCCATTACCTCAACCGCATCCCCGTATCCCTCCAGCAAAAACGCAACCTCCGCCAGCGGTGTCGGCCCCATCTGCCGGTTGAGATTGTGCAGCAGATCAAAAGATGGGCCGCCATGAGGCTGGTCGGGGTCGAAGAAAGATGACCACGTGGGTTGGGCGTTGGGCGTAATCTGAAGTGATTTCCCGGCTTCATGGACGTACCAACCAACGGGATAGTCAAAGGCCAAGCCCACTTCCCCACCGGGATATACCTGCATCTGGGGCAGCGACTCTGTGGGAACGTGGTTATCGGAAGTGGGCGTTGAGGCCGCTGGTTCCGTCGGCCAGCCAGAAGCGCAGGCGGTCAGCCCAAAAAGAATCCAGATGACGATGACGACAGAAAGTTTCATGCTTTTCTCCACAAGGCGCTGATGGGCTTAGCCGCACGGCCGTCGCGTAGGACCTCCGCAGCGGCGTAGGACGGCGGCCACTTTCAGGCAAGCCCTTCCCAAACCGAATGATACGCGCCGATGGCGTCGAAATAGTCCAACAAACGGCCGTAAAACGGATCGCTGCCAATCGTCGCACTATCGCCGATGACGATGAGCTTGCGCCGGGCGCGGGTGAGCGCCACATTCATGCGCCGTGTCTCGGCCAGAAAGCCCACCTGCCCCTCCCGGTTAGACCGCACCAACGAGATGATGATCGCCTCCATCTCCCGTCCCTGAAAGCCATCCACCGTGCCAACACGAACGTCCTCGGGCAGCAGCTCGCGCAGCAGCTGCACCTGCGCCGAATAGGGTGTGATGATGGCGATGCTGTCGGCGGGGACGTTGGCTTCCAGAAGCTGGCGCGCCTTTTTGGCTGCCAGCGCCGCCTCTTCGGGATTATGGCGGCTGTCGCTGTCGGCGGGCTGGCTGTCATCGTAACCGGCCCCGGCCGTGTCGATGAAGGTCACGGCCGTTGCCGTCAGCTCGTTGGCCGCTACCCCCGGCAAATCGCAGAGCAGGTGGCCCTGCACGGAGGCATCGGCCTGCAGGTCGCCATCGTAAAACACCGCCGAGCTAAACGCCATAATTTGCTCATTCATGCGATACTGCACGTCCAGGCGGCGCGCCAGATGCGCGGCATCCCGCCGCATGAGCCGTTCCATCAGACTAAGACCGAAGCCTTCCTCCTCGGCCTGCCGCGAGACAACCGTGGGTGGCAGTTGTTGATGGTCGCCGGCCAGCACCAGCCGGTCGCTGCGCGTGACGGGAATCCAGGCTGCCGGTTCCGTGCTTTGTCCCGACTCGTCAATAACGCACAGGTCAAAACTCCGCTGACCCAAAATGGCGCTGTCGATGCCGGTGAGCGTGGACAGAATTACCGACGCGCTATCCAGCGCCTGCTCAATGGCCTGGGCTTCAAGCTGCCGCGCTTCGTCGAGCAGCTGTGCCGCCTCAGCGCGCAGAGCTTGCTTTTCGCCGGGCGTAGGGCGGGCACGGCGGAATTTTCCCGCCTGGTCGCGTAAGCCGAATGCCTGTTTACGCAGTTTCTTGGCCTGGTAGTAGCTCGCCTGTCGCTCGACCAGCGCATCCAGGGTGTGGGCTTGCAGTTCGGGCAAGATGCGCGCCGGATGGCCCAATCGCGCCAGCGACACGCCGGCAGCGACCAGCTGCTCGGCCAGATTGTCCACGGCCAGATTACTGGGTGCGCAGGCCAGCACGCGGTCGCCACGAGCTACGGCCGTGCGAATCAAGGCGGCCACGGTGGTTGTCTTCCCCGTGCCGGGCGGCCCGTGAATGATGGCGATGTCTTCGGCGGCCAGGGCGTGGCGTACCGCTTCTTGTTGGGAGGGATTGAGGTGGCTGGTGTAAGCGGCAACGTTGGCGGGAACACGGCCGTGGTCGAAAGCCGCCGGATGCTCGCCCCGGATGATGTCGCGGAGAACGGCCGTGCGGTCCCCCCGCGCCGACTCCACCCGCGTCAGGGCACGCTCCATCCGCTGGCGGGCAATCTCGTCATTGGCCAGTGTGACGCGGAAGGAGCGGGCTGCTGATTCAGGCGACTGGTTGAGGGCGATTTCGCAGCTTTGGCGGCTCAGGCGGCTGATGATACCGCGCCAGGATTGGGGCTGGCTCTCGCCCTCCTCGATGAGCATCACAGGTGAGCCGGTGGAGAGGCGGCTAAAGGGCAGCCGCGCCTGTTCATTGCGCGGCGCAAGCTGCAGCAGGATGCGCCCGCCCATCCCCACGTCCTCCCCACGGATGACAAGGCGGGCAAGCGTGTGTTCGGATTGAACCTGAGGGTCTGTCTGGAGCTGCTCTTTTTCCGCTTCTGCTTCCAGCGCCAGCCAGCGGCGCAGTTGGGCAAAATGAGGCTGGCTTCCCTCGCTCGCCTGCTGCCAGACGCGAATATGGCGCGTTTCGACGAGACGGCCGTCCAGCAGGTGGGCCAGGGGGGCGGCACGGCCGTTACTAACTTCAACAGTCGCCAGGCCGCCATTGAGGGTGATCTTGCCAATGTGGTTTTTGTTGACCTGACCCACTTCGATGAGCAGCCGTACGATGCCGCCTTTGCCAACGGTTGGCGGCAACCCTTCAATGAACAGCAGTTCCATGCGGGGACTGTAGCGGAAATTGCGCTTTGTTGCCAAGTCTCTCATAGGTGGCCATAACCCAACGCGGTGCGAGTCGCCGAAGGGATAGGTCTGACCCTCCCTTGAAAAAGTGCATCCTGAACCAAGTCCAGATACACTTCTTCAAAGGAGGGTTAGCTGCGAACTGCTGGCACAACAAAAGAGTTGAGCACGCAGGTTTTCCGTTCAGCCGACCCGAGTTAAGGTCACAGGAGAATCGAATGAAGGTCAGAGAACTAGTTCCAGCCGATATAGAACCATGCGTTGAGCTGTTGATGGCGGCCTATAATCCGCCTCCCTGGAATGATCATTGGACTGAAGAAACAGGATTTAGATATTTGTCTGATTTCGCGGAGAGCCGCCGTTTCATCGGGTATGTGATTGTCGAAACTGACGAGATAGTCGGCGCGCTGTTCGGCCACCGAAAGACATGGTGGACAAATGACGAAATCTTCGTGGATGAATTGTTCATAAGGCCCGATCGACAAAGGCGCGGCTATGGAAAAAAGTTGATGGACCGGGTGGAGACCCTATCCAGAGAGTTGGGTTTAGGAGGCGTTACTCTATTAACCAATAAATATCACCCGGCCAAGCTATTTTACGAGAAAAATGAGTATACGGTAGCTGAGCATGTGGTTTTCATGTACAAAGAAGTAGCAGCACCCCCAAAAACCTACCCGCTTTAGCGTTGGGATAAAGGGCTGACCCTCTTGCCCGACAGGGAAGTGATGTTTAGGAATGCCTTCGAGCAATATTTTTACCTATCCGGGCTGCAAGCAAACCTGTGTATAATGAAACCTCGCGCTGAGGCATAGGCAGCACCATCCACATCAGGCGCAGATACCGCCATCATAGAATCCAAGCGCAAAGGAAGGCCAGCACTCCATGCCTAACCTGACTGTTCTTAATGTAGGCTACCGTTCCACCAACTATTGGGTGGTTAGCGCCGGTGATTCGCGCCTGCTGGTGGATATTGGCTGGCCGGGCAGCATGGGACAGATGCGGGCCAATCTGAAGCGCATGGATGTGCCGCTCGACCAGATCAAATATGCCCTGGCTACCCACTATCACATCGACCATGCTGGTCTGGGCCAGGAGATGAAGTTGGCCGGCGTGCCGCTGCTGGTGGCGGATGTGCAAGTGGCAGCCATTCCGCTCATGAAGACCTGGGTCAAGCCTCAGGACAACTATCTGGAAATCACGCTGCACGACAACGTGGTCATCTCCTGCGCGGAAAGCCGCAACCTGCTGAACCAGATCGGTATCTCAGGGGAAATTGTGCACACGCCAGGACACTCGGATGACAGCGTTTCCCTGCTGCTTGATGACGGCTCGGTGTTTACCGGCGACCTAACGCCACCGGAGTTTGTGGGGTTGGAAAACGCGGCGGTGGTAGCCGCAAGCTGGCAAATGCTCCAGGAGCGAGGAGCGACCCGCATTTATCCCGGGCACGGTCCTATCAGACCGTTCAAGGTGTAAACGGGGCCATCACCTTTTGTGGCGTACGAGACTTCGGTTTACAATCACGGGATGCAAAGCAGACCTGACAGGAAATGGTTTAAGCGATCACGAGTCTAAGCAGGTTATGATGGATACGATGCATTTCTGGGGATATGTTTGTTCCCCGCCTCCTCCCCCACTTAAATAACACCCTTTTTCTTCCGTTTTCACAATCGTAAATGGGCAAAACGGCCGTTTTCCCCATCCTGTAACGCGCCATCATCGGGGCTGCCAGGGCGGCTGTACGGCCGTTTGCTGCCCAGTCAATCCAAAGGGGATACCCATGCTAAATTTACTGCTGCAACTGTGGGGCGGGGCTTTTTACCTGCTGAACAAATTCTTCTTTTCTCGGGCAGAGCGGGCTGTGAGCGTACAAATACAGCAGTCCCGGCTTATTCTCGCCTGGAGCTGCTATCTCGTGGGGCTGCCGCCCTGGGTGTTTATCTTTATTTCGGAGCGCAACTGGATAGCCGCCGCCGTCGAAAGCAGCGGCGTGCCGGCCATGATCATGGGCCTGATCGCGGCCCGACAAGAACAGGTATCCTTCCATCAGCATGTCTGGCTCGACTATCTTGCCAGGCTGATGGTGGTAGTCGGTCTGGGCTTAAGCTTTTATGATTTTGGTGGCCTGACAACGCTCAACCAGGTCTGGGAACTGGGCGTTGCGGCTGGATTTTTGGTTGGCACGTACCTGTTAGCCAGGCAGAAGGCGCAGGGCTATTTCTGGCTCGTCGTCGGCAACATCAGCGCGGCTGCGCTTATGATGCGCCAGGGGTATTTTGTACTCATGGCGCAGCAGCTTCTATCTTTGTTGCTGGTGGCCGATGCCTATTGGGTACGCAAACGCAGATAAGAAAAGCGACAAGTTGAATCCAGGGACGTAAGCACTTATGCGAGGCCCTCCCCCAACGAGACGAGGATGACGCTTACCTGCGCCCCATCAGCGACGTTCTTGGGCCTACCAACTAACAAGTCCTCAATAACTAGGCTGGCATAGCCAGAGGGGCTGTCCTGCGTGGCTCAGAATAGTTCGCACCACTTTAAGGGTCATTAACGCCACCTGGCTCATGAACGCAACCTCTACTTGTGCCACTGATTGGTGCAATGAGCATACTCTGCCTGAAGGGACTACAGGCAGAGTATGCTGATTACTGTTAGAAAAGTACCGTTAGCTGTCAGTCAATCAATACCTTGCCGACGCTTGCGCAGCTTTAACAGGCCACTACCGGCAGCGATCCCCGACAAACTTACCAAACCGATCGCCACAAAAGCTGAGACGTTGTTCATTTCTCGACTGGCACTGAGAGATGAAACGGAAACGGCCGTGGGAGAAAACAGAATCAGATTTGCTTCCGTCGCTGCTGCACCCCCAGGGAGATTACCTGTATCTTCCCGATCGTTAAATGCCACAACAGTTCCTAACAAACAGCCTCCAGAAATCCGCACGCCCACAGTCGCTGGTCCGGTTGTTTTTATAGATTCAAAGTAAGCGCCTAAGGTCGCAGCATCCGTTGGTTTGCTACTGCCACCAAATACTACCGTCTGCGGTTCTGAACCGTTTGCCAGGGCAATCGTTGTGCTGGCCAGTATTGCACCTGAACTTCCAGGACTGGCCTGGTCAATACTTTCCGTCCAATCCTGGCTGGCAGGGACAAATAGTTCAAAGACCAGACCTGTTGGCGGTTGTGGCGCACCAGAAACATCATAAGTCGTCAATGAAACTTGCGCAGAACCAATGGTTTCCGTAACGCTTGATAGATCCCAACCGACAAAACCAACCTGATCCGGTATGCAAGCGTAAATGCCACTGGAAACAGCCTGGACGCCATAACCGTTGGCACACCATGTGCCTGCTTCAGCAGAGCACATGGTATCTTTAGCAGGACTGCGAAAAGTACCAGCAAAAGCGCTAGTGCTGAAAGCCATGGACACAATCAACGATAAAAAAGCGAATTGAAGCACCCGTTTGTTCATGATTATATTCCTCCCTACTTAACGATTTTAAGGCCAAGACAACGGAGCTGTCTCATTTAAGCACACAAAATAAGGATAACCGGTTCTTATGGCGAAGTTTGCAAATGGGGGGCTCACACCAGGTCTATAGACTCGATAGTTTTGCGTTGCTGGATTCCAGAACAGTACTTGATCCACTCCGCCTATATCTGTTGCCAACATTGAAGCCGAAACCAAGTCTGTGCGGTCCAGAGGTATCGAGATCGCATTGAGAGCGCAGCCGCTTCCAGACCCTATAGAGAAACTGAAAGTAACGGATCCTTCATTCGGCACATCATTTACAAAAGTCAATACTGGATTGGTTGTACCATCAACTTGAATAACATACGCCTGGGCAGTCGTCAGAGCAAAGTTGGCTGGTGGAGGTGATGTGAGTGGACGATACACGTTAAAGTTTTGAGAGGCGGGGCTCCATCGGAGAACTTGTTTAACGCCAGAACCGATGTAAGTTGCCAGACCGGAAGCTTGGAAAGGCACAATTGAATCCGCAGAATCGAGTGGCAAGGCAATTACGTTGAAGGTATCAAGTGATGCAGCGCTTGCCAAATCATAGTCGAACTCACCCATATGGTTGGAAGAGGGGCTTTCAAATCCGTTGGCGCAGGTTGATCGAACAGCATAAAAATAATTAGTTGCTGAGTTCCCTAATACACCGACGTCATCGAAAGTCAAGGCGGTCACGACTTGATACGGTATTGCCGGCGTGAAGTAGGCGTAGGTGTCACGGTAGATGTTGTAGTTGGTGACGCCGGGAATGGCATTCCAACTGATGCGAACCGTGTTGGTGTTTAGCTGTGCGATTGTCGCCTCTGGTGACTGCGGGGCTTGAGTGGTCAGGCTGCCACCAACGGCCGTGGCCGGAATGGTCATGCCCTGCCTGTCGGCCAGTTTACTGTAACTAATCGTTATAGGTGAGTCTATCTGCTCAGCTTTTGCGCGGAAGGTGATCCGGGCAAAGTTACCACTGCCGCTAGCTTCTGGAGTCGGATTCAGCTGGGTCAAAGCCAGCCACGCAGTACCCGCTGTGTTGTCATACTGTTTCGCCGCAATATAAAACGGCGGCTGCAGTAGATCGTTGAGTTCCTGGATGACGGTAACCTCTAACACTGTGGGATCAAAGGTCAACCGGACATCTGCACCATACAGATTTGTGACATCATTAATGCGAATGAACAGATCAAGCGTGTCACAACCGTTAATGACTGTCGCCGCCGATTCCAAAGTTATCGTAGTGGTTGCTGCCTGTGCTGGCGAAACCGCTCGAAGGCTCAGCAAAAGACCCAACGCCAGTAAAAAAACTGCCAGCAGGAACCACTGCCGTCGGCCCCTACCCTGGTGTCTATCGCCGAAGTTAATACCTAGAGAAACCATGCCAAAATCAATTTTCATCTGCCTCCTCTCCCGAAAATACGCTTTGTATATCGCTTATGAACCTTGTTGTAAGACTGGCAAAAAAAGCTTGAAGCTTTCGTCCACATCTGCTGCTATTTCATACACAGCACCAAACGTCTCGTGTGGAATCGTCTCGCCATCCCGCGTAGCCAGAGTACTTTCTGTCAGGATTATGACGGCCGTTCCCTCTGCCACGACATTAAAATGAAAGGCAAAAAGTGCTCCCGATCCGCTGGCCGGGACACGAGGATTCGTCTGTGTAACGGCATACCAGATTGTGCCGGCCACATTATCTGCTTCCTGATGGACAATAAAGTCTGGATAGAGAAGATCGGAGCGAGGGTCAATCTGAATGCCAGGCAGCGCGAGGTTTTCATCCTGGACTTGCAAGAGATCAGGATCGAACGCAAGACGAATGTCCACCGCATACAAGTCAACGACATCTTCTACCCAAATCTCCACTGCAAATGTTTCCCCGGTTGTATAACTGCCGGCCACGGGCAAAACCCGTAAAGTCGCCACAGACGAGGGTTGTGTGGTCGGTGTGGCTGTCGGCGTGACCGTGGCGGTTGCCGTGCTCGTGGGAGTCGATGTAGCCGTATTCATTGGAGTCAATGTAACGGTAGAAGTGGCCGTTGGAGTAGCTGTGGGTGGTGGCATGTCCGTAACTAGATCGTAATTTGCTCCGCTTGCCTCAACCGCAATACTCTCGCCATTCTGGTCTGCCAACTGAACCATCGTCACCGGCACCTCTGTTACCCCCGCTCCAATTACCTCAAAAGAAAACGAAAACAACGCACCAGAGCCACTGGCCGGTGGCGAAGGATTTATTTGCGTGGCCGCATACCAGATAGTACCGGCCGTGTTGTCAGCTTCCCGACGAAGCACGAAGTCCGGGGCAAGGATGTCGCTGCGCGGCTGTATCTGGACACCCGGCAAAGTAGGAGCAGCATCCACAACTTGCAGCCTGGTGGCGTCAAAGGCCAGACGAACGTCAGCGCCAAAAAGGTCTACTGCGTTCTCAACCCACACCTCCACTTCAATTATGTTTCCTACCTGATAACTGCCATCAGACGGAAGAATGACAATGGTTGTAGTGGTTGGCAGATTCCAAGCATAAGCAACCACCAGGGGTAGGAGTGTCACAGCCAGCAGCACCATGCTAAGGTAAACCCGCTGACGGGCAGTAGGATAGTATCGCCTCTTGTTCATCAGTCTAAGCTCTGTGAGCGGTTTTTTCGACTCCAGAATACGAGAAAAAACACGCTTGCTAACACCAGGCCAAGAGTTATGAGGCTCACTTTTATCCAGGAGCTTTGTCCGATGGGTTCTGGGCCGTTATAGACGTTTTCTTTGTCTGACATATCTACTTCAGAAACACTGCTGCCAACTACAGACACGGCCGTTTCATTGTGAACTGCAGTCTCTGTCGGTCTCTCTAAAGCGGCAACGGCCATTGTCGGTGTTTCCGGCACATCGATAGCAGAATCCGTTTGATTTCCGCCGGTGGCATTGCCCACGGCCGTTATTGGCGTTTCCCCACCCGGCCCCAAATTGTTCTCGCCGCCTGCTGTGCTGCCTTTCTTGGCCGCAGGTGTTGGTACTGCCGGAGCGGGTGTGCTAGTGTGATCGAGCGCAACTACAGCCTCAACAGTCGGTTGGCTGGTGGACGTAGGTGGTTGCATGGTTGCGGAAGGGGTAACTGCTGGTAATAAGGGCGCCGCTAGCAGTTCTGGGGTAGCCGTCGGCAGGGGCGTGCCCGCCAGGCGCGTTGGGATAGACACGGCCGTCGGCAAACTCGCCGATGTCGTGACTACGGTCAGCTGGTCGCTTTGCAGTTCCGGGAAGAAAGACGTGCCATCGCGTTGGGCAAGCTGGCCGGCAACCAGCAAGAGCGGCGTTTCGCCAGTCTGCCGAGCACGGAAACGCACCACCATAAGGTTGCCTGTACCGCTTTTAGACTCGCTAGGGTTCAACTGAGTCATCACTAACCGCAGTTGCCCCAGATCGTTGTCTGCCTGATTGAAAATGACAAAGCCCGGATCCAGAAAAAGGCCGAGAGCCACTTGAATCCCATCCAAGTCAGGATCAAAGTCAACTACTTCTACTATATTGGGATCGTAGCTAATGGTAATGTCAAACCCGTAAAGATCGGAGACACTGCTAACTTCAACGGCCGTCTCAATCGTCTCGCCGACCGCCAGCTGTGGTCTTGCTGGAGAAAATCGTAAGGTGACGTCCTCATTCTGACTCCAGACAAGCGATGGCTTGATGGTGATCCACAAGAGAACCAGAGTAACGGCCGTAATGAGAAGGTGTCGCAATCGGCTCATAAAAAAGCTCTCTCCCTCAAAGGCTGGCGCCCTACGCTTTGTGAGCTGAGGGCGCCAGCCCGGTTCAGGAAAACGCCGGTTGAAACAGCCCGGCGTTCCGGCTCAGGATTAAAGGGTTAAGGCGACCAGGGGCTGGATATCTTGTTAAAGTTACCGCCCATGAGCGTCAAGTCGAGAATATTGACCAGCGTATCCTCGTTCACGTCTCCCGTTCCAGTGCCACAGGCGCCCGGTAGCTGCCCATATTGACCACCAATACAGGAAGCGTCACCGATATCAATAACATCGTCATTGGTAGCATCGCCGCCGAGCAGCACAATGGTCGCCAGCGTGGTAGTTGGTCTGTCAGCCAACAGTTTGCTGTTTACATAGTTAGAGTCGGCTACGGCCGTTGCTGGCAGATAGAGATCCCTATCAATCTGGAACCAGTAAGTAGATCCGACAGACAACTGATTGGGAGCTAGATAAGCAGTGGTGTAACCACCACCCGCCACAGTTGAAGCGTTGGCCATCAACGTCGCTAGAGACTCATCTGCCTGATCGTACACCTGTATAACGGCACCTGAGTCGTTGGAGCGGCCTTGCAAATCCACAAAACCGGTAAAATTCGCCAAGCCGATAATATCGACCTGCCCGTCGTTCGCGTCCGCGATGTCTCGGTCAGGGACACTTGGGGCATTAAACCCGGCATTGTTTACAAAGACCTTCGCCCCGCCAACAGCCCCAGCACTGGTGTCAGCCACCGCAGAAGAGATGTCAAACACTGCGGACCAGGGACCGTTGCCACTCAAACCAGAACCATTAGCAGTAAAGTTGAATGTGGCAACGGTGCCGCCATTCCACTCTGGACCGCTCGTCAGCGCACACTGATATCCGATTTCGTTAGCCGCCAGACCGACCAGCGGCAGGCAGGTACCGTCCCATGGAGAACTAAAGGTAACGCCATTGTAGGTCAGCAAAGCGTCATCATAGTTGAAAACAAAGCTGGTGCCGTACAGGTTAGCTGCCTCAATCTTTAGCGCAACGTCGAAAGCATCATCTTCGTTGACTGCCCATAATATCGCTTCCGTATTAGGTTCAACATCCAGGTAAACTTCGGCGAAAGTCCAGGGGGCAAAGGTTACGTTAGCGCTTACACCATCACCAACCGGACCCGCCGGTCCACCCACATCGCCCCAGGAGTTATACGACGCGGGCAGTGTGCCATTACCGTCATGCTGAATACCATTGCCACCATTCTCTTTGAACAGGTTGCCCTGAATGGAGACTACCCCGCCCAGAGTGACGTTGCTGTTCACCTGTAAGCCAGCGTCGGTATTGCTGTGAATCCAGTTGTCGAACAGCTTGAAGGAAGTAACGTCGGCCGCCACTTCCACGCCGTCGGCCCATTCGCGCACTTCTACATCTTTGAGCGTGAAGTTATCGCCGCCAGCATCCACTAAAACAGCAGGCGACAAGTTGTTGTTACCATTCAAGACACCCGGCCCTTGAATAGTTACATCCGGGGCAGCAATGGTGAAGGCTGGTGAGCCAGCGCCCACGGTACCGCCGTTGAGGTTAATGGTAAGGCCAGGCGTAGTGACAATAATGCCACCATTGAAGGTGCCGTTTTCTTCAAATTCAACAGTACTGAGAGGTGGGGCGCAAGCTAAAATAAGGTTTGCTAGTTCACCTGATGCACTATCTGGAACCACGTTACCGAGATCGTTCAGGTAATCTTCGTCCACCAAGGAGTTGCCATCCAGATCACTCCACCACGGACTGTAGTCTACAAGACCAACAATGGTACTGCTCGGGTCACAAGGTGTTCCCCACCAGTTCGGTGAAGCATCCATGGTGACTCCGGGGTTGTTGTTTACCATGTTCTGGGTGTTACTGTAGATCCTGTTTTGCTCAGCCTGAACCGATGCATCTTCACCGTCCACTAAAATGCCAATGCCTGAATCGTTAATCGTACTGTTTTGTATACTGGCATAGACGGTTGCGGCATTTGTATTATCTGGGCTGTCCTTAACATAAAGACCAGCGATGGCTGAATCCGAGAGAGCCACACCATCAATGGCGATAGCTGTGTTACCAGCATTGCTGTTATAGCCCTCGTAGTTGTTGACGAAAATACCGTAATCACCACCGCTTACGGTGCCACCGGTTATGGCAATTGGTGCAGTGGTGGTTACGTTCCAGACATTGTAACCTGCAGTATATCCTGGAGATGCAGAGGAAACTGTGTTCGGAACGTTGATTGTATTGTCAGCGATGAGGGCATTAACTGCGCCACCGATAGAACTGAGTAGCACTCCATTCCATTTGGTCGCACCAGGGTAGGTCTCGGCGGTAATGATGTTATCGGAAATGGTAAAGGGACTAGCATCAGAATACGTGAGATTGTGGAAAATACCCAGTCGCCAGACACCTATCTCGTTGTTGCTAATGCTGCCTGTGGTGCCCGGGTTGGCTCGATAGAAGTTACCAGTTTGAATACCGGTGCGCACTCCCGTCAACACATTATCCGTGATTTCAGCGTAGAAGTTGTTGTAAATGAGGATACCAACACCCCAGTTGTAAGTGGTTTCGCCGATATTCTCAAAAAGGTTGTAGCGAATATAGTTGCCAGCGGTAGCAGCGTTATTAGTATAGTTATAAAAGTCAATGCCACTATAGGTACTGTGTTTGAGAATGTTGTTTTCGACAACAATGTTGCCCATACCCTCATAACCAGCCAGGATTTCGCAGGCATCTACATCCGCGCCATCAATGATGACACTGGAAGTCAGATCTGGATTATCTCCATCAAAGGTGAAACCCTTTATCGTTACATCGCTTACCTCAATATAAACCATCACTTCGCAGACTGCAGGATCGGGCTCAGATATTTCGGGATGGATCACTGCTTCTGCCACACGCGTGCCTGTATTTGGGTTGATACTGGCATTAGGACCCAACAAAGTAATCGCCTTATCAATAACCAAATCTTCCACGTAGGTACCAGATGCGACGTTAATAGTGTCACCAGGGGAAGCAGCACTTAGAGCCGGTTTAATGGCTATGCCTAATGTACCAGCTGTGGCTGTCGGATCGCCGTAGACACCTTTGTCAAGGGTATTGGTGGAAACCAAATCGCCCATGTTAAACGTCGATGCATTTTCGAAGAAAACATGCCCGCTGAACGTTCCTAGCCCGTCACTGATGAAGAAGTTGTTAGCAATGGTTGTGTCGGGGCGGCGCACGCGGAGACTTGTGGCATAGCGGCTGGTCACACCATCAAAGCTGTTACCGGTAATGGTTGAGTTAGCCGCATCAAGAGTCACCAGCGTATTGCCTTGGCCTGTCACTTCACAACCAGACACCGTGCTTGGTCCACCGGCCGTACCAATAATTTGGTTATTTGTGAAA
The DNA here is from genome assembly GCA_020634395.1 of Ardenticatenaceae bacterium. Lineage (GTDB taxonomy): Bacteria > Chloroflexota > Anaerolineae > Promineifilales > Promineifilaceae > Leptovillus. Next base: position 42,355 of record JACKBU010000005.1, on the reverse strand, counting down.
GTGATATTTGTGGCCTTTGCTGACCCGACATCACCGCCCCCATTGCCCATCACCACCAACTGGCGAGGCACATTGGGATTAGTGAATTGACTGCTAAAGCCACAATCACCCGGTTCAGCGCCAACAAATGTTTGACCAGAGAAAACATTTTCGTCAATGAGGAAGTTGGTAACAGTCGCTCCATATTCTGACATGAGACCGGCATCACCTTGGGCCACAATATCGTTGTCTTGGATAACAGTCCCGCTGTGCGATCCTCTCAAATAGACAGCCGCATTTTCAACACCAGGCGTGTTATTGTCTATACCGAGGACGGTAAACCCTTCAATGGTAACGGCCGTTGTGGTACCATCAATCAGAATCGTCCCAAGCGCGCCGACGCCAGAAATACCCTGAATCGTGGTAACGCCTCGTCCATCTGGAGCAGTGAGCGTAAGGTCTTTATTGATTAGCAAGTTTTCAGTGTAAGTACCAGCGGCTACGTTAATTATGTCGCTACTCTCTGCCTGAGAAACGGCATATGCGATAGTAGCGCAAGGGGTAGACTGGCAGTTGCCAGCGTCGGCCGCCCCTGCTCCACCAACATAGAGGTTGTTACTGGCCTGTGCAACAGAGGCAGCTGAGACCAACAACAGTAGGAACAAGACGATGAGTATCGGTTTGAATTTCATTGCTCTTTCTCCTAAAGGATGGGGCAGATATCTGCCCCGTGACGTGCATATAGAAATGGTGAGTTAACACCAAACAATTGGGCTGAAATTTGACGGTTGCTGGTTACCCCAATCAGGGATTATCCAGGCCAACGTCTGTAATCGTCGCTAAATATTTAGCTTTTGTATAACGAACGCGTTTGTGCTTGGTTTCTTATTTGTGTAACGATGTAGATTGTCTGCCCCCTCCTTTTACCGAATCTGTGCTATCACAGATGTGTCGAGTTGAAACGCTTATCTCACACTTACTGGTTCAAGTTTGTTGAGATACCTTTAATAATTGATATATGTAAACGTTAAAGGCTTAGGCTTTGTGTGATTCCCGCCAAGAACTAAAATCACTGCACACGCAATTTGAGGTTAGCCAAGCTATCTTACAACAACTGTTACAATTGTGAAGTATTGTATAACTTTAACCCAAGTAAATTTGGTCGAGTGCTGGGGGGGGAAACGCGCGAACTGAATGAGGTGATTTAGCTAAAAGGAGCAAATTCGTAAAACGGACAAAATCACCACGAGGGAATACCCCGTTAAGCTATTTTAGGGTCGGTATGCCAGGGCAAGACAAAGTATCTGTGGTGATGGCAAAAGCTTGATCACAGACAGGGCATTTACAACGCTTATGACCCTGGCTGGGGAAAGACGATCGGATACACGAACAGATAAAACAGAAAATTCTTGTGTAGCAGTCGGTGGACGGGATAAGGAAATTCCTCTGTTGTTTCAAACGGCCGTCATCGCCAAAAAGACATAGATGGCTGTGTCGATCAGCAGGTGCATCAAAACGGGCACGGCTATGCCCTTCGTCTTGATCATCGCCATACCAAACAGGAAACCAACCAGGCCCGATTGTATGGCTCCCAACATGCCGGAGGGAATGCCGCCGTAAAAGTGCCCCAGTCCAAACCAGACGGCCGTTAACCATACCGCCTGCCTTTCACCTATCACCCGCCACAACTGCGAGAGCGGCCCGGCACGAAAGGCCATTTCTTCGCCAAAAGCGTTCATAAAAGCAAAAAGGAGAACGAACGGCATCAGGGAAATAAGCGCCGGCCACTGCCGCTGAACGCCCGGACTGAGGGCCAACAATCCCCACCCGAACAGAACCGCCAGCAGCAGGGCAACCGCTGGCCCGACGACAACCCAGCCCAGCGGCTTTGGACGGCCGGGCCAACGCAGTCCGCTGGATGCCTGCCAATTGCCCCGCGTTAGGAAGATGTCCTGGCGCGATTGGCCCAGGAGCAGCAAGACGGCCGGTACCAGCAAGGCCAGCAGCACCACGCCCAGCCGTTCACCAAAGAAACGCACAGCCCAGGCGGCGGTCTGCCCGCCGAACCAGCTTTGCCAGACAGCGGTGGAGGTCAGGCTGTCTAAAACGGCCGTGCCGCCATACACCGTCAGCAGCACGATGAAGTAGCCGCGTAACGGCCGTAACACCGACCAGATAAACGTTCCGGCAATCAGGCAAAGGGCTATACCCAGCCACCACTGCAGAATCGACGAACTCATGTCGATTCCCAGGAATTCTTGAAGAATGATCTGCGGTGCGCGGCTTAGAAACAGCATGCTCAGCCAGGCGGCCACAATGATGGTCCGGTTTTGGGGGCCGGAAACGGCCGTGGGCTTAGTTAGGAGTGATTGATTCATCATTTCCCTCTCAGTTGGGCTGCGCCAGGGTAATCTTGCCAATGCCCCCTTCCAGCACCAGTTGCAGATTTGCGGCCGTCTGCCCAAACAGCGCATTGGCATAAGCCTCACCATCCCAGGTCAATCCCTGGTGCTCAAAGCGACCAAGGCCCCCGGAAGATTGCACGCGAACACCCGTGTCCCGTGGTAGCCGAATAACCACGTCGCCAATACCGCACTTCACAAATGCAGCCAGGTCGCCGGCCAACGGCTCGCTTAAATCCAGAAATAGTTCACCAACGCCGCTTTCCACGTGCAGCCTGCCCAACTGCAAGCCTGCCAGCTCCAGCTCGGCCCTCCCCGCGCCAAACTTGACGTTCAGCTCGGTCGGCAGATGCTCGCTTAGGTTGATACGCCACTCGCAGCGGCCTGGGCGCATGGCTGGCCGGTGGGTAGGGCCTTGTTCGATGGTCAGGCTGCCCTGCCCGGCCTCATCTACGGCATAATCGATCGCCGGCGGTTTCCAGTCCGCAGGGTCATAGGCAAAGTCAGCTTCCATAACGGCCGTCGTGCCGCCCGTCACCTGCAAGACGCCGGCAGTCATTTTGATGTGTGCCTGCAGCGATGTGGCGCTGTCCGCTTCCAGCCGCCGGGTTTCATTTTGCAGCTCGCCGCGCGCTTCGGTGGAGAGTTCAAAGTCAAATGGACCGGTCTGGGCAGACACACCCCGATAAACGACCAGGGCCACACCGAGACCAATGACCGTCGCCAGCAGGGCGATGGTGCCCAGCCAGGCCCATGCTGGCAGCGGATTGCCATTGACAAACGCCTGGTAAATCACCCAGACCAGCGCGACGAGGAAGATCGCCGTAACAGTTTGGGACAAAACTTGAATGGTCTTAATAACCCGGGGGTTTTTGAGGCCGGTGCGCGCCAATCCCCTTTCCATAGAATCAGATGAGTCGTAGGTGTTCATAACGGCCGTTTCCTTTTTAGGGTATCGCTGACTGCACGTCTTCGGTGACGGCCGTTTCCGGCAAATTGGAACCGGCTCGCCAGAAATCGGTAGTCAGCAAAAGAACCACACCGGCAATCACAAAGGCCGCCGCTTGCAGCCAGACAACTTGTGTCATCTCTGCGCCGCTAAACAGGCGGGTGAAAAACGTGTTGCCGATGGAAGCAATAGAGATATGGGAGAGGACCATCAGCAGCGCGCTGCCGCCGCTGCCAATGAACATCCAGGTGAAGATGAGCTGCGTGGGAATGAGCAGCAGAATAACAGGCCATTCTGTGTCGCCCGTCAAAAAGAGGGGCAGATGCCAGGCAACACGCGTCAGAGCCAGAATGCCCACCGTGGCCAAAACGGAGTACTTGCGCAAGAGGTTGGGCAACGCGAAGGCCGAAAATCCCATTTCTTCACCCAGGGCCACCATCAAAAAGGTAAAGATGAATTCTTCCAGTAAGAATGAACCGATGTTGGTGGGCCAGTTGGCCGTTGACGGCGTTGCGCCTAACAGAATGTTGATGCCCGCGGGAACGGCCGTCAATACAATGGGAAAACCAATAGCCACCACATACCAGATCGGCCGTACGCGCCATTTAAAGGTGGTGCGCAGCCACTCCTTAACGCCCGGCAGGCCAAATCCCAGCGGCACGACGATCAGCGCCGCCAGCAGCGGCCCCGCCGGTAGCAGTGCCAGCGGCATACTCCCCTGCAGGAAGAGCGGCCACGCCCACCAGCTAAAGATAAGGGTCAGGACCAGAAAGAGTACAAACGCATGCTGCTGAATCCAAAGTCTATACCTGTTCATTTTCACATCTCCTGTTCAAGTTTTTCAGAATTCTTCGCGGGAAAAACGCCACAGGGCAACGGCCGTAAACAAAACAGTCCAGCAGCCGGTGGCCAGCAGGGGCACAAACCAGTTCTCGGGCAGCGGCATCTGCACGGCCACAGAGGCGCTGATGTCGGGCAAATACCACGGCGTCACCATCGCGACGACCGGAGGAATGAAACTCTTGAGTAACAAACCCGACATCACCAGGGCAATGCCGATCCCCACCACTGGTCCCCGCGCGTTATAAAGGGTGCCCAGCATCAAGGTCAGCATCAGGTAAAAAAGCTGGCTTAAAGCCGCTATGCCCAATCCGGCCAGAAAAGGCAGCAAAGCCAGGGGCGCCGGAATCAGCAGCCGGGTGATGACAATAAAAGCGATGGCCGGCAGGGCCAGGGCTACCGTCCAAAAGCCAATGGCGTAGGCCAGGGCTTTGGCGAGGATAAATGCCGAACGGGAGGCCGGCTTGGACATAACCCAGGCGGCTGTTCCCAACTGTTTCTCGCCGACAATAATGCCCTGTGTGGTGATGACTGTCCCTATAGCCACGGCGCCGACGGCCATCGGCAAAAAGGTAAACACGACTTCTTGCAGCAGTTCTACGGGCGGCAGTGCCTCGGTCAGCATCACAATGGTGGAAACAACATTCAGGATCAGCACCCAGATAATGAGCTGAATCCACCACATGCTGGTTCCCCACCACTGGCTCAATTCTTTGTGCAGCAGGTTGTTAAATCCGCCGCCCCGGCCTTTGGCGGTGATGGGTTCTAACGGCCGTTTCTCCTTCAGTTCACGTCTGGCAATTGTTGTCATTTCGCCTGTCCTCCTTCTACTATTTGCATAAACACTTCTTCCAGATCATATTTTTTGCGGCCAAAGGCGGTCACGGCCGTTTGTCTGTTGGCCAGCACCAGCCGCAAAAGCTGGTCTTCGGCAGCGGCTTCGTCGTTGACGTTGATTTGCAGCGTGGTGTGGCTGGGCGTGTGATTGGGATGGCCGGAAACGGCCGTAACCCAGGGTTGACCTTGTAACGCCTGCTGCGCCGCCCGTCCATCACCCCGCACGGTTAGCGTATACGCCGCGCCTGTGGTCCCGGCCAGCAGTTCCTCGATAGGCGCCTGCGCCACCAGTTGGCCGTGGTTCAAAATGGCCACGTTGTCGCTCACTCGCTGCACGTCATCCAGAATGTGCGTCGAGTAAAAAATGGTGGTGTGCTTGCGCAGCCGGGCCATCACTTCCAGCACGTCGCGCCGTCCCATCGGATCCAGCGCCGCCGCCGGTTCATCCAGAATCAACAAGTCCGGATAGTTGACCTGCGCCTGGGCGATGCCCAATCGCTGCCGCTCGCCGCCGGAAAACCCTTTAATCGGCCGGTCGGCTTTGTTCTCCAGGCCCACCAGGGTCAGCGTTTCTTCAATGCGCGCTTCGATGGCCTCTTTCGGTCCCTTGTAAAAGAAACGGGCGGCAAAGCGCATCGTCTCGCGGGCGGTCATGTGCTGGTAATAGCGCGGATCTTGCGCCAGATAGCCCACCCGCTGCCGAATGGCAATGCTGTCCTTCACGCTGTCCAGACCAAAAATGGCCGCCTGCCCCCCGGTCGGCCGGATCAAACCCAGCAGCAGCTTGATGGCTGTGCTTTTGCCGGCTCCATTCGGCCCCAAAAAGCCGAAGATGGAATGCTGGGCCACGTGCAAGTTCAGCCCTTCGAGTGCTTTGATGTCTTTGTACTGCTTGCTTAGCCCTGTCGTTTGAATCACCATTTCACCGTTCATTTCGCACCTTCCTTGAACTCATCTTGGGTGACTGTCAGGCGAATCGGATAGTTCAACCGATTCCACGGCCACCGCTAACAAAGTCAACCCCAAATCGCGCGCCCGATTTAGTAACCCGTACAAAGCGGCCTGATCCACCACTGACCCGGACAGCTCGGTATTGCCGTCTGGTAAGAGGTGTATCTCCAGACCATCGAACCAATCTCCCCAGCGTGCATCCAATTGACCGGCAATTCGCATTGTGAGAAAAGTAGCCATGTCTTTATCGACCTTGTCTTTCCAGTACACCTGTTTCGCGGCCATCTGCAAGCCCTGAACGGCCGTTGCCCATCAGCCGTACGGCCGTTCCCAGGCAAAAAACCTCCACCGCCCTTAGAGCACTGCGCCGCCTTCTCAAAGAATAGTCAACAGTCTTCATTCCCTTTTCCTATAAGTGCTTCGTCTACCAGTCAAATGAGTGCAAAAGTGTGGATAGGCAACATCATACTACTCCGGCACGGAGAAGTAGGTATACCAAAGGATAATTGTGAAGTAGTATTTTGTGGGGGTTAGGAGAGTAGCTCTAGTTCGCGGGCGCGAGCGATAGCCTGGACACGATTGGGCGTATCCAGCTTCACCAAAATGTTACTCACGTGCTTTTTGACCGTAGACACGGCAACAAATAACTGGTCGGCAATGTCCTTGTTGGTGGCCCCCGTGGCCATCAACTGCAGCACCTGCAGCTCGCGCGCACTCAATGGCTCCGGCAGGGAAGTCACACCACCAGGCAGTGGTACGTTGGCAGGCAGCTCGGCCAGCAGACTGCCTACAAAGTCGGAGTATTGTTTTTGCTGACCGGCCAGTAGCAGCAGCTCGGCCATAACAGGGCCTTCATCGAGAAAAGCCCGGCTAAACCCCTCCGGCTCGGCCAGAGACAGAGCATCGTCAAGTGTTGCCAGTGCCAGATTTTGATTTCCGCTGCGAAAATAAGCCAGGGCTTGCAAAACCAGGGCTTTAATCAGCAGCAGGCCGTGGCCGGCATCCTGCGCTTCTTGGGCAAGGCGGGAAAGTTCGTCCAGGGCAGTTTGATAGCTGCCCTGGGCCATTAAGAACTGGGGCAGTGCGAGACGATGCAGAGCATACGCATTCAACGGCCCGCTCTGGTCAGAGTGTGCTTCAACCCAGGCTGCGGCGCCTGTGCCATTCTGCTGCTTGAGTAAAAGCTGAAAACGAGCATACTCCACGTAAGCCATTATGCTTAAGGTGAAGGCATGTTCTTGCAGCAAAGTGTCTACCTGCCTGTTGTATTCCACGGCCGTTACGAGGTTGTCCCGTACCAGGCATAACCGTATCAGACCGCTCAGAGCAAAAACCTGGACTTCGTGGCTGCCAAAGGCTACCGCCTGCTCCCAGCAGCGTGTCAGGTAGACTTCCACCTCGTCTAATTCATTCTGCTCATACAGAATCAGACTGGCTGACATGTAAGCCATCAGCGTGCCCACGTAGGGGATGGGAATGCCGCCTGGCTCCGCCAGCGCCACGGAGCGCCGGACCATCACGGCCGCTTCGCGCAGATTGCCTCGGGCCAGAAGCACCATGCCCGTGAAAGCCAGCAGATGAATCCCGTGCGCCTGCGCGGCCAGCGATGCCTGTGGCGCGTTGGTGGCCGGCAACAGCACCTCTAAGGCGGCATCCAGAGTGCCCATCACGTAGTATGCAGCGCCTAGAAAAACAACCAACATGCCCCGCAGCCAGTAGTCTGCGGGCAGGAGAGCCAGCGCTTCTTGGGCCAGCTCGACCGCGCCTGGGTCTTGGGTAAGCGTGGCATAGCTGGCGCGAAAAGCCAGTACTTCGGGTCGCATGGTGTGGGCAGTCTCTTCGTCCAACAATGCCAGGGATGCTTCTGCCCCCTTCAATTTTTCGTCCGCCTGGGCAAACTCGCCGATAGTCATGTCTGCCCAGGCCTGTACCAACCAGAGACGGGGGTGCGACTGCCATGATGCGGCGGGGATCGCCGCCAGCCAGTCCTGCACTGTCTGGATCTCGCCGGTCTGCCACTTGTCGCCGTGAATTTCTTCTATCAGGCGGGCGGCCTGATCATAGTCACGCCCGGCCAGTGCATGGTTTACTGCTTCATGCAGCAAGCCTTGCTGCGCCAGCCAAACCTGTGCCCGGTAATGCAGTGCGGGTAAAGCGTCTGGATGCGTCTGCTGCAAATGCTGGCGCAACACGTCCGTGAAGAGTTGATGATACCGGAACCAACACCGTTTATCATCCAGCGGAATCACGAACAGGTTGCTTTGTTCCAGGTATTCAAGGATGGCCTGCCCAGAGGAAGAGTGTGTCAGAGCGTCGGCCAGTGGCCCGCACACGCGGTCTAGAATACTTGTGGATAACAGGAACTCACGCACAGCGTCGGACTGCTGGTTCAGCACTTCCTCGGTCAGATAGTCGATGATGAAGCGATGGCTGCCGGTGAAATCCGCGATCCGATCGGCGCGATCAGGGCGACCTTTTAGTGATAAAGCGACAAGCTGCAGCCCGGCCACCCAGCCTTCGGTACGTTCGTCCAGAGCTTTTGTTTCTTCATCGGACAGGGGTAGATCCATGACCTGATGGAAAAACTGGCCGGCTTCACTGACTGTGAAGCGTAAATCATGAGCGCGAACCTCGATGATTTGGCCTTGAGCGCGCAGCCGTGAGAGGGGCAGCGGCGGATCGCTGCGGGTGATGAGAACCAGATGCAGTTGGGGAGGAAGATGATCTAACAAAAAGGACAGCGCCTGATGGATAGCGGCGGCGGTGATGACGTGGTAATCGTCTAGGATGAGGATGAGCGGGGTGTCGAGCTGGCTCAAGGCGTTGATGAGCAGGATGAGGATGGTTTCTGAGGGTGGCGACTGGGGGGATTGCAGAAGATGAACGGCCGTTTGCCCCACCTCAGGCACGGCCGTTTGCAAAGCCGCCACCAGATAGACCAGAAACCGAATCGGATCGTTGTCGTTTTCGTCCAGAGACAGCCAGACGGATTGGCTGCCCGAGGAGTGGGGACTAGACACTGGGTACTGAGCTAGCCACGCAGCAACCAACGTCGTCTTGCCAAAGCCGGCCGGAGCGGAGACAAGCGTCAGCCGGACTGCAAAACCATTTGTGCCGTTACCCACGCTCGCATGAAGGTGATCCGTTAGATGTTGTCGCTTGATAAGTGTGGGCCGTAAGGCAGGCTTGAAAAACTTCGTTTGCAGAAGTACATCAGACACAGGGGTATTATAAGGGATGAAGGCCGGAAAAGATACGGCCGTTTGCCTTTGCTTTAGGACCTTCTACGAAGTAGGAAAATTGAGGGAAATAACAGGCTTTCTACGCCTGGCTTATTACCTACGGGCCAGCCGGCGCGTTACTTTTGCGGGTGATAGACGTGGCGAACGGCCGTTTGTGCGGCATAAAAGCCGCACATTCCATGCACTCCTCCGCCCGGCGGTGTGGATGAGGAACATAGGAAAACATGGGGCAGCGGTGTCGTGTATGGATTCAGGCGCGGCACCGGCCGCGTGAATAACTGCCGCCAGTTCTGCACACCGCCGTTAATGTCGCCACCGATGTAGTTGGGGTTGTAACGCTGGTAATCCTGAGTGGTCATCGTATGGCGGGCCAGAATGCAGTCACCGAAGCCGGGGGCGAAACGCTCGATTTGAGCTTCGATCGCCGCGGTCATATCGACGGGGCTGCCGTTGGGGACGTGGCAGTAGGCCCAGCCGGTATGGTGATGCCGGCCGCCAGTCCATTTGGCCCGGATCCAACCACAACTGCATCGTATTCAGCCATAAAAACTGACTTTTCCTGTGCTCATTGGGTCATGCTGTGCGCCAGACACACAGGCAAATACAATGTACTGTGAATCATGGCCTTGTGCATGTCTTGCGAATAAGCACGTCCATGGCAAACGGCCGTGCTGTAGAACAGTTATACCAATTGCTATGGCCAGGACTACCAGCGGTATCGTCATACGAACAGAACTTACTGGTTCCGGCTGCGCTTTACCTGGTTGGCGACGTCGTTTAGCCATAAATACGTACAAAATCCCCATCAGTTATGAATAGTATAGTGCTAAACCAGCTGTACTGAACGGGTTGATAGCGTGATAGTATCATTTCTTCATCTGCCAGACGTTACGAAACGGCCGTTTCTCCCTTGCCGCCTCATACTTACGTGGGCAAACCGAATTTTGTTTGGTGTTACGGCCGTCGTAGAGGTCCTGATTGCCCAACAGGCCATTTCCCGGTCAGGAATACCCCTGGCGACGCTCTTTAGGCGTATTCTCAATCAGGAACTATCCTCCAAAATGTTCAACTGGCCTATGGCGGCCTAAAAACTATCCTTTCGTCTACTTATTGGCTGTATGCCTGGCCGGGAACAGTCCTTGTCAGCGCTCTTTGGGGTTATTCCGAGCCCGGCAAGAGGCCTGTCAACGCTCCTCAGGCCTATGTCGGGTCAGAAGTATGCCTGGGGAGCGTCCTTAGCCTTATGACCGGTCAGGAAAAGCCCTTTATCCCTCTAAACTCCTATTTTTCCTCTCTGCTGAATCTTATACACTGGCAGTCAGCTTAAAAATTAAAACGAGTCAGGGTATTCACTCCCTCATAACCAGGCCGGCGGGAGTCCGTGTCAATTGCTATCAGGTGTTCAGACCCAATCGGCATTGATTCGCTGCTTCCTTATCGGCCCACACCCTATGGCGGACCATGTCCCTGGCTCCATTTTATTGATACCCGGCTCTCGGATGCCAAAAAACAATTTTTTCAGGAGGAGTAAGGATGGTTAATTCAAATATATTTCTGGGTTCCACGCTGCGGGTTACTGCCCCATCACCTAAAGCTAAATATGAAGTGATGACGCTGGCTGAGGCCTTCACCCGCCATGAAGCGATGCTGCCGGAGATAGAACAAACCCCGTTTACCGCCACTATTACCCAGCTGCTGCAGCGGGCCAATACCACCCAGATGCTGGCGCTGCAAATGGAAAGCCAGCGGAAAGAGGCCTCTCAGGCTTTTAAGCGGACAGAGGAAAAGGCGGTCCAGGTAGCGCATCAGATTCGCAATCTGCTGGCATCTCGTTTTCCCAATACGCCCGAAATGGCGCAGGCCTGGGGTCTGATTGTGCGCCAGACGGGCCGGAATGCCGGTCAGGTGCTGCTGCCGCAAAAACGCCAGGAAATGCAGACCTTTCTTTCCGTGTACATCCAGAAGGAACAATCTCTGCCGGCTGCCGAACAGATTCAGCAGCCGGCTCTGGCTGACGTTGTGGCCTTACGCGAGGATCTGCTTTTGCAAAAGCATAATCGTGACAGTGCCCTGGGGCAGCGCGTGCTGTATAACAGCCAGTTAAGTCAGATATGCATGGATCTGGTCGATCAGCTGCGACGCGCCCTGGGTTTCCTGCTGTTGGTAAACTACGGCGGCGAACCCAGCCGGGAATTGGAACAGTGGGGATTCCACGTTGTCACCCGCACCAGTGGATCGAACGGGGACGCGGAGATAGGGGTGATGGCGGCGCCCAATGGCAGCCAGGAACCGGCCTGATCTTCCTTCTGCATCAGGCCAGCCACAAGACGGCCGTGCAGCCGCAGATTCGGCAGTCGCTGACGGTTTTGGCCGAAGTTGGGCGTGAAGAAGAAAGCTGCTGGGGGAAAGCTGGCAGTTGATGGCGTAGTAACTTATACGATCGGAATGAGGGCTGCTGGCTGGCTAGACGGCCGTCTCGCCAGCCGGGGCTGCCACCTGGTCGGCGCAGCGGGCGCGGGCCGCCCGAAATATCGCCGCCAGATGCTGCGCCCAATGATGCTGCGGATACGCAGCTAATAATGCTAGGGCTTTATCGTAGTGGGCCACGGCCGTGGCCCACTCCCCCCGCTGCTCATACCATTCCCCCAACGTGCCAATGCTGTTCGCCTGCTCCACCTCATCGTTCGCCTGCTGCCACAGCCGGATGCTCTTCTCCAGGTAAAAGCGGGACTCTTCCCAGCGGGCCTGCGCCAGCAGCGTATTCCCCAGATTGTGCGTCAGCGAGCCACGCAGATGAAAAAGCCCCTTCATCTCTTGCGCCGCCGCCGCTCCCTTGCGAAAAACCGCTTCCGCCTGCGCCAGTTCATTGAGTGAATAATGCAGCGTGCCCAGGCCGTTCAATACCTTCAGCTTGTCCACCTGGCTGGCGGTCGGGGCCAGCACTGCTTCAGCCAGGGTGTAACACGCTCTGGCTCTCTCCAGCCGGCGCTGCTGCTGGTAGACGACGCCCAGGTTCAGGCAGGTGCGGGCCATCTGCGTTGGCTGGTTCAAACCCGACCACAGCGCCAGCGACTGCTGGAACTGCGCTTCGCTCGCAGCATAATTGCCCGTTTCCAGTTCCAGCAGCCCCAACGTCGTGAACAGCGAAGCTAATGTGGTAGAAGGGGTGGACCGCAGCCGGTGCACAGCGGCCGCGCCGTGCTGCCGCGCCTGGGCATACGCTTTGCTGCCCAGGTAGGCATTGGTCAGGTGAAAATGAGCCAGGGCCACGAGGAACGTCAGTTGGTGGGTATCAGCCAGCGCCAGAGCTGTTTCTTGCAGCCGGATGGCATCGTCGAAACTGCGATTGAGAAAGCAGCTGCGTCCCTGGGCCAGCAGCAGGCTCACCTTAACATCAGGCGGCAGGGTGAGGGCCACGGCCGTTTCCAGCAAAGGCAGCCAGTCGGCCCACAAACCCCATCGTTCGATGATGCGGGCTGTATCCGCCGCCAGCCGGGCGGCTTCTTCCTGCGCCACCGCAAACGCCAGGCCATCGGCCACCGCCTGCCAGATTACTTCCCTTTGCCCCTCCCAATGATCCGCCGGCGCAGCGCCATCCAGCAAGCGCTGCCGCCAGAGGCTCAGGTTGGCGCGAACCGCCCGTTCATAATGCGCGCGGACATCAAACACGGCCGTCGTCACCGTCGAGCAGGGAGCGTACAAACAGTTCTGTCAGGCGGTGAATGCCGTAATAACGCTCCCAAATCTGGCTGCTGCGTACTTCCAGCAGCGAGCGGCCAATCAGTTCGTTGATGGCCGGCCACATCTGCGCTTCAGGCAAGCCGCTCAAAGCGGCGATCTGTTCGGGGTCCATGCCGCCCTCGGCAGCCAGGGGCATGATGGCCAGGATGGCCTTGGCCTCAACGCTGAGGGTAAGCCAGGTTTCGCGCAAGATGCGTTGATAGATAGCTTCGCCGGCGATTAACGGCCGTTCTTGCAGCGCGGTCAGCAGCGGGGGCAACGGCCGTCGTTTGCCCAGATTCACCAACTGTTTCAGCGCGAACGGATTGCCGCCCACCACCTGGTAAATCGGCAGCAGGTCGGCATAGCTGGCCGTGGCGGCCTCCGCAAACCCAATTTCGCCCGCATAATACTGAATCAGGGCGATGCTGTCGGCTTCGCTCAATTCTGGCAGGGTGAGAGCCAGCGAACCGGCATGATCGGCCGGGGGCGTGCGCGAGGTAAGCAGGAAACGGCTGGGCTGGGCCAGTGTGAGCAGTTCGGCCAGCATGTAGGAGGTGTCGGCGGGCAGCTCCAGGTTGTCGATGATGATGAGGTGCGCCTGGTCTTTGAGTAACGGCCGTAACTGGTGCAGCAGAGCGTCAGGCGTGGTTGTGCGCGGCAGGGCGGGCAACAGCTGCCGCCCCAATTGGCCGAGCAGCCGCTGAAAAGTCTGCTCTGGACCGTCTGTTTGGGGGCGCAGCTGGGCCGGACTGTTGATTTTAAGCCAGACAACTTCGTCGTAATAGAGGCGGCGGATAGCCCGGCGCACCGTGTGGTTTGCCAGCGAAGTTTTACCGATGCCGCCGATGCCGACGAGCGTGATGACCCAGGGAGAAACGGCCGTGGTCAGCAGCGCCAGCAGCTTATCCGACAGGCCATCTACGCCAAACAGCCGCGTGTAACTTTGCGCTTCCAACCGGGCGCTTTGCTGCACCACCAGCGCGGCTCGTGCCTGGTTTTCCATGTCGAACAAGATTTCAGCCAGCCCCTGCAGCGCCTCCCGCTGTTTATGTTTGACCTGATCCTGGCTCAGGCCCAGCAGCATACTTACCCGCAAAATCGTTTCCTGATCGTGAAAACGCTTCTTAAGGATCTGCGCCGCCTGAGGCTGCTGTCGTTCCAGATGTTTCAGGCCGTCCAGCAGCACCTCGTTTGTTGCCAGACGCCGGGCGGCAGGCGTTTGCAAGTCCAGCCGGCGCTGCCGCTCCTGCACCAACAACAGGTAGGCCAGCAGGTGCTCAGACTGGTCATCGGCTGCATGCCACTGCTTGAGTGCGGCGTGGACATCCTTTTTGAGCTGCGACAGGGTCAGGTCTTGTGAGAGGTTCATGGGTTGCTTTCCAATAGTTGGTATTCAGGAGCGGTAATCAGCAAGGTGGTGAAGCTACAACCGCATCATCGTGAACCGGAATAGGGAGAGCCGGGTTTTGCTGCATTGTGGTGTTTCCTGTCCTTGTTCACGCTATTTTGCCCTGATGGCTGCTCCATTTTGCCCGATTTGGCCCGTTTTCGCACCTTTTTGCTCGTTTTATCCGTTTCTCGCTCAAGTTTGCCTAACCGCCAGGCCAATCTGGTGTATGCTCTAGATGTGTCAGGTTTTGGCATGAAATGGGGCGAGCGAACTGTGATTCGCCCGCCCCATTTTCATTTATGGAAGGTGTTTTTGGACGGATATTGCTACATTTTGTGCGCCGACGGGTACACAGAAAAGGCCGTGCAAGAGACCAAGTTGGTTTTGGCAAGCATGGGGCTGGCAGCGGCTTTTCTGGGCTTGAAGGTAGGCCGGATACGCGGTGCAGCTGGCGGGCACATATTTCCAGAGGTGCTGATATCGCAGGTGACCGGCGAGGAAAGGGAACGGCCGTTGCCCGACGGCTTATTACTGGCGGGCGGCGCCGTGTGTGGGCAGTATTTGCTGGCCGATCCCCGGGTGCAGTCGCTCACCTGGCACATGCTGGCAACCGCCCGCCCGGTGGGGTTACTCCACCCGGTTTGCTATCCGCTTGCTGACTTGCTGGAGAAACGGCTAAACAGTTTCCTTCTGATACAGCCAGAAATCCAGACCACAGCCGACTTTGTCAACGCGTTTGTGCAGCGCTTAACTGAGTCCAGGCAGGCAGGGCAAACGCCTGCTCTTAATAACTTTTGAATGGACTTGCCCGGCTGCCGTAAATGCTGCCGCTAGTCAGAACGCTGAAAAACAAAAGGCGCAGCGACGTTATTCTCGTTCAAAATGATGACGGGCTGCCCATCGGCGTTCTCTGAAAGGCGCAGTGTCCACATGCCCAATATCGCCCACGGCGCTTCCGACAAGACGAACGTCGGCTCCGGCGCTCCGGTGAGCTGGCGCACCTCGCTCGTCAATCCCCCCGTCACCAAAACCAATGCTCCGTCCTGCTCCTGCAGCGATATAGTTCCTAACATGTCGTTGTGGAAATTGCCGAGATAGGGCGCGACGGCCATCGCCATGACCTCCGGTTTTAACAACGCCGCATACCGGGCGATCCGCTGGAGGCTGGCGGTCTCGTTGTTTTGGAAAGCTGTAGCCGCCTCTTCCGGCAGGTCCAGGGCCAGTTCAAAGAACCGATTACGCACCGCCTCGGTAAAGTTGCCTGCCGCCTCCGCGTTGGTCAGGACGACAATTCCCAATCCCGACTCGGGCAAAAAAGCCAGTTCGGCCGAAAAGCCCATGGTATTACCGGCATGGTGAATCAGGGGCATGGCGTGGTAGTCGGTGATAAACCAGCCCAGTCCATACGCCCCTTCAGCAGGGTTGATGGTGACCTGGGGCTCCCACGTACGGGTCAGATTGGCAGCGGAGACGAGGCGACGGCCGTCGGCCGCCACGCCTTCATTCAGTTCCACAATCAAAACCTGGGCCATGTCCTGAGCGGTAGACCAGAGACCACCGGCCGGCAGAACTGCTCTCACAAATTTTTCGGCCGACAGATCGAGTGGTTCGTACGAGCCGTCCAACGTCAGGCCGTGAGGAGCGGCCGCATCGTCGCTGGCCTGAATTTGCGCTACGTCAAACGTCGAACGGTTCATCGCCAGTGGTGTTAACACGCGCTGCTGCATCGCGCGCACGTAGCCCGCGCCAAGGTCATCAGCCGGACCACCGGCGGCCAGCGCCGCCAGATAGCCCCCCGCCGCTACCATTTGATTGCTGTAGTTGTACCGCTTTTCCAGGCGGGAGACCGGCTTGGTGACGGCCAGGGAGCGCAGAAGATCTTCCGCGGTGCTCATATCCGTCAGAAATAAAGGCGCGTCCAGGCTGGGCAGACCAGAACAGGCGCAAACCAGGTGGCGCATCAATAGTTGGCCGGTCAGGTCAACGTCGGCGACAGCGAAGGTGGGAGACACGGCCGATACCGGCGTGTCCCACGTTGTCAACCCATCGTCAACCACCGTCGCCATCATCAGGGTGGTCAGAGGTTTGGTGGTGGACCCCACCAGCAGCAGGGTGTCCGCGGTGACGGGATCGGTCTGGCCCAACTGGCGGACGCCAAAGCCGCCGGCGTAAACCAGCGCTCCATTTTCGACCAGAGCGACGGCCGCGCCAGGAATCTGTGCAGTTTCCATCGCTTCGCTGATGTAGGCTTGCAGAGCAGACAGTTTTTCGGCCGTCATGTATTGGGGCGTAACGGCCGTGGCGGTGATAGTCGCCGTGGCGGCGATGGTGGCCGTAGCTGTTGGCGTTTCGGAGACTGGCGCAGGCGTAGAAACGGCCGTGGCCGGTTTGCCGGTGGGCGCAGCCGCCACCGGGGTATCATCTGCCGGGGCCGGATTACCGGTGCAGGCAACCAGCAGTGCAAACAACAAACAGCCTATCAGAAGCGATGGCCGCCAGGCGATACGGCCGTGGCGCGAACTGAGGAACAAGGCGAATGGTGAAGGGAAACTCATCTCTGACTCCGTGAAAATAAAGAGCGATTATCGCTTATCGCTCGCCTACTGTCACGTTAAAAGGTATACGATTATTTCCCTTCGAATCAGCAGTTTTTCTCCGTACCTGGGGTTTCTGCCGGGTCGGTTTCCACGCACAGCACAGCCATTAACGGCAAGCCCAGCGCATAGAGGCGGCGCAGGAGGCCCTGCAAGGCAGCCTGATCCAGCAGACCGTTCAAGATGGTAACGGCCGTGCCGTCCCCGTCATACGTCAGGGTATTGGTCAGACGTCCATCCCACTCGGTCCAGCGTGCATCAAGGTGACCCGGTACGGTTATCTGGTAGGATGCCGGCCGATCCAGCGTCAGCTTTTGTTTGACTTGCTTCATCTTAACTGCCCTTCTGGGGCGCTGCCCTGCACTCGCCCGGCAGGGCAGCGATGAAGTTCTCCTCCAGGTTGATGGCTGCCCTCCTGGTTCCAGGCAGCCTATGATAAGCGACCAATCCCTATACCTGAAGCTGGATGCCACCATGTGGAACGAAAGGCGGCAGCGCCGTGCGGCTTGGGTCAAAGGACGCGGGCGACACCGGGAATTTTCCGCAGCAAGTAGGCCAGGATATAGCAGACAGGCACCATAACGAGAGCGGCAATGGTGAATTTAAGCCCAGGTCCGAGTTCAATACCCTGTGCGGCCAGCAGCAGGTAGAAGGCATATGCCAGCACAATAATGATGGGGCTGTGGATCACGTAAACGGCATAGCTGTTCTGGGCGAGAAGATCGCCCAACCTGCTCTCTGTGTTGAAATAGCGGCGGAAGAAGGTAAGGGATGCCAGGCACAACCCAACGGCAAAAGTGGTATCCCACAGCGCATAGACGGCCGAAGGCCAACTGCCGTTGCCTAGAAAGCGCATGGTGCCGCCTAAAATGCCCAGTATGGGGATTGGGAACAGCAGCAGGGTGGCCGCCACGGCCGTTGCCAGGCCCACTTTCCCCACACGATCCGGCAGGGTGCGGAACCAATCATGGCGCGCGGCAATCGTGCCCACAATGAAAAAGCCCAGGTACTGTGGCAGATAAGCCAGCGTGGGAAAGTCCAGCACCGATCTGCCAATAGGGATGATGATCCGTACCAGGTAAGTGATCACAGCCAGGCCCAGAATGAAGAGACCGATACGGCCGTAACTGGGAAACGGCGATTTAGACGGCGAGGTTGACGGCCGTTCCCTCCTTAACCAGCGCCAACCGGCGTAGCCAAAGCTGAAGATGAGCAGCAGCGCCAGGAACCAGGCAACCCCCATGCCGATAAATGCCGGATACATTTGCCAGAAGGTTTGCCAGGTCAATGGCTCCGCAACCCACACGGCCGGTTCCAGAAACAAACCAATATTGGCAAGCGGATTGAGTAGAAATATCCACACGACGAGCGGAATACCCAGCCGTATCAGGCGGCCCTTGAGAAAAGCGCCCAACCCTTTGCGCTCAAACGAGCCAGGTGTGAAGTAACCCGCTAACAGGAAAAGAGCACCCATAAACCAGGCCTGGTTGAAGAGCACAAATAAAACGAGCGCAAAGCCGACCAGCGATGCGGATAACGGGGGATCGACGTACCAGAATGAGATACCTTCGCCGTAGACAATTGCCAGGTGGTGCAGCACCACAAGGATTACCAGCGCCGCGCGCAGGTGATCGATAAAGGTCAGGCGAACTCTTTCTTGAGCTGCCGCTTCAACAGCGGACACATCCGCTTTAGGTAAACTAATTTGGGCCATAACTGCCTCCTTCGAAAATGGGAGCGCGGACGTCCCGTCCGCCCTAGCAGGGAAGACGCCTACGCTCATGTCGTCCTCTGTAAAAAAACCTCTCGGAGGTTGTTGTCTCGACTTTGCACAACCTTAAAAACCTCCGGGAGGTTCGGTTTTCATTCATGGTGGTCGGCGCAGCTGGTGAAGTGTCTCCTGAAGATGGCAACGAATTAACCGGTGGTTTTGTAGTCGAACGGCCGCTGCCTTCGTCGTCCGGCCAACCCATACTCACAGCATAGCCGCCAGGACGGGTGATCGTCATCCCACGAAGGTGTTATTCAGGTGTTATTGGATTGAAACGTTTAGGGCAGGACAGCAGAGGTTAGTCGAGAGAAAGGATGCCCAACTCTCTGGCCCGGGCGACGGCCTGCATACGACTGTTGACCCCCAGCTTGCTATAAGTGTTGCGCGTGTGGGCTTTGATGGTGTTCAGCGCCAGGAAAAGTCGGGTAGCAATTTCCTGATTTGTCAGCCCTTCGGCGATGAGTTGGAGCACTTCAACTTCCCGGTCACTCAGCGGATCAACCCAATCAAACGCAGAACTTTCAGATTGGAGCGAAGCAGCTTCTTCTGGCTCACGGACGGGAAAAGCAGCCAACAACCGGCGAACATAATCGTTGGCCATGTCCTGGCAAAGCATGGCATACAGCAGACGGGCCATCGCCGGTCCTTCATCCACGAAAAGTTGCAAAAAGCCCTCTGGTTCGGCTAAGGCGAGAGCGCGTTCTAAAGCCGCTAAAGCCGAAGGCAGGCTGCCCTGTGCAGCAAAAGCGAGGGCCTGCAGCGCCAGTATTTCGATGGTGCTCCCCGTTCTTCCTCCCTCCTCCGCCGCTTTCAGGAGACGCTCCAGCAGGCCGACTGCCTGCTGGAGGCAAGTCTCGTCCCTGCCATGCTTGTGCTGAGCGATAAGCAGCCGGGCTAGTGTCATGTGCTCGAACTCGCGCAGATAGCTGAGAGCGTCGTCAACAGTCAGGCCCTGTTCACTTGCCCAACGCTGGGCTTCGTTCAACTTACCCTGCGCCAGCCACACCCGGGCGATCAGGGCTTTTAAGGGGCGCACATCGGGAATGGGATGCCGGTAGTAGAGACGCTCTGCTTCCTTGAGCAGTTCGATGACGCCGTCCAGGTCTCCCTGAGCCCCCATCAGGCGAGCATGAGCCACGATCCAGTGACGATACCAGGGGGCAAACCAGGGCTGCTCACCAAACGTCTCGCTTTTTTGCAAGTGTCTCGTGGCGGCTGCCACATCGCCCTGCTCCAGGTACAGCTCGCTTAACCCCAAGTGCAGTACGGCCGTTTCCGGCGCTTCTGCCTCATCCGGCTCCGTGATGATTTCCAATAACTGCACACACGTTTTTACAGCTTCACACAGACGGCCTTGCGCTGTCAGGATGTCGGCCAGGTAAGAAGTAAAACTGATGATGAAAAGCAGCCGGCCGGTCATGCGCATCTTGGCTATGGCATCGGCGACCGCTTCGCGGGCTGTCTCCAGGTCGCCGCTTGCCCAGTAGGCAAATCCCAAGAGGATAGCCGAAAGCCCGCGCTCAAAGTATTCATTCTCACGCAGGAGATTGCGGGCCTGTTGGGCATACTTTACCGTACCGGCCACGTCGCCAAGGGCCTGGGCCAGATAAGCACGGCCGTTTGCCACCGAGATCGCCAACGACCGCAGTGCCTCTTCATCCAGGACTGCCACACTTCGGCTGCGCTTCGCCGCTGAAACTTCAGCCGGCGCTTCAAGCCATCGTTCGGCAGCCTGAAAGTGGAGCGCGGCCGCCGCCAAAGCGCCGCTGTCCAGTGATGCCCATCCGCAGCCGGCACTGAGCACGGGCCGAGAGCACACCAATTCTTCTGGCAAAGCCTTCACCCAGCCCAACCAGGTGACGGACCGGTAGCGCAAGTTCATCGGATGCCAGGCCAGTTCGGCCAGGTCGGCTGCGCGCTCCAGATCATCAGCCGCAAAGGCGTGGTGAATGGCCTCGGCCCACAACCCCTGCCGCTCGTACCACTCACTGGCGCAGAGGTGCAGCGTTGGAATTTGTTCGGGTTGCGTGTGACGCAGCTTCTGACGCAGCAAGTCAGAAAAAAGATGGTGATAGCGGTACCAACGCCGTTCATCATCTAAAGGGACGATGAACAGGTTGGTATGCTCCAACATTTCGAGAGTTGCCTGCCCGTTTTTCTGGCCGGTCACAGCATCGCATAAAGGTCCGGTCAAGCGCTCAAGAACGGCCGTTTTCAACAAAAAAGCCTGCACAGCCTCCGGCTGCTGCGCCAGCACTTCCTCGATCAAATAATCCAGGACAAACCGATGGCTGCCCGTGAAAGATTGGACATGTCCGGCCGTGTCTGCCGGTCCTGCCATAGAAACCAACCCTTGCAAAGCCAGGGCGGCCAACTGCAAACCGGCAATCCAGCCCTCTGTACGGGTTTCCAGCGTGGCAATATCGGCCGCCGAAAGGCTCAACCCCATCCCCCGATTGAGAAATTCGGTGGCCTCTGCTGATGTGAAGCGTAAATCGGAGGCGCGCAGCTCAATCAGTTCGCTGTGGGCGCGCAACCGCCCCAGCGGAAGCTGCGGATCTACTCGCGTGACGACCACAATATTCAACTGCGGAGGCGAGTGATCAAGCAAAAAGATCAGCGCCTCGTCCACAGCCGGCTCATCAATGAGATGGTAATCGTCAAGCACCAGCACGATGCTGCGCTGATGGCCGGCAACATCGTTGATCAGGGAGGTGAGAACGGAGATCGCTGGCGCCTGGGGAGACTGCAGCAGCGCCAGCGCGTTTTTGCCGGTGATGTGGTCACTGTTGGCTGCCTGGGAAACGGCCGTTACCACATACTCCAGAAAGCGCTTTTCCTCATTCTCGCTTTCGTCCAACGACAGCCAGGCAATATCGTTTGTTTCATCGGCTCGCAAACGCTGTGCCCACAAGCTCACCAGCGTTGTCTTTCCAAAGCCGGCCGGGGCAGAAACGAGAGTCAGTTTACGACCAGCCAGGAGCCCTTCGTCGAGCAGTTCCATCAGGCGCGGCCGCACCACCAAATTTGGCCGGGTTAGCGGAACAAGCAGCTTTGTACGCAACAGCATCTCAGACATAGGGCTTGATTGTTTAACAGCAGCTTTACTCATCCTCAACGCGGGAGTGGCCACCCCAGTGGCCAACAGCGCCAGTCTGGTTGTTGGGATCATGGACGCAAGAGTGGATTTCAACCCTACCCTTATCATGCCGTGCAGGCATGGGGGGGGAAGTTATAGATGTCATGAATGCCTGTGACGAAAATCACTTATTCACGACTTCAGTGTTTCCCCTGATTCTTACATACCGTCGCAGTCTGCAAAAGGGGATGCCAAACTGCTCATTTCTGGTCACCGGAAAAACTCGCAGCTCCTCGTTTAATGATTCAAATGCTGTTTACAGACAGCTCTTTTGTACGTTTGATCAGATAAAGCTGTTGGAGGTTACGAAAATGAGTGAGCAGAGACAACAAGGACAGGAAAAAGGTTCGACAAAGAGATCCCCTCGCCAGGACAAAGCCCGTGAAGAAATCCTTAGAGAGTTTGGGGCCAGCACGTCAGATATGATTCAAAAAGCGGCCTTTATTCTCGAAGAAGAGGTTGCGGCCGGACTTCTGGCTGCTAAAGAAGTCGAACAAAGCATACGCCAAAGCGGTGAAGTGCAATCGGAATCGTTAGACGATATCGTCGTACGGCTGCGCAAAGATGCCCATGACGTTGTCAATATCATTGGCGAGCAGGCAGACCAAATGCGGTCTGAGGAATTTGATGACCTTTCAGTCTGTTTTCAAAAAGATGCCCATGAAGCAGTAGACGTCCTGCTTAATATCGTCACCAATGCGCCGAACATTATTAATCGCTTACTGCAGGCGGCAAACATCGAAACCCGGCGCCCATCGACTGATACCCGCTCATCGGCCGATACCGGCGCATCGACCCATACAGATTAACAAATATCATGAGCCAGTTTGAGTTCTTTGAAAAGCGCCTGGACTTTTACAGAGAAGTCGCGTTTAGCAATCTTCTCTCGGTTTTGCCTGCTCGTGAGCCAAAACGATACTTCTATGACCTTCTACCGGAGTATCCCAAACGCAGTGGCAAAGGTTTACGCGCCGCTTTGTGCCTGGCGACCTGTTTGGCCTATGGAGGACGTATTCAGAATGCCATTAATTCTGCGGTCGCCATAGAACTCTTTCACAACGGGTTTCTCGTTCACGATGACGTCCAGGATGAAAGCATGTTTCGGCGGGGAAATGAGACGTTACACACAAAGCATGGCATTGGAGTAGCGATCAATATTGGCAACGCGCTGAATCTTTTCAGCTTGCAGGTGCTGATGAAGAATCAGGCGCTGTTAGGGAGCAAGCTTGCCTGGCAGCTTTTTAGTGAAAGCTCAGAAATGCTGCGCCAGACATTGGAAGGGCAGGCCTTAGAACTGGGTTGGATTCGTGATAATGTGTGTGATTTATCCGACCGCGACTACTTGCGACTGGCGCTCAAGAAAACTGCCTGGTACACATGCATTTACCCCTGCCGGGCAGGCGGCCTGATCGCCACGGGTGGAGGCATCAACCCTGATCGTTTTTATCGGTTCGGTTGGTTTTTGGGGATCGCCTTTCAAATTCAGGACGACTTGCTTAATCTGGTGGGGAATTATGGCCAGTATGGCAAGGAGATCGGCGGGGATCTTTGGGAAGGCAAACGGACGTTGATGCTGATCCATTTGCTAAACCACTGTAGTTCGCAGGAAAAAGCCGAACTGAAGGCTATACTGGCTCTAAGCCGACCTGAAAGAACGGAAGACCAGGTTGAATGGATTTATGAGAAGATGATCCACTATGGCAGCATTGCCTTTGGCCGTAAATGCGCCAGACAGTTTGCAGGCGCTGCCTTGTATGAGTTTCATAACGCTTATGGTCATTTGCCGGACTCTGAGGACAAGCGTTTTATATTAGAGATGGTTTTATACATGATCGAAAGGGAATGCTAGGGGGAGAAACGGCCGTTTCTCCCCTCCTCCCCTTAGCATTCCCCAGGTAACCCACAGTCAACCGCGGCGCCCTTTACGCGCACCACTGCTTGCATGATTTCTGCCGTGAAGCCCTATTTGTATCGCAGATGGTTGATTAAAGTCCCGTAGTCATTCAGCGTAACCGGCTCCCTATCGTAAACATCGATCTCGTTACTCAACAAGTCTACCAGGACAATACGTACACGGCCGTAATCTTGCAGCTGTTCCAGCAGCCGTGCAGGGCAAATCTCAGTAGGCTCCAGGGCCAAGATAATAATGTCCGGTAAAAGCTGCCAGATTTGCTGCAAGAGATCTTCTTCGCTGTGCAGCACGAGCCGTACAACTTCAAACGTTTGTTCATCTACCAACAGTTTTTCTAAACCGGACCCCATAATCCCCTGCTCGCTGACAATAAGGATCCGGTTAGATTTTTCGGAACGGCCGTCCATTTCAGTTATAGAGCGCCCCAGCAATGCCAGAATCGAATACAGTGTAGGTTGTCGTCTTTTTGAAGATTTGATAGGTGATGATTTCGTTTTGGTAGGCATTTCCCTCTCCCTGCCGTAAATTGTACGACCTACTATGCGCAGAAGACAACCCCTTTCTAGCGAACCACTACGTGTTGCAGGCGCAAATCCCCTAAAACCACCGTCACAAAAGCCCCTGGTTTAACCGCACCACCAGGATTACGATAAATATGATAGTACGTACGGCCGTATTCATAGTTCACATGGTGCGTATGCGGCCGTGGGGTAATCCACGTCCCCGTATCTTCCACAATCAAGACCGGCAAATCCTCATAAGCGCCGTGCATATAATCCGTAGCCTTGTCCGCATCCGTCACCTGAAATCGGAAGTCGATTACCCCTCCACCGGCCGTTACGGCAATCATAGAAATGTGGATGCCATACTGATCCTCGATTGCCGTTTCCACGCTGGCCCGGTCTGGAAACCTGGCCGATATGCCAGTCTGGTAAGCCGAAACGAGAAACCAGACAGCAATAAACAGCCCACCGGCCGCCAACAAAATGACGCGCGTCAAACGACCCGGTTGGCTCAGTTTTTTTTGTATAAAGATTCCGTTCATGCCCACATACCTTGCCTGAATCAGGCCAGACCGCTTTAAGGACCAATAAAGTTCAGCCGGCGCGATACAAAGTCGTCAAACAACTCTGTGCCCCTGGTCGGCGAATCCAACCCGCTCAACGGTCCCAGGCGGGCTTCCTCAATTCGCATGGTATCGTTATCGATACTACTTTTCGTTTGCCGCAAGACCGTATCAATCCACAAGGCCAGATACCCGTTGTTGGCCCCGGCGCTGGCAGCCTGCCAGTCGAACTCCACTGCATGTGGGGCATCGCTGATGGTATACCAGGACGTGTTGACGTAGCTGCCGGCGTCGGTGCGGGCGCTGGCCCGTAGTTGATAGGCGCCGCTCGCGTAGCGGAAGTCAATACGGACCACTTCCGCACTGCTGCTGCGGCCGGCAAAGATGCGGTGGGTATTGCCGGCGTTCATGGCGATGCTGTTCGGATCGAAGTAAAAGCGCACCCGATAACGCGACTCCTGGTATGGAGTGTTGTCGCGCAGGTACATGGCCGCCCTGTTATCGATCAGGGCAGTCAGCCCTTTGCCGCCCACCAGCGCTGCTGCAGGTGAGACCGCAAGATCGTGTTCTCGGTCGTAAACGGCCGTCCACGAGGAAAAGTCACCGGCCTCGAAACCATCGCTAAAGATCAGATCGTCGGGCATAGCCGTTGCTGTTGCTGTTGCTGTAGGTGTGGGCGTAGGCGTCATCGTTGGCGTCGCCGTCGCCGTCGGGGTCGGGGTAGGATTCTGGCCGCCGCTGCCCAGCAACTGGTAAGCCGCCAACACATCCACACGGCCGTAGCCAAAAACATTGTCCGGACCCGGCACGCCCAGGTCAACGGCCGTATCCAACAACGCCGCCCGCTGCTGTTCGGCCGTCAAGTCGGGAAAGGCGCTCAACAACAAGGCCAGCGCTCCACTCACGTGCGGCGCCGCCAGCGAAGTACCCGTCGCCTGGTAATACAAACCAAACAGGTCCGATGTCCAGATATTCACCCCCGGCGCCGCGATTTCCGGGTAAACCGTTGATGCTTCCCCGCACGCCGAAGGTCCGCGGCTGCTGTAAGCATAAATCTGATCGCTGTTATTCACCGCTCCTACCGCCAGCGCTTCGGGATAATTCGCCGGGCTGACGCTGGCCGTCCCAGGTCCAAAATTACCGGCGGCAAAAACCGGCACAATCCCTGCGGCCAACAGTGCCTGCAGATCGAGCTGAAACTCCAGATCACAGCCCGGGAAACCGTAAGCCCAGGAATTGTTAACGACGTGCGGCGCATCAGCCGTATTGGGATCCCCGTCGGGATCCAACAACCACTGGAAGCCCTCATGAACGGCCGTAGCCGTAGCCGAACCAGCATCATCGAATATTTTAACGGCGATCCACTGCGCTTGCGGCGCCATGCCAATCACGGTGCCACCGCTGTCGCCTCCCACCATCACCCCCATCGTCCACGTGCCATGCCCGGACAGATCCGTCGGCGTGCTGGGATGCTGGTTATACGGATCGAACCAGCTGTTGCTGCCGCCGCGCCATTTTGCCGCCAGGTCCGGGTGCGAAACATCCACACCCGAATCCATACTGGCCACCACCACCCCCTGGCCTGCATATCCCAAATCCCACAAAGCCGGGGCATGGGTCACCACCAGGTTATCTCCGGCCGGATTGAGAGCTGGATTAGACACCGGCACGATGGGCAGTTCGTCCCCGGTAATTGACTGCACGTCGCTGCGGGCGGCCAGTTCGCTAATGACGTCGGCCGTGGCCGTCACAGACAGCCCGTTAAACACCCAAAACGAGTAAAAATCGTCTACCCGCCCCTGGGCGCTGCGTGTCGTCAGGAAGGCAATGATGCGGCGCTGGCCGGCAAGCGCTCTGGCTCGCAGCGCCCTGATTATGGCCCTTTGCCGCGCGTTTCGCCCCCCAATGGCCAGGCGGCTCAGATTCTCTTGCCCGGCCAGGGTAACGATGACGGTGGTCGTCTGGTCGGCATCGAGCGCCGCCAGCTGGGTCCGCACCTGGGGGGCAATCTTGAGGCTGGCATCTGGCAAGGCAGAAGCCCCGCCTGCCGATAGATCCGGGGAAATAAAGCCACCTGCGGCGGCAGCGCGGCCAAACAGAACCACACTTAGCACCAGGATAGCCGCTAATATCGTTAACTTACGCATGATTTCAGTAATCCTCGCCTGCACAGAGCCGCTACTTGAGCGTGATAGGCTCCAGGCGTATGTCACCAAACTGGACAGTTACGGGCATATCAGCCCTGGCTGCATTTCCGGTGTTGGGATACACCAGGAAAATGTTGCCGCCGTCCTCCAGGCCATTGAGCAGATCAAATATGTTATCCTGTGGCGCAGTCAGGACAGTGCCTTTTTCTCCCACATAAAGAATGGGCGCATCACCGGCATCCTGGAGCAGACGTTTGGCCTTTTCGGCGTCCAGTACCTTCAGGCGCAAATCGACCAATCCGCCCACGGCCGTTACAGCAACCAGATTCACACGTAGGCCATACTCGTCGGACAACGTTTGCGCCGAGATGGTCTGGCGGCTGAAAGGCCCACCACCCGGCCGCCAACCCTGCCGATACAAGACACCGCCGGCCGCCATCACCAACCCGGCCAGCAGCACCAGGAGAAGGATGGACTTTCGCGGACGAACGGCCGTCCCCTCTGGAGCGATCACCTTTTCATCTACCATGACAACTCTCCACGTTTACCTGTCAGGCGGGGCGGGCACAGAACCCGCCCCGCCCATTCAAACTTTAGGGAATATCAAAGCCATCAATGTCCAGATTACCGCTTGTTCCCAGCCCATACGCTGTGCCGTTAAAGTACACCGACCAGACGCCGTTGTTGTAGTACACCACGTCCTCATCCTGCTCAAAACCCAGCCCGGGCACATTCGTCACCGTGCCGTTGAACGAGAGATACAAGTGCGTGGCATCAATCACCTTCACGCCATCCACGTCGGTGAAGCCGGATAAGCCATGGGTCGAAGCATCCCAGACGCGGGCATAACTGCTGCCGTTCCAACTGTAGATATCGGCATCATCCGGAAAGCCCCCGACGCCGGGCGGGTTGGTATTGCCTACCGTCGAGAAGTACAACACACTGCCCACAATGCTGATGGCGTCAATGTCTTCATTGCTGCTGGTCAGACCATGGGCCGTGCCATCGAAGTACACCGACCAGACGCCGTTGTTGTAGTACACCACGTCTTCGTCCTGCACGTTACCCAGGCCGGGCACAAAGGTTGTGGTACTACTGAACGACAGGTAGAAGTGTGTGGCGTCGACGCGATGGTAAGCGTCGACGTTGGCGCTGCCCGGCAGTCCCGCCGCTGTGGCATCGAACAGGCGGCTGTAGGTTCCGTTCCACTGGTAGAGGTCGGCATCATCGGCCGCGCCGCCGACGCCGGGCGGGTTGGTGTTGCCCAGCGTGGAGAAGCTCACCGGCGGCACGCTGACGACGAGGACCGTGCTGCTGAGCGCACTCCAGTTCCCGGCCGCATCCCGTGCCCGTACGTTCAGCGTATAACTGCCAATGGGCCAACTGCTGACGTTGAGGGTGGCGGCCAGGCTCCACGGACCGGTCCCACTCACCGTCATGGCCGTGCCGTTTCCCACACCCGGATCGGCGCCGGTAAACCATTCGGCGGCGGTAACGGCCGTCGAGGCATCGTTTGCCGTGGCAGTCAGCGTGACGCTCGCGGAGCCGGCCGTGGGATTGGGCACAGCGGCTGTGCCGCTAACCGTCGGCGCCGTCTTGTCGACCAGCAGAATGGTGCTGCTGGTGGGGCCCCAGTTGCCGGCTGCGTCTTTGCCATGCACGTAGATGGTGTGGTTGCCAGCCGGGAGCAGGTTGATGGTTGCCAGCGGGATGTCGGAGAGGGTCACTTCAGATAGACTGTCGAGCTGCCCATCGGCGGCAGCGAAAACGAAGCCCGTGCCATTCGTCCCCTCCGTATCAATAAAACCTTCCGCGGCGACGATGTTGGATGCCGTGTCGTTTAGGGTCGCTGTGACGCGCACGGCAGGAGTGCCAGAATTGATCGGCTGCTGCCCATTGTTGGGATTGGGCGCGGCGCTAACGCCGCTGGTCGCCGGACCCGTCTTGTCAATAACGAGATCGGCGCTGGCCGCGGCGCCCCAATTGCCAAACGCATCCTGGCTGCGCACGGAGACACTGTGCACCCCTTCGGTCAGGCTGTTGACGACGGCCGCCGGTATGGTCTGGTCCAGGCTGGTAATTGGCGCGGCCGTACCGACGTTCATGGACACGGCCGTTCCGCCATCAATCCTGTATTCCGCCGCGGCGATATCGGCGCCGCCGCTGCCGCTGTCATCGCCGGTGGCATGCACAGCCACGCCCACCGTGCCGTTGGTATGGTCGGGCGTCAGCGTAACGCCGCTGGTCGTCGGCCCGCCGGCATCCAGATTCAGAATGGCGAAGTTGGTCGCGCCCCAGTTACCGGCGCTGTCCTGGCCGTGCACGAAGATGGTGTGGCTGTCGCTGGAGAGCGTCGCCAGAAGCGCTGTGCTGAGGGTGGCGTTCACGGCCGTCGTCGGTGAACCGAACGCGCCGCTCATCGCCGTGCCGCTGCCATCCGCGCCAATGGCGTCGATGAAGTATTCGGCGGCGCTAACGTTTGAATTACCGGTGCTGGCGTCGCTGACGGTGGCGCTAAGGGAGACGGCCGTTGTGCCATCTGTCGGATTGGGAACCAGCAAGACACTGCTGACAGTAGGCCCGGTTTCGTCGGCTCCCGGCGGTGGGGTTGTGCCCACCGTCAGGAAGGTGAGCATGCCGCCCGCGCCGGCCGCGTTGCTGTTGTGCTGCATCAGGTCACCATCGTAAAGGGCGAACTGGCTGCCGGCAACGGCCGTGACCGGGATGGTGGCAATGGTGTCCACCGTCTGGCCCGGACCGAATGTCTCGGCCACCATGGCGTGCGAGAAATCTAACAGGCTGCCGTCATTGGCAATCACTGTCTGATGCAGTCCCAGCAGTGCCATCGAATGAAAGTCCACGCCGGCATTGACGTAGCGCAGCAGCACGCGGTCTCCGGCGAGCGCCGGAACAGCCGCCGTATCGGGATAAGCGGCTCCATTAATCAGGAAATATCGCGGTTTATAGTTACGCATGTCGAAGGCTGCCGGTGTGCTGCTGTTGTTTAGGTTGGGATCGATTTCGCTGAGGACCAGTACGGCTTCAACGTCGTAGGCGGTGTCGGGATCGTTATAAGCCTGCCCGGCCGTGGCCGAGCGGACAACCAAAGCGCCATACATGCCCATCGCCGCCTGGTGCTGCCCGTTGGGTGTGGGGCCGGCCTCGTAAAGATACGTGCCCGGCGCGCTGGCGGTGAAAGTATAGGTTTGCGAGCCACCACCCGGGGCACCTTCCAGGTCAGGAATCATGGCCTGGCCCTGGAGCAGTAAGGCGCTGTTCTCCGGCAGGTTGTTATACAGGTTCACCGTGACAACATCGCCTTCGTTCACTTCCAGGGTAGGACCGGGCAGGGTGGCCGTTGGGCTGTCGCTGCAATCGCCGGGCGCATAACCCCAAATGGTAATTGAGGCGTTGTTGGGCATAGTGACGGTACCCGTGGTGGCGCAAAGATCGATGGAAGCCGTCTGCTGAGCGGGGGCCGCGGCTACCGCGCCAACGCTGCCGCCGGCAGCGATCAGCAGGGCCACCAGGATTGCCAGCCACGTGCCCAGTTTGGGCGGACTCGAAAATAAGTGTTTACTCGTCATGTTATTCTCCTTAGCCCTTAGGGACACTGGTTTGGCATGGCCGGATCGATACGCAAATATGTGATAGGCCCCGTCATGGTGACGCCCCAGGAAGTGATCTGGTACAGGGCATGGTTGTGCGAGATGATGTAGTACTCGCCGCACTGGTTAAGCGTTTGGGAGCCGGGAGGTAACGTCACCTTGGTGCCCAGGTATGGGCTGCCGCTAAAGAACTGACCCAACACCATGTTGGCCAGGCTGGGAACCGTCACAGGCACGGGGTTGGTGTCGGCATCGTAATGCTCAGCGTCGTACCATCTAAAGAGGATGTCCCAGGTTTGGCCGGGGCCGATGTTGATATCGAACTTCTCGAACGACAGGTCTTCTCCGGCAGGGCCAGCCAGGGGACGGCCGTCTCGCCCAATTACCAGGCCGTTATTGCCGTGCGGGTGGAAGGGATAATCTTCTGTACCCACATTTACATAGCGGATCATGCCCGGAAGTGGGTGGTAGTTGGGATCGCTGGGGGGCAGCGTGTCGTTGAATTCGTGGATGAGGGCCAGCGCGCCGTAAGGCTGAGCAGGCAGCCAGGAAGCGTAATTGTCAGCGATGCTGTCGGGGAAACCACGGCCGTTAATCAGCCAGTAGCGGGGTTTGTAATTATTGATGTTGAAAGGCAGGCCGCTTTCTACCGCCTGATGCTGGTACGGGTCAATTTCGGACAGTAAGACCAGGAATTCTTCTGCTGGGGTGAACTGGCTGTCTGACCGGTCGTAGACGAAGCCGGAACCCATGGACGGCCGTACAATCAACGCCCCGAACAAGCCCATGCTCACCTGCTTCCGCGCATTGGTGCCACTTTCATAGATGTAGGTGCCAGGATTCGAGGCTACAAAGCTGTAGGTTACGCTGCCGCCGTTGGCCGCCGCCACGTTGGTCAGCGAAGTCAGGTTGCCCCCGCTGTCGAATTGGGGCTGAGCCGGAGCGCCGTTCGCAAGCACTTCTTCCTGCCCTGGGAACATTACGGAAACGTCCTCTGGCAGCGTGTTTTGCAAAACAATAGTCACCGTGTCGCCTTCATTGACGCATAACACTGGGCCGGGATGTTGGAAAGGCGAGTCCCCGGCGGAATAACCCCACATAAACACCGTATTGCCATCGGGCAGGATGATGTAGCCTGTTTGCGTGGTCAGGGTAAAGGTTGGATTGGGGCTGGCGTCGGAGGTACAGACAATGCCCGTGCGTGGCACGGCCGTTGTTTGGGCTTCCACGGCCTGCGGTTTGGCGCCGCGGGTCGCGGCCCATAACGCCACCCCGACCACCAAAACCAATCCCCATCCCAGCCACTTAATACTAAATTTTCGCATTTTCTTGCTCCTTTTTCTGAGTGAACGGATTGGTCTAGAGGCCCCAATCATTGGGATACGCCTGCGACGCCAGCGAGCCAGGAGGATATACGCGCACTTCGGTGGTTTGTCCGCCAAAACCGCCGGATGCCAGATTGTTGGACCGGGCATACGCCCGGTTGTACAGCAGATACCGGTCGTAGCCTAAACCGCTGGAACCGTCGTAAGGCGGGGCTTCAAAAATAACGTCATAACTTTCTCCCGCGCTGCAGGAAATGACATTGGTCTCGTAGCTGGTAGGCGTGCCATATCGGCCGCGCAGCAAGGTGGCATCGCGGCCCACCACGCGCATTTTGATGCCGGTCAGGGTCATAGCCGATTCCTTGAAGCCCAGGTTGGCAAAGCGCAGGAGAACGCGCTCGCCGGGCTGGCAGGTCACCAGCGAGGAGTGGGGCTGGTACTGCAAATGTTCGTAGCCGGGATTAGTCATCAGGTCGCCGTTGGCGTCTGTTTCCACGGCCAGGGCGTGCACAGACTGGGCGGCATTGATGGGGGAGTTGGGGGCCAGGGTATCGGGATAGACACGGCCGTTTAACAACGCAAAGTCCGCCCGGTAATCGCTCCACTCCGGCAGCTGGATGTGGGCATCCGCCCAATGCGCCTCCGCCCACACCTCGCTGAGGAACATCACAAACTCCCGGTCATAGCCCGTCGAGCCGTCGCCATCGTTGTAGGCATACTTGCCGCTGGGATAGTAAGAAGTCATGCCATCCTGAATCGGGCGTACAAACACCAGGCTCGTCATGCCCATGTGGACGTGCTCCACATCCTCCACGTGGCAGTGGAACATGTATGTCCCTTCCTCGCGCGGCCGGTAAATGTATGTAAAGTCGCGGCCGGTAGGCACCGAAACAGAGGTTGTCGGCTCCCCGTCAAAGAAGGGAATGACATTGCGGAACCCATGCCAGTGAATGGTATGCGCGTCAAACAAGTCCGGTCTAAGGGCCAGACCCAGGTTGGTAAGCTGCATCCGAAAATCAACCGGACTGCTGGGATTGTATTGATTCACCCAGAAAACGGGAGCATTGTGTTGGGCCTTGTTCTTTTGGTTGTTCTTCCGGATGTCATCCATGCCCGAAACGTTGCGAAACCCGAATATGTACGTGGTCAGCCCTGGGGGAGCCAGGTTATCCGGATGGAATGGCGGGATGGCCGGTGTGGGCGGGAGGGAAATCCAGCCGTCGGTGCCGGCATAATACAGGTCATAGGGCGCGCCTTGCGCTTCAACCACTTCTTCCGGCAGCACCGCCCGGCGCAGGTAGTGGGGCACAATGCTCGCCCCGGCCGTCAGGAACGCCGCGCTTCCGGCAATTTTAAGGAAATCCCGACGGGTTATCGTATTGGAAGTGAGATTTTTAGCCATTTAATTTCTCCTTGACATGGCGGCCTGGGAACCACTCCTTGCGCAGTTCCCAGGCCGTCGATGTCCTGGTGAGGGGTTAGTTCCCGCCGAGCGGCGTAATGCCGGTAACGATAAACGAGAAGGCATCCAGATCCTGAGCGTTCGAGAAGTTCAAGCTCTGAGCCGTGCCATCGAAAAACGTCGACCAGACGCCGCTGCTGAACTGCACCACGTCCTCATCTTCCGTGCCACCCAGGCCGGGCACTGTGGTCGTGGCGGCGCTGAACGATAGATAGAAGTTATTGGCATCGGTCCAGGCCAGGCCGTCTACATTGGCATTGCCCGGCAGTCCGGCAACGCTGGCATCGAACACCCGGCTGAAGCTGGTTCCGTTCCAGGCGTAGATGTCGGCATCATCGGGCGTACCGCTCACACCGGGCGGATTGACATTACCGACCGTGGAGAAGTACAGAGTGCCGCCGGCGATGTAGATAGCATCCAGGTCCGCAGCTGCACTGGTCAGGCCGTGGGCCGTCCCGTCGAAGTACGTTGACCAGGTTCCAGCATCGTAATAAACGACGTCTTCGTCTTGCACCGTTCCAAAGCCGGGCACGTTGGTGTCGCCGCTGAATGAGAGATAGAAGTGGGTCGCGTCTACCATCACCAGCCCATCGATGTTGGCGCCGTTGGGCAGAGGCGTACCGCCGCCGCTGTTGGCGTCGAACGCCCGGCTGAAGCCGCTTCCATCCCAGGAGTAGATGTCGGCGTTGTCATAGCCGGTAGCAGGTGGGGAGATGGCCGGTACTCCTGGTATCGATCCGTTGCCGGCGGTGGAGAAGTAGAGGCTGGAAACCGGCGGTGGCGGCGGCGGTGGGGGTGGCGGCGGCGGCGGTGCCGCATCGCTTATGAAGGAGAAAGCATCCAGGTCCTGGCCCGCGTCTGTGAGGCCTACGGCCGTTCCGTCGAAATAGACAGACCAGACCCCACCGCCAAACTGGACAACGTCTTCATCGTTTGCCGGAGCAGCCAGGCCGGGCACGGCCGTTGTGTCTGCGGCAAACGACAGGTAGAAGTTGGTCCCGTCTACCCAGATTAGCCCGTCGACGTCGGCATTGTTTGGCAGGCCGGCCACGCTGGCATCGAACACCCGGCTGAAGCTGCTGCCATTCCACGAGTAGATGTCGGCATCGTCGTACGGACCGGCCACGCCCGGAATGCTGCCGCTGCCGGTTGTGGAGAAGTACAACGTGCCATTGGTGATGTTGATGGCATCCAGATCCTGGGCGTTGGCGGTCAGGCCCAGAGCCGTGCCGTCGAAGTACAGGGACCAGGCGCCGTTGTCGTACTCCACGATATCTTCGTCTTCCACGCTGCCTATACCGGGAACGGCCGTATTCACGCCAGAGAAGGAGAGATAGAAATGCGTGGCATCCACCATCATCAGGCCATCCACGTTGGCCCCGTTTGGCAGACCCAGCGTGGTGACATCCACATTGCGGCTAAAGTTGGCGCCGTCCCAGGTGTAGATGTCGGCATTATCGGCGGTGCCGGTGACGCCGGGCGGGTTGACATTGCCGCGTGTGGAGAAGTAGAGAGTCGGTATACTTGGCGGCGGTGGTGTGGTAGCCCAATACTCGTCCGCGCCGCTGTCGTAGCCGGCGCCTTCCGGCCGCACCTGGTCATCATAGTCAAAGGCTGGTGCGCCAACGGCCGTGCCAAAGTCAATTGCCGGCGACCCCGCTCGCAGGTGATAGTCGCCCAACAGGTTCGGCGGCGCTTCTAGCGTGACCAGGGTCGCATCGACAAACGCCGGATTTTGCCGCCAGGTTGCGAAGGAAACAGACACGTCATACGTCTGAAAGACCAGCGGATCTGCGGAACTGTTATCGGCGCTGTTGATGAAGACATGGTCGCCGGTGTTCTGCTGGATGACCGAATTGGTGGGGGATAAGGCGCCTGTGCCGTCGGCAACGCCCACATCCCAATAGTTAATCGCGCCGGCGTCGCCTGCCAGGCCAATGCCGAGCACCGTCGTGCCGGCGCGTGTGCCGGCCCGGTTATCCCAGAAGATGTCATTGAAAAGCACCGGATTGCTGAAAGCTGGGGCAGTGCTGGGCAGTGTGACCTGCAGTTGGCTGCTGTTGGCGGACGTGGAAATACCGGCCGGGAACGGCTGTCCATTGCTGGTAACGGCCGTGGCCGTAGTCAGGTTCTTCATAATCGTATTGTTATAGATGTAGATGTTGGGCGTGTCGTTCAATCCAATACCGCCGCCCTCATGGGTCGAGACGTTATTGACGATCATGTTGTTGTAGACGTTCATGACGTCTACCCCGCCGGGACCACCGGCCATCAAGAAGCGTAAGCCGCCGCCATCGTCGTTGGCCAGGTTTGCCTGTATCTGGTTGTTATAGATGTCCACCGGACCGGAACCGGGCGACAGCGCCCCGGCTGTGGTCGGGAGTTCACCGGCGATCATGATGCCGCCGCCCTCATCGTTGGACATGTTGAAGTAGATACGGTTATGGTGGATCTGGCCGTAGGGACTACGGCCGTAAACGCTCAAACCGCCGCCGTACTCCACCGAGAAGTTGCCGCAGATGTCATTGTGATCAACTTCATAATTGTCTGCGCCGGCGAAGATGCCGATGCCGCCGGCCAGATTCGTGCCGGCGTTGGCAAAGATACGGTTGTTGGCAATGTGGACGTTCTCATTGTGCTGATTGGTATCCGGCGCGGGCAAGTCGGGTGTGCCGATACGGATGGTGCCGTAACCGCCGCCGTTGTTCTCCACCACGTTATTGGTAATCTGCAAGTGTCGGGCGTAGGCATTGGCAAAAATCGCCCCGCCCTGTGTCACAATGCCGGGCGGCAGGCCGGTGGGCGCCCCGGTCAGGTCGTTGATGTTGCCGGGGAATCCTTGCTGGTCACCGCCACGAATGTCAAACCCGTCGATACTGGCCTTGAAATTAGCCGTGAACGCGCCATCATGGGCCAGGATATAGATCACCTCACCGTCGTTGACGTTTTGATTGCCATCCCAGGTCAGGCCGCCCACTTTGGCGTACCAGGCCGTGGCCAGGTCCGTGTCGCCGCCAAAAGCGCCGCCATCGAGGATAGATCCAGGTACAAACGTGGTTCCCTGGAAGCCGCCGGGACCAACCCCTTGCAGCTTAATGGGTGTGGTGACAATGAGGTTTTCATAGTAAGCGCCGCGCGGGTTGCCGCGCGGATTCGCCAGATCAGGCTGGCCGGGATAAACCACGACCAGATCGTCGCCGCCGCTGGCGGCCGCGGCGTCAATTGCATCCTGCACAACGGCATACGTGCGGCCCGGCCCTACCTCGTAGACGTGGGGATTGTAGCCAGTGCCCAGCACGTGGAACGTCAGGCCGTTGACGGTCGCCTGCCCGTTATCGGCCGTGATCTTGAGCTGGTGGGCTCCGGCCGGCGTGCCGCTAGGAACGGTGACATTGATCTGTTGGTCGCTCCAGGAGGCCGTGGGCAGAACGATAGATCCATCCAAAGTTACCTGCCCGTTGCCCTTGCTGGCCCCAAATCCCAGACCGTTGATCGTAAAGGAGCCGGAACCGTTGATATAGGGCTGTGACACGGCGAAAAGCTGCGGGGTGGCGGAGTCGAGGGCGCAGGTTAATTGCTGGCTGATGCCTGTCCCGGGCGCTTCGATGGTGAGGCCGACCTGAGTCGGGGCGAGATCGGTGGGAATAATCAAACCGGGGAAGGCCTCGAACTCAGTAGCGATGGTACGGTAGCGCGGGTTGTAGTTGGGATTTAGCCGTCCGGGGATGCCCGGATCATTGGCGACAAAGCGATACATGTTGGCGCACACGCCAGAAGGTGTGGGACAACTGATGTGGTTCGTAGAAGGTAACAGCACCTCGTAAATCCCGTTAAAATCGGTCTCAAGGGTCTCTACCAGACGATTGGAAAAGTCGTAGATGCCGATGGGGATGAAGGGAATGCCGGCTTTCTCGCCGTACATCAGGGTGCGGGGATCGGTGGAGAAATTGATGTCATCTACGGCAAGGCCGCGCAGCAGAGAGGGTACGGGGACGTCGGTGAAGATGTTAAAGATGGGGACAATGGAACGGCCGTTACTCACATGGACCAGCTTGGTGTCACACAAAGGCTTTTGCTGGCCCTCGAAGGGCGACCCGCCAATATCCACAAACGTGGCGTTTTCCGTGGGCGTGGAGGCCGGCACCACAATGCCGTTGCCCAGGTCTACCGGCCCATAGCCATCGGTGCCCATATCGGCTACGTCTACGGTGTGCAGCGGGCCGGCACAGGCCGGCGGCGGCACCTGCGGGACGATCTGATTGCCGTTGCCAATGTTGATGTCCTCCTCGCGGGTGACCTGGTACATCGGCTGGCCACTGGCATCGTCGGGAATCACCACCTGGACGAGATAGTCTCCAGGGGTCAGCGGTGAAAAATCGCCGCCATTACAAAGTGGGGCCGATGGATCGGTGGCATCCAGCGTGCCGTTGAAGCACCCATCCCCAAAACCGTAGTTGCCATCGACGGCCGCGCCAAAGTTGGCATCCGGCGTACCCTGATCCGTAGGATAGGGACCAAACTGAATGCTCTGCAAAAATCCTTCGAGACATTCGCCGTCTGTTTCCTGGTTAAGGACCAGCACCTGCTCGTCCACGCCGTGGACCAGCGGGTTACCGTCTACGTCGCGGGCCACACAGCCGGTTGGCCGCTCCCAGGTTTCCGTCACGTACGTATTCAGAAGATGGCCCTTGGCATACGAGCCGTCGGCCGCCAGTTCGTAAAAGTCCAATGGATCACATGCCGCGCCGGACGTACCGCACAAAACCGGGGCGTACAGTTCCACCGTCAGTCCGGAAATGCCGGGCTGCCAATCTTCGGTGGCGGCGTACTGCGGGTCCAGTTCATTGCGGGTGGTATCGTAGCTGACCGTTCCCACGATACCGCCGTTCCGCGGATCGATGCCGTTGGCGCCTGTGGGATCGTAGGCGTGCACGCCCCAATCCATACGGCCGCTCAGGCCGATTATGTTAAGCACGCTAACGTCAACGCCAGCGCCCAATACCGTCGTGGGTGCCGGCTGATTATCAGCCTGGTAGGTAACGCCCGTGGTGTAATACAGGTCGTTGTAGGCTTCCATGATGATCCACTCGCCCAGGGGATAGGCGCTTTCAAAAAGGTAATAACCGCTGAGATCTGTCGTCACCGTGGTCTGGCCGCGATCCATCAGGGAATTTTCGCGCCGGCGCATGGTGAGGGTATAGTTTGGTACTCCTTGCTCGCCAGGATCTTTGACGCCGTTGCGGTTCAGGTCGTTAAAGACGTAGCCTTCATAGCGGGTCCACCAGCCGTTGAGCGGGAGGTTGCCCATGTCGATAGCCTCACCATTGCTGATGGTGACGTTGATCATGTTGAGGTTATAGTTCTGGGGTTCGTCCCACCAGCTTAGGGTGTAGTTGCCATCGGGCACGTTGGGGATATCGAAGTGGCCGTTGGCGTCGCCCTGGCCGACCCAAACGGCCGTATCTCCAGCCTCCAAATCCGCCAGCGAAAGCCAGGGATTTTCGATGGGATGGTCGATCTTCGTGCCGGTGTTGCCGCCCCAGAAATCAAAAGCACCCCCTTTGGGCGGTGTATAACTTTTTATCCCCACGACAACACCGGTGATGTGCCCGCTGCCGCCTGCGGCCAGGGCATTGGTAGGCGGCGCAAAACCAAAAATGGGCTGCGGGAACGGTTCGCCGGCCAGGACAAACTCCGTATCGAATCCGGTGGAACCTTCCATCACCCAGGTGTCCCAATCGTGGTTGCCTTCCAGGGTAGTGGTC
The DNA here is from genome assembly GCA_020634395.1 of Ardenticatenaceae bacterium. Taxonomy (GTDB): domain Bacteria; phylum Chloroflexota; class Anaerolineae; order Promineifilales; family Promineifilaceae; genus Leptovillus. Next base: position 3,253 of record JACKBU010000005.1, on the reverse strand, counting down.
TGGATCCAGGTCTGCCCATCGGGCGGCGTGGCCGAGAGGGTGTAGCGGTTCGTGCCCAGGTGGGGGATCACCAGGTCACCATTGGCATCGCTGACGCAGTTGCCGCCGATGGTGGCGATAATGGGCAGCATGTCGGCATCCAGGCTTCCCAGGGGGATAACGTGGGTGACGGGATCTTCACCCTGGTAAACGGTACACAAGGGATTGCCGTAAACGTCGGTGGTCACTTCGCCCAGGTAATCGTTGATATGGCCCACAAAGTTGGCCAGGCCAGGATCGCCGGGATCGGGCGTGCCGTTGGTGGGGGCGATGTCGGCGAAGACTTTGGCGCGGATGGTCGAATCGGGCAGCGGCGTAGGCTGCAGTTCGACGGTGACGGGGCCGGCGCCCGTGAGGGGGATGGTGAAGTGGACGCCATCGAGTTTGTAGCCATCAGCCAGCACCGAAATGAGGTAACGGCCGTTGGGAAGATTAAGCCCTGTCCCGTTGGTTCCGTTAAAATCATCCTGGTCGCCGTGCGTATAAACGGGACTCGGGCTGGCCGCGCCGGCGACCGAAGGCCAGTGGCACGAATCCGGGTAGCCAGGCGAGTTGGGTGAACAGCCGTCTGACGGGGAGCGCTGGCTCGTCGTGCCCGTGTTATCCATGTTGATGATGTATTTGAATTGGCTCACAGCATCACCCTGGCTCACACCGGCGCCGCCAAATGCCCGCGGCTCAGTTCGAGCGCTTAGCACATTAAGCGTCAGGAAGGTGTTGGCCTGAGCGGCTGCAGGCTGCACAGAGGAACTGGTTGTCGTTGATAAGCCGGCTATCAAAAGGGTTAAGCCAACAAAAAGGATGAGAGGGATTTTTCTTTTCATCAAATTTGACTCCTGCAAACTATGTTTAGCTTAAGGCGCAAAATTGCGAGACTGCTCGGAAAGATTTTCATCAACACCTCCACCACAAAAAGATCTGGCACAGCGCATCCGGTAACGGCCGTTCACCCATATGGCAAGCGGCAACAATAAGACATCAGGCTCTTCACATTGTCGGAAGAAACCCGTGTTCCAAAACCAGGCCGATAAAGTTGTTCTCTTGGTATGCAGACAGGGAAACGAATACTTCAGCAAGCCGCGCTTCACTCCCGGCAGAATGCATGCCTGAGGAAGCCGGATCACCAGCCGACACTCAAATTTTCAACTGCAGCGCGAAGCCATTGTTAGGGGTTCTTGAGATGGAGTCCTACCGTCACTGGGCTTAAATTACGTTATTAAGCACAGTGTAGGCAAGAAGGAAAAAAGTGTAAATACACCGCCCTGCTCCCTCTGGGATCGAAAAAGGATCATCCAGGGCGCTGAAAAGAGCCATAAAAGGATTAGTACCAGGTGCTGTTTAAGATGGTGGGGACGGCCAAACGGCCGTGTAAGCGACGAGAAACGCTCCGCAAAATGACCAGGGACTACACAAAACCGGATTCGCGCGCATATCTGGCTGCTTCGCGGCGGTTGGGCACGCCGAGCTTACTCAGAATGTTGTGCACATGGCGCTTGACCGTGTTTTCAGAGAGGAAAAGGTTGGCGGCGATTTCTTGATTGGAAGCGCCAAGGGCCAGTTCACGCAGCACCTCTACTTCACGATCGGTAAGATCGGGAAAAGAAAGGATGGCCCCGCCGCCGGACGCGCTGGTTTGCGAAAATTCCCGCACGATGCGCTCGGTCATATCTGTAGAAAGGGCCACGTGGCCGTCATATACGAAACGTATGGCCTCTAGCAAATTTTCTACCGGCTCGTTTTTAAGGAGAAACCCCTTCGCCCCACTGCGCATGGCGGCAAAAAGCTCCTCGTCATCGCCATGTACAGTCAGAAACAGGATTTTGCAGTCGGGGGAATGGGTCAAAATGGCTTTCGCTGCCTCCGTGCCGGAACCATCTGGCAAGTTATAATCCAACAATACCAGGTCTGGCGCTAAGGCACAGGCCTGCGCCACGGCTTCGGCAAACGTGGCGGCCTCTCCACAAACCTCGAAGTCTGCTTCGGAACGAAGCAAACTAACCAGTCCTTGACGAAAAAGTGGATGGTCGTCAACGATTAAGACTCTCATCAGAACCTACCTACAAGAAATCTATGCTGGTATGGCGTGGTGTGGATTGTTCGCGGCGAGGGGGAAACAAAAGTTTAGTTCGGTGCCGTGATCTGTGGAACGTAGGTCGAACTGTCCGCCTAAAACGGCCGTTCGCTCTTGTATAATTCGCAGCCCGAAATGCTGCTGCGTCTGGACCGCATTGGGTTCAAAGCCATGCCCGTCATCCATAATCTTCATGGTCAGATCCGTCTGCCCCCAGACAAGATCGACCCGCACACTTTGTGCGCCGGCGTGCCTTTCGACGTTACTCAACGCTTCACTAAAAATAAACAATATTTGCCGCAGCTGTGCCGCTTTCAGCACGTATGGATCATCGGTTTGGCGGATCTCGAAGCTTAAACCGGCACGACCCGCCACTGTCTGCGCATGATTCTGCAGCAGATCTAGGAGGGGCAGCGGCTCGGCGGTATGTAAGATGGAGAGCATGCTCCGTACTAACTCGTACGAGCGGTTGGCAATATCCTGCATATAGACCAATTCTGCCCGCACTTCGTCCAGGTCAATAGTCTGCCGATCGATGTTTCTGGCAAACTGGTCCAGCTTCAGGCGTAAATAAGCCAAATTTTGCCCCAGCATGTCGTGCAGGTCGCGGGAAATGCTGTGCCGCTCGGCATCTTTGGCGCGGTCCACAATAACTTTCAGTTTTTCCTGGTGCTCCTGAATGGAGAAAAAAGCAATGGCAATGTCCGGCGCCAGGTGGTTTAAGATGTCGCTCTGGTCTGGCGAGAGCGTGGCGCCTGGAGGCAAATACATAAGCAGTCGGGCGTTAAGTGCCTCACCGTGAGTAAGTGGTAGAGAGTAAACCGGAGGCAAAGCGTTTTCAGGTATGTGCCCGGCGCTAAGGCGGGGCCCCGCAGGGTGAAGCGTGCCCCCAGCGGGATGGGCATCCAAACCGGCCGGGAGAGGGAGTGGGAGAGCGTCTGCTGCCGGGGCGGCGCCAGATTTGCGGCTGGCGATGAGCACAAATTGGGCGGTTTCGGGTTGATAGGCCAGGAGGGAAACGGCCGTAACGGGAACAATGGCCTGCAAAAAACACAACAGCAGGTCGGTCATGTCCTCCCATTCGGTGATCACATTTAGCTGCGCACTGAGATCGTGTTTCATATGCAGAATGCGAAAGGCATG
>JACKBU010000049.1 GCA_020634395.1 Ardenticatenaceae bacterium | reverse complement strand
CTTAGGATTCGCTCGCAATTAAGTTTGTAGTAAAGGCTTTAGCCGTGTAGACCGCTAAAGCGGTTACTACGGACGGACCCTTAGAGCGCCAGTGCCAGGTCTGGCGCTTCCGGCGTGGCTTCCGGGGCCACGGCGTGCAAATGCTGCGCCGCCACAAACGACAGCCCATTCTCCGTCAGCGCCCAGGCGGTGCGGTTGGTCGCGTCCAGCTTATCAAAGAAGTTCAGGCGCATATGCTCCCAATCACCCGCGGCAACGATCTCCTCCTTATCCCGGAAGTAATCCAGGATATCCGAGGGATGCTCGCGCGTCAGTTCAACCTCCGGGTCACCACCTTCATGCTTGGCCGAAATGTTGGGCACATGATCAGCCAAAGCCACCAGCTCGTCCCGCCGGTTGTACGGCTGGCGCACAATGCTCTTCCAGGTTTCGGTGATATGGTGCTCAAAGCGCACCATCTCCTCAAAGCCCAGCTCGTGGCGGAACTGCGAGGTGATCTCCATGCTCTCATTGTTCACCGAATTGCTCCAATTGAAGCCAATGAGCGGTGACGTGCCATCGTCACGGGCGAAGAGCTTGGCCCCCAGCAGCGTCCATAACGCCGCATACGGGTTGTCGTTGCCCATGAAGACCGAGATTTTGAACTCGATATCCACCCCCAGGCGGTGCAGCAGGTAGCCCAACAGCACCGTGCCGGGGTTGATATTCAAGACCTGGCGCACGCCGTAGGTGGTGTAATAGTAAAGGAATTCGTCCAGCCACTTGAGGGCGTGCCCGTTGGGCTGGCCAACGCCGCCGAAGTAGCCGGTAATGGTGGCCGGGCCGCCCAGGTGCACGTTGGAGCCGTCGGTGCCCTTGGTGTCCAGGGTCTCCACGTAGCTGGCGCCAATGATCTCCATGGCGGCGATGAAGGCCGGCAGGTCGCCGTCCTGCTCCTGCTCCTTCATCTTGCGCACGCGGATGAACCGGCCGGGAACCAGCGTCTGTTGGGCGATGGCCCGCTTGACCGCCGGCACCAGCCAGGGGAAATATTGCGCCGCGCTCACTTCCAGCGTCACCGCGCAGTCGTCCTTAAAGGTCATGCTGTCGGCCTGCGGCCCCAGCACCTTGCGCCGGTAATCGGCCACGGAGATAAAAACACCGTTGTCCCGCTGCTCCGCCAGCCAGTCCAGGTCGTCCAGAAATTCGGGGCGCACCTGGGCCACTTTTTCGCGCAGAACCGGCAACTGCCGGGCGGCGGCGGCCCGGGCGTTGATCTCTTCCGGTGTGCCATACCTGGCCACCACCGCCAAAAAATCATCAATCACGCGCATGTCGGGGTTCAGCAGCATGGCGTTTAGTGCGGCCAGCCGTTCGGGGGGGATTAGCAATCTTTCTCGTAAATCCTTGTTCATCACGATTTCATCCTCAGTGGTTCGGGGGAAAATAACGGCAATCATGGTGGGGCTGGCCATACCCGGCCGGGTGCAGCCGCCCAACCCCTTCAGGCAATCACTCAATCTTCCAGCAAATTCAACAACTCCTGGTACTCCTCATCCTTCATGCCAAAGTAATTCTCCGGCCGGGGGAATGCCCCACTCGTCACTTCAGCCACATACGCCTTCACCCCATTCAGGATCACCTCGCCGGCGTTGCCATACACCTTAGCCATGCGCGGCGTGAACTTGGGATACAGGCCAAACAGGTCATGGTAGATAAGCAGTTGGCCGTGGGCATGCGGCCCAGACCCCAGGCTCATGATAATACAATGCTCGGCGCGCTCAGTGATGAGCTGGCACAGGCGGTCGGGCACCAACTCCAACAAGATGCAAAACGCCCCAGCCTTTTCCAGCGCCTTGGCGTCATCCACAATCTTCTTGGCTTGCAGCGCACTCTTGCCCTGCAGCCGGAAGCCACCCAGCGCGCTGGCACTCTGCGGCGTCAACCCCAGGTGCCCCATGGCCGGGATGCCGGCGGCCACAATCCCGGCAATGCGGTCGGCCATCTCCGCCCCGCCCTCCAGCTTGATGGCATCGCAGCCCGTCTCGGCCATAAAACGGCCGGCACTGCGGATAGCCGTCTCAACACTGGGCTGGTAGCTCATGTAGGGCATATCGCCAATGACAAAAGCCTTGGGCGCGCCGCGCCGCACCGCCGCCGTATGCCGGACCATGTCGTCCATGGTCACCGGCAGGGTGCTGTCGTAGCCCAACATGGTCATGCCCAGGCTGTCGCCCACCAGGATCATGTCAATGCCGGCCTGCTCATGGAAATAGGCGGTGGGGTAATCATAGCCAGTCAACCAGGTAATAGGCTCCCCGTTGGCCATTTTCTGGAATAGCGTAGTTAACGTCACTTTCTTACGATCACTCATCGTTCGCTCCTTTGCGGCTCCTGCCAGCGCACCCCAATATGCACATGCATTCGCACCTGTAGCTTCCGTCAGCCACCCTCAATTTTCCAGTACTGAATGTCACATTTCCCTGTGCCGCTTGTCACATCAGCGGGCCGGGCGCTACTGCATCAGCCCCGCGGCCAGCCTCAAACAGGCCGTACCTGATACCGTCAGCACCCCCTATTATGGGTCGTAATGCCAAATAGACGCGTTATCCGAACCGGTGATCCAAAGACGGCCGTTCCCATCCACCAGCAGCAACATATCAAAATCAAAAAAATCAGGCGGGGTGGGCACGGCCGTCCACATTCCATTCTGGAAATGTTGCAAGCCAAAGAGCGTCTTATCGCCTACCATTGCTATATCTGTAACCCAAACCCACGCTTCGCCATTGCCGCCAAAGGCAATCGTGCCCCCTAATTCATCGGCGACTGTTTGCCAACGGCCATCTTGCCCCACATACACCGCCGGAGCCGGAAAAGAGGCACCACCGCGATATTCCACAAACAGCCAGGCAACATCGCCATCCAGCCAAACACGGCTGACAAAATGGGGACGGTCGCCGTAAAGGGCTTCATCGTGGGGGATGGACGGCCGTTCCCACCCCCCCTCTGGCACGTAGCGGATGAAGTCATCCTCTCCGCTCCATAAATCGTTTTTGGGGCCGGCGATCCAGACGCGCCCTAGCCCGTCTGCCGACACTCCCCAAACGCAGCGGTTAGCCGTGATGTCTGGCCCGCCCCAGCTGTCGCCATCAAACCAACGAACGCCGTTGCCGTCCCGCAACTCGTGGCTAATGGGGCCATCTTCCCACACAAGCAGGGGGCAGGCGCTGACCCAAACATTGCCGAAACTGCCCAATGCCGCACCGGTGAAGAAAAGATGGGGATCATAAGCGGCGAATTCGATATCTTCATCGGGCGGCGGCGGATAGCCGAGGTCGGCGGCGCGTAAGGTTTGCCACTGCTGGGCTGCCGGATCAAAGCGATGCAGCCCGTTACGGCCGTGCGCCACCCACACCCGCCCTTGCCGATCCACAGCCAGGCCGGTCACGCCGTCTTCGGGATTGGTCAACGCTGCCGCGTCCCAGGCAGGGCCATAACGCTGCCATTCCCCCGCCGTATAAACGGCTAACGCCGTGTCCAGCATGACCCAGGCTCGCCCTTCGCTATCTTGTCCCAAAATGATGGCACTTCCTTGCTGCTCCACTTGCCACTCACCATCCCGATAGGCGTAGAGGGCGTTGGCGGTAACGGCCCAGGGACGGCCGTCTGGCGCGAGCCATAATCGTTGAATAGGGTCGGGCAGGGTGGCGGTCAGTTGGAAATGGGTTTCTTCGGTGGGAATGGCCGTTGGCGTAACCGTTTGGGTAGAGATTGGTGTTGGCGTGGCGGTTTCGGTAGGAACAGCTGTTGACGCAACCATTTTGGTAGGGATTGGTGTTGGCACGGCGGTTTTAGTGGGAACGGCCGTTGGGGTGGGAACGGCCGTTCCTGTTGATTCGACTTGGAAAACAGATTGCGCGGGGTCTGTTAGAGCGGGTGTTGGTGAATCAGATGGCGGCGTTTGCTGGCAAGCCGCCAACAACAACATCAAAAACCAATACCACCGAACGCGCTGTGTGCCATTGCGTAAGATTTCCATTCAACAAACCCTTGCAGTGCTTTACAGGCCAGATTGCCAATCCGACCTACGCTACCGCCGGAATAATCTCGTTGGCAAAGATTTCCAGCGGCGTGATCTTGTACACGTCTGGCATGTTGAAGATGGCGTGGGTAAAGCCCATTGCGGCAAGTTCCTGGATGCGGTTGATGGTGCTGGCGGCCGTATCCTTCGCCGAAAGATGCACCGTGCCAAGTGATGTTTTTTCCACACTGGCATAATCGCGCCCCAGCGTTTGGCAATGCGCCTTGAGGGTATCCAGCGCTTTCTGCATATTTTCTTTGCCTACCCAATCGCCAATGTTGCAGGCGTCAGCGTACTGCGCCACCATGCGCAGCGTCTTCTTCGGCCCGGTGCCGCCAATCATGATGCGCGGATGCGGGGTTGAAAGCGGGCGGGGGTTGTTGGTGATTGCCGGCGCCGCAAAATGCGTGCCCGCAAAGGATGTCTCATCACTGGCCCAAAGCGCCTTTGCCAGCCGCAGATTGTCCTCTAGCTGCTCAAAGCGTTCGGATGTAGACGGGTAGGGAATGCCAAAGCCTTTTGCTTCGTCCTCATACCAGGCCGCGCCAATGCCCAAATAGGCGCGACCGCCAGAGAGAATATCGAGGGTGTTAACCATCTTCAGCAGCACGGAGGGATGGCGATAGATGACGCCCGTGACCAGGACGCCAAGATACGCCTTTTCCGTGAGTCCGGCCAGATACCCGAGCGTGGTGTAGCTTTCCAACATCGGGTCGGTGTACGCTTCACCGAATAATCCCTTAATTTGGTAATAATGGTCCATCACCCACAGGCTGTAAAAGCCTGCTGCTTCAGCAGTGGTGACGATCTCTTTGAGTTTGGGACGGATAACGGCCGTTCCCCCCGGATACTTAAACGACGGAATTTGTAAACCGATTTGCATCATTCATCTCCTGTTTGATATTGTTTGTTCACTTCCTTCGGAAATCTTCACGTTTCCACTCATGTCTGGCGTCTTCAGTGGCCCGGAACGACCGTTGGGCAGGGCAGGGTCTGGGTAAATGCAGTTGACAAGATGCAAGGCGGGAAACGGGATGATAGATGGGTCATGCGTTTAGCGCGAATGCAATCGCTTCCTCCAGCGACCAGCGACTCCCTTCCGCCCACGCCGCATTGAACGCTTCCTCGCCCAGTTCTGCACGGGCGTCGGCGAGGGTTTGGGCGTGAAAGTTCTTGGATTCAAGTTCAGGAACCGCGTTAAGCGCCTTGAGGGTCATATCCACCACGCCCAATAACTGTGCGGCATACTGCGCCTTCCCTTCGCGTAACGCCAGTCCGGCTAGACCAATTAGCGGGGACGTTTGCGAGAGTATTTCGCCCAATTCTACGCGCATACGCAAACTGGCTAAGATGCGGGCGCGGGCTTCAGGCTTGTTCTCCACAATATCAATGAGACCCAAGACTTGTAGGACAGAGGCAATATCATACTTCGCGTCGAGGGCTTGAGCTAGTTGCAGGGCTTCGTTTAGCAACGCCCGCGCCGCATCCAACTCTCCTTGCGCAAAAACAACTAGCGCCAGGTTCGTGCTTGCTCGAACAACCATCCCCTTGCTTCCCGATTCACGGTATAGCGCCAAACTTTCTTCTTGGAGGAGCCGGGCGGCCGTGTAATCACCTAAACCCAATTTCGCATTGCCCATACTGCCAAGGGAGGCGGCAATCCCATGTTTATCCCCCATCATGCGTTTGATGCTCAAACTCTCTCCAAATAGGCGCAGGGCGTCCAGGTAATCGCCCCGCACATAGGCGCACCCCCCCAAATTGTTTAGCGTTGCGGCAAGGCCTCGTTTGTTGTCGATCAACCGCCACAAGTACAGACACTCTGTATAAAATGCCTGCGCGGAAATGGTATCCCCTAGCATAATCATAATATTCCCCAATCCCTGCAGGGCGCCTGCCGCATGCATCTGATGCGCTTGGCTATCCCCCTGCCGTGCCAGCGCCAGACTTTCGTTATAAATCGCCTGCGCGGGAACATACTCTGCCCGCACAAAATATAAGTTACCGATTTCACGCAACACGCGGCTCATGCCAAGCGAGTCGTGCAATGTTTCCCAAGCGGTCCGCGCTTGATCCAGCGAATCTAAAGCCCGTGTGTAATTGCCCTGTAGGTAGAATGTCCTACCCAAACTGTATTTTGCGGTGGCCTGCGCGGTGACGTTCGCATCGGCCAGGGTCAATGCAACGCGATAGCGCTTTTCAGCTTCGCTAAGTTTTCCCATCACTTCCAGCACAGCGCCGATCTTGAAATAAATTTCAATTTGTGCTTGGGCATCCTTTATCAGGGGCAATAGTTTCTCGTAATATGCCAGGGCAACCTCGTTGGCGTAATTCTCTTGCGCGGTTTTGCCAGCTTTAAGCAGGTACTCACAGGCTTTTTCAAGCGCCGTTTCCGCCCCTAACTGATAGGCTGAGTGGTAGTGATAAGCCAACGTGTCATAGGTGTTGGGCAGTTGGTCGGCATAGACTTGCTCGGCGGTATTTGCCGCCAGCAAATGTAGTTCACGCAAACGGGTACGCAACTGCATCTCATAGGCGGCATCCCGTAACAGGGCATGTTTGAAGATATAGCGCAACTCGTGCAGCAGCGCCCAGATTTGTTCGCTTTCGGCTTGTTCTACCTCTGGCAACACATCAGCCCGTAGCATATTGGACAGCAACTGCACATCAAATTCGCGCCCCAGCACGGCCGCAACTTGCACAACCTGCTTAACCTGTTGGGTCAGGCGGTCAATGCGGGCAATGAGCATGGTGTTAACGTTCACAGGTAAATCGCTGGGAATAGTTTCTAATCCCCAATCGCCGGTGGGCGTCTGCGCCAACGCCCCCGTTTCCCGAAAATGCAACAGCATCTGCTCCACAAAAAACGGGTTGGCGCGGCTTCGTTCCCAGAGCAAGGTTAGCAAAGCTGGATCGGCTGGCCCGCCGAGGATGGCCAGGGTTTGTTCTGCCACTGCCTCTCGTGAAAGCGCAGTGAGGTCGAGGGTGCGGGTGGGCATTTCTTCGTCAAGGGCGAAGGCTGGTTTGGTGCCGTCATCATGGTAGCGGGAGGTGATGAGGATAAGCAGTGGGTAGGCTGAGACAGTGCGACTCAGCGCCAGCAGGAGGTCACGCGAGGATTCGTCGAGCCAGTGGCCGTCTTCCAGTTCAAACACGACGGGGCGCAGTCTGCTTTCGGCGAGGATGAGGGTTCTAACGGCCGTTACCGTATTCTGATAGCGCAATTTCGGGTCATCCAACTGCTGGTAAAGCGAGCCATCCCAATGCAGCCCCAGAAGTGCGCCGAGAAAAGATTGGGTGCGAACCAATTCGGCGATGAGGGCGTGGGGCGTGAGGGATAAGGATTGGAGATTGGCGATTAGCTCGCGGAAACGGTCGTCAAAACGGGCTTTGTTCTGTGCTGTTGTGTCGTCGGGTGACTGATTGAAGTAACCCTTGAGCCAGTAAACGAACGGATTGAACGCCTGCCGCAAAATCTGGTCGGTTTGACCGGTGAACCAGGAAATTTCCCCCCTTTGCTTCCCCCCCGGGGATTGAGGGGGGGCGATACGCTGGCGCAAGGCATAGGCCAGGCGAGATTTGCCAATGCCCGCTTCACCGTAGATGACGGCCGTGCCCGCCAACTTGCCCGCAAATAAGGGCTGCGCGAAAACCACCAACTGCTGCAATTCGGCCGTGCGCCCGACCATCGGCGTAGCGAATACCAGCTCTGCCCCCAACAATTCCCCCAGCAAACTGTAGGTGGGCACCGGCTGCGCGAATCCCTTCACCGCCAACTCGCCGACGAATTGCAGCCGAAATCCAGGGTATTCACTCATGCGGCCGGAGACAAGAACTTGCCCCGGCTGAGCGTGGCTCATCAAACGCGCCGCCAAACTGACATCGCTGCCCATCACGCCATAGGTGTAACGGCCGTTGCCGCCACAACTCCCCGTCCACACCTCCCCCCGCGTCAACCCAATTTGCAGGGGCGTGATAAACTCAGCCAGGTCAGGCGGCAAGTCGCGCAAAGCCAACGCTGCCCGCATCGCTCGCGCCGGGTCATTTTCATGCGCCTGCGGCGCGCCAAACGGCGCATAAATGAAAGCGCCCTTGTCGCCAATGGTCAGCTCCAGCAGCACACCGCCATGATGATGAACAATACGCTGCACCCAGGTAATGAAGGCATCCAGTTTTTCACCCGCCGCCTCATCCTCGTCGAAATCAATCCCGCCAAACTGGAGCATCAGCGGCGTCACCGGCCGCAGGTCGCCCAGGATGCCGCTGCTGCTGTGCAGTTGTTCATAAACTGTTGGCAGTACCCACTCGCGGGATAACTCGGCGGGCAACGCCTCTTGGAGGAGTATCGGCCACGGGGTTGGCTGGACAGCAACAGCCAATCCTGCAACGACGGCGTGTTGCTCCCCGTCGCGCCATTCTCTAACGCGCAAAGCATCACCCAAACTCACGGCTACTTCCCGACTAACAACCACCTCCCCCTGCCGCGCCCGCTTCTCGGCAGCGGCCATGCGCACCACCAGCGACCCCACCAGCGCGTCGATGCGCTGGATGGCCGGGTCGCCGACGAGGAAGCGCCGCGCTGAGCCGGCGGCAATGCCCGCCTTCACGCGCAAAGAGATTTCCACCCCTGTTGGCGCAGGAATGGCGGCGAACTGCGCTATCCTCTCCTGCATTGCCAATCCAGCCGCAACTGCCCGCAGGTCAGACTTGACAGGTTTTTGGAAACCTGTCAAGTCTCGGTCGGCGAAGTTCGCCGAATCGTCGAACCAACAGGTGATGGCGTCGCCGGCAAAGCCAATAACGCTGCCGCCAAAGCGATGCACCGGTTCGATGAGCGCCTCGAACAGTGGGTTGAGCACGTTCAACAGCGCTTCCGCGCCATGTTTCTTGCCGAGGGATTGGGCAAAGGCGCGGGTGAGTGGGGTGAACCCAGATACATCCACGAACAGGGCAGCGCCGCTGGCGCGGTTGGGCAGCTTCTCGTTATGGGCGAGGGCGTAGAGGCGGTCTTTGGGTATGTAGGCAGTGAAATCGATCATTCGGCCAAGTCCTCAAAGTATCGGTCGGCTCGCACCAGATATTATTGATAGGCTTTTGGGCAGCATTCATCATAGTTTACCAGCAAATTGGCATGGAACACGTGTACTTTTTAGGTGTTTGGTGGGAATTGCGACAATAGTGATAGCAGAACGATAGATGGCAATGAACAGAAAGAACTACGGTTGTTGGCAATGCAAAAATGCGCGCGATGGAGAAAGATAGCAGGGAAATCGTCTTCCCCAAACTCGCTCCCCATCCCCGCACCGGCCCCACCCACAGCCGCTGGCCTTGCACCCGGCCGGGGCCGCCATCCCCCGCACCCACGGTCACATAAACCGTGTACACCTGGATGGATTCGCGCCAGGGCCTTCCTGATCCAGCGTGACCCGTGACCACACTTCGCCCACGTCGGTGATGGTCTGGGTATGGTGGAGGGCAAAGGTCTGGACGGTAACGGCCGCCCCATTTTCCAGCGCCATCGTGCCCGTATAACTGTGCCCGACGTGCAGGGCCTGCGCCTCCAGGGTGCTGTCGGCGTCGCGCACGTTCAGGCAGCCGGTGTCGTGAACGCCAACCTGGATTTGCGCGGCGTCCACGCTGCCGCCGTTGCTCACCGTCAGGCAGCCGGGCGCGGCGTCGCCGATTTCAATGGTGCCGGTGTTGGAAAAGACGCCGCTGTTGACGACGAGCAGCCGCGCTTCGTCCGGTTCGGCGGGGTTGGCGGGGGGCAGGGTCAAGACATAGGAAGGAGGATAGCAAAGGGGTGTCGTGGGAATATGGGAGAGAAACGGCCTTGTAACGGCCGTTTTGCCACTATTGCGACAAAATTTTGCGGGGAAAGGGTAGAGAGAAGGGGGGACTATCGTGACAGAATCAATGGTCAGTAATCAGTTTAGCCCGCATTCCTAAAGCCAAGGCTACCATGGCCGCCAACGTTAACAAGTCTGGCATAAAAATAACATCCTCAAACTGTACCGCAGCTTCAATATCATAAGGATACTCGTAGAAGGTAATCTGAACCGAGTTAACCATGCCAGTGAGCTGATCGCCGTCTTGAAAGCGGGCGATAAAGTTTAGGTTATGCTCCTTAATGACCTTGTTGATCCATTGTTTGTTTAGCGGTTGGCTGGAAAACAGATCAAAGTCAATAGATTTTCTATGCCCAATTTGCAAAGCAACGGCCGTTCCGCCAACCAGGTAGAAGCGTTGGCCGCAGGCTTTTACAAAAGGCAGCAATTGTTTTTGTTCTTCAGTTAGAATACTGGGGTACATGACGAGAAAAATACAAGTTGAAAAAATGCCTTACAGGGGGAAAATAGTTGCTGCGAACCTGATATGCCCTCTCCTTGAAAATACGAGCGACTGCTTCCACCCCATAGAGTCTAAATAATTGGCTCACTTCCGCTTCTGTGCCATAGTTAAGCACGGTTTCCACAATGGCATCAAGATCGAGTTCTAGTACATTTTCTGGACTCATCCACCAGAAAAGCGGCGCAATTCCCAATAAAAATTCCCGCTGCTGATCGTTGTGTACACACTCTTGTATCATAGCGTCATCATATGAAATTCCCCTCCAAATATCCACTTCATAGTCGGACAGGAATCGGCGCAGGTATGGAAAGCCCCCTCGATCACTCACTTATTACGCTTGCGGGTGGGCAGCGCCACGCCTTCAACGGCCAGCAGCTCCATGTCGCGCAGCACCGTGCGGCGGCTGACGCCCAGCATGGCGGCCAGATCGTCGTCGGTAGGGGCGGCCTTCTGCGCGACCGCCTCCGCCAGCAGGCGGCGCAGGTGTTCGTAGTGGGCCAGGGCTTCGTTGAGACGGCCAGCGCGCCCCAGCAGGCGCAGAAGCTGCTGGTGCGCTTCTTCGCGCAGGGGGTCGGCCTGGGTAAGCTGGCGAGCGTAAGCCAGTGCGCGGGGCAAATCGGCCTGGGTTTGGCAATGCTTGGCTAACCGTTCTAGCAGAGTGAGGTACTGTTCTTGCCGCTGGAGGCGGGGCAGCAGCGCCCAATCGTCGTAGAGGTTGGGCAGGAGGTCGCCGGTGTGGTGGGCGACGGCCAAAGGGCTAATTGTCTGCCCGTTCTGATGCACCGCGAAGCGGCCAAAAAAGCTGAACTTGCATGGCTATGCCGCCACTAGTTTAGCAAATTACCCGGCCGGGAGACCAAAGTTTGTACGTGGATCAATGGGGTGGCGAAAAGAGGGGAAGCTGGGTCGCTGGCGGCACAGTAAAGGGCTGGATACGGCGGGCGATACCTGCCTGGGCACAAGCTTCCTGGAATACGGCCGTGAGCTGCGCCATTTGCCGCGCCGGCGCAAAATACTGCTCCCCGAAGCTGCGCACATACTGCTGCTTCACGCCGGGAAAACGACGGTCCAATTCGTTATAAAAATAAGCCCGTTGCCGGTCGCGCAGCGTCACCCCGAAAGAAGCAATGATGTACTGCGCCCCGCTGTCGGCCGCCCGCCGCACGATGGCCCGAATGTTCTGCGGGTCATCCTGCAAAAAGGGCAGCACAGGCATCAACGTGACGCCGGCATAAATCCCCTTCTCAGCCAGCTTCTGCAGGGCGTGAAAGCGGGCCGATGGTAATGGTGCCCCCGGTTCTACCTGCTTGCCCAGGTCATCATTGGCCGTAGTTATAGTGAAACTAACCGCGGCGTAAATCTGGCCAATCTGCTGCAACACATCGGCGTCGCGCAGCACCAGGTCACTTTTGGTGATGACGTGGACGGGAAAGCGAAAGGTGGCAATGATTTCCAGAGCGCGGCGGGTTAAATTTAGCTTCTTCTCCAGGGGCATGTAAGGGTCGTTCATGGAGCCGGTGCCGATGGTGCCTTTGACGCGCTTGCGTGCCAGTTCGCTGCGCAGCAGTTCGGGGGCGTTTGCTTTCACCAGGATGTCCTGGTCAAAGCGGTCGATGCGGTAGCACTGGCTGCGGGAATCGCAGTAAATGCAGCGGTGCTGGCAGCCCCGGTAAAGGTTCATGTTGTATTTCAAACCGAACCAGGTATCGGGCTGTTTGACGGGGTTGAGCAGGCTTTTGGCCTGAATCATGTGAATGGTCATAGGGGTGGATTATAAGCGGAAAGGAGGGGAAAGGAAACGGCGTTGCACCAGGACGCCTGTATGTCTTCGGGATAGACGTGCTGGACATCAAGCTTAACATACCGGATTTTGCTGCGCGGACTCCGCTTCTGAATCGTGCAGTGGCGGCACAGGTATGTCAAGCTTCACATACCGGATTTTGCTGCGCGGACGGCCGTTTTCAGGAAAGCGGCGCTTGAAAATACCAGGTAGAGATGCAGTTTCAAGCAGTCCTCTTCGGGAAAATGTCCCGGCTTCCCAGGATAATTGCCCAAAAGAATTCCCGTCAAATCTAGGCGCCTGCCTCATGACAGCATGACAGGGCGTGGTTTATACTTTCGGCAACAAGAACGCGAGGTAAAAAACAGATGCGTCGAATCTTGCTTGGGCAGATTATGGCCGCATGACCGACGACGACCTGACGGCGCTGTTTCTCTACCTGCAATCCCTCCCGGCAGCAGTCTCAACCACGGAGTGAAGCATATGAAACGCTGGTTTCTTGCTGGCGATAGCGCCGTGGCGCTGTCACTAAATCTGGTCTTGGGGCGGGCCACGGCCATTTCCCTGGCCCCCCATCTCTGGCAGAAGCGCCCACCCGGCCTGAAGGAGCAGCGCGCATGACCACCGCAAAAACACTCCTGGCCGTCAACGGCCGCAGCATTACCCGCGCCACCGCTGACGGTAGTGGAAACTGGTCCGTAGAGACTGTGCTGGATGACCAGGGTGCCTGCTGCCTGGCGGCCGATCCCCACAACCGGCAGGTGGTGTACGCCGGCACAAATGGCAGCGGCGTCTACCGCTCCGGCGACGGCGGGCAAACGTGGGCGACGCTAGGCCCGGCCGGGCACATCGTGAAGGCGCTGGCCGTCAGCCCTCACGATCCCGACGTCATCTACGCCGGCACCAAACCGGCGCTGCTGTTCGTCTCCCGTGATGGCGGGCAGAGCTGGCATGAGCTGACCGCCTTTCGCCGCATTCGCGGCCGTCGCCTGTGGTTTTCCCCGGCCGAGCCGCCAGATTGGCGCCCTTACGTGCAGGCCATTGCCATCTCCCCCACCGACCCGCAGGTGGTGCTGGCCGGCATTGAGTTTGGGGCGGTGGTGCGCAGCAGCGACGGCGGCCGCACCTGGTCCAACCATGTGCGCGGCACGCTACGCGACTGCCACGACATGAAGTTCCACGCCAGCAGCGGCGATTGGGTGTACGAGGCAGGCGGCGGCGGCGCGGCCGTGGGGCGGGGCAACGGCCGTTCCTGGCGCAAAGCCAACGCCGGCCTGGCCAAACGGTACGGCGTGGCCTGCGCCGCCGACCCCGAACGGCCGGAAATCTGGTACACAGCCGTTGGCCCCAGCCCGGCCAAATCGTATGGTGAACAGGCCGAGGCTTATCTCTATCGCGCGGCCGGCGGCGCGGATTGGGCGCCCATCGGCTGGCAGCCCCACCCGCTGCCGCAGATGCCCATCGCTCTGGTGACAGACCCGGCCGCGCCCGGCCACCTGTACGCCGGACTCACTTTTGGCACTGTGTGGCATTCGGCCGATTACGGCGACACCTGGCAAAAGCTGCCTTTCAACCTGGGCCGCATCTGGCGCACCATGCTTGTGATCTGATATGAACAAGAAAATCATCGCTATCATTCTTACCCTGCTTGTAGTGCTGCCCTGCGCCTGCGCCGGCCTCCTCATGGCCACCAGCTACGTGGCCAGTGCCGACGATCCGCTGCAGAACGCACTGGAACTGCTGCTGATTCTGCTCTTTTGCCTCGGCCCGGCCGGGCTGCTGGCCGGCGGGCTGGCCTGGCAAATCAGCCACAATGTGCGTTCGCGCCGGGTGGGGCAGCGGCTGGCCGGGGCGCTGGGGCTGACGCCCCTGAACGCGGCCACCAGCCCGATGGAAACCTGGTACGGCGGCGTCTATGAACAACGGCCATTGGCGCTCAAACCCTGCGCCCGCCTGGAGCGATCGTACGCTGGCGGTGATTACACCACCAGCGCTCGCTTCTGGCTGCGCGTGGTGATGGCCGTGCAGGTGCCGGGGCCGCTAGGCATCGCAGTAATGCCCGGTCCTGGCCTGAGAAAGGGCAGGGTTGAGAGGGCAGCAGATGCATTTCAAGAAGCGTCGTTTGCCCGCCTGCCGGCTGAGGTGCAGACGGCCATGCTCAACTTTGTGCAAAAAGGGTACCCCACCGGCCTGTCGGGAGTGACGCTGCGTACCAGCAAGGGGGCGCGCAGCCTGGTGTTGTTCGACCGCGCCGCGCTGCCGGAATGGCTGCCGCTGGCGCCAGAGGTACTGCCCGCAGCTACGGTGGTGCTGGTACACGACCATCAGAACACGACCCTGTCCGCGGAGCAGGCCCAGGCGCTGCTGGAAGACCTGGCGGCGGTGGCCCGCGCCATTGAACACGCGGTAAGAAACTGATTCAACTGGAGGCAATGGAAGCAAGATGGAATCGAACGCGATGGCCCCATCCACGACACCGACCCAATCGCAGTTGCGGCTGCTGCTGGGGACGAGCGCATTGACGCTGCTGATTGGCCTGGCCCTCCTGGCTTTTGGCTTCTTGTTTGTGCAGGAGGCTAACGCCAGTCGTGATTGGCCCACCGTGACGGGGCGCATCCAGAACGTGCGCGTGACCTGGGATCTCACCAATTACCAGGAGTCGATGCCCGGCCGGGAATATTATTTTGAAGTGCAGTACGCCTATGCGGTGGATGGCCAGTCCTACACGGGCGAGCGCTACTCGTTGGGCGATGGCAGCAATGCCGCCGGCCGCACCTACAACAGTGAAGGGGAAGCCCGCGCCGCGGCCGCGGCCGCGTATACGGCTGGCAGCGACATCACCGTTTATTACGACCCGGCCGGGCCGGAAGCGGCCGTTTTGCAGCCGGGCGCCGGCCTGGGCACATACGCCCCGCTCATCCTGGGCCTCTTCTTTTTGCTGGTCGGCGTGGCGTTGTGGCGCCTTTATTCCCGGCGCAAAGCGTTGCTATCCCGCAGCGCAACAATCTAATCCATATCAAGGAGCGTAAAATGACAACCACAGACAAACACGTCTTAGTATTTGGGGCAACAGGCAACATGGGCGGCGCGGCCGCGCGCGAACTGCTGCGCCGCGGCTGGCAGGTGCGCGCCGTGTCGCGCAGCCCGCAAAGCGAGAAGGCCCAGGCGCTGGCCGCGTTGGGTGCCGAGGTCGTACAGGCGGACATGGACGACCGCGCCTCATTGGAAACGGCTTTCGTGGGCATGACGCGCGTCTTCAGCGTGCAAAACTGGACCACCAGCGGCGTGGCTGGCGAAATCCGCCAGGGCAAGCTGGTGGCCGACGTGGCCAAAGCAGCCGGGGTCACCCATCTGGTTTTCGG
>JACKBU010000048.1 GCA_020634395.1 Ardenticatenaceae bacterium | reverse complement strand
AAAAGAGAAAAAAGAAAAGTCAGCCATTTATAACGTTTTGGCCTTTACGTTCGCCGGCGAAAAAACAGCCGGTGAAACTGTCAAAGAAATTAAAAAATCCGGTTTGTTAGACGGCCAATACATCGTCGTAGAAGCAGTGGTCTCTGTAGACGAAAAGGGCAAGACCCACATTCACGAACCGGGCCACGGCGTGTTCGGCGGGGCTGTTGGCGCCGCGGGCGGCGGCCTTTTGGGGCTGATTGGCGGTCCGGCCGGTTTGTTGGCCTGGACAGTGGGCGGCGCCGTGGTCGGTGGTGCGGCTGGCAAGTATTTGGGACGGCCGTTTTCCAAGGGCGAACTCAAAGAAATCGGTGAAGCCATGCAGCCGGACACCTCCGCGTTTATGCTGCTGATAGAAGATTGGGCCAGCGAAACAGTCATCAACAAAATGGATGGCTTCAACGCCAACGTCGTCACCCTGACCGTTGGCGATGAACTTTCTGGCGAAATTGCCCAGATGGTAGCCGGTGAAGCGACCGTGTCCGCCCCCGCAGCTGATGATGCAAAAGCAGATGGTGATTCAAAACCAGAAAGTGACGATTCAGATTCTGATAAATAACGGCTGATCAGTGACGAGATGGCGATATTCAATCCCATCTCCAATTTAGGAGGTACACAATGGCAGAGAAGAAAACATTACCTGAACTGCATACCGAGAAGGTTTTCAAGGGGAAGATCGAACTCGATGTGCGCGACTCGGTACCCGACTGGGGGCCTTACAGCCCTCCGAAGGCACCGGAGGATGCCCCCAGCGTGCTCTTCATCTTGTATGATGATACCGGTTTGTCCGCCTGGTCCCCCTTTGGCGGCGGTATCAACATGCCCACGGCGCAAAAACTGGCGGATCGCGGCCTGCTCTACTCTCAGTGGCACACCACGGCAATCTGCTCACCGACCCGCTCCACTATCCTGACTGGGCGCAACCACCACCTCAACGGCTTCTCCTGTATCACGGAGGCCACCGATGGTTTCCCTGGTCATCACGGCCGTATTCCCGCACAGTGCGCCACAGTTGGCCATATCCTTCAGGATGCCGGTTGGAGCACCTTCTGGGTGGGTAAGAACCACAACGTGCCGGAGGTGGACAATGCCCCTGGCGGGTATAAGGGCACATGGCCCTTGCAGCAGGGCTTTGACCGCTTCTATGGCTTCTTGGGCGGCGAAACCAACCAGTGGTACCCCGATTTAGTCGAAGACAACCATTACATTGATCAACCCTACACCCCCGCAGAGGGCTACCACCTCTCCAAGGATCTGGCCGACCAGGCCATCCGCATGATCCGTGACAACAAGGCCAGCAACCCCTCCAAACCGTGGTACATGTGGTTCTGCCCTGGCGCCAACCATGCCCCGCACCATGCCCCGCAGGAATACATCGACAAATATAAGGGCAAGTTCGACGATGGTTACGAAGCGTACCGCGAGTGGGTGCTGGAACGCATGATCGCGAAAGGGGTTATACCTGAAGGCACTGAATTGACACCGATCAATCCGCTGCCGGACGAAGTGGCGAACCCCGCCGATGCCGTCTTGCCCTGGGACACGTTGAACGATGACCAAAAGAAGCTTTTCGCCCGCATGGCGGAAGTGTTCGCAGGTTTCTCAGAGTACACCGATGCCCAAATCGGACGTATCATCGACTATCTGGAAGAATCCGGCCAGCTCGACAACACCCTGGTGTTCTACGCCGCCGACAACGGCACCTCTGGCGAAGGCTCGCCCAATGGCTCGGTCAACGAGAACAAGTTCTTCAACGGGTTCCCGGATACGCTCGAAGAAAACATGAAATTGTTGGACAAGCTCGGTGGTCCGGATGCCTACAACCACTTCCCGACGGGCTGGGCGGTGGCCTTCTCGACGCCCTTCAAGATGTTCAAGCGCTACTCGGAATACTCAGGTGGTACCTGTGACCCACTGATTGTCTCCTGGCCAAAGGGGATGAAGGCACGGGGTGAGGTGCGCCACCAATACCATCATTCCACCGACATTGTACCGACCATTCTGGATGTGTGCGGGCTGGAGATGCCTGACGTTTATCGCGGCGTGGAGCAGTACCCGCTTTCCGGCGTGTCGATGCGCTACAGCTTTGACGCCGCCCCCGACGGTCCCACCCAGAAGAAGCATCAATACTTCGAGATGCTGGGTACGCGCGGTATCTGGGAGGACGGCTGGCGTGCGGCTGCGGTTCACGTCCCGCTGACCGGCCACGGCCGTTTTGAAGAGGACGAGTGGGAGTTGTACCACGTAGCTGAGGATCGTTCCGAATCCACCAATCTGGCTGACAAGTACCCGGAAAAACTCGAACACCTGAAGCAGTTGTGGTTTGATGAGGCACGCAAGAACCTGGTGCTGCCCCTTGATGATCGTTCCGCAAGAGAAGTCCTGACCGTGGAACGGCCGTCCACCGAGCCGCCGCGCGAACGCTACATCTACTACCCGGACACAACGGCCGTTCCCGAAGGTGTGGCGGCCAACGTGCGCGGACGTTCCTACAAGATTCTGGCTAACGTCGAGGTCGGTGAGGATACCTCCGGCGTCATCTTCGCCCACGGTTCCCGCTTCGGTGGGCACTCGCTGTTCATCCATGAAGGTAAACTCAACTACGTATACAACTTCCTGGGTATTCCGCCGGAACAGCGGTTCATTTCCGATGAGACACTCAAGCCGGGCAAGTACACGCTGGGTGTGGAGTTCATCCGGGAAAAGGCTGGCGAGTATGGCGAGTCGCACGGTACGGCCAGGCTGTATATCAACGACAAGGTTGTGGCCGAAGGCCCGATGCGCACCCAAACCGGTAAGTTCACGCTGTGTGGTGATGGTCTGTGTGTCGGCCGCGACAGCGCCGACTCGGTGGCGGCAGAGTACACGCCGGAAACTCAAGGCGCGTTCACCGGCGGCACCATCCAGTATGTAGAAGTTTCGGTAGAGAAGGAGCAGTACCGCGACCTGGAAATGGAGATGGCCGCGGGCATGGCGCTCGACTAAACTTCAAGGTTTGTTTCTAATCTTATAAAGTAGAGACGCCTCGCCGAGGCGTCTCTACTCGTAGGCTTTATTCCCGTGAGAGAGGAAAACAAGATGAGCATTGATTTGTCATCCTGGAACGATACGGCCACCCGGCAAGCCATCCAGGATTTTGTGGCCAAAGTGACAGATCTTGACAACCCGGCCTATGTTCCCCCGGAGGAACGTATTGCTGTTTTTGACAACGACGGCACGTTGTGGTGCGAGAAGCCGATGTACATCCAGCTCGATTTTATTCTGCGCCGTTGGCTGGAGATGGTTGACGAGAATCCTGATTTGGCTGAGGAACAACCATGGAAAACGGCCGTTGCCAAAGATTACGCCTGGCTGGGAAACGCCGTCACCAAACATTATCGCGGGGACGACAGCGATATGCCCGTTTTGATGAAAGGGATCCTTACCGCTTTTGCCGATATCACCGTCGAAGAGTTTGCCACCCGTGCCGGCGAGTTTTTACGCACTCAGTCTCACCCTACACTAAAACGGCCGTACCGCCAGTGCGGGTACGCGCCAATGATTGAACTGCTGCATGGTCTGGAAGCCAACGGATTTACCAACTTCATTGCCTCCGGCGGCGGGCGTGATTTTATGCGTCCCATCACCGCCGAGATGTACGGCATTTCGCCCGATCGGGTCATCGGCAGCAGTGTATCGCTGGAATTCCGCGCCAACGCTAACGGCGGCGATGTGCTGACCAAGCCGCAGCTAGATGTATTGGATGACGGGCCGGTGAAACCCATACGTATCTGGAGCCGCATCGGGCGACGTCCCATTCTGGCCGTGGGCAATTCCAATGGCGACGTCCCCATGCTGCAGTACACGCAAGGGAGTGCCCACACTTCCCTGTGTCTGCTGGTTAACCACGATGATGCGGACAGGGAGTTTGCCTATGCAGCCGGGGCTGAAGAGGCTCTAAAAACGGCGCAGGATCGTGGCTGGGAGATAATCAGCATGAAACAGGATTGGCGCCACGTCTTTGCCGGTTAACGAGCTAAACTCAAGATCAATTGACCATGACAACGGCAGCCACTTCCAGCAAGTTCGCCAAATACTTACCCATTCTGGGCTGGCTGCCTGGCTATCAGTCTGGCTGGTTACGCTTCGACCTGGTAGCGGGGCTTATAGCGGCGGCTGTGGTCACTCCCCAGGCGATGGCCTATGCAACCATCGCCGGATTGCCGGTGCAGGTGGGCCTGTACGTCGCGCTGGCTCCCATGCTTGTCTATGCTCTGTTGGGTAGCTCGCGCCGGTTAAGCGTCAGCTCCACCTCGGCTCTCTCGATATTAACGGGGTCAGCTTTGCTAACGGCCGTGGGGCCGTCCGGCAATCCCGCCGACGCCATCATTCCGGCGGCGACGCTGGCATTCCTGGTGGGCATATTTCTGATCCTGGCCTCCCTTCTGCGCCTGGGGCTTCTGGCTAACTTTATTTCACACCCTGTTTTAACGGGCTTTAAGGCCGGGATTGGCGCGGTGATCTTTGTCAGCCAGTTGGGCAAGGTGTTGGGGCTGTCTATTCCCGGTGGCTCGTCGGTCTTAAAGACAACGGGAATCATTTTAACCAGCCTGAACCAGATCAACTGGCCCACGGTGGCGCTGGCGGCCATCACGCTGGCCATCTTGATTCTCTTACCCCGTTTCGTGCCGCGCATCCCGGCGGCGCTGGTGGCGGTTGCTGCCGGGATCACGCTGTCCGCCTTTGTGAATCTGGACGGTTTCGGCATCTCTCTGATTGGCGATATTCCCACGGGACTGCCTTCCTTTTCGCTGCCCAATTTGTCGTTGGTGGGTAGTTTGTGGCTTCCGGCCCTTGGTATTGCCCTGATGTCTTTTACAGAGTCGACGGCCGCAGCGCGGGCTTTCCGGGGACAGGGAGAACCGGCGGTAGACGCGAACCATGAACTTTTTGCTTTGGGCATGGCCAACATCGCCGGTGGTTTTTTCCAGGCTTATCCGGCGGGGGGCGGCACTTCGCAAACGGCCGTTAATGCCAATGCCGGCGCCAAAACGCAGCTCGCCGAACTGGTAACCGTGGCTGTGGTCGCCTTAATCCTCCTCTTCCTGGCTCCGTTCATCAGCCTCATGCCCGAAGCCACGCTGGGCGCGTTGGTGCTGGTGGCGGCAGCGGGATTGGTCCAGATTGGCGAATTCCGCGAGATGGCGCAAATCCGGCGCCTGGAGCTGATCTGGGCGCTGCTGGCCTTTTCCGGGGTCATTGTGTTAGGCATCTTGGAAGGCATTCTGGTGGCTATCCTGATCTCGCTCCTCACGCTGCTTGTCCAGGTTGACCACCCACCTGTCTACGCACTGGGCCGCAAACCGGGTACCGATGTTTTTCGGCCGTTAGGGGATCATCCGCAAGATGAGACCTTCCCCGGATTGTTGCTGGTGCGCACGGAAGGACGCCTTTTCTTCGCAAATATATCGCGTGTAATTGACAGGTTATGGGTGCTCATTCATCAGGACACGCCGCAGGTGGTGCTCCTCGATTGTGATGCTATTCCCGATATTGAATATACGGCCCTCAAATCGCTGATAGATTTTGAAGAGCAGTTGCAAAACGCCGGGATTGTGCTCTGGTTGGCAAAGCTCAACCCTGAAGCTTTGTACATGATCAGGCACTCCTCTCTGGCTAAGAAACTGGGGGATGAGCGAATGTATGTGAACTGCGAACAGGCAGTGGAAGCCTACGCCAGGAAATTGGAAAAAAGGGCAGCCATCGACTGATTCTTGCCGGCTGTCGGCGGGTAGAAACTTTGCTCTCCTGACTCGATTTGTTTTCTTCGCCGTAATAAAGACTTTTTTCGCGGTTATTTTGTATGAATATCACGAGGAGAGGAACGCCTGATGACAGAGCAGTACCGGGCCGCTGATGCCGGCTCAGGCGCTGCGGCCAATATGGAGGCGGGGAGCCAGCAGGCCCACAGCCAGTCGCCATGCAGCTACGCTTACGAAAACGGTAGGCTGCTTAGCGGTTCGACCGCCAGCGGGTAGGCATCGAAGATAACCACGCCTTGCAGCGCCGCGGGCAAGGTGGTCCCGGCCGGAATGGTCAGGGTGATTGTGGCGGTATCGCCGGTAACGGCCGTTGCCAAAAGTTCCACATAGTTCAGATAAACCGCTTCTGTCGCCGCGCCGTCTAGCAGCAAGATGGCCGGGCGGTGGGTGGACAGGTCATAACCCGGGGGAAGCTGCAGGGTAGCCGCTACCTGACCCTCGTTCTTATCGTCTGGCGGCGTGAATGTCATGGCGGTAACGGTGATGTCTGACGGCCGTTTGTTGGCCGGGTCGTCAGCCGGATACGGCCGGGTGACAAACGTACCGGACACCAGCAGTTTTTTATACACGTCATTGGCCAGCCCGCCAATCACCAGATAAGGGCCAAACGTAGGAATAGACAGCGCATCGGTGTCAGCGTAAAGCGTAGCTGTCTCCATCGCCAGATCGTCACCCAGCCGGCCGCGCATTTCCAGCAGGTTGAAGGGGATGGGGATGCCTGTCACCTCCATGACGACACTTTCATTTTGCAGGATGACATCTTGCCCCTGGTAACGGCCGCTAAACGGCAGCAAAAAGTCAGACTCCGGGTCGGCGACCAGGCGACCGGCTTCATCGTACTTGCCGCCAGTGGCCCAGAGGACCAGCCGCCCTTGCCCGTGTTCGTCCGGCGGTGTCACCACGACCGGCGTCATAATCCAGTCCATATAGTCGAAGCCTATCTGGTTGAGGCTGGGCATCATGGTCGGAATCGGCACGGCCAATCGCGTCCACTCCAGCGACTGTACTTGCTCTGGGTCGATAGAAAGCGGCAAATCGCCGGTCAATTCGTCCGTCTGAAAAGTGAACGTGGAGGCGAAGGGACCAGTCTGGTGACCGCCTAGCTGCAAGTTGCCCAGCGCCAGGCCGCCGGTGTAATAGTCGCCGCTGACGGTGAGGGTGTAGGCGGTGGCCGGCTGCAAGAAGTCCGTGGGGCGAATGTAGAGGTAACGGCCGTCGGCCGATTTTTCCCAGTTAAAGGGGACGTCTGGGCTGATGCTGATGGTCAGGGCGTCGGCGGGGCAGTAGAGCGGATTGTTGCAGAACCAGGCGTCCACCGTTTGGTCGCTTTCGCGTACCAGCAGGCGCAAGGTAAACATCGTCGCAGTCGGCAGGGTGTCGGGGAAAGCCATCTGGGTATTGCCGCCAGGAGACACGTAAAACAGATCGGCCACATCGGTGGGCAAGTCGCTGCCCGGATCCGTCTCGCAGCGGGTGTCGGTGGACGTGTGCAAGCAGTAGTCGTAAGGGAGGTACCAGATCTGGCCGTGTTCACCGGCAAAGTAGATGCCTGTCTGGCCCAGGGCAGGTGAAGCGTTCAGGTCGTTACGATCGCGCCGTTCCGTGTCTGTGGCGGTGGTGTCGAACGACCAGCGGCGCGTGCCGTCGGCGGCGTTGAGGGCATAAAAACGGCCGTTGCCCGCGCCAAAATAGACAATATCTCCGGTTCCTTCAGGCGTGCGCCCCAACACAGGGGACGAACGGATGACGTCGCCGGTATCGTAAGACCAGAGCAGGTTACCCGCTGGGTCCAGGGCGTACAGGCTGCCATCGGCCGAACCCACGTAAACGGCCGTGGTCTGCCCTTGTTCATCCACCGCTAAAGCCGCCGAACTGTAAATATGATCGCCGGTGCGAAAACGCCACAGGGTGTCGCCTGTAACCGGGTCCAGGGCGTACAGATTGCTGTCGAAGGAGCCAATGTAGACCGTGCCATCACTACCGATGGCTGCGCTGGCAGCGATGAAACCGAGGGTGCGTTTGGCCCAATTTTGCTGGCCATCTGGCGCAACCGCATAGACAAAAGTGTCGTTGGATCCCCAATAAACCGTGCCATCTTCCCCCATGCCGCCCACCGACCAGGCATTGGCGCCGGTAGGAAAGGTCCATTTCAGTTCGCCCTGCGGGGTGATGGCGTAATAGTTGAAGTTGGTATTGCCGGCGTAAATGGTGCCATCCTGGCCAATTTGCACGTTGCCCTCGAACCAGGAATTGAAGGCTTCGTCGGGAGCGGTGAAAGACCAGAGCAAACGGCCGTCGTCGCGGTTCAGGTAATAGAGGTGGCCGTCGCCCGAAGGGACCAGGATGCCCGGCTCCGCGCCCAACAAGCCGGAACGGGGAATCGCCGCCGCTGAGTCTATGATTTCGCCGGTGGCGAAGCGCCATTTCTCACGGCCGTCTGGATAGAGCGCATAGAAGTTGTGGTCGGCCGATCCCACGTAGACAATACCGTTTTCATCAATGACGGGCGTGGAGAAAATGCCTTTTGCCGTTTGGAAAAACCAGGGCTGATCGTTGTGGTAGATGGCCGGCAAAGGGGAACGGCCGTTGTTGGCCAGGTCACGACGGAATGTCGGCCAGGGTGCATCAGGCGCAACAGGGTTGGCGTAGCCATAAGGCTGAGAAGGCAAATCGGCCGCCTGAAAAACAACAGGCGCAAAAGAATCGCTGGCAAAAATCGTTCGCCGCACCTGCACCGCACCGCTCTCTGGCATGTCCGGCAGTTGGGCCACGATACGCTGCGGCGACCAGTGCGTAGTGGGCAGCTCCTGGGTTTGCCCCGCCGCATCGCGCCAGATGACCTTTCCGCTGCGGCCCAGGCGCGTGCCGGAAATCAGCAGGGTCTGGCTGTTGGCGGCGATGGCGGGCACGGCCGTTATCTCAGGGGTAAGTTGGTGGACTATAAACCAGCCGCTAAAGCCTGCCACTACAACTATCCCCACCAGCCACACCCAGCGGCGGCTAAAAGCGGCTTTAAGCCAGTGAACAAAGCGGTGAACGAAACCTTGCATAAGATAGCTCCGGGAACCCTCGATCAAGATAGGAAATAGGCTTGTGCTTGTTTAGCCAGACCATAGTGCGGCCAAACAAATGTCCGCCACAGGTAAAATAAGAAGGTAATGACAGGTATTCTGCTTGCTCGCATTTAACCCCCTGTTTGAAACGCAGGTGAACTGGTTAGGCTTTTTCCCGGTCGTGGGCTCGCTGCTCCATCATTTCGTCAATCGATTCGGCTAACATTTCGGCAAATGCTTCGTTTTTGGCATTCAGGACATAGAGGGTCACCAAAGTGGCGGGCTGCATGTCCCCGGACCGCCAGTAGGGCTGTACGGCCATCTTTAGATTATGCCCCGGAAATTCATAACGATAGGCATCTTCCTCGGATTTTCGGTAGAAACGAACATATTTGTTCTTAAACACTGTGCGAAAGTCGCGTTCAAGATCCTCATAGTTGAATTTCAAGATACGGACCATCGAGTTGGCGAAACGATTCTTGAGAATGAACGCCAACAAGATTCTCAGAGTGAAAAAAGCTACAAGGAAAAGTGCCCCCGCCGTTTCTATCCCCCACCCGAGTAACAACAAGAGAATAAACAGCAGCGTGGCCATGACCCCGGAGGCCGCCCAAACGATTTTCCATAGGTGCATATTCTGTTTTTGCCAACGAGAAGACGCCATCTTTCATCCCCCTTCCACTGCAGCAGATGAGCGAAAACAAAATGTTGAGCCCTGCTACACAAAATCATCCTTATATGATGACTTCAACCAGTTCTCCTCTGAAGGTAACCTCCCGGCGGTTGCTGTCTCGACTTTACGCTGCCCTGAAAACCTGATGATTGATTCATAGTTACACCCACCTAACGATGAGATCGACTTTGCCGGCCGGCCACGGCCGTTTCCCATCCCCTTCACGCGCGCCCCACAGGCTGATAATGTGGGCTGCAAACCCGACTGTCCGCGGGACGTCTTTGATAATGCGCCGCTCCACAGGCGATATAAATTCAACAAACGAGCTGCAGGCCCTTGGCGTGCAGCACCTTTGTTAAGGCGTCCTCCACGGACCAGATAGAAGCCCAAAAATATCAAATGCATCCGCTTGTGGTTGGTAGCCAAACAACGCTCTGGTCTCAGTAAGATCCAGCCGTTTAAAACGATTGTCCGAAATCGCGTGCCCAATGGCAAAGGTGATGTCTGGTGTTTCCAAACACCCGATCAACAACTCGTTAAAATCATCGGGGCTTAGAAAAGCATCCGCTTCCGCTGTTGACCAGCGTTCATATTCTTCAGGAAATATATACGCCCCGATCCGCAAAACCACACTGGGTAAACCTTCATTAAACGCAAAATGAGCCGCTAACGCTTCTCCGAAACATTTGGACACGCCATACAGGTTCTTCGGCCTGACCGGCATAGTGCTCCTGACCTGCACGTCAGCCGGATAGGCCGCCACGGCGTGCACGCTGCTGGCAAAGATGAACCGTTGGCAGCCTTTCTCCTGAGCAGCCCGAAACATGTGATAAGTAGCGATCACATTATTACCCAATAGGGACTCCGTAAAGTCAGCTTTGGGTGATGCGTCTGCGGCCAGGTGAATGACTTTGTCGACCCCTTCACAAGCCGCCCGGCACGCATCCAGATCCTGCAAGTCGAAGACAAAGCTTTCGCCCGGCAAAGGACCTAGTTTTTCGCTATCCCAGGCCACCCTATCCACCACTCGCACAGAATATTTATCTGAGGCAAACCGGGCAAAATACGAACCGATTTTGCCACAACCACCTGTTATAAGAATTCGAGGTTTCAATTCACATCCCGTTTATCTTCACAAATCCTGCGCCCTACCGCCACGACTCCCCACCATGACGCCTGGTGCACTACCACCAGTAAATCATCCGGACTGGCACGGTTTGCCGCCATCACCTCTATTGTAACTCATTCATATAGTGAAGGAACGCCATCCCGCCCGCATCTGCCGCCGGATGGCGTTAGCGCTGGCTGGGCAGAAAACACCCGGATACAGAATCCGGCCACGCTTCGGACAAGCCGCAGCACGAAACTAAAACCCTGGAAAAAAGCGCCACGTCTGTTGCTGATAAGCACGATATTCATCACCGTAGGCTGCCAACAATGCTTTTTCCTCTACTCGCACCCGATTAAGGTACGCCGTAAAACTGAGAAAGAGAACCAGTAAAGCGCCAACCCAGGTTCCGATGGCCAGTGAAAACCCCACCAGGCTGAGAATGCTGCCTGAATAGGCCGGATGACGCAGCCATCGATAGGGTCCACGCTTTATCAAAGTTTGACCCTGGACGACCATCACGGAAACCGTGAAAAACCTGCCCAGTGACAGAACCGCCCATTCCCGGAGAGCAATTCCCAGTACGACTATTCCCGGACCGACAAACTGCAGGTTACTACGAAAGGCGCCCAGGTGGAATGCCCGGGTCAGGCAAGAAACGGCCGTCGATCCCCATACAACCAGAAGAATGATCCAGTAAGTACCATGATCGTTTCGCTGGACGTGGCCAGTTTGGCGATAGCGACGAGTACCAAAGGTGTTATACACCTCACTGATAGCCCAAAGAAAAAAGACAAGGGTGAATAAGTGAGCGGCAACAGGGTTAGGAAACCAGGCGGTTGTTATGGGTGACACAATTAAAGACTGCCTTCTGCCCTGCCCCATACCGGCTTCTGGGGCGCTACCGTCCGGATAGGCTCTCGTCTCTGCTTATGTCCTCGGCAACGTCAGCCAAATCATTCCCCAACTGATGCCCACGCCCATCGAACACGCGCACAACAGCCTGTGGGAGTTTTGCTGCCTGCAGCGCAAGGTGGGCAAAGGGTACAACTTCATCGTCGCGGCTGTGGTATAAGAAGACTCGGTCTATGGGCGGGAGCTTTGTGGCAAAGTCCGGAGGTAAGGTCATGTCGGGATAATTCCAGGTCTCATCTGCGCCAAAATAGGGAACAGCGAGCAAAAACAGCCCGGCAATAGGTTTCTCCACCTGTTCCTCGGTGAGGTACTTCAACAGAATCGAACCGCCTACCGAGTGGGCCACCAAAATGACCGGACTGTCTAGCGCAGACAGCTCCTGGGTAATTTGCGCCTTCCAGTCCACATAGCCAGCACTTTCTTCAAGCGGCATTTTGGGAAAGTGGACCTCATAGGCCGCACCCAAGGCATTTTGCAGCGATGCCGCCAGGATTTCATCTGCTTCGTAGGCTCCCTCGCCACCCCCATGTATAAAGAGTATTTGCCTGGTCATAAGGGTTCTCCTTGCCGGGACTGCCTGCTAAATGGTGTCATTATCATGACGGTCAGCGCCACGGCCGTTATCCCCATCTACCCGCTTCCGGCATTCTGGGCATCCTCTTCCACATCCATCACCCCATTTTGCAGATGGGCGAAACAAAAAAGCCAGGTATGCACCAGGCTTTCTATCATAGGGGGTTTTGCGTGGGATGTGAAGGGGGAAACGGCCGTTTCCCTCCAGCGCCTACCCCGTGCCCGGTATACAGAATGCAAACGCGGGTCACTGTCCTCCGGCGCTGTCTGACGATGGAATCAAGCGCTCAGCGGCGGCGTCCGGACTACCCATTTGCCACAAGCCACCTTGCTTCCAGACCCCAGGCTCCCCTCTAGACGACAGCCAAGTCGACCTGCATACGGGTTTGCTGGCCTAGAGATAGGGTGCAAGCAAGGGCAGCAACAGCAAAGGAGCATTTAAGATGGCATGAATCATCACATTCAACGCCAGATTATGCCGCCACAAATAAAATAACGTGAGCATGATACCCGCAGGCAAGACAGCGGTGAGTACATGAATCCAATCCCACCCGAAGAGATGCAACACGGTAAAGGCCACAACGGTAATCAGACCGGCTAACCACTGATTCCCAGTCAGCCGGGTGAGACGCTCAATGGGATAGCTGCGAAAAAGGACTTCTTCCGTAAAAGCACTGGTGATCCAGGCCGGAATAAGCACCCATACTGGGAAATTCTTGACCTGCTCAATGCTTACCGGAGCAGGCATATTGGTTAAGAGCATGCGGACGTGTTGGGAAAAGAAGATGATGATACCACCAATAAGCACGGCCGTTAGAGTAGCAAGAATCCACTCGATTAAGCGTGTGCGGAGCGTTTTCTGGCTCCATTGGAATCCAAACGTGGACAAAGGATAACCTTCCGCAAAATGAGCAATGCCCAGAACAAGCACAACGTTGATCCAGAAAACCAAATTGCTAACCAAGCGATCAAGGGGGAAGGCAAAAGTGTTTTTTAGCCAGGGAATTAAGAGTGCCAGCACAATCGGTGTGCTGAAGGCAATCGAGACGCCTAAGATGCCCAACCAGGAGCGCGGATGAGGCTGA
The DNA here is from genome assembly GCA_020634395.1 of Ardenticatenaceae bacterium. Classification (GTDB taxonomy): domain Bacteria; phylum Chloroflexota; class Anaerolineae; order Promineifilales; family Promineifilaceae; genus Leptovillus. Next base: position 3,453 of record JACKBU010000048.1, on the reverse strand, counting down.
AATACGGACGCATCACTTTTCATCGTAAAGGGTTTCCTTTTGTATCGTTACGAAAGCGCATATTTCAGGCAACCCAACGCCCCGACAAGCCGCGCCAACCGGCACGGCCGTTTCCCTTCCACATCTTCCGCCGTTCCCCAAAACCCAGCCAGCCTGGCTGGCCCTCAACTACCCTATCTTGACAATATCATCCGGTTTCCAGGTTTGATCAAAGAAGGGTTCTAGCGGCCCGTACAAACGAATGTAAGTAAACCAGCCCTTACCGGGCAAGGTCTGGATCCAGTTCTTTTCCCTTCCTGCTGGCGCGCTGGGGCCGAAATAAATATCGCAGGATCCATCATCGTTATATTCAGGTTCATCAAAGCTGTTGATACTTGGCTTGGGTTGATCGGTTTGGAGTAGCGAGCGCGTACCGGGATCATACACGGTCACAGACCAAAAGCTATTAATAGGGATGTTGGGCGGCAGGTGCAGCTTGTAGGTTTGGCCGCCGTCCAGATAATCGCCATTGGCGTCCGCGTAGGTCCCCAGATACTGAGACCCGGCTCCGATCATTTTTTGCACCATTGCCGGCGTCACACAGATGGCGGTGAAGTGGAACAAGGTTCTGGCATCCAGGTTTCTGGCGCCATTCTTCAAGAACTCATGGCTGCCGCCGATAAAAATATATTCCCATTTACGATCCGGGTACACCTTCGTTTCCGCTTCACGTGACTGATAGGCGATCGCCCGGGCCATGCCCAGACCTGTTTTGGCCGCTGTATCGAGAATCTTTTTCATCCGTTCGTCGGGATTGAACGCTTGACCTTTCTCAATACCCAGCGCTCGCAGCAGCCCTAGCTGCTCTGATCCAAATGCCTCCGTTGGCTCATATTGGATCACCTTGTCCAGGTTAACAAAATACTGGAAATCACTTGGGTGGGTGGTGTCCGCCGACAAGCCGCTTCCGTTAATGATATTTGGCTTTCGCGGTCCATCCTTCAAGGGATAAACCGCGCAATTATCACCATACCATTTGATGGCCTGCTCCCCCCTACCGCTGATTTGCTGGTTAGCACGCGCCATAATCCACACCCTGTAAGTACGCGAACGAACAACAAAATATCCTTCTGGAACTTCTCCTTCATAATCCGGCGGCAGCAGGAGGTATTTTCCCCCCTCTCCTTTATCCGGGCCGACCATGCCGAAATCGACAATGAACCGGAAATAAGCATCGTTGGCCATGCCCAAAACCTGCGGGGGAATCTCCACCACCGTGGGGCCATCCTTCTTGAGGTCAACGTTGCCGCCAAAATAGATACTTTCTGTATTGCCGGTCAAAATAAAGGGTGTGGCGTCCAGCAAATCAGCGGTAACAACAAGATCAGAACATTCCTTACACCCAAATCCTTTCTCCTGCCCCTCAAGCAGCGAATACATCGACATTGCCGGCATAAAATCTAGATAGGCCTGGCACGCCCGCTGAAAATCGAGCGCGTCAAACAGTCTCTGAGCGGTCTCTTCGGTTGGATAACCGCCCAGCATAAATTCAAACTGACCAATCGGTGTCGTTAGTTTTTCTACGTCCATAAGATTTTCTCCTCTGAAAATGGGAGCGCGGACGTCCCGTCCGCCCTGGCAGGCGAGACGCCCGTGCTCATGAAGTCTCCACTGTAAATAAACCTCCCGGAAGTTGTTGTCTCGACTTTGCGCCGCCTTAAAAATCTCCAGGAGGTTGGGTTTTCATCCAGGGTGGTCGGCGCAGCATGAAAACTCTTGAATAATCGTCAACAACCTGTTGGCAGCACACTTCTTGCCCCCAAGGTATTGGGGATACGTTTTGGCAAGCCAGCGCCGCGATAATCTGTGGTCTCGGGCCACGGCCGTTTCCCTCCCGCATCAATCCCGTAACAGCAATACGAGATGCAAACTCGACTAATGCCTGACAATATCGACCGAGATCTCCACCGCCGGAATCGTGCCCCTGTTCTCCAGCCAGTGCAGGGTGTTCCTATCCTCGGGCCAGCCCACGCCGGGTCCATAATCCGTCACCACGCCATCACGATGATCCGTGATGGTCCCTTGCAGGATGTAGACGAGGCCGGGTCTGTCTTTGTGGTCATGCAGCGGGCCAAAGATGCCGCCAGGCTCAATGGTCACCAGGCGCATGCGCAGCTGGCGTCCGGCCATGCCCTCGATCTCCGGGCCAAGGTCAACCGTGGCCAGTAACGTCACAGCAACCCCTTTCGTCTCGGGCGACACCTGTTCTTGACTCATCGTGCTTACCTCTCTATGCTTTCTGGGCCTGACGCCTCCATAAGCCGCGCCAACCGGCCACGGCCGTTCCCCTATCTCCCCACGTCCCCGCCAAACCAATCCAGGATGCCAACTCGCCTGCTTTTCACGCCGGGCCGTCTGGCCCTCTCAGACGGCAGCTGGTCCCGCGAGTACGCGCCCCTTTCTTATGGCGCCGTCGGCTGCCCCAGCTCCTGGGCCAGCCCGAGGAGAATTCCTTCGGGGCCTCGAATGTAGCACAGCCGGTATGCGTCTTCGTACTGGACCACTTCGCCGACGAGCTCCGCGCCATGTTTGCCCAGCCGGGCGAGCGTGTCGTCGATGTCCTCCACGGTGAACATGACACGCAGGTAACCAAGAGCGTTCACCGGGGCGTTCCTGTGGTCGGACACCATGGGCGGTGCTTCAAATCGTGACAATTCGAGCCTGCTGTGGCCATCGGGCGTGACCAACATGGCAATCTCACAGCGCATGCCGGGCAAGCCAGTGATGCGCTCGGCCCACTCTCCTTCAATCGTCATCCGCCCTTCCAGATCGAGGCCAAGGTCGGTGAAGAAAGAGACGACGGTATCCATGACTTCTACCACGATGCCCATATTGTCCATACGCTTAATCGTCATGATATCTCCCTGGGGCCTGACGCCCATTCCTGGCGCCACGCGCCGAGCCCCATTCCTTAACGGATTTTCGCGGTCCATCGGCCGGATGGAGTCCTGTTCTTCAACATGGATGCCACTTTATAAATCAGCAAAACAAAAAAGCCAGGGGCGTCCCTGGCCTATATCATAGGTGGTTTTGGGTAGGATGTGAAGGGGGAAACGGCCGTTTCCCTTTATCCATGCACCGGTTAGCTTGGGGAGGAGAGACGGCCGTTCCTCCCCCACTCCGCACTCCCCACCCCACACTCCACACTTATATCGGCCGTTTCCCATTTATTCATCCACCGCTTTGCTTGGCGGGGAAACGGCCGTTCCCCCCCACTCCGCACTCAACACTCCGGACTCAACACGGCCGTTTCCCCCACTCCCCACTCAACACGGCCGTTTTCCTATTTTTCTATCCACCGGTTTACTTGGCGGGGAGACGGCCGTTTCCTCCGACGCAAATCCCGTAACAGTGATACGAGATGCAAGCTTGACTAATTTTCGTTCCGGGCTGCCTGACACCCCGATAAGCCGT
>JACKBU010000047.1 GCA_020634395.1 Ardenticatenaceae bacterium | reverse complement strand
GTAAATCAGCACGAAAACCATGAAGGCCAGCCCGGCCAGAGCCGCGTGGCCGCCGCTGGAGGCGTCGAAACCTGCGTACACCGCCTGGCGCAGGCCGCCGGGCACAGTCTCGTCGGCCCCGCCGCTGAGGTCGATGCCGACGATGAGGGGAATGGACTTCAGGGTGTCGAGAACGGCCGTGCCGAACCCCGTCACAATCCCACCCACGTCCTGCCAAAAGGTGGTGGATACGGCCGTGGCGCTTTCGTCTTGCAGGCCGTAGACCTGCGAGAAGGTGCTGACCACCACTTCCTTGGCCACAAAGCCGCTGATCAGCGCGCCGCCCGCCTCCCACGTGCCAAAGCCCAACGGCTCCAGCGCCGGGCTGATGGCTCCCGCGACAGCCGCGAACAGGCTGTGGTCCACGTCGGTATCGGCAAAAGTGCCGCCCTCCGCGCCCACGGGGATGGCCATCAGCAGCCACAAAATGACGCTGGTGATGAGGATGAGCGACCACGCGTTTTGGATAAACGACCCCGTGCGCTCCCAGGTATGGGCCCAGACGGTGCGCCAGTTGGGACGGCGGTAGGGCGGCAGTTCCATCAGCAGGGCGGTTTGTTCTTTGTCTTTGAAGAGGGTTTTGCGCAGGAGGAGGCCGAGGAAAACGGCCGTTATAATCCCCAGCACGTACATGCTAAACACCACCGCTCCGGCATAGGCCGAGAAAAACACCGTGGCGAACAGCACATACACCGGCAGGCGCGCCCCGCAGCTCATAAAAGGCACCAGCAGGCCGGTGAGAATGCGATCCTTTTCGTTTTCCAGGGTGCGCGTGGCGTAGATGGCCGGCACGGTGCAGCCAAACCCGACCATCATGGGCAAAAAGCTTTTGCCCTGCAAGCCGATACGGTTCATCAGCCCGTCCATCACGAAGGCGGCGCGGGCCATGTAGCCGGTGTCTTCCAGCACGGCCAGCGAGACGTAGAGAAACATCAGCACCGGCACAAAGACCAGCACGCCGCCCACCCCGGCGATCACGCCATCCACCACCAGCGCCTCGATCCAGGTGCCGCCCAATCCTACCCAGCCCAGCAAAGCGGCCGCCCAGTGGGTGATGGGGCCGTTGACGACGCCGTCTACCCAGTCCAAAAGCGGGGCGGAGACGACGGCCGTCAACTTAAACACCACCCACATCACCGCCATAAAAATAGGCACGCCCAAAATGCGATGGGTTACCAGGCGGTCAATCCGGTCGGTGAGGGAGAGGGTTTCGGGCGGTTTTTGCATCACCCGCCCGACCAGCTCGTGGATGTAGGTGTAGCGGCGGTCGGCGATCAGCACGTCGATTTCTTCGCCGTAGTCACCGGCCAGGCGGGCATAGGCAAGCTGCGCTTTGGTCAGCAGCGCCGGGCCGCCCGGCGTGGTCAGCAGGCGGGTTTGCAGGTCGTGGTCCTGTTCCAGCAGTTTGATGGCCAGCCAGCGGGCCGGGTACTGCTGTTGGATGGCCGGGTAGGCGGCGATGTCGGCCTGGATGGCCTGGATGGCGGCTTCGACTTTGTGGCCGTAGTCGACCACTTTAGCGGCGGGGGATACGGCCGTTTCGTTAAGCAACTGCATGTCGTTCTGCCTCGGCCGCGATGAGGGCTCGCAGTTCGGCCAGACCTTTGTTTTGGCTGGCTACGGCCGTCACCACCGGCACGTCCAATTCCCGGCCCAATCGCTCTGTATCAATGATGATGCCGCGCTCGGCGGCCAGATCGCTCATGTTGAGCACGAGGATGACCGGCACGCCCAGTTCCAGCACCTGCACCGTCAGGTAGAGGTTGCGCTCCAGGTTGGCCGCATCCACCACGGTGACGACGAGAGACGGCCGTGCCTGCAAAATAAAATCGCGGGCAATCACCTCTTCCGGCGAATAGGCCGTCAGGCTGTACGTGCCCGGCAGGTCCACCACCGTCACCGGCAGGCTGCCAATCTGGAAGCTGCCTTCCTTTTTGGCTACCGTCTTGCCCGGCCAGTTGCCCACGTGCTGATTTTCGCCCGTGAGGGCGTTAAAAATGGTGCTTTTCCCGGCGTTGGGGTTCCCGGCGAGGGCGATGAGGAAGGGGTTCATAGTCGGAATGGGGATTGGAGACTGGAGACTAGAGACTTATAGTCTTCAGTCTCCAGTCTCTAGTCTCTCGTCACACTGGCGCCACCAGCAGCTTATGGGCCATGCCGCGCCCAATGGCGATGCGCGAGCCGCGCACGGAGATGAGCAGCGGGCCGCCGGCGTCTTGCACAACTTTCACTTCCACACCGCGCGTCAGGCCGAGTTCGGCCAGGCGGTGGGTCAGTTCGTGCCCGGCGTGGATTTCGACCAGGCGCAGGGCTTGTCCGGCGGCGGCCATAGAGAGGGGGAGAACGACCGTGGCCAGTTGCGCTTTATGGGTGGTTACATCAGGATGAAACAGTTCAGAGAGTGTCATGGGCAGGTTCCGTGAAAATATGGGCGGCAATTTCCTGGCCTAAAGCATGGGTCTCGCCGTCGATTTTGATCATTAAGGGTCCGTTGAAGGGGGCCAGTTCTTCAAATTCCAGCGGCTGGCCGGGCAAAATATGCCGCGCGGCCAGATAATCCAGCAGCAGCTCGCTCTCCGGGTGGATGCGGGTGATGGTGCCGTGGTCGCCGGGCTGTAAATCGCTCAGGGCGGTGTCGCGCACGGCCGTTACCGCGCCATCGGCGCTGGGGATGGGGTTGCCGTGCGGGCAGGTTTGCGGATTGTTCAGAAAGGCGGCCAGGGCTTCGGTAACGGCCGTGTCCGTGGCATGTTCCAACCGGCAGGCATAATCATGCACCTTCTCCCAGGGCAGGTTCAGGTAATCCACCAGGAAACACTCCCACAGCCGGTGCCGCCGGATAACCCGTTGGGCGCGGCGACGGCCGTCTTCCGTCAGCGAAACGCCCTTGTAGGGCGTGTGGTCCAGCAGCCCTTTCTCGCACAGGCGGTGGACCATCTCCGTGGCGGAGACGGTGGACACGCCCAGCCGCTCGGCCAGCGCCGAGATAGGCGCCAGATCATTCCCGGCGGCCAGCTCGCTGACCGTTTTTAGATACATTTCGATGCTTTCGTTAAACGATTCGTGCTTCATGAACCTGTGTCTTTCACAAAACCTGACAGGTCTCCGCGACCTGTCAGGTTTATTTTAAGGCTTACCTAAAACCTTAATCATAAGGATAGCCTTATATTACGGCACAGGCAAGCCTGCGGCAATGACATTTGTCAGGCTGGCCTGGGACAATTGTCATTAAGGATGGGTTCAGTTTAAAGTTAACCGGGGTTAAGGGGAGGAGTAGAGATTGGAGACTGGAGACTAGAGACTGCCCAGTCTCCAGTCTTCAATCTCTTGTCTCTCAACTGTGCAGCATGGTCCAGAGGAAGCTGTACACGTCGGCGGCTTCTTCGATGAGCTTGCCGGTGGGTTTGCCCAGGCCGTGGCCGGCTTTGGTTTCCACGCGCAGCAGCAGGGGATGATGGCCCGCGTCGGCGGCTTGCAGGGTGGCGGCGAATTTTTCGGCGTGCATGGGCACCACGCGGTCGTCGGTTTCGGCGGTGGTGATGAGGGTGGGCGGATAGCTGACCCTGGCGCGCACGTTGTGCAGCGGCGAGTAGGCCATCATAAAGCGAAAATGGTCGGCGTTTTCCTCGGCGTTGCCGTATTCGCCGGTCCAGTAGCGCCCGGCGGTGAATTTGTGGTAGCGCAGCATGTCGATGACGGGCACGCCGCAGTGGACCGCACCGTATAAATCGGGGCGCTGTAGCAGGCAGGCGGCGACCAGCAGGCCGCCGTTGCTGCGCCCTTCGATGGCCAGACGTGACGGCCGTGTGTACCCCTGATCAATCAACCACTCCGCCGCCGCAATAAAATCATCGAAGACGTTTTGTTTGCGGTCCAACATGCCCGCCTGATGCCACGCTTCGCCGTATTCTGTGCCGCCGCGCAGGTTGGCCTGGGCGTACACGCCGCCCTGCTCCAGCCAGGCCAGCCGCGTGGGGGCAAACAGCGGCGGCAGGCTGATGTTAAAGCCGCCGTAACCATAGAGCAGGGTGGGATTGTCGCCATCACGCGGCAAATCCTTTTTGTGGGTGAGGAACATGGGCACGCGCGTGCCGTCTTTGGATTCGTAGAAGACCTGGGTCGTTTCGTAGGCGGCGGGGTCGAAGGCCACCTGAGGCTGATGCCAGATGCTGAGTTCTTGTGTGGCAAAATCGAAGCGGCAGACGGTGGGCGGGTAGAGGAAGGATTGGAAGACGAAGTAGAGCGCGTCGTGGGCGCGCTTGCCGGTGAGCAGGGCGACGGAGCCGAGGGTGGGCAGGGCGATGTCGCCGCGCGGCGCGCCATCCAGGGCAAAGCGGCGCAGGCGGTGGTGGGCGTGGTGCAGGTAATCGATGATGAATTCGTCGTGGACGACGACGGCCGTTTCCACCACATCCTCCTGCTCCGGCACAATCTCGCGCCAGTTGGCCCGGTCGGGCTGGGAGATGTCGATGGCCAGGATACGGCCGTTTGCCGCCTCCAAATCGGTGATGAAGTAGAAAACGGGGCCGTCGTTGGTCAGAAAATCGTGTTTGGCCTCCATCACGTCGATCAGGCGCACAAAATCGTCGCCAGCGGACAGATCGCGGTAGTAGACGCGGTTGCGGACGTCGGTGCCTTCCCAGACGGTGAGGATGAGGTAACGGCCGTCTTTGCTCAACTCCGGCGCAAAGCCCAGGTCCGGCGCGTCCGGGCGGGAATAGACCAGTGCATCGGCGCTTTGCGGCGTGCCCAGGCGGTGGAAATAGACGCGTTGATGGGTGCTGGGCGGCGCGTCGGGCATTTCGCCGGGGGCGGGATAGCGAGCGTAGAAAAAGCCGGAATTGTCCGGCAGCCAGGCAGCGTTGGTGAATTTGCACCATTGGATGCGGTCGCCGGTATCCTGGCCGGTTTCGGTGTCGCGGACGTGGATTTCTTGCCAGTCGCTGCCGCTGGCGGAGAGGGAATAGGCCAGCAAACGGCCGTCCTTCGTGTACGACTGGTTGATCAGCGCCACCGTGCCGTCTTCGCTGAGGGTGTTGGGGTCGAGCAGGGGCGTAGGACGGCCGTCCGGGCCATCTTGCCGGTAGAGAACGGCCTGGTTTTGCAGGCCGTCGTTGCGCTGGAAGAAGAAACGGCCGTTTCGCACGACCGGCGGCGAGACTTTGGCATAGTTCCACAGGGCGGTCAGCCGTTCCTGCCAGGCGGCGCGCACGGGCAGTTCGTCGATGAAGCCGTGGGTTAGCTCGTTTTGCGCGGCGACGAAGGCCTGGGTTTCGGCGGAGTGGGGGTCTTCCAGCCAGCGGTAGGGGTCGGAAACGGCCGTGCCGTGATACGCTTCCACCACATCAGCGCGGCGGGCCGGGGGATACTGAAAGGTACGGGTCGGGGTCATAGGTGCTCCTCGGAAAATTTTTAACGCAAGGCGCAGAGACGCAGAGAATGTGAAAGGGTTTCATTCAAGGTCCCGCTGCCAATGCTGCGCCTATCTTATCCGCAGACGGCCGTTTGCCAAAGCAAAGTCGCCGCCAAAGGCCGCCAAATCCGGTAAAAAAGTGCTACACTAGGGCCGGGGGTGAGGAGTGGGGCAGTTCGCCGGACGGAGGAGAAATGGTTTGCCAATGAGTTTCCCATCACCCGATTACACCACATATGCCACTTTGTTTGCCGGGCGGCCGAAACCGTTTGCCTACGTGGATCTGGATGCCCTGGATTTTAACGTGCGGCAGGTGCTAGCCTACAGCGCCGACAAGCGCATTCGCGTTGGCTCAAAGTCGGTGCGCTGCCGCCACATTTTGCGGCGCATTCTGGACAGCGATCCGCGCTTTCAGGGGCTGCTCTGTTTCATCGCGCCGGAGGCGGTGTGGCTGGCGCAGCAGGGCTTCGACGATTTGCTGGTGGCCTACCCCACGATTGAGCCGCAGCACGTGACGGCCGTTCTCGAACAAATCGCCGCCGGCAGCCGCATCACCCTCATGGTCGACAGCCTGGACCACGTGCGCCGCCTGGACGAACTGGCAAAAGCGCAGGCAGTCGACCTGCCCGTCTGCCTGGACCTGGACATGGCCACGCGCCACCTGGGCGGGCGGCTGCTGTTTGGCGTGCAGCGCTCCGATTTGCGCACCGGCACGGCCGTTCTAGCCGTCGCCGAAGCCATCCGCGCCAGCGCCCGCCTGCACCTGGACGGCGTGATGGGTTACGAGGCGCAAATCGCCGGGGTTACCGACGACGATCCAGGCGGGGCGGTGATGAACCGGGTCAAACGGCGGCTCAAGCGGCAGTCTATCCCCGAGGTGGCGGCACGGCGCACGGCCGTACTGCAAGCCCTGCAGTCGGCCGGGTTCGAGTTGCGCTTTGTCAACGCGGGCGGCAGCGGCAGCCTGCACAGCAGCGCCGCCGAAAGCCGCGTCACCGAAGTGACGGCCGGATCGGCCTTTTACTGCCCGGCGCTGTTCAGCCGCTACGCCGAGTACCACTACGAACCGGCGGCCGGCTTTGCCATCGAGGTCGTGCGCCAGCCGGCGGCCGGGGTGTATACCTGTCTGGGCGGCGGCTACGTCGCTTCCGGCCAGGCCGGGGCCGACCGGCTGCCGGAACCCTACCTGCCCGCCGGGGCCAGATTGAGCAAGTTTGAAGGGGCGGGCGAAGTGCAAACGCCCATCCTCTACGAGGGAGCGGAGAAACTGGGCCTGGGCGCGCCGGTGTTTATGCGCCACGCCAAGGCCGGGGAATTGTGCGAGCGGTTTAACGAGTTGATTTTGGTGGCTGACGGCCGTATCGTGGACACAGTGCCCACGTATCGGGGCGACGGCCGTTGTTTTTTGTAGACATAAGGAGGAGCGTATGGCAACGTTAGCGGTGCATAATCCGCGTACGGGGCAGTTTTTGTATGAGGTGGAAGAGGCGGGCGATGAGACGGTGACGGCCGTTTTCCAGCGCGCGCGGGCCGTGCAGCCGCAAATTGCGGCCATGTCCGTGGCCGAACGGGCGCGGGAAATCGTCAAAATCAGCGATTATCTGGTGGCCCACCGCGAGGCGATCATCGACCGGCTGGTGGCCGAGACCGGCAAGACCCGCTTCGAGGCGCTGAGCAATGAGCTGTTCGAGGTGTGCGGCGGCATCGACTACTTCCGCGACGCCGCGCCCAAAATTCTGGCCGATCGCAAAGCGCCCACGCCGCTGGTGCTGCTGGGCAAAAAGTCGAAGATCGTCTTTGAGCCGTTGGGTACGGTGCTGGTGATTGCGCCGTGGAACTATCCGCTGGTACAGTGCTTCACGCCCTCGCTGCAGGCTTTTCTGGCGGGCAACGCCGTGGTCTTCAAACCGTCGGAGGTGACGCCGCTGCGCGGGCTGTACGAGGAGATCATGCGCGGCGCAGGCTTTATGCCCGACGCCATCCAGATTGTCTACGGCGGTAAAGAGGTGGGCGCGCGGCTGATCCAGCAGCGGCCGGACAAAATCCACTTCACCGGCTCCAGCCGCGCCGGGCGTCAGGTGATGGCTGCCGCTGCCGAGCATCTGATCCCGGTGGAGTTGGAATTGGGCGGCAAAGATGCAGCCATCGTTTTTGCGGACGTGGAGGTGGAGAAGGCGGCCAACGGGATTGTGTGGGCGGCGTTTACCAACGCGGGGCAGGCGTGCACGGCCGTTGAACGCTGTTTCGTCGAGGAACCCATCTACGAGGAGTTTGTGGCCGCAGCCGTGAAGATTGCTCAGAATTTGCGGGTAGCGACGGCGAAGCAAGACGGCCGTTTGCCCGATACCTGCGACATGGGTTCCATGACGGCCGAATTCCAGGTGCAAATCGTGGAAAAACAGCTGGCCGAGGCGGTGGCCGCCGGGGCCAACGTGCTATGCGGCGGGGCGCGCCAGCCGGACAGCCTCTTTTTCCCGCCGACGGTGGTGGTGGACGTGACGCAGGAGATGGCTCTGGGGCGCGAAGAAACGTTTGGCCCGGTGCTGCCCATCATGAAATTCCAGACCGAAGCGGAAGCGATTGCCCTGGCCAACGACAGCCCGTATGGCCTGGGGGCCAGCGTCTGGTCGGCGGACCTGGCGCGGGCGGAGCGGGTAGCGCGGGCGCTGAAGGTGGGCAACGTGGCCATCAACAACCACATGCTGACGGAAGCCAATCCGGCGCTGCCCTATGGCGGGGTGAAGGCGAGCGGCTACGGCCGTTACAAAGGTGATTGGGGCCTGCTCGGTTTCTCCAACGTCAAAGCCTTGATGATTGGCGGTGACAACGACCACATCGAATCCCACTGGTATCCGTTTACGCCCACCAAATACGCCCTGTTTGGCCGCCTGATGGAAGCCTTCTTCCGGCGGCCGCGCGCGTGGGTGGGTTTTTTGCGATCGGCGCTGCCGTTCGACAGCCTGGGCAGCAAGGAGAAGATCCAATGAGCGAGACCTATGATTACATAATTGTCGGGTCGGGCACGGCCGGCGGCCTGCTGGCCTACAACCTCACGCAGGCGGGGGCACGCTGCCTGCTCATCGAGGCGGGTAAAAATTTCCGCAAAGAAACGTTCCCCCGCCTGGAAGGGGACGCTTCGGCGCAGATGTATTGGGGCGGCGGTTTTGAACTGAGCCACGATGCCTCGATGGCTTTTTTGCGCGGCAAGGTGGTGGGCGGCGGTTCTATCGTCAACCAGGGGTTGATGGACCGCTTCGACGAAGTGGCCTTTGACGATTGGCGGGCCGAGAGCGGCGTTGATTTCTTCTCGCTGGCGGCCATGGCACCGTACTACGACGCTGTGGAGGCGAAATTGGCGCTGCACACGTTTACGGCCGTGGAGCGCAACCAGAACGCCGAAAAATTTGTGGCCGGCTGCGAGGCATGCGGCTACGAGTGGAAATATTTGCGCCGCGGCCAGGCTGACTGCGGCCTGGAGGAAGGCAACGACTGCATTGGTTGCCTGAACGGCTGCCACCGCGATTCCAAGCAAAGCTCCATGGTGGTGTTTGTTCGTCCGGCGGAGGCGCTGGGCCTGGAGCTGGTAACGGAAACGGAGGTGGAATGGGTGGAGCCGGCCGGTGAGGTGGTAAGGGTTCATGCCTCGCAGGCGGGCACAGCCAAAACGTACCAGGCCCGCCGCCTGATTTTGTCGGGTGGGGCGCTGGGCACGACGGCCGTGCTGCTGCGTTCCGGTTTTAAGCCGCGTTATCCGGCCCTGGGGAAGTATTTTGCCTCTCATCCGCAGTTTATGTTTTTTGCCATTTACGACGAAGAAATCAATGCCCATCAGGGCTATTTCCAGACGGTCAATTCTAAAGATCCGCGCTTCCGGCCGCGCGGCTTTAAGCTGGAGAACGTATTTGCGGGGCCGGCCAGCTCGGCGCTGCTGTTTACGGGATACGGCCGTGCCCATCACGAGATCATGCGCCAGTATTGCCACATGGCCTGCGCGGAAGTGGCGATCCGGGATGAAAACGCGGGGGAGATTGAAGTGGGGAAAAACGGCCGTCTCGCCATCAAAAAGCAGTTGACCGACCAGGACCGGCGGCGCATGAAAGACGGAACGGCCGTGCTGAAAGAAATTCTGGCGGCCAGCGGCGCGCGGCAGGTTATCGAATCGCCCTTGTACTTTGGCCTGCACCTGATGGGCGGCAGCCGCATGGGCACGGACCCGGCGACCTCGGTGGTGGAGCCGGATTACAAACTACGCGGCTTTGATAACATTTACGTGTGCGATTCCAGCCTGTATCCCAACGCGCCGGGTATCAACCCGGCCCTGACGGTGATGGCCCTGTCTCAGCGTTTGAGCGAACAATTGACCAGGAGTTGAAGCAGATGACCTCAGAATATTTTAGCCCACGCGCTTTGCGGGGCCTGAACCGCATTGGCGACATGCTGATTCCCGGTGATGCCGGCCTGCCTTCTTTTTCCGAATACGGCTGCAGCGAGAAAGTGGATGATCTGGTGGCCTACGCCCCGGCGGAGGATATTGCCACCCTGAACACGGTCCTGGCGGTGATGGCGGTAGCGCCCACGGCCGTTCTGCGCTGGCTGATCGAACGCATGACGGCCGTGACGCCGGACCAAAGCGGCACAATAGCCTCTCTGATGCGGCAGCTCAATTTTGGCCTGCGCGGCATCTTGTTCTCCCTGTACTACGGCGAAAAAGCGGGCAGCCAATACACCGGTCCAGATCCGCTGGAGGTGATTGGCTACCAAGTGCGCCGGGTGGAATAAAAGCCGAATTTTGTTTCAGTTAGCCCAATAGTTCGTCCCAGACTTTATGCTGTCAGGCCCAACTGCCTGAAGGCCGCGCCCGTCGATTGGTAATCGACGTGGCGAAGGCCGTGGATGCCCAGACTGGCGGCGACGTCTACAAACATGGGTCGGTCTTCCACGTAAGCGACCTGTTCCGGCGGCACCTGGGCAATATCCAGGGCGATGCGGTAAATGTCGGCATCGGGTTTGCGGATGTGGACGAAGCTGGAGGCGATGAAGAAGTCGATGAAGTTATTGAGTTGAAACTGGCGAATGCGATATTCTGTCAGTTCGCGGCCCTCGTTGCTGACGGCCGCGACTTTGAGGTGATGGTTCTTTTTGACGGATTGGATAAGGCGGATCATTTCGGGATAGGAGTGGGATTGGGCGAACATGAATTGTTTGAAGTTATCCAGAGTGAACGGCCGTTCCGTGTAGAAAATCACCCGTCGCAAATATTCATCCAGGCTGAGTTTGCCTTCTTCATACGTGTCAAAGGTCAGATGGTGCCGTTCGTTTAGCTCTTCGTAGTCCAGTTTGTAAACGTCGGCAGCATGGCGGCGCATGTTGTGGTCCCAGCCGTTGCTGAGCAGCACGCCGCCAATATCCAGAAATAGTGCGGTAATAGGGGAAGGAGAGAGGGCATTCATTGTAAGAGTTTTCCTTAAATGGTGATAGAGGCAGTGCCAGAGGTCTGGTACAGATTTTCCCTGGCGGTTCCATCGGAGCGGGCGGTGGCTTCGGGCATGGCCGTTGCGGTATCCGCACTGCAGGCGGCCAGCAGTAGTATCAGCGGCAGGGTAAAGGGCAAAAGCCACCGTTTTATGGTGAGAGATATGAATAACACGAACATGGATAAGCGAACCTCGCTCTTCTCATCAAGCAAGTTTTCCTGAGGCACTGCTTGACGGGCTTTGTTTGCGCCTCGGTTTTTATTATGGGGGAAGAGGCGGGTGGGAATCTTTACGGCCGTTTAATGCGATCCTTATCGATTTTTAAAAGTCAGGCAGTAAAAGGAAACAGCCCATTTCGTAAGAAATGGGCTGCTTTGGGGGAATAGAAGAAGAAACTAAAAGGAGGATCGCTTTAAATCATCGTCTAACAGCCTCTGAAAATCTTTATGAAGGTTTATTGAATTCCTTATCGATTTCTTAAGAGCTGCCAGTGCGTGCCAGTCAGCCGAGTGGAGGCTGCTGAATCCACTGACGGCCGTCACGCGATAACAGGGACACGGCCGTGTCTGGTCCCCAGGTTCCAGGCGCATACTGCGCCAGATCGCCGGCCGACTGGTTCCACGCTTTCAGTACCGGCATTACGACCTGCCAGGCAGCCTCCACCTGGTCGGCGCGCATGAACAGTGTGGCATCGCCGCACATCACGTCCAGCAGCAGGGTTTCGTAGGCAGTGGGCAGGGGCAACCCCTTGAAGGCTTCCTGGTAACGGAAGGCCATGTTGACCATGTCCATGCGCATTTCTGGGCCGGGTTTTTTAGCCTGGAAGCGAATGTCGATGCCTTCATTGGGCTGGATGTGGATCACCAGGAAGTTGGGTTCCCAATCGGGCACGGCCGTTACGGGAAACGAGCGATGGGGCACCGGCTTGAACTGGATGGTTACCGTAGACTGCTTTTGGGGCAGGCTTTTGCCGGTGCGCAGGTAAAAAGGCACGTCCTGCCAGCGCCAGTTATCGATGAACAATTTGAGCGCCGCGTAAGTTTCGGTCGTCGAATCGTCGGCCACGTCACTTTCCTGCTGGTAACCCACATACTGGCCGCGGGCGGCCGTGAGGGGAATGGTTTCCGGGGCAAACGGCCGTATCGCCCGCAGCACTTCCACTTTTTTGTTACGAATTTCGTCCGCCTTAAAAGAAACCGGCGGTTCCATGCTTACCAGGCACAACACTTGCAGCAGATGATTCTGGATCATGTCGCGCAGGGCGCCGGCATGGTCGTAATAACCGCCGCGGTGCCCCACAGACACCGTTTCTGCCACCGTAATCTGTACGTGGTCAATGTACCGGCGATCCCAAAGCGGCTCAAACAGGGCGTTGGCAAACCGAAAGGCCAGAATATTTTGCACAGTTTCTTTGCCCAGGTAATGGTCAATGCGGTAAATCTGCGATTCGTCAAAAACCTGGGTCAGCGTGTGGTTGAGATCCTGAGCGGAGACCAGGTCGTGGCCGAAGGGTTTCTCCACGACGATGCGGGTATGCTGCTGGTCGGCGGCCAGGTTGGCCCGATGGATGCCGGAAACGGCCGTTTCAATCAACTGCGGCGGAATCGCCAGGTAGAAGATGGTCGTTGGCTGGGCCTGCCACTCTTTGGCGCAGGCCGCCACACGTCCGGCAAGCCGCTCGAACGTTTCCTCTTTGGCGAAATTGGCCGCCAGGTAGCTGAGGCTGCTGGCAAACCGTGCCCAATCCTCATCGTCCACGGGACCGGTGCCGGCGAACTGCTCTACGCCGTCGCGCAGGCGCTGGCGAAAAGCGGCGTCATCCAGAGGCCGCTGATCCAGGCCGATAATGGCGAATTTCTCCGGCAGCCAGCCGCTGCAGAACAAACGATACAGGGCCGGCACCAGTTTGCGCCAGGTCAGGTCGCCGCCCGCGCCAAAAATAGTCAGAATGGTGGGATCGAGTGGCTGCTCCATCGCTTAACGCTCCCCGTCTTTCCGGCACACAGGGAATGCCCGATTTTTCACCAGGGTGTTGGTTAAAGTTTCCATGGGTGATCTCCTTTTTGCGAAGCGCCTTAAACGGACGCGGCAGTTGCTTGCGTGCCGATCGTCACATTCTTTACTGTAGGAGTGGCATCGCCAAAAGACTTTATCGAAGCTTGATGGTTATCCTAAAGATTTCTTAAGGTGGTTGAGGGTAGGAGGAGGAGGGCGGAAACGGCCGTTGCCCCCTATACTTCTCCAGTGCGCCTTTTTATCTACGAGCCGCGATGTGGCCGGCGGCTAAACTTTGCGCCATAATGGAATCTGCTAGCCAATTGTTATGAGGACTTAAAAATGACTTTACCAACTGAAAACAGCTCAGAGCCGCTCTCTCCTGCGGCGCACTTCGAGATCGGACTCTACTCCTTCGCCGAACTGACGCCTGATCCACGGACCGGCCAGAAAATCAGCCCGGCGCAGCGGCTGCATAACCTGCTGGCAGAAATCGAACTGGCGGATCAGGTAGGGCTGGATGTGTTTGCCATCGGTGAACATCACCGGCCTGACTTTGTTTCTTCCGCACCCGCCGTGATTTTGGCGGCAGCGGCCGCCCGTACACGCTCTATCCGCCTCAGCAGCGCCGTTACCGTCCTCAGCTCAGATGACCCGGTGCGCGTTTTTCAGGATTTTGCTACCCTGGATTTGCTGTCCCAGGGGCGGGCGGAGATTATGGCCGGTCGGGGTTCGTTCATCGAATCTTTTCCTCTGTTTGGCTACGACCTGCGGGACTACAATGCCCTCTTTGTCGAAAAACTGGAGCTGCTCCTGAAAATACGTGCCTCGGAAAAAGTGAGCTGGTCGGGCAAGCATCGGCCGTCTCTGGATAACCTGGGGATTTACCCACGGCCGTTACAAAATCCGCTTCCTATTTGGATAGCTGTGGGCGGCACGCCGGAGTCAGTGATCCGCGCTGCCAACCTGGGCTTGCCGTTGGCTTTGGCCATCATCGGCGGGATGCCAGAGCAGTTTACGCAGCTCGTAGCACTCTATCGCAGCGTGGCGCGCCAGGCGGGGCACGATTTGGCCGCGATGCCGGTCAGCATCAACTCGCACGGTTTCATTGCCGACGATGCCCGACAGGCTCGGGAAGAAGCCTTTCCCGTGTTTCAGCAAACCATGAATAAAATTGGCCGGGAGCGCGGCTGGCCGCCTTTCACGCGCCAGCAGTTCGACGCTTCTTGCCTGCTGCGAGGTGCCAATTTCATTGGCAGTCCCGACGAGGTGATTGAAAAGATTCTGTTCCAGCACGAGTTGTTTCAGCACCAGCGATTCTTGCTGCAACTGAGCGTCGGCACGATGCCCCACGACAAGGTGCTCCACGCGATTGAGCTGTTGGGCACACGGGTTGCGCCGGCAGTCAGAAAGGAAATTGCGGGCCGGACGGCTTGATGGGGTTGAGGTTCTTGATGCCATAAGTGCAGGTGGCGCCCTGGAAAATCAAAACGGCCGTTTCCTAAGAAACGGCCGTCTTCTATACTACCTGTCGGGGCGGCGGGATTCGAACCCAGGATCAGACAACTCAATCCGCAACGGATCAGTCCAGAGGTGACAGACAACCTCCACAGAATAGGAGCTAGATTTGCCAGCCTGCAACTGCACCGACACATTGAGAACATCCATGAGATGCCGCTTTTTGCTAAACGAACCTTTCGGCAGCGTCTGGGCGATTTCAGTTGACATGTGGATGATCTCATCGCGCAAAGATGTGCTGATTTCTAGCTGGCCCAGCTTTGCCAATAAACCCTGACGCTGCTTATCTAGGCTGTTTTTGAGTTCAACCTTCTCCCGGTAATTCTTGTGTAATGCAGCAGCCGCAACCTCATCCTCTTCATTACTATACATGGTGATTAATCGCTCAATCAGGCGCTTTTCTTTCTCCAGCATCTCTTCCACAATGATCAGTTCTTCACGTAGCGGCCTGGTTTCAGCCTTGTTTGATGACGTCATCCGCTCCAAACCTTCCTGAACGATCTTTGGGTCGCTGAGCAGTCCGTATAGACCATCCAACACGCTTGGTTCGATCAAATCAGCCCGGATATAGCCAACAGGGCATTTAGCGACTAGGTGATCGTAGCGACGGTTCGGGCAGCGATAGTAAACGTGGTAGCCAGTTCCGGCGAACAGTATGTTGCCAGACTTTGTAATTGGCGACAAAGGCGCTGCTTCCATTTTCAGTCGATATTGTGGCCTGGACGATATACTCTTGGCCTCCCAGTTTGAGTTTTTCATCTGGCTTTAGTTTGCCAATGCTGACATCGCCAGCTATGTCCAGGTGTTTCGGTAAATTTTCTTTGGTTGAAACGAAATTCTGTTTTACTTTTGCATTGTCGCCTATCGTAACCCCTTGGCTTCCATAAATATTGACGTTGTATTGCCCTTCTTTCTCAGGCATAACCCTTTTATGAATCATCTTGTCTGCAAAGAGCTGGTTCAGGTCCATGCTAAAGCGTGTCATCAGTTGTTGAGGCGTCGCAAACTGAAAGAAGAATTCTTCCTCCTCCAAGTCTTGTTTTAACACAAGATAGCGGACATCGGTTTGTATCGCTGATGATTCCGCTGTTTCACCAGTCCAAAGATAGATGAGCCGGGGAATTTCAAGTTGGCGAGCACGCCGATAGGTCTGCTCGACTAACGATTGACCAACGGCTGGGTCTATTGCCCCATATGCTGGGCCAAATACGCCTACATAAATGAAGCTTCGTTCCACTAATGCGAGGCGATCTTTCCGTGGTTGCTCTGGTTGTTCACCCCATACAGGATGAATTGTCTCTCCCTTAAATAGGCCATTGGGAGTTTCTACATCATTACCAGAGTTCTCGCTCTCTGGCTGCTGCCCACTCCCTTCAGTTGGCGATGGCGCTTCGCCTGTGCCTGCTGAAGATGAATTAGCTTCATTTGCTTGCTCTGGATTATTTGGCGAAGTTCCCGTGCCAGAGGAGTCTGGCTGCTCGGTTGTTGGGTCGATTCCTGGATCACTTCCTGGGCCAGTCCCATTGGTATCAGCATTAGCTTCGTTCTCTGCCTGCTGCCCACTCCCCTCAGTTGGCGATGGCGCTTCGCCTGTGCCTGCTGGAGTTGAAGTATCTTCATTTGCTTGCTCTGGGATTTCTGGCGAAGCTTCTGATGTGGTTTGTGAAATGCCTACACCTGGTTCAATTGTACCTACGCTAATTGGAGGTACCCCCCCATCATATTGTGGCTGGCCAATACTTAGTGCAATGAGAAAGGCATAGAGAAAAACGGCTGATATAAAAATTGGGAGAAACCCAATCACTCTATTTATCACTTCTTCTTTGAATGATACTTTGTAAGTAAATAATTCTCTGCGTTTTATTCTATCTTCGGGTTTATAATAAAAACTTAAAAAATGTTTAATTAGACGATCGGTTTCACTATCGGCATGTGCGTCAACCGCATCTATTCGATAACACATAAAGGTGGTTGCGCCGGCCCTCTCAAACCAGGAGTGGATCCCATTTGGTATAGAACTAAACCAACCACGAGCCAATCGGCCCGGCTTAGGCTCTCGAGACGGTTTCCAAATGATTCCTATCACAGCATACACCGCACAACTAAGCACCCCCGCCGATAATAACAAAACCGAGGTGGTTGATTCCCAAATATAGAGGCAGATAAAAGCCAACAGACCACTAACGGAAACAAAAAGAAAATTATGTCCCACAAACCACCATCCGAAATATCGGTCATGATTGCTGATAGACATTTCCTCTGTCAGATCAGTCTTGTTGTCTTTCGTAACAGAGCGCTTCTTAAAATTGGTGGCTTGCAGCAAAGCCCAAGCCGCGGTTACCATACTTACTAACACAATAACTGGAAGTATCACCAAGGGGATAAGCCTATAAGCGAGGAGCATGGTTGCTACAAGCCCAAGAACCAGGGAGAAGAGAACCCAAAAAACCTGCTTGTTGTCAGTTGGTCGTACGTATTTCTGATAGAAATTCAAGGCTACTGTTTTGTTCATGGTCAATCTTGCCTAAACTCACGAACTAACAACCGAACCGTGTGACCCAAAAAACTAATGACTGCAATAGGCAAAACACACGACGACAAGCAAAACAACGTACTGAACCACCACAGGGGTGATGATCCGTCGGCTTGATTGAGGTTGCTTAGCCATAATTCAATAAGGTTACCCTGGTAGCGCCATGCCAGAAATGCACTCCATACATATAAAACGGGGATCCAACTTAAAAACAGCAACCCGACATCACGATGCCATAACAGAATGATGGTGGACAAAAACAACAGCCATCTAGCAGGAAAAACAAGTATGGCAAAGAACAAACTAAGGCGGGAGGGAATCTGCAATGTTATTCCCATGGTAAAG
>JACKBU010000046.1 GCA_020634395.1 Ardenticatenaceae bacterium | reverse complement strand
GCGAGAAGGCTCTGGGCATCGAGCCTTCCGAGCAGACCCGGCTGCTGCGCCGCCTTAACTTCATCGGTGAGATGCTGGACAGCCACGTGCTGCATGCCTACATGCTCGTTGCCCCCGATTTCCTGAACGTGGGCAGCGTCATTCCCCTGGCCAGAACGGCGCCGGAAGTGGTCATGCGCGCTTTACGCCTGAAGAAGCTGGCCGGTGATACCTGCAAAGCCATCTGCGGGCGGCATACGCACCCCATCGCCATGGTCGTGGGCGGCTTTAACCACTTCCCGACGGCCGTAGAACTATACGCCCTGCGCGAGCGCTACGAAGCGGCCCGCGCCGACGTAACTGCCACCGTCGAGCTGTTCCAGACGCTGCCCATCCCCCAATTCGAGCGGGATACAGAGTACATCGCACTGCACAATCCGCCCTACTATGGCTTTATTGATGGCGAGATTGCCAGCACCGATGGGGGCATCTGGCCGGTTGAGCAGTATCGGGATGTGACCAACGAAACGATCGTGCCGCATTCCACGGCCAAACACACCGCCCACCAGCGCGCGAGCTACATGGTGGGGGCGCTGGCCCGCTTTAATGTCAATTACGATCTGCTGCATCCAAAGGCGCTGCAGGCGGCAGAAGCCCTGGGCATCCGGCCAATATGTGTCAATCCTTTTATGAACACAGTTGCCCAGGTGGTGGAGATCGTGCACTGCGTGGAAGAGGCGATCACTTTGATCGACGACCTGCTGCTGCGCGAAGTGGCCTGGGAAGAGCCGGTACCGCCGGCCCGCCTTTCGGGTGAAGGTGTGGGTTCGTGCGAGGTGCCGCGTGGAATTCTGTTCCACAATTACGTGATCGAAGATGGCCTTATTGCCGAAGCCAACTGCATCATTCCCACCGGGCAGAACCTGGCCAACATCGAAGCCGACATGCGCGCTCTGGTGCCGGCAATTCTGGATAGGCCGCAGCCGGAAATTGCCCAATCCCTGGAGATGTTGGTGCGCGCGTACGATCCTTGCATCTCATGCTCCACCCACCTGCTTAATGTAGCGTTTGAGTGACCTGGGGCGCGGATAAACGCGGATAAGACGGATTCTCGCGGAGACATCTCATAAATCCGCGCCGATACGCCACTCCGCCAGAATCCGCGCTCTTTTCTTATTCTTAACCATGCCCAAGACTCTGGTATTGGCTTTAGGCAATGTGCTGCGCGGCGATGATGGCGTGGGCACGGCCGTTTTGCAATCTTTGCAGGCGGCGCCCGCCATCCCTGCCGGTGTAGAACT
The DNA here is from genome assembly GCA_020634395.1 of Ardenticatenaceae bacterium. GTDB lineage: Bacteria > Chloroflexota > Anaerolineae > Promineifilales > Promineifilaceae > Leptovillus. The sequence continues at coordinate 16,436 of JACKBU010000046.1, read as the reverse complement.
GCTGGATGGCGGCACTCCCGGCCTGGAGACGGCGCTGCTGCTGGAAGGGTACAACCGGGTCATCATCATTGATGCTGCGGAGATGGGGCTGGTGCCGGGAGAATGGCGGCGGTTCCTGCCCGGGGAAGGCCGTCTCCCGGCCCGTGACGCCCATTTGCGCGGCACCATGCACTACGCCGGCCTGGCCGAGGCGCTGGCCCTGGGTGAAGCGCTGGGTATCTTGCCGCCGCACATTGTGGTCTATGGCATTCAGCCGCAAGCGCTTGACTGGCAGGAAGGTTTGAGCGGCCGTGTGCAAACGGCCGTACCGCCGGTCGCTGCGGCTATCCTGCAAGAACTCCACTCCTTACCACCTGACAACAGCCTGGCATAAACGGCACGGCCGTTACCTGCTATAATGCAGCGGCGAAACGGCCGGCGGATCAAAAACCCTATCACTCACCGCCGGTAGACTGGAGGTAAACTGCATATGAATTCATCGTTCACGCCGCAGTGGGCCGGGCTTCTGGTGCTGCTGCTTCTGGTAACCGGTTGTGGGGCAGCGGGCGCCGCCACGCCTGAGTCGTCTCCATACCAGGTGAGTGTAGACAAAGGCACCGATACAGTCACCGTTACCCCAGGCGCGGGGGAAGTGGTATTCGACATTACCAGCAAAACCGGTATGGGCCGGGCGGAGATCAGCCGGGCGGACGGCGCATGGCCGGAACGGGTTGAAGTGCGGCTGCATCTGCCTGGTTTGGAATCGCTGACGGTGACCTATGGCGATGTGGAAGTGCACACGGCCGTGCCCAGCACAGCCGAAAAGTTCGTCGACCAGACCGTGCTGCTGCCGGGACAGAATGCGCCGACCCGAACCCTGGACACCCGTTATGAGATGGCGCTGACGGTCGTCGACGCCGACGGCCAGACGGATATTCCCCTGGATGACGGTTATTTTGCTGTGCTGCTGCCGCTGGATTTCCGCGAAGGCGGGTACACTTCATTTACGATTGATTGGCTGGACTTTTACCGTTGAGAGGCGACATGAAACAGGTGTTGATATTAGGCGGCGTATCGTATAACACAATGATCTATACCGATGAGTTCCCCGCGCCGCGTTCCCAAACTGTCTATCCGCGCCGCTTTTTCGAGACGGTGGGGTCAACCGGCGCGGGCAAGGCGCTCAATTTATGCCGCCTGGATTTTGGTGTGACGCTTTATGGTCTTTTGGGCGAGGATGAATTTGCGCCCCGGGTGATACGGCCGTTAACCGCCGCCGGAATTCGCTTCATCCACGGCCTGGATCCGGGAGGCACCAAGCGCCACGTCAATTTGATGGATGCCAGCGGTGGGCGCATCTCGATCTTCATTGTGCCGGGCACGTATGAGGTGGCCGTGGATTGGTCGATTCTGGAGCCGGAGATAGCCCGCTGCGACTTTGTGGCCTTAAACATTCTGAATTTCTGCCGTTCGGCCATCCCGTTGCTGCGGCAGCAAGGCAAGGAGATCTGGGTAGACCTCCACGACTATGACGGCCGTAATCCCCACCACCACGACTTTATTGCCGCGGCCGATGTGCTGCTGTTCAGCTCCGACCAGATGCCCAATTACCGTCCCTTCATGGTCGATTGTCTGGCCCAGGGCAAACAGCTGGTGATTTGCACACACGGCCGTCACGGAGCCACCACCTTAACCGCGGCCGGAGAGTGGCTGGAGACACCGATCATCGACGCCTACCAGCGCCACGATACCAACGGGGCCGGTGATGCTTTCTTCTCCGGGGTGTTATACGGCCGGGCGCAGGGTTATGACGTGGCCCGCTGCCTGCGCCTGGGCGCCATCGTCAGTGGGCTGTGCATTACTTCTTCTGAACTGGCTTATGAAGGGTTGAGTGCAGACCTGGTGGAGAGGGAGTACAACCGTTATTTTGCCGCCTAGCCTGCCTGGCGGGTTAACAAACGGCCGTAAGTCTGGGGAGGCTTACGGCCGTTTTTCGTTTCTACCTACTACCTGTACTTAGGGAATCATTAAGTTTAGGTGCGTACGGCGTCCTTGGTTTCTTCCCAGGCGTGGCGTACGGCGTCTTTGAACTCTTCCCAACTGCCGCGGTCCGTGGCGTAATCATGCTGCCAGCGGCGGCGGGCGTCGGGTTCCACGTCTTCCCAACGGTCGTAATTGCGATACCGGTCGTCGGTGGCCAGATAATACCCATAACGGTAAGCCGGGTCGTAGCGATCGTAGTCATAGCCAGAGGTGCCGTAGCGAGTCTGGTAATGCTGGCGGTTCGTCGCCAGGTAGGTGTTGTAGTCGTTCTCGTCAAAGTCCGAGTAGTGTTCTCGTTCCGTGCGCATCTGGTTGCGGGTATAGGGTGTTGCTTCGCGGTCGTAGGCGGTCCAGCCGCTGGCTTGCCAGGACGCCGCCCGTTCGCGAATGTCAATCGGATTGTGGCGGTGCATGATGCTGCTCACGTTGTCGATACGCGACTCGTCGGCTTTGACGGCTACTAACTTACCGCCGCGGCGCACGCCTTCAGCGTAATAGCCGGCTTCTTCTTCCGGAATGCCCCAGCCAACGAGAGCGCCAATCAGGCCGCCGGCCACCACGCCGACGCCAGCGCCGGTCAGTGTGGCCACGATAGGACCAGCACCTACAAGAAAGCCCAGTCCGGGAATGGTGAACGCACCCAGTCCGATTACAAGGCCGGCCAGGCCGCCCACAACGCCGCCCACGGCCGCGCCTTCGGCGGTGGCTTCGGCCACTTGTTCGCCGTTGCCGCCCTCTTCTACAGCCGAGCCGTACCGTTGGTCCGGATCGGTCATCAGCAGGCTGATGTTGTTGCGATCGATCCCGGCGGAAACCAGATCGTCAATTGTATCGCGTGCTTCACTCAAATAATCATATATCCCAACAATTGTCTTCATTTTTTTCCTTCCTTACTTAATAGACTTGTCTGCAACAGGCTGTTGCTGTGGTAGGAACCATCATGCTTATAAAACGGCATACCAGAGGAACCAGAGAACGAGCACGGCCATTACCAGCAGCACTACAATCAACAACGCCAGCCGCCCCGGCTGGGCCAGCAGGGGGAATCTGGGCCGTTCATATACTTCGATTTTGCCCGGCGCTTGATCAGGGTTCGCGTCAGGGCCGGGGGCGCTGTCCGCCGGGGGAACGTGGGGGAACTGCTTTTCGGTAGAACGGTCTGAATCCATAGATACCTCATTGTGCCGGGCAGGGGTAAAAAGCACTGTGTGCCAGGTTGGAGAACGATCTTCTGTTCCCCGACCATCATCCATACCGGGAGTGTATGTGTTTTGATCTTACTCGCAGACGGCCGTTGCCTTAATAGATAGAGATACAGGTTCTGGGTACAGAAAAGTTACAAGTAGCCTGGGCCTGCTTGGGGTCGCCGGCCGGGCATGGCCGATAGGAAAGATGGACTACTTTCAGAGAAGTGGCTGGTTTAAGATCTATAATGTGCCTGTTCGTCAACCTTATTATTACGTGAATTGTAAAAGGTACTTCAGGAGGTATTGCATGACCGTGTTCTCTGTCTCAGTTTCCAGACGTTTATTGGTTCTTGTTTTGTTACTGCTTGGCGTCACCCTTTTTTCTTTTAGTATGCTTTCCTCGGCGGCGGCCGAGCCGGGCGCGCTATCATCAGAAGTCAACGCCACGCCCTTCTTTTCCCTGAATGGCACCATTAACCCCCACGCGGCCATTGCCCCCACGTACTTCCAATCGTCGGGCAGCCGGGCGGCCAACTTTTCCTTCACTCTGAGCAGTGGAAATGCCCCGGTGGCGGTGGAAATTCGGAACGCGGCGAACGCCGTGTTGTGGAGCAATGACGTGCAGGTAGGCGAGACGGTGTGGGGCAGCGTCACGCTGACCTCCGGCGTTAACACCTTTACCCTGAGCAACGACGGCAGCCTGGCCGCCGGCTTTAGCCTGAAGTTTTTTGATCTACCGGCGGCGCCTTACAGCTGGGTGGGCACGGCTTCTCCCGCTGGGGTCAACAGCCAGGCGCGTTTAATCTTTCCGCAAAGTGGGCTTTATACGTTTAACTTTGGCGTGAATGCCAACGGCCGTTACGAATTCACCGTTGATGACACCTACATCCAGAAGACAGTCACCGCGGCCGACAGTGCCGTCTACTTTGTGCCCGCCGGCGCTCATCATCTGGGCATCGTTCAAAATCCGTCTGGCGGCTTTGTTAACTGGCACGTCGCCGTTTCCTATACCGGTACGGCCGTCAACAGTTTACCCTACAGCCAGAGCAGCGCGCAGATAAACGAAGAATGGCTGCCCGTGTATCTGGCCGCCCCGGCCGAAGTCAACATGGTCGTCACCGCCGCCGGTGATCCCGGCCACAGCTTGCTGGTGGAGGTCAACCAGGTTGCCAAGGACGCCGGCATCGCCCAAAGTAATGCCAGCCAGGTCGTGCAGACCGGCGAAACGGGCTGGCTAACCTTTGATCTGCCGGCCGGGTTAAGCTTTATCCACCTCACCGCCGCCGGCGGACTGGTCAGCTATGATCTGACCATCGACGCGCTGCCGCAGGCCGACTACACCTGGGCGGGTGCGGCCAATCCTTCCGGCGCTAACAGTAAAGCCCGCCTGCAGTTTGCCACCGCCGGTCTGTACAAATTCGACTTTTCGATGAACGGCCGTTTCCAGTTTATTCTGCAGGTAGACGGGCAAAGCTACCTCCAGAAAACCGTGGAAAGCTTTGGGGATTCCGTGGTGTACTACGTGCCCGCCGGAACCCACTTGCTCACCCTGGACCAGGATTCTGCGGCCGGCGCCGATTGGACGGTGGCCATCAGCCTGCAAAGCGCCGGGCCAGACAGCCTGCCCTTTGCCAACAGCGGCGGCCTGATTGGCGGCACGGGCAACGATTTTAGCCAGGAATGGCTGCCCCTCTCGCTGGCCGGCGCCGCTACGGTTAACCTGAGCCTGGACGTAGCCGGTGGCGCCGCCGATGACCTGGTGCTGGCTGTCTATCAGGCGGGCAGCAGTACACCCGACTTTGTGGCTCCGGCGGTGATGGGCGGCGAGAAAACCTGGTTTACCTTCGACCTCTCGGCCGGGGTGAACCGCCTGCACCTGCAAACCGGCAGCAACACAGCTCCCTTGAGCTACGACATGGAAGTCCGGGCCGTGCCCGGCGCGGCGGCCGCCTCCTGGAGCGGCTCCTCCCTGGCCGCCGGCGCCAACTCGGTTGTGACGGTCGACTTCCCCGCAGCCGGCCTGTACCAGTTCTCCCTGAACGCCGCCGACGGCTTCGCCCGGCTGGTGCTGGATGATGCCCTGGCCGGCAAAACAATCCAGGCCAGCTCCGAAACCACCTATGACGTGATGGTGACGGCCGGTCCGCACGAGGTGTATGTGCTGCAAGACCCGGCGTACCCGGCCACCGACTGGTCAGCGGCGGTGCGCTCCGCTACGGCGGGCGAAAGCTTCTTTGTCTTTGACGGCGAACTGGCTCCCGGTGAATCGGTCACGCCGCAGTATACGGTGCCGCAGGGCAGCCTGGACTTTAACTTTGCCCTGGCTGTCAGCGGTGCGCCTGTCGGCTTAACCCTCAGAGACGGCGGCGGCGGGGTGATCTGGGATGACAGCGCCCTGGATGGCGAGACTGTCTGGGGCACCGGCGCGCTCTCCGGCACAAGTACCATCGCCCTGAGCAACCAGGGCGCAGCCCCGGTTACTATTTCCCTGGTGTTTTACCACCTGCCTACGGCCGCCTATACCTGGGACGGTCTGGCAGCCCCGGCCGGCGCGGAGAGCCACATCCGCCTCATCTTCCCGCAGGACGGGTTGTATACCTTCGACGCCGGCGTGGATAACGGCCGTTACCAGTTCCTGCTGTCCACTGCGGGCAGCACCCACCTGCAGAAAACGGCCGAAAACAGCACCAGTGTCACCTACTTTGTGCCCGCCGGGCTGCACGACCTCTACCTGGCGCAGGACACAACCGCCGGCGCGGATTGGGACGTGGCCGTCTCGGCCGTGGGCGCCGCCGACGACATGCTGCCCTACGAAAAAGCGGGCGGCGAACTGGGTGGAACCGGCAACGACTTCACCGAAGAGTGGCTGCCCATTCACCTGGGCCATGTCATGCCGGTCAACCTGTCGCTGGCCGTGCAAGGCAGCGCGGCCGATGGGCTGCAGGCCGCTGTGCTGGACAGCAGCGGCACGGTGCTGCACAGCCTGCCTGTCCAGGGCCAGGAGATCATCTGGCGGACGCTGGATCTGCCGGCTGATGCCTGGGTGCATCTGACGGCCGTTGGGAACACCGGCCCCCTCTCCTATGAACTGGCTTTCCAGGCTGTGCCCGAACCGGCGGCGGCCTGGGCGGGCCACAGCGCCGCTGCTGGTGCAGCCAGCCACTTCCGTTTAGACTTCCCGGCCGGCGGGCTGTACACCTTCGACCTGGGCCAGAATGCCGGGCGTTACCAGATGCTGCTGGATGAGCAGTTCATCCAGAAGACGGTTGAAAGCAGCACGGCCGTGACCTACTTCGTGCCCGCCGGAGTCCATGATATACGCATTGCCCAGGATAGTGCGGCCGGGGCAGATTGGGAGGTGGCCGTGAGCGGCCCGGCGGCCGACGCCGACACGCTGCCCTACCAGAAAGCGGGCGGCGAACTGGGCGGCAGCGGCAACGACTTTACCGAAGAGTGGCTGCCCCTGCATACCGGCGCCGACCAACTGGTCAACCTGTCGCTGACCCTCAGCGGGGCAGCGGCCGACGCCGTCAGCCTGGAAGTGTGGGATGCGGTCACGCGGACGATGACCCTGCCGGCGGTTTACGGCACAGAGACCGTCTGGTCGGCGCTGTCGCTGCCGGCGGCGGCGCGCCTGCGGCTGGCCGCCTCTGGCGCCAACAGCGCCCCCCTGAGCTATGAGCTGGCCGTCAGCGACGTGCCCCAGCCGGCTTACACCTGGTCGGGTGTCTCTTTGGAGGCCGGCCTGAATTCGGACGTGGTGGTAGACCTGAACCTGTCCGGCACCTACCAGTTGGCGGTGGTGATGGCTGAAGGTTTCACCAACATGGCCATCGGCGATTACCCGGCGGCCAAAATCGCCAATAGTTCCAGCTATACGCTGACCTTCTCGCGCCCGGCCGGATTGTACAGTTTCACCAGCCTGCAGTCGGCGGGTTATCCGGTGACGACGTGGCAGGCTTCCCTGAGCCTGCTCTCTGCGGAAGCGCCGGACGTGCTGGCGATTACACCGGAATCCGGAGCGGCGGGCGCGCCCACGGCCGTTACCATCGACGGCAGTAACTTTATGGCCGGCATCACCGTAGACCTGGTGAACGGCGCGGCTGTCTACGCCCTGGACAACGTATTGGTCGTCTCGGCCACGCAGCTGCTGGCCGACGTGCCCGGCAGTGTACCGGAGGGCACTTACGACGTGCGGGTAACCAATCCCGATAACCAGTCGGCTACGCTGCCCGACGCCTTTACGGTGTTTGGCGCCATGCCGGAGATCAACAGCATCACCCCGGCGAACGTGAAGGTCAATACGGCCACGGCCGTTACCGTCAACGGCAGCCACTTCCTCAACGGCGCTGTGGTGAAGCTGATGAGCGATGACAGTGAGTACCTGCTGAGCAGCGTGGTGGTGGTCTCGGAGGCAGAGATAACGGCCGTTGTGCCCGCCGGTGTGCCGGTAGGCAGTTATGACGTGATTGTGGTCAATCCCGACGACCAGTGCGGCCACCTGGTAGACGGCGTAACGGTGACGCCCCACGAATTGTTCTTGCCGTTTGTGTCCCGTTAACAGGGCGTTGGCTTAGCGGAAAGTAGATTGGACCAATCTTTAAAGATTGGTCCAATCTAGGAACCGCCCCCTTGTTTCTGCACCGTTCTTTTTCCCCATTGTTACCAGAATAACTTCCAGCATGGATCGTCCAATATGCAGCCGCGGTATCCTTACCATGCTCCGGGAAGTATGTGGTGAGGATACCGCGGCTGCGAGGGGGTTTAGGGCCGTAACCGGGTAAGCGTTTGCCCTCCCCTCAATCCCCTCCCGGAGGGAGGGGAAGGCCGGCTCCCTCTCCCCAAGGGAGAGGGTTGGGGAGAGGGAACTGCCCAGACACTCATTTAAACTGCCAGGAGATCGATCTGATCGGACGCCCAGGGCGGCATTACGGTTTAACGCTGTGTGCCGCCCTTTTTGCGGCGGCGCGTTTTTATGGGCTGTGAATGAGTGAACGGCGCGCCGGATTGACAACTGCTCTGTGCCTGCCTTATAGTGCCTCTACATCCCTGCTTATGTCCCCCGCGCTGCTGCTTTTGTGTGCGCTCCACCTGGCATTGAACCCCCTGACTGTTTCGGTTACAGAATAATAGGAGTAAAACCCATGAGAAAGTTCCGTGTATTGTCGATTGTGACTGCCTTTTTGCTGTTAACGGCCGTTCTCTTTACGGCCGTGCCGGTGTCTGCTGCCGGCGTCCGGCCCCGACCCTTTCCCGACACCATCCCGCTGCCCAACGGTTTCCAACCGGAAGGCATTGTGATTGGCCGGGGATTGTCCATCTATGCCGGTTCGCTGGCCAATGGCGCTATCTACCAGGCGAATCTACGCACCGGCGAAGGTGACATTTTGGTAGAAGGGGAGGAGGGGCTGATAGCCGTAGGCCTGGGATATGACCGGCGCACAAACAATCTCTTTGTGTCCGGCGGCGTTGGCGGCGACGCGCGGGTGTACGATGCCGCGACCGGTGAGTTGTTGATGAGCTACCAGCTAACCGCGCCGGGCAATACCTTTATCAATGACGTGATTGTGACCTGGCACGGCGCTTATTTTACCGATTCGTATAATGCAGTGATGTACCGGCTGCCGCTGACCCGCAACGGCCGTCTCCCGGACCCGCAAGACGTGGAAGCCATCCCCTTAACCGGCGACTTCGAGTTTGTGCCCGGCGGATTTAACGCCAACGGCATCGCCTCGACCTTCCTGGGGCGTTACCTGATCATCGTCAACAGCACGACCGGCACGCTTTACCGGGTAGACGCGGACAGCGGGGAGGCGCTGGCGATTGACCTGGGCGGCGAGACGCTGACCAACGGCGATGGGCTGGTGCTGCGCGGCCGGACGTTGTACGTGGTGCGCAATGCGTTGAATGAGGTGGCGGTGGTGAAGCTGAACGGCCGTCTGACCAGCGGCGAGGTGGTAGATACCATCAGCAGCGATGCTTTCCGCTTCCCGACCACAGCCGATTTGCTGGGCCGCAGCCTGTACGTGGTGAACGCCCGCTTTGACGTGACGCCCACCCCGGACACGGAGTATGAAATCGTGCGCGTTAGCCGTTAGGCGTAGGGAGATTCCCCTCTCCCGGCCTGCTCTTCCCTCTCCCCAGCCCTCTCCCAAAGGGAGAGGGAGCGGGCGTACTTCCCCTCCCTCAGGGAGGGGACTGAGGGGAGGGCAGACAAAAGCGAACCGGCTAGTTTTACAATCCAACGGCCTCATCGCACAGGGTCAGGATCATCTGTAATACGCCATCTGTGTTCTTGATCACGTCCATGTTGCTGAAGCGCACTACCCGATAACCATTTGCCTCCAGCCAGGCAGTGCGTTCTGCATCATATGTTTCTTGATGGGCATGAACGTCGCCATCGATTTCGATGATCAGACGGGTCTGGTGACAGTAGAAGTCTACAATATACTGGCCAAGGGGTTGTTGACGACGAAACTTGTAACTGCCCAGTTGGCTGCGCCGCAGCCGCCGCCACAAGACCTGCTCAGCGGTGGTTGGCTGCCGGCGCATGCTGCGTGCGTGTTGGAGAAGGGTTTGGTTGGTTTTGGGCTTGTGGTTCATGGTGGGTTTCCCTCTTCTTTCTCTTCCTGGCACGTTTTGCCCTCTCCCCAACCCTCTCCCAAAGGGAGAGGGAGCCGTCGGACTTCCCCTCCCTCCGGGAGGGGATTGAGGGGAGAGGGGGATTGAGGGAGGGCGGGAAAGGCTTGCTACTTCTCGTCTATGCCTGCTCTGCCCTCTCCCCAACCCTCTCCCAGAGGAGAGGGAGCCATGGACTTCCTCCCACTGGGAGGGGATTGAGGGGAGAAACCCTAAACTACTGGGGCCTTAGCACATCTCTTTGCCTGCTCTGCCCTCTCCCAGCCCTCTCCCAAAGGGAGAGGGGGCCACGGAGGAGGGCAGGATTGGCCTCCTTCAGCGGGCGCGGAACCTGTGGCGGCAGTGCCAGCGCACCAGAATCCAGGAACGGCCACAAACTTCCCTCGGCCGGGCCGAGGAGTTGACAACCGTTACGTCAGCAGATGGCCGGGCAGGTTGGCGGCGGCGGGCAGCTGCGGCGAGACGTTGACCGGTGGCTGTCGCTCAGGCTCAGCAGACCTTCGTCGAAGGTCAATGACAGAGGTGGCACAGGGCGAGGCCGTTGCGCGGGTCGTCGTTGTGGCTTTCGCTCCAGGGGATGATGTGGGCAGCGGCCGACCGTATGCCCATCGGCCGTCAGGATGCGTACACCGCAGATGGCGCAGCGGTGGTCGTAGGCCTGGACGATGGCCCGGCGAAAGCCCTGGTCGCGCACCGGTTCGGCCACGGCGTTTCCTTTACCTGTTTCTGTTCACGCCGCGCGTGCACCAGCGAGCTCTCGCTGTAGACAAAGGCGGCCACGTTGACTTCCGTCTGGCGCAGCAGGGTTCATGCAGCTCCGGGCAAAGTAGGTGGTGACCAGGACGTGGCGCAGGGCGGAACGGCCGTCGGCCGTTTGCAGCAGATCGAACAAGGCATCGTCAGGCGTGCGCCCGGGACCAGGGCGTGCAGGGCGGACAAACCGGCGTTGGGGCGGTAGACGGCCAGGGCCGCTTCTGACCGAGGCGCGGCTGTAAGTGCCAGAAGCCATCGCTTTGCAGGTAATAAAAGGGATAGGTGAGGATGCCGCGCTGGCTGGGCGGGCGGACGGTGTGCCAGTGGGTGGTAAACAGTTCGCCCAGTTCCGGCGACAGTTCGATCAGGTTGGTGGTGAGGCTGCCCTGAGCAAAAAGGTCCAGCACGGCCAGGAGCAGGAGGGGTTTGTGCGGGGCGCGGTGGGTGGTAACGGCCAATCCAGCGGGTACGGTTTTTATCGGTATGCAGGCAGAAAACTTTTCCAGATAATAGTGACGGCTAAAGGTGATCGTCATTTCGTTGATGTAATTAACGCACGATTTCTATACATTGCGAAGCGTTCACCACTGCCATTAACAAAGCTTCTAGATGTTCTACTTGTGATTCATATAACGTAATACCAATTTCAACAAAACGGGACATTCCATACTCTGTCAGATTGGCAGAGCCAATATAAACGATCCGACCGTCTACGAGCATCACTTTCGCATGAGAAGTCAAAAGCATACGGCCCTCCTCGACCTGCTGATATTCGTAAAGCTGAACTGGTCTGATATCTCTTCCTGCTGGCTTTGTTCCCATAGTTGCTTCGATGACACGGTAGTTAACGGTCGTTACATCCGAAAGCTGACGAGTAATGATGGTGACAACTACGCCCCGCCCTGCTGCTGCCAATAATGCCGAAGCCGGGCGGTTGAATCCTTCTTGTTCAAAGAAGGATTGAGGATGATGATATCCCGACTGGCCGTGGTGATAAGCCGGTGTAGAGTGGCTGCTAGTGAAGGGATATGCTGTTTCACATCGGGTGATAAGGGCAGATTATCGGGGAGGGTGGCAATCAATTGAGCCTGTTTGTGTGGCGTCGTTTCTTCCTGAATCTGGTCAAACGCTTGCTGAGCAAAGCTGCATCGCGTAAAACTTGGTGTAGCCGATCCGGATCAATCTGATATTGATCATAAACGGCTCCGCAGCGGTCTCGGCGTTGGCGCGTTAAGATGCCTGCGCCAGCAAGAGTAAGAAAGATGGCTTCTATGCATTCGATTGTCAGACGGTTTTCAACCATTGGTTGAGTCGAGTGAAGAGAAACCAACTCACTACGGCCGTGAAGAAGCAGCAATGCTCCTTCCAGTAACGTCAAAGCAGTGGCGTCAATATCTGGCAGGCGGGCAATTTGCCAGGCCACTTCAAACAAAGCGCTGGTTGTCCCAGTAGCCGATGAATTCATTGCCATCAGGTTCTATCCGTCCAAATAAATATTTACGGCTCAAATTACGATTGAAATGTTCGCAGCTCATTTCTGAAATGTGCATACAGGCGTGACAGGCTCCGGTTTCTTCCATGCAAACTGGATCGTAAACACAGGCTTCCCCTTTATCTACCACAGCGCGAAGATGTTCATCTAAAGTCTGCTCAAAGAGCGTGTACAGACCACCAATGGTGAATTTGGAACGGTTATTGCTATATAAAACAAAAGACAGAGCATGAGGAAAGAGATATTCGCTTAAACTGGTACGGTCGAAACCGCTCTGGATGACGGCCTGACGTAATACCATGTGGCTAAAGGAATGAACCAAGCCATAAACAGCACGGGTGACAGGCTCATTCTCAGGGATTTCCTCAAACGGATTAATGCTACGCATTCGATTGAGAATCCAGGCGCGAACGGCCGCTTCATCATTCAGATCAGGCAGTTGGCCGTTCACCAGGTCGTTCCAGTCCAGCCAGCGGATGACTCGCACGGGGTCAAGTCGAAACATCAGTGCTTCTGTTTCGGTGGTATCCACAAAAAGCGGAATACGTGGGTCGTTTTGCTTCAAGCGGGGGAAAGAACGGATAACCGTATTGGCCGCTTCTCTTTCATTACGTGTGTAGCCAACCACAACAGTTGTGACCGGAAAATCGCCAATCAACCGAACATCTGCCAGACCGGTTTCACGCAGAGCGTTGGGATAAGCCACTGTGTAAAGAGGAACCCGGCCAGGGAATTCTTGCCGCGCTTTTTGTTGTAGGCCGCTCAGAGTTGTAATGCTCAGTGTTTCATCAGGGCGAACAAATTCAAGTAGTTCCTGACCCGCTTCTTCCAGAATATCATCAGGGAGCGAGACCAGAGATTTCGCCCGATTAATTAACTGGTCGCGGCGACTGCCTCCCAGCCCCGAAAGCCCCTGGCGTAAACTATCCAGTTGGGCTTGCAAGGTTGCCTTCATTGCCGGGGGAGCCTGTTCGACAAACCGTTCCAGAGTAGCAATGCTTTCCTGATCAGCCGTCTGGCCTTGTGGATTGGCGACCAAGTCTACCAGCCTGTTTTCTGTTCCATGGTTAAATAGACGCAGGTAAGCGGCGATGGCCAGCCAGTGACGATCTGGGTCGTCGAGAATTCGATCCAGGTCGCGGCCGGGCAGGTTGATGAGGGTGCGATACTGAGGGTAATAGGCAGATGTGGCGCGATGAACAATGGGGCGCATCGTGCGGTCAGGGAGATTGCAATCATCGCAACGGCCGTAAACAATCGGTTGGCTAAAACTACACTGCCGACAGCGCCAGCGGAAATGGGTGTATTTCTGGCTGCCGCCCGTATCTAATCGCATATGGTCATACCCATGTGTCGGGCAACCTGGTATGATGAATGGGCGAATATGACCGCAGTTGTGAATTAAGACATGATGTAACTGAGTTAACGTGGAATTACAATGGCGACAGCGCATGTCCCGGTTAAAACGGACTGCCTGTTCGATGCTCTGATAGGAATAAACACGCCGACACTGCCAGTTGTCACATTGAAAAAGAAGTGGAAAAATTTCTGATTCGACGGCCGTTGGCGACCCCAATACATAACGATCAGACTGAGAATAGGGGTCGGGGAACCCTCTCAAGCGGTCTTCTCCTATTGTCCGCCACTGATTGAGCAGCCAGGCAACTTTTGCCAGTACATACCGCTTGTTGAGCTTTTTCTCTTCCTCAATTTCAAAACGAGTTACCCGAAGGATGGCCTGACCGCTTTCATGGTCGAAAGTCTTGTCTGGCAGGAAATTAAACAGGACTTGTGTTTTACCGCGTCTCATGATCCTCGCCCCTTTGTTATATTGCTCCAGAGTTTCCAGGAATCCCGATTCAAAGAGATTTCCAGTTGTTCATCAATATCGCGCAGGCTTTGCATTGGCTGATCAGTCAGATTACTGGAAGTAAAGTTTTCGCGGGGGTTCCGCAGCATGTCAATGTATTCGTTGGCTTTATCAGTTATTACCTGATCGAATTCTTGCCCGGCATCGTATTGGCCGGTACGGTAGGCTTTTTGTAAATAACTGGCAACCTCGTCCGGTTGAATCTGCTGGCTTTCTATCAACTGACGGGCTTTGCGGCCGAAATAGAGTGATTCGTACCCGCTTCCCCCCATAGTCAGGTTGTAGTCATTGAGCAGCATGGCCATGAACAGACCGGGCAAGGTGCGCCTGATGCTAAACTTGCTCCAGCGATTGATAGGCACCGGCTCTACCAGTCGATCCAGATATTCGTGGTACTTGGCAAAATAATGGTAGTGGCTCTGATCACGCTCGCGGGCCGGATTAAAACAAAGTAAAACGATACCGGGGTGGTCACGGCCGGCACGGCTGGAAGTCTGGATGTACTCAGCCGTCTGGCGAGGCATACCAAAAAAGCACATATAGTTGATGCGTTCTACATCCACACCATGAGAAATGGTGCTGGTGGCTGTTACTGAACGTAACCGGCGGCTGAAATCCGGGGTCGGACTTTCCAGTTCATCCAGGATGCTTATAACTTCGGAAAATGGCGTTTCGCCAATGATAGATTTGTTGACCAGGTCAGAATAGCCATTATCGGTTAATTCTTGATTCAACTGCCCCTCAATACTCTGATTGAGCCGGTCGCCCTCCCTTTTTGATAACAGATAGGTAACAAATACTTCGTAATAGGAAAGCATTGCCAGAAATTCATCAGGTGTGGAAACGGCCGTCAAATCCAGACGGGTAATTGCTCCAGATGGGTCGCGGCGCAGGTCTTCAACTTCTCTATGGAACAATTCAGCCAGACGGATGACGGCATTGATGTGAGTATAGTTGTGGGGCATGATGCCCACAAATAGGCGGCGGGTGTCATCAGCCAGGGTCGTCGCATAGAAGGACTCACCCAGTTCATGACCAGGGACAGGGAAACGCCGGGCCTTGCGGTCATACAGGTGGCGCACCTGATTTTCATATTCCTCGATGGTCGCAGTGGCAGCGATTATTTTTGTGCGAACATGTTGCTGTTTGACTTGATACGTGTCCATGAAGGTTTCATAGTGGCCGTCAAAGGCTCCTAATTCCTCACGAAGCAGGTGCAACTCGTCTTGAATTTGCAAGGTCGGTGAAGGGTCTTTGAGCGTAACAGGTATGAAGGCGTTGGTTGGGACATCACAGCCGTATTTTTCAGTGCATTCGTTCAGGCTCAGGTAACCATGCCGGGGACAGCGGTGGGTGACGGCTCCATACAGATGGCTGAATTTTCGTTGGTAACCGACGGCAGTTACCTTATCAATTGTCCCGGCGATGACAGTGGGCAAATAGCGGTAAATCTCATTATCCACGATGTAAATGGGTAGAACGCCACCGTTGGCGGCCTCCGAGCATTGAGGATTGGTACAACGATGAATCAGACGGATTGTTTGTTCATCTAAAGCCATCTCAACAGAAGCCTGACCGCAAAAAGGACAGTTGGGAATGGTTAAAAAGCGCGGCAACCTGCCAGGTCTATTTTTAAGGTTCTCTAACTCCCCACCTCCACCATACTTGGTTAAACTGTTCGGGGTGTTGCCAGAACCCACCAGGTAGGCCACGCTGATGGGATCATTGTCCGCCCCGTTGATGGGTGATATTTGTCTGCGGAGCAATTCAGCCGCGCCCATGATATCGGCCAGACGTTGTAACTGCTGCAAGGAGAGCAGGCGGAGGGGAAAACGCATCCAGGCGGTAACGCCTGCGTTTTTACCACGCAGGCGGTCAAAGAAAGTGGTGCAGACGATGAGACCAAAATAGGCTTCTGTTTTACCGCCGCCGGTGGGGAACCAGAGAACATCTACAAAATCCCAATCAGCGCGGCCGTCCGGGTCATCATATTCACGGGCGGCAATAGCAGGAAGTTGGGTGACAATATAGACGATCTGGAAAAGACGCCAGGTGGGGTGTTTGCTGCCCTGAACAAAGGTTTGATTCATCAATTGGAAGGCACGGCGCAAAACGGGATATTGTTCCAACGTCCAGATACCACGTCGGAAGCGGCCGATTTCATCTACAAAATTGTCCAGGTCTTGCTGTGCCTGGTCTATCATCTCTGGCGTCCAATCAGGGTCATTGCCACGCTGATTTTGCAGTTGCTCCCAGTTGACCCGGTAGCTATCCATGGCTCCAGCAATCGCGTTAAGTGAGGCAACCGGGTCTTGGGCCAGGTCGGTAAATCTGGCTTTGGGCAGGTTGGGGTCAACGGCATCACGGGTGGTGTAGACGGGCTGGCGATAAACAGGCGCGTTGACCGTTTCCACAACATTTTGTCCGTCCAGCTTTTGCACCCCACAGTTGCGGCCCAGTCCCCAAAGCTCCC
>JACKBU010000045.1 GCA_020634395.1 Ardenticatenaceae bacterium | reverse complement strand
TACGGCCGAAGATTGGCAGGTCATCGTCGACGACGTTATCACCGGGCCAAAAGCGTGGGACATCGTACTGGAGGCCAACCAGTTTAACGACCCGCCGCCGGATGGCATGATGTACGTATTGGTGAACGTGCGGGTGCGCTACATTGGCCTGGCCGATGGTGAGCACAACGTCAGCGACAGCGCCTTCACCCTGCTTGCCAACTCCGGCGCGGAATTGGACTCGCCCTCAGTTGTGAGCCCGGAGCCAGAATTATATTTTGACTTGTATGCCGGCGGCGAAGCGGCCGGTTGGATAGTGTTACAGGCGCCGGAAGAGGCCAAGAACCTGGTTCTCTACTTCAATCCAGCTTATGATGGGTCGGGGGCTAACGGCCGTTACCTTTCCCTCGGCCAGGGACGCTAAACCAGTCCCCCAAACACAGCAGCAAGGAGGCAGTTTTGCAATTGATAGCGATTGCCGCAGGCGGCGCAGTAGGCGCCGTCCTGCGCTTTGTAGTGTCCGGGCTGGCCTATGGCTACCTGGGCGAAGGATTTCCCTGGGGCACGCTGGTCGTCAACTTGATCGGCTGCTTCATCATTGGCTTCTTGTCAAAATTATTTGAGAGCGTGGCCGTTTCGCCCAATGTGCGCATGATGGTTTTGGTGGGCGGATTGGGTGCGTTTACCACATTTTCTACTTATGCCCTGGAAAATGTGAACTTGCTGCGCGACGGCCAGTTGCTGGCGGCATTGACCAACGTATTGGCGAGCACAGCCGTGGGCATCATTTGCGTGTTTTTGGGCATCAGCCTGGCCAATCTTCTGGTCACAAATTGAGGAAAAGGGTATGAAACTCCACGAGCAGGGCCTTCTGTTGCGCGTCTTTATCGGCGAATCAGACAAATATCAGGGCAAGCCGCTCTACGAAGCGATCGTCCATAAGGCCAAAGAGTTGGAACTGGCCGGAGCAACCGTCTTGCGCGGCATCTCCGGTTTTGGCGCCCGCAGCAAACTCCATACCACCAAATTCCTTCGTCTCTCCACCGACCTGCCGCTGATCGTCGAGATTGTAGACAGCGAGGAATATATCAACCGGCTGCTGCCATTTCTGGATGAAGCCGTAGCCGACGGCCTTATTACTCTGGAAAAAGTCCAGGTAATCAAGTATGCTTCTGGTAATCCGCCAGAAGCTTAATGTGTGGTTTGCTGTCTGCGTAGCACGACACGCAGCGTATTGTAAAAACGGACCATGGACGAAGAGAACATTCTGGAACACGCCTGGACGGCCGTAGCCGCCCTGGTAGAAGCCACCCTGCGCGAGGATGAGCCAGCCGCAGCGGAACAGCTGCTGCCGGGCAGTCCGGCGGCTCAACTGCTGGCGTTGTTCGGACTGGAAGTATTTGACATTCTCCTCAAAACTGTGTTGGGCCAGGACCAACTGGAGCTGGTTCAGGTGGTAGAAGTCCCCGAAGGGCTTTTTATCGAGTTTGCCTGGATCATGCCTGGCCCTGCAGAGGCTGGACGTCCGGTGGTAGATGGCAAGGTTTCAGTGCTGCTGCAGCTGCGTCACGGCCGTTTCCTCATCTCCGATGTCAACCCCGCCGGGCTGGACCTGCTGCTCACCGAAGCCCGGGCGCGCGCCATCCTGGCCACGTCCAAAATCCTCAGCCGGCGCGATGAACTGCCGTCCGAGCCGTGGATACTGCCTCTGGCCCTGTTTGCCGGTTTTCTGCCTTTGCCGCTGCGCCCGGAAGCTCTGACCGACGCGGTAGAAACGCGCTTTTTTGCTGGCTTGCAGCAGCGCGAATACGGCGTGATGCTGCTTCTGCGCGCCCGCCGTCTGTGGCATGACTTCAAGCAGGCGAACCCGCTGCCCACGGGCAGCCCGGCCCTTTGGGCCGCTGCCGTGGAATGGGTGATGGGCGAGCAAAATTCGCGGCAGACGGCGGCCACGGCCGTCGCCGCTGCCTACGACGTTTCACCCGCCAAGCTACGCAAGCGCGCGGAAGTGATCCAGGAAGCGCTGCACATCACCGCTCTGGATGACCGCTACACCGATCCACAAATCATCGACGTCCTATACCAGGACGAAGAAGGATAACGGCCGTGGGCAAATGACAATTGTCACTGGTCAAGAATCGAAATACCATCTATATTGATTTCGACTTGTTAGTTCAATTAGGAAGGAAATGAATTCATGAAAACAAAAACGATTACCGATATAGACGTGCAGGGTAAAAAGGTCCTGGTACGCGTCGACTTTAACGTTCCGCTCAGCAGCAAAAACCCCGCTGACAACATTACTGTGACCGACGACACACGCATCAAAGCGGCGCTGCCCACTTTGAACTATTTGCTGGATCACGGCGCAGCGCTTATTTTGTGCTCACACCTGGGACGGCCGTCTTCCGCTGCCGACAAGCAGTTTGCTATGGACCCGGTCGCTGCCCGCCTCAGCGAGCTGTTGGGGCGACCCGTCAAGAAGCTGGACGAAGTAGTCGGTCCCAGCGTCACCGCGGCCGTGAACGCCATGCAGCCCGGCGACGTGATCTTGCTGGAAAACACTCGCTTCGAGCCAGGCGAAACGAAAAACAACCCCGAACTCTCGCAAAAACTGGCCGACCTGGCCGACGTTTACGTGGAAGACGCCTTTGGCTCGGTGCACCGCGCCCATGCCAGCACAGAAGGGGCGGCGCGTATGATCCGCGCCAAGGGCGGCCCGGCCGTGGCCGGCTTCCTGATGGGGAAAGAACTGGATGCGCTGGGCACGGCCGTTTCCGATCCGCCGCACCCCTACGTAGCCATCATGGGCGGGGCCAAAATCTCCGACAAAATCAAGCTTATCGAAAACCTGCTCAAAACGGCCGATAAAGTGCTTATCGGCGGCGGCATGGCCAACACCTTCCTCAAAGCCCAGGGCCATCAACTCGGTAAATCCCTGGTCGAAGAAGATGCCTTGCCAGAAGCGCAGCGCCTGCTCAAAGTAGCCGCCAACCGCATCGTTCTGCCCACCGACGTCGTCGTTGCGCCGGAGGTTGCCGCCGACGCGCCGGCCGAAACGGTTTCCGTGTGGGGCATTCCCCCCGACCAGATGGCCCTGGATGTCGGCCCGGACACCATCGAGCGCTTCAACGAAGAGCTGCAAGGCGCGCAGTTGGTCGTCTGGAATGGCCCGATGGGCGTTTTTGAAATTGACCGCTTCGCCGAAGGCACCAATGCCCTGGCTAAACTGTTGGCCGCGCTGACGGCGCATGGCGTGCAAGTGGTTATCGGCGGCGGCGATTCAGCCGCCGCGGTGCGCAAAGCCGGCCTGGCCGACAAAATGACCCACATCAGCACCGGCGGCGGGGCCAGCCTGGAACTGCTGGAAGGCAAAGAATTGCCCGGTATAACGGTTTTGGATCGCAAGTAGGGCCACGGCCGTTTCAGCGGCGCTATCATGCAAAAACGGGCTGGAAAACCAGCCCGTTTTGTTTTATGGGATGATGGGAGGGGAAACGGCCGTTCCCTATTCCCTACTCCCCGGATTTTGGCTCTTGCGTCTCAGCTGGGTCCGGGTTTCCCGCGGTCGTCACCCGGTCGGCCAGAGCAGATAGTTTCTCACTCAGCCAGCGCAGCCCCTGCGCCGAACCCTTTTTGGCTTCTTCTTTCCAATCTGTTTCCTGCACCCGGTTTTGCAGGGCAGTCGCCTGCTGGCGTGCTTGCTGCTCCATCGTATCGGCCACTTTGTTAGCCACGGCTTTGCTGCCTTTGGCCGCGATGGCCGCTGCCCCGTCCGTCACCTTGCGGCGCGGCTCGCTGTCCCAGGCTTTCTGCGCCAGTTCTGCCGCTTTATCGCCCACCTGTTTGGCGCCCGCCTTCACGTCCGGCGCGCTGCGCCCCGGTTTGTCCGGGATAAGAGGCAGGTCTTCCTCTTCAATCACGATGCGGATAGGTTCCTCTTGATTTGCCATAGCGTAAGTCTACTCCCTTTGGTAAGCTATTCCCAATACGCAGCCTGCCAGGGGCAAGTTGCAAAGAAGAATGGGACGCGGGTTTTGTAGGGAAGAATGGGACGCAGGTTTTTGCGGATGCGGCGGATTTTCGCGGATTTTTTTGAAGTATCCACAAAAAATCCGTCCAATCCGCGTTCATCCGCGTCCCATTCCGCAATCCGCAATCCAAAATCCGCAATCAGAAGGGGGTAGCATGGATTACGACGTCATCATCATTGGCAGTGGATTTGGCGGGAGCGTGGCCGCTTTGCGGCTGGCGGAGAAGGGCTACCGCGTGGCCGTGTTAGAGCAAGGCCTCCGCATCCGGCCGGCCGACATGGAGAAAGCGGATCGGGATCCGCGCGCCTTATTCTGGCTGCCGGGGTTGGGGTTGAAGGGCTACTTCAGCCAGTGGTTTTTCCAGCACGCGACCATCGTGGGCGGGGTGGGTGTGGGCGGCGGCAGTCTGGTGTATGCGGCCGTTTTGCTGGACCCGCCGCCTGCTTTCTTCCGCGACCCGGCCTGGCGCGACCTGCACGCCGACTGGCGCGAGGAGCTGCGCCCCTATTACGCCATCGCCAAGCAGATGTTGGGCGTGACGCCCAATCCCTATTTTGCGGAGATGGACGACTATTTGCGGCAAACGGCCGTTTCCCTGCAAGCCGCCCACACCTTCGACACCGTGCCCCTGGGCATCTACATGGGCCAGCCAGACGTGACCGCGCCCGACCCGTTCTTCGACGGCCGTGGCCCGGCGCGCACCGGCTGCCGCCAGTGCGGCCAATGTCTCACCGGCTGCCGCTTCAACGCCAAAAACAGTCTGGACAAGAACTACCTCTATCTGGCCGAGCAGCTGGGCGTGCAGGTTCTGCCGGAGCGGCAGGCGACCCTCATCCGCCCGATTGACGGCGGCTATGCCGTGGAGATGCGCCATCCGTTTAACCGCTGGGTGCGTTATGCGCCGCTGCGCGCCGGCAAAGTGGTGCTGGCGGCGGGCGTGCTGGGCACACTGAAACTGCTGTTTCACAACCGGGACGTGGCGGGCACGCTGCCGCGCGTTTCGGCGCAGTTGGGGCGGGTGGTGCGCACCAACAGCGAGGCCATCACCGGCATTTTGTCTTATCGGCCAGACGCGAAGCTGGCGGAGGGCGGCCCGGCCATCACCTCGCACTTTTACGCCAACGACCACACGCACATCACGCAAAACCGCTTCCCGCCCGGCTACACCTTTATGAAGTGGTACACGGGGCCATTGGTGGATGGGACACGGCCGTTTCCCCGCGCCCTGGAAACGTTAGCCCGCTATCTGCGCCAGCCGGGGCAGGCCACGCTCTCGCCGCGCAGCGCCAACTGGCACCAGCGCATCAGCGTGCTGTCCACGATGCAGGTGTTGGATAACCAGATTGGGTTTACTTACGGCCGTTCCCCCCTCACCGGCTTCCGTTATGGCCTGCAAACCGCCACCGCTTCCGGCAAACGCGCCCCCGCCTTCATCCCCGAAGCCAACGAAGCGGCGCGCCTGTTTGCCCAGCACAGCGGCGGCGTGGCGCAAAACACGCTGCTGGAAAGCGTGGGCAATCTGTCCATCACCGCCCACATTCTGGGCGGCTGCCACATCGGCGGCGCGCCGGACGAGGGGGTGATTGATGCCAACCACGAAGTGTTTGGCTACCCTGGCCTGTACGTGGTCGATGGCTCGGCCATCCCGGCCAACGTGGGCGTGAACCCCAGCCTGACCATCACGGCGCTGGCGGAACGGGCTATGAGCCGCATTCCGGCACGGGGGGTGTAGGGGTGTGGGGGTGTGGGGGTGAGCGGGTGATGGGGTGAGGGGGTGTCCCGACGTTCTCGATGGTCATCCCTGCGTTCTCAATGGTCGTCCCCATGTTCTCAATGGTCGTCCCCATGTTCTCGATGGTCATCCCCGTGTTCTCGATGGTCATCCCCATGTTCTCAATGGTCATCCCCGTGTTCTCAAGGGTCATCCCTACGTTCTCAATGGTCATCCCCGTGTTCTCGATGGTCATCCCCGTGTTCTCAATGGTCATCCCCGTGTTCTCAATGGTCATCCCCATGTTCTCAATGGTCATCCCCATGTTCTCAATGGTCATCCCCACGTTCTCGATGGTCATCCCCGTGTTCTCGATGGTCGTCCCCACGTTCTCAAGGGTCATCCCCACGTTCTCAATGGTCATCCCCGTGGGGATGAGGGCATTGCGGTCGGTGCACGGCACTGTGCGGCTGGTGCACGGCACTGTGCGGCTGGTGCACGGCACTGTGCGGCTGGTGCATGGCACTGTGCGGTCGGTGCATGGCACTGTGCGGTCGGTGCACGGCACTGTGCGGCCGGTGCATGGCACTGTGCGGCCGGTGCATGGCACTGTGCGGTCGGTGCACGGCACTGTGCGGCCGGTGCATGGCACTGTGCGGTCGGTGCACGGCACTGTGCGGCCGGTGCATGGCACGGTGCGGCCGGTGCATGGCACGGTGCGGCCGGTGCATGGCACGGTGCGGCTGGTGCATGGTGGGTTTGGCCTGCTCCCGCCAGGGCAGGGGGAACCAAAGCAGCTCCCGCTCCCCCCTCTCCAAAAAAGAAAGCCCCTCCTGGAACTGCCAGAAGGGGCTTTTCATGAGATAAGATTGGACCAATCTCGCAGATTGGTCCAATCTGTGGCCGCGTTAGCCAACCTTGATCTTTTCCGACACATCTTCCTGCGGCATAATGATCCACAGAATGAGGTAAATCAGGATGCCATGCCCGCCGAGCAAAGTCAGCAGCACAAAAATCAGGCGAACCAGAGCCGGGTCTACGGCCAGATAATCGGCCAAACCAGCGGCGACACCGGCAACCATCACATCACTATTTGAACGGGTCAATTTTTTACTCATCGTTAATTCCTTCCTTGTTTGCTACGGGCACTTTGTGGCCCGGTATTGGTAAACTTGAATCGTTACACCACCCATTACGCGCCGCCGCGCGTAGAGTTGTGGGATTTTTTTGTAAACTCTTTTACAGGGAGCTAGAGCAAGAGCTAGAGCGAGAGTCTTTCACGACTTCTTCCTCTCGCTCTCGCTCTCGCTCTAGCTATCGGAGACAGACCATGAAGCCAAAAGTGTATGTGACGCGGCATTTGCCGGAGGAGGCGTGGCGGGAGTTGACGGCCGTTTGCGACGCCGCCATCTGGGACGAAGAATTCCCGCCGCCCTATGAAGAAGTCGTGGCCAACATAGCCGACAAAACCGGCCTGCTCTGCCTGCTGACGGACCAGATCGACGCCCGCTTGCTGGAGGCCGCGCCGCAGCTAAAAGTGATCAGCCAGGTGGCCGTGGGCTACGACAACATCGACGTGGCCGCCGCCGCCGCGCGGGGCATCCGCGTGGGCAACACGCCCGGCGTGCTCACGGAAGCCACGGCCGATTTTGCCTTTGCCCTGCTGCTGGCCGCCGCCCGGCGCGTGGGCGAAGGGGTGGATTATGTGCGCGACGGCCGTTGGCAAACCTGGGGCCTGACACTGCTGCTGGGCCAGGACGTACACGGGGCCACGTTGGGCATCGTCGGGTTGGGGCGGATTGGGCAGGCGGTGGCCCGGCGAGCGCGGGGCTTCGACATGCGCGTGCTCTACCACAGCGCCACGCGCCGGCCAGAGGTGGAGCAGGCACTGGGCGTAGAATACGCCAGCCTGGACGATCTGCTGCGGCAGGCGGATTTTGTGTCGCTGCACGTCAACCTGACGGCGGCGACGCGCGGGCTGATTGGGGCGCGGGAGTTGGGGCTGATGCAGGAAACGGCCGTGCTCATCAACACGGCGCGCGGTCCGGTGGTCGACACCGCCGCGCTGTACGCCGCTTTGCAAAGCGGCCAGATCGCCGCCGCCGCCCTGGACGTCACCGACCCGGAGCCGCTGCCCGCCCATCACCCGCTGCTGGCACTGCCCAACGTGCTGGTTGTGCCCCACATCGCCAGCGCCACCGTGAGCACGCGCACACAGATGGCCCTGATGGCCGTGCGCAACCTCATCGCCGGAGTGCGCGGCGAGCCGCTGCCCTTCCCTGTTGGGTAAATGGGAGACTGGAGACTGGAGATTCAGTAAGTTTAATTCCCTGATACGAATTCCACGAATGGTGGGTTTTTCTGTCATGCTGAGGTCCTCCGAAGCATCCCGTTCACCTGAAATATCCAATTTGTCGGGATTCCTCGTCGAAGACTCCTCGGAATGACCTGGGTTTTTAAACTACTGAGATTGGAGACTGCCCAGTCTCTAGTCTCTAATCTCTTCCTCCCGCTCATCCCAATCAAACCCCTGCTTCACGGCAAACGGGCGGAAGCCGCGTTGTTGCAGGATGGGGCGGCTGTTGTCGTTGGCGTTGACCCAGAGGAAACGCGCGCCGCGCTGCCGGGCTTCGGCGGCGCGGGCAGCGACGAGGGCGCTGTACAGACCCCAACCCCGAAATGCCGGCAGGGTGGCCCCGCCCCACAGGCCGACAAACTGACTGCCCGCCGGGAAGTGGCTCCAGGCGCAGCTGGCCGGCTCATCGTTGACGTAGGCGGCGTACAGGCTGATAAAGTCGGGATGATGGGTCAGGTAATCGGTGAGTTGGGTGGTGAGCCAGGTGAAGTCGCCGTCCCATACGGCCGTTAACACCGCCACCACGTCGGCAATCTCATAGACACTTTTCAGGCGGCGTACATCGACCGACCAGGTTTCCGGAAAATCGTCCGGCAAATCGGCCGTTTCCAGAACCAGCAGCGTTTCCAGCTCGTCGGCGACGAAGCCATGATCTACCAGCCGCGCTTTCAGATCGGGCGGCGCGTCGTGGTCGTAGGCGTGCCAGGTGAAGCGCGGGCGCTCCAAGGCGCGAAAGCGGTTGATCTGGGCCTGGATGGCGGCGTCGGCGGTAACGGCCGTCAGGTTACTATACACCACGTTGCTCAGCCGCTCCGGCCGCCGGCTGACGTGGCGCACCACGCCGTCGCTTTCTTCGCGGATGTACATGGGGGGAACGGCCGTGCGCCGTTCCTGGGCATCGAACAAGGCTAAAATGTCGTTGGTATGCATATCGGGTTTTTGAAGATTAAGGAAAGCGGCTCACTGGATCTGCTGGGGAGTAAACGGCCGTGGCCTGGAGCGTTCTCTAAATTCACCGAGATTCCTTTTTTCCTTTAGAGATAGATTTTTGGAACAGTTGCCTGAAGCGGCGTTGGTACTGTGGAAATGAATAATATTGTTCTACATGTTTACGTCCGCGACGCCCCATTTGATTTGCTTTATCAGGGTCATTTAACAAACGAATGATCGCTTCGGCCAGCGCGTCGGCGTCGCTGGGTGGGATTAAAATCCCCATCTCTCCGTCAACCAAAAATTCAGGAACACCACCGGCCTTGGTGGCAATGACCGGTTTTGCCATCGCCATCGATTCTAAAGCGACCAGGCCAAATGCCTCGTAATAGCTAGGCATCGTGGCTATATCGGCCGCGGCCAAAATTTGGGGAATATCATCGCGATGACCAAGAAACAATACTTTTTCTCCCAGTTCCAGGTCAACAACTAGCTGCTTCAGTTTTTCCATGTACTCCGGATCCCCCTGACCTATCAGCAGAAAGACGGTCTCAGGATGTTCCTCCAGAACAATGGATGCGGCCTGTATCAGCTCCGCCTGTCCTTTCCAGGGATCGATCCGCCCAACCAGAACCACGACAGGCACTGACGGCTCCAAACCCAATACGCTCCTGATCGTTAAACTATCAAGGCCGGGATCAAAACGTTTTAAGGTGATGGCGTTGGGCACAACAATGATCTTTTCCGGATCGTTCACATAGGGCATAAACTGCTGCCGCATATGTTCGCTGACTACGGTGACCTGCTGCGCATGGTTAAGCACCAGCTGATGGCTCCGACTATGCCCCAGGTAAAATGATATGTGCGCGCTCATAATAAGCGGCCGTCGTGTCAGGCGAGAAACTGCGTAGGAGATAAACATCGAGGCGGTCCGATCGAGCGTGTAGATCAGGTCGATGCCTTCCCGTCTTACCAGAGAGGAAATGCGTAAAATTGATGCCAGGTTGCGGAGGCGACGGCGACCGGGCACTCGTGAAGGCAGGTCTGTTTCTTTTCCGCCAACTTCCATCGGATAAACCCTGGCATTGGGCAGTTGTTTCAAGCGTTTATAAACAGGGCCGCGCGGGGCTGAAACGACGTGTAAAAAAAATGAATCAGGGTCAAGGCACGATAGGCTGAGCAACAACATAGCTGTATCACCCACGATATAGTGCGAAGCATTAACGATTAGGACATGAATAACCGACATGACAAAACCCTCTTGAAGCGCTTCAACGGCCGTTATGCTGTTCGTTTATGTTTGAAACTGTCTTGTTCTCCGATAACCATCTACGCAAGCTAACCACTGCCCGACGCCATTGGGCAAGAGATCAACCTGGTGCATGCCGTGAGAGTTCCAGGCAGCGTTTCCGGGTGCTAACCAGGGTGATGGCTCGACGAGGCGTTCGGCGTAGGTCGTTGTAGTCAGTTCAGTGATCTCAATAAGGTGCAGCTGATGTCCGTAACGTAACAGGCCATCCTGAGCGACTCGATAGAGACGGCCGTCATAAGTAAAGACACGCCCCCCTGGTCGAGAATAACGCGGCTCATTCTGCAACAGCGGACTCATGGGATGTTCAGTCCAGGGGCCTAGTGGTGTATTTGCATGGTAAAGATACAACGTATCGTTGGATACGGTCCCCACGAGCATCCACCAATGATCTTGATAGAAAAAGGGAGTGGAATCAGCGGCTCCAGCGCGTTCAATCAGGGTGGCTTCCCGCTCCCAAACCAGAGGAAACTCTACAGCCCGGTAGAGAAAGACTGAATCTGTTGGTGTTTCGGGCATCATATAAATACGGCCGTTCCAGTTGAAGACATGCGGATAAGAGAGGTGATAGGGTTCGGCCAGCACAACCTGCCGGTACGTCCAGTCCAAACCGTCGACACTATCAGCCATCGCCAGTACACCCCGCTGCGTGGCCAGATCCAGCACTTCAAAAAAGAGATACCAGCGTTCATCCTGATGGACCAGAAAAGGATCCGCGACAAAGCCAGCTTTTACATCCGTCACGTCGTCTGCTGTGATGATGGGATTGCCGACACTGTCTATAGGTTTAAGATCAAAGGGGGATTTTCCGGCATACAGGCCGAGAGACCATTGATAATTGGTAACGATAAAAGGCGTCAGCTGCCTGATAAATGTGCGTGCAGATGATTTAACCGTGTGGAACGAAGGCAGTACTTTGGGCATCGGTGCTGAATTTCCTCTCCCTTGGCAGTCTTTTAGGCAAGACGAGAGCCAGGGACCAAAATGGACAAGTATGGTTGAACTCTATTAATCAGGTGCAGGATGTAATGTTAACTCTAATTCTTTTATACCGGACTGGCAGAGACTGGAATTCTTCTATTCGAAGATAAGGGTACGATTTGCCCGGCTGGCCAACGGACGATGAACTGCTTGTTGCGACTGATGCATAACTTAGGTCCAAACTCTTATCGGTTCTGCATATTCTTGCTCCTGTAGCCAGGCATCTTTATCGTACCTGATTTAGCGCACAGCTTTTTGCTAACCACCGTGGATTAATTTTTGATGAAGTTGGCTGTTAGTATGTTAAAAGATGGATTTTCGGCAGATCCACGCTCATCCTAACAAGCCAACCTAACGAAAAATCTAACAATTCAAAAACCTACACCAAGGCAGATGCATTAGCCTTTGCGAAAAACGTAGATAGCCCAGCCGAGGGTGTGACGGCCGTAGCGCAGATATTCATCCCTGCCCCCGCGCACACGCGCCAGCAGTTCTGGCACGTCCGGGTCGTCGGGATGTTCGCGGGCGTAGTTTTCGCTGGCAACCCACTGTAACCCTTCGTACGTATCCCACTCGTCCAGATTGCTCACCAGGGTATACATCAAAACCAACCCCAAAGCCTGCCCGGCGGCCGCGTTTTCGTAGTGGCTGCCAAAAGTATGGGCGCTAAAGCCAGCCATTTCCAGGTAAGCCGGGTCCGGTTCCTGCAAAAAGTACGGTTCGCCCACCACAAGCCAGCCGCCCGGTTTGGTCATCCGCTCCAGGGCTTGCAGCGTGCCCGCGTGCCCGTCGAAAATCCAACTCGCCCCCAGGCAAACCGTCAGATCGAAGCTTTCTGGTTCGTCGGGCTGGTAATCGGCACCGCCCATTTCCAGAAAGGTGATTTGGGCTTGCGGAGCGCGCGCCGCCAGTTTGGCCTGTGCATCGCGGATGCAGAAGGGCGAAATATCCACCCCGACGCCGTTAATCTGGTACTGCTCCGCCAGCCGGATGAGCAATTCGCCCTTGCCAGTGGCCAGCTCCAGCACCCGGTCGCCCGGCGACAGGCGCAGCAGGTCGATGAGGCGCTGGAATTTTTCCAGGCTGGTGGGATTGCAAATGACGTGTTCTTTGTGGGTAATGTCGAAAAACTTCCAGGTGTCCATGTTTGTTCCTTGTTAAATGACGTGAGTCTGTAAAAAAGCCAGCGCCAGTTGGTTGAAGGTGTCTGGCGCCTCCATGTTCAGCATGTGGGCCACGCCGGGGATGATGGCGTGTTGGGCGTTGGGCAGCGTGGCGGCCAGGCGGGCAGCGCCCTCCACCTTTTCCGGCAGATCCAGGCCGCCCACCAGGACGAGAGCGGGCTGGCTGATTTGGGGCAAACGACCGTATGCCGGCGGCTCCAACTTCTCCGCTTCAGCGTCTTCCGGTTCGGGCAGGGTGAAGAGGTGGTACTGCATATCGTAGACGCGCTGGCGCACGGCCGTGTCCACCTGGTCGGGCGTGCGGTAGATGCCATCCACCCAAAGGCGCACGTTTAACTTCGTCGCTTCGTGCAGATCGCCGCGCTCGTAGGCGGCGTCTTCCGCCGCCCAAAAATCTCGCACGCGCGCTGATGGCGGCTGCCCGCTGATGCTTGGCGCGCCCAACACCAGGGCGCGTACCCGTTCCGGCGCGGCCAGAGCCACATCCAGCGCCACCAACCCGCCAAAAGAAACGGCCGTCAGGCTGGCCTGGGGCGCGTCCAGGTAATCGAGCAGGCCCAGGACGTCGCGGTGGTGGGCGAACCGGCCGCCGGGCAGGACTGAACGGCCGAAGCCGCGCAAATCGAAGCGAATGGTGCGGAAGTGGCGGGCGAAAAACGGGAATTGGGCGTCCCACATACGGCCGTCGGCCACCCCCGCGTGGAGCAGGAGCATCGGCTCGCCGCTGCCGGCCATTTCGTAGTAAAGCTGTGCGCCATTGACGGGCGCGTAGCCGGTGGTGGCCGTCGTGTCCGTTTTACTTGTGGATACTTCATTCATCATACTTCTACCTTTTGGGGATAACCCCAGACAATATGCCCCGTCACCTGCATCTCGAAAAAGCCTTCGGGGTGATGAGACAAGGCGAGTTGGGTAACGGCCGTGTCGAACGCTTCAGCCGCCGCCGGGTCCATCCGATCCCGCGAAAAGCCATTACGCGAGTGGAAAGACTCCACGTAGGCACTGACCGGTTGGCGAAACGTGACCGGCGCGGTTTCCTGTTCGCCTTGCGGCGCAAACAAGCCGCGTTCGGTCAGTTCGGTGATGGTGTTGTAAGGGGCGTAATCGCGGTTGGTGCTGTAGCGATCAATCAACCGGCCCAGCTCTGCGCCCCAGGGCACGTCCGAATAGCCCTTGCCGACGATGGCCAGATAACCGCCAGGCCGCAGCAGCGCGGCAAAACGCGGCAGCACCACGGCCCAATCGAGCCAGTGCAGACTTTGGCCGGCGGTGATGAGGCCGTAGGGCGGCGTCAGTTCAGTGGTTTCGGCCGCGCCGTAAAGCCAGCGGATGTTGGGCGCGTCGCCGCCGGGCAGCTGCCTGGCCTGGGCCAGCATGGGCCGGGAGAGGTCGATGGCGTCGATGCTGTCTACCAGGGGGGCGAACGGCCGTGTCACATACCCTGTGCCGCAGCCCACGTCCAGCACGCGCCGGGGCGCGCCGCTGACGAGGCCGGACAGGATGGTGAATGTTTCATCGGGATAGGGCGGGCGACGGCCGTATGCCGCCACCACTGCCTCGTCCTGAAACTGCGCCCCATACTGCGGGCCAAGATGTTTGGGTTTCGGTTTCATCTTCACACGCTTGCCGGTTCCATACACCATTCGATCAGGCGGCGGACGAAGTCGCCGGTGGGATAGGGTTTGCTGTCGTGTTTCCAGCGCGGCACTTCGATCTCTTTCGCGCCGGGCTGGCGCGGAAACTGCGGCCCTTCCACCCGTAGATAGGTGTGGGGTTCGCCCGGCTGCGGCAGGCGGTAGTGGACGATGAACTGCTTGTTGCTGCTGATGATGTGCAGCACCCGCACGCTGGCCGGCTCCACAAACCCCTGCTCCGGCAGCCAGGCGTCCATGTCGTTGACGTACCAGAGGTACTGCCGCCCTTTGTAATTGACTTTGCGCATTCCCTTTTTGCTAACTGCCATGGTTATCCTTTGGGAAGTTTGTTGGTTGGTGGGGTTGGTTAGTTTGTTAGACGGTGAACAAACCAACCAACAAACCAACAAACAAACCAACTAACTATTCGCCATTCACGTCCCCATGCCAGAGGCGCTGCATTTCCGGCGACGTTGCCAGCAAGTATTCCAGCGTGCCCTGGGCTTCGATACGGCCGTCTTTCATTACCACCACATGGTCCGCCTGCTGCAGCGCCAGCCGCCGGTGGGAAACCACGAGATAGGTGATTTCGGATTTTTGATTGCGGACTGCGGATTCTTCGCCATTCCGCAATCCGAAATCCGCAATCCGAAATCCATCCCAGAGCTGCCGCTCCGTCTCCACGTCCAGGGCGCTGGAGAGGTCGTCGAAAACGAGCAGGTCGGCAGAGCGGGCCAACATGCGGGCGGCGGCGGCGCGCTGCACCTGCCCGCCGGACAGCCGCACGCCGCGCGGCCCGACGATGGTGTCCAGCCCGTTTTCCAGTTGGGCGATGTCGGGGGTGAGAACGGCCGTTTCCACCACGTTTGGCAGGTCAACGGCCGTTTCCGGCAGCCCGAACAGAATGTTATCACGCAAAGACTCGCTGAACAGGCGCGGCACCTGCGGCGTGTAGGCGCTGCGCGGCGGCGTAAAAAACGACGCCGGGTCCGTCACCAGTTCGCCATTCCAGAAAATCTCGCCGCTGTCTTGGGGCAGCAGCCCCAACAGCACCCGCAGCAGCGTCGTCTTGCCGGAGCCAATGCGCCCGGTGATGACGGTAAACGAACCGCGCGGAATGGTCAGCGAAATGTCGTGGATGCCACGAAGTGGCTGTTGGCCGTTGTCCGTTAACTGTTCACTGTTATCTGTTAACTGTTGGTAGCTGAAAGACAGGTTTTTCACTTCCAGAAGTCGCAAGGGGGCCGTTCCTCTTTCCTCCTCCGCGCCCTCCGCCTCTCCGTGGTTAATTCCCTCTTCATGCAAATCGCCGTGCGCCACCAGGCTTGCCGGCAGCGCGTCCGGGGTGATGGCCTGCATGCGGTCCAGCACCACCCGCTGCTGCACAATCTCGGAAATATAGCTGCCCACCATCGCCGGAAAGCGAGAAACGAAGAAGAGGTAGCTGCTGAAGAGGACAAAATCGCCCACGGTGAAATCGCCGCGCGCCAGACCAATCCCGGCCATGACAACCATCAGAGCTACGGCCACGTCGCCCATGTTGTCGGAGAGGGATTGGAAGAGGGCGAAGAAGACGCCATTGCGCACGTTGGTGCGGCGGCGAGCTTCGTTCAGGTCGTCGAAGTAGGCCATCACGCCCGCCTCGGCATCGGCGATTTTCATAGCCTGGATGGCCCCGAAGGTTTCGCCCAGGAAGCCGGTGACGCGGCTGGAGGCCGCGCGGCTGGCGTGGTTGTAACTGAGGAAGCGCTGCCAGGCGAAGCGGTTGAGGAAAAAGACGACGATGAGGGGGATGAGGGCCACGGCCGTGATCCCCGGCGCAATGCGGAACATAATCACCAGGGCGAACAGGGTGAACAGGCCATGCCCCACCAGTTCGGGAATCCAGGTGGGAAAATCGGCAAAGTCGGCCAGATCGTCGCTGAGGCGGTTCATCACGTCGCCGGTAGAAACCGGCAGCGGCACCGCGCCCGGCTTGCGCAGGACGTTGGCGGTGATGTTCTGGCGCATCAGCGACTGCCCGGCCATGCGCACTTTGGCGGCATTCCAGTTGCCGGCTACGTCCGCCCCCAGGCGAATCGCTTCGGTGACGATGAGGAGGCCGAGCAGCAGATAGACGGGCGTCACCCGGGCCGCTTCGCCGGTTAACTGGTCGTAGACCGATTTTTCCAGCCAGCCGGGCAGCAGCCGTGTGCCAAAGGCGTAGCAGGCAAAGGCCACCGACCCCCAAAAGGCCCACGGCCGAAAGCGAATCAGCGCCCACGTACCGCGCCGGATGGATAACTGTTTCATAGGTAAACCTCCTCTAGTAGATCGAGGAACTTGTAGGCTGCTGCTGGTGCTTCAACGGGAATGGCGCTGCCGGATGCTGCGATTTGAGGCATGAGTGCACTCATTTGGTCTGCCAAACGGCGCAGAACAGCGAGCTTCTCTCTTGCGGTTCTCTGCGGCAACTGAACGGTTGCCGGAGTTTC
This sequence comes from Ardenticatenaceae bacterium, assembly GCA_020634395.1. Taxonomy (GTDB): domain Bacteria; phylum Chloroflexota; class Anaerolineae; order Promineifilales; family Promineifilaceae; genus Leptovillus. The sequence goes on along the minus strand of JACKBU010000045.1, from coordinate 2,761 downwards.
GCCCAAGATACCTTGTGCTTTATGAAATGGATATAACACGTAGGGCAACAGGTCCATTTCCTTGGCCTGCGGTTTGCGGATGGCATATTTGGCGGTAATAAGCAACATCGCCCAAAAGTAGCTGATGAAGTGCAAGGGGCTTTCCACGATTTCTTTGACTGGTTCTCGATGGGGAAATTCAACTGGTTGATTGTTGTGTGGTAAGTAGACGTGATCAAACAGGACTACTGTTTCTGGTGGAATGTGAGCGAGTGATTGTGGCTGCCAATACCAATCTACCTGATGAGGTCCGGTTGCCATGTCGTAATAGGCCATTAAATACCCACCCGCTTCCGGCGCATTTTGCGGCGCTTCCACGTAAAAAACAGGCTGTTTGACCTGGCTCACAAAGTGTTGCTGGTGTGTTACCACATCTTGAATATGTTCATCGGCGACGACAACCCAGATGTCGATGTCACTCAATTCATCGGCGTCACCACGCCCCAAGGAGCCAAACAGCCAGGAGGCAACCACGCGCGCATCATTTTGTAGGCATTCCACGATGTCTTTTTGTAGTTTCTCACGGTCGGCATAAAAGTGTGATACCTTGCTTGTATCCATGGTTTCCTCTTCCCTAAACCAAGACTGTTTCCATTCCCGTCTGCAAAAGCTGTGAAAAACGGGACTGAGGATTGGCTGTCAGGGGGATGCGCGGGCCGTATTCTAAAATACGGCCGTTCTCCATAATCAAAATGTCGTCGGCGCGCTGCACGGTTTGCAGGCGATGGGCGATGATGATGCCGGTACGGCCGTACAGCAGCCGGTCAATGGCCCGTTCCAACAACTGCTCCGTCGCCGGGTCCAACCGCGACGACGCCTCGTCCAACACCACCACCTGCGGGTCGCGCAGGAAAACGCGGGTAAAGGCTAATAACTGCGCCTGCCCCGCCGACAGGTCCTGTCCGCCCGATTGCAGCCTGGTGTCCAGGCCGTCGGGTAGGCTGCGCAGCCAGTCGCCCAGGCCCAGGGTTTCGACGGCCGTCAGGATGTCGGCGTCGGGGATGGGCGGGCGGGTGGTATCGTAGTTGCGGAAGAGAGTCAGGTTGTCGCGCACGGTGGCCTCGAAAAGCTGCACGTCCTGCGTCACCATGCCCACGCTGCGGCGCAAATCGGCCAGGCTGATCGCCCGCAAATCGTGGCCGGCCAGGGTGATGGCTCCAGCGTCCACGTCGTAGAGGCGAAAGAGCAGGCGCGTCAGCGTCGTTTTACCGCTGCCCGTGCGCCCCAGAATACCCAGAACCTGGCCGGGTTGCAGGGTGAAGGAGACGTTGTCCAGGACGAGATTGGAGATTGGAGATTGGAGACTGGGGATTGGAGATGGGTCTCCGTTCACTGTTATCTGTTCACTGTTCACTGCTGGCTGTTTATCTTTATAGGCAAAGCAAACGCCGTTAAAAACAACAGACGGCGCGGCGTGGGGCATAACGGCCGTGCCCTCATCCTTCACCTCTGGCTCCAACCGGAAAAATTCGTTGATGCGGCCGATGCTGGCGGCGGCGCGCTGCAAGTTGCCCATCTGGCGGCGGATGTATTTGATCGGGCTTTCCATCAGGCCAATGTAAAAGGTCATCAGGTAAACCGCGCCAATCGTCATTTCGCCGCGCAAAAAGAGCGTGGCGGCCAATCCCAGCGTGGCGACCAGCGTGAGGATGTAAAACATGTGACTGGTGGAAAACGTGAAGCCGCCGAATAGATCGGCTTTAATCCGCAGGCGGGCGATGACGGCGTTGATAGGATACAGGCCGCGCAGCACGTAGGCTTCGCCGCCGTTGGCGCGGATGTCTTCTGTGCCGCCGAAGCGCTCTTCCAGATAGCCAGAGGCGTGCGCGTAGGCTTTGCTGATTTCGGCCCAGATGCGCACCATCGGATTTTGCACCAGGCTGAGGAAGATGACCGTGACCAGCGCGTACGCCAAACCAATCAGGCCAAAGCGCCAATCTTCGCGGAACAACAGCGCCAGCACGCCGATGAGCAGCAGAGCGTTGCCCAGCACATGGACCACCAACTCGGAGAAGTATTCGGCCAGTTGGCCCACATCGCCGTCAATGCGCTCGATGATTTCGCCGGGGGTGTGCAGTTTGTGAAAGCCCATGTCCAGGCGCATGGTGTGGGCGGCCAGGTCGGCGCGGAGCCGGTTGGTGGCCGCCCAGCCAAGGTCTTCGCTGAAGTAGGTCATGAGCAGGGAAACGGCTTTCTGGCCCACAACGACGACCAGAAAGACCAGGCCCATCATTACCAGGGAGCCGGCAGCCGCGCCGGCCTGAGCCGCATCTAAAAAGCGGCGAATGACCTGCGGCGCGTACAACTGCAGACCAATGCTGCCCAGGATGAGCACGCCCAGGAGCAAGACACGGGAGAAGAACGGCCGTAAGTAAATCCACAAAAAGATTAGACTTTTCTGTTTCATATCTGTTTTCTGGTTTTCAGGTGTTCAAGTGTTCAGGTGTTCAGGTGTGAAACGTACCTGCACATCTGTTCACCTGAACACCTATACACTTTCCCTCATATACGGCCGCCACATGTCCAGCGTCAACTGCAAAGGGTCAGACTCCACGCCATAGCGGGCGAAGTATTCGCACACCCGCGTCACGTCGCGGCGCAGCAGTTCTGGCGCATGCGGGTTGGCGCGGGCGTCCACCACCTGCGGAAAGTCAATCAGCCAGATGTCGCCATCCCAATACAGGATATTGTAGGCGGACAAATCGCCGTGAATGAGGTGATG
>JACKBU010000044.1 GCA_020634395.1 Ardenticatenaceae bacterium | reverse complement strand
CGAAGCGGAGCTGGAGAAGGCTCTGGCTGTGCAGCCGCGCATCGTCGGCGTCAACAATCGAAATCTGCAAACCTTCGAGGTCGATTTTCAGAATACAGCCCGCCTGCGCCAGCTCATACCTGCAGAGGTTGCCGTGGTCGCCGAGAGTGGTCTGAAAACGGCCGCTGATGTACGCACCATGCGCCAGATCAACGTCGACGCCATTCTCGTGGGCGAGACGCTGGTAAAAAGCAAAAATCGGGAGGCAGCGGTTAAGGAGTTGGTTGCTGCCGGGCGCTAGAGAGGGTCTTATTGATAAAAAGTCTCATTTTCTGTAAAATGAGGCCGCTATGGAAGACCAGTTGATGCAGCTCAGTTCCGCACTGACCGCCCAGGGGTACCGGCTCACGGCCGCCCGTCGGGCGATCCTGGCGGCGTTTGTGGCCTGTGGCGGCCACGTTTCGGCCGATGATCTGGCAGCCCGCGTGCATGAAGCGGCGCCCAATGTCGGCCGAATGACGGTCTATCGCACGCTGGATTTGCTCTGCCAGCTCAATCTTATTCGGCCAGTGTATCAGGGGACCGGGGCAGCCCACTTTGTGCTGCTGCACGAGGGCCATCATCACCACCTGGTTTGCGGCTCGTGCGACAAAGTGATCGAGTTTGACGATTGTGTGCTGGCTGAGATTGAGGAAGTGGTAGGGCAGCGCTTTAACTTCGAAGTCCAGGGCCACCTGTTGGAATTCTATGGTTTGTGCGCGGAGTGCCGCGAATAATACGGGCGGCAGATTTTGTGCATTCAAAAAAAAAGGAGCCTCGGGCAAACACCGAGGCTCCTTTTGCTTTAGTTAGAAAAGCGCTTAGCCGGTTACCGGCAGGTTGGCCAGCGGGACAGTCGTGTAGATGTAGTTGGCGTTGACCCAGCCGACCAAACCATTTTGCAGGCGGACTTGCACCCAGGGCGGGTTCACGGCCGTTGCGCTGCGCCCGATCAACGTCAGGCCATCGCCGTTATAGACCGTGGTCACGGCCGGGAAGGCCAGCCCTGGACCGGAACGCACGTTCAGCGCGCCGGTAGTCACGACGGCGTTAGTGGTCACGGGGGGCGGTGTCGTGCCGCCAACGACTGGCAGGTTGCTGATGGGCACGTTGGCCTGCAGCAGCGAGGCGTTGACCCAACCTGTCGTGCCTTTCGGCGTCTGAATCTGCACCCAACTTGAGTCGGCTGTACGGCCGAGCAAGCTGACCCGCGTGCCCTGATAAATGACTTCCAGAACGCTAAAATTTACGCCTGGCCCGGAGCGGACGTTGAGCGCGCCGGTGTTGACCGTTGCCGCCGGTACAGTGCCTGAGCCATCAGCGATGGGCAGGCTGGTGATGGCGACGTTGGCGACGATAAAGCTGGCGTTCACCCAGCCTTCAACGCCTGTGGTCAGCCGTACTTTGGCCCAGGTGGCGTCATAGTTGCGGCCGATGAGGGACATTGTGGTGCCATACGGGACGGAAGTGAGCGCGGGAAACTGCGGCCCTGGCCCCGAGCGAACGTTGAGGGCGCCGGTGTTGACAACGGCCGTTGCCCCCGTAGGCGGCGTGCCAGAATTATCCAGAACCGGAAGGTTGGCGATAGGCGAGTTAGGTGTGATGTAGCGAGCGTTGACCCAGCCTTCCTGCCCATTGAAGAGGCGCACTTTCACCCAGCTGCCATCGGCGTTGCGTCCCAGCATGGTCACCACGTGCCCGTTATAGGTGGCGGCGACGGCCGGGTATTGGATACCGGGTCCAGAACGCACGTTTAAGGCGCCGGTGTTGACGACGGCCGTTGGTCCGGACGTTGGCGGCGCTGTCACATTGACAATGGGCAGCGAACCGATGGGTACATTGGTATTGAGGGCGCCTGTATTTACCCAGCCCTCTGTGCCGTCGACCATACGTACCTTTGCCCAGGCATTGTCGGCCGTGCGCCCCAGCAGAGTGAAGGTATAGCCTTGATAGGCGATGGTCACAATAGGATAACCGTAGCCAGGGCCCGTGCGCACATTGACCGCGCCGGTATTCACCACGCCAATGGCTGGCGAGGGAACAGGCGTTGTTCCTGGTGGCACGTTGCCCGTGCCGACGATCGGCAGGTTGTTGAGCGGCACATCCATCTGCATGTAATTGGCATTGGCCCAGCCGACGATGCCGGCAAATGTGCGGACCTCTACCCAGGTGTTAAAGCCGCTGCGGCCCAGCACGGCCAGAGCATGTCCCTGGTACGCTGTAGTTAAGATGCTGTACTCCGGGCCAGGCCCGGAACGCACATTCAATGCTCCCGTGGTGACAATACCCGTCGCGGCGCGATCCTGCGCGGCCGATGTCTGTACTGGGGCCAGCACAAAAGCGCCGACCAACAGCAATATGACAAGATACAAAAGAGGTGACCTGAAAATCTTTCGCATAAAACACCCTCCTGGGATGAATCTACCGGCGAATTGATAAGGTTACATAACAGTATTACATAAGAGTATAGTCCAGAACGGGGTCAGATTGCAAGCAGTTAGCCGATTTTTGGGGTCTTTCGCCATGAATTTAGACGTTAAATGGACGTGTATTCGATATTACGTAGTACTCCAGGTATAATCCCATCGCATCATTTGTTAAAAATTCCCGCTGATCAGTCGAGTGACGGATGAGGTGGCTTAATGACGGAAGAACAACGAACGCCGCGGATTTTGATCGGCAAACCAGGGCTGGATGGGCACGATCGGGGCGCTAAAGTGGTGGCGCGTGCCCTGCGCGATGCCGGCATGGAAGTTATTTATACAGGTCTGCGCCAGACGCCAGAAATGATCGTCGAGGCCGCTCTGCAGGAAGATGTGGACGCGATCGGTCTGAGTATTTTATCGGGGGCGCACTTGCCGCTGACAGAGCGGGTGATGGCGCTGCTGCGTGAAAATGATATGGCCGATGTGCCGGTCTTTTTGGGCGGCATCATTCCTGCTGACGATTTGCCGGCTCTTGAAGCGTTGGGCGTAACCGGCGTATTTGGGCCGGGAGCCAGCACCGAAGAAATCGTCGCGCTTGTGCGCGGAGCCGTTGAGCGTGGATGACCTGCTGCTTCAGGTGCGCCAGGGACGGCCGCGGGCCATTGCCCGGCTGATTACCCTGGTGGAAAACAGCGAGACGGCCGCGGAAACGGCCGTTACCGCACTCTACTCCGCCACCGGCCAGGCCCACATCATTGGCATTACCGGGCCGCCGGGTTCCGGCAAGAGCACCCTGGTCAACGAACTGGCCAAAGAGTTCCGCCGCCAGGATAGGCGCGTTGCTATCATCGCTGTGGACCCCAGCAGCCCGTTTACCGGCGGGGCACTGCTAGGCGACCGGGTACGAATGCGTGATCTGGCGGGCGACACCGGCATTTTCATTCGCAGTATGGCTTCGCGCGGCAGTTTAGGGGGTCTGGCAGAGGCAACGGCCGGCGCCGTAAAAATTCTCGATGCCGCCGGTTTCCCTGTTATCCTGGTGGAAACAGTAGGGGCAGGGCAGGCAGAAGTGGACATCGCCAATGCCGCGCATACGACGCTGGTCATCGAAGCGCCAGGGATGGGCGACGACATCCAGACTTTTAAGGCCGGTATCCTGGAAATTGCCGATATCCTGGTGGTGAACAAGGCGGATCGCCCGGGTGCGGATCGCACGATTCAAGCTTTGGAGCTTATGCTCCACATGGGGGAAGGGAGCGCGACGCGACATCACGGCCGTTTGCTGTCCACGCCGGATAACGGACCCACTGCAGACGGCGCCTGGCAGATTCCCGTACAGGCAACCACCGCCACGCAGGGAAAAGGCATTCCTGAACTGGTTGTAGATATTCAACGGCATTACGCGTATTTGCAGGCTTCCGGCGTCTGGCTTGAACGGGAAAAAGAGCGGAGCCGGCGCGAACTGGAGCGCCTGCTGCAGGCGCGGCTGCTGCGGCAGTTGCAGGTAACGGTAGCGCCAGACAGGCGTGAAGCCCTGGTAACGGCCGTTGCCGCGCGCGAGATGGACCCGTATACGGCCGTAACAGAATTATTTGCCCACCTGTCCCCCTCTAAACAAGCCGGGGCCTGACCGCAGCCCCATTGAGGTGCAATGATGACCCTCAGCACATTTGGCGACATCAAGTTATTTGCCGGTTCCGGCTGCCCGGAACTGGCTCATCGTATTGCTAACTATATTGGCATCCCGGTCAGTCCCTGGGATATTGTGGAGTTCCCCAACGAAAACTTGCTTGTGCGCTTACTGGGCAGCGTACGGGGCCAGGACGTGTACATTATCCAGAGCCATGCGCGACCCGTGCACCGCAACATGATGGAGATGTTGATAGCCATCGATTGTTTGAAGCGCGATTCGGCGGGGCGGATAACGGCCGTTGTCCCCTATATGGCCTATTCGCAAAGCGACAAAAAAGTTGAACCCCGCGTGCCTATCACCGCCCGCTTGCTGGCCGACATGATAGAAGTCGCCGGCGCAGACCGTTGGATGACAGTCGATCTGCACGCCGGGCAAATCCAGGGCTTTTACAAGATTCCTGGTGATTCGTTAACCGCTTCCTATCTCCTCACAGACTATTTGCGCTTAAAGGAGCTAGACGCAGTTGTCGTTACCCCCGATTTAGGCTTTGCCAAACAAGGCCGTAACTTTGCCGCCCAGCTCGATCTGCCCCTGGCCTTTGTAGAGAAAAGACGCCAGGGTAACACGCGCGGGCGCGAAGCCCTATCATTAATCGGCAATGTCACCGACATGGACGTGATCATTGTCGACGATCTGGTGGACACGGCCGGTTCCATCGAGCAGGCTGTCAACCTGGTAAAAATGAAGGGCGCCCACGACGTCTACGTGGCGTTTACACACCCCATCTTATCAGACCCCGCGACAACCCGTTTGCGAAATTTGCCTATCAAAGAGATTATTACCACAGACACGGTACCTATCCCGCCGCAAAAAATGCTGCCCAATATGACGATTCTCTCAGTAGCTAATCTTTTGGGCGAGGTCATTTTACGCACTCATGAGGGCCGCAGCGTAGGCGAATTGTTTAATGAATAAGAAGTTGGCGTCCCGATGCTGCGGTGTTAATACAAAATTAAGGCAAACGTGGTAAATTAGGGCGCACAATTCCTATAGAGTTGCGACGAAAATTAGAGACTGCACTGCGCCAGTCTCTAATTTTTGGACTTTTGACGGACAGCCAAAAGTCTTCGGAAAATCGGACGTTTTCAAAGGTCTCAAAATCGTTATGTTCAAAAAACTACTCACTAAAATTGTTGGCGATTCCAACAAAAAACTGATCGACGGCTTACGATCCATTGTGGATGAAGTTGGGGAACTGGAGCCCCAGCTGCAGCAAATGTCGGACGAGCAGCTGCGGGCCAAAACGGCCGAACTGCGCGAACGTTGCGAAGCTGGCGAAACCTTGGAGGATTTGCTGGTGGAAGCCTACGCGCTGGTGCGTGAAGCTTCCGTACGTACGACCGGTTTGCGCCATTACGATGTGCAAATCATGGGCGGCATTTTGCTGCACCGTGGCGAAGTAGTGGAAATGCGCACCGGTGAAGGTAAAACCCTGGTGGCGACTCTGCCGCTTTTCCTCAATGCTCTCACAGGGCGTGGGGTGCACCTGGTCACCGTAAATGAATATCTGGCCCGGCGCGACGGCGGCTGGATGGGCAATATCTTCTACCACTTGGGGCTGAGTGTCGCCTGCATTGGGCCACAGCAGTTTTCGGCATTGTATGATCCTGACTACGTGAACCCTGGAGCAGAACTGGAAGATGAGCGCCTGGTACACTGGCGGCCTTGTACCCGCCAGCAAGCTTATATGGCTGATATCACGTATGGTATCAGCAGTGAGTTTGGTTTTGATTACCTGCGCGACAACATGGCTACCAGCAAGGATCGCATCGTACAGCGGGAACTGCATTACGCCGTCATCGACGAGGTTGACAACGTGCTGATCGACGAAGCACGTACCCCGCTCATCATATCCGGGCCGGCGCCCCGTTCTGGCAAGGATTATGTGCGTTTTGCCGAGTATGTGCGCCGATTGAAAGAGAACACGGCCGAAGAAGATGAAGATCCTACCGGCCATTATGATATCGATGAAAAGAGCCGTTCCGTCAGTCTGACGGAAATGGGTATTGCTGAAATTGAGAACCGGATTCCGGAAATTGATCAGGATGCGGGGGATAACCTGTATGACCCGCGCTTTTTCCACCTGACTTATTACCTGGACAACGCTTTGCGCGCGCAATACTTGTTTAAGCGGGATGTGGATTACGTGGTACAAGATGGCGAAGTGATCATCGTGGATGATTTTACCGGCCGTTTGATGCCCGGACGCCGCTATTCCGACGGGCTGCACGAAGCGATTGAGGCCAAAGAAGGGGTGAACGTGCGCCGCGAGACGGTGACGGTGGCGACGATTACCTTGCAGAACTATTTTCGGCTGTACGAAAAGCTGGCCGGCATGACTGGTACGGCGCTGACGGATGCCGAAGAGTTCGACGAAATTTATGAGTTGGGCGTGGCACCGCTGCCGACCAACGTGCAGGATATTGTAGAAAGTGGCCGTCTTGGCCTGCAAGAGCACAAAGAAAAAATAGAAGGCGCGGACGCCATCTCCTACATTAATCCCGAAACCGGCCAGCCGGTCTTTTTCAAGCGTATTGACTTTGCCGATCAGGTGTACGCTACCGTGGAAGCGAAAGATGGAGCCATCATTCGCGAAATCAAACGTGTTCACGAAGCCGGACGGCCGATTCTCGTCGGCACGACGTCCGTAGAGCATTCCGAAACAATTGACAGGATGTTGAAAGCCGCAGGCATTCCACACTCTGTTCTGAATGCTAAAATGCACCAGTCTGAGGCGTTGGTAGTGGCGCAGGCCGGTCGAAAGCAGGCGGTTACCATTTCCACCAATATGGCCGGTCGTGGCACCGACATTTTGCTAGGCGGCAATCCTGAAGGTTTGGCTTCAGAGATGATCGAAAAACAACTGTTTGATCGCCGGCAACTGACGCAGCTTGCCGTGCAGTTGTTTGTTGAAGGCGAAGAAAGCGCCCGCGCGTATGCCCAGAAGCATCCTAAACTGGACGAGGCGTTGGTGGATGAACTGCAGGAAGTTAAGATCCAGTTCGACGAAGCACTGGCGGAAATTGAGAAGGTGCAGATTATTGGGTTCCTGGCGCGTACGCTGCAAGAGCCTTACGAACTGGATTATGACCAAATTTTACACGTCATTCGCCTGGTGCGGGGTGGCATGTTGGGCGAAGCCCGGCTTTACCTGGATGAGTTGAACAAGAATGTCGCGCTCGTTGATGACATTGTGCGGCTGCAAGAGGAATACGGCCGTTACCAGACCATCCACGAAGACCCCACAGCCACGGCCCAATTCCTGGCCGAAATGCTCTTCGACAGGCATTACAATGCCCGCGCGGCGATTATTCGGGCCGTGTTAGGGAACAAAGACGCGGAGGCACAGGCAATTCAAACGGCCGTGCCCGGCATGCCCGACGACATCATCGAGCGCATCCACGAAGTGATGGCAATGACCAAAGCTGAACAAAAAGAAGTGCGCCAGTTGGGTGGCTTGCATGTCATTGGTTCAGAAAGACACGAGTCGCGGCGCATCGACAACCAGCTGCGCGGCCGCGCAGCGCGCCAGGGCGACCCCGGCTCATCCCGCTTCTTCCTTTCCCTGGAAGACGACTTGATGCGGCGGTTTGGCGGCGAGCGCCTGAAAGCGTGGATGTCGCGCGGTGTCTTGTCCAGTATTCCGGAAGACACACCGCTGGAGTTTTCGGTGCTGGACCGCATCATCGAAAGCTCCCAGGAGCGTATCGAAGGCTACAACTTTGACATTCGTAAAAACGTCGTGGAATATGACGACGTGATGAATCGCCAGCGGCAAGCTATTTACAACGAGCGCCGGGCCATTTTACTGGGCGAAACTATTGACCTGGACGACAAGATTGAAGATGCTTTTACTACGGCCGTTGAGGAGCTGGTTAATAACTACATCAATAATTACATCTCCTTCATCCGCGGCGAAATTGACCGGACTATCAACGATTTCAGCACCGATGCGCTGGACACCATCAACATAAATGGGGTGGTGGCTCGCCTGCGCGGGCTGCTGCCTGCGATTGTAGAATTGGACCGGGCGGAACTGGCGGACATGCAGCCCAACCGCCTGACCGAAGAGCTGCTCACGCTGGCCTACGAAAATGAAGAGAATGGCCTGAATATCCAGCAGCTGCTGCAGGCCATGGGCCGATTCTTGCCACTGCTGGCGACGGTGCCCAATCTAGGCAGCCTGGCCAGCCGGCGCAGCGGTCAGGTTCAAGCCCGGGAGAACGCGCGGCGTGATTATCTGGCCCACGTGGAAGAGTTTTACAACGATTTCCTGGCTCAGCAAATCGACCCGGGGGAACGAACCAAAATCTGGCAGGATGCGGAAGAGAAGCTGAATCAGGCTTTTGGCCAGTTTAACGTGGACGGCCTCTCGGTGAAGAATGCGGCATCGCGCCAGCTGCGGTTTCGGCTGGCGGTTGATGCGGCCGTGCGCGACCTGCTGTTGACGAGCCTCTCCACGCTGGACAGCGAGCAGTTGGTGGCCGCGCTGCGCGGCTACGTCCAGACCCAGCAGGACAAGTGGCGCGCGCGCATCGGGGAAGAAGAGTACCAGAATTTCCAGCGGCTGCTGCTGTTGGATTCGATTGATCGTGAATGGCGCGATTATCTGACGGCGATGGATGATCTGCGCCGTGAAGTAGGTCTGGAAGCAGTCGGCCAGCGCGATCCTAAGGTGCAGTACAAGATTCGCTCGGCGGAGATGTTTGCCGACATGCGCCACAATATCGATCGCGACGTGGTGGATCGTTTCTTCCGTCAGGTGGCCAGCCATCAGGCATATGTGAAACAGCAAGAGGCGGAAGTGACCTATCAGTTGAAGGCCCAGGAAGCGGGTTATCAGGTGGTTAAGCGGGAGCAGGGGAAGGGTGTGGAACTGCGCCGCGATGTTCCCAAAGTGGGCCGCAACGATCCGTGCCCGTGTGGCAGTGGCAAGAAGTACAAGCACTGCCACGGCAGCAAGGGGGCCACGGCCGTTCCTGCCGGAGGCCAGGCCGCGGGCAAGAAACGGCCGTCTCGCCGCTAAATGAGATAGAAAGACAGCGTTCAATTGAGAGCGCTGTCTTTTTTTACCAACCGTTGACTTTTAACGTCTCTTTCACTAGCATACATTGACGGCAAGACGAATTAGTGCTTTTATCAATGTCTATCGGGTTCGCCCAAGTTTGGAATCCTGGTGAGTTGTTTGTTTATTTGCCGCTGGCGGGCGTGATCAATCGGCCAGCGGGCGAGCGGATCTTGTTCCCAGTTGAGTAATCAACCTATGCCACAGCATGTAATTGACTTCGGAGCTATCAGGCATTGGCCATCGCAGCTTAAGTTAGCGACAACTTTGGCCCAGGTGCAAAATCTGGCCTTTCATCTAGCGTCTGAACAGCTTCACGCCCAAACGGCCGTTCTCTCTCAGACGGCCGTTACCGATCAGGCAGTGACGGACTTCGCTCTGCATCTGGCTGTGGGCTATACCGGCTACTGGTGGACGTTGACGCGCCCGACTCCCTTTTTGGAAGAAGAGCAGGCATTGGCAGAAACGGCCGTGGCCCTCTTGGCTACAGCGCCTTTTTTCCGCCCTGTCACCGAAGCCGCGCAGCTGCGTTTCCTGGAGATCATGTACGGCGTTTCCGAAGCGCTGCGGCCGATTGGTCCTCTACAGCGGATGCTGGAGGACGTGCAGCAGCAGATCCTGGCCGCGTTTAGCTGTTCCACCGGCTACATCGCCTTGCATGATGTGGAGACCAACCAGATAACTTTCCCCAGCTTGCTGCACCATCACCAGGCCATGCACCCGCCTCCAATTTCCAGCCTCAGTGCGGAGAATCTGGCCAGTTGGGTGGTGGCCAACGGACTGCCGTATTTCTCCAACGATTGGGTCCACGATGATAAACCGGTCCCCGGACTGGCTCTGAAAACCAATCCGGCGGCGGTGATGTGTGTGCCCATGTTCTTTGGCGACGAAGTGATGGGGGCGATTTCTGTTCAGAGCGATACGCGTGACGCTTTTCAGCCGGCCGATTTTGATATTTTGCAGGCGATTGCTACCCACGTCGCCACGGCCGTGCACAATCATCAACTTTACTCCCGTGCTCAGGAACTGGTAGCAAAAGGCACGCGCGATTATCAGATAGCGGTGGCTCTGCGCCAGGCTATTTCTAGCATCAGCGGCACTCTGGAACAAGAAGCGGTCCTCACGAATTTACTGGAGGCTTTGGAGGCGCTGGTGAACTTTGAAACGGCGTACGTTTTCCTGATGGATCATCAGCAAACCCGGCTGGCAGCCAGCCGTGATACGGCGGGAAGGCCGCTTGATCACTCGCCGGCCGATCTCGAAATCATCTGGCAAGATCATCCTTTGCTGCAAGAGATGTTGCGCGAAAAAGAAGCCATCTTGCTCAACAACCCTTCCGCCGATGAGCGCTGGCGGCCGTTTCCGGGCAGCGATCCTATTTGCAGCTGGTTAGGCACGCCGCTGGTGGCCGGTGGAGAAGTGCTGGGTGCGCTGATTATCCAAAGCTGCGAACCTCATGCTTTTGACAGGCATCAGCGCTGGCTGGCTTCTACGTTGGCCGCGCATACGGCCGTTGCCCTGCAAAACGCCTACCTCTACCGCCAGACCCAACAACAACTGAACGAACTCAACACGCTGTACCAGGCCAGCGCCACCATGACAGCCAATCTAGACCAGGAATTTGTCCTCAAATCGGTGGTGGCGGAAATGGTGCGTGCTTTGCAGGTGGATAGCTGCACGATTTTTGTCTGGGATCGCGGACGCCAGCATTTTATTCCGGCAGCGCATAGTAACCTGCACCAGAAAATGGATTCATCCTTTGAGGGAAGTCCGATTATTGAGCCAATCGGCATGAGCCGGGTTGTCGACCTGGAGCAAAACGAAATTATCCAGTATGTGCTGGCTACCCGCGAGCTCTATTCGCTGCGGTCCGATAATGCCCATTCCCCGGACAGGCAGGCGCTGCTTGCGGCGGCCGGGTTAAACGCCGCGTTGTTGGTTCCGCTGGTGCGCGGTGAGGATGTGTTGGGGCTGCTGGCCCTGGGACAGGTGTCGGATTTGCGCTCTTTTACGGCGGCAGAAAGACGATTGGCGCAAAATCTGGCCAGCCAGGCGGCGATTGCCATCGAACATGCACATCTGTTCGCTCAGGCACAACGCCGGGTCGAAGAGCTGGCCACGTTTCACAACATTGTGCTGCAGCTGAACACACCGCTAAAACAGAGCACTGTACTGGATGCCATTACCGAGTCGGCCCTGAAGTTGGTGGATGCTACCAATCTGCACATTTATTTTTATGACCAGGAGACGGGCAAATTTTCGTTTGGATCGGCTTTGTGGCGAGACGGCCGTCGTGATGCGGCGGTAACGGCCGTGCGTCCCAACGGACTCACCGCTACTGTTGTCCAGCGCGGCGAACCTATCATCATTAACAATGCCCCCGAACACCCACTTTTTCAGTCCGAGGCGGCCCAGGCCTGGGGCATACAGGCCATTGCCGGCTTCCCCTTGAAACGCGGCGATGAAGTAATTGGCGCCTTCACCATCACCTATCTGCATACCCACACCTTCACGAAAGACGAAATTCTGCTGCTCAACCTCCTGGCCGACCAGGCGGCCGTCGCAGTTCGTAACGCGCGCCTGTTTGATGAATCGCAGCGCCGCCTGCGTGATATGTCTGCCCTGGTGGACATGGCTCAAAAAGTTACCGGCAAGTTGAAGATCCGCTCCGTACTGCAGACGACAGTGCAAATCCTGCAGGGTCTCCTTAACGCCCGCGCCAGCACCATCACCATGCTAACCGAGGACAGGCTGGAGCTGGTTGTGGCCGCTGCAGCAGGCGTAAATGAAGAGTACATGCAAGCCCGCATGCAGGTAGACGAAAGTATTTCTGGTGATGTGGTGAAGCACGGCCAGCTTGTCTATATTCGGGATACGTACAAGGAACCCGAGTTCTTGTTCTTCAGCGAAATTGTGCGCAGCCTGCTGGTGGTTCCCCTGATTGTCCGTGGTGAAACCATCGGAACGCTTACCATCGACAGCGATCAACCCAACGCTTTCAGTGATTCGGACCTGCAGTTGATGACCATTGCTGCCGCGCAGGTAAGCATTGCCATTTCTAACGCCGGTCTGTTTGAAGAGGTAGAAGCGCGGGCGGCCGAGTTAGCCGAAGCGTATGAAGAATTAAAAGAAAGTGACCGCCTGAAGGATGAGTTGGTGCAAAACGTCTCCCATGAACTGCGGACCCCGCTGACATTTGTGAAAGGCTACGTGGATCTTTTGATGGATGGAGAAATGGGTCTGGTGACACCGGAGCAGCAAGATGCCTTACAAATTGTGGCTACCAAGACTGACGAAATAACCCGGCTCATAGACGACATCATCACCTTGCAGCGCATCGACGCTGGAAACTTACAGATCGCTCCTCATTCCCTGAACGATTTAATCCGAACGGCGCTTGCTGGTCATCGTATGGTGGCTGAAAAGAAAGGCTTGATGGTGGAAGCGCGGCTTCCGGCGTCACCTGTTATTGTGCCTGTTGATAAAGGCAGAATTAACCAGGTTTTGGATAACCTGATCGCCAATGCCATGAAGTTTAGTCCTAACGGTGGCACGATTCTTGTGACTTTGGAAGAGTCAGAAAAAGAGGTGCGCGTGACTGTTTCGGACCAGGGGATTGGTATGCCAAAGGAAAAACAATCCCGCATTTTTGATCGTTTTTACCAGATCGATGGATCGTCGCGGCGGCGATTTGGCGGAACCGGCATTGGCCTGGCTATTGTGAAACGCATTGTGGATGCTCATCAGGGCAAAATTTGGGTTGTCAGTGAGCCGAGCGCAGGCAGTTCCTTCTTTTTTACACTGCCTAAAGAACGCGCGGCACAGGTGGAACGGATCGTGGACTGATCTGGGCGAGGTGTTGAATTTCTATTGATGTTTGCTGATTGGCCGTATTTTGACAGTGGTAGTATGCATAATAATGGGACTATGAAAATTCCGCGGGCTTGTTTGCAGGCGATGCCCAAGATTGATTTGCATCGGCACCTGGAAGGATCGCTACGTCTCACGACACTTTTAGAAGTTGCCCGTAAATACAGCCTGGATTTGCCGGCCAACGATGTGGAGAAGTTACGGCCGTTTGTCCAAATCACCGACGATCCCCCGAATCACGAAGCATTTTTGAGTAAATTTGAAGTTTTACGCCACTTCTACCGTAGCCCGGAGACGATCAGCCGCCTGGCCTATGAGGCTGTGGCGGACGCGGCTCTGGACAACATCCATTACCTGGAACTGCGCTTTAGCCCGCAGGCGTTGGCGCGTGTGCGCGGCTTTGACCTGGCGGAAGTGACGGATTGGGTGATAACGGCCGTGCAGCAGGCCAGCCAGGACTACCACATCCAGGTCGGTCTCATCATCAGCCTGGTGCGCCACGAGCCGGTGGCCCAGGCCCGGCAGGTGGCCCAAATCGCCTATGATCGGGCCGGGAAAGGTGTGGTCGGCATCGATCTGGCCGGCGATGAAGTGAAATATCCTTCGGCGCCCTTTGCGCCAATTTTCCAGACTGCTAAAGAGGCGGGATTGGGCATCACGATCCACGCCGGCGAGTGGGCGAGCGCCATCGGCGTACGCCAGGCCATTGAGGATCTTAACGCCAGTCGGGTCGGGCATGGGGTGCGGGCTATTGAAAACTCGCAGGTTTTGAAGCTGATCCAGGAAAGAAATGTGGCGTTAGAGGTGTGCCTGACAAGCAACTTACAAACCGGGGTGGTGCACAGTGTCAGCCATCACCCCCTGGTCGATATGTTGGATTTGAACTTGTTGGCCACCTTAAATACAGATGATCCCAGTGTCAGTAATTTAACGTTGACCGACGAGTACGAAGTGGCCATGAAGGCGCTGGGGCTGCCGTATATCCAGCTGCGCCGCATGGTGTTGAATGCGGCGTCGGCGGCCTTTTTGCCCGAAGACGGCCGTCAACGCCTGATCGCTCATTTTCAGAAAGAACTCCCACCAGACGGTCTGCCTACCGGATGTTGACCCCCACGTAAACTACGAAGCGTTCCATTCTTTGACGGCCGTTTTAATCAAAGTTTGCACATCTTTATCGGGAATGTCAGTTGGTTTTTCGTAGATTTTGCCGTTCACCTCAATGCGCAGCCCTCCCACCGGATCCTGCCGCAAATGAATACTCTGGCTGGATAACTTAGGATCGGCACTCACAAGCTGCTGCAAAATGGCATCAATCTGTTCGGCGATCGTGGGCTGTTTGGCCGGTTCTACCCTGGGTTTCACGTCACCAGTTTCTGTAAAATCGACCAGCGGCTCGGCGTTTGCGGCCGTCTCCGATCGGTTAAACAGGCGAAATCCGCCTCGTGCTGGCTGGCCGCTCATCTCGTTTTGCTGGGCTTCCAACTGGGCCAGAAATGCTTCACGCTGGCGTGCCAGCTCCGGTGATGTCGGCGTTTCTTCTGGTTCGCCAGAGGTCACGGCCGGAGGTGCAATTGCCGGAGCCAGACCCACGTCTACCAGGTTTTGGTATCCTCCGACGAAGGTGATGAGTTCACCAATGGCGGCTAATGCGCGCTGTCTGAGCTTGTTGTCTGTGATTTCCGAGATGTTTTCATACCGTTGATCGTTGATTTCGACCACCAGTTTGCCCAGCGGGGGCATACGCAGGACGCGCATAATTTCGACTTCGTTACGCATTGTCTACATTCCTTTTCCCGGCGGCTCGCCAGCGGCGCGGGTCATTCCTCTACTGTTGGCAGTGTGGACAAAAATGCGTGCTACGGCCGCCTAACACGATGCGCACGATCGGTGTTTGGCATTGGTAACATGGTTCTCCTGTGCGGCGAAAGATGGCTACAGCGTTTTGCATGTCGCCTTTACTGCCATCCGGTTTAACGTACTGATCGATGCTGGCCCCTTCTCGGGCAATACCCAGTTTAAGCACTTTCTGGATGGCCGCATGGAGCCTGGCAATTTCTATCGGTGTCAACGAATCGGCCGTTCGTCGCGGGTCCAGGCCGGCATAGAACAGTGCTTCGTCGGCATAAATGTTGCCGATTCCGGCAATTACAGTCTGGTCAAGCAACAACGGCTTGAGTACGCGTTTTCGTCCTGCTATCCGCCGGGTCAGCAAATCGACTGTAAACTCTGGTGAAAGCGGTTCTGGCCCTAATTTGCCTACGATTTCGGTTGGATCGCTTACCAGGTAAATGCGGCCAAATTTACGCGTATCGCGAAAGCGCAGTTCACGGCCGTCTGCCAGGCTGAAGGTCGCATGCACATGCTTAGAAGCCGGTGCGTCTTTATCCACCACCGCCAGGTGCCCCGACATTTTTAGATGAATGATCAGCGTTTCGTGGCCGCTCAGTCTGAAAATCAGGTATTTGCCGCGGCGGTCGATGGCCTCAATCCGCTGCCCGTAAATGCGCGCTTGCAGCTCTGGCAGGTCCGGCGTGACAATCTGCCGCGGCCAGTCGCTGCGCACGTCGGTGATGGTGCTGCCCACCAGCGGCTGGCGCAGGGCGCGGACGGTGGTTTCGACTTCTGGCAGTTCAGGCATCTGGCTGTGGGTCAGGCAACGACAAAACGGCCGTTTTCATAAAACAATTCGCCGTCCACCCAAATCTGGCTGCCATTGCGCATGTCGCAAATCATATCCCAGTGGACGGAAGACCGGTTTTTGCTGCCGGTTTGGGGATAGCCGCTGCCCACGGCCGTATGCAGGGTACCACCGATTTTTTCATCGTAGAGTATCGATTTGGTAAAGCGATTGATGCTGTAGTTTGTGCCGATGGCAAACTCGCCCAGATAACGCGACCCGGCGTCGGTATCCAGCACGCTGATCAGGAATTCTTCGTTCTTTTTAGCGTGGGCATCGCAGACACGGCCGTCTTCAAATCGCAGTTCGATGCCTTCCACTTCACGGCCGTTGTAAATCGCCGGGTAGGTATACCGGATCCAGCCATTCACGGAATCCTCGACAGGGCCGGTAAACACTTCGCCATCTGGCATGTTGGCCGTGCCGTCCGCGTTAATAAACACCCGGTCTTTAATCGACAACTTCAGATCCACGTTTGGACCTTTTACCTGCACCTGATCTTTTCCCGCCAGCCACTCCACCAGCTTCTGCTGCCGCGTATGCACCTTCTGCCATTCAGCCACAGGATCTTCCTGATCCACGTAACATGCGGCAAAGACAAAATCCGCAAACTCAGTCAGCGACATGTCCGCTTCCTGAGCGTGGGCATCGGTGGGAAAAATCGTTGTCGTCCAGCGCAGTTCGCCGCGTGCACTCCGCTCCATAAATGTCTGCATCAGGTTGCGTCCGGCAATCTGGGCGATTTGTTGGCGGCTCGGATCAACGTTGCTTAACGTCCGCGTATTGCGGCTGCCCCGCAGTCCAATAAGGCAGTCATAGGTTTCCATCGCCACCTTCACCGGTTCAGCCACATAACGGAGTTGTTCTTCGCTGGCTTCCTTCAACATAATTTCGGAGAAGATCTCTTCCTCCCAAAAAACCGTTGGATGTCCGCCTGCCAGCAGCACCTCACGATATGTTTCCGATACCAGAGGCAGGCTGAGGCTGTTGCCACGAATCAACACCTTATCACCAGGCTGAACTTTAACGCTGTAAGTAACCAGTAAATGAGCCAATCGGGAAATGCGAGGGTCTACCATCACCTAAGGCCTCCATATAGGCATAAAACAGTAAAATCCCCTGCATTATACCGTGAAATCGCCGCAGAGAAACCCGTTACCGGCTGTTTGCTGCCAAAGGCTATTGCTCAAAGGTTTTAACTGATTTAGTATTGAATCATGTACCCGGAAGATCGTGTATTGGTGGCTTATGTGCCTACGCCAACTGACTTTAGCCTTGTTGAAAGGGAAGGCTGGTATCGTATCCCCATGTCGGCTGCCCCAAAAGGGTTGTTTGCGGAATACTTTGCTTTTTATTTTGGACAGGCATTTGGACCGCAAAAATGGGCCGTTCACGCTTATGCACAACGTTTGGGCCACGAGTTGATGACGCGCCGCGATCTGTTTCCTGAGGAAGCCGGGCACCTGCGGGCGTCGGCCCTTTATTACAAAGTGCAGCTTGGACCGGTACGGTACCTGGAACGTCCCATCGTCAGCCTTCATTGGCGTCGGGTCACGTTCATCCATACCACTTGGGATCGCTTTCTATCTGCCAATGAACTCAACGATCTCTTTGTGGATGGAGAGGACTATGTCGATCGCGCCTTCGCCATTCTGAAAGAACGCAGCCCGGATTCGAATCCCTAGACCTGGTTAAATCGGAGTAGGTACGCGATGCGGCTTGATTCCATCGTGGATGATATTGACCAAAAACTTTCTCAAGCTCCCTGGCTGCGGCCGGGTGGCAGCTTGTTGATGATGGTTGGTTTACCGGGCACAGGTAAGTCCTCTATTGTGGATCATTTACAGCATCTTCTGCCCTGCACTCTGATCGCCACCGACTATGTGCGCACCGAGATCCGCCGCTCACCCACCTATACGGCCTCAGAAATGATGCTGGTGTATGAGGTCTGTTATGCTTTGATTGAGCGGCGTTTGCAGCAAGGACAGCGAGTAGTCTTTGATGGATCGAACTATCTGGCGGCTCGGCGTGAATATTTATCTAATCTGGCCCGGCGCAACGGCGCGCCGGTTGCCGTTTGTACCGTGCAGGCTTCGCAAGATGTCATCCAGCAGCGTCTGAACCGGCGACACCATCGGGGCCATACGGCTAAAGATAAGTCGGATGCGGACTGGATCGTTTATCAGTGGATGGTGGAAGCGCAAGAGCCTGTGGTGGGTGAGCATTTGATCCTGGATACAACCAATGCACCGCCTGAGATTCTGGCGGCCAGACTACGCGACTATTGGTTAGAAGTTGAAACAGCAGCAGCAAGCGACCCTGATCTTCAATCCCTTGGCTGGGCCGGCAAATTTAGCCGCGTCCATGACTCTCGTCGCTGACTACTGGCGGGCGCGCGGCTGGGATGTCGTTGTGCGACCGACGGAAGCGGCTGGGCATGCTACAACGCTGGCGCGTGAAGCGGCGGCGGCCGGGCACAGCCTTGTCTTGGCGGCCGGTGGTGATGGTACGTTAGGTGATGTAACCAACGGCCTTGCAAATACTCGTACAGTGATGGCTCCGCTGCCCCTGGGGACAGCCAATTCATTTGCCAGAGAACTGAATATGCCGCTCCCTGGCCTGTTAAATCCGCGCCGCTTATGGCAGGATGTTGAGGTGCTGGCGGATGGCATGGTGCAAGAGATGGATTTGGGGTATCTATCGACTGGCGCCGGAAACGGCCGTTACTGGCTTTTGTGGGCTGGCGTCGGCGCCGATGGCTTCCTGGTTGATGAACTTGAGCCGCGCCCCAAGTGGACCAAGCGCGTGGGGCCGATCAGCTACGTTTTTCAGGGCGTGCCCGTTTTGCTGCGCCTGCCGTCCATGAATGCTGTGGTAGATGTAGATGGCGAGACTTACCAGGGCGACTACCTGCTGGTTCTCGTCAGCAATTCTCGTCGCTACGCGGGGGGCATGGTTGAACTGAGTCCGGGCGCTTATCTGGATGATGGTGTGTTTGAGGTGTGGTTGTTACCGGGCCGGGGTATTCTTCGTATAGCTAGCTACCTGGTCCGGGCGAAATTCGGAGACCTGACACAACATGAAAATGTCAGGCGTCTGGTAGGCCAGCGAATCACCATCCGCACCAGCCCGCCATTCCCCTTCCAAACGGACGGCGAACCGGCTGGACACACCCCTTTCACCGTGTCGCTGAAACCGCGTGCGCTGCGTTTGCTTGTTCCCAGCACCGCTCCGGCGAATCTGTTTACCTGCCCCGGTATTCCCCTGGCTGACCTGAAGTAATCTCCCTATACTGCTTCCAGGAACTGCCTGATGGCATCCGCCACGGCCGTTGGCTGCTCTACCATCATCATGTGCCCGGCGTGGGGCAAGACGATGAGCTGGCTGTGGGGAATGTGGTCGGCCAGGAAACGGCCGTATTTCACCGGGGTCAGGTGGTCGTCTTCGGCGGCCAGGACCAGGGTGGGGCAGGTGATGTTGGGCAGTTCCGGGCTGATGTCGAACGTGTTGCAGGCCACAAAATCGCCATACATCACCTGCGGATCGGTGTCCGCCAGGAAAGAACGGCCGTGTGTCACAAGAGGCGGCGGCGTGTCGGCCGACCAGGCAAAGCGGTTGATGGTGTCCACCGCGGCAGCAAAGTCAGGCAAAATTCGGCCGAGAATGACTTCGTTCACGCGCAGGCGCGAACCTGTGCCCATCAGCACCAACGCGCGCACCTGCGTTTGTCCGCGCACGGCCAGGGTTTGGGCAATTGCTCCACCCATCGAATGCCCGGCGAGCACCACTTGTTCCAGGCGGCAGGCCGCCAGGAAGTCGGCAACCACGTCGGCATAAGCATCGATGGTGTCGCAGCCTGGCCCTGAGGAACGGCCGTGTCCCGGCAAATCCAGCGCGTAGACGGCCGTTTCTGGCAGGCGCAAAATTTCTCGTGGCCATACCAGGTGGCTGCCTCCCGCGCCGTGCAGCAGCAGCAAAGACGGCCGTCCGGCCGCCGTTTGGCCGACCTGAGCGTAAAACAAAGTGTGCTGTTTCAGATGAACGTGTGGCATGATTTTACTCGTACACAAGGGTCAATAAATCTTGATAATTGAATTCCAGGCGCCATTGGTCTGGGCGCAGCTTGCTGGGTGGGGCGATGGCTATGGTCTCGGCCAGGAGCAGGACCAGTTCCAGGTTGCCGGTGATGGCCAGTTTGCCCTGCAAAAACAGCGCGTCCGGCGCGGCTTCACCGTTGAGCAGCGCCAACCAGGTGCTGTCGGTGGCAGAGATGGTGACGGTCGGATCGGGGTGACGGCCGTCAATCAGGCTGATTTCGTTACCGTGTAGAGTCAGGGCAGCCACACGGCCGTTTTCGCCGCTAATATCGAACTGCACCACGGCCGTTTCTGGGCGGCCGGCCACTTGCCGCAGCCGCGCTGCCAGACTCTCAAACCAGGCCTGCACGGTCACCCGTCCCGCTGCTGGCTGATCGCTGTTATAAAATGTGTGCGCCAACTGCCCCAATTCCAGGATGGCAAAGCGCGGCGCGTCGCCCTTTTGCAAAACGGGACGGCCGTTTGAGTCCGCGCCAAGCAGCTTGTAGGTTGGCATGAGGGTCGAATCGCTGTTCTGCCACATGATAATGTGATCCTCCGGGCTGTGGCGGCTGGGACGGCGGTCGCAGCCGGAGCCGGTGATCACTTCCAACAGCGCCCGCCGCTGGCCGGGCGTCAGGCGCAGTTCATAGGGCTCCAGCGCCGCCGGGTTTTCGATGATCTGTGGCAGTTGATGATACAGGCTTTCTTTTACGCGGGT
>JACKBU010000043.1 GCA_020634395.1 Ardenticatenaceae bacterium | reverse complement strand
GCCAAAGTTAGCCACAGCCACGGTGAAACGATTAACGCTTCTACGGGAACGGGCTGCACCACGGGCGTGCTGGTGGGCATGGCCGTGGGCAGCGGCGTGGCCGGAGGCGGCGACGGCCGTTCTTCTACCACTTCCACCATCGCCGGGGCGCTGGTAACGATAAAGCCCAGTTCATCCGTGATCTCGACCTCGACGGTGTAGCTGCCAGCCGCGGCCGTGCGCACATCCCAATCCAACAGCAGTTGGCCCTCGGCGTCGGGGGTCAACGTTTCTGGTGGAACCTGGGGACGGCCGTTTACCGACCATCTCAGGCTCAGCAATTCCCGTGGTTTGCCGTCGGGCCAGCTGATGATGACAGGCAGTGGCACATGCTGCGGCTGCAGTTCCGCCAGGGGCGTATCCGGTGCGCCGCCTTCCCGCTGCACGGTGCTCTCCAGCGGCGCCACCACCACATCCGGCGGCAGCAAGGTCAGATCCAGCGTGGCCAGGGCGCGCACTTCGCCCTGGTTCAGGGTTAGCGTGTATTGGCCGCTCTCCTGCTGCAAGGATTCATACTGGAGCTGCAGCTGGCTGCGCTGCTCCGCCCAAATGTCAAAGATGGCGTCGGCGGCGTCCGGCTGCGGCAGGTGCACAGAGGAAGCGAGGGTTGGTTCGGCCAGACGGTTGGCGCGGAACAGTTCGTCGGCGTCGGCGCGCGCGCCCAAAATGCCAACGAACAGCGGCAGGTCCGTGGTCTGAGCCTGCTGCACGAGCTCGTCAAAAGGCAGCTGCAGGTGGATTTGCCCGGCGTCGGTCAGCAGCAGGACGGCCTGGTAACGGCCGTCGTCCACCTGGGCAGCGGCCTGGGCAATCGCCTGGTCCATCATGGCGTTGAGCGGTGTGGGGCTGACCAGCAGCGGCGGCAGGTCTTCGATAGCTGCCTGCACGGCCACCGGATCGGTGGCATTTTCGATGAGGAAACGGCCGTTTTCGCCCGTCTCCTGCGGCACGATAATCGTCACCCGATCCAGCCCGGTTGGGTCCATATAGTCGGCCGCAAAGCGGCTGATAACTTCCTGCACTTTTTGCCAGCGCGTCTGGCCTGTATCGTCGTCAACGTCCAGCATCGTGCCATTGGCATCGATGACAAACGTCACATCGACGCCCACCGGCACCTGCGCCGTCTCATAAGCTACCGGAATGCCGTTTTCGCGCAGGCTCAGACCGGCCAGGTCGGGAATTGGCCCGCCCGGGGAAGCAATGGTGATGACGTTGACGTTTACCTGGGGGAACTGGCTGTCGTCGACGGCCGTAATGCGGATAGTGGCCGGCGGCGGCGATTGGGCGAAAACGGCCGTAGCCGCTAGCATCATTGCCAGGCAAGCCAGCAGGCAGGCGAAGAAGTGAAGGCGTGTGCCGGATGGAGTCGTGGATTTTGGGTATCGGGTCATATGATTTGGCGGCGGAATATGATTGATTATGTTTACTTTCTGCCCCTGGTTTGTTATTATATCAGGCAACTGCCGGAAACTTATGAATCCGATCAGATGGCACGTTTAACTGCCGTGGCATCCTTTTTTCCAACAGATTAGAGCCAGCAGGCGTATCGACAATCGCCGCGGGTAACACCGCAAGAGGCAGCAATTATGCACCAAAAACTTCAGGAACGGCCGTTTCTCATCCTCCTATTCATTCTCATCAGCCTGGGGCTGACCGGAACCGGGGCGCTGGCGCAAGATACGCAACCCGCTCCGCCCCGCCTGCACATCACCAACGCAGACACCACCAGCCCGCCCAGCATTGTGCTCCAGGCTTACGGCATCGACAGCGATGGCTCGGCGCTCGCCCTTTCGGCCAGTACGGTGAACATCGAGCATAACGGCCAGCCAGTTACGCCCGAAGTTGCCGGGACCAGCCCGGTAGGCACAATGACTGTCTTCCTGATCGACATTCCCGAAGGCGTTGCCGACCAGATTCCGGCCGTGCAAGACGCCATCCAGCAGTTTGCCAGCGACCCGACCATGCGCGAAGGCACCGATTACGTGGCCGTTTACAAAGTGGGCGAATCGGAACCGACGCAGCTGCTGGCCCCTACCAACTTCCATAACAGCGTAGCCAACCTGTTCGCCACTCCGCTGGAACCCGAAACCGGAGCGACGGCGCTCATCGACAGCACCATGTCTTTACTCAACCAGATTGATGGCCTGAAGCCCGACCCGGCCATGGTGGCATCGCTGGTGGTCATGTCTGATGGCACGGATGCTGTCAGCACGCAGTACTCCGACGTGGATGTGGCCCCGCGGGCAGCGACGCTTGGCATTCCCGTGCACACCATCTGGCTGACCAACACGGCGCTGCCGCCGGTCAGCCAGGAAATCGGGCAGAATTATTTGAGCAGCGTATCGGCCGGTTCGCGCGGTATGGCGGCGCGCATGGAAAACCCGGGCGAACTGCCGCCTATCTGGCAGCGTGTTGCCAGTTTCCGTGACCAGACACGCCTGCGCTACGTGGTGGATAACCTGGGCGGCGGCGAGGCTGACGTGGTCCTGAGCCTGGCGGACAACCCGGAGGTGCGCGCCGAAACGACGGTGGAAGTCTCCAACAGCGTGCCCAGCATTGTGATTGATCTGCCGCCGGAAAGCCGCCTGCTGACGCTGCCCAATCTCGACGACCCGGTGAAGTTGCGGTTTACAACGGCCGTTTCCTGGCTGGATGGCGTCAATCGATCTGTTGAAGCGGCTCAACTCATCGTCAACAGCACCGTCGTGCAGGACATTCCGGTCAACCAACTGTCCTCCTTTGAAGCGGAAATCGACAACCTGGTGTACGGCGACAACAATGTGCAGGTCGCCATCCTCGACGACCAGGGCATTCCGGTCACCAGCCCGCCCATTTTGCTCACCGTGCAAGAAGGCAGCCGGGATATTCCCGAAGAGCTGGCAACCGGCAGCACCCTGGGAACCATCGCCCGCACCTTGTTTATTCTGTTGCTGGCAACGGCCGTCATTGGCGCGCTGATTTTCCTGGCCGTGCGCCAGGGCTGGCTGACCCGCCTGTCCACCGGGGCGCGCCCGCGCCGCGAAAGGCCAGTTACAGCCTCTTACGATGAAGCTCCGGCTCAGGATGAGTATTACGCTGCCGGGCCGGTCGTCTCGTCCACCGAACCGATTGCCTACCTGGAAGTTCTGGAATCGGTGACGCGCATGCCAGATTTTCTGGCCCTCAATACCAATCTGGTCAAACTCGGCCGTTCGCCGGCCCAGGCCGACATCGCCTTTGAAAATGACATCACCGTCTCGCGGATGCACGCCAGTTTACATCTGGAAGGGGCGCATTTCCGCATTTTCGACGAACGCTCGACCAGCGGCACCTGGGTCAACGAACAACAAGTGCCGGAATACGGCATTCAGCTTATGGATGGCGACGAAATTCACCTGGGCGCTGTCCATCTACGTTACCGCGAGGCATAAAAAGGCATGGACCCAATCATCGGCAATATTCCCAATCGGATTGTGATCGTCATTGGCCTGGGGCTGCTCATCTGGGTGCTGCGCCTGGTGGATGGTCTGCTGCTGCACAACCGCCTGAACCAGCGCTTTGCCATTCAACCGCGCACTCGTTTCCGGCTGCTGCCCATCCTGATCGCCCCGTTCCTGCACAAAGACCTGAAGCATATCCTGTCTAACACCATTCCTTTGCTGGTGCTGGCTTACCTGGTGATGGTGCCCAACACCTTCGCCTTTTGGGTGGTGACACCGATTGTTATGTTGACTAGCGGTCTGGGCATCTGGCTGTTTGGCAAAACGGGAACCGGCCACATCGGAGCCAGCAGTCTGATTATGGGCTACTTTGGCTATGTGCTGGCTCGCGGCCTTTTGCTTGGCGACTTTCTGTCTATTCTAATCGCCGTGGGTGTGCTGGTGCTGGGTGTGATTTTTTATGGCGCCTTTGGCATGCTCAAGCAAATTATTCCAGGCAAGCAAGGCATTTCTACTACCGGTCACCTGTTCGGTTTTTTGGGCGGCGTGCTGGCAGCCTGGCTGGTTAGTTTGTTAGCGGCGTGAACACGGCCGTTTCCCCTCAACAAGCTTAAGTGATCAGTAGGAAGTTTTCAGAAGACCCGAAGGGTTTGAAACCTAGGATACTCGGCTAAATGGGTGCAAGACCCTTCGGGTCTAATTCCCAAAACTTTTTGCGGTTTACTTAAAGGTTAAAGATAAAAAATTGAAGATCGCCGGTTGTCGGTCTACAATCGCCTATCTTTCCATCACAGCCTCTTCACTTATCACTATCACCCTGGCAGGTAACAATGGTTTCATGGTCTGAACTTACAACCTTACAGCAAGAAGCAGCTAACAGCGACCAGACCAGTTTTCTGCTGGGTCCGGCCGGTGCTGGCAAAACCACCACCTTGCAGCACCGCCTGCTGCGCCTGCTGGCCGCCGGCGAACCGGCCTACACCCTCCTGGTGCTGGTAGCCGAGCCAGAACACCAGCAAGGCTACCTGGAAGCCGTGCACCAATCCGGCCAGGGACCCTACGCCGACCTAAAAATCACTACTTACACGCAAATGGCTCAGGAAATGGTCTCGCTGTTTTGGCCGCTGGTCGCCCGCCCCGCGGGTTTTGATCATCCCTACCAACCGCCCACTTTCCTGAGCTATGACCTGGCGCAGCTGCTGATGTGGCGCATTATTACCGGCCTGCTGGCCGACGGCGCGTTTTCAGATTTGCGCCTGCGCCCGCAGCAAATTGTGAGCCAACTGCTGGATACACTCAACCGGGCGGCACTTAACGGCCTCAGCCTGCAAGATGCAATTGAGCGGCAGATCGACACCTGGGTTGGCGAACCGGACCGGGTGCGCCATTTACATGATGCGGCAACGGCCGTTTCTAATTTCCGCCGCCACTGTTTGCAGCACAGCTTGCTCGATCTGTCGCTGGCCGTGGAAGTATTCGACACCCAACTGGTGAAGCACCCCGAATTCCACCGCTACTTCCGCGAACGATTCCGCCATCTCATCGTCGACAACATCGAAGAGCAAACACCAGCCGGGCAAAATTTTGTGGCCAGCCTGATGAACGCCACGCAAACGACAGCCATCGCCTTCGACGCTGGCGGCGGCTATAAGCGCTTCATGGCCGCCGACCCGCTGGGGGCCAACCAGTTCCGCGCCATGTGCTCCTTCGCCTTCGCCTTTGAAGAGAATTTTATCGCTGCCCCGCCTATGGCTGCGCTCTCCAATCTGGTAGAGAACTTTCTGATGCACACCACGCAGCCAACTTTGGGTGCGGAAGAGGGCGTTTTGCGGGTGGTAAACGGCCGTTACCGCCGCGAAATGATCGCTCAGCTCGTTGCTGCCCTGGCCGATCTGGTAGAAGAAGGCGTACCCACCAACAAGATCGCCATCATCGTGCCTTATCTTGACGGAGCGCTGCGCTATATGCTCACCCAGGCGCTTGGCCAGGCTGGTCTACCCTACTTTTTGCTGCGCCGCCGCTCCAGCCCCCGCGAAGAGCCGCGCATCCGCGCCTGGCTGACCTGGCTGGCCCTGGCTCATCCGGCCTGGGGCATCGCCCCCACCGATTACGACGTAGCCGAAGCACTTACCCTCAGCATAGCGGGCCTCGATCCCGCGCGCGCTGGCCTCCTCACTGAGCGGCTCTACCAGCCTAAAAACATCCATCTGTTGCCCGTCAGCGAACTACCCGACTGGCTGGTCGAGCGCATCGGCTCCGATATGGTTGGATTGGTGGAAGCGCTGCGCCTGTGGATAGAAGGGCAGGATCCATCTCAGCCCATCGATACCTTTCTATACAACCTGTTCAACGACCTGCTGGCTCAGCCCCGTTTCCAACCTGTGCCCGATTTAGCCGGCGCGGCCGTGTGCGACTGGCTGGTGCAGTCAGCCACACGCCTGCGGCAAGCCGCCCAGGCTATCGGCCTGCACAGCCCGGCCGAAATCGGCACGACGTTTATCGACGGCATCAATCAGGGACTCGTCACTGCGAATCCGCCTGACCTGGGCGATCCGCCTGATCCCAATGGCATTATGATCTCCACCATTTACGGCTATTTGCTGGCCGGTTATCCCATGCAGGTACAAGTCTGGCTGGAAACGGCCGCCACTGGCTGGTGGGACATCCCCAAACAACCGCTCAGCAATGCCTTCGTCCTGGCCCAGAGCCGCTCCCCCGGCGAACCCTGGACCACCGATGAAGAGTTTGCCATTCGCAATCAACTCCTCAGCCGCATCATTCGCGGGTTGACCAATCGCTGCACCGGCCAGATCATTCTGGCTAACAGCGATCTGGATCGGCGCGGTTTGCGGCAAGATGGTCCGCTCTGGCGTGCACTCCAACCAGCGCGTGTCACCAGCCCCCCCGAATAAAAAAGCCCTGCCAGCAAACTGCCAGCAGGGCAATCGTCTATTGCTCAAAAATTTTTAGCGAACGGCAGGTTTTTACGCCAACCTCGCTCCTCGACGCCTTTCACGCAAACGCTAGGAAACTGCCTCTTTTTCTACCAAAGTGGCCTTGTACTCTTTTACCAGGTCTCGCTTCAGCACTTTGCCCACCGTCGTTTTCGGCAGCTCATCGCGGAACTCGACAAGGCGCGGATACTTATACTTGGCTAACTGCGTCTTGCTCCATTCAATGATCTCTGCTTCGGTGGTGGGATCACCCGGTTTTTTCACAATCCAGGCCTTCACTGTTTCGCCGCGTTTGGGGTCCGGCACACCGGCCACGGCCGCTTCTAACACAGCCGGATGAGTCACCAACACTTCTTCAATTTCCCGCGGATAGACGTTGTAACCGCCGGCAATAATCATATCTTTCTTGCGATCCTCGATGTAGAAATAACCATCTTCGTCCATGCGGGCAATGTCGCCGGAGTATAACCAGCCATCGCGCAGCGAGTTAGATGTCTCCGTCGGCATATTCCAGTATCCCTTCATCACCGTCGGGCCTTTAATCACCAGCTCACCCACGGCGCCAACGGGCAGCTCCTTTTCGCCTTCAATGGAATCGACAATGCGGCACTCTACACTCGGCAGGGGCAATCCGATGGAACCTTCGCGGTTTTCACCGTTGATAGGGTTGGCGTGCGTGGCGACAAAAGTTTCCGTCATGCCAAAACCCTCGACCAGTTTGCCGCCGGATAATTCTTCAAAACGACGCTTGGTATCCAGCAGCAGCGGGGCAGAGCCGGAAATGCAGGCGCGTATAGAGGTGACGTCATATTTCCCGGCGGCAACGTCGGGATTGTTGTTGATAGCAATGTACATGGCCGGCACGCCGGGGAAAATAGTCGGCTTGTACTTGTCAATGGTGCTCAACAAATCCTTTTGGTCGCGAGGATCGGGGATGATGTACAGGGTGGCAGCCATTGTCGCCGATAAAATCATGGTGGTGATCATGCCGTAGGAATGAAAGAACGGAATGGCGCCAACAAACCCTTCTTTGGTTTCTTCCCACTCTAACCACTCTTGCAGCATGGCAACGTTGGCCGAGAGGTTTTTGTGCTGTCCGATGGCTCCTTTGGCCAGACCGGTGGTGCCGCCGGTGTACTGCAGCATGGCCATGTCGTCGTTAGTCACTGTCACCTTGGCCTGGGGCGAGCGCTGGCCCAGGGCCAGGAAGTCGGAAAAACTCATGTCGCCCGGCTCTGGTTTTACGTTATCGCCGCCTTTTTTCTCGCGCAGCAGGGTGAATAAGATTTTCAGGGTGGTGGGAAAATATTCTTTGATGTTGGCGACGATGATGCGCTTGACCTGGGTACGGCCGTTGCGCTGCACATTCTTCAACAGCGGGTAAAAGCGGCTCATCACAAAAACCGTTTCCGCCCCACAATCCGCCAGCTGATGCTCCAGCTCACGTTCGGTATACAATGGATTAGTAGCAATGGCAATACCGCCCGCCTTCATGATGCCAAAGTAGCTGAAAACAAACTGCGGGGTATTCGCCATGTAAATAACAGCACGGTCCCCCTTCTTAAAGCCGCTGGCCACCAGGGCCGCGGCCACAGCATCGGTCGCTTCCTTATACTGGCGATAGTTCAATACTTTTCCTTTAAAATTGATGGCCGGGTGCTGGGGATATTTGCGAGCCGACTCGTCTAGCATATCGAGGATGGTTTGGGAGGGAATTTCTATCGTTGACGGCACGCCCTCGTCATAATGCTTCAGCCAGGGTTTATCAGCATACGTAATTTCCATTAGTGACTCTCCTTCTTGTTAAACCGACAGCTCATTGACTGGCGCCTCTCCCAGACTGCATCATCCATTTAAAACGCGTTCAAAGTGGGAGTGGCGTCCTCTCATTTCTGTTCTCAATAGTACCATAGAATCAGTTCCCCTTATACGAAATATACCACTTTTTTGACCGGGAAGTAACTGCAAAAATCGTCGTTGAAAGATGATCTTTATCACTTCCTCTGCCGGTTCGTATCCCGCGCGGTTCAACGGTATACTTGCCGCAGTTTAGACGGCCGTACGGCCGTTCCCACATCCAGGAGAAATCACCATGGCCGACGAGCAAATCATTGCCTTTCAGGGCGAACCCGGCGCATATTCCGAGCAGGCCGTGCACCAACACTTTGGCCCAGAGGCACGCACACTGCCCTGCCGCACCTTCACAGAAATTTTTGAGGCGCTGCATAACGGCCGTGCCACCCACGGCATGCTCCCCGTCGAAAACTCCCTGGCCGGCACCGTCGTCCCCGCCTACGACTTGCTGATGGACCATGACCTCTCTGTACAGGCCGAAGCCATCGTCAAAGTGGAACATTGTCTCATGGCCCCCGCCGGCGTATCGCTAAGCGAAGTGAAGCGCGTCAAATCTCATTATCAGGCCCTGGCCCAGTGCGAACAAACGTTACGCCGCCTGAGCATCACGCCCATCGACTACTACGATACGGCCGGCGCCGCCCGCGACCTGGCGGCTAACCCGGAACCGGGCACAGCCGCCATCGCCAGTGAACTGGCCGCCCAAACCTACAATCTGGAAATCCTGGTGCGCAACCTGGAAGACCTGGACTTCAACTACACGCGGTTTTTCGTTTTGGGCAAGGCTACCCCGCCCCGGCAAGATCCCAGCAAAACATCCATCGTTTTTACGACGCGCCACGTGCCCGGCGCCTTGTACGCGGTGATGGGCGAACTGGCCAGCCGCAACATCAACCTGACCAAAATCGAGTCCCGCCCCCGGCGCAACCGCCCATGGCATTATCTGTTTTACGTCGATTTTGAAGGGCACGAAGATGATCCTCCGGTGCGCGATGCCATGTTGGGCATTCTCAAAAAGGCATCATTTCTGAAGGTTTTAGGCTCGTATCCGGCGGCGCGGCCCCTCACTCCTGTACCACCAGCGGATTAAGATACACGACATCGGAGGGCGGCAGCAGCGGCGATTGTACTTGCAGGCGACGGCCGTTCTCTGGCACATATAACCCCACCTCCACCGGATATGAACCCGGCACATCGTCAGGCAGCACAATCTGATAGGTATCCACCACCACTTCGCCGGCCACCCAGCGGCTGGTTGGATACTGGCCTTGCTGCGGCATCGCATCCTGCTGCCACACACAGCACGTTCCATCTGGATTTAGCACGTGAATGAACACGGTGTAGTCACCCGATGGCGGGGCAAACGCCTGCCACACCAGACGCAATTCAAACGTTCCGTCTGTGTCCCCCGGCGTTAAGTCATACCCCAACAGGCTGATTTCCCCGCCAAACATCACCTCCAGCGGCATTGGCACTTCCGGCGGTGTAAACAGCCGCTCTGTCTGTGTCACAGCCAGTGGTCCCAAATCCACCTTGCCTACTTCTTGATTGCCCGCCCCAAAGAGATGCAGCTGCAGCCGGTACATACCCGATTCAAGGTTATCCGGCAGGCGCAGCTGTTGACGGTCGATTACAAACTGCGGCGTGACCCAACTCACAAAGGGGTAAGTGCCATGCACAGGCTCTGTTTCCAGTAGAATTCTACCGGTATTGTCACTGCGAAAGGCTTCTACGCGCAGGTCCAGGCGTGTCTGCGGCGCATCGGCCAGCCACCAGAAGGACAGGTCCAGCGTTTCCCCAGTTTCCGCGGCATTACCTCCGCGCTCATAACCAAGCAGGTGCAGGCCGGGTCGCACTTCCTCATCCACCGGGAACGGCGGCTGCGGCAGCCGGTCGGGCGGTGTGCCCGCCGTGATGGGCAGTGGTTCAATAACCAGGGAGTCACCGGCAAAACGGCCGTCTCCATCCAACACCGGCAGCCGTTCGCCGCTCGCCTCGTTGAACCAGCCCAGGCGCGCCCGGTAATCGCCAGGCGGTGTGCCGGGCGGCGCAGGCACATTCACCCGCTGCACCACAACTTCGCCCGGCCGCCACTGCGCCACCGGATAGGCAAACGTTTGCGCCTGGCTCCAGCGCGCGCCCCAGGTATCTTCCAGGTGGACAAATGGGGCAAAGTCGGCAGCCGGCTTGTCATCGATGCGCCAGTAGAGCGTCAGCGGCACGCTCTCTCCGGCAGCCGCCGTGCCCACATCGTAGCCCAGCAGGGTAACGGCGTTGCCAAACGTTACCGTCTGGCTGATTGGCGGTGTGACGGTGGGCACGGCCGTTAACCGATACGCCGCAAACGCGGGACGGCCGTCTGGCCCATTCACCGCCGACAAAGATTCTGCCCCTTCCAGGAAAGGCTCAGCCCACTCCGGCAGCGGGCTGTTGAGCGGGTAAACATACAGCGCGCTTCCCTCAGGCGGCAGCACAAAAGCCGCGCTGTCCGGCAGCCACTTCACGTCCTCATAACGATCGCTGAGAAAAGCGATGGTGGGATGTTGATAATGCGGGGCGGCCACGTAAAGCGTTTCGTCGGGATTGGGCGGCAGGGTGTTGAGAAACTCGGCTACGGCCGTTAAATCGCCGTCCGTTGCCGCAAACACGGCCGGGTCCGTACCCCACACGTCGAAATAAAGCCGCCACACCAGAAAGCCCTCGGCAAACAAAACCACGCCCCACAGTACCAGGAACCCGGCCTGGGCCAGCGACGGCCGTGCCAACCGCTGCGCCAGATCATCCACCAGCACGACAAAACCGAGCGCCGGGAGATAAAAAATAAACGGGATCAGCCCGATGGCTCGCAAGTTGCTGGGCGTTATCTCATTGACGGCCAGGGCCGTGGGCAAGATCATGATGAAGGGCACGCTGAGCAGCAGCACGGCCGTCGCCCGCTGCCAATCTAGCTTCAGCTTGCGCCAACCCAACAAACATACCACCCAGCCCACCACCAGCAAAGTTCCCCACAGGAACGAGAATAACGGCCGTTCTGGCACGTTAAAGCGCACGTAGGGATCGCCGCGCAGGAAAAACATTTGCAGCGTGCGCCAGTAGCTGCCCAGCACCGTCTGGCTGCTGGCCGGCCCGACCTGCTCAATACGCACCCAAAACGCGGCGGGATGGGTGGCAAAGTAGTAAAGCAGCGGCGACAAGACCACCAGCCCAACAGCGGCTACGGCCGTTAATTGCCGCCAGCGCAGTCTGTACGTTTGCCGGTTAAACAGCAGGGGCAGCGCTGCCAGCAACAGCACCACCGGGAACAGCCGCGCCGCCAGATAGGTATAAGCGGTCAGGCCCAGCCCCACACCGCTGAAAATAAGCCAGCGCCATTGGCCGCGCCGCAGCCCGCGCCACAGCGCCGCCACGGTCAACGCTTGCAGCAGCGGCTGAGTGATCGCCCGGAAACCGAGTCGGCTGAACAAAATATGCCAGAAGCTGACGGCCAGCAGCGCCGCTGCCAGCAAGGCCACGCGCCGGTCGCGCCTTCCGGCCGGCAGCAGTTCGCGGCCCAGCCAGTAGGTCGCCGCCACCGTTAAGATGCCGCTGAACACGGCCGTTAGCCGCAGGGCAAACACCGTTCCCCCCACCAGCCGCTCCATCGCCCCTGCCAGGTAAAAGAACAATACTTCTTTGCCGGTGTAGCTTTCGATGAACAGCGGGCGGCTCTCGCCCCGGCCGATTTCAGCGGCCAGGATACCGTTGGCGGCTTCGTCGTAGTGCACGCCCGGCGGGATGGCCGCGAGATCAGGCAGGCGCAGAACGGCCGTTACCAGCAGGCAAACGACCATGAAAGCCAGCGCGTGCAATCGGGTAATGCGAATCATGAAGGAGGATTTTAGCCTGTCGCCCGTTATCCGTCATCCGAGAGGCCATTTTCTTGCCTGCCACCACGAGAATTGTATAATTATTCACAAGCGTAGGTTTCGCGTAGGTTTCGCGTAGGATCGGCGTACAGTGAGACGTAGGGGATCTGTCATAGAATAATAGGCGAAGGGTAAAATCTCTTCTTCTTCTCCTCCTTTTAACGAGAGTCAGGTTTCGGCGTTCCTGACTCTCCAAAAATCAACCGGGCTGGTTCGTTGGGGACCAGCCCGTTTTTGTTTTAAAGGGTTGGTCGTATAATCCCCCGCTATGTCCCCTACCGACACAGAAATACAGACGGCCGATAACGGCCGTGCCCAGGTGCTCCGGGCCGCCGGCCTCGTAGGTGCCGCTGTGCTGCTCAGCCGCGTCGTAGGATTGGTGCGCGACATGGTCACCTTGAACTACCTGGGCACGGAAACGCTGGAAGCCAATGCCTACGCCGTTGCCAGCCGCTTCCCGGAAGCCATCTTCCTGATTGTCGCCGGCGGAGCCATTGGTTCGGCCTTTATTCCCACCTTCTCCGCCTACTTCGTGCGCGACGACGAATCGGGCGCGTGGCGACTGTTCTCCTCGGTGATCAACCTGGTAACAGTAGTCGTCGCCGTGATTGCCGTGCTGGTCGGCATTTTTGCCGCGCCGCTGATCGAGTTCTTTTATGCCGACCAGATCGCCTTGGCCCCGGAGCTGCTGCCGCTGACCGTGACGTTGATGCGGGTGATGCTCCTGTCCACAGTCATCTTTGCCGCCAGCGGGGTGATCATGGGGGCGCTGAACGCGCGCCAGCACTTTTTGCTGCCGGCGCTGGCGCCCACTGTCTA
Source organism: Ardenticatenaceae bacterium (assembly GCA_020634395.1). Taxonomy (GTDB): domain Bacteria; phylum Chloroflexota; class Anaerolineae; order Promineifilales; family Promineifilaceae; genus Leptovillus. The sequence goes on along the minus strand of JACKBU010000043.1, from coordinate 8,184 downwards.
TAACCTCGGCATCATCGCCGGGGCGGTGCTGTGGGTGCAGCCGGACGCCGGCCCGACGCAAGGTAAGGCGATGGGTCTGGCTATCGGCACAGTGATTGGGGCATTAGGGCATTTTCTCATCCAACTGCCGGGCCTGGTGCAAAAGAAAGCCCGCTACACCCCTATCATCAGGGTGCGCGATCCAGGGGTGATGCAGGTGCTGCGCTTGATGGCGCCGCGGGTGTTGGGGCTGTCGTTCAGCGAGATCAATAAGTTTATTATTTTGTTTCTCACGGGCACGGCCGTTATGGCTTTGGGCAGCTTACCGGCTATCAACGTGGCATTTCGCATCATCAACCTGCCCTTGGGCATCCTGGGCATTGCGCTGGGCATTGCGGCCTTCCCTACGCTGTCTACCCTGGCGGCGCGCCATGCCCTGGACGATATGCGCACGATCATCACCGATTCCCTGCGGCTGCTGCTCTTTTTGGGCCTGCCGATTACCGTGCTGCTGCTGCTGCTGAGCCAGCCCATCATCACCTTGCTGTTTGAGCGCGGGTTGTTCGACGCCGAATCGACGGTTTATGCCTCGACGGCGCTGTTTTACCTGTCGCTGGGGCTGCTGGCTCTGCTGATGCTGGAGGTCATTGCGCGTTCTTTTTACTCGCTGAGCGATACGCTGACGCCGGTTTTAGCCGGCGGCGTGCAGATTGCCATCATGGCCGGGCTGAGTTTGTGGCTGAGCCAGCAGGTGTTTCCACAGCGGGGATTACTGCCGCTGGGCGGGCTGGCGCTGGGATTTAGCCTGTCTAATTACTTTGAAGTCGTGCTGTTGTTGTGGCTGCTGCGTCGCAAGATGGGGCGGCTGGAAGGTAGAGCGCTGCTGGACGGCGGCTGGCGTATGGCCGCGGCGGCCGGGATAATGACGGCCGTTACCCTCTTCACCCTCACCCGTATCCCGGCTTCCCCCTGGTGGCAGCTGCTCGTCGGTTCGGTGGTGGGCGGGCTGGTTTACCTGCTGGCCTGCGCCGCGCTGCGGGTAAAAGAGCTGGGCCAGTTTGTGCAGTACGGCCGTCGCCGCCTGAAGAGATAGTTGTAAGCTGTAAGCTTTTAGCTGTTAGCCGTAAGCTGTTAGCTGTTAGCCAACAACCCGTCACCTGCTCACCCTCTCACCTGCTCACCCTCTCACCCCCTCATCCCATCACCCCTTCATCCGCCTCTCCCGCAGCTCCTGGAAAAAACGCTGCAGCAGAGCGGCCGCTTCCTCTTCCAGCACCCCAGACGTGATCGCCACCCGATGGTTAAATTCCGGGGCGCGCAAGACGCTGACCACGGAGCCATCGGCGCCAAAGCGGGTGTCCCGCGCCCCATAGACCAGCCGGGGCAGCCGTGCCTGGATCATGGCTCCGGCGCACATGGGGCACGGCTCCAACGTACAGTAGAGGGTAACGCCAATGAGCCGCCAGTTGTGCACGGCCGTTGCCGCCGCTTTCAGCGCGATCATCTCGGCGTGGGCCAGGGGGTCCAGGTCCGCTTCCTTGCGATTAAAGCCGGTTCCGATCACGCTCTCGTTTAGCACAGCTACCGCGCCCACCGGCACTTCCCCCAAAGCTGCGGCCTGTTCGGCCTGGGCCAGCGCCAGGCGCATCCAATAGGCGTCGCTGTCTGTGACCACATCGTCGGGAATAGGTTTTTGAGTTAACAGGTCATCCATGGTGGCCCCATTATAACACCGGGCGAATATCTCATCTGTGGGAACCAATAGAGACAGCAGAACGTTACAGATAGTAGCCGGCTTTACCGGAAGTTGACCGCTGCCGCTGGCTTCTAACACGGGATAAACGGTTACCAAACGCCTGGGCGTTTATGCTGTGTCTGACTGGCCGAAAGTAAACGATTGTTATCCTACTCTTACACCATCGCCCTATGCCGGCTTGTCACGCTTTTAGATTTTGTTATAGTGCAAAGTAAGACGAAACTCACAACGCGGCTTTACATCCACACTATCTTTCGTTGTCAAACCAGGAGAGAAAACATGCGTCCTACACGTTCTACGTTCTATTTACTCTTTATTACCCTCTTGCTGCTGGTTGTGTTGGGGGCCTGCCGGCGGCAAGATGCAGCAGAAGAAGTGCCCACAGCGCTGCCCACGGCCGTTTTGCCCGCCGACGCCACCGGCGAACCAACAACAGCCCCGGCCGACGAGCCAACGGCCGTACCCACCAATACACCGCAGCCTCCGGCCGCCGTCGACCCGGCCGACATCGACTGGGCGCCGCAGGTTGTCTACTCCAGCCCCGCTGAAGGCGAGGAAGTGACGCTGGATGGGGCCATCACCCTGCGCTTTGACCAGCCCATGGATCAGAGCAGCGTGGAACAGGCCCTGGAAGTGCAAAGCGCCGCCGATGACACGGCCGTTTCCGGCAGCCTCACCTGGCCGCGCCCGGACACCGTTATCTTTACTCCCCAGGACCAGCTGGCCCGGCAGCAAACCTACCGCGTGCGCGTAGATGAAAACGCCAAAGGGCAGAACGGCCAGGCCATGAGCGCCCCGGCCGAATTTAACCTGCAAACCATCGGCGCGCTGGAAGTCAGCCAGGTAATTCCTGAGAACGGCGCGACCGACGTGGCCGCAGACGGAACCATCACCGTGCTGTTCAACCGCCCGGTAGTCCCGCTGGTAACCACCGGCCAGCAGGCTGATTTGCCCCAACCCCTCACCTTCAACCCGCCGGTTGAAGGGCAGGGCGAATGGACCTCCACCAGCATCTACCGCTTCACGCCCAGCGTGGCGTTTGACGGCGCCTCCAGCTACCAGGTTACGGTCAACGCCGGTCTGGAAGACGTAACCGGCGCAGTGCTGGCCGAAGATTACACCTGGCGTTTCGCCACGGCCGCGCCGGAAGTGGTGCGCATCGAGATTGGCCGGGAACCTAACCATTCGCAGGAATCGCCCGTGCCGCCAACGGCCGCCATGACCGTCACCTTCAATATGCCCATGGATCGTGCTTCCACGCAGCCGGCGATCTCCGTACGCGGCGTAGATGCCCCCCAGGTAAGCCTGCAGTATGAGTGGTCAGATGGCGACCGGATAGTGACGTTAAAACCGAATGATCTTTTACAGTTGGAAACCGATTATCAGGTGATTGTGGGAACCGGCGCTCAGGCGGCGGCCAGCCCCACCAGCTTGAAGGAAGAGGCGGTAAAAGCGTTCACTACGGTGCCTTTCCCGCGGGTGAACAGCACGCAGCCCGCAGACGGAACGACGACCGAAACGTGGCAGCGCGGCTTTAACGTTAATTTCGCCTCCACGATGGACCCGGACACGCTGGAAGATCGTCTGGTGATTGAGCCGGCGCCCAGCAATCCCCGCTACTCGTTTAACGGGTGGGACGAATACACCGTCTATGTGGATTTCCCCCTGGAACGCTCAACAACCTACCGGGTGACCGTGCCGGCGGATGCCGCAGACGTGTACGGCAACACGCTGGGCCAGGATTACACCTTTGAGTTCACCACGCCGCCGGCTTCGCCTATCGCTTCGTTTAACCTGCCTGGCGCGGTGGCGCAGCTTTCTACCAGCTTTGAAACGGCCGTCGACATCATCCACCGCAGTGTCCCCCAGATGACCGTCAATCTCTATGACGTCGGGCTGCCGATAACCTATCTCAACAATTCCTACAGCATCTATGACTACCAGCCGGACATCGATCCCCTGCGCAGTTGGAGCGTGACCAACGAGGGCGACGGCGTGGAAACCTTGTCTCTGGCCGACGGCGGCACGCTGCCGACGGGCATCTACTTCCTGTCGGTCAGTGCGCCGGAACTGAAGGAAGACTCCCGCTACTGGCAGACCCAACGCACCATCCTTGTGGTGGCCGACACCAATCTGGTGGTGAAGGAAATGCCCAATGAAGTGAACGTTTGGGCCACGGACATTGCCTCCGGCCAGCCGGCGCAGGGCAGAAACCTGACCCTCTACAGTGTGAACGGCGTGCCCAGCGGCACGGCCGTTACCGACGCCAACGGCTTTGCCCGCATCGGCTACAAACGTTCGCCCAGCGAATCCAACGGCGTCACGGTGATCAGCAACGAGCCGGGGCAGGCCGGGTTTGGCGCAGCCAACAGTGTCTGGAACGGCGGCTTTGAACCGTGGCGACTGGGCATTAGCTATGGCTACAACGACTTTACCCAGCCGTATGTCTACCTGTATACCGACCGGCCCATTTATCGGCCGGGGGATACGGTGCACTACAAAGGCATCGTGCGCGACCCGGACTTTGGCCGCTACTCGCTGCCAGAGATGACCGAAGCCACCTTGAAAATTGGCCCGGCCAACTACTATGGCGATAACGCCATCGACGTGACCATACCCGTTACCCTGGACAGCGATGGGGCATTTTACGGCGACTGGGTCATTCCCGAAGACGCACCGCTGGGGTCGCTGAGCATCTACCTGCAGGGGCAAGACTGGTCGACCATACGCTCCTTCAGCGTAGCCGAATACCGCAAGCCGGAATTCCTGATCACCATGACACCGGAAAAGCCGGAAGCCCTGCGCGGTGAAAGCGTGGACGTGGTGCTGGAAACCCAATACTTCTTCGGCGGCTCGGCGGCCGACCTGAGTGTGAACTGGTCTATCTACGAAGACGCTTTTTACCCCACCATCGATGGGCCATACTACTCGTTTGGCGACAGCGCCGGCTTTAACTACGAGAGCGTTGGACCTTATGGGTCGTTTGGCGGCGGCGGCACATACGGCAACTGGGTGACCTCCGGCGAAGGCAAAACGGACGCCAACGGCCGTCTGGTTATCACCATCCCCGCCAGCGTGCTGCAAGACGCCGACGAGGGCAGCCGCAAAGTCACCGTAGAAGCGTCCGTCAATGACGTGGCCGAATTCCCCGTCACCAGCAGAGCCAGCGTTATCTTCCACGCCGCCGACGGCTACGTGGGCGTGCGTCCGGCCGACTACTCGGTCAACGCCGGGCAGGAAGCCACTGTAGAATTGATCACCGTGGACTGGGCGGGCGAAACCGTACCCAATCAAGAGGTTTCGGTCACGTTCTACCGGCGTGATTGGGAAGGCGAACGGGACAATGACTTCGGCGCCTACTACACCCGTTGGACGCCGATTGATACAGAAATCGAGAGCACCACGGTGACCACCGACGCGCAGGGTAAGGCAGAAGCCAGCTTTGTGCCGGAGGATGGCGGCTCTTACATCGCCGTGGCTACCTACACCGACAGCGCCGGCCGCGAGCAGTGGGCCTCGACCGGCATCTGGGCCATCGACCCGGAATATGCCGGCTGGCGCTCGGCCCCGCGTAATTACGTCATGGAGTTAGTGGCCGATCAACAAAGCTATGCGCCCGGCGACACGGCACGCATATTGGTGCAGTCACCGTTTGCCGAACCGGTCAACGCCTGGTTGACCATCGAACGCGGCAACATGGTGGAACAGCGGGTGGTGCAGGTAAACAGCAGCGAAGTGCTAGAGATTCCCATCACGCCCATCTTTGCGCCGAACGTGTATGTGGGCGTCACGGCCGTTAAACCTGTTAATCCCGACGACCCCGACCACCCCTACGCCGACATCCGCACCGGCATGGTCGAACTCTCTGTCTCGCCGGAGCAGCAGGCGCTGGACCTGACCCTGACCCCGCGCGAAACGGCGTATGAACCGGGTGACACGGCCGTTTTCGACATCCAGGTCACCGACTTTGCCGGGCAGCCTACGCAGGCCGAACTCTCCCTGGCGCTGGTAGACCTGGCCGTACTCACCCTGAAACCCGACAACGCCCCGCACATCCTGGATGCTTTCTACGCCGAGCAGCCGCTCTACAGCAGCATCGGCTCCGGCCTGCTGGTCACCGGCGAAGGGCTGGATATTGAAGTGCCCATCGAGTTCCTGGGCGGCGGCGGCGGCGGCGGCGGCGATGTGTCCGAAGCCGCACTCAGCCGGGCCGTGGGCGACGAAGAAGACGACGTGCGCCGCGATTTCCCGGACACCGCCTACTGGGAAGCCAAACTGTTCACCGACGGCGGCGGGCAGGCGACGGTAGAAATCCCGCTGCCCGACACCCTGACCACCTGGCGGCTGAGCAGCAAAGTGGTCAATAACGACACGGAAGTCGACCAGGAAAGTGTGGACATCACCGTGAGTTTGCCCCTGCTCATCCGGCCGGTAACGCCGCGCTTCTTCACCGTGGGCGACAAAGTACAGATTGGGGCCATCATCAACAACACGACCGGCGCGGCGATTGACGCCACGGTCAGCCTGGAGGCGGACGGCTTTGTGGAGGCCGGCTTTGAAGACCAGACGGTGAGTGTGCCGGCTAACGGCCGTTCCCTGGTGCGCTGGCCGGTCACCGTCGACGACGTGGAATTTGCCGATCTCACCTTCCGCGTGGCGGGCGGCGGCTACAGCGATGCCACCAAGCCCAGCTTTGGCACCGGGCCAGACAACACCATCCCCGTCTATCGCTACGATGCGCCCGACGCCACGGCCACCTCTGGCGTGCTGGAAGAACCCGGCAGGCAGGTGGAAGCCGTTCTGCTGCCCGATACCATCGACACGCGGCGCGGATCGGTGGATGTTGAGCTAAGCGCCTCCCTGGCCGCAGCCATGATCAACGCCCTGGAAGCGCAAAACAACGAGCTTTACAGCCCGCAGTGCGCCTCCGCCCACGTGGACCGGCTGCTGCCCAACGCGGTCACCGCCCGGGCCATCACCGAACTGGGCCTGGATCAACCCGAGTTACTGAAGGAACTGGACGCGCTGATCACCAGTGACATCAGCGGGTTGGAAGGGTTGGTGAAGCAGGATGGCGGTTGGGGCTGGTGCTACAGCCCGGACAGCAACCCGTGGCTCAGCGCCTACACACTGCTGGCGCTGACCAAGGCCGAAGAGGCCGGCTACCGGGTGAAAAGCGACGTGCTGAACGGCGCGACCCGCTACATCCGCAGCCAACTGCGCAATCCAGAAGGACTGGATTCTCCGGCGCAGGCCAACCGGCAGGCCTTCTTCCTCTACGTTCTGGCCGAGCGGGGTGAGGACATCGTCGACGACGCCGACAACCTGTTTGCCGAGCAGCGCGGGCTGCTGGACCCGTATGCCAAAGCCTTCCTGGCGCTGGCCTACGAGGCCAACGCCTACGCCGGGGAGAACCAGGCCACGCTGCTGGCCGACCTGAATGACGCGGTGATTTTGAGCGCTACCGGCGCGCATTGGGAAGACGCGGAGCAGGATTGGAACAACCTGAACAGCGATGTGCGCGGCACGGCCATCGTCTTGGATGCCCTGGCCCGTGTGCAGCCGGATGCCGCCTTTGCCCCGCAAACCGTCAACTGGCTGATGACGGCGCGCACGGCTTTACGCTGGTCGACGAGCCACGAGACAGCCTGGACCATCCTGGCCCTGACGGATTGGCTGGCGGCCACACAAGAGTTGGCGGCCAACTATGACTGGGCGCTGCAGGTGAACACACAGCCGTATGCCGACGGTTTCTTCTCGGAAGCCAACGTGACAGAGAACGTGTCCGAGTCTGTGCCTATGGCGCAGCTTGTGCCCGGCGACACGAACTTCTTTAGCTTTGAGCGCGGTTCGGGCGACGGCCGTCTCTACTACAACATGTACCTGAACGCCTACATACCGGCCGAAACTGTGCAGGCTACCAGCCGGGGCGTGACGGTGCAGCGGGCGTATTACGATGCATCCTGCGACCCGCAGACAGAAACCTGCCTGCCCATCGACAGCATTGCTGCCGGGGAACAGGTGCGGGTGGTGCTGACGATCATTGCGCCCAACGACCTGTTGTACGCGGTGGTCCACGACCCGCTGCCGGCCGGCGCGGAGGGCATTGACCCTGGCCTGGAGACCAATTCGGCCACGCTGGGCGGCGGCATCGAGCGCACCGCCCAGCCGGATCGTTATGGCTACTGGGGCTGGTGGTACTTTAACCGCATCGAATACCGCGACGAGGAAGTCCGCTTCTATGCTGACTTTTTGCCCGCCGGCACGTATCAATACACCTACTTCATGCAGGCCAACATCCCCGGCGAATATCAGGTGATGCCCGCTCTGGCGCAGGAAGATTACTTCCCCGAAGTGTTCGGCCGCACGGACGGCCAGTTGTTTACGATTACGGAGTAAGCGCTAACCACCCTCCCGGAGGCTCAAAGCCTCCGGGAGGGTAAGCGTAC
>JACKBU010000042.1 GCA_020634395.1 Ardenticatenaceae bacterium | reverse complement strand
GTTCTCGCTGCTGTGCTTGCCGCAAGAAAATAGTGGAGCAGCCTGAATGCAAGCCTCTTTTTTGACTGTTTCCTGGTGGGTATGGGGCCTTCTGGCCCTGATACCGGCCGTTCTCTTTGCTTTTGTGTGGCCGAAGAAGAAGGTGGGGCCGGATACAACGGCCGTGCGCTATTTCTGGTTACGCTGGGGCCACAGCCTGGTGTGGCTGTTACTGGCCGTTTCTTTCCTGTTGCGCAGTCTGCCGGGCACCGCTCCCAGCGTTTTACCCAACCTGTTGGCCCTGGCTGCTTTGGCAGTCTACCTGGGATTCGTCGGCGCAGCGACGGCCAAAGTGGACAGGTAAACCATGCCGGATACGCAGGTGTGCCCCATCCCTTTACCAATTGTCTTGGCAACGGCGCGGCTGTCTTTACGGCCGTTTCAAGCGGCCGACATTCCGGCCTTCGCCGCCTATCGCTCCGATCCGGAGGTGGCCCGCTACCAGAGTTGGGAAGCGCCCTACACGCTGGCGCAGGCGGAACAGTTCGTAACGGAAATGAGCGCCATGCAGTCTATTCCGCTAGATACCTGGTATCAGTTAGCCATCGAACGCCGGGGTCACAGCCCCATTATCGGCGATTGTGCCTTCCGCATTCTGCCCGACGACGGGCAGCAGGCCGAAATTGGCTTTTCTCTGGCGCGCGCCTATCAGGGCCAGGGCTACGCCTCCGAAGCGGTGCGAGGCCTGCTGGACTATTTATTTGGCGACCTGCGCCTGCACCGCGTGCGCGCCATCTGCGATGCGGAGAATGAAGCTTCCAGCCGCTTATTAGAGCGTATTGGGCTGCGGCGCGAGGCCCACTACGTGGAAAACATCTGGTTTAAGGGGCGCTGGGGCAGCGAATATGCTTACGCGGTGCTGGCCGGCGAATGGCCGGTCGGGAGGAATAATGGTTGAGATTGTGCCTTATCGGCCGTGCTGGCCGGCAGAGTTTCAGGCGATTGCCGGGGACTTGCGCCGGGAACTGGGGGAAACGGCCGTGCGTATTGACCACATTGGTTCTACCTCGGTGCCCGGCCTGGACGCCAAAGACATCATCGACGTGCAGATTACCGTCGCCCAATTTGATGGGCAGTTGGTCGAGTGCCTGCTGGCTTTGGGGTATACCCAGCCGGCAGGCATCTCGCGCGATCACCGGCCGCCAACGGCCGTTGGCCCGGAAAGCGACTGGGAAAAGATGTTTTTCCGGCATCCTGCGGCGCAGCGGCCCAGCAACACCCACGTGCGCCTGGCCGGACGGCCCAATCAGCGGTACGCGCTCTTGTTCCGGGATCATTTGCGGGCGCACCCGGCTACCGCCGCCGCTTATGCCGAGCTAAAACGCCGCCTGGCCGCTCATCTGGCCGATCCGGCCCGGTATCCTGAGGTCAAAGATCCGGCCGTTGACCTGATCTACTTTGCCGCCGAAGCCTGGGCAGCCACGGTCGGCTGGCAGCCTGGCCCGTCAGATGCCTGAAGTTGTCTGCAGAGGGTCTGGGGGATTATAGGGGGTTGGGCGTGACGCGTAAGGCGTGATATGTGAAGCTCTTTCTGGTTACGCAGCACGCTTCCTGTTTCATGGGGTGGCAGCCGCCTGATTTCCTACAGAACCTCTATATTACAAGCCCACTGTCTTTACAAATCTGGCTGATTACGTCACAATCATATACTGTGATGGTCTAAAGAAACTGCCTGATTGAATGATTATTAATTCACTGGTTGTCCAGGTTCTGGCCTGAATAGTTCTAAGTGATCAGTAGAAAGTTTTCAGAAGACCCGAAGGGTTTGAACTAGGATACTCGACTAAATTAGTGTAAAACCTTGCGGGTCTAATTCCCAAACCTTTTGCGGTTTACTTAATCATCTATTACAGTTTATAAGAGGAAATCGGCTATGAAGAAGTTTCAATCGCTGCTGTTTCTATGCCTGTGGGTATTGTTTGCCACAGCTTGCAGCGGACAGACCACGCCTACACCGACCATTCCTCCCCTGGATATCCCCTCAGAACCAGAAATCACCCATACGCCGCTCACCTCGCCCACGGCCGAAAACCCCCCGACACCCACGGCTACCACAGCGCCCACGCCCACGCCTGTGCCAGAGGTAACACCGGTAAATGAGGCGGACATTGTGGACATTCTCTGGTTATGGACCGACATCAGCGCCGGCCAGCCGGTAACACAGACTTTGGTTCCCAACCCGGAAAAGTACAGCATGGTGCTGCGCAGCGATGGGCTGGTAAACATCCAGGCCGATTGTAACAGCGTCGGCGGCACGTATACTTTAGACGGCCGTACGCTGACCATCACCCTCGGCCCATCGACAAAAGCCTATTGTGGCGATGCTTCTTTGGACCAGACCTTTCTGGAAGCGCTCGGCATGGTTAATCAGGTGGGGCTGGAAGACGGCCGTTTGCAGCTTTATCTGGCCGACAACGACGGCCTGATGAACTGGCAAAACGGCGGATCGGCCTTGGAAGAAACCACCGTTACACCGACGGTTGAGCCGGACACGGTTACGGCCGTTACGCCGCAAGCGACGGCGATCATCACGGCCGAGGACATGCTTCTGGACAAGGTGTGGCAGTGGACCAGCTTCACCAGCCCGCAAGACGGACCGCAGGAGATTGCTGAGCCGGAGCGTTACCAGATACGATTGGGCAGTAACGGCCGTGTCTTCATCCAGGCCGACTGCAATACGGGCGGCGGCGTATACAGTCTCGATGAGACCACTTTGTCTATTGTGCCCGGTCCCCTCACCGCAGCCGCCTGCCCGGAAGAGTCGCAAGCCGAGGAGTTTTTACAGTATCTCAGCGCGGCGGCGCTGTGGTTTATGGACGGCGATGACCTGTTATTCGACTTGAAATTCGACAGCGGCACGATGCGCTTCCAGGCGGCTCCGGACAGCGCGCTGGCGGAATCCGCCGCAGCCAACAGCAGCAGCGCCCCGGCCGATGAAGGGCAGAATATTCAGCTAAACGTGCAGGGCGTGGCCCAGTCCTATGCCTGGCAGGTGCAAGAAGGGGAGCCTTTCTCCGCTGACTCAGGTGGCACGGCTATTCCTGCGCACATCCTGGTTACTTTCGACGGTGAGGATCCCCAAGAGGTGCTGGCAAATAACGGCCGTCGCCTGTACATCTTCCCGGTACAGGGCTATCGTAACGTGGCGGGAGACGCGGCGGCTGTGGAGATAGATCGGCTGGAGGCGTTGATGGCGGAGGCAAACGGCCGTGTGGATACGCCGGATAATCCCATGCCCTTCCTGCCCTCTCCCCTGGGTTTCATGGACCGCTGGGTGCAGTTCACCGATTTAAACTTCACCCAGGGCATGGGCGTGCGCTACGTTTCCGATTCGCCCAACCGCCAGGCCATTGGTCCCTGGACCAATGAGACCACGGCCTATTACTATCAGGGTCTGAGCCAGGATGGCAAGTTCTACGTTTCGCTCGTCTGGCCAGTCGAGACCGAAACACTGCCGGCTACGTTCGAGGAAACCGCCGAAGACGTCAAAGCGCAGGCTACCAACCCCTCAACTTACGATGCTTATCTGCAAGAAATCAAAACAACTTTAAACGATCTGCCGCCCTCCGCCTGGCAGCCGGACCTGGATAAGCTGGATATTATGATTGCCTCATTGGTCATAAAGTAGTAAAGTCTCCCGGACCTTTGAAACTTCACAGGGATATTTGTTGAACTTAGCAGGCAGCAGGCCGCCAGTACAGGCCGGCGTCTGCTGTTTGCTGTTGGCAGGACAACGCTGTTCTCGAATGCTCAAAGGCCGCACATCTTTTTCATCCAGGAGGAACCATGGAACCACAAGACGAAAACAAGAAGAATAACCCTAATACCTTACTCTATATCCTCATCGGCCTGGTAGTGGTATTGATTGTTGTCGGTGTGGTAGCAATTATTGCTGCCTTTATGCTGCGCGGTGATCAGGGCGGAGAGATGACGGACGCAACGCCGACGGCCGTTGTCATGCCTACCCAGGAGTTGACCGCCCAGCCCACACAACCGGCGCCGTCTGAGTCCAGTCCTACGCCCAACAGACCTATCGTCTTACCCACCGCCGAACCACAAACTCCCACAGGGGAAGTTACAGCACGCAATGGTGTCAATGTGCGTACCGGTCCCGGCGATGTGTATCCGGTCATCGGCGTCGCGCCTTTCGGCACACAAGGGCGCATCACCGGGCGCAGTGTCGATGGGTTGTGGTGGGTAGTCTTTGCGCCCAATGCCCCCAATGCCCAGGGCTGGGTCTCCGCGCAATTTATCAACGCCACCAACGCCAACAATGTGCCGGTTATTCCTGCACCGCCAACGCCGACGCCCTCCAATACGGCCACACCCACGCCCACGATGACTCCTCAGGTAACGGCCACGCCTTCTATCTCCTTCACCGCCGACAGAACGGTCATCAACCAGGGTGAATGCACCACCCTGCGCTGGCAAGTTGCCAACATTCAGGCTGTGTGGGTCTATCCCTTAGGCGAACCTTATCAGAATTTCCCGGCGACCGGCGAAGGCTCCCGAGAGGTGTGTCCCACGGAAACCACCACTTATGAAATGCGCGTGCTGCTGCCCGATCAAAGCGTCGTCCTGCGGCAGGTGACAATCCAGGTTAATGTAACGAACCCCCTGTCCAACAGCAACTGGCGTCTGGCTTCTATGAACGGTGGGACCGTGCCTGTGGCCGGTTCCGTGCTTACCGCCTTCTTCGGCGCAGATGGCACAATGAATGCCAACGGCGGCTGCAATCAGTTGAATGGTCCTTATACGGTCAACGGCAGCAACATCAGCATCGGGCCGCTGGCCAGCACACAGATTGCCTGCAGTGAAGAGCTGATGCAGCAGGAAAATGCTTATCGGATTGCGCTGCAAGCCGCAGCAACTTTCCAGATCAGTGGCAGCCAATTAATCATTCGCAATGCCGGGGGTCAGGAAGTGCTGCGCTTTGATCGCATTGGTTAAGACGTTACTTTTTGTTGCAAGCGTACTGAGTTAACCACCCAGTGCGCCGGGAACGCAGAGGATGAACAGCGCCGCGAGGGGCCGGTTTGTCCTCTGCGTTCTTTACGTCTGGCGGCCCATAAAGCGCCAGTCGCGGCTCAATTCTGGAAAATTAGAAGGTGACGTTAACCAGCCAGCAGGCGGGGAAGGTCGCTGAGATCCTGGCCTAAGCGCAAGGTGTAGGCGGCTGCCTGCTGGCTGAGCCTTTGTAACAGCGCCAGGTGTTGGGGGAAGACGGCCGTATCCCACTGGTCTATGCTCTGTTCCATCAGGTGTGCCAGGCACACCGCCCGGCTGAGCGGTACGGCCGTGCTGGTGGATTGGCCGGTTATTTGTGGGAAGTAAACGGCCGTGATCGGCGCGGGATTGGCCCAACGGCCGTTGGTCAGCGTCTCGGCACTCACGTCAAACGGCCGATCGGTGACCGCAGCCAGATGCTCTCTCAGGCGGGGAAGGAGCTGCAGCGTAAACGGCCGGATGGTAATTATGTCGGGCATGGCCAGAGCATAAGCGCCGTCGGCCCGCGCCTCAAGCAGTACCACGTCGTTGCTCAACAACTCCCAACCGTCCAACAGCAGGCGCAGACCGCTGGTCGTTTTACCGCTGCCGGACGCACCCACCAGCAGGATGGCGCGGCCCTCTTTCACCGCTCCAAAGGCGTGGAGTAAAAAGTATCCGCGCCGCCGCAGCAGGGGCGCCAGGCTGGTAACGGTGACATCCTCGAAACGGCCGTTGAGAATTGAAACAGGCACAACCGTGCCGCGCGCCACGGAGCCGGGGGCATCTGGCCGGACTGCCAGCGGCACTGTCACCAGGCCAGCATCGTGGAAGTGCAGCTGCACGCTTTCAGCGGGTCCACGGTAGACGGCAAGGGCGGGGGAAACGGCCGTGTTTTCACCGGCATCGTTGTAAAAAGGCGGGATGGAGGGCAGCGGCGGCAAAGTTTCCTGCCAGCTTAACTCCAGCTTCAGGTCCGCCAGACCGGGGAATTCTGCCCGCAGCCAGCCGGCAAACAGCCGCGACCACTGCGCCAGAATCGGCCGGTCCTGGCTGTGCAGTTCAATCATCAGATCGTGCAGTTGAACAAACATGGTTGCTTTTTGGCCGGGCGCTGTAGCCGGATTTTCAGGGGGCGGTCATGTGCGGCGACTGTTGCGTTCCCAGAAGAACCCATCGGTGTAGCCCTGGATACGGCCGTCTTGCCCGGCCAGTTCCAGGCGCTTTTCGGCCAGGCAGGCATAGGATTCGTCAATTTCTACGCCGAAAAAGCGCCGTCCCAGCTTGCGGGCTACCACGGAAGTGGTACCGGAACCCAGAAACGGATCAAAAACAACATCGTCAGGTTGTGAACTGGCCAGGATGATTTTAGCCAGCAGTTTCTCCGGTTTTTGTGTGGGGTGGTCGGTGTTTTCGGGCATAGACCAGAAGGGAACGGTAATGTCCGTCCAGATATTAGCCGGATGGGTGAGGCGGAAACGGCCGTCTTCATTTTCTTGCCAATCTTTGGGCTGCCCATCCGGGCGCGTATAAGGAGCCATCACCCGTCGTTTGAGCTTCACGGCTTCCACATTAAAGGTGTACGCTTCCCCCACCGTGGCAAACCAGATGTCCTCCGCACAGTTTTTCCAGTTAGCCTGCGCGCCGCGACCCTTTTCCCGCTCCCAGGTGATGCGGTTGCGCACGACAAAATGGGCTTCCAGCACGCGTTGAATGGCCGCCGCAGAGCGCCAATCGCCGCAGATGTAAAGTGAGGCGGTAGGTTTTAACAGGCGCTGCAGCGGCAGCAGCCAGGATTCCAGCCAGGATTCGTAATCGGTGAGAGAGCGGGAAGAGAACGGCCGTCCGTTAAACGATTTGCTCAAATTGTAAGGCGGATCGGCAAAAAGCAGGTCAACAGAGTGGGAAGGCAGCCAATCAAGCACGGCAAACACATCCTGGCAAATCGTGCGATTGACGATTGTGTTCAGCGTGGCCGGTCCTTGCAGCCGCAGGCAGTTGGCGGCGAACCGCTGGCGTTCCTCCTCAGACAGGCTTATCGTCCGGTTGCGGGGCGCGCGTTGTTTGTTCTGCGGCATGGAAGCTGCTTCCTCAGCAAGCGGGTGAAATGGTTCTCCGGGCCGGCGGCTTACTGCTGCATCTCGTCGAGCATACCGGTTAGCGCCTGGTCGAAGCTGCTGTAGGGCAGCGCCCCGGAGATCAGGAAGCCGTTGACGAAGAAGGCGGGTGTCCCGTTGACGCCATACTCAAACCCCTGGGCCTGATCGGTGAGCACGGCCGTTTTCATTTCACCGCTGTCCAGGCAGGCCCGGAAGGCGTCGCTGTCTAATCCCAGGTCGGCGGCGTACTGCTCAAACAAATCGGCCGCATTGGCCTGCCCGCTCCAGCTTGCCTGATTGGCAAAGAGGGCATCGTGCATAGGCACGTAGGCATCTTGAGCGCCGGCGCAGCGCGCCGCCTCAGCCGCCAGTTGGGCCTGCGGATGGATGGCCGTCAGGGGGAAGTCCTTAAACACATAGTGGACTTTGCCGGTCTCCACATAATCGGCCATAAGCGAGGGCAAGGTTTCGGTGAAGTGTCGTTCGCAGTAGGGGCATTGGTAATCGGTAAACTCGATGATGGTGATCGGTGCATTGGGATCACCGATGCTGTACGCTCCCTCGATAGACACATCCATCGGCAGACCTAAGGCCAGGGCCACGCTGTTTGGTTCGGCGCCGCTGAGCGGGTAGCCCTCCACGAAGAAGTAGGGAAGTTCGCCCACGTTCAGGGCTTCTCCTTCGCTGATCCCGGCCTGGATGGCCGCATCGAACTGGCCGCTGCTCTGGCAGGCCTCAAACGCGGCCGTGTCCAATCCTAAATCGGCAGCCAGGTTTTTGAAGAAAACGGCCGTTTTGTCGCCCTGGCCTACCCATTCTGCCTGACTGGCAAACAAGGCCTGGTACATGGGCCAATAGGCTTCCTGCTCGCCGGCGCAGCGAGCGGCTATGGCGGCCTGGCGTGCTTCGGGATGCTCGCTTTGCGGGAAATCCTTCAATATATAATGCACCTGATCAGAGTCGACCAGCAGTTCTTGCAGCGTGGGCAGCGTTTCGGTGGCGTACCGGGCGCAGGCGGCGCAGCTAAAATCAGTAAATTCGACGATGGTATAGGGCGCATCTGCGCTGCCTAGAGTGGCGGCAATGCCTTCGTCAGAAATGGCGGCAGGTGTGGGGGTAGGGGGTATCTCGTTGCTGGGTTGGTTGAAAACCAGTTCCTCGCCCCTTTTTACGGTAGCAATGGCCTGGTTAAACACGTCAATCGGCTGGGCGCCGATGAGCGGTTGTTCGTTGATGAAAAAGCTGGGCGTGCTGGAAACACCGCGGCTCAGCCCCAGGTCGACGTCGTCCTGGATCGCTTTCAGGTGTTTGCCGCTCTGTACACAGTCGGCAAACTGCTCGCTGTCCAGTCCCAATGATTCGGCAAAGGTGATGAAGGTGTCGTTGGCCTGGTTGTGGCTCCAGGCCTGCGGCTGATTAAACAGCAGGTCGTGCATGGCCCAATAGGCGCTGGCTCCCTGGTCGGCGGCGCAGCGCGCGGCGTTGGCGGCGACCTCCGCCTGGGGATGGATATTGCTCAGCGGGTAGTCGTAATAAACGAACAAAACGTCGCCGGCAGCAATCTGGTTCTCGTTCAACTGCGTGAGTGTTTCGTTAGCAAAGCGGCTGCAGTACGGGCACTGGAAATCGGAAAACTCTTCGATGATCACCGTGGCGTCCGGGTTGCCGCGATAGGGATGGCCGTCAGCCGTAAAGCCGACCGGTAGCCCATTGGCGTCGACTTCTCCGCCGGACGAACCGGGCACGGCCGTTGCCTGTTCCTGGCTTTCCACGCTTTCGTTTGAGGACGCAGCAAACAGCGATGCGCTGTCCACAGGGGCGGCAAATGGTCCGTCTTCGGCCGGTTCAGCAGTGCCTGAGGGAATGGCCGATGGTCCGGTGCTGGGGCCGCACGCCGCCAGGCCAAGGAGTAGTATGAAGAAAAATGCCAGGGAGATGCTCCCCCGGCGGAAGTTATGAGAGGTGTTGTGCATCGATTTCCTTTCTAAACGGCCGTGTCCCAGGGCTTTGGCCCACACTGCGCAGAACTTTTCTATTCGTCACGCGGGTCCGTTTGTGTTAGACTTCTATGTTTGTCTTTCGTATTCACGCTGCGTCAAGACGCCTTTATGATTGATAGTGTGTATCTTAAACTAAAGAGAATCAAGTTGCCAGCCCTGCTGCGCCTCATTATGGCTCTCTTAACGTTTGTTGTGCTGGCCGATAGTTCGCTTCCACACACAATTTTTGCGCAAGCCGCCAATGGTATCACACAACCCACTTCCGGCGAGACCATTTCGGGTGTGGTGACCGTCACCGGCACGGCCGTTCACCCCGACTATCTCCGCTACGAACTGGCCTTTCGCAACATTTCCAATCCCACGGCCGAATGGATCGTCTTTGCCGAAGGCAGCGAACCTGTCAGCCAGGGCACGCTGGCCGTCTGGGATACGACTGTCGGGCGTGACGTGGGCGCGCCGATATTTCCGGATGGGCTGTACCAGCTCCGCCTGCGGGTGGTGCGAAATGACTATAACTATGATGAGTTTTTTGTGACCGATCTGGTAATTGCCAACGACAGCCCCACGCCCACGCCGACAGCCGCCGCTGCGACGACGCCTGATGCAGCCACAGCAGCGCCTGCGGGAGACACGGCCGTTTTTCAGCAGCCCACCCCCTTACCTTCGCTGACGCCCTTTCCCACGCCCACGCAGCCCGCCGCGCTGTCTAACCCTGGCGAAACGGCCGTCGTAACGGGGGATGCGGCAGCGGCGGAAAACACAGGGGTTTTGGATCAACTGGCGGCTGTGGATACCGGTCAGTTTGGACGGGCGTTCTGGCAGGGCGTGCGGCTGGCCGGGCTGGTGTTCGCCGCCCTGGCTTTGTATCTGCTGCTGCGCAGCCTTTTCCGCTGGGGCTGGCGTCAGTACTGGCGCCAGAAAAATCAATGAACAATCTACAGGTACTGGAGCTTAGAAACTGTATGAGCTGGAGAAAAGCGATTTTGCTTGCTTGTTGCACCGTGTTGGCGTTGGCCGCCTGCCGCCAGGAGGACACGCCCGTTTTACCCACCGTTGCTGCCACTGCCGCGGCTTCCCAGGCGGATGAAGCGACACAGGCTACGGCCGTTCCCGCTGATCCGACCACCGCTCCCACGGTGGAACCAACGGCCACTTTCACGCCTGAACCGACGGCCACGCCGCTGCCGCCCAAAGTTTTGACCGTGTGCGTGGCCGGCGAGCCGACCAGTCTCTTTTTGTATGGCGATGGGTCGTTATCAGCTACGGCCGTGCGCCATGGCCTCAACGAAAACCTGGTTACAGCCCTCGACTATGATTATCAGGCCCAGGGTCTTGTTGGCCTGCCTGCGCCCGAAGATGTGCGCCTGGAAACCGTCGAGGTTGATGAGAATGACACGGTGTTGGACGCACGCGGCGTGGTGCAGCGCTTTAGCAAAGGCGTCACAGTGCGCAATGCGGCTGGCGAACTGGTCACATTTGCCGAAGAGCCGGTGCAAATGACGCAAATGGTCGTGGATTTCACCCTGCAGCCGCTGATTTGGTCCGATGGCCAGCCGGTGACGGCCGATGATTCGGTCTTTAGCTTTGAGATTGCCGCCGATCCGGTGACGCCGGGCAGCAAAACCAAGATTGAACACACGGCCGTTTACACCGCTACCGGCGAACATACCGTGCAGTGGGTGGGTCTGCCGGGATTTATCGACCCGACCTATGTGACCAACGTCTGGACGCCGCTGCCGCGCCACGTGTATGGCAGCTATTCCGCTACGGATCTGCTGGCCTTGCCCGAAGCCATGCAAGCTCCCCTCAGCAGCGGGCCGTTTGTGGTGGCCGATTGGACGCCCGGCGAGTCTATTCGCCTGGAACGTAATCCCAACTACTACCGCGCCGCCGAAGGGCTGCCCCATCTCGATGCGGTAGAGTTTAAGCTCAACACCGAATTGTCGGATGAACTGTTGGCTGCCGGAGAGTGCCAGATCATTACTCAGGATGTCTTTGCGCCAGAAGCGGTGACGGCCGTAATAGACGCCGAGGCTGCGGGCCAGGTGCAGGCCCATATCGTTAACAGCCCCTTCTTCGAGCAGATCGCTTTCGGCATCGAGCCGATAGAAGAATACGCCACCACCCGTCCCAACTGGTTTGGCGATGCGCGGGTAAGGCAGGCCATTACCGTCTGCATTGACCGGCAGCGAATGGTGGACGAACTGCTTAACGGCCGTGGTGAAGTCATGAACGCCTACGTGCCCACCGAGCACCCACTCTACCCCAACGATCTGGCCGAGTGGCCCTACAATCCGGCTGTGGGCAATGACCAGTTGGATCGATTGGGTTATGTGGATACCGATGGTGATGGTATCCGCGAAGAGCCGGAAACGGCCGTGCCCTTCCGCTTCCGTCTCAGCACGGACGCCGCCAGCCCGCTGCGCGCGCGCCTGGTGGAAATGGTACAGGAAGACCTGGCCCAATGCGGCCTGGACGTGGAGTTGGATTTCCGTCAGCCGGCCGAATGGTACGGTGATGGTCCGTTGGGCTCCCTGTTTGGCCGCCGCTTTGACATGGGCGCATTGGCCTGGCGCACTGCTGCCCAGCCACCCTGCGGCCTCTATCTGTCGGACAACATAACCGGTCCGCGCGAAGATGGTTTTGGCGGCTGGAACAACATCAATCCCACCGGCTGGCGCAACGACGACTACGACGCCGCCTGCCGGGCCGCCAGCCAATCCCTGCCCGGCACGGATGCCTACGTGAACAATCACCAGGAAGCTTTGCGCATTTTCAGCCGGGAACTGCCAGGCATTCCGCTGTTTGCCAACCTGAAGTTCGCCGCTACGCAGCCCGACGTACTGAACTTCCAACTGGATACCACCCAAACTTCGGAGCTGTGGAATTTGTACGAATTGGACCTGGAGCAGTAAGCAAAAGGTTGCCCGGGTTGGTTAGTTGGCGGGCAGTCATCCGGTCAACAAACCAGCCAACAAACGACATGCCAAACTTGTTTAACTTGTTCGGTCGAAAAAGAATTGGACAACAAGAAAATTCTGTTGTGAATGAAGAACGTTTTTTGATTGTCGGCCTGGGGAATCCGGGGCGGAAGTATGAAAAAAACCGGCACAATGTCGGATTCATGGTCGTGGATAAACTGGCGGCTTTGCACAGCATTTCCCTGGGCAAAGTGCAGAACAAGGCTCTGACGGGAAACGGCCGTATCGCCAACCAGCCCGTGATCCTGGCCAAACCACAAACCTACATGAACGACAGCGGCAGCGCCGTCGGGCCGCTGGCCCATTATTACAAAGTGCCGCCGCCAAACGTCCTGGTTATCTACGACGAGTTGGATTTACCGCTGGGCACCGTGCGCTTGCGGGAGAAAGGCGGCGCAGGCGGCCACAATGGCATGAAATCCATCATCAACCACCTGGGCAACGATTTTCCGCGCTTGCGCCTGGGCATCGGCCGGCCGCCGGGCCAAATGCCGCCCGCCGCCTGGGTCTTGCAAGACTTTGGCCAGGACGACTGGCCCATTGTGACCGAAATTCTGGACGAAGCGACCAGGGCCGTTTACACCTTCGTTAGTGAAGGGATTCAACTGGCCATGAGCCGCCACAATGGCAGTTTGGAGAGCAGCTGACCGTCAGAGTTGGCGTTGACAGCAGGCATCGACATTATTCACCATTCGTAATTTACCGTTCTCATGGATCTATCTGGTATTCTACAAGTTTTTGACGAGCTACCCGCGTTTACCACGGTAATGCAGGCGTTGGATGGGGAAACGGCCGTTTCTCCCCTCCTTCTGCCGCCGGCCGCGCGCGCCCCCGTCCTGGCCCGGCTCTTCCGCAGCCGTCAGGTGCCCATCTTGCTGCTTACCGGCAAAGTAGATGCCGCTTCCCGCTGGCTGCAGGCTCTGGAAGCCTGGCTGCCCGACGACCAAAACGTCTACCGCTTCTACGAGCCGACGCCTTTGCCTTACGATCGTGGCCCCTGGGGCGAAACCGCGCGCCTTTCGCGCTTGCGGGTATTGTCTCGCCTGATGGCCGGGCAGCATCCACAAATCTCCGTCGCTGCCGAGCCGCCCCTGATTGTGGCATCGGCGCGTGCCTTCCTGCAGAAAACGGTAGCGAAGCGCCGTTTTCTGGCAGCCACGCGTGTGCTGCGCCCCGGGCGCCGGTTGGATCTGGAAAAAACGCTCAAAAACTGGGCTGAAATCGGCTACGAAGCGGTGAGTGTGGTGGAAGCGCCGGGGCAGTTCAGCCGGCGCGGCGGCATCATCGACATTTTTCCACCTTCCTCTACTTATCCGGTGCGGATTGAACTGTTCGGCGATGAAATAGACACGATGCGCTACTTTGACCTGTCCACGCAGCGTTCGCTGGAAATGGACAAGGCGGCGCAGGAGATGGGCGTGGTTGTGCCGCCTGCGCGCGAGGCGCTGCCGGGCGTGGCCCAGGGCTATGGCCTCTCGCTGCCAGACGAAGCCCTGCCGGCCGAAGGCAGCCTGCCCTCCTGGCGCGATGACATTGTGGATTTGCGGAACGGCCGTATCTTCCCCCACCTCGAATTTTACCTGCCGCTCATCTACGCCCAACCGGCCACCCTGCTCGATTACCTGCCGGAGAATGCTCTCGTGGTGGTCGATGACTGGCGGGAGCTGGTTACGGCCGTCCACGATCTGCAGCAGCACGCCAGCCAGATCGCCGCCGAGCAGCCGCTCTTGCCGCCGGATTATCCCTCGCCGTTGTTTGATTGGTCCGTGGTCGAGTCGGACCTGAACTGGTGGCAGCCGTTGATATTAGGTGAAGGAACAGAAGCGGCGGAACGGCCGTTTGGCGGCCTGGCCGACGCCTTTGAACCAGGACCACGCTACGGCGGCCAGATGCGGCCGTTGATGACCCAACTCAAACAAACGCGCGTCGAAAATGATCGCGTCGTGGTGGTCAGTTTGCAGGCCGGGCGGCTGGCCGAACTGTGGCGCGAAGAAAGCAAAAGCGACACGACCTCTCTGCTGCTGCCCAATGCCGCTTCCCAGGCCCATCCCGTCGAAAACCTGCCTGCCTTGCCCGAGCCGGGCACCCTCACCTTTGTGCACGGAGCCGTCGGCGAAGGCTTTAACCTGGTGCGCCGCGACGACAACAAAATCTTGCTGGACCTGCTGACCGACGCTGAGATTTTTGGCTGGAGCCGCCCCGCGCCGCGCCGCTGGCAGCACACGCGCCCCACAGCGCCGGAAACCTACTTCTCCGACATCACCGCCGGGGACTACGTGGTCCATCTGGAATACGGGATTGGCAAATTTAAAGGCCTTGTCACCCGGGCTGTAGGCGGCATGGAACGCGAATATTTGCTGGTGCAGTATGCCAACAGCGATGTCCTGTACGTTCCCGTCCACCACGCCGACCGCCTGGGCAAATGGATTGGCTCCGACGAACGGCCGCCGGCTATCCACCGCCTGGGCGAAAAGACCTGGACAGCCACCAAAGCCAAAGCCCAGGAAGCCGCCGACGAGCTGGCCGGCGAACTGCTGGAACTCTACGCTGCCCGCGAATCAATCGACGGTCACGCCTTTTCCACCGACGACGAGTGGCAGGCCGAACTGGAAGCTAGCTTCCCTTACCGGGAAACGGAAGACCAACTCCGCGCTATTGCCGAAGTTAAAGCCGACATGCAAAAACCCAAACCCATGGACCGGCTGGTTTGTGGCGACGTAGGCTACGGCAAAACGGAGGTGGCCTTGCGCGCCGCTTTTAAGGCCGTGCTGGACAACAAGCAGGTGGCCATCCTCGTGCCCACGACTATTCTGGCACAGCAGCACTTCAACACATTTAAGGATCGCCTGGCGCCTTTCCCTGTGAAAGTGGAGATGCTGTCCCGGTTCCGCACCAGCGCGCAGCAGGATCGCATTGTTAAAAATCTGCGCAAAGGCTCAGTAGACATCATCATAGGCACCCATCGGCTGCTGTCCGATGACGTGTCGTTTAAGGATTTAGGTCTGGTCATCATTGACGAGGAGCAGCGATTTGGCGTGGCCCACAAGGAAAAGCTCAAGCAGTGGCGCACCGAGGTAGACGTGCTGACCATGACGGCCACGCCCATTCCGCGGACCATGTATATGAGCCTGACTGGTGTGCGCGACATCAGCGTCATCGATACCGCGCCGGCCGAACGGCTGCCGGTGCAAACTTACGTTGGGGAAGTGGACGAAACGCGCCTCAAGGGGGCGATACTGCGTGAACTGGATCGGGGCGGGCAGGTGTTTTTTGTCCACAACCGTGTGCAAACCATCGACATTATGCGCCAGCGGCTGGCCGAACTGGTTCCCGAAGCCCGCCTGGCGGTGGGTCATGGGCAGATGAGCGAGCGCCAATTGGAGCAGATCATGTTCGATTTTGCCGAGGGCAACATCGATATCTTGCTGTCTACAACGATTATCGAAAGTGGGCTGGATTTCCCCAACGCCAATACCTTGATTGTCGATCACGCCGAGCAGTTTGGCCTGTCGCAGTTGTACCAACTGCGCGGCCGGGTAGGACGCGGTGTGCGGCGCGCCTATGCTTATTTCTTCCACGCTCCCTGGCGGCGGCTGACGCCGGATGCGCAGGCACGCCTGGAGACCCTGGCCGAAAATACGGAATTGGGGGCGGGTTATTCCATCGCCATGCGCGATATGGAGATTCGCGGCGCAGGGGACTTGTTGGGCGCGTCACAGAGTGGGCATATTTCGGCCGTGGGTTTTGATTTGTATACGCGCCTGTTGTCGAACGCCGTGAAAAAGCGTAAGGCTATCGAGGCTGGTGAAGCCGTGCCGGCGGAAATTCCGGAAGCGGTGTTAATTGACTTGCCGCTGGCCGCTTACGTGCCCACCGATTACGTGCCGGATGCGGCGTTGCGCCTGCGTTTGTACCGGCGCATGGCTCTGTTAGGCACGCTGGCGGAGATTGACGAGATGGCGGCCGAACTGGCCGATCGTTTTGGCCAAATTCCGGACCCGGTGCATAATTTGTTGTATCAACTGCGAATTAAGGCCCTGGCGGAGCGGGCGCGGGTAACGGCCGTTACCACCGAGGCCGGCCAGATCAAGGTCCGCATTAACGAGCAAGACAACCTGGACCGCTACCGGATGCAGCGCTATCTGGGTAATCAGGTGCGGGTCAGCAAATCGGCCGTGTGGATGCCGCGCGAACTCAGTACCCACGAGTGGCAGGTGGCGTTGGTGCAGGTGTTAGAGAAGCTGGAAACGTGGGGGAGAGAAGAGGTGGTGGGGTAGATGGTTTGTGGCCGCTTTGCCCATGAAACCATGCCAATCCACTTCCGAAGGAACAAGACATGCAGATTCACTTTTATGATGATCCGGGGGAGACGCCGAAATCGCGCGAGGACGTGCGGCTGAATGATTTGGGTTTATACATGTATCCAGACGGCCGTCGCGTGGCGGTGGGTTTTAACCTGACCCCATTTCTGGAAAAGCCCAGCATTGAAGTGCGTGTCGTGAATGAGCGGGGAGAACCGGCCGGCTGGCTCAACGTCATCGAAACCATTGAAACGAACTTCTCGCTTACCATGCACCTGCGTGATAAAGAGCCGACGTCCCACTATGAGGTCACCGCAACGGTTTACTACCAGACCCCAGAAACCGATCGTATGGACGTGCACCAGGTGGTGAAGCAGTTTGACGCCACGCAACCCGGCGAGCAGTAGAGACTTTAACTCGCCCGGACGCCCGTTTGCTCTTCCTGAATCAGCTTTTCCAGCTTGCTTTTGGTATCGCGCCAGGTGATTTTGGAGAGGCCAAGTTTCTGCCGGATGTCGTCCGGTTCTTCGTTGTTGCGCCAGTCGCGCAAAGCCGAACACCAGCGTAAATTTTCAAACGAAAGCAGGCCGCGTTCCAGCCCGGCCTCATCACCCACATCGCGCAGGATATATTCCAGGTTGCGCGGCGTGCAGGTGAAGATGGTGTCGGGCGGCTGGTACTGAGCCATATATTCGTCGAGCACGTCCAGCCATTCGGGTTCCAGGTACACTTTACGTTCTTTGTAGCGCAGGCGTGGATTCGCATAGCGAATAAACAAGACAGGCTTATCGGGGTCACTGCGGTCGATGTGATTGGGCACGATGGACATGGCTTCCCCTTTTTTGATGCCTGTTTGCAGCAGAAGGGTCAGCAGCAGATGCGGCCGGGCATCGGGTTTGTGTTCCTCGCTGCCTTGCATGATGTGGCGGGTAACGGCCGTTGCCTTTTCCAGGTCGGCTTCGGTGGGCAGGGTGGGCAGCGGGCTCTTGACGCTGCGTTGAATGACGGCTGCCGCCGGGTCGTTGGGCAGCACGCCGGCCTCGTGGAGCCAGGAGAAAAAGACCTTGAGCGTGGTCACCCGGCGGGCGTAGGACTTGGCAGAGCAGGGCACGCCACGGCCGTTTTGCAGCCACTCCAGAAAATCGTTCAGGTTCTTCGTGCCGATTTCGCCAATGGGCTGGCCAATGCCCAGATATTTCCCCAGCAGCCGAATGTCGCTGGCAAACGCTTTGCGTGTATTCAGCGCGAATCCTTCGTCGCGCATATGATTTTCAAAGAGTCCCAAGGCAGCTTGAATCGAAGCATCAGCCGTTAAACCTGGCTGTGAGGGGGTTTGGTCGGTGGGCAGGTCGCTCTTTGAGAACAATTGCGGTTGTTGATTGTCGGCCATCTAAGACTCCTTTTGCTTTCGCATAGTGTTACCAGGATAGAATAAACGCCCACTTTTGTCAAGCTTGCCGGCATAGGGGTTGCTGAGCAGAAACGGCCGTCCTCCCAGCAATGAAAAAGAGGCGACTAAGCGCCCCTTTTCAATTTACTGTTTGGCCGGTGGGCTGTGCCCTTACAAAGGCCAGTCGCGCAGCATCCGCTCCGTTTCTTCAGAGTGACCCATTTCGTCACGTATCATGTCTTCCAAAGCCACCACCAGCCCTTTGTCGCCGTATTCTTCGGCTTCTTTGGCGCGTTGGGTGTAGCCGCGTCCGGCTTCCTTTTCAGCCGCCAGGACGGCTTCCAACATGGCCCGATTGGTAGACGCCGCAGCTACCGGTTTCGCCGTCGTGACCGGCTCGCCGCCGAGAGCCACAATTTTGTTAGCCAGGAACTGCGCATGCAGTTGTTCATCAGCCACTTCGGTGAGGAAGAACTGGGCTAGCTGTGGCCGGAATGGACCGGTAGCTTTGGCGGCGTAGGTGATGTACTGGATGATGGCGCTGAATTCGCTGGCCAGATCGTCGTTTAGATGGTCGATTAATGTTTGTTTGTCCATGAAGGTCTCCTTTTTGTGTTGGGCAAGACTGAGCACGGCCGTTGCTGCGGGCAGTCAGGGCCTTGGGCCTCCCCCAAAATTGTTAAGTTGTAAATGTTATCGGCGGCGCTCCCACAATTTAACGATAGCCGATGAGTGAATGGGCGTCAAGTCCCCTTCACAGGAAAATGGGCCAGGCTGCTGCTCTGAGGCGCGCGGTTTTAGCCGGCTAGACGGGCCACCAGCTCAGGAAGCTGGCTGATGTGGGTGAGGGCGTGATAAACGGCCGTTTCCTGCTGCTGCTCGCCCACCGTTTCATGTTCCCAGGTGATGTGGTAAGGGATGTGCACCCCGATGCCGCCTAGCTCCACCACAGGCAGTACGTCCGATTTAAGCGAATTGCCCACCATCAAAAACTGTTCTGCCGGAATCTGGTACTTGTCCAGAATGGTCTGGTAGGTAACGGCCGTTTTGTCGCTGACAATCTCCACGTCGGCAAAAAAATCAGCCAGGCCGGAGCCGGCGATTTTTGCCTCCTGGTCCAGTAAATCCCCTTTGGTGATGAGCATCAGCCGGTGGGTTTCCGCCAGTTGGGCCACGGCCGTTGCCACCCCATCCAGCAGAGCGACCTTGGCCTGGCGTATCGCTTTTGTGGCGTCAATGATTTGCTGGATTTCATATCCCTGAATGCGTCCTTCGGTCAGCTCTATGGCCGTTTCGATCATCGAAAGCGTAAAGGCCTTTAGCCCATAACCATACAGGCGCATATTGCGCATTTCAGTTTCATACAGTTTGCGGTCTACCCAGGCGGCGTCGTGGTAGGGCGCCAGCAGCTGGGCAAACTTCTCCTGTGTCAGAGCATACAACGACTCGTTGTGCCACAAGGTGTCGTCCCCGTCGAAGGCAATGGTGTGAATTGTTTTTATCATGCGCCAATTGTGCGTGAAGTGGGTATCGTTGGCAAACGTTTTACAGCATCAAGAACAAGAAATCTTACGCGGAACGGCCGTCCTGCGCTTCGCCTTAGACCCGCTCACGCCGACAGCAAAAGAGACAGCTTTGGTTTGTACAATTACCGGCAAAACATGTATAGTCTAGGCTATGGTGATTCACATTTGAACCGCTTTGGGTTCGTTCCGAAACAGATTTGGACTAATGGAAACTGTAGGTTAGAGACTGGAGATTGTGTAGATCCAGGCTTTGCCATGAATGTCATGAATTTTGCGATTTTAAAGTAGCGGAATTTTGATAATGAACGGATCCTGTGTAAGATTTTGGGCCTTCCGAAATGGTGGTTCATGTGATCGCTGCCTCCCGTTTTGCCAAAACTAATATTAAAGGAGATGTTACAATGAACACGAGATGGATTGTAAAGGTCGTTTTATTTGTTTTTCTTTTGGGGCTGGTAGCCTGCGGAGGCGGTGGTGAGGTCAGTTTTAGCACGGCCAATATTGCCGGTGCACGCCTGACGAAGGATGAAGCAGGCACGCAGACAACAACCACATTTAGTCCCGATGATACGTTTTACTTGATAGTAGACCTGGCCAATGCGCCAGACGACACCCGGGTGAAAGCGGCGTGGACGGCCGTCTCCGTGTCCGGCGCCGATCCCAATACCCCGTTGGACGACGTGGAATTGACCGGCGGCAGCAATACGCTGACCTTTAATTTGGACAACAACGGTCCCTGGCCGGCGGGCGATTACCAGGTGGAATTATTCCTGAACGACGAATCGGTGCAGACGCTGCCGTTCCGCGTATCGGCTGGTCTGGCCCAGGGTGATACAGCGGACCAGACGACCACGGAAGCCACCGCAGAGCCAACGGCGGAAACGGCCGTGGCTTCCGGCGCGATCGGCAACCTGGAAGAGGCCAAATCGGCCGTCATCCAGATCGAAGCTGAAGGCACATTCGTCGATCCCGAAGTAGGCACACTCTACAACGCTGCCGGGCGCGGCTCCGGCTTCATCATCGACCCCAGCGGCATCGCCGTTACCAACAACCACGTCGTCACCGGCGCGGCGCTGCTGAAGGTGTGGGTCGGCGGCGATTCGCAGCCGCACAACGCCCGTATCCTGGGTGTATCGGAGTGTGCTGACCTGGCCGTTATTGATATCGAAGGCGATGGCTATCCATACCTGGATTGGTACAGCGGCCCCGTAGACGTGGGATTGGATGTGTACGCCGCCGGTTTCCCGCTTGGCGACCCGGAATACACGTTGACGCGCGGCATTGTTTCCAAGGCGCGTACCTCCGGCGAGACGAGTTGGGCTTCAGTGGATGACGTGATTGAACACGATGCCACCATCAATCCCGGCAACTCCGGCGGCCCGCTGCTGACGGGTGATGGAGAGGTAGTAGCCATCAACTATGCCGGTTCAGACAGCACGAGCCAGTACTTTGCCATTGCCCAGGCGCAGGCGCTGCCGGTGGTGGAGAAGCTGCGCCAGGGAGCGGATTATCTGGCGATAGGGGTAAACGGCACGGCCGTTAACGATGGGCAGGGTCTCTCTGGCATTTGGGTCTCTTCGGTCAAATCCGGCTCCTCGGCAGACGAAGCCGGTGTGAAAAGCGGCGACATCATTACCAGCCTGGAGAACCTGGTCCTGGCCACCGATGGCACGATGGCCGATTACTGTGACATCCTGCGCACGCACGACGCGGGCGACAAACTGGCGGTCGAAGTGCTGCGGTTTGATACGCAGGAAGTGTTGGAAGGGCAGCTTAACGGCCGTGTCCTGGAACAATCCTTCTCCTTCGCCCAAACCCTGGAAGACGAAGCCAGTAACAACGACAGCGCCAGCACCGGCACCAGCGACGCCACCTACCCCGACTACGTCGCCGTCAGCGATGACTCCGGCGCGATGACCCTGGAAATCCCCACCGCCTGGGGTGATGTAGACGGCAGCGCCTGGGATCTCGACGGTGATGTGATTGGGCTGTCGGTAACGGCCGCACCGAATCTGGATGACTTCCTCAACAGTTGGAATACGCCTGGCGTTTTCTTTGGGGCGACCGACCAGTTTAACCTCTCGGTGGATGAACTGCTGGATGCCTTTGAATTCAGCTCTGACTGCACCAGCGGCGGCGAACGCACAGACTATGAAGACTCGGTCTACACGGGCAAGTACGACGTCTGGTTGAACTGCGGCGGCACGGATACCCTGCTGGTAGTTATGGTGGCCGAACCGGCCGACCAGAGCTATTCAGCGCTGGTGATGGTGCAGGTGGTCAGCGACGCCGACCTGGACGCGCTGGACCACATCCTCAATTCGTTTATCGTTAACCAATCCTAGCCTGAGGCGGGCAGCAAATAGCGGGTGCTTCCTCTGCCCCGCTACTTGCTGCCCGCTTCTTTGCCTGTTAGATGGTGACCAGTTTGAGCTTGGTAACGGCCGTGATTTCCCCCAACGCATGCAGCGCCGCCGCCGAAGGCACGCTGTCTAGGTTGATAAATGACAGCGCCTGCCCGCCCGGCTCATTGCGGCCCATGCGCCACTCGCCGATATTTACTTTGTACGCCGCCAGAATCGTGCCGATCTGGCCAATAACGCCCGGCACATCCTCATTTTGCATGATCAGCAGCACACCTTC
>JACKBU010000041.1 GCA_020634395.1 Ardenticatenaceae bacterium | reverse complement strand
GAATGGATGGCCGACGGCCGTTCCACAGCTGCCCACACCGCCGCAGCCGGTGAAAATGAGGTGGCAATGATGTGAGCCGGGCCATAATCCAGATATTCAATCAGGGCTAAAATGTCCTCGCCTACAGAAGGTACATCATAAACGGCCCAGGGCACACTGGATTCACCGTGGCCGCGCAAATCAACCGCCACCGGATGAAAGCCGGCTTCCTTAAGTTGAGGCGCCAGGAAACGATATTCACTGCGCAGCGCACCCATGCCCGGCACCATGATAACGAGGTCGCCATTGCCACCATAGTCGGTGTAGGCTAATGTTCCCTCAGAGCGCGTAAAATATTGTGTGTTCATATGACTTCTCCTAAAAAGTAATAGTCACGTTTATTTTATGTGGCTGCGGTTTATCTTAAACGAAAGAGCAGCCGGAACTGTCAGAATCCAAGAAAGCTTCCCCAGAGTACGATTGATTAAGGTGAGTCCAATTGAAAGAAGAAAGACCGCCGGTACTGTCAGGATAGAAAAAAGATTGCGGCGGGCCAATTACTTATCAAAATCCTTCTTGATTAGTCGATTTTTTCGTGAAGCATACCACCACAATAATGCCGACAGAGCAGCCCTGTTGTCGCAATACTCAGAGCGTAGAAAATGGTTGCTGTCCGGTTACCGTTCTCACTAATCATAGATGTGGGGAACGGGATGAAAGCGATGGACATCAAAACCAACAGATTGACAAGGAGCAGCCGATTATCGTAATGGGTAACCAAAGAAAAACGGTGGTGGGCAATCCAAAAGTTCCCGACCACCAGAAAGCTGATGATGAAACTCAGGTATTTGGGCCAGATGCGAAACGATTTGTTTTTACGTTGTCTGTCTGGCTCTTTTTTCTCTGCGGCGCGGTTCGGTAATCGCCGTGTTTTCCAACTTAATGAGAGGCTAGCAATAAGCAGCACCAGCCCGATTAACAGCATCCCAATGGCTACCCGGGGTTCGTCAAAACCCTGCAAGCCATTGATGCCTATGGCTGCCCAGAGTACGCCGAATACTACCAGGAAAAGCACACTTGACGCGATGCCGCTTATGGATGGCCCCTTATCAGAGCCGTGATTTTTGATGGTAATAGTCATTTGTAACTCCTACTTCGCTAGCATCCCATCTAATTCAGCCTCTTTGACCTCACAGCCTATTCCGTCATAAAAAAGTCTACTTTAATCATCAGGGCGGGGTTAGGGGGAGAGGTTGCCCTGTACGCACAGCCTCTATCACTTGTTGAATAACAGCACTTGTTTGGTGTGCGTGCTGCTGATTGTCCACCAATCCGGCATGGGTTGCGCCCTCAATAACACTGGTAAAACTGTCTGGCGACATTGCCTGCTGCTGGGCAAATAAATCTTGCAACAGCGCCTGAGAACCATCTCCCTTACTGCCTAAAACAATAGCCAGTGGTTTTGGGCCCAAGTCTGCCGCTTGCCGAACTTGGTCCAGCGAGCTGGAAAATGAATTGTCCACAGCACGGACTGTTTCCAGGGATTTTGCCGAGTCGAAGAACGCTTGTAGTTCCAACTGCTGTTGGCGTGGTAAATCAGGATCTGCGGCATAGGGCAAGGGAATCAGACCCAGGCGAAAAAGACCGATTTTTGCCAGAAATGGGGCGATGGCTAATTGGTTGCGGTCCGCGCCAACGCCTTCGGGCAGTCCCAGCCGATTCCAAGTGTCAGGATTTGTCCCCTCAATCAGCACCATGCCGGCCACTTCATCAGGATACTGATCGGCAAACATACGTACAGTCAGGCCGCCGAGGGAATGACCGACCAGGATGAATGGCCCAGAAATGTGCGCCTTGGTAAGCAAGACATGCAATTCCTGGGCCTGCTTTCGTGCATCATATGGCTCCGGACCGCTGTCACTCCAGCCCAGCCCGGCCCGGTCGTAGGCACATACACGTGTCGTCTGGGCAATTTCTGGCTGCACCCAGGCCCAATTTGAGACCGTGCCAGGAAAGAGCGCATCGAGAATCACGGTTGGGCTACCGGATCCGGTGCAGTATACATGCAGCTTGTAGCCGCCTACATCAACCATCTCACCTGGCGCCGGATAATGACGGGCATCTGCTCTAGTGGTTAGGGCCTGATAAACAGCACCCGCCAACAACAATGCCGCCACAGTCAGGACCACGCCTAACAAACCCGTTAATAGCCAAAACCGGCACCCTCTTTTTTGTCCCCTGCTGTTGGTTGTTGGATGATCGTTCATGTTTTGTTCCTTACATTAAGCAATCCGCCACCTTCTCTTCTCATTTAGGGGAAAACGGCCGTTTGCACATCATCTTCTACGGCCGTGTCCGCAACCGTTAGCCCTGTGCGCCAGCAATTAGAGGTTGACCGTCCCATAGCAGTTACTTTTGAGACTCTCAGCACATCACCGCTGTTGCACCGCGCCCGTCCCATTGATCTTTTGAGTAACATCAGGATCGCCAATGTAGTCCACCGTTCCCAGGCCATCAATGCGCACATCTAGTTGATCGCTGACATTCACCACAGCCACGCCAGCGCCGCGGTGCCGCACAGTAGCCTCCTGGCTTACCAGATCTTCGGCGTTATAAGTCCCGGCACCGTCGATTTCTACGGTTTGTTTGTCTGCCCTACCAAAAACAGCAATGTTCCCGGCGCCATTCAGATTCACCTGAAAGTCATCCGTATCCAGATGGCTTACCTCAATGCTGCCCGCGCCGTCCAGTTCCACACTGTCGATGGACTCTACCGTGACGTGGTAAGTCAGCTCGGTGACATTATTCAAGAGAGTGTTTCCCTTGACGCTGATGATGAGCTTGTCTTCTTGCACGCTGGTTTTGATATAAGGCAGCAGGTTATCGTCGGCGGTAATGCTTAGCGATTCTTTGTCAGTTTGGTCAATTACCACCTGGCCAACACCTTGCAGCAAAACGGCCGTAAAGCCACTCACCGGTCGCTCTTCCGTAATTACATTACCCGAACCACTCACTGTCTTCATTGGATCACCGTTGCCACTGCAGGCTGTGAACAATCCGAGGAAGGCAATCGTTAAACTGACAAGGGTTAAAGAGATAGTTAACGGTTTATTTTTCATTTTCAAGATTTCCCCACCATTCACCCGGCAGGCATCATGATTGATCCAGCGCGGGGATGCGTTGAACGGCCGTATCCCGCCGCCGCAACATCCACAGCGCAACTGCTGTGGTGATCACCAGCGTAATCATCCCGCTTTCGCCCACCAGATAAATGGCGGCAGGCGAACTAAGCACGGTCATACTGCCAACTATGCCTAGAAATGAGTTGGACACACCGTGCATAATCGTACTGGGCCAGATACTGTCCGCTGCCAGGCGCAGCGCACCATAAATGACACCGGCGGCTGTTAGCACCAGCAGAAATATGGGAATGGTCAGTAAGCGGCTGCCTTCATTCATAAAAAACGGAGTCAGGAAGATGACCGGCAAATGGTACGTGGCAAACAGGAAGCCGGAAAGAATAAGCGCTCGTGTTGTCCCTAAGCGCAACATGCGTGGCAGCATACAACCGCGAAAGCCGATTTCTTCGGACAAGGCGAAGAGTGTGGTAACCAGCAAACCGATTGACAGGTCCAGCAAGAGTGTGCGCAGCCAGCCGCTTTCTGTGGGCATGGCCCATGTAACTGCCCCGCTAATCCAGGCCAGCCCGTAGCTAACTCCCAGGACAAGCAGCGGCAGCAGCAGGGCTAATCCCCAGTAACGCCAGCCGGCGCGGCGCAAACCTAAAGAGAAACGGCCGTCTTTTGCATACCCATCACGCGTAAAGACATATAACATGAGGATTGTCGCCAGCACAGGTGTCAGATTATGCACGAGGACCACGAGTTCCGAGTCCGGAGCCAGCAGGCGAAACAACAGGCACACGCTTGTGGTCAGCACCATAACCAGGCCATAAAAGAAGCCCGCTTTTTTGAGGTCAGATAGATTTGAAAACATGATATTCTCCTTGTGATTTCTGTTAGATAAGGTCTCGGGCGACGTAGAATGGTTGATGAGCGACATCATACCCCGGCGCGGCGAAGAACGAGGTATACCAAAGGAGAGTTGTGAGGTAGTATTTGGAGAAGTTAAGTAGTAGACCCACCTCAATGACCAGGCAAACCACTGCCATACCGGGTGCATCCACGCAGGAGGAATCCCCTGCTTTTTCAGGCAGTTTCAAGTTCCAGAGAACGCTGCCGCATATCACGCAAGAGATAAAATCCGAAAATGGCCAGGGGCACACATAAGACAGTCAGCATCAGCCAGGAAGCGGATGAACCCCAGGCAGTGCTGTCGGTCAGATTCAGGTAACCGGCCATATTCCAACAAACGTGGAAGAAAACAACGGGGTATATGCTACGGCCGTACAACACCAGACCTCCCAGAAATATGCCCATAGAAAAGTTGACCGCACTTTGTAAGAGAACCTCCGGCAGAGGCAAACCGCCAAGGATGTTGATAAGGTGATAGGCGCCAAAAAAGAGGGCGGCCACCAAAACAGCCTTGACGAAACCACGATTGGTCTCACCCCACACGCGGACGAAGGCGTGCAGAATCAAGCCGCGAAAAGCAATTTCCTCCAAAAAAGCAGCCGTTATAATGAAGAGGGCCACCGTGACACTTAATCCCGACTCAGAAACACTGAAGTCGAGATGACCAGTCATGGCATAGGCGGTCACCACGATGGCATAGACTAGTGGCAGAATGATAAGCAGCCAGGTTTGCAGCCGACCTAACCATAGAAAGCCAGCTCCACTCAGCCAGCCCAGGCCGGAAAGCAGCGCCAACAAAATGATGATTGAAACCACCCTCACGGCCGTCGCGGTGATATACCAGCCCGGAGACTCGGCTGGCCACTGATTCGCTAATAATGCAGAAATGATTACCGTCAGGAAAAGGCCCAGGAAAATGATAAGTCCGAAGACAATCGGGTTTTGGGCTGCTAATTTCTTCATTCGCTTCATGATCTGTTCCTCCTAATTTTTCCATATCTCTTTCAGTCATGGACTGGTTACGGC
The DNA here is from genome assembly GCA_020634395.1 of Ardenticatenaceae bacterium. Classification (GTDB taxonomy): domain Bacteria; phylum Chloroflexota; class Anaerolineae; order Promineifilales; family Promineifilaceae; genus Leptovillus. Next base: position 23,355 of record JACKBU010000041.1, on the reverse strand, counting down.
CGTCATGTAAAACGGTTCCGGAATATCCACTGGGCGAATGGCGTGGGTGGCCACGTGTAGGACGGTCGGGGCCCAAATGGTGTTGGTGCCTCGCTCAAACAGGTAGGCCATGGGGAAGACGACTGCCACGGCTATCAATGTGCCCAGCAGACCGATGATGAATAGATTTGGCACAAAGAGGAACAAATGCACGGCGGCAAAGATCAACATGGAGATGAATCCGGCTCGCTAAAATGAAAAGCCAGATCGGCGCAAATTGCCAAAGACGTAACCGCGAAATAGGGTTTCTTCACCAACCGTTACCATCTAGCAAATAGTGCATCTCCAGTCCATCAAACCAATCTAGCCAGCGTGTGTCCATGTGCCCGGCGATGCGTATCATAAGTAACACTGTCACATTGGTTACCGATCTCACTGCTTGAGGGCTGTTTCTTGCCGGTTATCGGCCCATCCTAACCGGCCCCTGGTGAGAAGCACGACGAGCAGGGCAGCAACCCCGTAAACTGCGGCCATCAACCAGCCTGAAGCCACCGGATTTAAACCATAGTTCAAGACGGCAAAGAAATTTTGGCCACCATGCAGCAAAACGGCCGTGCTCAAACTGCTGCCACCGGCCAGGTAGGCCCAGGTCAACAGGACAGAGAGGGACATCATGACCAGGAATTGGGCCAGCGGCGGCGTACCGGCGGACAGCATACCAGGCGATACCAGTGGGAGGTGCAGCAGTGCCCAGGGGACGCCTAAAAGCAAAGCAGCCACTAGCGGGTGAAAACCATATTTCAGCAACGTTGGCAAGGCAAAACCGCGCCAGCCGATCTCCTCAGCGGCAGCAAAGAGGAAGACCATAAGCAACAGCGGCGAGATGGGACCGGGCTGGTACTGGTAGCCGGGCACAAGCACCAATCCCAGCAAGCTGACACCCAGGCGCAGGACCAGGGTCAGACCCAAGCTGATCAACAGCCATTTGAAAGTAAAGTGCCAGGCTCTACGGCTGAACAAACGCGGCCGTACCTGACTCTTACCGGCGGTGTGGCTGATAAGGATGACGGCCGTAACAGCAGGAATAAAGACGACAATCGCCGGCCCGGCATACCCAGGCAAGAAAGCAAGGATAGCTGTGCTAAGGACGGCCGTTACCAGGCAGAAAATCCAGACAGCCCTCAGGTCACTTTTCCGCTTATCCAGAGAATGAGCAGTGGAAATCATTGAATTCTCCTGTGTAAATCGAAATTCCATTTCGATACGCGATTTGCAAATCGCGCCACGATTTTTCATTGAATGGTGGTCAACGACTGTTGGTGTCGTCCCCTTATAATGGGTGATATGAAAACAGTTTGAAATTCGATTTATCAATTGGCGACATCATACCGTGACCGGGCGGAATACCAGGTATACCAAAGGAGAATTGAGGAGGAGTATTTGGGGGATGGCAGGAGGCTAAGAGATTAGATTCAGCTCGCGGGCGCGAGCGATGGCCTGGACGCGATTGGGAGCATCCAACTTCACCAATATATTGCTCACATGCTTTTTGACTGTGGACACAGCAATAAAAAGCTGGTCGGCTATGTCCTTATTAGAAGCCCCCGCCGTGACCAGGCGCAATACGTCAAGCTCACGGGTACTTAAGGGATCGGCAAGATCTTGTGCTGCGGACTGCTGCTGGCCAGGAGGAGCATTGGGGATGTCGAAGGCGGAGCGTAGTTTTTGGGCATATGTGGCCAGGCGCCGGTTGCCTGGCCGGGATTGGTAGGTGGTAAGCAACTTTTGGATAGGCTCTCCCTCGTCCAGAAAAATGCGCATGTAGCCTTGTGGTTCGGCCAGGGCCAGATCGCGGTAAGTGATTTGCTTCCCACCTCGGTGGGACAACTCAGCATCTGCTGTTACCACTCCATTAGCTGCCAGATTTCCGCCTGCAAGCTATCGTGGGCCTGGCCGATTTCGGCATAAATGGTGACCGATTGGCGGATTTGGGCTTGAGCGGCCGTTTCGTCCCCAGTTTGGTGCAGCATGTCGGCCAGGTTGCTGCGCAGGGCGGCTTCGTAGTGGCGGTCGCCGTACCGCCGGCACAGTTGGATGGCCTCTTGCAGCGCGGCGATGGCCGCTTCGGTTTGACCCATCGCGCCCAACGTGAGGGCCAGATTGTTGCGGGCGGCAATCTGGATTTCCAGATGCGCTCCCGCATCGGCCAGTTGGCAGCTTTGCTGATGGCAGCTTACGGCCGTTGCCAATTCCCCCCGGTTCCGCGCCAAAATCCCCAAAATATTCTCCGCCAGGGCCAGCATGGCGGTGGTTTCTGCTTGCTGCGCCAGGGCGTGGGCTTGCTGCGCCAATATTAGTGCCGCCTCCGTTTGTTTTTGCCGGTAGGCCACCAAACTCTGGTCCAAAATGAGATGGGCCAGTTCGTCCGCCGGGCCGTTTTCGCCCAGATGGATGCGCGCCTGCCTGAGCGTGTGCGCGGCTAATTCCCATTGTCCCTGCCGCTGGTACACCTGCGCCAGCTGGTGCTCCAGTTGACCCAGTTGGTTTGGCGGCGCGAGGGCAGCGGCCGTTTCCAAACTGGTGAGCGCGGCGGGATAGCTGCCCAGCCGCATGTGCAGCGCCCCGCAGGCGGCGTGCCAGCGCCACGGCTCCGCCGCGCCCAGGGCGAGGGCGGCCTGGTAAAAGTGCAGCGCGTCCTGGTGGGCAAAGAGGGCGCGCGCCTGGTCGCCCGCCTGCACAAAGTAGCTGGCGGCTTCGTTTTCCAGCCCGGCCTGCTGGTAATGGGTGGCGATTTGGGCAGAAACGGCCGCATTCGCTGCCCGATCCGCTGCTAGGGTCGTGGCCAAGCGGCGGTGCAGCAGACGCCGCCGCGCCAGCCCGGTCTCCTCGTAAACCAATTGGCGCAGCTTGTCGTGGCTGAAGTCGTAGGCGGCGTGGTCGCGATGGGCTTGTTCGATGAGCAGTCCGCGCGCCGTCAGCGTTTCCAGTGCGGTGACCGTTTCCTCGTCGCTGCGCCCGCTAGCCGCCTGCACCAGCAGCGTGTCGAAGCTGTGGCCGATGGCGGCGGCCGTTTGCAAAATCTGCCGCTCCGTCTCGTTGACCTGGGCCAGCCGCTGGTGCAGCAAATCGCGTACGGAGGCGGGCACGGCGAAGCTGGCGGGCAGGCTGAGCGGGCCGTCGCTGGCGCTGAGCGCGTCCAGATAGGCGACGACAAACATGGGCAGCCCTTCCGTTTCGCGGTGCAGCTGTGGCAGCAGGTCGGCGGGAAACGGCCTGCCGCTGGCGCTGAGCAGCGCCTCGATGTGCGCCTGGGTGAACCGGTCAGGCCGGACAATCTGGCAGGCGTTTTCGCGGCGCAGTTTGGCGGCCAATGTGGTGAGCGGGCTGTTGGCTGGGAGGTCTTCGCTGCGCCAGCAGAATAGGGTGAGCAACGGCCGTTCCCGCCAGCGGTTCAGCAAATAAAGCAGCAGTTCCAACGAGGCGGCGTCTAGCCAATGCACGTCATCGAGCCACAAAATGCCGGGCGCGGGGCCAGCCAGCAAGGCCAGGAGCGTCTGGATGACGCCTTCATAAAAGCGGACCTGTTCGCCGGGGCCGCTGAGGCTGGTGTGCGGCGGCAGAGTGCGCCCTTCGGCCAACTGGGGCAGCAGGCGGGCGGCTTCGGCCAGATGGCGATCGGGCAAATTGGCCAGGCGCTGCCATGCTTCGGGCGTTAAGCCCGCCTGGAGCGCCTGGATGAGCGGGGCGTAGGCGAGGTTGGTTTCGCCTTCGTAGCAGCGGGCGGCGAGGGTGGCTGCCCCGTTGGCCGCGGCCCAGGCGACCAGCGCCTCGGCCAGCCGCGTTTTGCCAATGCCCGGCTCCCCTTCGATGATGAGAAGACGGCCGTTTGGCCCAACCTGTTGGTAGAGCTGCTGCATGTGGTGGAGTTCGGTGTCGCGTCCGACAAGAGTGGGGGTGAACGGGTGAAGGGGTGAAGGGGTGAAATTTGTCACCTGTTCACCCTTCCACCCGTTCACCCCTTCATTTTGGCTCTTTATCACCCTGTCATTCTGAATCGCCTGATACAGCGCCGTCGTCTCCGGCAGCGGGGGGACGCCCAGCTCTTCGTCGAGGATGCGGACGCAGTCGCGGTACTGCATGAGGGCGTCGGCGGAACGGCCGTTTTCGGCCAATAGTTGCATGAGGGTGCGGTGGGCTTCTTCGCGCAGGGGATCGATCTGGCACCAGCGGCGGGCGTGGGTAACGGCCGTTTGCCCCGTGCTGGATTGCGCCAGCTGGGCCAGCGCCTGGGTCAGCTCGCGGCGCAGGCTTTCTTGCTGCTGGAGCTGCCAATCGTCGAAGGGAATGCTGTCGCGCAGGGTGAAGCCGGCCAGGAAATCGTCGCGATAAAGGTCTACGGCCGTGGCCAGATTGCCCTCCTCCAGCGCCTGCTGGAACGCGGTTACGTCGCACCAGGCGGCGTCCGCTTCCAGTCCGATCACTTCCCGATTGGCAAAAAGTGCTTCCCCGCCCACGGCCGATTTCAGCACCGACAGGGTGCGGCGCAGGGCGGCTTTGGCGCGGCTGTCGTCGGTGTCGGGCCACAAAAAAGCGGCGAGCCAATCGCGAGACGGCCGTTCGCCAGACAGCGCCAGGTAGGCCAGCAGGGCAGTGGCTTTACGGGTGTCCACTTCCAAAATCTGGTCGCCCCGCTCGATGCGGGGAGGGCCAAGCAGCAGCAGTCGCAGCGGTGTCATGCGGTCATTTTAGCCAAAACCGTTCCGAAAGGCGATGGATTGGCGGTTTCGTAACGTTTGGGAGACGGAGGTTGCGTACAGTAAGCAGTATTCAGTGATCAGTATTCAGTAAGGGCTAAACCACTGATTACTGAATACTACACACTGATTACTGACAAAAGGAGCGTGAGCCATGACAAAACTAAATCTGGTGCGACGAGAGCGAACGTGGGGGGATACGGCCGTTGATGGTCTGCTGGCGGGGCTGGTGGGCGGGCTGGTGATGGGGCTGTTTTTGGCGGTGGCGAGCTGGCTGAACGGCGGGCTGCCGCTGGCGGTGCTGGGCTATTTTGATCCGGCCCAGGCGGGTGGCTGGCTGACGGGCTTGCTGGCCCATCTGGCGGTTTCGGCAATTTACGGGGCGGGGTTGGCGCTGCTGCTGCGGGGAGTGAGGTGGATACGGCCGTCTCTCACCAAACTGGCCTGGCTGTGGGGCGCGGCTTATGGACTGCTGCTGTGGGGATTGGCGGCGGGGGTGGTGTTAACGGCCGTTGACTCCTCCCTCTTAAAAATTCCCACCTGGGAGTTTGGTCTGGCGCATTTGTTATATGGTTTGGTAGTCGGCTACCGGCTGCAAATAGTTAAATAAGGAGAGAATAATGAAACGTGTCCTGAAATGGTTAGGAATTGTGGTAGGTACTTTGCTGATTGGGGTGGTGGTTCTAAACTTTGTGGGCAAGTCGCGCCTGAACAATGCGCCGGAAGTAGCGACGAAACCGGTGACGGCGGCGGCGGGGGAAACGGCCGTTACTCGCGGCGAGCATCTGGTAAACGTCGTCAGCGAATGTCGAGAGTGTCACGGCGAACAGCTAGAAGGGGGCAGCTTCTTTGATGGCGAAATGGGTATCTACCTGGCCGCTCCCAATCTCACAGCGGGCAAAGGCGGCATTGGCGCCACGTATACTGACGCCGATTGGGAACGGGCTATCCGGCATGGCATCGGCAGCGATAACCGCGTGCTGGTGATCATGCCCTCTAATTATTTTTCCCACTACAGCGACACGGATTTGGCAGACCTCATCGCCTATCTAAAAACAGTGCCGCCGGTAGACAGCGATTTTGGCCCACGCCGGATAGGCTTTCCGGGCAGCATCATCGGTGGGGTGATTGCCTTTGATGATTTCACGCATATTAACGGTATTGATCACGCCCATGTCGGCGCAAACGCGCCAGTGGAAGGCGTGACGCCGGAATATGGCGCGTACATGGTCAACATTGCCGCGTGCAGAGATTGTCACGCTGCTAATCTGGCCGGCATTTCCCCGGCAGCCGGCACAGATGGCCCGCCGCCCGGCCCTAATCTCACCCCCGGCGGCGAGCCGGGCGGTTGGACGGAAGCCGATTTCATCAACACCATCCACACCGGGCAAACGCCGTCCGGCAGGCAGTTAGATGGTGAGCAGATGCCCTGGCCCATCTTCAGCCGGATGACGGATACGGAACTGCAAGCGATTTGGGCCTATCTGCATTCGCTGCCCGCGCTGCCGGATAATTCGTAACACAAGGCTAGCGCGCCACTTTTCGTAACGGTATGCAGACGTTTGGTGGGTAAAGCAGCGGCAAAGCGCGTTACAATGTTCATGATGGGCCAGACAATGACTGGCAAGGGGAAAAGTGATGCAAAGGCAAGAACGGCCGTTTAACAACCGCAGCTTAAACGGGGGCAGTTGGGCAGTGCTGCTGCTGGCATTGGGCTACATCCTCAGCGCCATGCTGCTGGTCGGTTACGCCTACCAACTGCCCTCCGATGGTTGGACGTTTGACACGAATGGGGATTCGGCGACGGCCATTGCCCCCATCACCAACCCCGCCACCCCCCTTTCACCAGGTGACCAACTGCTGGCAGTGGACGGCACGGCCGTTCCCTCTACCGATGTCATCCTGCGCCCCGCCCCGCCACCGCCAAACTGGCAAATTGGGCAAACCGTCGAATACACCGTTTTACGCGCGGGACAGCCTGTGAACCTGAAAGTGACGCTGCAAAAATTGTCGTTTGCTGACTTTCTGCGCAGCTACCGGCTAGGCGGCAACATCTGGCTAACCAATCTGCTGTGGTATGTCATCGGCTTTGCCGTCTTTTTCTTGCGGCCGCGCGATACGGCTGCCCGCCTGCTGCTGCTGTTCACCACTTACTGGAACACCGTCAACGTCTTCATGCAGAGAATCGAAGGTTGGAATTATTCCTGGAGGCCACCAGGATACTTTTACACCGGTATGGTCCTGAATCTTTTGTGGGTTTTCATGTTCGGTATGATGGTCCACTTCGTGCTGACCTTCCCACTGCGCAAATGGCCGCTAACACGCCGCCCCCGGTTGGCTTTGGGTTTGTTGTATGGTATACCGGCGGTCAGCCTGGCACTAGCCCTGATCACCGGCAACTTCACCTTTTATAATGCCGCATTGCTGCCGATGATAACCATTCTGGTGATCGCTTTAGTGGCCGCCACTGCCCACAATTTGTGGCGCGTCCATGACCGCGTGGTGCGGGCGCAGATTGGCTGGGTAGCTTTAGGCATCGCCAGCCCCCTTGTTGGAGCGTTCGGCCCTCCTGCTATTGCCTGGATATTCCCCGCTTTGGAGGCTACCTTATCGAATTGGATATGGAATTTTGCCTCACTACTCTTGCCAATCTGTTTTGGCATCGCCATCACCCGCTACCGGCTGTTCGACATCGACGTCATCATTCGCAAGACGCTGGTGTATGCGGTGCTGTCTGGCCTGCTGGCGCTGGTCTATTTTGGCAGCGTGGTGCTGCTGCAAAATGTGATTGGTCGCACGGCAGACGAGCAGTCGCCGCTGGTGATTGTGATTTCCACGCTGATCATTGCCGCGCTGTTTGCCCCAATGCGGCAGCGGGTGCAGGCGTTCATCGACCGCCGCTTTTACCGCCAAAAGTATGACGCGCAGCAGATTTTGGCTCAGTTCGCCCAAACCGCCCGCGATGAAGTGGAAATAGAGGCGCTAACCAGTGAATTGGTCCATGTTGTGCAAGAAACGATGCAGCCGGCCAGTATCTCGCTTTGGATCAAGAATGATGCCTTGTAACGTCTGGCGGACGGCCGTTCATTAAAATGAAATCATGACAAAACCAATAACATCATCAGAAACAACTTTTGATCGTCAGGCGGGGCTGCTGCTGGTAGCGGTGAGTGCCTTTGTCGTGGTTGTGTTTGTCAATACCATCCTCATTTTGTGCTTGCCAGGGGATGGCTGGCAGATGCTTTACAATGACCGGGACACCGGCAATTATCGGCTGAGCTATTTTATGGGGGATTGGGAGACGCCGTTGCAGGTGGGGGATGTGGTAACGGCCGTTGGCGACCAGCCCACTCCCAAGACCACCCAATACGTGCCGTTGCCCGCGCCGACCCACTGGGTTGAGGGCGGCACGGTCGTCTACACCATCCGGCGCGACGGCCAAACGATGGCGCTGCCCGTGACCCTGCACCGTCTATCGGCGCGCGGTATTCTGCGGGGATTGGCCAATGCGATGAGCGCTGAGCTGGCTGGCTGGAGTTGGGTTCTGGTGGGCCTACTTGTTTTCTGGCTGCGACCCAATAATCGAGCAGCGCGATTGCTTTTGGTGGCCAGCAGCAGCTACGGCATTGTGAATCAAATTGGTCTGGCGGCCACGACCATCCCCCTGGATTTTGCGCCGCTGCCCATGTGGACGACCTATTGGGTGGCCACATTCTTTTGGGGCTGGCTGTTTTTCCCCTCGCTCATTTTACTCCTGCTTGTTTTTCCCCTGCCGTTATGGCCCATGACGCGCCACCCTCGCCTGACCACCACTTTGTTTTATGCGATTCCTACTGCCATTATGATCATCACACTGCTGGTGGGCGTAGACGGTCCGGCGACGGCGCTTTTGGTTGTGGAGGCGGTTTTAATTTTTGCGGCGGCGGGAACGGCCGTTTTCCAGGTATTTCGTCAGCGGCATAACCGCATTGCCCGTGCCCAGGTGAGCTGGGTCGCCTTTGGCATCGCCCTCAGCCTGGGTGGCACCTTACTCTTCTACTTGTTAAATTGGTTCAAGCTGATTCAGCTCGATACGACTATATTTTGGGCCATCTTAAGCTGGCCTGTTTCGTTAGGTCTGCCTGTCAGTTTTGCCATCGCCATTTTGCGCTACCGACTGTTCGATATAAACGTCATTATCCGCAAAACGCTGGTCTACGCGCTGCTGTCCGGGCTACTGGCGCTGGTTTATTTTGGCAGCGTGGTGCTGCTGCAAACTGTCTTTGATTCTGTGGCTCAGGAGCGTTCGCCGTTCATCATTGTGGTTTCCACGCTGCTGATTGCGGCCCTATTTGCCCCGTTGCGGCAGCGGGTGCAGGCGTTTATTGACCGCCGCTTTTACCGCCAAAAGTATGATGCGCAGCAAATTTTGGCCCAGTTTGCCCAAACCGCCCGCGATGAGGTGTCGCTAGAAGCCCTGCAAGCCGAATTGGTGGGTGTCATTCAGGAAACGATGCAGCCTGAGGCGTTGATTGTGTGGCTGCCGGAAGCCGCAAAAAAATAAAGAGTTCCTAAAGAGTTAATCGCTAGAGTGGGATTCTTACAATCACAAAACTGGAGATGTTTATGAATTCCAAAGCTGAAGCTGAAAACCGCATCCGAATTTGGCCGACGGTTGGCCTCGTTGTGGCCCTGATGCTGGGTCTGACGGGGTGTGTGCTGTTTTATTTGAACCGGGGAACGGCCGTTCCTGCCTCGTGGGGGGCGGATGGCGGGAACCGGAATCATTTTGTGGGCTGGTTCAACACGGTGCAGATGGGGCTGATTGTGCCTTTGCTCACCGGGCTCTTTGGTAACCTGATTTTGCGTCGCCGCGTTGTGCCCCGCATGGGGGGGCTATTTTTAGGGCTCAGCCTGCTGGCCAGTTTGATGAATTTCATGCCGGAGTATGCCATTTTCGGGGCCTACACGCGGTCCACGCCGCTGCCCGGAACGTTAATCGTCGCCTGGGTGAATAATTTTGCCTGGGTATTGGTCTTTGCTTTGGTGCTGTATTTGTTGGCGGTGTTTCCGAACGGCCGTTTCCTCACTCCACGGTGGCGCATCTTTATTCTGGGCATGTTGGCCTTGTTTTTCTTCCCGCTGCTGGCCGCGTCTATTATGGAAGCGCCACTCTCCTCTGCTTATCAGATTGCCAATCCATTTTTCAGCAGCTATCCTGAAGGCGTTTACAATCTGCTTTTTAACGTCGGCGTGCCCAGCATGTTTCTCTCGATTGTGGCGGTGTTGGCGGCGGTGCTGCTGCGTTACCGGCGCAGCCAGGGGCGAGAGCGGCAGCAGATGAAGTGGCTGCTCAGCGGCGTGGCGCTGATGACGCTGGCCGTGGGCATGGGATTCTTTCTCAGCTTTGACCTGGGCATTTCTGCCGGGGACATTATGGTGAATGGATCGATGCTGTGGCCGTTGACCGGGATTGGCGTGGCGCTGCTGCGCCATCGGCTGTACGACATTGACATCATCATTCGGCGGACGTTGCTGTATACGGCCGTTTCCGCCAGCCTTGCCCTCGTTTATTTTGGCACGATTTTGCTGCTGCAAACTGCTTTTAGCAGCGTGGTAGCTGCCCGTTCGCCGCTGGTCATCGTGGTTTCGACACTGATTAGTGTGGCCTTGTTCAATCCGTTGCGCCTGCGGCTGCAAACGGTGATCGACCGCCGCTTTTTCCGGCAAAAGTACGACGCGCAGCAGGTGCTGGCCCAATTTGCCCAAACCGCGCGGGATGAGGTGGCGATGAATGTATTGCAAGCCAAATTGTTGGAGGTGATTGAGGAAACATTGCAGCCGGAACAAATTTCCGTCTGGGTAAAACCGGGAAAACGACTCTCGTAACGTTTAGCAGACGGTTCTCTGCTATCATGAGGCCATGATGACAACTTTGAGAGGATATTGGCGCAATTTTAGAGGGGAGAAAGAAGTGGAGGTGGTGGAAACGGCCGTTTCTCCCCTACCCTCCACCCCCATCACCCAGATCAGCAATCTCGATCTGGACATTGCCCCCAACGATTTGTTGTTGGCTTACGTGCAGCAAAATCCCGGCGTGCTTGACGTGGACCAACTCAAGCTAGACTCCCCCGCGCTGGCCGCCATACGTGATGCAGGCATCCGGCTCATCGTGCCATTAGTCAGCCAGGGCGAACTGATTGGCCTCATCAACCTGGGTTCCCGCCTTAGCGAGCAGGAATATTCCAGCGACGACTACAAGCTGCTGGCCGACCTGGCCACCCAGGCCGCACCCGCCCTGCGAGTGGCCCAACTGGTCAAACAGCAGCAGCAAGAAGCAGCCGAACGGGAGCGCATCGAGCAAGAGCTGAAAGTGGCCCGGCTCATCCAGCAAACCTTGCTGCCGCAAGATCTGCCCGCCCTGAATGGCTGGGGCGTGTCGGCCTACTACCAGCCTGCCCGCGCCGTCGGCGGCGATTTTTACGATTTTATTTATTTCCCAGACGGTCGTATCGGTTTTGTCGTCGCCGATGTGACCGATAAAGGCGTGCCCGCCGCCCTGGTGATGGCCACCACCCGCACCCTGCTGCGCGCCGCCGCCGAGCGATTGGAGGCGCCTGGCGCGGTGCTGGCCCGCACCAACGACGTGCTAGTGCAGGAAATTCCGCCCAAAATGTTCGTTACCTGCTTCTACGCCGTGCTCAATCCGGCCACTGGCCACCTGCGCTACGCCAACGCCGGGCACGACGTGCCCTACCGTTACACCGCCGACGGCGTCGTGGAGCTGCGGGCCACCGGCATGCCGCTGGGCCTCATGCCCGGCATGGGCTATGACGAAAAAGAGGTAACCCTGGCTCCCGGCGAATACGTCCTGCTCTACAGCGACGGCCTGGTGGAAGCGCACAATCCGCAGCGCGAGATGTTTGGCTTCCCCCGCCTGCAAGAATTGATGGCCACCCACGCCAACGGCGACACCCTGAAAGATTTTCTGCTGGACCAACTGGCCGCCTTCACCGGCCCCGGCTGGGAGCAGGAGGATGACGTAACGCTGGTAACGTTGCAGCTGGGGGAGAGATTAGAGACTGGAGATTGGAGACTGGCTGAAATCTCCAGTCTCCAGTCGCCAATCTCCATTTCCCCCATTGAATTCGAGATTCCATCCGCCCCAGGCAACGAGCGGCTGGCCATGCAGCGGGTAGCGGAAGTGGTGGCGAGATTGCTCCCGGCCGCCCGACTGGAGAAGCTGAAAACGGCCGTTGCCGAAGCCACCATGAACGCCATGGAACACGGCAACAAATATGATCCGGACAAACCGACGCGGCTGAAGGTGCTTGTAGAGGAAACATCCATTCGCGTCACCATCACCGACGAGGGCGGCGGGCCGCCGCTGAAAACGGCCACCCATCCCGACCTGGAAGCAAAGCTGGCGGGCGACCAATCGCCGCGCGGCTGGGGGCTGTTCCTCATCCAAAACATGGTCGATGAGCTAAACGTACGCCAGGACGCGCAGCACCACACCATTGAGTTGGTGATGTTTTTGAATGAGTCCTAAGCCGTGAGCCGTAATCGGACCACGGACCACGGAGAAAAAGATGGCAGAAAAAACCGCAGCGTTTTTCGCTAAAACGAGATGGGAGGGGGAAACGGCCGTTCTCGACCTGCACGGCGAAATCAACAGCCTGGCCGAAGCCGCTCTGGATGCCGCCTACGCCACGGCCGAGCAGGGCAATCCGGTCAAAATTGTGCTCAACTTTGCCGGGGTCGATTACATCAACAGCACCGGCATTGCCCTGATTGTGGGGCTGTTGGCCCGGGCGCGGGCGGCACACCGTCCCATCGCCGCCGCCGGTCTGAGCGAGCATTACAAAGAGATTTTCACCATCACCCGGCTGTCTGATTTTATGGAAATTCAGTAACCCAATTGGCGATAGCCAGTGGTGAGCAGCCAGGTCTACTCGCTGTGCGCCGCTTGTTACCGGCCTAAAGGAGAGTGTTATGAACAATCCACTTACCGCAAACGTCCGTTCTCGCAAAGATCAGATTTACGTTATAGACGTCCAGGGCGACCTGACCGCTCAGTCTGAGGACACCCTCATGGCCGCCTATAACACCGCCAGCCAGAGCGGGGCCAAGGCCATCATCGTCAACTTTGAAGGGCTGGATTATATGAACAGTTCCGGCATCGGCCTGTTGGTAACGCTGCTCATTCGCGTACAGCGCCAGAAGCAGCGCCTGTTGGCCTTCGGCCTGACCGACCATTACCAGCAGATTTTTGCCCTGACCCGTTTGAATGAAGCCATTGGTATTTTTGAGAGTGAAGATGCGGCGGTAACGGCCGTTGCCGCCCCGGCCTGATTCCCAATTTCTGACAACCCTATACGCCTGTTCCGCAAAGCGCGCGTGGCCGCTGCGCCGGCCCGCTGCGCCAGCTTACCAACCGGAGGTAATCCATGAGCGAAAATGCAAATCCCAATCCCCCCCGCGACGCGGCCAACTGGGCCACGCCTGTCGATAAACTAGACGTCGGGACCATTCCCGACCAGGCCATGAACCTCAACGTTCAGGGGCGGCGGCCAATGAGTCCACTGCAAGGCTTCGGTCAACTGTGGCAAAAGACTTACCGCATCCGTTTGCAGGATACGGCCGTTACCCCCCAGCAAGTCATCGCCGCGTGGAAGGCCAATTTCCCCAGCTTCTGGCCCAAAGGCAACAACTTTTATGGCCCGCTGCAAGGCGTGCGCCCCGGCGAAGTGGCCGTGCTCAACCTGACCATGCCCGGCGGGGCCAAACTCTCCACCGGCGTGCGCGTCATCTACGCCGACGACGAATCCTTTTCCTTCATGACGCCGCAAGGCCACATGTTTGCCGGCATGATCACCTTCAGCGCCAGCGCTGATGGCCGCGCCCCCGACGCCAGCGACGCTGGCGGCGTTACAGTCATCCAGATTCAAGCCCTCGTCCGCGGCAGCGACCCCCTCTACGAGGCCAGCTTCCGCCTGGGCTTCGGCCACAAGGCTGAAGATAAATTTTGGTTCGATACCTTACGCAATCTGGCGGCCTACTTTGACGCCAGCGGTCAGGAACCCACCCTCACCTCCGTCTGTGTGGACAAAAAAGTGCAGTGGTCAGAAGCAGGCAACATCTGGCATAATGCTGCCATCCGATCAGCCATCTACCTGCCCATCCACTTCAGCCGGCGGCTGTTCCGCAAATCATAAATCGTCACTCGCCTGTCATTCTGACGAGTCTTTGAGGAAGAATCCACTACTTTATTGAAAAGAAAAGGGTTTCTTCGCTCCGCAGACTCCGCTCGGACTTTGTCCTGAGCAAGGCCAAAGGAATGACTGCAACCTACTTTTGATCACGACAAGATGACGCAGACTCTTAGGTTTTCAATCTGCGAAATCTGCGTAATCTGTGGATCAATTCTTATTTCCGATATTGCCTATCCGTTTCATGCCTGATTACGACGCAATCATCGTTGGTTCCGGGCCAAACGGCCTGGCGGCGGCCATTACCCTGGCCCGGCAAGGGCTGGCTGTATTGCTGTTGGAGGCCAAACCCACCATCGGCGGCGGCATGCGCACGGCCGAATTAACCCTGCCCGGCTTTCGCCACGACATTTGCTCGGCCATTCATCCGTTGGGCATGGGGTCACCATTCTTTCGCACACTCGATTTGGGGCAGTTTGGCCTACAGTGGCTTCAGCCCGACCTGCCCCTGACCCACCCGTTTGACGATGGCACGGCCGTGTCCCTGCACCGCAGCCTGGCCGAAACGGCCGGGCAATTCGGCCCCGACGCCGCCCGCTACCAGTGCCTGCTGGCCCAGCCCGTCGCCGACTGGGACAAAATCGCCCACGAATTTCTGGGGCCGCTGGGTCTGCCGCGCCACCCCGTGGCCCTGGCCCGCTTTGGCCTACGCGCCTTGTGGCCGGCAGCCGCCCTGGCACAGACGCTGTTTAGGTCTGGCAAAGCCCGCGCCTTCTTCGCCGGAATGGCCGCCCACGCCATCATGCCCCTGGAGTGGCCGCTGACGGCCGCGTTTGGCCTGGTCTTGGGGGCGCTGGGACACGGGGTCGGCTGGCCGCTGCCACGCGGCGGCAGCCAGTCCATCGCCGACGCCCTGGCAGGATACCTGCGCCTGCTCGGCGGTGAAATCGTCACCGGCCACGAGGTGAAGGCGCTGCGCGACCTGCCGCCAGCCCGCGCCGTACTGCTGGACATAACCCCGCGTCAACTTCTAGCCATTGCCGGGGAGGCACTGCCGTCCGGCTACCGCCGCCAATTGCAGCGCTATCGCTACGGCCCCGGCGTGTTCAAGGTAGATTGGGCACTGAGCGAGCCGATTCCCTGGACGGCCGGCGCCTGCCGCCGTGCCGGTACGGTGCATCTAGGGGCTGCGTTAGAGGAAATTGCTCTGAGCGAACGCGGGGTCTGGCAAGGAAAGTTGGCGGAACGGCCGTACACCCTCGTTACCCAACAAAGCCTGTTTGACAATACGCGCGCCCCGGCCGGCCAGCACACCGGCTGGGCCTACTGCCACGTCCCTCACGGCAGCACAGCGGATATGACCGGGGCTATTGAAGCACAAATTGAACGCTTTGCTCCTGGCTTCCGCGACACGATCCTGGCCCGCCACACCATGACGGCGCAGGCACTCCAGCGCTACAACGCCAACTACGTCGGCGGCGACATCAACGGCGGGGTGCAAAACTGGCGGCAGTTGTTTACGCGGCCCACGCCACAGTTGGACCCCTACACTACGCCGCTGCCGGGCCTCTTCCTCTGCTCGTCGGCGACGCCGCCGGGGGGCGGGGTGCATGGGATGTGCGGCTACCACGCGGCGCAGTCAGCGCTGCGGCGGTGCTTTTGACCTTGCATTGCCCTTCCGAATCTAGTGAATACGCCATGTTAAGGGATCGCTTTTGTTTAGGACACGGCCGTTTGGAATCCCTATAATCATACTATCAAACCGTCACAACGGACTCCCATCCCAAACAGATAGGCGTATGACTAAATCTGATCATACGAATCGGTTAACCAAAATCCCAGACACATAAAGGAGAAAGACCATGAGAAAGCTTATCGTTTCCGAATTTGTTTCGCTCGACGGCGTAATACAGGGGTAAACACGTAACACGGGTAAAAATAGCTCACTTCGGGAAGCCACTCAGAAACTAGCCATAAAAACAAGCGTACTCGTCAGCCTCCACAGCATCAATAAACTCTTCTAGAGTTTTGACCTCAGGTAAAGGATCGTAATGATGCCATGTCATGTCGGCCCGTTGCCAAAATATACGCCACACTTTTTGAGATTTGACCCATGTTGTTTTGGCAATGGGGGTTTCGACTGTTTTGTACGGGTCATCGAATCGAGAACGAATTTTAAGCAGCTCAATACTTTATGACCATCGTCGACCGGAACATGTGATTGATTTTGTGTGCCTCCAGAATTAGTCACTCCGCCAAGGCTCTACTTAGGTGAATATATGGTATACTGCCTATTCGGATTATAGGTTCAAATTGTTTGCGGTTTGTAACTCGTAAAAAACGTGCCCCAATAACTTTGCTGCCAATATGGGCTACGGCCGTTTTATCGGGAAAACCTTGTGTTGCCATTGGAGATCAAACTCCTAGGGGATTTTTACCTTACATACAATGGCCATTCCCTCACCGCGCTCAATACCCGCCTGCAAATCCTTTTGGCTTATCTCCTTCTCCATCGCCAGCATCCACAGCCTCGCCAACATATTGCCTTCCTCTTTTGGCCAGAGAGCAGTGAAAAGCAGGCTCTCTCGAACTTACGAACGCTTTACACACGCCTACGCAAAAGCCTGCCTCAGGCCGACTTATTTGTGCAAGGCGATACCAAAACCCTGCAATGGCGGCTGGACGCGCCTTTTACGCTGGATGTGGCCGAGTTTGAAACGGCCGTTGCCACTGCCAACACTACGAATGAATGGCAAACCGCGGTCAATCTTTATCATGGCACACTCCTGCCTGGCTGGTATGAAGAATGGCTAACACCTGAGCGCCAACGACTACAGCAGGCGTTCCTCCAAGCCAACGAAACCTTGATCAAACTGTTGGAGGATCAGCGCGATTATGAGACAGCCATACAGATTGCCCAACAGTTGCTCCGCCACGATCCGCTGCACGAGGCCGCCTACCGCCACTTGATGCGCGTTCAGTCTTTGGCTGGCAACAAAGCCGCCGCCCTGCGTACCTACCATACCTGTGCCACCCTGCTCGAAAAGGAGTTGGGCGTTGTGCCAGATAAGACAACCCGCGATCTTTATGAACGCCTTCTACAATGGGGAACGGCCGCTGCCCCGGCAGCCCCTATTATCCCAGAGACGGCTAATATTCCTTTCGTTGGCCGCGTCTCCGAGTGGAAACAACTGAAGCAGGCCTGGCAAACGGCCGTTCGGGGTCGGGCCTGCATGGTCTTGATTAGTGGCGAAGCAGGTATTGGTAAATCACGACTGGCTGCTGAACTACTGCAATGGGCGAATCAACAAGGCATCATCACCGCTACTACGCGTTCCTATGAGGCTGAAGGAGAACTCACATATGGGCCTCTTCTCACCTGGCTGCGCGCTCCTTTTCTGCGAGCCTTTTGGAATAAATTGGATGATGTCGTTTTAACAGAATTGGCCCGCCTTCTGCCTGAACTCCTTGTAGAACGCTTGGATTTGCCGGTCCCTCTTCCCCTTACTCAAGCCTGGCAAAGACAGCGACTCTTTGAAGCACTGGCGCAAGCCTTACTGGCTTCTGACCGTCCCTTGCTTTTGCACATAGATGATTTGCAGTGGTGTGACCAGGAAACGCTGCAATGGCTCCATTTTTTGCTCCGATTCGACTCCCAAAAGCCCTTGTTGCTGATTGGAACCTACCGACCAGAAGAAGTTCATGTCGGACACCCGCTGATCGCCTTGCAGTTGGCCTTACGCCACAGTCGCCAGTTAAAGGAATTGC
This sequence comes from Ardenticatenaceae bacterium, assembly GCA_020634395.1. Lineage (GTDB taxonomy): Bacteria > Chloroflexota > Anaerolineae > Promineifilales > Promineifilaceae > Leptovillus. The sequence goes on along the minus strand of JACKBU010000041.1, from coordinate 5,663 downwards.
CTTTAAGGCCTTTGTCTGAAGAAGAAACGGCCGTTCTCGCTGCCCAGATCTCCTCTGATACCCATGCTCAACCAGATCAGCTATACAAAGAAACAGAAGGCAATCCACTCTTTATTATTGAGATGATGCGCGTTGACCTATCCTCCGCCGATAGGCTGCCGCCCACTGTTCAGGCTGCCATTACGGCTCGTCTTACCCAACTCGCACCACAAGCGCGCGAATTGATAAGGGAAGCAGCCGTTATTGGCCGAGCTTTTGACTACCAGCTCCTGGCTGAGACGAGCGAACTGGCTGAAGATGTGGTGGTGAGCAGCCTCGACGAGCTGTGGCGGCGGCGTATCATTCGTGAGCATGATGCCACTGAATATGATTTTAGCCATGACAAAATCCGCGAAGTAGCCTATGCTGAATTAAGCCAGACCCGCCGCCGCTGGCTGCATCGGCGCGTGGCCCAGGCTCTTGTAGTCCGGCATCCTTCAAATATCGAAGCCTTCAGTGGCAAAATCGCCAACCATTATGAGATGGCTCAGATGCCTCAAGAGGCAATTCTTTATTACATGCTTGCTGCTAAGGCGGCTCAGCATTTGTTTGCTAACGCGGAAGCCATCAGTACGATTCGCCGGGCCCTGCAGCTTTTAGACACCGTACCCGTCATTGATACATCTGAGTGGAAAAAAGAAATAACGGCTAAACTTCATGAAAACTTGGGAGACTTGCTCCATTTTACGGCTCAGTACGATGAGGCTCGTGCTGCTTATGGTGTGGGGCAAACGGCCGTTACCGATCCTATCTCGCTTTGTCGTCTCCAGCGCAAAACCGGTAGCACCTATTTGCCTCAACATCATTACGACCAGGCTTTGCAGCAGTTTGAGCAGGCAAAATCATCATTGGGCCCAGAACCAACTACGTCAGATGTTTACTGGTGGCGTGAATGGATTGATTTGCAGCAAGAGCGCAAATATCTGTTCTATTGGCTCAACGAGTGGCCGGAGATTTCCGCCATTTTGGAAGAAAGTCGGCCCATCCTAGCCCGCTATGGTACACCTAAACAGCGAGCCTACTTCTTTGATCCCACTATGTTTTTACCTCGGGATCGCTATACCGTCTCTGATGAGATGATGAACAATACGCGAGAGTGGTTTGCCGCTAACGCGGCCTTAAACGATCCAACCCGCAAAGGTTCTGTCCATTTCATATTTGGGTTTACCCTTCTTTGGTACGGCAATTTCGCTGAAGCAGAAGAGATGATGCAAACGGCTCTCACAATAGCGGAGCAAACAGGCGATCTCACTTTATGCGCTCGCTGCCACACCTATTTAACGATAACCTATCGCAAACAGCATCTGGTAGAAAAGGTGCGTGACCACATTGCTCCTTCCCTGGCGGCTGCCGAAGCGGCAACCATGCCCGAATATGTTGCGACCGCCAAAGCCAATATGGCCTGGGTAGCCTGGTGTGAGGGTGACGCGCAACTGGTTCAGGAAAGCGGCCGTTCTGCCCTCACCCTCTGGCAAACCTTACCGCCAGGCCATGCTAGCGTTGTTTCTCAATGGACAGCGCGGTTTCCTATGATGGCATTAGCCCTTACCGAAAGTAACTTTGGGGAAGCCATCAGCCATGTGCAAGCGATATTGGAGCCGCATCAACAAAAGTTGCCGCAAGCGCTAACAACCGTTCTCGAAAACGCCCTCCGCAGTTGGCAGCAGAATCAGCCCGCCAAGACGGCCAAACACCTTGCCCAAGCTCTTAACCTCGCCCAACACTTCCGTTACCTATAACTAGTTTGAAGCATTCTTGAAGCGCGTTCTCTTCTCTACAAAGAATTGATGAAGCGTTTTTGAAGCGCTCGGCTTTGTATACTGGTTCCAGTTAAATTAACCAGCTCTTAGCACTTCCTCTTAGTTTAGAAGCAGATAAAGGTGAGTTTCCATGTCTATACAAGAAAACAAGCTGTTTATACGCCGTTATTTCGATATGTTTAACCAGGGTGGGGCAGAGGCTGTTGCTCAACTTATCACCGATCAACACCTGAAAGATCATATCGCCTTCTTCGAAGGTGCCTTTCCCGGCTATCAACTCACCGCCAAAGAGATGGTGGCCGAAGGAGATAAAGTTGTCGTGGATGCCTTACTCACAGGCACACATAAAGGCTCCCTCATGGAAATGCCGCCGACTGGAAAACAAGTAGAAGTTCCTTTCATCATTGTTTATCGGTTAGCTGGAGGCAAAATTGTAGATCACACGATGGTGGCCGACCAGGCTAGTCTAATGCAACAGTTGAGTGCAACCTAAGGAAGCGACCAAAATGAGGAATTCGCAACAACTGCGCGTGGGCTTAATTGGTTGTGGCTACCAGGGACAGTGGCTGGCCCGCGCTGCCGCTGAAATAGATGCATTTCGATTAACAGCCTGTACTGATCCAAATCCAGCCGCCACTTCAGCTATTACCGCTTTGACTAACGGGGTGCAAGTTGCTGAGTCGGCCGAAGCCCTCATTGACACGGTTGATGTCGTTCTTATTGCCACACCCCATCATCTGTTACAGCCATATGCCCTACAAGCCGTCAATGTTGGTAAGCATGTCCTGGCGGAAAAACCGATTGCTTTAAATGAAAAAGAGGCAGTAGAACTACAAACGGCTGTTACCCGCACAGGTGTCACTTATATGGCTGGCTACTCTTTCCGCTACTTTCTCCCTGTCGCCGAGGCCAAACGCCTCATCAGCGAGGGCGTCATCGGCGAGATTCAGACAATCAGTGCCGGAATGCCTAGGCCCGGTTTGCGCTCTGGTTGGGTATCAGAAAGCAGTTCAGGCGGTGGCATTCTTGGCTTTTACGGCTGCCATATGGTTGATCGTATTTTGTGGTTTGTCGAGGACAAACCTGTTGAGGTAATGGCTACGGTCCGCTACTATCCTGAATCTGGCGTTGATCAAACAGCTATGTTTCAGGTGCATTTTGAACAGGGTGCCATTGCCCAGTTCAATATGTGCGGCAGTTCAGCAGGCTGGTTTGACTTTGCCCATGTTTGCGGACGGGACGGCCACCTCTACTTAACGTTGCCTACATTTCCCAATTATGCTCTGATAGTTTCCAGTAGGGTGCAAGATGCCTACACCACGCCGCAAACAACGATGATGGCACTTGATAGAGAAACCGCGATTCTCCAAAAAATCGTTGCTGAACTGAATGACTTTGCCGCAGCGATTCGGCACAATCGTCAGCCGCCGATTACGGTTGAAGACGGCCGTAAAACGTTACAAATTTTAGATGCCGTCATCGCCTCTGGCCGGACCGGGAAACCCGTACGCCTGACCTAGCAATGGAGATCATTCATGAACAAGCAAGACACGAGCAAGTCGTCTTTCAAGAGTGAGATTGCCGGAACGGTATCTGGATTCGATCCTCAAACAAAGACATGGATCCCTGTGCTTTCGACAAAAAAGAGTACAGAACTACCACACTTAGACGGACAGCTGTTCATCGATCCGGCGTTGCTAACCGCATTCGCCGACGATGTGGGCCATATCATTCATCGCCATCCGGCGGCCGTACTCAAGCCGGGTTCGATTAACGATATCATCCACATGGTGCAGTTTGCCCGGCAACACCGGCTTAAGATCGGGGCGCGCGGCCAGGGACACACCACCTTTGGCCAGTCCCAGGTTGCAGCAGGCATTGTTGTTGACATGAGTACACTCAATGCACCGCCGCTTATCTCCAGTGATCGCGTTGAAGTCGGCGCGGGCGTAACGTGGAAAACGCTGCTGCTTGCGACCTTGGCCCACAATCTCATGCCGCCTGTCCTCACTGGCTATCTCGGACTTTCCGTCGGGGGGACGCTGTCGGTGGGCGGCATTGGCGGCAGTGGCTATCGTTTCGGGGCCCAGGTTGATAATGTGCTTGAGTTGCAAGTTGTAACTGGTGCAGGCCAGCTGGAGATCTGTTCACCCTCTCAAAATCCGGATTTGTTCGAGGCGGCCCTGGCAGGATTGGGCCAGTGCGCGCTCATTGTCCGGGCGACCCTAAGGTTGGTCCCGGCCGAGACGCATACCCGGCTCTGTCTACTGTTTTATGCCGATTTACCAACCATGCTACACGACGAACGCCTGCTCATTGCCGACGGGCGGTTTGACCATGTCGTGGGTTACGTCTTACCGGGCCCTGACGGCCAGTGGGTGTTCTTCATCGAGGCTGCCCGATATTTTTCGCCGCCAACCGCACCGTCCAATGCCAGGCTGTTGGAAGGATTGAGTTTTGTCCATGGGGCAGAGCAGTTGACAGACCTGCCGTTTTTTGATTTCGCCAACCGGGTTGAAGCGGAAATTGAGGCACTGAAAGCCAATGGCCGCTTCACGCTGCCCCATCCCTGGTTTGACATGTTTGTTCCCGATTCCCAGATCGACGAATATGCGCTGAATGTTTTTGCTACCTTAACGCCCGATGATCTGGGGCCGGACTTCCCTATTCTGTTTTTCCCCCTCAAAAGCCAGAAGTTCAAGCAGCCGTTCCTCTGTGTCCCAGACGAGGAAATCTTTTTCCTCTTCGACATCTTGCGCAGTGCACCCGATGACCCGGTCGTAGTTGACAGGATGCTGACCAGTAACCGGGAACTTTTCGAGCGTGCTCGCCAGCTGGGCAGCAAGCATTACACGATCAGCGCCATCACGCTGTCAAAACAAGATTGGAAACGACATTTCCAACCAGTCTGGGGAAAACTTGTAATTGCCAAGCATCGCTTTGACCCTGATAACGTGCTGACACCTGGTCCAGGCATATTCTAATCAGTTGCTATCAGGAGAAGAAAAGGAAATGAAATCAAGGAGATGCTCTTGCCAGACGCACTAACCAAACCGCGTGCTTCATCTCAGTTCGACGATAAGGTTACTGACACTACACCTGAGCCAAGCCCCTTATACACGACCTGCCGTGAGCTTACCAAAGGGCGGGGGGCTATCCGTGGCATGGGTGAGAAGTTTACCGCCAATCCGGTCACCGGCGCAGGCTCTCTGTCGGTGCCCCTTGCCAGCAGCCCGGGCCGTGCCGGCTTTGGCCCCCAGCTAGCGCTTGCTTACGACTCAGGTGTCGGCAACGGTCCATTTGGTTTTGGCTGGAGCCTTTCTATTCCTGCCATCACTCGCAAGACTGATAAGGGGCTACCCCAGTCAAGCTTTGATTGAGCGTTCGGCGCTTTCGCTGCCTAAACCCTCTTTGCCGGCGGCAGACGTTTGCAGAGCAATTACCTCAATTTCTTGCTCGATATGCGCGCCGCACAGAACGACTAATCAACAGCCTTTATCACCTTAGCCAAGCATTAGGAGGGATAGCTGCGGCAAGATTGTCCCCACATCTAAGGATGATGAGCAGCACTGACACACTGTTGCGGTTGCTGCGTCGGAAGTCAGTCAATACACAACCAGCCCAGTTCGTGTTCTGGGCGTCGATGATTGGGCTATGCGGAAAAGAGTCACTTATGGAACAATTTTAGTCGATTTAGAAAGGCATCGAGTGGTTGACCTCTTGGAAGACCGTACCTCTGCTACTCTAGCAAGTTGGTTAAAAAAAGAGCCAGCTATTGAAGTGATCACCCGGGACCGTTCAACAGAATACGCCTTGGGTAGCGCTAACGGCGCTCCCCAAGCAATGCAGGTTGCCGATCGGTGA
>JACKBU010000040.1 GCA_020634395.1 Ardenticatenaceae bacterium | reverse complement strand
AGGAGGTAGTACAATGAGTTGGATCAACCGATTTTTTGGTCAAAAAGAAAAAAGCGGCGCCGTCGCCAAGCAGCGTTTACAAATGGTTTTGATCCATGATCGCAGTGACGTCTCCCCTGGTGTGTTGGACCAGATTAAAGACGACATTATCGAGGTGATAGCAAAAAGGCTGGCTATCGACACGGAACACGTCGAAGTCAACCTGACTCAGGAGGGGCGGGAAAGCTGTCTGGTGGCGGAGATTCCGCTGGTTGCCAACGGCCGTTCCCGCACCTGAGCCGGAGATTGGCCTATCTGCCAGTCTCCGGCTTCTTACAACAGGCCCTATACAGTCTCTGACTGCCAACATGAACAGTTGCTGGGAAACGGCCGTTTCCCCTCGCCATCCCCCTCCAATCTGATTACAATGCCCGGTTATGAGTTTTAACCGCTCCACCTGGCGTCATTTCGACATCTGGCTGACAGCCGCCGTATTGCTGCTTACAGCATACGGCGTTTTGATGATCCGCAGCGCCGTCACCGGCGCGCCCGCCTTGCAGCAGCACCCCCAGCTGCAGCTGCAGTGGGCGATTATCGGCTTTGTCGTCATGCTCATCGTCGCCGCCATCGACTATCGTTTCCTCACTTCCTCCCACTGGTATATTTACGGCGCGTTTGTGGCCGCGCTCGTCTTTGTGGTGGTCGGCGGCCAGATCAACAACGACGCCCGCCGCTGGATCAGCCTGGGCTTTATCGAAATCCAGCCCTCTGAGTTTGGCCGTATTTTCCTGGCTATCACCTTTGCCCAGTTTTTGGCCGGGCGGCAGCACCTCATGAACCGCTTTTCCAATACCATCATCACCCTGCTGTACGTCGGTCTGCCGATTGGCCTGATCTTCCTGCAGCCTGACCTGGGCATGTCTATTCTTTTCATGGTCATCTGGTTTGTGATGATCTGGCTGGCCGGCCTGCCGCTGTCGCACTTTATCATTTTGGCGGTGTTGGGCATATCAACGGCCGTTATCGTCTACCCCAATCTGGCTCCTTACCAGAAAGACCGCATTACCACCTTTATCAACCCGGAAGCCGCCGATCCCGAGTCGGTTTTTAACGTCGATCAGGCCGAAATCAGCGTCGGCTCCGGTGGGCTGTGGGGCAAAGGCTACCTGCAAGGCACCCAGAGCCAGCTCGGCTTCCTGCGCGTACAGCACACCGACTTCATCTTCTCCATGCTCACTGAAGAAATGGGACTGATGTTTGGCGCGCTGCCGGTCTTGTTCTTGATGGGCTTTATTTTGCTGCGCATTCTGCGCGTCTCCCAACTCTCGCCTGATCCGGCCGGCAAGTACATGACGGCCGGCATTGCCGCCATCCTTTTCTTCCAGACCATCGTCAGCGTGGGCATGAACGTGCGCATCCTGCCCGTCACCGGCCTCACGCTGCCCTTTGTCAGCTACGGCGGCTCCTCTCTGGTAACGTTGTTCATCGCCATCGGCGTGGTGCAGTCCGTCCTCATGCGCCACCGCAAACAAGACTTCGGCTAATCTCAGCTGTTGGTTGGGAGCTTATAGCTGTAAGCTGACGCCCGCTCCCTACTACCCCCCACCTATCAAATCCTGTATACTCCCCTGCTGAAAACTCCAAAAGGTGAGTGAATATTTACCATGACTGTTAGACTACGCTTTGCCCCCAGCCCCACGGGCTATTTACACATCGGTGGGGCGCGCACAGCCCTGTTCGGCTGGATGTTTGCCCGGCGCTTTGGCGGGCAGTTCATCCTGCGTATCGAAGATACGGACCAAAAACGGGAGGTCCCCGGCGCGGTGGATAACATTATGGCTTCCATGCGCTGGCTAGGCATCAACTGGGATGAAGGTCCGGACGTGGGCGGCCCTTATGGCCCTTACGTGCAAACCGAACGCGCTCCGCTGTATCAGGAGTGGGCCCACTGGCTGGTGGAGAACGGCTACGCTTACAAATGTTTTGCCACGCCGGAGGAGCTGGAAGAGATGCGTGTGGCCCTCCAGGCGAAAGGCGACATGTCCGGTTATGATCGCCGCTACCGCGATTATCCGGCCGAAAAAGTGGCTGAACTGGAAGCGCAGGGCAAACCCTACGTTGTGCGCTTTAAGATGCCGCTGACCGGCGTGACGGTGGTGGAAGACATGATTCGCGGCGCGGTGACATTTGAAAACAGCCAGCTTACGGATTACGTCTTGCTGAAATCCAACGGTCTGCCCACCTACCACCTGGCCCACGTCATCGACGACCATTTTATGAAGATCAGCCATATCACCCGCGGCGACGAGTGGTTGAGCACCGCCCCGCTGCACTTCCAGTTGTGGCAGGCATTTGGCTGGGAACGGCCGTATTACGCCCACATGCCCGTTATCCTGAACCCCAGCGGCAAAGGCAAGCTCAGCAAACGCACCCAATCCTTCGTCGACGGCCAGTGGCAGGTCCTGGTCCGCGTGGAAGAGTTTGAGGAACAAGGCTATTTGCCCCAGGCGGTGGATAACTTCATCGCCAATGTCGGCTGGTCTTCCGGTGACGACCAGGAAATATTCACCATCGATGAGGTCACGCCCCGTTTCGATTTGCGTGATGTCAACCCCTCGCCCACCAGCCTGCCCTATGCCAAGCTGGACTGGATCAACGGCCAGCACATTCAGCAGATGGACCCGCTGGACCTGGCCAAAGCCATTAAACCCTTCCTGGAGGCAGCCGGCTATGAAGTCAACATCGACGCGCTGCTGGCCGTCGTCCCGGCCATGCGCGTACGCCTGAAGCGTCTGACAGAAGCCGCCGACTTTCTGCACTTCCTCTTTGCCGACGACGAGACGTTCAGCCTGACGGCCGTTGACCTGACCCACAAGCAGCTGCCGCTGGACACGGCCGTTGCCGGTTACTCCCAGGTACGCGACTTTGTGCAGTCCACACCGGTCTACGACCTGGAAACCATCAGCCAGCGCGTGACCGCCATTGGCGAAAGTGTAACCACCAGCGGCAAAGCCGGCCCGTTCCTCGGCAAACTGCGCCTGGCCGTCACCGGGCAGCAGGTTTCGCCGCCGGTTTTTGAATCGATGCTGGCGTTAGGCCGCACGCGCACTGTGGCCCGCCTGAACCAGGTGTTACAAGTGCTGGAAAGCGAGCAGCAGGCGGCGGCCGGCGAGTAGAAGCTAAGCGCCGAAGATACAATCCAGTCACGCCTAGAAACCATTTGCCGCCCCTTGTTCCTTTTGGTACAATGCACGCCATTCCTTGAGGGATAGTTTAACGGCAAAACAGCGGACTCTGACTCCGTCGTTCCTGGTTCGAATCCAGGTCCCTCAGCTAAACAAAAAGCCGCCTGCGCCCCTAAAAAGTTGCAGCGGCTTTTTTGTTTTTCTCGTGCGGGAATCAGTAATCACAAACCAATATTCCCCCGATCACTCACCCACCTTCACAAAACAAATTAGATACTGATGCGCACCAATCCAAGCTATTGCCCGCGCTCTGCAAAATAGGATACCATTAGGCCAACCAACTATTTCCATCTACCCAACCACAAGGAGAGCCTCATGGACATCTCACTCACTATCAACGGCAAACAACAGACCCTCAACACCTCCCCCACCGACACCCTCATGCACGCTTTGCGGCAGGCTGGTTACTTCTCCGTGCGCTTTGGCAGCAGCGATGGGCAGACCGGCGCGGCAGCCGTGCTGGTAGACGGCCGTCTCGTCAACAGCGACGTCATGCTCGTCGGCCAGGCCGTCGGCCACTCTATTGAAACCGTCGAAGGGCTGACCCACGCCGTCGGCGATTTGCACCCCATCCAGAAAGCCTTCATGGAAACCGGCGCTATCCAGTCCGGCTACTCCACCCCGGCTATGATTCTGGCGACGAAAGCGCTGCTGGAACAGAACCCCAATCCCACCGAAGCCGACGCCCGCGAAGCGCTCAGCGGCATCCTTTGCCGCGAAACCGGCTACGTGAAGCCGGTGGAGGCTGTGCTGCGCGCCGCCGCCTACCTGCGCGGCGAAGACGTGCCGCCCTACGAAGGGCCGCAAATCGTCGACGCCACCTACTTCGCCGAAATGCCCCCCGCCGATGGGTCGGACGACACCCCCGACTTCTCCGGCGGCTCCTCCGAAATCCGAAATCCGAAATCCGAAATCCTCACCAAACCACAGGTAGATATTAAACTTACCTCTGGCGTGCCGGAAACGGCCGTTGTCGGCAAACCCGAAACCAAAGTCGACGCCGTCAAGCTGGCCAAAGGCAACCCCGCCTTCGTCGACGACATCGACATGCGCGGCATGTTGTACGCCAAGCTGCTCGTCAGTCCGCACGCCCACGCCCGCATCCTGGACATCGACGACAGCGAAGCCACAGCCCTGCCCGGCGTGCGCGCCGTCATCCACTACAAAAACGTGGAGCGCGTGAAATACGCTTCCGGCGGGCAAAGCTACCCCAACCCGCCGCCGCACGATCAGGTCAGCTTCGACAACAAAGTGCGCTACGTGGGCGACCGCGTAGCGGCCGTGGCTGCCGACACGCTGGCGATTGCCGAGCAGGCGCTGAAGCTGATCAAGGTCGATTACGAAGTCTTACCGGCCGTTTTCGACGAAAACGAAGCCATCCAACCCGGCGCGCCCATCATTCACGATGAGGCCGACACCGCCGACATCCACGACGCCAGCCGCAACATCGTCCACCACATCGAAGCGCAGTTGGGTGACGTGGAACAGGGCTTCGCCGAATCCGATTACGTCTTCGAGCGCCACTACTACGTCCATCAGGTACAGCAAGCGCCAATCGAGCCGCACATCGCCATAAGCTGGTGGGACAGCGACGAGCGGCTGGTCATCCGCACCAGCACGCAGGTGCCCTTCCACGCCCGGCGCATGGTCGCGCCGCTGCTGGGGCTGCCCGTGCGCCGCATCCGCGTGATCAAGCCGCGCATCGGCGGCGGCTTTGGTGTGAAGCAGGAGATGTTGATTGAGGACATTGTCGGGCATCTGACTATCAAAACGGGCCGCCCGGTACGCCTGGAACTGACCCGCAGCGAAGAATTTCGCAGCAGCCGCACGCGCCATCCGCAAACCATCACCTGGAAAACAGGCGTGATGAAAGACGGTACGCTGCGCAGCCAGAAATTCAGCGTCGTCGCCAACACCGGCGCGTACGGCACGCACGGGCTGACCGTGCAAACCGTCACCGGGCTGCGCGGCCTGAGCAGCTACAACTGCCCCAACCGCCAGTTCGACTGTATCGTCGCTTACACCAATTTGCCCGTGCCCGGCGCGTATCGCGGCTACGGTGCGCCGCAGGCGCTGTTTGGCCTGGAAGTCCACATGGACGAAATCGCCCACGAGTTGGGGATGGACCCCATCGAATTCCGGCGCAAAAACTGGGTGCAGGCCGGCGATCCCATGCCCATTGCCCCGCTGCTGGGCGAAGGCGAAAAGGAAACGGTCACCGATGTGCCGACGATTGAATCGTGCGGGCTGAATGAATGCTTTGCCCAGGGCATGAAGGCCATCGAATGGGAGCGCAAGTTTGAGCCGGGCTGGCACGAAGTGCCCGGCAAGCCCCACCTGCGGCGCGGCCTGGGCGCGGCGATGTGCATGCACGGCACGGCCATTCCCGGCCTGGACATGGGCGGCGCGTCGATCAAAATGAACGACGACGGCTCATTTAACGTGCTGGTCGGGGCCACCGATTTGGGCACAGGGTCGGACACAGTGCTGGCGCAGATGGCCGCCGAGGTGTTGGGCGTGCCGCTGGCCGACATTTTGATGTATTCCAGCGATACGGACATGACGCCGTTTGACGTGGGCGCGTATGCCAGCTCCACGACGTATATTTCGGGCACGGCCGTTAAACGCGCCGCCGAAAAAGTAGCCGACCAGATCCGCGAGCGGGCGGCCCTGATGCTGGAACTGGACAGTTGGGACGAGATTCGGTTGGCGGATAAACTGGCGATTGCGCCGGACGGCCGTTCCGTCACCCTGGAAGCCGTCGCCCTGCACAGCCTGCACCAGGCCGACCAGCGTCAGATTATGGCCAACGCCAGCTACGTCAGCGCCGCCTCGCCGCCGCCTTTCGCCGGGCAGTTTGCCGAGGTGGAGGTGGACACCGAAACCGGGCAGGTGACGGTGACCAAGCTGGTCATGGCGGTGGATGCCGGCGTGCCGATTAATCCGCTGACGGCCAGCGGGCAGGTGGAAGGCGGCATGACGCAGGCGCTGGGCTACGGCCACTGCGAAGAGATGGCCTACGACGCCAGCGGCAACCTGATCAACGACGAGTTCGGCCCGTACCACATCTACCGCGCCGACGAGATGCCCTGGCTGAAGGCCATTTTGGTGCAAACCAACGAGCCGACCGGCCCGTTTGGGGCGAAGGCCATCGCCGAAATCCCCAAGGATGGCGTGGCCCCGGCGCTGGCGAACGCGATTTTTGATGCGACAGGCGTGCGCGTGCGGCGCATCCCCTTGACACCGCCGCGAGTGTACGAGGCGCTGGAGCAGGCCAAATAATCTGACCTGTTGAGCAGGCAGGTGGAGAAACGGCCGTTCCCTGCGGAAAACGGCCGTTTCTTTTTTTAACCAACGGCTCTCTTAAAAGGAGATGCGGATTTTTAGTCACTTGATCGGCGCTTATCCGCGTCCCATGCCTTACCGAATGGCGCATCTGGCGGGCCAAAGCTGCAGATCGGCCGATTACTTAGCAAACATTAACCTCAAAACTCCCCTGGCCCCTTGCTAAGCCCGCTGTTTTGCGGTTCAATAAGTTGAATCACGTGGTATTCCCGATCAATTTTTGTCTTTGCTGACGGCCGTCTTGCTTGCGCAAATATCTACATCTCATTTGTCATAGCTTGCCCAAGAAACAATGAACAACGCCCCGGCTCAACCTCATCTCTCCCGAACTGAATGCCAGGAACTGCTGGCTTCTGTACCCGACGCCGCTTTGGTGGTGAACAGCCAGGGAATCATTCTGGCTGCGAACGCCACTGCCACCCAGCTATTTGGCTATGCGTCAGCCGATCTGGAGGGAAAGGCTCTGGATTTGCTGCTGCCGGAGCGTTTCCGTGGACCGCACCGCGAGCATGTGGCCCACTACTTCAGCCGCCCCTGGCCCCGACCCATGGGGCTGAACCTGGATCTGATAGCCCGGCACAAAAGCGGACGCGAAATAGACATTCTGGTGAGCCTGGCGCCCTGGCAAAGCGTCCAGGGAGCGGTAACGGCCGTTTTTATCCGCGACATTACCGCCCAAAAAGCCCTGGAAACGGCCGTGCGCGAGGCCCGCGATCGTCTGGAACTGGAAGTGGAAACACGCACGGCCGAACTGCTGCAGGCCAATCAGCATTTACGCGAAGAGATTTTGGAACGCCAACGAGTCGAAACAGAACTACGCCAGTTGACGACCGAACTAACCCGCCGCCAGGCCGAACTAGAACGGGAACTACAGTCCCTGGAAAATTACTCTCAATCCAAACCATCGGCCGTTACCGCACGCGCCTACAATCTGCTCTCGTTGGCCGAAAGTGCGCCTGAATTTTTCGCCGGCCTCACCCAAGAATACGAAGTACTCTTAGAAAAAGCTTTAGAGGCCCGAATGTATCGGGTTGAAAACGATCTCTCGGCGAAGTTGCGCCGGCTGGCGGAAAAACTGGGCAGCTACAGCGCCAGTCCCCACGACGTTGTGCAGTTACACAGCCGCGCGCTTACCGCCAAAGTTAAAGGCATTCCTTATCCCAGGGCCAACGTTTATTTTGAAGAAGGCCGGTTGTTACTCTTAGAATTGATGGGCCATCTGACAGCCTATTACCGCAGCTATTACCTGAACGTCTGGCAGGGCAAATCGCCGGGCCAGGAAGCTACACCAAATAAAACCACAACAAGGGAGGATTGAGAGTCATGTCAGCAATATATCAGCTTAAACTGTACATCACCGGCCAGACTCCCCGATCCAGGCGCGCCATTGAAAACTTGTACCAGACATGCCAGGAAATGTTAAACGGCCGTTACGACCTCACCATCATCGACGTGCTGGAACACCCCGAACTGGCCGAAGAAGAAAAAATTCTGGCCACCCCCACACTCATCAAAGTAACCCCGCCGCCCCTCAGACGAATTATTGGTGATTTGTCCGACACAGAAAAAGTCTTTATCGGTCTCGATCTGCAAATCAACAGTGTATTCCCTCTGCCCAAAGGAACTCTAAAGGATGAGTAAAAACACAACTGCCCCCATTATCAAACTAAAAACCGGCATCCCCGGCTTCGATGATATTACCAATGGCGGCCTACCCCAGGGCCGAACCACCCTGATTTCCGGCACCGCCGGCAGTGCCAAAACGGTATTTGCCGTGCAGTTCTTAAGCGCCGGCATCGAAAAATCAGGCGAACCCGGCGTTTTTGTCACCTTTGAAGAGTCGCCCAACGACATCCGCCAGAATATGGTGAGCTTCGGCTGGGACATCCAGAAGTGGGAAGACGAGGGCCTATGGGCCTTTGTCGATGCTTCCCCACAGTTGGCCGAGGACACGATCTTTGCCGGCAGCTATGATCTGGGTGCTTTGCTGGCGCGGATTGAACACGCGGTACACAAAACCGGGGCCAAACGCGTCGCCGTCGATTCGCTGGGGGCGATTTTTACGCAGTTAACCGAATACATCTCGGTGCGCAGTGAATTATTCCGCATTGCCTCGGCACTGAAGAAGATGGGGGTAACGGCCGTGCTCACCGCCGAACGAGTGCAAGAATACGGCGAAATCGCCCGCTACGGCGTGGAAGAATTCGTCGCCGACAACGTCATCATCCTGCGCAACGCCCTCGAAGACGAAAAACGCCGGCGCACCATCGAAATCCTCAAGTTTCGCGGCACGGCCCACCAGAAAGGGGAATTCCCCTTCACCATCATGCCCGGTTCCGGCATTGCCATCATCCCCCTCTCCGCCATCGAACTGAAACAAAGCTCGTCCGACATCCGCATCACCTCCGGCAACGCAGAGCTGGACAAAATGTGCGGCGGCGGCTTCTTTCGCGATTCCATCATCCTGGTTTCCGGCGCTACCGGGACCGGCAAAACGCTCACCGTCACCGAGTTTATCGCCGGGGGCGCGGCCATTGGCGAACGCTGCCTGCTGTTTGCCTTTGAAGAAAGCCGCGAACAACTCTTCCGCAACGCCACCGGCTGGGGCGTCGATTTTCGTAAAATGGAGGAAGAGGGCACGCTAAAGCTCATCTGCCGCTACCCGGAAGTGGCCGGCCCAGAAGATCACCTCATCAACATGAAAACGGAAATCGAACGCTTTGCGCCCAATCGGGTGGCCGTCGACAGCCTTTCGGCCCTGGAACGGGTAGCCACGGTCAGAGGCTTCCGTGAATTTGTCATCGGCCTGACGTCTTTTATCAAGCACAAAGAAACGGCCGGACTGTTTACCTCCACCACGCCTTCGCTGATGGGCGGCACGTCGGTCACCGAGGCCCACATTTCCACCGTCACCGATTCGATTATCATGCTGCGTTACGTGGAGATGTACGGCGAAATGCGCCGCGGCCTGACGGTGCTGAAGATGCGCGGCTCGATGCACGATAAAGAAATCCGTGAATTTACGATTGACGGCCGTGGCATGCACATCGGCAAAGCATTCAAAAATATCACGGGCATATTGGTTGGTAATCCCGTCAGCATTCCTCCCAATGAAATGGACCGCATCAGCACGCTGTTTCAGGACCAGCAGGGCCGCTAACTTATCTGCTACAAGCCGCTATGGATGATAAAACATTACGGGCCAGCGAATATCGCTTTCGCAAAATAATCGAGGCCAATGCCGACGGCATCGTCATTGTTAACGGAGAGGGTGTCATTCGCTATGCAAATCCGGCGGCGGAAACACTTTTTGCGCGGAACCGGGCAACCCTCACCGGGGCTATGTTTGGCTATCCGGTTGTCGCCAATGAAACGACCGAGATTGATATTGTGGTCGCGGGCGACCTTAAAGTGGCCGAAATGCGGGTGGTGGACGTCGAATGGCAGCGGGAATCGGCCTATCTGGCCTCCTTGCGGGACACGACGGCGCGCAAAAAAGCCGAAGAATCGCTGCGCGCCCATGAACATTTTTTGGCCTGGCTGAATGAAATCTCCACAGCGGCTTTGGAAACGCCGGACTATCGCACGATGCTGCAAATTTTGGCCGACCGGCTGGGGGAATTATACGGCGCCGATGGCTGCACCATTACGCTGTGGGATGAGGAGAAACAAACGGCCGTTCCCGGCGCCGTCAGCCGCAGCCTGGCCGAAGAATATCCCCTGACAGAACCAGACGGCCGTCAACAAACAATCACCACGGCCGTTTTAGATTCCGGCCAGGCTCTGGTTCTCGATCAGGTGAATAAATCACCCTACGCCCACATGCACACGGCCGTCCTGTTCCCCAGCCACTCGATATTGGCCCTCCCTCTCATCGCCGGCACGCAAAAGCTGGGGGCAGCCTTTGTCATTTTCCTGCACCCCCATCCTTTCACGCCGGACGAAATCCGCCAGGCCGAACAAGTAGTCGGGCATCTTTCTCTGGCGCTGGCCAAGGCCCAGCTGTATGAAGAAATCCATCAGCACGCCGATGAACTCGAAGTGCGCGTTGCGGAACGCACCCAGGAACTGCTCCAGGCTTATCATCAATTACAAGAATTAGACCGGCTTAAGTCAAAATTCATTGATGACATCTCACACGAACTGCGTACGCCGCTGGCAAACCTCGTTCTCTATCTCGATCTGATCAATAGAAGCCCGGCAGAGAAACTTCCCCGCTACCTGAAAATTCTGGATCGCCAGATAGCCAGGCTGAGGGAACTGGTTGAAGGGATTCTACGGCTTTCTCAGCTAGATGAATCCAACATGATCTGGGCGCGTCTGGATCTCAACGAGGTGATTGATAAAGTCGTGGAAAAGTATCAACCTGCGGCCCACGAGCAGCAGCTCCAACTCAAATTTATGCCCCAAACGGACGCGCTGCCCGTTCAAGGAAGCTTTAAGCAGCTGCAAGAAATGATTACCAACCTGCTGGAAAACGCGCTGAACTATACTTTACACGGCGAAATACAGCTGCAAACCAGGATAGACCTGATACAAAACACAGCGAACCTGCAAATCGAAGACACGGGCATCGGCATTTACTCTGAAGACCTGCCCCATTTATTCGAGCGCTTCTATCGGGGACAGGGAGCGAGCCAATCCAATGTGCCGGGCATCGGTCTGGGGCTCACAATTGCTCAAAGTATCGCCAGTTTGCACAACGGCCGTATCGAAATCACCAGCCAACCCGGCCGCGGCACACAGGTAAGGGTTGTGCTGCCCCTGGCAGTCTGATATCACAAGAGGATTTCATCCATGACCGACTTTAAATTTCTCGAAGCCACCATCCCGGAGCTGCAAAAGGGCATGGCAGACGGCCGTTTCACCGCTCATGAACTCGTCGAGCAGTACCAGGCGCGTATCCGCCAACTAGATCCGCAGGTCAACGCCATTGTCGAACTCAACCCCGACGCTCTATCTATCGCCGACGAGCTGGACGCGGAGCGGGCCGCCCAGGGACCGCGCGGCCCGCTGCATGGCATCCCCATCATCCTCAAAGATAACATCGACACCGCCGACAAGATGCAAACCACCGCCGGATCGCTGGCGCTGGCCGGTTCAATCGCGCCGCAGGACGCATTTCTGGTGGCGCAGCTGCGCGCAGCCGGGGCGATTGTTCTGGGGAAAGCCAACCTCAGCGAGTGGGCTAATTTCCGCTCCAGCCGCTCGTCTTCCGGCTGGAGCAGCCGCGGCGGACAGACGCACAATCCCTACGCCCTGGACCGCAATCCCTGCGGCTCCAGTTCCGGTTCGGCGGTGGCTGTTTCCGCGAACTTTTGCGCGGCAGCCATTGGCACAGAAACGGATGGCTCTATTATTTGCCCGTCGCACGCCAACGGCATCGTGGGGATAAAACCCACGATAGGCCTTGTCAGCCGTTCCGGCGTCATTCCTATCGCCCACAGCCAGGATACAGCCGGGCCGATGGCCCGCACGGTGACGGATGCGGCCCTTGTTTTGGGAGCGCTGACGGGCATAGACCCGCGGGACCCGGCCACGGCCGTTTCGACCGACCACGCCCAGACCGACTACACCCAATTTTTAGACAGGAACGGCCTGCAAGGGGCGCGCATCGGCGTGGCCCGCAATTTCTTCGGCTTTCACCCGGACGTCGACGCTGTGATGGAGCAGGCCATCGCCGCGATGAAGGCCGGCGGCGCGGAAATAATCGATCCGGCCGACCTGGATTCGCTGGATGGGTTTGGCGAATCGGAAGTAACGGTGCTGCTTTATGAATTTAAGGCCGACATGGCCGCATATCTGGCCACACTTGGCCCGGACGCGCCGATGAAAAACCTGGCCGACCTGATCGCCTTTAACGACGCCCACGCGGACACGGTGATGCCGTATTTTGCCCAGGAGCGCATGCTGGCAGCGCAAGAAAAGGGGCCGCTAACCGACGACGCCTACCTGGAAGCGCTGGCGGCCAACCATAAACAGGCGCGCCAGGAAGGCATCGACAAAGTGCTGAACAACCATCATCTGGACGCTATCATCGCCCCTACCGGCGGCCCGGCCTGGCTTACAGATTGGGTGAACGGTGACCATTACGGCGGCGGCAGTTCTTCGCCGGCGGCTGTAGCCGGATATCCGAGCGTGACGGTTCCGGCGGGCTTTGTGCGCGGCCTGCCGGTGGGTATTTCCTTCATTGGCGGGGCGTTTCAGGAGCCGGTGCTGCTTAAGCTGGCGTATGCCTTCGAGCAGGCGACGCAGGTGCGGCGTGCGCCGCAGTTTTTCCCCACGCTGCCTTATTAGGAGACGGCCGTGAACGGCCGTCTCTCCTTCCTAAATGGGAGCGCGGACGTCCCGTCCGCCCCGGCAGGGGGAAAAGTTACGCCGAGGCTCTATTCTTTGTAAGTTAGTGCCTCCTCAGTCGTTCCTAAAGCCTCCTTAGTCGTTGCTAAAGCCTCCTTAGTCGTTCCTAAAGGCTCCTTAGTCGTTGCTAAAGGCTCCTTAGTCGTTGCTAAAGCCTCCTTAGTCGTTGCTAAAGCCTCCTTAGTCGTTGCTAAAGCCTCCTTAGTCGTTGCTAAAGCCTCCTTAGTCGTTGCTAAAGCCTCCTTAGTCGTTGCTAAAGCCTCCTTAGTCGTTGCTAAAGGCTCCTTAGTCGTTGCTAAAGCTTACTTTGCCGTTGCTAAAGCTTACTTTATGGCTGTTTATGCCTTTTAAGTCGTTCTGGCAGCGTGTTTTCTGGTAAATTGGCGGCCGCAACGAGGGTGAAGGGGATAACGGCCGTTTATATCGGGCACAATATGTCGTAATTTGTAACCCGTTTCTATATAGAGGTATATCGCTGTCTGCCCGGCCTTCCTTTATAGTAAAAGGGTAGTAATACGTGAGTTTTGTGGCTTGTTTTGTTGGCTCAGGCCAACGATGCGCCAAAAATGTTTTATCTGAATAATCAACTAGACACATAATCTTTCAGGTTTCTGTTCCGCAGTTGGTAAGTGTACAGATTAGCCCTGGGTGGCTTATGTGATGGAGAGGTGAAAACGATGACTGTAATAAATCCCCCGCTCAATGCATTGGATGAACTGGACCAGGATGTTCTGGGCGGTAAATGGCAGCAGCTGCAAGGCGCTTTGCGCGAGCGCTGGGGCGAGCTTACCGATGATGATCTGATGCAGATTGCCGGTAAGCGCGACCGCTTTTTAGGTATCTTGCAGGAACGCTATGGTTACTCCCGGCAGGAGGCAGAACGCCGCCTGAACGATTTTTTGCAAACGTACAGTGAAAAGAAAAAGGCCCTGATTGAGCAAAAATCGTGGCTGAGCCGGAATAAAGGCTGGCTGGTAGCGGCCGCGCTGCTGACTTCTATTTTAGGAATCGTGGCCTATTATTTCAGGCTGGTTAAGAGTTACGATAGTTAAGCGTTCATAAAGCGCGATGCGTGCTGCGTGCCCTCTATCTGGTTACGCAGCACGCCTCACACTATACGCCCCCTCCCCCGAAGTCCCTAAAACTTAATTTCCCCCGCCCTTTGTTCCCCCCACGCAAAATTTGCATTTATCCGGCGAATCAGGCAACATAGTCGCCCACCAACTGTTCACTGCTGCCTGCGCTGCTGCCGCTTAACACACCGGAAGAATTGAGGATGCGCTCCCTCCGCCTCCGCCGCGATCTTGGTTTACAAGTCCTCGCCCTCTATCTCATCTTTGTGGGCCTGGTTGTCCTGTCTACCCTCCTGTTTGAAAATTACGCCAATCAACGTTTGCAAGCTGACGTGCAAGCTGCCGACCTGGCCCTGGCGCGGGCTATTGCCCAGGAGACGAGCAGTTTTACCGGCAATGCGCTGACGGCCGTAGCCAACCTCTCTGCTTATCCGGCCGTCCTCTCCGGCGATCCGGCCGGTATGGGCGCTGTCTTCCACACGCTGCTGGATGCGCGGCGCGATGTGAACCTGGCCTACCGGCTGGACGAGAACGGCATCATGCGTTTCCATTATCCTATCGAGCCTAACTCCACCGTAGGCACGGATTTTTCCTTTCGCGACTACTTCCAGCGCGCTCTGACGGCCGACGGGCCGATTCTTTCTAAGGGCCGCGTGTCGCCGACCACCAACCAGGCGGTGGCTACGGCCGTCATGCCCCTGCGTGACGCGGACGGCCGTTTTCTGGGCGTCGTCGGCACCAATCTGCGGCTGGAAACCCTTAGCCAGACGTTGAGCAGCATTGCCGGCGAGTATCCTTCGCAGGAAGGCCTGAGCATTCTCATTGTCGACGACGCCGGGCTGATTATCGCCCACACCGACGCCCGCCTGATGCTGAGCGACGCCACCCGGACCATGCCGCAGGTGATTACGGCCGTGCTGAACAATGCCACGGGCAACCTTGTCGATTCCGGCCCGGACGGCGAGGAAATGCTTTACAGCTACGTGCCCATCCCCAACGCCGGATGGGGTGTGGTGGTCAGCCGGCCAACGGCCGTGGCTTTCGCTTCGCCCAGCATCTTCCGCCGCGGCGCACTGCTGGCTATCGGCGTCTTTCTTTTTGGCGGCATTATTTTCTGGCTCATTTTTTCCGAGCGCGTGCTGCGTCCCATCGAGCGCCTGGCCTATTTTAGCCAAACCGTGGGCCTGGAAGACGCTTTCAACGAGAATCACCGCAGTAATCTGGCGGCGCTGACCAGCCGTCCGGACCAGATGGGCCTGCTGACGCGCAGTATGACCGAAATGCAGCAGGCGATTGAAGCCCGCCTGAACGAGCTTTCTACTTTATTGGAGACGGGGCAGGCGGTTGTCTCCAGCCTGGATTCGGCCACGGTGCTGGATAACATTTTAGCCCAGGTGGAACGGCTGTTAGACGTGAATATGAGCGCCATCTTTGCCCACGACAGCGAGCGCAACATCTTCCGCGTGCGTGCCAGCCGCAATTTGCCCGGCTGGTACATCGAGCAGGCTGTTATCAACCCCAGCGATCCCAGTTCCATCACCATGCGCACCATTCGCAGCGGCCAGCCCATCCAGATCAGCGACACGGAGACCAATCCTTCCTTCAAGACCCACCGTGACCGCGCCCGCCGCGCCGGGTATCGGTCGGTGATGGCCGTGCCGCTCAGCACCCAGCACGCGCCTCCGGCGGCGCTGCTCGTTTTTCGGCCGGACCCGCACGAGTTTTCGCACCGCGAGGCCAATTTACTTTCCAGTTTTGCTACCCAGGCGGCGATGGCCATCGAAAATGCGGCCCTGTTTGCCCGCAGCGACATGCGCCTGCAAGAACAAACGCGCCGCCTGGAAGCGTTGATCCAGTCGATGCAAGATGGATTGATCCTGGAGAACCTGGAAGGGCGGGTGATTTATGCCAACCGCCGCATCGCCGAGTTAACGGGGCAGCCGCCGGAACAAATCCAGCAGGCTCCGGTGGTGGATGTGATGGCCCGGCTGCTGGCGCGCGCGCCGAACGCCCAGGAAGCGGAGACGGCCGTTTCCTCCGCCTTGCAGCCCGCCGGTCCCCACAAAGCCACCCTTACCCTGGCCTATCCGGAGCGTACCATCATCCTGCGCCTCAAAGTCTTCGAGGTGACCGATTCGCAAGGACTGCCGCTGGGGCGCGGGCGCATCTTGCAGGATATTACCCAGCGGCAGGAACTGGACCGCATGAAGTCCAGCCTGATTGCTACCGTGTCGCATGAACTGCGCACGCCGTTGGCGGCCATCAAAGGCTACGCTTCTACCCTGCTGGCCGACGATGTGCAGTGGGATGCCGTCAGCCAGCGAGAGTTTTTAGAGATTATTTCCCAGGAGTCCGATCACCTGAATAATCTGGTGAATGATTTGCTGGATATGTCGCGGCTGGAAGCCGGCAACCTGACGGTGAACCGTATTGCCTGCGATTTGGGCGAATTGGTAGCCCAGGCCGCGCTGCACGCCCATCCGCAGCCCGGCAAGCGGCTGGTTGTGGACCTGCCGCCCGATTTGCCGCCTATTTATGCCGATCCGCGCCGTATCGAGGCGGTGCTGCGCAATTTGATCGAGAATGCGGCCAAGTATGGCGGGGAAACGGGGCATATCTGGCTGACGGCCGTGGTGGAGCCTGCCCGCCTGGTCGTTTCTGTGCGCGACGAAGGGCCGGGGATCGACCCCCACTTCGCCGACCGGGTCTTCAACAGCTTTTATCGCATCGAAAATGGCCTGACCCGCAGCGCCTCCGGCGTGGGTCTGGGTCTTTCCATCGCCCGCGGCTTCGTCCGGCTGCATGGCGGCAGCATCTGGGTGGCCGACAGCCAGCGCGGCGCGTGTCTGGCCTTCTCCTTACCGTTGGAGACGAGACCCGATGCGGCTGTCCCGGAGTTCACAGCGCTGTCGGACGGGTAACGGCCGTGTAAATCATAGCGAGAAACCATGTACCCCAACAAACTCACTGTCCTGGTCGTTGATGATGAAAAGTCGCTGCGTGATTTTGTGAAGCGCAACCTGGAAGTGCGCGGCTACCAGGCGTTAACGGCCGCCAACGGCCTGGAAGCGCTGGCCCTGTTTGAATCTAATGCTGTGGATTTGCTTATTTTGGATTTGATGATGCCGTATATGAATGGCCTGGAAACGATTCGGCGAGTGCGCCAGAATGCCCTGACACCCATCATCGTGCTGTCTGCTATGGGCGAGGAGCAGGACAAAATCGAGGCGCTGAACCAGGGCGCCGACGACTACCTGACGAAACCTTTTGGCGTCGGCGAGCTTCTGGCCCGGGTCCAGGCTGTATTGCGGCGGGCGCAGCGTTTGGAACGGCCGTCGGCCGCCGACCGCCTGGTGCGCGGCCCTCTGACGGCCGATCTGGAGCGTCACGTCATCACCCTGGACCAACAGCCGCTGGACCTGACCCCCACCGAGTTCAGCCTGCTGGTTTACTTCATGGAGAACGAAGGCAAAGTGCTGCCTCATCAGAGCATTCTGCGCCATATTTGGGGTCCGGAATACGGCCAGGAGACTGAATACCTGCGCGTTTACATCGGCCGTCTGCGCCAAAAGATTGAGCCAGACCCCGCGCAGCCCCGCTACCTGCTCACCGAGCGGGGCATCGGCTACACGTTTTCTACCTACGGCTGAGAGAAATCTCCCCGGCTGCTAACCCCTGAACACCGCCCCACCTGAACACCCAAACGCCTAAACCCCCCTCCTACAGCAAACTATCCAAATAATCGCCCCGGTTTTTATACTTTTTTTATATTCGCGCCTTTATCTTTATTCGATTTTTGTGCGCCATCCGTACACTAGGCTGCATGCAAACGGGCGCTGCCTGTGGCGCCCACGCCAACGGATCTGCGCCGGAAAGCGGACCTTTCCCTGCTCCCACCGGCGACCTATTTTCTTTAGAAGAGGAGAAAACGCATGAAACGCACATTCTTTTGGTCCTTTTTGTTGATTTTGGTTTTGGCGCTGGCTGCCTGCGGCGGCTCCGCCGAGCCGACTGCGCCGGCAGCAGCGGCGCAGCCCGGCGAAACAACGGCCGAACAACCCGCCGAAGCGACCGCCCCGCCCGCGGCGGAAACGGCCGCTCAAACCATCATCATCGGCTTCACTGCCTCCCAAACCGGCAACCAGAACGTTCCGTCCACCGGGCAGGTCAATGGCCTGAACCTGTGGAAAGATACGGTTAATGAAGCCGGCGGCATTGAATTGGCCGACGGTTCCAAAGTGATGGTCGATTTTGTTTCTTACGACGACGAGAGCAATACCGATCGCGTGCAGGAGCTTTATACCCGGCTGGCGACCGAAGACGAAGCCAACTTCCTCATCAGTCCCTACTCCAGCGGCCTGACAGCCGCCGCCGCCGTCATCTCCGAGCAGTACGGCAAAGTCATGATCACCACCGGCGCCGCTTCCGATGACACTTACCAGCAAGGTCTGACGCTGGTTTATCAGGCTTACACGCCTGCTTCGCGTTATCTAACCGGCGCGGTTGATATGTTGGAGAGCGTAGACCCTGAGGCCAAAAATGTGGCTTTTGTGTACGAGAACAGCAAGTTTTCCACCGACGTTGTAGAAGCCGCCCGGCAGTATGCCGAAGGCAAAGGCTATAACGTCGTTCTGATGGAAGGCTACGACCCGGAAACCACCGATTTTGGACCCTTTATCAACAAGATTCAGGATTCCCAACCCGATGCGATTATGGGCGGCGGCCACTTCCAGGACGGCAGCACCTTTACGCGGCAGTTGAATGAGAAGAATGTGGATGTGGGCTTCTTTGCTCTGCTGGTGGCCCCGCCGGAACCAGACTTTGCTGACCTGGGTGACGCGGCCGTGGGCGTGGTTGGGCCAAGCCAGTGGGAACCGCAGGCTGCCTTTACGCCGGATTCGGCTTCTGCCGCCGGGTTAGATTGGTATGGTCCGCTGGGCGAAGAGTTTGTGCAGAGTTACGAAGCCAAGTTTGACGGTGCGGAACCTTCTTACCACGCCGCCGGCGGTTATGCAGCCGGTCTGATTCTGGAGAAAGCCATCCGCGACGCCGGTTCCACGGACCCGGCCGCCGTGCAGCAGGCTCTGGACGCCATGAATCTGCAAACCTTCTTCGGCCACATCCAGTTCGATACGTCCGCCGAGGCGCACGGCCTGCAAACCGGCCACTCGATGGTTTACATCCAATGGCAGAAGGATGCCGATGGCAACCTAGTGAAAGAAGTGGTCTGGCCGCTGGAAGGCGCGACGGCCGACACGATTTATCCCATGCCCTAAAGGTTGGTTGGTGCTGGACGGCCGTTGGTTAACGGCCGTCCAGCAGCCCATTCACACGTCTCTACCCCCGGCGAGCGACTAGAGAGGGGTTCTACAAAGCAGGAGCGGCGGATCACCCGGGTTTCATATTCCGCCAGCAAAGAAGAACGGCCGTCTGGCCCCTACAGCTCCTGTAACATCCCCACTCGAACCCCTCTCTAGCCTCGCCATCCCCACCTGGAGAATTCTATGGACTTCTTATTCACCTCCATCCTCGACGGCCTGATGCTGGGATTTGTTTACGGCCTGGCCGCCATGGGCCTCACACTCATCTGGGGTGTGATGAACGTGATTAACCTTTCCCACGGCCCGATCATCTCCCTGGGCATGTTCGGCGTCTATCTGCTGTTTACCTTCCTGGGAATGAACCCTTACATCGCGTTAATTTTTGTGGCGTTATTCGGTCTGCTGCTGGGCATTGTGATCTATTTTGTGGCCGTAAACAGGGTGATCGATGCGCCGCATTTATCGACCCTGCTGGCGACGTTTGCCGTGGCGATGATCATTACGGGGCTGGGCACGGCCGTTTTCACTGCCTCCCCGCGCAACGTCGATTACAGCCTGGGCAGCGTCACCATCGGCAACGCCACCATCCCCGTTACCCGCATCGTCGCCGCCGTACTCTCAGTGTTAATCACTGCCGGTCTGTACCTCTATCTGCACCGCACCCGTTCCGGCCGGTATATTCGCGCGGTCGCCAACAACCGCAGCGCCGCCGAACTGATGGGCGTACCTTCCGTGCGCATCCTGGCCCTCAGTTTTGGCATCGGCACCATGTTGGCGGCGCTGGCCGGTGGTCTCATCTCCACCCTGTTCCCCTTCACCATCCTGGCCGGCGGCACCTATGAGCTAAAAAGCTTCGTCATTGGCGTGTTGGGCGGTTTAGGCAACCCCATTGGCGCTTTATTCGGCGGCCTGATCTTGGGCGTGTTGGAAGGCATCATTCCCACCTTCATGCCCGCCACCTGGGTGCCGGTGCTGGAATTTGGCCTCTTCGTTCTCATTCTGCTGGTCCGTCCACAAGGGCTATTTGGAGCGAAAAAATCATGAACAGCCCACAAGATTCTTCCGTCGTTGGTTCTGCTCCGAAAGTTAGCTGGAGAGAAGCCCTTTCGCAAAATGCCGGTGCGTACGTTGGCCTCATTCTTCCCCTGATCATCATCGCCCTGCTGACCATCTGGCCCACCGTCACCGGCAAAGACATCACCCGCGAATCTATTTTTACCATCATGCTTTCCATCGCCCTGGCCTCCAGTCTGAACATCTTGCTCGGCTATACCGGCTACGTCAGCTTTGGCCATGTCGTCTTCTTTGGCCTGGGCGGCTACGTCGGCTTTTACCTGATGGCCGTACAGGGCTGGTCGCTGTGGCCGGCCATGGCAATGGGCGGCCTGGCTGCCGGATTGCTGGCCTTCCTCCTTGGCAAAGCCATCCTGCGCCTGCGCGGCGGCTATTTTGCCCTGGCCACCATCGGCGTCAACGAAGCCATGCGCGCTTTCATCAATAACTTTGAGCCGTTTGGCGGCCCGGTCGGCATGACATTGAACTTCCAGGTCTACCGGGATTACGGTGGCGCGGCCCAGGCCTTGCGCATGACGTTTTACATCCTGGCGGCTATCACGTTTATCGTCATCCTGGTCAGCTACTTTGTGCGGATGTCCAAGTTTGGCCTCGGCCTGCTGGCTATCCGCGAAGATGAAGACGCCGCCGAAGTAATGGGCGTGGTCGCGCCCTCGGCCAAAACGTGGGCCTACGTGTTATCGGCGATCTTCCCCGGCATCCTGGGAGTGCTGTTCTTCTTCAAAAACGGCAGCATCGAGCCGGTGCCGGCTTTCCGCCTTAACTTCTCCATTGAAATGATTGTGATGGTGATGCTGGGCGGCCAGGGGACCGTGTTGGGGCCCATTCTGGGCGGCATTGGCTACCAAAGCCTGCGCGGCTACCTGTTGACCAGCCCCCTGTTCAAAAACATCCAACTGGCCGTGGCCGGCGTGCTGCTGCTGGTCATCGTCCTGTTTGTGCCGGCCGGTGTTGTGGGCTGGCTGCGGAACCGCTTCCCGGTGCTGCGGAGGATATTGCAATGATTTTACAGCTGGAAGGCGTGAGCAAGAACTTTGGCGGGCTGCGGGCTTTGTCGGACGTGACGTTTGACCTGCCTGAAGGCCAGATTTTGGGGCTGATTGGGCCGAACGGCGCGGGGAAAACGACGTTGTTCAATTGTATCAGCGGCGTGTACACGCCCACCGAAGGACGGGTGATTTTCCGCGGCCAGGAAGTGACCGGCCACAAACCCTATGACATGGCGAAGGCCGGCATGGCGCGGACGCATCAAATCGTACGGCCGTTAAACGAGCTTACCGTGCGTGAAAACGTCATCGTGGGCAGCTGCTTTGGCCGCGAAGGCAATGGTCTCACCGCCGCCGGCCGCATCGCCGATGAGGTGCTGAAGTTTGTCGGCCTGGACGGCCGCCGCGACCAGTTGGCCGGCAGTCTGAACGTCGGGCAGAAAAAACGGTTGGAGATGGCGCGGGCGCTGGCGGCACGGCCGTATCTGCTGCTGCTGGACGAAGTGCTGGCCGGCCTGAACCCGTCGGAGATCGGCCACATGGTGGAGATTGTGCGCAACATCCGCGACCAGGGCGTGACGATCATCATGATCGAGCACGTGATGAAAGCGGTGATGAGTGTGAGTGATCGGCTGGTGGTGCTGGATTACGGCCGTCAAATCGCCGAAGGCACACCCCAGGTAGTCGCCAACGATCCCCAAGTCATCGAAGCTTACCTCGGCGACCCCGACCTGGCCCTCCGCCTCATGCGCGACCAGGCCCGCAGCCAAGAATCAACCTGAGCGCTGGACTACAAAGGATGCAATCATGGCAATTTTAGAAATCAAAGATGTCACCTCCGGATATGGAGAAGTGCAAATTTTGTGGGGCGCCAATCTGGATATCGAAGACGGACGACTGACTTCCCTGGTCGGCGCCAATGGGGCAGGCAAAACGACGCTCATGCGCACCATCATGGGCTCGATCAAACCGTGGCAGGGTTCCGTCATCTTCCAGGGCCAGGACATTAGCAGCCTGCCGGCCCACGCCAAAGCAGAAATGGGCGTGGTTCTGGTCCCCGAAGGCCGCCAGCTTTTCACCGACATGTCGGTGGAAGAAAACCTGGAAATGGGCGCCTCGCCCAAACGCGCCCGCGCCAACGTCAAACAGAACCTGGAATTTGTTTACGAAATGTTTCCCCGGCTCAAAGAACGACGGGCGCAAAAATCCGGCACAATGAGCGGCGGCGAGCAGCAAATGCTGGCCGTGGCCCGCGGCATCATGGCCGAACCTGTGGTATTGATGATCGACGAATTATCGCTCGGGCTGGCCCCGGTGCTGGTTCTGGATCTCTTCCAAAGCCTGATCCGCCTCAAAAATGCCGGCCTGACGATGATCCTGGTGGAACAAAACGTACAAATGGCCCTGGCCGTCAGCGATTACGGCTACGTGCTGGCCCAGGGGCAGGTGGAGATTGCCGGTCCCAGCCAGGATTTGGCCGAAAATGAGCACGTACGCTCGGCATATTTGGGACATTAGCAACATTGGGACTGAAGCCTGGCAGCCGGGTATTCCACCCTGCTCCACCAGGCTGGGGTATGGCGAAAACAGAGGATTCAGGAGGTAGAAATGCTTGTTAGAGGACGTATGTCGACGCCGGTGATCACCGTGGAGCCGTCGCGGCGCATCATGGACGCCATGGCGACAATGAAACAAAACAAAATCCGCCGCATGCCGGTAATAGATAACGGCAAGCTGGTGGGCATTGTATCGGATAAAGATTTGCTCGATGCCGGGCCATCCGACGCCACGTCACTGTCGGTGTGGGAAATCAACTACCTGCTTTCCAAGCTGCGGGTCGAAGAAGTAATGACCAAAAAGGTGCTGACAGTGCAGGAGAATACGCCCATCGAAGAAGCGGCGCGCATCATGGTAGATAATAAGATCGGCGGCCTGCCGGTGATGAAAGGCGACGAACTGGTGGGCCTGATCACCGAAACGGACCTGTTCAAGATTTTTCAGGAGTTGATGGGGGCACGCGACCCCGGTGTACGGGTAACGGCGCTGGTCCCCGACACTCAAGGCGAGCTAGACCGCCTGACACACGTCATTTCGGAGGCAGGCGGATCGTTCATTGCTTTTGGCATGTTCGACGGGGAAGATCCGAAGAACAAGCTGGTGACGTTCAAGGTAACCGGGCTGGGTGAAGAGGAAGTGGAAGCACAAATTACCCCGGTGATCGAGCGTCTGGTCGACTTGCGCACCTGCTGTTCGTAGCTTACGTTGACAAGCAGGCAGGTGGGTAAAGCGGAACACGGCCGTCTGCATCAGCAAACGGCCGTGTTCTTTTACCAGTCATGGGCAGCCAGCAGCAAATCAGGCCCAACCTACACGTTGACGTTGATGGCGCTGCCGGATTCGTAGCGGCGCAGGCCGTAGTAGAACAGGGCCAGGGCCAGCAGCCAGATGAGCACGGCCGTGCCCGCCAGCAGCAGCAAGAGACGGCCGTCATGGTAGCGCACGATGTCTACGGGCACAGCCCCCACAAAGGCCGCCGGAATCACCGTGTAAAGCATCATCCGCGAGGCGCCGCTGAAGAGCGAATTGGGATACAGCGAAAAAGTCAGCATGGCGTTGGTGACCTGCTGGCTGGCATATTGGGCGTTGCCCATGTAAAAGGCCAGCGACCCGGTGATGACTGAATAGCCCACGAAGATGATGGCCGCGAAAACGGCCGTGAGCAAAAACAAGCCCATCTCCACCAGCGTAAAACGGCCGGTAAAACTGTAAGCAATCAGGCCAAAGGCCACGTCGCCCACCGTGGAAACGATCATCTTGGAAAATATAACGTGCAGCAGCAAATTGCGCGGAAAGACCAGGTAATAATCGAGCCGCCCCTGGGCCACCAGATAGGCCATGTACTGCCGCGTATTGCCGGCAAACATAAAGCCCAGCCCATAGCCCAGCGTAACGATGGCAAACAGCAAGAAAATCTCGTCCATGTTGTAGCCGCGCACTGTGCCAAACTGATTGAAGAAGATAATCCAGAAGACAAAGTAGATGCCGTTGTTGATGAACATCCCGACGATCTGCGAGATAAAACTGGCCCGGTACTCCATCGCCGAAGCCAGATTCACGCCGATGAGGGCGCGGAGGAAAGAAAGTTCAGCTTGTATCCGTTTCATCATGTTTTAGTTGTTAGTTGGGCGTTGATAGTTGACAGTGAACTGACAACTATCAACCACCCACTATCCCCTGTTTTCAGCCGCCGTTTACCACGAGTTGTTTCGTTGCCCAACGGTATTGGCGCAGCAAGATCAGGCCAAAAATAGTTAACCAGAGGATCTGCAGCCCCAGTATTTGCCAGAACTGGGCCCAGGAAAAAGCAACAAAGAGCTTCGCCGGGGCGTAGGTGGTCAGGTTGAAGGGCAGGACGCGGGCCAGCGGTTGCAGCCAGCCGGGCAAAAAGTCCAGCGGCAGCATCAACCCGCCCAGGATGAAGACAAACTTCTGGTAAATTAGCCGGAAGGAGAAGGTGTCTTCGGTTACAAAGGCCAGCAGGCCAATGATGCTGAAGGCGAAAAAATCCAACAACATGGCCAGCGCGCCCACCAGCAGGACCGGCAGCAGTTGGCCCGGAGCAACTGTGGGCCAGCCAGCGTAATAGACCACCAGAGGCAGGCCCAGCAGAAAGATGAGGGTCATTTTGACGGCCGTTTCCCCCAGCCCATTAAAGAAGTGATAGGCCAGGTAGTTGTACGGCCGTGTCAGCGTATAGGCCACCGAACCGTCCTTTACCTCTTCGCTGATACGCTCGTCATGGCGGATTTTGCCCAATTCCATCACCTCGGCGATGAGAAAGTACCAGATGGTAGCCTGCAAACTGAGTCCGGCGATTTCCGTGGCGCCCTGGGTCTCGTAAACGGCCGTCCATAACTGCACAAACACAAACATGATCAGCACAATAAAAACGGCCCGGTTCAACGCTTCCCACACATAGGCCAACTGGTTTTGCAGATTGGTCATGGTGATGGCGGTGTATTTGGTTGTTGTGCGGCGAAGTTGAAGGAGCATCGTGCATCCTTTATTTGATGCGTGATGCGTGACGATTCACGCATCACGCATCACTTCTTGTAAATCTCCCGAATGATTTCCTCCAGCGGCGGGTCGGCGATGGTGATGTCCTGCGTCGGTTTGGTCGCCATCACCTGCTGCACCACGGTTTCCACGGGAACGTCACGGCCGTCGAACTCCAGCTTCAGACCATGTGTGCCTTGTTTCAGCGTTTCCACGCAGGGCAGGGCAAACGGCTCGGTCAACGGCTCGGCAAAGCGCACGTCGATGATTTTGCGGCGCAAATACTGCCGTTTGAGGGCAGAAGTCGAATTGTCATAGATGAGACGGCCGTGATTGATAATCACCACCCGTTTGCACAGGCTCTCAATGTCGCCTGCGTCGTGGCTGGTCAGGAAGATGGTCGTCTGCTCCTGCTCATTCAGGTAGCGGATGGCCTCGCGGATTTGCTGCTTGGCGACCACGTCCAGGCCAATCGTCGGCTCATCGAGGAAAATGATGCGCGGCCGGTGCAGCAGCGAGGCGGCGATCTCGCACTTCATGCGCTGCCCCAGGCTGAGTTTACGCACCGGCGTTTGCAGCAAGTCCGCAATCTGGAATGATTCCACCAGAAAGTCGCGCCGCTTCTGGAACTCGGCCATGTCCAGTTCGTAAATGCGGGCGAACAGACGGAAAGTATCTTCCGGCGGCAGGTGGTACCAGAGCTGCGGCTTCTGCCCAAACACCGAGCCGATGTGATACCCGAGCTTGCGCCGGTCTTTCCAGGGCGTAAAACCCAGAACCGAGGCCTGACCGGCGCTGGGATACAAGATGCCGGTGAGCATCTTGATGGTGGTGGATTTGCCCGCGCCGTTGGGACCGATGAAGGCCAGCATTTCTCCTTTTTGCAGCGCGAAGGAGATGTCGGAAACGGCCGTTACCTCCCGCGTGTTCTGCCGCCACAAAGAGCGTACACTGCCTCGCAGCCCGGCTGCCTTTTGCTTCACCTGAAACGTCTTCGCCAACCCGTTTACATTTACAACAACATCACTCATCATCCACCTACTTTTAGGAGACTAGACACTGGAGAGTAATGATTCATTCACACAATCTCCTGACTCCCCTCTCTAAAAACCAAAAAGGCGCGGTGTGTATCACCGCGCCTTCGAAAAAACTCCTTCTCCTCGGAGAGCTGTTATCGCCTACTCCATCCTCTCCCTACGTTTTTCCAAACACGCGGCGTGAGCCATCAGCCAGCCCTGAGGGCTGCAAATGGTCATTTCGGCTAAGGCGATAACAAAATAATCGTGTTTGGTCAACATAGTGCCAGCAGTCTAGCATGGCAAAATCATGCTTGTCAAGCCCTGCAATGAAACAAAAGCTTAAAAAAGGGGAACTGGTTCCATCAGCCGAATTTGCGCAAGGTCACATCGGAACGACGGCCGTAGCGGGCCAGCTCTCCGGCAATTTCGCCACCGGCCAAGGCTTCCGCCGCGTCAAACAGATCCACAGTGTTGAGGCCCAGTTTACGCGCGCAGTGGTAATACACAGCCAGAGCCACTTCCACGTTGCGCCGGTCGGGGATGGTGTAATTGGCGATGGCCGCCCCCACCAGCCCGCGCAGGAGTTGGTCCGAATCGCCGGCGCGCACGGCCAGCGTGGCCGCCCGGTGGCCGTAAATGCCAAACAAGGCCCGCTGGGTATCGGTAACGGCCGTGTGGAAGGATGTACGCTGCACGGCCGTGGCCGTCATCAGCCGCTTCACCATGCCGTCCAGCCGTTCATCCGTCGGCGAAGGCAGCGGCTCGGCGTAATAGTCCACCACCGTCTGGCCGCCCAAAAACTGTACCGATTCCTGCACAAACGCCAGGAAATTCGTGCCGTTGGGCGCAACGTGATCCATCAATCGTCCCACTTTGTCTCTTGAACTATGCGGTCAATCTGCACCAATAATTCCGGTAATTGTTCAGAAATAATGGTCCAGACAATTCCCCAGCTTATCCCAAAATAATGATGAATCAGCTTATCGCGTAGCCCAGCCAGATTGCGCCAGGGAATTTGCGGATGGGCTTGCACAAAAGCTTCAGAAAGATTTTTTGTCGCTTCACCAATAACTTCCAAATTGCGCACGACGGCATCTTGGGTTTTGGTATCGCGCAGAAACTGGTCATGAGACAGACCGGCCGTATAGCGAATGATTCGCTCGACGGCTTCCTGAATGTCGAGCAAAAAATCTTTGTCACGGCGCTCAGACATAAATCATGCTCCTGTGCACGTCGGCCGCAATATGTCTGTGTCTCTCTTTTTTCAGGCCTTCGTCCAAAGCGTCAAATGTCGTCAGGTCCACCGGCCGCCCGACCACATCTTCCAGGTAGTAGCTAAGGGCAATGAACTCCAAACCCAACGGCCGTGTCAGCGCAACCAACACGTCGACGTCACTCTTTTCAGTTTGGGCATCCCTGGCAAACGAACCGTAAAGCGCCAGCTTGGTGACGCCGAATTTTTGCGCCAGATACGGCCGTTCCGCCCGCAATCGCCGCAAAACCTCTTCTTTTGTTAACTTTCCAGACATCTACACCTCAGAATAGTCAGAATGGTCCAATCTGGGAGATTGGACCATTCCTTTTTTACTTGCCCGTAAACTCCAGCAGGCTCACGCCGGTCATTTCGGCGGGCTGGGCCAGACCCATCAACTCCAGCACCGTGGGGGCCACGTCGGCCAGTTTGCCGCGCGGTTTCAGGTTGATATAGCCATCGTAGCCGATGACGAAGAAGGCGACCGGCTGCGTGGTGTGGAAGGTGTGGGGGTTGCCGGTGAACTCGTCGATCATGCGGTCGCAGTTGCCGTGATCGGCGGTGATGAGGGCCACGCCGCCCTTGGCAACGATGGCTTCGGCCAGCTTGTTGGCGCATTCGTCCACCGTTTCCACCGCTTTGATGGCCGCTTCCAGCACGCCAGTGTGCCCCACCATGTCCGGGTTGGCAAAGTTCACCAGGATGAAGTCATCGTCGTGTTCGGCGATGCGCTGGAGGACGGCATCGGTGAGCAGGTAGGCGCTCATTTCCGGCTGCAAGTCGTAGGTGGGCACTTTGGGCGAGGGTTCCAGGTGGCGCTCTTCGTTGGCGAAGGGCGTTTCCGCGCCGCCGTTGAAGAAGTAGGTGACGTGGGCGTATTTTTCGGTCTCGGCGGCGTGGAACTGCTGCAAACCGGCCTTGCTGACCACTTCGGCCAGCACGTTGACCAATTCCACGTCTGGGAACAAGACATTGACGGGGAAGGTGTTGTCGTAATTGGTCATGGTGATGAGCGTCAGGTCGGCGATGTAGTCGCGGGCGAAGCCGTCAAAATCGGGGAAGGCGAAGGTGGTGACGATCTGGCGCATCCGGTCGGCGCGGAAGTTGTAGAAGACGATGACATCGCCAGGCTGCACGGCCGTGTCCTGGTCGCTGTCGATGGCTACCGGCAGGATGAATTCGTCGGTGGTGCCTTCGGCGTGGGCCTGTTCGATGGCGGC